>NZ_LQMT02000053.1:607-2624 GCF_001620365.2 Amycolatopsis keratiniphila subsp. keratiniphila
TTCATGGATCTCCTCGGACTCGTGGCTCGTCACGCAACGTAGTCGGTGAAAGAGGAGGTGAGAGTGGTCCGTTCGCACCACAACCGATCACAAATCGCTTACGCCGATCAGTCCGTCCTGGATCGCCCGCGCGACGAGCGCGGCCTTGGTCGGGGCCTCCCTGCCCATCTGGGCGTACTTGACCCGGATCCGCTCGAGATGCGAGTTCACCGTGTTCGGCGAGATCCCCAGCCGGTGCGCCACGAAGTCCTTCGACTCGGACTGGAACCACTCGATGAGCACCTCGGTCTCGCGCGCGGAGAGGGCGGGCCGCCGCTCGGAGCGGTCCCCGGCCATCGCGCCCGCCATCGACGGCGGTGTGTACGACCGGTCGGCCGCCGCGGTGCGCACGGCTTCGAGGAGATGCTCCGCGCCCTCGGCTTTCGTGAGATAGCTGAGCGCGCCGAGTTCGAGGCACTGCAGCACGGTCTCGTCGTCGGCCCGCATCGAGTAGACGACGACGCGGCGGCCCGCTTCGGTGAGCCGTCGCAGATCGCCCATCGCCGGCGTGGTGCTGTTGAGGTGCAGGTCGAGGATGACGACGTCGGCCTGTGCGCCCTCGCCGATCCACGCGGCACGCACGTCCTCGCCCTCGGCCACGACGCTGACCGGCGGGGNNNNCGACCCCGGCCCGTACGGCCGGATGATCGTCGACGACCACCGCGGTCAGTTCGGTCGCGAACGCCATTTCGCCTCCATCCACGATCGTTCTCCCAGTGCGTGCCATTCGACGTCGACGGCGCCCGATCCGTTCTCCGTCACCCCCGGTTCACCGTCCGTGATCGCCGCGACACGGATCTCGTCGTCGGCACGCAGGACGCTGACCCTGGCCTGCGACCGGGCGGCGACCAGCGCGGTCATCAGCGGACCGGTCAGTTCGCGGCGGACGGCGGTCGGGACCGGGGCCGGTCCGCCGCTGACCGCGAGCGTCACCGTCAGCCCCCGCCGCTCGGCGAGATCGACGCAGGCCGAGACCTCGTGCAGCAGCGGGTCGGGGACGTCGTCGTTCTCCGCGAACAACCGCCGCAATTGCGTGGCCGCGAGCGCGCATCGCCGCCGGACCGTGTCGTCACGCGGGTCGAGGGTGCGGTCGGCCAGCCCGGCCAGCAGCGGCAAGGTGGCGCCGAGCTGTCCGGCGAACCGGTTCCGCTGGTCGGCCTCCCGCTCCTCGGCGAGCGCCTTGCGATGGGCCTGGCGGTCCCGCTCGGCGGAGGCCTCCGCGGCCTCACCCGCCCGCCGGTTGACCACCCTGATCAGCGCCAGCGTCGCGGCCTGGAAGGCGAGCACGCTGAGCGCGACGATCACCACGCTGCCGATCTCGCCGCGATCCGTGAGCTCCACGCCGAACTGCCGGACGACGGCGAGCGCCATCTGGAGGACGAGCGCGGCCATCGCGATCGCGGGACGGTCCATCAGCAGGACCAGCAGATGCCAGCCCGCGAGACCGGACGCCCAGTTCTCGTCGCCGAAGAGCCGGTCCGGGGGCAGCGTCCAGACCGCGACCGTCGACGCGGCGAGCACGACGACCGCCCCTGCGATCGCGACCGGCCAGGGGACCGGCTTCCAGCGCAGCACCCACCACGCCGCCACGACGAGCACACCGGCGAGGGCCGCGTACGCGACCCGGCCCGGGGTGTCGGTCAGCCGCGCCAGGCTCAGTCCGACCTGGATCGCCGCCGTCGCGAGCAGGACCGCGATCCGGCAGCCGCCGAGGACGCGGTCCGCGGTCTCATTCATCCGGCCACACCAGTTCCACCGTGGTCCCCGCGCCGGGCGCGGAGGTCACCTCGGCCCGGCCGCCCGCCGCGGCCATGCGTTCGACGAGCGATTCCCGGATACCTCGCCGCTGCGCCGGGGTCTTCGCCGGATCGAACCCGCGGCCTTCGTCCCGCACGGTCACGCGCACGCCGTCTTCGACCGTCAGCCGGGCCTCGCGGACACCCGCGTGCCGGTCGACGTTCAGCAGCGCCTCGCGCAC
>NZ_LQMT02000053.1:2643-6396 GCF_001620365.2 Amycolatopsis keratiniphila subsp. keratiniphila
CAGCGCGAGCGCCGCCGACGCCGGGATCGGCGCGACCGGCGACCAGTGCGTCTCGACCTTCACCGGGCTTTGCGCGAGCACGCCGCGCAACGAGGTTTCGAGGTCGACCACACTGCCGGGACCGGATTCACCGGTGAGGATCGCGAGATCGCGGCGGGCGTAGCCTGCGACCTCGGACGGATCCGTCGTTTCCCCGCGCTGGGCCACGGTGAGAAAGGTGGCCGCGGCCGTGTCGTGCAGCACGGCCAGATACTCCCGCTCCTGTAATCGTCGCTCCACGGCAAGGGATTCCTCACGGGTCAGCCGGGCCCGGCGCTCACGGAGATGGTCGATCCGGCGCGTGGTCCGCGACAACAGGAGGAAGGCGCCGCGGGCGAGGGTGGCTTCGATGAGCACTCGCAGGACCACCGAGAAGCCGTCCTCGAAGCCGAGCGGCACCACTTCGATCGCCAGCAGGCAGGCGATGGCGGGCACGGTGACCTTCGGTGGCCATTCCCATTGGAGGGTGATCGCGGTGAGGGTGAGCACGTTGAGCGCCCACTGGTTCAGCTCGCCCGCTTCGGGCGCGGTCAGGAACTGGGTGCCGCAGATCGCCCCGGCGCGCACAAAGGTCAGCGCGAACGCCACCGGCCTGCCCCGGCCCGTCTTCCCGACGACGTACTCGGCCACGGCGGTGATCAGGGCCAGCGCCAGCAGACCGAAGGCGAGCGGGAGCGCGCCCGACGGCGTGGCGAGCACGCCGAAAACGCTGATCACGAGCAGTCCGGCGCCCCTGGCCGGGCCGGCGAACCGGCCGACCACCCGAGAGAACTCCGCTTCGACGGAGGTCTCACGATCGGACGGCACGGCAGCAGTCAAACAGATGCCTCGAGCGTGCGCAGGTCCAGTACCCGCCAGGTGAGCGCCTCGTTCCCGCCCACCGACCACCACACGTACGGCCCCCGCGCCAGCACGGTGCCGAACTCCGCGGCCAGGTCGGCCAGCCTGCCGGTGGCGGTGTCGTAGAGGACGAGCACACCGCGGTCGTCGTCGACCACGACCGCGTACCGGTCGAGCACGACGACGTCGCCGAACGCGGGCCGGATCCCCTTCCCGCCGACCCGCCGTCGTTCGGAGCCGTCGGGTTTCATCAGGTCGAACCGCGCCGTCCCGCTCTGGCGCAGCACCTGGACCCGGCACCAGGACGGCGTGCAGTCGACCAGTTCGACGTTCTGCCCGCCGACCCGCGAGACCCGGCCGTCGCGGAGGTCCACCAGCTCCGACGGTCCCGCCTGCTCGACGGCGGCCGACGTCGCGAACGGCCAGGCGGTGAGCGCGAAGTCGCCGGGCAGTGGCGTGCTCGTCACGGGGCCGCCGGACAACGCGACCGTCCGCACCTCGGTGGCGTCGCCCCGCACGGCCACCCAGGACGCTCGGCCTTCGTGCACGACGAGGTCGTACTGGGAATCCAGGAGGACGACCCGCCCGGTGTCGGCGGTGACCAGGACCGGGTTCTCGCCGCGTGGCCCGGCGCGCCACAACGCGCCCGTCCCGGTGATGTCGGACAGTTCCAGCCACACCAGTGAGTCCGGGGAAGTGGCGAGAACGAACCGTGGCGAGCCCGAGAGCGGGACCTCGCGGAGCACTCGTTCTCCCAGCGTCAGCCGGAGCGAATCGCTCGCCCGGGTGATCCCGGCGGAGGTCCCGGAATCGAAGTACGCCAAGGGTGTGTAGGGCGAACCGGTGACGGTGTTCGCGGCGATCCGCGCGCCCGGCCACACGTCGGTGACCGACGCGGAGACCGGAGCCTTGACCGCCGGGACCGGCGCGGGCAGGACCACGACCACGACGGCGGCCACCGCCGCCAGCACCAGGCCGATCGGGGTGCAGTCACGGGGGATCACCGCACCACCGCGGGGGAGGAGCCGTTCGCGCGGAGGAGCGTGGGCGTGCCGGTGCCGTCGGCGAGGACGGAGTAGATCGCCTTGTCCCGCCCGTAGGCGACGGTCTTGTCGTCCAGCCACTGCGCCTGATCGTCGAGATGCGCCGGGTCCGCGAGCGGGACGTCACGTCCGTCCACAAGGGATAGTACGTGCAGCCGCCAGCGGTCGCCGTCACGGAACTTGTAGGCGACGCGCGTGCCGTCCGGCGAGAGGGAGGGACATTCGACGTTCTGCCGCACCGTGGTCAGCGTGCGACCGCGGAGATCGCCGCGGACCAGCCAGGTGCCACCCGCGGACCGGGCCGTGGCGTAGAAGGTCAGATCGTCGCGGGCGAAGGTCACGCCCCAGTAGTTCAGATCCTGGGCGGGGTAAGGCTTTCCGTCGACGGTGAGCGCGAAGTCCTCCAGTGAGCCGTAATGGTTCCCGGTGTCGAGGTCGTAGATCCCGGCGGTGGTGGAGAACGTGCCCACCCCGCCCAGATACGAGTCCCCGGCGCGGAACACCGTCCAGCCCACCAGCCGTCCGGAAGGCGACATCCGGACCCGCGACGGCATTCCCCACTCGGAGATCCGCCGCGGTTCCGCCCCCGGTTTCGTGACGATCAGCTCGGCCTGGTCGGGTACCGCCGTCGCGCGCAGGCACGCCAGGGTGCCCGCGGCGACGTCGACGCGCTGACAGGACGGGCCGACGCGGTCGTCCTGCCGGACGCGGCCCGATTCGTCGACGTACAGCAGCCCGCCTTGAGCGAGGTCGAGCCGCTGTTCCGCCACCGCGTCGCCGGTGCGGAGCCCGACGAACACCGCCCCGGCCACGACAGTGACCACGAGCGCCGCGACGCCCGCCCAGATCCGCTTCATGCCATCCTCGATCCGGCCAGTACCGACACCAGCAGCGCCACGGCGAACACCGCGAACGCGGGGGCCAGTGCCATCCCCGCCGCGAGCGCGCCGAACAGCACCGCACCGGCGGCCCTGGCCAGCGCCTGTCCGGTTTGGACGAACGCGAGACCGGTGGCCCGCAACGATTCCGGCACGTGCGGCGCCGCGTGTGCCATCAGCACGCCGTCCGTGCACGCGTAGAACACGCCGTGTGCCGCCAGGACGACCACCGCGACGAGCCACCCGGTCGCCGAAGCGGCCAGGACGACGTACGCGGCGAGCAACACGACGTGCCCGGCCAGGAACACCTTCCACCGCCCGAGCCGGTCCGCGAGCCGACCGATCGGCGACGCCAGCACCATGAACGTCAGCGCCGTCGCCAGTGGCAGCAAGGGAAGCGCTCCGGGCGGCAGCCCCGCGGACCGCTGCACGCCGACGAACAGGAACATGTCGCCGACCGTGCACACACCGAGAAGCGCCGCGGCCAGGCAGGTTCTGCGAAGCCCAGCCCCGCGCAGCAAGGCGAATCCGGCGCGCAACCGGACCCGCGACCGCTCGACGGTCCCGGCGGGGGCACGGACGAACACCGCCAGCACGATCACCGCGATCACGGCGAGGCAGAAGCTCACCCCGAACACCGCCGGGTAGTCGCCGACGAGCACGGTCAGCAGGCCGAAGGCGGCGATCGGCCCGAGCAGCGCGCCGGCGGTGTCCATGGCGCGATGGACCCCGAACGCGCGGCCCAGGCCGTCGGCCGGGGTGGCGAGGGTGATCATCGCGTCCCGAGGGGCGGTGCGGATGCCCTTGCCCGCCCGGTCCGCGCCGATCACCAGGCCGATCGCGCCGAGCGAGGACCCGGCGGCCGGAAAGGCGAGTTTGGTGGCCGCCGAAAGGCCGTAGCCCACCAGGGCGACGGCCTTCGGACGGCCGAGGCGGTCGGCGAAGTAGCCGCC
>NZ_LQMT02000053.1:6401-8792 GCF_001620365.2 Amycolatopsis keratiniphila subsp. keratiniphila
ACGAGGTAGAGCGGGAGGACGGCGGTGACCATCTCGGCGGACAGGTCGGTGATCAGGCTGACCACGCCCAGCCCGATGACCGTGCCGGGGACCGCGTGCTTCGTACGGCCCGCGGTCCGGGCGGGGTCGGCCGAGCGGATGGAGGAGACGTACATGGCGCTACGCGGTGACGCGGATGTCGTCGACCGCGGACTCCCACAGCGACGCGGTGCTCGCGTCGGCGGCTTCGACCAGCAGCCGCACGCTACGGCCGGCGAACGACGACAGGTCCGCTGTGGCGTTCTGCCAGACCCCGGCCACCTCGGTCGCGGAGCCGGTCTTCTCGAACACCGTCGTCGGCGTGGTCCCGTCGAGGACCCGGATCCGCAGGTAGTCCGCCGACGTCGCGTTGTCGCCGTGCGCGAAGGTGTAGGAGAAGGTCAGTTTCCCGCCCGCGGGCACCGTGAACGTCGGTGAGGCCATCGACGACGCCCCGCCGTCGAGGTCGTTCACGCCGTACTCCGATCCGGCCAGCCGCCCGGTGACCAGGCAGTTCGCGCCGCTGGTGGTGTCGCCGCGCTGTTTGATCTGGTTGCTGTAGGTCGAGGTGGTCTGCTCGGGATCGCCTCGCTCCCACTTGCCCGCCGTGGCGGTGTCCGCCCCGGCCGCGTTGAGCCGCCAGCCCTTGTCGGTCTCGAAGTCGTCGGCGAACGCCTCACCGCCCGCCGCTCCGACGCTCACCGTGACCTTCGCCGTCTGGGTCGTGGACCCCGAGGTCCCGGTGACCGTGGCGGACGCCGATCCGGACGCCGTGTCCGAAGCGGTCAAGGTCAGCGTCGCGGTCGCCGTGCCGTTCGCGGGCGGGGTGACCGACGAGGGGGAGATCGTCCCGGTCACGCCCGAGGGCAGGCCGGAGACCGAGAGCGCGGTCGCCGCGGTGAAGCCACCGGTACTGCCGACGTTCACCGTCACCGACGCTGTACCGCCCGGCCGCACCGACACCGAAGACGGGCTGGTGCCGACGGAGAAGGCGGGGGAGGAGGCGGCCTTCTTGCATTTGCCGGTCGCGGTGTCGGTGAAGGTGCGGCCCGACACCGGCACGAAGTCGCTGCGGTAGTCGGTCGCGCTCAGCGTCAGCTTCCCGACGCCGAAGGTGTTGGTGTTGCCAGCCTCCTGCACGGCGGCCGATGACTGGTCGAAGTTGTAGTAGCCCCGGCCACCGGTCCCGATCAGCAGTTCGCGGACGCCGTTCACGTCGTCGCGTGTGCCGTCCGGCCGGGACGGTGCGTAGCGCTGGTAATTGTGGTCGTGGCCGACGACGACGAGGTCGGCCTTCGCGTCGTAGAGCGCCTGGAAGAACGGCCTGACCGACGTGTCGTCGCCGTGGGAGCCGCGGCTGAACCGCGGATGGTGGAAGAACGCGGCCGTGCACGGTTTGGTGCTCGCCGCCAGGTCGTTCTTCAGCCAGGTTTCCTGCGCCGAGCCGGTGCCGCGGGTGATGTTCGAGTTGAGCGCCACGAAATGCCAGTCGCCGACGTCGAAGCTGTAATAGCCCTTGCCGCGTTCACCGGCCCGCGCGCCGAAGTAATCGAAGTAGCCGGAGGCGCCGGAGGTGTTGTATTCGTGGTTTCCCGGCGTCGGATAGGTGATCGCTTTGAACTGCCCGTAGTAAGGGTCGTAGTTGTTCTTGTATTCCGACAGCGTGCCCGAACTGTAGGCGTTGTCGCCAGCCAGGATCAGGGCCTGCGGGTTCATGTTCTTGATCAGCGGCGCGGTCTGGTTGCACGAAGACCCGCAGACGTCGCCGACGGCGGCCACCGTGGTCGTCGCTTCGGCGAGCGGCCGGTCGCCCGCCTGGTAGGCGTCGATGGTGAAGCGGCTGGCGGGATCGGTCAGCGCCGCCGACACGCGCACACAGTCGCCTTCGAACGCGCGGGTGTGGAACGCCTTGCCCGGCCAGTGTCGCGAGGTGAGCGTGAACGAACCCGTGCCGCTGCCGCTCAAGGTCACGGAATCGTTGCCACGCAACGAAAGCTCCGTGAAACGGACGCGTAGCCAGTGCGCGCCGGGCGCGCAGACGGACCGGTCGGCCGAAGTGGACGTTCCGCCACCGGATACCGACGCTGGGCCGGCGGTGACACCCGCCTCCACCAGTTGCGGAACCTGATCGGCCACTTCGGGGAAAGCGGGTGGCGCGGCTCCACCGGCCTGGGGGTGCGCGGCGACCAGGAAGGCCCCGGCCGCCAGTGTGGAGGTCGCGACGGCGAGCGTGCGACGGCGCCATCGTTTCGTGGGTGAGCGCATGCGAGATCATCCTCTTCGGTCATCGGCGGGAGGACGTGCGAGTCGTCGGCGATTCGGGGATTCTTCCGACGATTTCGACCCTAATCGCGGCCGGGGGAGCGTCAACGA
>NZ_LQMT02000053.1:8974-19644 GCF_001620365.2 Amycolatopsis keratiniphila subsp. keratiniphila
TCGCCGCGGTGACCGCGCTGGAGGCCATTCTCGGGCAATCGCCGGAAACGCTTACCGGGTTGCTCGGCCCGCGCCGCCCCCGTGGCCGCTGGACCGTCCGCACCGGACACGCCCTGAGCTACGACCAGGTGTGGCGGCGGCCGGAGGAGGTGGTGCGCGCACTGTCCAAAATGGATGTGACGCCGGACGAGCTCGACACCCCGCACCGGCTTTCGCAATATCTCACCTACCGGGTCGACGGCGACGGCAACCAGGAATCGGTCCGGGTCCGGCGGCTGATCCGCGCCGACCGGGACGGCACCTCACGGTTCGTCTTCGTGAACCGGTGCTCCAGCATCACGCAGCCGCCGTCCGTGCTGTACACCGACGGCTGCCGTCCGGCGCGGTTCCGCGCGGACGTCCCGTCGTCCACCTGCGTGTTCGAGTTCGTCCTCGACCGCACCCTGGCCGCTGGCGAACTCGCCGTCGTCGAGTTCGGCGTGCGCTATCCGCCGGGCCAGGGCCGGAGGCACGTGCAGGTCGCGCTCTACCGGCCGGCGCGGGACGTCGCGGTGCAGGTCAGCTTCGATCCCGGCCGGCTGCCGCGGCGCTGCGCCGGGTTCTTCCGGCCGCGCGGCGTGCTGCCGCCTGAGGAACGGTGCGAGGCGACGTTCGACAGGGACACCAGCACCTTCCAGTTCATCACCCTCGATCCGCAGCCCGGCCAGTACGGGATCCAGTGGAGCTGGACCTGACTATTCGTAGGGACGTTCGGGCGCGGGGACCGGTGTCGCGCTTTCGACCTTCAGGAACGGGATGCGTTCCCCGTTGACCTCGTCCACCACGGACCCCGGCCGGAACGTGCCGGTGACCTCGATCCAGGTGTCTGGTTCGCTCGGGACGCGGCCGTCCAGCACGACCTTGACCGGCCGCCCGTCCGCGGCACAGCAGGTCAGGATCATCCGGACGAGCAGCGACGCGCCGTCCGCGCCGGTGGCGGTGAAGCCGGTGAGCACGACCCGCCTCGCGCCGAGGGAACGGCCCTCGTCGAACACCGCGCGCGAGGCGTAGTCCAGGACGGTCACCTTCACCGGGTCGCCGTCGGGCAGGGGCGGGTATTCGTCGGAGCGCGTCAGCGCCATGCCCGCGTTGCCCGCCGCGTAACTGCCGAGCGGCTGCGGGGCGACCAACAGCAGGGCGAGCACCGGAAGCGGGAGCAGCCACCCCACTTTCGGGTGACGATGGCGGTTCGCGGCCGCGAGCACCAGGACCAGAAGACCGGACGCGACCAGGAACGGCCAGAGCCCTTCCTTGACATAGCGCAGGTACTGGCCGGTCAGGCAGACCTTGAGCACCGCCGCGCCCAGCAGGAGCAGCACAACGGTCGCCGCGGTCCGGTTCACCAGAGCACCGTCCCGGTCACGGCCGCGCAGGCGAGCGCGACCACGAACGTGGCGGGCGCGAATCTCGACGCGAACCGCCTGCCGAAGGTGCCGGCCTGCATGGCGAACAGTTTCAGGTCGACCATCGGCCCGATCACCAGGAACGCCAGGCGGGCGGTGAGGGAGAACTGGGTCAGCGAGGCGGCGACGAAGGCGTCCGCCTCGCTGCAGATCGACAACAGGACCGCCAGCAGCGACAACGCGAGGACACCGAGCACCGGGTGGTCGGCGACGACCTGGAGCCAGCGGCCCGGGATCAGGACGTTGAGCGTCGCGGCCGCCATGGCCCCGACGACCAGGAAGCCACCCGCGTGCACCAGGTCGTGGCCCGCCGCGCCGGCGAACGCCCGCCAGCGCGTGTCACCGTGGGCGTGTTCGGGCAGTTTGATCCATTCCGTCCGGCCGAGGCCGAGCCACAGCCAGCCCATCAGGACCGAAGCGGCGAGCCCGGCCGCCGCTCTGGCGAAGACCATCGACGGCCGATCCGGGAACGCGATCGCCGTCGCGGCCAGCACGACCGGGTTGAGGGCGGGGGCCGCGAGCAGGAACGCGAGCGCCGCGGCCGGGGTGACCCCCTTACGCACCAGCGCGCCGGCCACCGGGACCGAACCGCATTCGCAGCCCGGCAGCACCATTCCGGTCGCCGCGGCGGCCGGAACCGCGAGTGCCGGATGTTTCGGCAGGGCTTTCGCGAAGAATTCCCGCGGCACGAAGACCGCGATCGCGGCGGAAAGGGTCACGCCGAAGACGAGGAATGGAACGGCCTGGAGCACGATCGAAACGAAGACCGTCGTCCAGGTCTGCACGATCGGCGCCCCGAGGACGTCGCCGAGCAGCCACCGCACGAGCAGAATCAGGACGAGAAAGCCCGCGAGCACTTCGACCGAACCGGTGCGCGTGCGTACTCCGGTGCCCGTCATGTGGCGAACCTCCCATCGTCGGTCAGGACTTTAGGGATTTCGCGGTCCACCTGGAATTTCGTTCTCTGGACAACACTGGACGCCTCCCAATGGGCCGGGTTACCCACCTCGCCCGGTCGGGGGTATTTCCGGATTCCGATTGTGTTCCCCCGGCCGGTGGGCACAAGAATCGCCGCATGCGTGCAAGGCGATTCGCCTCTCTTTCCGCCGGTGCCGCCGCAGCGGTGTGCGTGGCGGCTCTCGTGGTCACCGACGGCGCGGCCGCCGCCCCTTTGCCGGGCGGACTGGGTCCGTGTGTCGGTCCGGCGTGCCCGGATAAGTACCCGCCGGTGAACAACAAGGACTACGCGGGCCGGGACAACGGCATCAACGTCTATGTCGGCGGTGAATTCCAGGTACGGGAAGCGGCGGCCGAAGCCGAGGGCCGGGTCGTCGTCCTCGGTGATTTCGACATGGCGAAGCGAGCGGGCGCGTCGTCCGTCTACAACGTCGGCATCGCCGGTGTCGGATCACGTGTTCCGCCGCCCGACGGCGCCGACTTCCTGACCACCGGCGGAAACGTCAGCGTCGCGGCCGACCAGCGACTGCTCGCCGACGGCGGGGTCGTCCGGCACGCGGGCACCGTCACCGGGACGGTGACCGGCACCCTCGAAAAAGACCCCGACGCGGCGAAACCCTATTTGAGCCTGCGCGAGGATCTGCGAGTGGCGAGCAAGTGCTACGCGCGGGACGGCGCCACACCGCGGCCTGCCACCGGCACGGCGGTCAACCAGGGCTATCGCACCCTGTTCACCGGGGACGGCAAATCCGCGCTGCAGGTGTTCACTGTGGACTTCGACCTGACCGGCGCCACCGGCGGCATGCAGGGCATCGAGTTCGAGGGCATCCCGGCGGGGGCGACGATCCTGGTCAACATGGTGGGCGCCGCCCGCACGATCAACACCTATACCGGTGACCTGAACGATCAGGACCCGCTGAACAAATTGCGCGAGCGGCTGCTGTGGAACTTCCCGGACGCCACCCAGGTGAAGATCGCCGGTGGCGCCCAATTCCAGGGAAGCGTGCTGATCGGCGAGCCCGGGAGCACCGCGACCGTCACCGCGTCCGGGATGAACGGCCGGTTCTTCACCACGGGCTCGCTGGTGCACAGTTCCGAAGCGACCGGCGGTGGCGGGCAGGAGTTCCACGCCTACCCGTTCGACGGTGATCTGCCCGAATGCGTCAGCACGCCGACGACTACGCCGAGCAGCTCGTCTTCGTCTTCGTCGTCGAGCAGCAGTTCCACGTCGACGAGCCCGACTTCGACCTCGACGTCCAGCTCCTCGACGTCGGCCACGTCCACTTCCACGACACCGACGTCGACCTCCTCGTCGAGTCCTACGAGCAGCACGTCGACCGGCCCGACGTCGAGCAGCACCTCGTCCAGTGCGACGTCATCGAGCTCCACCTCGTCGAGCGTTACTTCGACCACCACCAGCAGTTCCTCGAGCACGACCCCGGGCCCCGGGGTGACCACCTACACGACACCGGGCCAGCCGGGAGGCACCGCACCGGGCGGCGGACCGTCCGACAGCGGCCCGCTGGCCTCGACCGGCAGCGAGGTGCGAGGTCTGCTGGTGTCCGGCCTGTTCCTGCTGCTGGTCGGTGGCGCGCTGGTGGTGCTCACGATCCGGTCGAGGCGGCGCGAGTCCTGAGGGCGGTGTCGATGACGTCGCGGCGGTCCACCAGCAGGGCCTCCGCGGCGGTCCGGCCGGTCGCGGCCAGGTAGGCGTCGACGAGCCGGTTGCCGACCGCGTACCCGGCGCCGGTCGGCAGGCCGACGGGAGTGCCACCGTAGCGGGCGGCGGTCTCGTCTCCGTGCACCCAGGCCGCGAAGTTCTGCATCCCGGTGATCTCCAAGCCGGAGACGACCTTCTCGAACACCGCGTCGTCGCGCAGATGCGCCACACCGATACGGGCGTAGCCGAGTTCGTCGCCGTACAACTGGCGGGCGAACGCGTCGGCCAGCCCCTCGGACACGATCTGCTCGCCGACCGTGACGGTCGCCGGATCCCAGATCACCCCGCCGGGGCTGTAGCGCAGGTTGTGGTTCAGCTCGTGGACGGCGGTGGCCTCCAGCCTCGCCAGGTTCTCCGGGTACGGCCAGAAGTTGAGGTAGAGGTAACCGGACACGCTGCCGTTGGCCGACATCCCCAGGTTCGGTCCCATGAAGTGCCGGTCGCCGGGATCACCCAGCACGGTGAGCACGGTGATGTCCGGGACCGTCAGCCCGGGCGTCGCGGCGAGCTGCGCGGTGACGGCGTCGTCGAGCGCCCGCCGGATGCGGTTCCAGGCGTCCGCTTCGTGCAGGGCGTCGAGAGCCTCCAGGCAGCGATCCTCGTCGCGTTCGAGCGGGAACCCGGCGCCCATCGCGTGCATCGCCACGAGGTCGACGTCGCCCGGGAAGTAGCGGTACATCCCGGCGGCGGGCTCGACCATCGCCTTCAGCAGTGCCGCGCGGTCCTCCCGTGGCGCGCGCAGGATCTCGCGCATGGCGGGGTAGGTGTCGAGAACGGTGATCGTCATGGGAACGACGGTAAAGGCTCCAGTGGGTGGAGACTCAAGTCGCGGCCAGGAATTCCGCCACCGCCTTCCGCCCGGCCACTCCCCGCTCCCGGTACTGAATGGAATGCGCCGCTCCTTCGACGATCACGACCTTGCCCCGCGGCGCCGCTTCGGCCTCCGTGTACGCCCACTCCATCGGTGTCGACAGGTCGCGATCGCCGTTGAGAAGCAGCACCGGGACGTCCGGCAGCTTCCCGCCCGGGTTCGAGCTCGCCGGGACTTCCGGCCACGGCAGGCAGGTCCGCACGAACCCGACCCCGGTCGCGACGGCAGGGCTGAACGGCCAGGTATCTCGGGCGCTCAACCGCTTCTCGGCCAGTTCGAGCAGCGGCTCGCGGACGAGGCTGGGTGTTTCCGCGTCACCCCAAGGGAAACGCATGTCCGCGCACAGTGTCGCGGCGTGCAGGCCCGCGCTGAACGACGCGAGCGGGTCGCCGCCGGACGCGAGATCCCGCAGGAGCGAGTCGAGCTTCGTGGTGTCGCCACCGCGCGCGGTCCGCAGCGCGGTGATCAGGTCGGTTCCCAGCGCCGACGGGTCCCGATAGCTGGGGTCTACGAACTCGTAGGTGACGATCATGTCGAACAGTGCGACGCCCGCCGCCGTGTCCCGGTTCCGGACCAGCCATGCGAGATCTTCCGCCGGATCGGAGCCGCATGCGGGCGGCTCGGCGCAGGCGTCCCGCAGGACGCGCGTGGTCGCCTTCAGCGCTTGGAGATACAGCGACTGGTCGGCGGTCGCGTGGTGGGGGAGCACCGAATCGAGGACCAGTTTCGAGACGTTGCCGGGATGCGCGACGGCGTATCGCGACGCGGTGAACGAACCATAGGAGACCCCGTCCACCACCATCGTCGGCACGCCCAGGGCGCGGCGGAGCAGATCGAGATCGGCGACCGTCGCGTCGGTGCCATGGAACCGGGCCTTGTCGCCGAGTGCCGCGGCACACCGGGTCACCGCCTCACGGGTCGGCGGTTCGATGTCGGATCCGCCCACCTCGGCCTGCAGCTCCGGGCAGTCGAGGGCGTTCGCGCCGGTACCGCGCTGGTCGATCATCACCAGCCGGTGGTCGGCGAACACCTCCGGCATCCGATCGAAGAGCTTGGTGCTGACCGGAATTCCGGGCTGTCCCGGTCCGCCGGTGAGGAACAGGAGCACTCCCTTGGCCGCGTTCGCGTTGTTCGCGGTGGCGACCTGCAGCTCGAGCGTGCCCGATGTCCGGCCGTGATGGTCGAGCGGCACGGTCAACGTCGAACAGGTGAATCGCGCGTCGTGCGCGCAAGGCCGCGCGTCTTCCAGCCGCGGCCCGGCAGCGGCGACGGTGGCGGGTCCGGCGAGCCCTGCGGTCAAAGTGACGATCGCGGCGAGGACGAGCGTTTTCGATCGCATGGACCGATTCTGACCAGGGATGACAGGACGGCGCTCGGGTTTCGTCCAAGTCGGCCCGTTCGGCGGACCGCCGGCCCGGTACGGAGCCGGACCGGCGGTCACCGGCGGTTTCTATCGCAGGGCGAGGCCGTCCGTGACGGCTTTGACACCGCTCAAACCGGGAACCTCGACCGGTACCGTCGTGTAATACGGGTAACTCATGACAGCGCCGCCCAGGCCGAAACTGTCGTTGCTGCCCCAGCCCAGGACGGTCCCGTCCGCGCGGACCGCGTAGCCGCCTCCGCCGAACCGCCCGATCGCCTTGGCGTCGGTCACGCCACGGACCTGGACGGGGACCGTGGACAGGCAGCCCGGGCCACAGTCCGAGCCGTTGCCCAATCCGCCACTCCTGTTGTCACCCCACGAGAAGACCGTGCCGTCGGATTTCAGGGCGAAGGCGCGCGCCCAGTTACCGGTCACCGAGGTGACCCCGGTCAAGCCGGAAACCTGGACCGGGACCCGGGAAAAGCAAGCCGACGGTGTCGTGCACGTGACTCCGTTGCCCAACTGGCCGTGGGAGTTGTCACCCCAAGCCGCGACCGTGCCGTCCGTTTTGATCGCGTATCCGTTGTCGCCGCTCGCGGCACCGAGTGACTTGATCCCGGTGAGCCCGGAGACGCGCACCGGAGTCGAGGAGCTCGAGACCGTGGAGCCGTTCCCCAGCTCACCGCGGGTGTTGCCGCCCCACGACCACACCGTCCCGTCGGATTTGAGCGCGTATCCCGTTTCCCTGGACGCCGAGATGGCGGTGACCCCGGTCAGCCCGGAGACCTGCACCGGCGTGACGACGTTCTGGCCCCACTGCCACACAGTGCCGTCGGACTTCAGCGCGTAGCCCTTGGTGTCACCGCTCGCGATGGCTTTGACAGAGGTGAGCCCCACGACGGGGACCGGGGACTCCGAGGTGGTGGCCCCGCCCGCCCACCAGCCGTTGCCGAGCCGTCCGGCCGAGGTGGCGCCCCAGGCCTTGACGGTACCGTCGGCGCGCAACGCGTATCCGCTGTCGGACCAGCCGGCGAGTTCGACGACGTCACTCAGGCCGCTGAACGGTTTCATCGCCATCGGGAGCACGTCGCCCTGCTCCCAGGAGTAGGGCCCCCACGTCGTCACACAATTCACCAGGCAGTCGGCGGGTGGCAGCGTGAAGTAGCCAGACAGATCGGCCGTCACGTCGATGGACCCGGCGCGGTTGTGGACGTAGGTCGTGCGGACGACGTCACCGGCGGTGGCGGGCGACCCGAAGATGGATCCGACGATCGGGGCGACCGCCACCGAGATGGTCTGTCCAGGAACCACGTGCACACTGGGCGGCGGTTCACTGCTCGATCGATTCTCCCAGGCGGTGATGGCGGTGTTCGCCGTCGCCGAGTACCCGGTCAGGTTGAGCGCCAGCGCGAGAGCGTTGGACGGAATCGACCGTTGCAGCCGGTAGGACAGGTCGCTCTTCGGGCCGATCTTCCGGGCCTGACCGTCGAAGACGCCGAGACCGGTGCGGCTGTCGAGGACTCGTTCCGGAGCCACCGGGGTGAAGAGCGCTCCGTAGTCGGTGGCGTAGAACCCGATCACGTTGGCTTCCACCTGCACCGTGCCGGCCAGGTTGTACAGGTCGATCGAGCGGTTGGCGCCGATCTTGACCGTGATCAGGTTCGAGCCCTGACCGCCCGGGTACGCGGCGACGCTCGCCATGGTCGGCCGTGGCGTGGCAGCGGGAGAAGCCGTGACGTAGGTGGCGACGGTGGGCTGGCTCAGCGTCAAGCTGAAAGTGACCGCGGTGGCCGTGGCCGGGACTTCGCCGGTGAGGGCCAGCCGGGTCGTGGCGTTGTGGCCGATCGAGGCGATCGGCAGTCGCGAGGCGCTGACCGGGGTGTACCGCGAACCCGGCGCGGTCGTGTAGTACCCCATGATGCTGACGACCAGGTGGGTCGACCCGGACTCGTTGTAGAAGTCGAGTGCCCGGTCGGCGCCGACCTGCACGGTGACCTGATTGGACCGTCGTTTACCGTTCTGCACCAACAGGTTCGGCAGGCTCGGCCGCGCGGTGCCGTGCGGGAAGACGGTCACCGCGGTGTCCGCGGTCGGGCCTTCCGCCCAGACGTTCACCACGACCGCGGTGGTGCCTTCGGGCGCCAGGCCCGCCGCGCTGCCGGTGACCGTGGTGCGGGCGCCGACCGGTCCGACCGGGATCCCGACGCCTCGGACGGTGTCCAGGAACCGGGTCGGCTGAACGGCCGTGAAACTCGATGCCGGTGAGGTGAGGGCCGCGGCGGGTGCGGCCTCGGCGGCGAAGCCCGTCACGACCGATGAAAGCGTGAGGATCCCTGCGGCCAAAGCCGCCACTCGGGATCTGAAAGTCGACAGTGGACGTGAAGTGTCCAGCGCAGGACTCATGTTCCCCCCAGAGAAAGCCCACAACGGGCTCTGGGAATCTACCTTCACCCGGCTGAGCCCCGGTAGCGGCCGTTCGGGCGAGTACCACGACCCTGAGGCCAGACCAGGGGAAAGCCCGGATGTCCCCGCCGCCGTCCGCTTCTAACGTCGTGATCATGATCCGACGGATACTCCTGACCGTGCTCGCCGGTGCGGCGGTCCTGCTCGTGCCCTGGACCGTCTACCTCGCGCACACCCTGCCCGACCGGTACGACACCGGGCAGTGGCGCGCGGCCTGGGTCGGATTCGATGTCGCCCTCCTGCTGTGTTTCGCGGCCGGGGCCTGGCTGGGGCTGCGCCGTCGGCGGGCGGCCGTGCCGCTGCTGTCGGCGACGGCCGCGATGTTGTGCTGCGACGCGTGGTTCGACGTCATGCTGGGCTGGACGTCGGCCGAGCGGTGGACCAGTGTCGCGCTCGCCGTCTTCGTCGAGATCCCGGTCGCCGTGGTGCTGGCCTTCGCCGCGCGGCGGTTGCTGGCCGATGCGCTGCCGAAGCGATCGGTGAACCTGCGGGACATCACGATGCGCGAGGACCCGCGATACCACCTGGTGACGCGCGAGCTTCCCGCCTCGGAGGAGGACGTCGCGCGCCGAACCGGGCTGGCGCGCGCCGAAGTCACCGAATGCCTGCAAACCCTGCAGGACACCGGTTTCGTGCGCCGTGACCGGAAAGGGAACTGGATCCCGATCCCGCAGGATCTGCGCGAGCCGAAGCCGGACGACTACGACGGCGCGGACCGGGAGCGGGTCACCGCGTTCCTCGACGCCAAGTACGCGAACGAGATCGCCGTGCTGTCCTGGGCCGCGCAGCACCGTGACGAGTTCGGCCCGTGGGCGACGGCGCAGCGGACGTCGACGAGGCTGACCGAGGCGGAATTCCGGGAACTGGACGCGGAATACCGCGAGCTGATCACGCGGTACTGCCGACGTCGTCCGGGGGCGCAAGCGAAGGAGCTTTCCGTGCGTTTCTATGCCTTCCCGCCACCGGAGAGGATTCCGGTCTGACAGCCTGGCTGGCGTGTCGCGAAAGTGACTGGGCTGAAGGCTCCCTTCGCNNCCTTCGCCGCGTCTGATGCGAGGAAAGGAGCCTTCGCCCCGGCGGGAGCGTGCCCTTCCTGGCCCGGCTAGGGATGCCGCCAGGCCAGGAAGGTCTCCAAAGTGGTCAACCGGTGCTCGCGTACGGCCAGTTCGATCTCCCCGGCCGGCGCGTTCCGGTCGAACAGGTCGAGGATCTTCTGGTGCTCCTGCACGGATTCGTGCGCACGGCCGGGCACGAAGCTGAACGTCGACGTGCGCAGCCCGGCCAGCCGGTTCCAGCCACGGTTGACCAGATCGAGCACCTGCGGATTGGGGCAGGTGCCGAACAGGACGCGATGGAAGTCGCGGTTCAGCGCGGTGAACCGCGACGGCTCGAAGTTGTCGAGACACGCCGTCAGTTCCGCGTTGAGGCCCTTGGCCTGGTCGAGCGCCTCGCCGGGCAGGGACGGCGCCGCCAGCGCGGCGGCGTACCCCTCGACCAGCGCGAGCGTCTGCATGGTGTGCTGGTAATCGCTCTCGTCGGCCATCGCGACCTGCGCGCCGATGTTGTGCTCGTAGGTCACCAGCCCCTCGGCCTCCAGCCGTCGCACCGCCTCGCGCACGGGCACGGTGCTGACGCCGAGCTCCTGCGCGATCTGCCCGAACACGAGGCGGTAACCGGGGGAGAAGGTGCCGTCGTCGATCCTCGCCTTGATCCAGTGGTAGGCGATCTGCGACTTGCTCATCGGCGTCGAGTTGATCGCGTCGCCCGCGGTCACGAGTAGTGCAGCCAGACTGATTTGATCTCGGTGTAGGCGTCGATCGCCCACGGACCCATCTCGCGGCCCCAGCCCGACGC
>NZ_LQMT02000053.1:19798-20455 GCF_001620365.2 Amycolatopsis keratiniphila subsp. keratiniphila
CGGGCCGAAGATCTCCTCGCGCATGATCGTCATGTCGTCGGCGACCCCGGCGAACAGCGTCGGGGTGTAGAAGTAGCCGTCGCGATCGACGGGCTTGCCGCCGGTGACCAGCTCCGCGCCCTGCTCGCTGCCGGTGGAGACGAGGAAGTCGACGTGTTCGCGATGCTTGGCGGACACGAGGGGCCCGAGCTGCGTCGACTCGTCCAGCCCCGGACCGAGCTTGAGACCTTCGAGCCCGGCCGCCAGCTTCGCGACGAACTCCTGTTCCCGCTTGCGGTCCACGAAGAACCGGGTGTACGCGGCACAGACCTGACCGCTGTTCAGCGTCGCGCCCGCGAGATTGCCGGCGACGGCGGCGTCGATGTCGGCGTCGCCCGAGATGATGCTGGGCGCCTTGCCGCCGAGTTCGAGGGTGAGCCGCTTGAGGTTCGACTCGGCGCTGGCCGCCGTGATCAGCTTCCCGACCGCGGTCGACCCGGTGTAGGACAGGTGGTCGACGTCGTCGTGCCTGCTCAGGAGCGCGCCCACCGCCCCGTCGCCGGTGACCAGATTGACCACGCCCGGCGGGAACCCGGCCTCGTGCACGAGCTCGACCAGCCGGATGCTGGTCAGCGGCGTGACCTCGCTGGGCTTGATCACCACGGTGTTGCCGGTGGC
>NZ_LQMT02000053.1:20502-28619 GCF_001620365.2 Amycolatopsis keratiniphila subsp. keratiniphila
AAGTTCCACGGCGTGATCAGCGCGTTCACCCCGACCGGCTCGCGGCGGGTGTAGTGCAGCGTGTCCGGGAAGGACACCGGGTTCGTGGTGCCCTGGATCTTCGTGACCCAGCCCGCGAAGTACCGCAGATGCTCGGCCGCGCCGGTGACGCTGACCTGACGGGAGATCCCGATCGGTTGGCCCTGGTCGCGGGTCTCGAGCGCGGCCAGCTCCTCGTGGTGCTCGTCGACCAGCGACGCCAGCTTGAACAGCAGCGCGGCCCGCTGGACCGGCAGCAGTCCCGCCCAGGCGGGGTCGTTCAGTGCCTTGCGCGCGGCACCGACGGCGGCGTCGACGTCGGCCGCCGACGCGGTGCCGACCTCCTCGATCACCTGGCCGGTGGCCGGATCGTACGTCGGCAGGGACCCGCCTCCCGCGGCGGTCCACTGTCCGTCGATGAACAGGCGTGTGGCCATGGCTAGCTCCTCCTCGACCGGTGTGTGATCGAGTATCGGGCGCCGCGAGGTCTGCGGTCTTGCCCGCCAGGGCACGCCGATTGTCGGCCAGCGAACCGAATCCGCCGGACGTCCGCGGGCCTTGCGAGGGTGGGGGACATGGACGTCATCGTGGTGGGAGCGGGTTCGGCCGGTTCGGTGGTCGCCAGGAGACTGGCCGACTCCGGGGCGTGGGTCACCCTGCTCGAAGCGGGCGGGCCGGACACCAATCCGGCCATTCACGACCCTTCGCGGGCCGGTGAGCTGTGGCACGGACCGGAGGACTGGGACTACTACACCGTGCCGCAGCCGCACGCGGCGAACCGGCGGCTGCATCTGCCGCGCGGCAAGGTGCTCGGCGGGTCGCATTCGCTCAACGCGATGATCTGGGTGCGCGGCGCCCCGGCCGACTACGACGGCTGGGACCTGCCCGGCTGGCGCTGGCACGACGTCCGCCCGGTGTTCGAACGGATCGAGAAGGATCTGCTCGACGTCGTGCCGAACGAGCCGCTGCACCCGATCCAGCAGTCCATTGTGGACGCGGCGATGGAGATCGGGCTGCCGTTCAACCCGGACTACAACGGCGACGAGCTCGACGGCGTGTCCGTGCAGCGGGTCACCACCCGCGACGGCAAACGCCTCAACACCTGGCTCGCCTACGGGCAGCCCGCCGCCGAACGGATGACCGTCCACACGGGAGCGCTCGTCCACCGGTTGCTCTTCGAAGGCGACCGGGTGACCGGCGTGCTCGCCGAGGTCGACGGTGAACTGCGCAAGGTCTTCGCCGACGAGGTCGTGCTCGCCGCCGGCGCGCTGGCGTCACCGGCGATCCTGCTGCGCAGCGGGGTCGGCCCGCTCGACGAACTGGAGGTGCACGGCATCGACGTCGTCGCGGAGCTGCCCGGCGTCGGGAAGAACCTGCACGACCACTTGCTCTCGCCGGTCATCTTCGCGACCGATCGCCGCCGGGTCGATCCGCCCGCGCCGGGGCGGTCGGTGACGCAGACCCATCTGTTCTGGCGCAGCCGTCCCGGCCTGGCGGTGCCCGACACGCAGCCGATCCACTTCAGCGTGCCGATGTACGAGGAGTGGATGAGCGGTCCGGAGACCGGGTTTTCGCTGATGGCGGGCATGGTCACGCCGCGCAGCCGGGGCAGTCTGCGGCTTTCGGGACCGGACCCGGACGACATGCCACTGATCGACCTCGCCGCGCTGGAGGATCCGGCCGACTTCGAGAGCCTGGTCGCGTCGGTGGAGCAGTGCCGGGAGATCGGCCGCGCGTCCGCGCTGGCGGAGGAATGGGGTGCCCGCGAGCTGTATCCGGGGCCGGAGGCCGACGTCCGCGAGTACGTCCGCCGGACCGCGATCACCTATCACCACCAGGTCGGGACCTGCCGGATGGGCACCGACGCGGACTCCGTGGTCGACCCGGAGCTCGCCGTGCACGGGCTCAGCGGCCTCCGGATCGCCGACGCGTCGGTGCTGCCGCGGGTGACCACGGGCAACACCAACGCGCCGGCGGTGCTGGTCGGCGAACAGGCCGCCAGGTTCATGCTCGGCCGATAGTGCGGCGCAGCCAGGAGGCCCGGGCGGCGAGCGCGGCCCGGGTCACCTCGCTGTCCGGGGCGATCCGGTCGAAACCGTGGTAGGCGCCCGCCCAGACGTGCAGTTCGGTGGGCACGCCTGCCTGCCAGAGCCGCCGCGCGTAGTCGACGTCCTCGTCACGGAAGATCTCGGCCGCGCCGACCTCGATGAAGGCGGGCGGGAGCCCGGTGAGATCTTCCGCGGTCGCGGGAACCGCGTACGGCGACGTCTGTCCATTGAGGAGTGAACGCCAGCCGAACTCGTTGGCCTCACGTCCCCACACGCCGCGTTCCGCGAATTCCACTGTGGACGCGGAATCGTTGCGGCTGTCGATCATCGGGCACAGCAAGAGCTGTCCGGCCAGCGCCGGGCCGCCGCGATCCCTGGCCAGCAGGGCGATCCCCGCGCTGAGGCCGCCTCCCGCACTGCCGCCGCCGACGATCAGCCGTCCGGGATCGAAGCCGAGTTCGGCCGCGTGCTCGGCCATCCACGTCAGGCCCGCGTAGCAGTCTTCGATCGGCGCCGGATGCGGATGCTCGGGCGCGAGCCGGTAGTCCACGGTCACCGAGACGAAGCCGAACTCCTCGACCAGCGCGACCATCCGGGGCAGGTCGGCGAACCGGTCGTCCAGCACCATGCCGCCACCGTGGATGTTGTAGAACCCCGGCGCGTTCCGGGCATCTCGCGGCTTGACGACGGTGACGACCACGTCGGTGCCGGGTACCTCGCGATCTTCCCAGACGAGATCCCGGTCGCCGATCGCCTCGGCGCAGGTCAGGTTGCCCTCTGCCATCGCCTGGCGGATGCCCGCCAGCGAGTCCGCGCTCAGTGGCGGCCCGGCGGGCAGGCCTTCGAGGGCGCCGGCGAGTTCGGGATCGAAGGCCGTCACGGTCCCTCCGGATCGACGACGCCGCGGTCGGCCCAGTACGGCTCGACCAGTTCCCGGAGCCGCTCCGCGCCCACGCGCTCGACGAGGTCGACGGCGCCCAGGTTGTCCTTGAGCTGCTCGGTGCTCGTCGCGCCGAAGAGGGTGGTCGTGTTGGCCGGGTGCGTGAGGGTGAACGCGAGGCACAGTTGTGCCGGGGTCGCGTCCAGTTCGGCCGCGATCTTCGCCAGCGCCGGGGCGGAGGAGGCGATGCGCTCGCGGATGTCACCGGGATCGCGGCCGACCTGGCGCGCGCCACTGTTCTTGCCGAGCAGGACGCCGCCCTCGAAGATGTCCGAAGACTGGAGCGTGACGCCGAGTTCACCGAAGACCTTCGCGAACGGTTCGCCGTCCGGAATGGACCGTCGCGCGACGCTGTACTTCAGCTGCGCGATGGCGGGGCCTGGCACGTTCTCGGCCGCGGCGAAATCGTGCAGGGCCTGGATCGTGGTGGCGCTCCAGTTGTTCACGCCCCACTGACGGATGAGCCCGGCCTCGCGGAGCTCGTTCAGATCGAGCACCAGCCGGTGCAGATCGGTGTCGTCGCGCCGGAGATCGCCCAGCACCACGAGATCGGCGTGCTCGACTCCAGCGCGGAACAACGCGTTGTCCAGCTGGTCGCGGAGGTTGTGCTCCGGGTAGCCCTCCAGCCAGAGCTTGGCCGAAAGCAGGTAGTCCTCGCGGCGGAGGCCCGCGGCGCGGACCATCGCGGAGAACAGCACGTCGGTGAAGACCGGTGTCGCGCCGGGGAATCCGTAGACGCCGACGTCGAAGAGCGTGATGCCGGAATCGACCGCCGTGCGGACGAGGTCCACCGCCTCGCGGAAGTCCATCCGGTCGTAGGTGTGCCAGGAGCCGAGCGAGAGTACGCCGGTGAGCGGGCCGTCGCGGCCGATGCGGCGCTGGGGGATGGTCATTCGGGTCTCCTAGGGGAGGCGGGGATCGATGACGGCTTTGAGTTCGCCGAGCCGCGACATCGACTCGACGCGTTGGGAGGCTTCGGAAAGCCCGACCGGTTCGCTGAAGAGTTCGTCCCACGGCAGCCGGTCGGCGAAGGTGCGGAAGAAGTCCACCGAGCGGTGGTAGTCGGCGATGTCGCCGTTGAGCGAACCGGCGACCGTGAGTTCCTTGCCCATCACCGTGCCCAGTGCCACGGGGGACGGCGTGGGGCCGGTGGAGCCGACGATCGCGATCGTGCCGCGCTGTGCGGCGAAGGCGACGGCCTCCTCGCCGATGGTCGGCCCGCCCGCGAAGTCGAAGACGTGATCGGCGCCCCGGTCGTCGGTGAGTTCCTTGACCCGTTCGATGCGGTCTTCGACGGTGCCGTCGACCGGGATCGTCGCCGTCGCCCCGAAACGCTCGGCGGTCTTCAGCCGGTCGGCCGGGCCGCCGATGGTGATGACGTCGCCCGCGCCGGAGATCCGCGCGACCGCGGTGGCGAACACGCCCAGCGCGCCGGCGCCCTGCACCACGACCGTCGCACCGGGACGGATCGCGCCCGCGCGGGAGACGGCGCGCAGCACGGTTTTGCCCGCACAGCCCGACATCGAGGCCCACGTGTCCTTGACGTCGTCGGGAAGCAGGAGCTTGGCGGCACCGGGAGTCACGTAGCAGTACCGCACGAGCCCGCCGGTGGCGTACGGGAAGACGTCGGAGCGCTGCAGGAATCCGTATCCGCGCTTCCCGCAGGCGACCGGCTCGCGCAAGATCGTGCAGCCGTAACACTTTCCACAGGTCGACTCGGACCAGCCGATGCGGTCGCCCTCGGCGATCTCGCGGCCGAGGGTGTCGGTGGTGCCCGGTCCGACGGCCACCACTTCGCCGACCATTTCGTGCCCCAGCACCATCGGGAGCATGCCGGGGAAGGTCATCTGGCCGGACCAGAGGTGCACATCGGTCCCGCACAACGTGGTGCAGGTGATCCGGACCAGCGCGGCGCCCGGTTCCGGCTCCTCGGGCAGCGGTAGTTCCCGCAAGGTGAGCGCGGAGCCGTGTTCGGTGAGCACCGCCGCTTCGGTTCTGTTGACCATCTTTTTAGTCTACAGTCGTAGGAGAAAAAGTCCAGATCCTGGAGGAAACCATGCCGTCGCAACGTATTCGTCCCGCTTCGCTCGTTGTCCGCGGCGGTCCTGTGCTCACCTTCGACCCGGCGGGCACGGTGGTGCGGGCGATGGCCGTGCGAGACGACCGGATCGTCGCCCTCGGTGACGTCGCGCTGGATCACGTCGGTCCGGAGACGGAGGTGATCGACCTCGCGGGGAGAACCGTTCTGCCCGGTATCAACGACTCGCATCTGCACGCGACCTGGCTCGGCGCGCGCTGGCCGGACACGCTCATCGGCGGCGCCGGATTCACCGGGGGAGAAGAGAAAACGGTGCGGACCGCGGCCGAACGGCGGGCAGCCATCCTGCGCGCGGGCGAGCTGTGCGCGTCGCTGGGTATCACGAGCTACACCGAACCCGGCCTGGGCCCCGGCGAGACGGGCTGCTTCGGCGCCGAAGTGCTGGAGGAGTACGCGGCGCTGGCCGGCGAAGGCCTGCTGCGCGCGAGGGTGACCGCGTTGCGCTTGTTCGGCCTGCTCGACGGCGCCAGCTCGCTGGATGATTTCGAGCGAGGGTTGGCGACTCCGGCTCCGGCCGCGAATCCGTTGTGGCTCACCGTGCCCGGGGTGAAGATCTTCGCCGACGGTATCCCACCGATGCGTTCGGCGTGGACGCATCATTGCTACACCGACGGTTCGCACGGCGCGCTCCTCGTCGACGGCGACGACGATCCAGGTCGCGCGGACAACCTGGCCGCGATGATCCGGCTCGCCCATGACGCCGGGATGACGGTCGCCGTGCACGCCACGGGGGATCGCAGCATCGAAGCCGCGCTCGGATCGCTTCGCCGCGGCGATCACTTGGTGCACGGCGATCTGGTGACGCCGGATCAGCTGGCTCGGATGGCCGCGGCGGGGGTCGGACTGACCACGCAGCCCGCCATCGCGGTGGCGATGCGGGGAATGCTGACGGACGCGCTCGGGGCCGAGGTCGGCGCGCGGGCCTGGCCGCTGGCGGAAATGCTCGCGTCGGGTGTTCCGCTGACGTTGAGCAGCGACGCGCCGGTGGTGACACCCGACTGGCGGGTGCACATCGCCGCGGCGGCCGGGATGCTGTCGGCGTCCGAAGTGGACGCTGAGCTGATGGCCCGGTTGCTGCGCTGCTACACGGTCGCGGCCGCCGAGCAGGACGGCGCGGCGGACTGGAAGGGATCGCTGACCGTGGGCCGGGTGGCGGACTTCTGCGTGCTGGCGGCGAATCCGCTCGAGGTCGCGTTCGCGGACCTGCCGGACGTCGGTGTGGAACTCACCGTGTCCGGCGGCCGCGTCGTGTACTCAGGTGAGCAGTTGCCCGCCGTCGACCTGGAGGCTCACCCCGGTGAGATGGCCGGCGTCGGCGGAGGCGAGGAACAGGACTGACGGCACCACGTCGGCGACGGAAGCGATGGTTCCCAAGGGAATCCTCGCTTCCCACGCCGCGCGGGCGGCCGTGTCGGCGGCGAATCCGGCGGTCATCGGTGTGAGGACCGGACCGGGGGCGACGGCGTTGACCCGGATGCCGTGCGGCGCCAGTTCGAGCGCGGCCGAGCGGGTGAGCGCCTCGACGGCGGCCTTGGTGGCCTCGTAGTGGCCGAGCCCCGGGGTCGGCTGCCGGGCGCCGATGGAGGTGATGTTGACGATGGTGCCACGAGTGCCCGTCTCGACCATCTGTGCGCCGACCGCACGGGTCATCAGGAAGGTGCCGCGGAAGTTCACCCGCATGCACAGATCGAAGACGCCGATGTCCAGTCCCACCAACGGCCCGCCGCCGCCGGCGAGACCGGCGTTGTTGACCAGGACCTCGACCGCGCCGAAGCGATCGGTGACGAGCGCCAGCGCCGCGTCGACCGATCCGGGGTCGGAGATGTCGAGTTCGACGTGCTCCGCGCCGAGTTCTGCGGCGAGGTCGTGGGCCGCCCGGGTGTCGACGTCGGCGATGACCACGCGGTCGCCCGCGGACTGGAAGGCTTCGGCGACTCCGCGGCCGATGCCACTGGCACCGCCGGTCACCACTACGAGTCTCTTGTTCATTCTACGATCGTAGACTAAAACTTGTTTCCGTTGCCAGCGAAAGGAAAACTCGTGGACGAGAAGCGGAACGGGCTGGGCTTCGCCACTTCGGCGCTGAGCCTGGGATCCTGGAACACATGGGACCGCATGGACTTCGAGGACGCGGTGCGCCTGATCCGGCACGCCGTCGATTCCGGGGTCACGCTGTTCGACGTGGCGCACTACAACATGGGGCCGCATTCCGAACAGTCGCGCACGGATCTCTTGTTCGGCGAGGCCGTCCGCGCCGCCGGGATCAAGCGTGACGAGTACCAGCTATGCGGCAAACTCTGGCTCTGGGACTACCCGAACACCGGCTTCGCAGAGCAGCTCGACACCTCGTTCGACCGCGTCGGCGTCGACCGCGCGGAAGCCGTCGTGGTCGGCGATTATTTCGAGCGGCCGGATATCCCGCGCATCGTCACCGAGGTGGCCGAACAGATCCGCCTCGGCCGGTTCGACGTCTGGGGCGTGAACAACTGGCACGCGCCGGATCTCGATCTCGCACTGGAGTTCGCCGCGCGTGAAGGACTTCCGGCGCCTCGTTTCGCCCAGCTGAAGTACAGCATCGCGCGCCGGTCGATGGCCGAGGGTTCCTTCTACGGCAGGCATTTCGAGGCCGGCCGGTTGACCTTGCAGGCGTCGGACGTGTTCGAGGGCGGTGTGCTGCTCGGCAAGACCCCGTCACGGAAGATCGGGGCGGATCCGGGCGGTATCCGGGAGTCGATCCGTGCCGCCGCCATGCGTGTCGCCGCTGTTGCCGGGGACTTCGGGGTGAGCTCGTCGCAGCTGGCTCTCGCGTTCTGCCTCGCTTACGAGCCGGTGGCGAACGTGTTGTTCGGGGTGAGCCGGATGGCTCAGCTGGAGGACAATCTGGGTGCTGTCGAGCTGGCCGCTTCTCGTGGTGCGGAGGTGCGGGCGGCTCTGGAAGACCTCTGGCTGGATCGCTCGGTCGCCGCCGATGGGACCTTCTGACGTCGGGAGACGTTGCGAAAGCCAGGCGGTC
>NZ_LQMT02000054.1 GCF_001620365.2 Amycolatopsis keratiniphila subsp. keratiniphila
CGAGGGAAGGGGCCTTCACGCGCGAAACCCGGGCGACCTCAGAGCTCAGCGGGCGCATCCCGCACGGAAGACTCCGGCAGCTCCCCGGTGAGCGCGAAATCCACCCGCCGGGCCACCGACACCACCTGGTCCGCGAACCGTTCGTAGAACCGCGCCAGCAGCGCCACCGAGATCGCGGGGGCGACGCCGTCGGCCCACTCCGGATCGGTCACCAGGGTCATCAGCTCCTCGTACAGCGCGTCGACCCGCTCGTCGGACCGGGCCAGCGAATGGAACACCTCCGCCGTCGGCCCCTCGATCGCGGAGCCGAGGTCTTCCGCCATCGAACAGACGAGCCCGGCCATCTCGCCGAAACGGCCGGTGAGCGCGTCCGGGACGGCGAATTCCGGTGCTCGCAAGGCCTGGTCGGCGATGTGCTGGGCGAGGTCGCCCATCCGCTCCAGCCGATCGGCGCAGTACACCGCCGCGAGCACGGTCCGCAGATCACCCGCCACCGGCGCCTGCAGGGCGAGCAGCTTCTGCGCGGACTCCTCGCATCGGGTCCGCGCCGCGTTCAGTCTCGCCTCGACCGTCGCCAGCTCGGCCGCGGCTTCGACGTCCCGGTCGAGGAAGACCCGGTTCGCCAGGTGCAGTTCTTCGCAGGCCATGCCGCACATGCTCGACAGAAGCTCGCCGAGAACGCTCAGCTGACCGTGGAATCGTTCCCTCATGTGAGCACTTTCGCAGGTTCGAGGACATACGTGGCGTACGCCGCGCGGATCACCGGCTGGGCGACGTTGCGCACCGGGACCCCGCCGGGGCTGACCCCTTGTTCACTGCCGTAATGCGCGTGCCCGTGCACGGCGAGGGCCACCTGGGCGTCGTCGATCGGCTCGCACAGCAGGTACGACCCCAGAAACGGGTGGATCTCCGGCGGTTCGCCGTGCAGGGTGCCGGGGATCGGCGAGTAGTGGGTCAGCGCGACGGTCACGTCGGGCTGCTCGTGTTCGAGCACTTCCAGCGCGGTGCGCAGCCGTTTGGCCGCCGCCATGGTGTGCTCGACGAAATCCTTCATCTCGCGTTCGCCGAACCGGCTCGCGCATTTGCCCGCGAACCCGCCGCCGAAGCCCTTGACCCCGGCGACGCCGAGCTTCCCGCCTTCCAGTTCCACGGTGGTCGCCGAGCCCTCGAGGACGGTGACGCCGCTTTCCTCCAGCAGCCCGCTGACCGCTTCGGCCTCGTCCGAGTGGTAGTCGTGGTTGCCCAGCACCGCTATCACCGGGACGTCGAGCCCGGCGAACTCGTCGGCCACCACCCTGGCCTCGTCGACGCTGCCGTGCCGGGTGAGGTCTCCCGCGAGCAGCAGCACGTCGGCGTGTTCGGCGATGTGGTCCAGTGCCGGCCGCAGCAGGCCTCGGTTGTCCTCCCCGAGGTGGACGTCCCCGACCGCGGCGACCCGGATCACCGGATCTCCTCGGCGTGCGACGGCTCCCGGACGTCGGCCAGCCGGACGTCGTTGTGCACCAGCTCGGCCGCGACGTGTTCGCAGACGACCGCCTCGATGTCGGCCTTGCGGTTGGCGCACGGGACCTCGCCGCTGAGCCGGACCTGGTCGCCGCGCACGGTCACGTGCACGCCGAGTTCGGCGGTCCTCGGGTCTTCCGCCAGCGCCTTGGTCAGCCTGGCGACCAGGTACTGGGGCGCTTCCTCGGGCATCGGAAGCTCCTTTCCGTCGATGACGGACAGTGCCGCGAGCAGGGTCAGGAACGACCACGCGTACGGCGATTCGGCGGTCTCTTCGGCCACCCGGTGCCAGTCGACCTGCTCGCGGAGGTCGCGCGCGATCCGCAGCAGCGGCGCGAAATCGCACCGGTGCGCGCTGAGCACGAGGATCTTGTCGACGAGTAGGTCGGTCCCGTTGAGCACGGGCGCGGCGGTGGCCCCGACCCGCATCAGCGAGGCGCGGTCGAGCATCTCGTCGGTGACCGGCCGGTGGTTGGGCCGGAAGATCAGGTCGACGAGGCAATCGCCGTCGTAGACCTTGGTGAGCCAGTCCTCCGGCGGATGCTCCCGTCTCAGACCGGCCGCTTCCAGCGCCTTCGCCGCCTCCTCGATGTCCTCCTCCTTGAGGAAGAGGTCGACATCGTGATCGGACGGCGGACCGCCCCGCGCGTAGACGGCGAGGCCGCCGGCGACGGCGAACCGCACCTCGGTCTGGTCCAAAGTGGACACTACCCTGGTCAGCGTGTGCAGCAGTTCCTTCTCGTTCACGGTCGCTCCCCCACCCCGGTGGCCAGTTCGTGTCCCCTGCCGACGTCCGGTTTCAGCGGTTCGGTCGGGAATCCTTCACCTTCCCGTAGCCCCTTGAGGAAGGCTTCGATCGCGTCCTCCGAGGAGTATCGCGGCGTCCAGCCCAGCTCCTCCCTGGCACGCGTGCAGTCCATCACCGGCAGGTGCAGGACGGCGTCGAACAGTCCCGGTGTCGCCGGGATCAGATGCAACGACCAGGCCGCGGCCAGCGCTCGGCGGACGAACGGCGCCGGGACCTTCACCGGTTTGGCGCCGAAGATCCGCGCCAGCGCGCGGGTGTCCAGCACCGGATCGGCCGCGATGTTGAAGGCGCCCTTGACGTCCTGGAGCGCGCAACGGCGATAGGCGTCGGCCACGTCCTCGGTGTGCGCGGTCTGGATCCTCAGCTGCGGGATGTCCGGCAGCACCGGGATCAGCGACGGCCGCACGAGCTTGCCCGGGACGAACGGGCCGCCGAAGAGCCGTCGCTGCTCGGGCGCCGCGGCCTTCTGGAAGAGGAAACCCGGCCGCACCCGGACCACCCGCAGCCGTGGATGACTCCGGTCGAAGGCTTCGAGAACCCTTTCCACATAAGCTTTTTCGCGGGTGTACGCCGCCTTCGGCGACCCGTGGGTCGGCCACTCCTCGGTCACCGGGTGGTCGTCGTCCCTCGGCGAGTACGCCCCGATCGACGACGCGTACACCAGCGACGGCACCCGCATCGCCTGCGCGGTTTCGAACACCCGGATCGAACCCAGCACGTTGGACCGCCAGGTGACCTCGGGCCGGTGGGTGGGCTGGAAGAGCCAGGCCAGGTGGATCACCACGTCGGCGCCGTCGAACACGGAACGGAGGTCGTCGCGGGCGACGTCCGCGGTGACGAACTCGGTCTTCGGGCTCTCCCATCGGCTCGGGCGCCTGGCGACGCCGACGATGGAGCCGACCTCGGGGTCCGCGCCCAGCGCGCGGACCACCGCCGTGCCGACGTTGCCGGTGGCGCCGGTGACCACGATCCGCTTACCGCTCATGGGTACGGTTACCCACCGTCGCGTCGCCCTAATCGGCCCGGAGCCGCTGGACGAGACGCCGGGCGGGCAGCGCCATCGCCCCCAGCCCGATCGAGGTGGTGACCTCGTCCGTGGGCGTCACGAGCAGGTGGTCGATCTCGCCGAGGAGCTCACGGCATCGATCCAGCTTGTCCGGATCACCCGAACGGGCCACCTCGGCGAGGGCTTCGAGCAGGTCGCCGACGACGCCGCGCGCGTGTTCGCCGGGATGCCGGAACGGCTGCTCGCTGCGGGCGGCCTCGCTCACCGCGTCGATCAGCTGGGCGAGCGGATGCCACAGGGAGACGAGGTTCGCCAACGGTTCCTCGCGGGTCTCCCGCCGTCCGCGGAGGTTCAGGTACCGGCCTTCGCGGGTCCAGCCGATCGCGTCCTCCGCCTCCGCGACCAGGCTGCGGACGTCCTCCATGCGATCGTCCAAGCCATCGGTCGTCTCGGCGCCGCGGACCAGTTCCGCGGTCTTGTCGAGGACGTCGGCGATCGCCGATGCCAGCCGGGAGGTCGCCGCCCGCAGGCGTTCGCCGTGCAGCGGCGGCAGGATCACCGCGTTGAGCACCGCGCCGATCGCCGCCCCCAGCGCGGTTTCCAGCAGCCGGTCGGCGAGCAGGACGGGTTCGGTCGCGTTGCCGTAGGAGATCAGCAGCATGCCGGTGATCCCGACCCACACCCCCGAATCGCCGAACCCCCGCCACGAGCCGATCAGCAGGCCGACGAAGATGACCAGCCCGAGTGCCACCGTCACCGAAGGAATCACCTGGCCGGCGCCCGCCGCGAGCAGCACTCCCACACTGACGGCACCGACCTGCTGTGCCCAGCCGCGCAGCGACCGGTAGACGGTGGCCTGCACCAGGAACACCGCCGCGTACGGCGCCAGGAAGGGCTGGGGCAGCCGAAGGACCGCCGTCGCGACGATCCACGCGATCACGGCCGCGGCCGTGGCCTTCGTGATCTGGACGAGGCTCCGGCGTTCTTCCCCCGGTACCCGGAACGCCCGCGCGACCCACGCGAACGGTGTCTTCCCGCCCATCACGGACCCGGCGGGCCCAGGTGGACGACCTTGGTCTGCGTCATCTCGTCGAGCAGTTCCGGCCCGTAGCCGTAGCCGCTGCCGCTGGCGCCGCGCGGATGGGCGGCCCCGCCGGGCGCGCCGCCGAAGACGTTGTTGATCTTCACGGTGCCGACGGGGAGTTCGCGCCAGGCGCGCTGTGCGTGGGCCATCGACGAAGTGAGCACCGTGGCCGCGAGACCGTACTCGCCGGCGGCCGCCTGTTCGAGCGCCTGGTCGAAGTCCGCCGCCACGGTCACCGGTGCGACCGGGCCGAAGGTCTCTTCGGTCAGGACCCGCATCCCCGGGGTGCATCCGGCGAGGACGGTCGCCGGGTAGTGGGCACCGGGACCGTCGGGCACGAATCCTCCGGCGAGCGGGTCGGCGCCCTGCGCGATCGCCTCCGCGACCTGGGCGTGCACCCCTTCACGGTGGCGCCGGTCGACGAGCGGCGCCAAGGTGCGCTGACCGGCCTCGGCGACCAGCGCGGTGAGGAAGGCGTCCGCGACGTCCTGGTGCACGTGGATCCGTTCGACCGAGACACAGATCTGCCCGGAATTGGCGAAGGCGCCGATCGCCGCCTGCTCGGCCGCCCAGACCGGATCCACGTCGGCGTCGACGACGAGCGGGTCGTTCCCGCCGTTCTCCAGCAAGGCCTTGGCGCCGGTCCGCGCCGCGCTCGCCGCGATCGAGCGGCCCGCGGCCGTACCGCCGACATGGGCGATGAGGTCGACGTCCGGATGGGCCGCGAGTTCGGCGCCGACGCTACCGTCGCCCTGCACGGTCTGGAGCACGTCGTCGGGAAGTGCCTGCGCCAGCACGTTTCCCAGCCAGGCGCCGGTATGCGGGCAGCGTTCGCTCGGTTTGTGCACCACCGTGTTCCCCGTGACCAGGGCCGCGCCCAGCAGCCCGCAGGCCACCGCGACGGGATCGTTCCACGGTGTCAGCGCGACGACCACACCCCGCGGTTCCGGCACCATCAGGTCGGTGGCCGATGGATCCCCCAAAAGGGACCGGCCGCGGTGCACGGGCCCGAGTTCGGCGTACTGCTCCAGGGTCCCGGCTCCGGCCAGGACGCCCTCTTCGGCCTCGTCCCGGGGTTTACCGGTCTCGCTCTCGATGAGGACGGCGAGTTCGCCCGCCCGCGCCCGGAGCGACCGGGCCGCGTCCTTCAGCGCGATCCCGCGTCCGGCCGCCGGTGTGGCGGCCCAACCCGGGGCGCTTCGCTTCGCCGTCGCGATCGCCGTTTTGACGCCGTCGGCCGTCACCGCTTTGACGCTGCCGACGAGACGGTCGTCGGCGGGATCGCGGATCTCCAGCACGGCAGGCCGGTCCACCGTCGTCATTCGCACCTCCTCGAAGTTTCCCGAACGTCGGTTACCCGGTGTCGTTTTGCCGAAACGGCGCCGGGGTAGCCGCGAGGGAACCGACCACCGCGAAGGGGCGAGACCTGTGGCACAGCATCGAGAAGACGCGAAGGACGAGCAGCTGGACGGAAGCCGGGTGGATCCGGAACAGTCCGTGCTGACGACACAGCAGGGGGTCCGCGTCGACCACACCGACGACTCGTTGACCGCGGGCAGCCGGGGCCCGACCCTGCTCGAAGACTTCCACGCCCGCGAGAAGATCACCCATTTCGACCACGAGCGCATCCCCGAACGTGTCGTGCACGCGCGCGGCGCGGGCGCCTACGGCTTCTTCGAGGCCTACGACGACGCGCTGGCCGACTACACGGTCGCCGAATTCCTCACCAGCGGCGAGAAGATCCCCGTCTTCGTGCGGTTCTCCACCGTGGCCGGTTCCCGAGGTTCGGCCGACACCGTGCGCGACGTCCGCGGCTTCGCGACGAAGTTCTACACCCGCCAAGGCAATTACGACCTGGTGGGCAACAACATGCCGGTGTTCTTCATCCAGGACGGCATCAAGTTCCCCGATTTCGTGCACGCGGTGAAACCCGAGCCGCACAACGAGATCCCGCAGGCCCAGTCGGCTCACGACACCTTCTGGGACTTCGTCTCGCTCCAGCCGGAGAGCCTGCACATGGTGCTCTGGCTGATGTCCGATCGCGCGCTGCCGCGCAGTTACCGGATGATGCAGGGGTTCGGCGTGCACACGTTCCGGCTGGTCAACGCCGACGGCAAGGGCACTTTCGTGAAGTTCCACTGGAAGCCCGTCCTCGGCACGCATTCCCTGGTGTGGGACGAATGCCAGAAGATCGCGGGCAAGGATCCCGACTTCAACCGGCGTGACCTGTGGGACGCCATCGAGGCCGGGCAGTACCCGGAATGGGAGCTGGGCGTGCAGCTGGTGGACGAGGACTCCGAGCACGACTTCGACTTCGACCTGCTGGACGCCACGAAGATCATCCCGGAGGAGCAGGTGCCCGTGCGCCCGGTCGGGCGGATGGTCCTGGACCGCAACCCCGAGGACTTCTTCGCCGAGACCGAGCAGATCGCCTTCCACACCGCGAACATCGTCCCCGGTATCGACTTCACCAACGATCCGCTGCTGCAGGCGCGGAACTTCTCGTACCTCGACACGCAGCTGATCCGGCTCGGCGGCCCCAACTTCTCGCAGCTCCCGGTGAACCGGCCGATCGCGCCCGTGCACACGAACCAGCGCGACGGGTACGGCCAGCAGAACGTCCACAAGGGACGGACGAGCTACTTCCCGAACTCGCTCGGCGGCGGCTGCCCAGCGATCGCCGATTCCGGCGTCTTCCGGCACTACACCGAAGCCGTCGCGGGCCACAAGATCCGGGACCGCAGCGAGAGTTTCAAGGACTTCTACAGTCAGGCGACACTGTTCTGGAACAGCATGTCGCCGATCGAACGCGAGCACATCGTCGCGGCGTTCCGGTTCGAGCTCGGCAAGGTCGTGGACCGGGAGGTCCGGGCGCGGACGATCGCCGAGCTCAACAACGTCGACCACGATCTGGCCGCCGAAGTCGCCGAGGGAATCGGGGTGAGCGTGCCCGCCGCTCCCGTCACCCCGCACCACGACCGCACCTCCCCCGCGCTTTCGCAGCTCAACCAGCCTTCCGCCGCGCCGACCAGCCGGAAGGTCGCGGTGCTCGCCGCCGACGGCGTCGACACGATCGGTGTCGGCCGCCTGGTCGAGGCGCTGACCGAGCAAGGTGCGATCGTCGAGGTCCTCGCGCCGACCGAGGCCGAACTCCGCCCGGGTGGCGAAGGGGATCCTTTGCGGCCGGACAAGCAGCTCAACACCATGGCTTCGGTGCTGTACGACGCCGTCGTCGTCCCGTGCGGCCCCAGCGCGATCAACGTCCTCGAACGCGACGGCTACGCGGTGCATTTCGTCGCCGAGGCGTACAAACACGGCAAGCCGGTGGCCGCGTTCGGCTCGGGTCTGGACCTGCTGCGCCGGGCCGGGGTGACCTCCAAGCTGGCCGACGACACCGAAACCCTGATCGACCAGGGCGTCGTGACCACCACGGCGGCCGAAGCGACCCTCCCCGACGGCTTCTTCGCCTCGTTCACCGCACAACTGGGTGAACATCGCTCGTGGCCGCGGAAGACCGACGCGATCCCCGCGTGAGTTTGCCGCCGCGGCACCCGGGTACCGGAAGAGGGTGACCGACCTCGACTACACGATCGTGATCCCGACGACCGGCCGGGAGAATCTCCACGCGCTCCTGTCCGGGATCGAAGCCGCCGGGGAGCCACGGCCCGCGCGGATCATCGTCGCCGACGACCGGCCAGGCGGCGACGACCTGCGGCTTCCTCCCTCGACAGCGGAGATCGAAGTCGTCCGTTCCGGTGGGCGCGGTCCGGCCGCGGCCCGCAACGCCGGCTGGCGGCGCGCGACGTCCGAGTGGATCGCCTTCCTCGACGACGACGTGCTGATCGGCTCGGACTGGCCGCGGAAACTCGCCGAGGACCTGCTCCCCCTCGGACCGGAGACGGCCGCGTCGCAGGCACGTCTCGTCGTGCCGCTGCCGCCGGACCGCCGCCCGACCGACGACGAACGCGGAACGGCCGGGCTGGAGACGGCCCGGTGGATCACCGCCGACATGGCCTACCGCCGGTCCGTGCTCGCCGAGGTCGGCGGCTTCGACGAACGCTTCCCCCGTGCCTACCGGGAAGACTCGGATCTGGCGCTGAAGGTCGCCAAGGCGGGCCATCTCATCGCGCGAGGTGAACGCGTCACCGTCCATCCGCCCAAACGATCTCGTCCGCTGGCCAGCCTCCGCGCCCAGCGCGGCAACGCCGACGACGCGCTCATGCGGCACAAGCACGGTGTCCTCTGGCGACAGCAGACCGGGGCCGGGCACGGACGGCTCGAACGGCACGCGCTGGCTACCGTGAGCGCGGCCGGCGCCGTGGCGTCGTTCGCGTTGGGACGCCGCAAGACCGCCGCCGCGGCGGCCGGGCTGTGGGCGGGGCTGACCGCCGAGTTCGCGGCGCGCCGGATCGCCGCGGGTCCGCTCACCCCCGGCGAGGTGGGACGGATGCTGCTGACCAGCGTGCTCATCCCGCCCGCGGCCTGTTATCACCGGCTGCGCGGAGAGCTGAAGCACCGGCTGACGCGGCGGCCGCAGGCCCTGCTGTTCGACCGGGACGACACCCTCATCGTCGACGTGCCCTACCTCGACGACCCCGACGGTGTGCGTCCCGTGCCCGGCGCCGGGGAACTCCTGCACGACGTGCGTGCGGCGGGGATCAGGATCGGCGTGGTCAGCAATCAGTCCGGGGTGGCCAAGGGCCTGATCACCCCGGACCGGCTGGCCGCGGTGAACGCCCGCGTCGAAGCGGAGCTCGGCCCGTTCGGCACCTGGCAGGTCTGCGTGCACGACGACGGCGACGGCTGTGGCTGCCGGAAACCCGCGCCCGGACTGGTGAGGCAGGCCGCGGAGGCGCTCGGCGTGGACGTCCGCCGCTGCGTGGTCATCGGCGACACCGGCGCCGACGTCGACGCCGCCCTCGCCGCCGGGGCCCGCGGAATCCTCGTCCCGACCGCGCGGACCCGGCCGGAGGAGGTCGACCGCGCCCGCCGCCGCGCGACCGTCGCCCGCGACCTCGCCGAAGCCGTCCACCTGGCCGTCGCGGGTATCCGATGAACGTGCTGGTCGCGAGGATGGACAACCTCGGCGACGTCCTGCTGGCCGGTCCCTGCGTCCGCGCGGTCGCGGCGGGTGCCGACCGCGTGGTCCTGCTGGCCGGCCCCCGTGGCCGCGCGGCGGGCGAACTGCTGCCCGGCGTGGACGAGGTCGTCACCTGGTGCGCGCCGTGGATCGACCCCGAGCCGCCGCCGGTCACCCGGGACGACACCGAAACGCTGGTCGGGCGCCTGCGCGAATACTCCTTCGACGCGGCGCTCGTGCTGACGTCGTTCCATCAGTCCCCGCTCCCGCTGGCCCTGCTGCTGAGGATGGCGGGCGTGCCGTGGATCGGCGCGGTCTGCGAGGACTACCCCGGATCGCTGCTGGACCTGCGGCACCGGGTGGCCGGTGACCCGCCGGAACCGGTGCGGATGCTTTCCCTCGCCGAGGCGGCGGGCTTCTCGTTGCCACCCGGCGATGACGGCGGGCTCGCTATCCGCGGGCCGCTGCCGCCGGTGGAGAAGCTGGTCGGCGACGAAGATTACGTGGTCGTCCACCCCGCCGCGTCGGTCCCGGCCCGGCAACCGTCCGCCGACCGCTCGGCCGCGATCGTGCGGGCACTGCAGGCCGCCGGACGGCGTGTCGTCGTGACCGGCTCGCCGTCCGAAAGCGCTCTGACCAGGCAGGTCGCCGGGGACGCGCTCGATTTGGGCGGTCGTACGGACTTGTCCGAGTTGGCGGCCGTGCTGGCCGCGGCGGACGTGGTGGTTGCCCCCAACACCGGCCCAGCCCACCTCGCGGCCGCCGCCGGCACCCCGGTGGTCTCGTTGTTCGCCCCTGTCGTGCCGTCGTCGCGCTGGGCGCCGTACGGGGTGCCGTCCGAAGTGCTCGGCGACCAGCACGCGGCGTGCCGGGACAGCCGGGCCCGGGTCTGCCCCGTGCCCGGCCATCCGTGCCTGGACCGCGTCGCGCCCGAAGCCGTCGCCGACGCCGTGGCGCGCCTCAGCCGGGTGTGGTCTCGCCGCCCAGCGCGGCGATGACCTCACCGCTGTAATACGACGAAAGCCGGTTGGACGCCAGGAAAACGTACGACGGCGCGAGGTCGTCCGGATGAGCCGCGCGCTCGAACGGGACCTGGAGCCCGAACTTCTCCACCTTCTCCGGCGGGAAGGTCGACGGGATCAGCGGAGTCCACACCGGACCGGGCGCGACACAGTTGATCCGGACGCCGCGATCGGCCAGCGCCTGCGCCATCGCGTACGTCCAGGCGTGCACGGCACCCTTGGTCGCCGAATAGTCGATGAGGGACTTGTTGCCCCGCAAACCGTTCACCGAGCCGGTGTTGATGATGACCGAACCCTCGCCCAGGTGGGGCAACGCGGCGTTCGTCACCCGGAAGAAGCTGTGGATGTTCACGTCGAAGGTATGCGTCCACTGCTCGTCGGTGAGCTCCTCCGGGGAGTCGACCGGCCACTGCGTGGCGACGTTGTTGACCAGGATGTCCAGCCCGCCGAGGTCCTTGACGGTCCGGTCGACGATCTCGCGGCATTGCGCCGCTTCGGCGAGATCACCCGGTAGGAGGAGACACTCGCGCCCCTCGGCGCGGACGCGTTCCTCGGTGTACTTGGCGTCCTCGTGCTCGTTGAGGTACGCGATCGCCACGTCTGCGCCTTCCTTCGCGAAGGCGATGGCGACCGCGCGGCCGATCCCGGAATCGCCGCCGGTGATCAGGGCACGCTTGCCGGCCAGCAACTCGCGGCCCTCGTAGTCCTCCATGGAGTCACGAGGCGGCGGGTCCATTTTCGACGTCACGCCGGGCGGTTCCTGCTGCTGCGGCGGCCGGAGCTTCTCTGCCATCGGTTTCCCTCCCGTCGGGTGCTTTCGGGGAGGGTTACCCGGATGGCCGCGCGCCTGAACATACGGCGTGCGGCGTCCGCGGGGGCGTTGCGAAAGCCACTTTCGCAACGTTCAAGGTTGCGAAAGTGGCTTTCGCAACGCTCGCCGCCAAGCGACGACACCCGAAGCTCCGCCTGCACCGCTCACGTCCTGAAGGCCTCCGTTGAGACGTTGAGCGTCTCAAAGGAGGCCTTCACGCACCGGAGGTTCGCCCCACACGCGCCGTCCGCACCAGCAGTCACAACAGTTGCGCGGGAAGGCCCCGTTCCCTCGGCTCCGCCGAGAAAACTCGACCTTCACACGTTTCCAAGTACGTGAAGGCCCCCTTCACTAAGCTAGACGCAATGAAGGGAGCCTTCACGTACTAGCCCCGAAGCCTCAGTGCACCCGCCGGTCCCCAGCGACCCCCCGGTACCGGATCGTCCACAGGCTCCGCCGGATGTAGGTGCGCTGCAACCACCGATCCCGCCCGTTGTGCCGCGCGAAGAACTGCGACCGCGCGTGCAGGCCCTTCCGGTTGTTGATCAGCAGCGCCGTCCCCGGCTCGAGCTTCACCTGGTGCGCGACCTCGCGGCAGACCCGCTGAAGCTCCTCCAGCGCCTGTTCCGCCTCAACGGTCTCCCCCACCACACCGTTGGCCGAAATCGCCACTTCGGGTGACTCCGCCGGCCCGGAGATCACCGGCACGAGGTCGGAGAGCACGTCGGCCCCCTTGGCCACGTCGCGCACGTAGCTGCCGGGCGCGTTGAGCCGGAACAGCGGGCGGCGCAGGACGTCGAGCACCTCCGGCGCCAGTGCGGCCGAGATGTCCCTGCCGTCGGCGTAGTAGGTGACGGCTTCCTTGTTGCCGTCCTGGCGGACGCAGTTCAGCACCAGGAAGTCCGGATTGGACACGTCGTAGCGACCGACCTCGTCGTGCACGATGTCGTTGTGGAAGTTCAGGAACACATGCGAGCTCTGGTTCGTCTGGCTCCGCGCCCCCGCCGACACCGGGACGACGTCGTGCACGAGCCGCCCGCTCTTCTCGGTGGTGAACCCGACGGGCTCGCCGAGCAGCTGACTCAGTCCCAAAAGGACGGTCTCCGCGACGAACGTCTTCTTGTCCTTGCTGGGTTCCCCGTCGATGGGCGTCTCCGGCAGCTCCGGGTCCACCGGCAGGTTGCGCACGAGCGCGACGCCGGGGGTGTCGACGTGCCTGCCGAAGTCCAGGATCGCCTGGAGCTGGTCGATCGGCAGCTTCGAGAACGTGACACGGAGCATCGCCAGCGAACGGTCGATGTCGTCGACGGGGTTCGGGAAGGACCGCAGGTCGCTCCCGATCGTGTTGCGGACCTCGTCGTCGAGGACGACCTCGGCGAAGGTGCTGACTAGGGTTTCCTTGCTGGTCATGGTGTCCTATCCACTTTCCGCCGCCGCTGGACCGGCGGTCTCGTCTTGAACCGGGAAATGAGGGTGAGCGCGGGGGCGGTCGCGATCGTCGACACCAGCGTCATGATCACGAGCATCGCGAACACCGCCGGGCTGATCACCTTCAGCTGGAGGCCGACGTTGAGCACCACCAGCTCCGTCAGCCCCCGGCAGTTCATCAGCGCGCCCAGGGAGAGCGACTCGCGCCAGCCGACGCCGGTCAGCCGGGCCGCCGTCGTACTGCCCGCCCACTTCCCGAACACCGCCACCGCCGTGATCAGCACGGTCCACAGCCACAGCGAACCGGAGCCGAGCAGGCTGAATTCGGTGTGCAGCCCGGTGTAGGCGAAGAAGAGTGGCAGCAGCAACGTCAGGGTGACACTGCCGAGCTTCCCGGCCGCGCGGGCGACGACCGGATCCTTCCTCGGCGCGATCACCCCGAAGAGGAAGGCGCCGAAGATCGCGTGGATGCCGATCTCGTTGGTGGCCAGTGCCGACAGCATGATCCCGCCGAGCAGGATCGCGAGCACCGCGGATTCCGGCACGCGCGCGAGCACCCTCGCCAGCAGCGGCTTGACGACGTAGATCATCGCCACGACGAACACCAGGGTGAGCCCGACGGTCAGGAAGACCTCCGACGGCGTCCCGCCCTGGCTGACGGCGACCACCACGGCCAGCAGGCACCAGGCGGCGACGTCGTCGACGGCGGCACAGGTGAGCGCGAGCGCGCCCAGCGGCGTCTTCGCGATGCCACGGTCGGTCAGGATCCTTGCCAGCACCGGGAACGCCGTCACGCTCATGGAGACCGCGATGAACAACCCGAACGCGAGGAAGCCGACGTCACCGCCGAACGCCGGGTACATGCCGAGCGCGAGCACGATGCCGCAGACCATCGGCAGCGCGATGCTGACCTGGCTGACGGTCACCGCGGTGAACCCGCGTCTGCGCACCGCGTCGAGATCGATCTCGGAACCGACCAGGTACATGAAGAAGATCAAACCCAGCTGCGACAGGATGTTGATCGCCGAGACCACCCCGCCGGGGAACAGCCAGCCGAACGCGGCGGGCCACACGATCCCGAACAGCGACGGTCCCAGGAGGATGCCGGCGACGATCTCGCCGATCACCGCGGGCTGGCCGAGCCGCCGGGCCAGCACCCCCGCGAGGTGGCAGGCGCCCAGGATCACCGGAAGCGCGACCAGCAGGCGCGCGTAGGTGTCCGGCCCGCCGCCCGCGGCCTTGGCCCCGGTGCTCGCGACAGGCGCGTAGGCCGACCCGAGGCCGAGCACCACGACGACGACCGCCGCCGGAATCGCGACCAACGCGGCCCCGACGAGGATCCGGCGCAGCGTGGTACGCCCGCTCCGCTCCTGTACAGCCGATTCCATCTAGTCTCCTTGAGCGGCACGCAGTTCCAGCGTGCAGCATTTGACGCTGCCGCCCGCCTTGAGCAATTCGGACAGGTCGGCGCCGATCGGTTCGAAGCCGTGTTCCCGCAGCTGCGCGGTGAGCTCGGTGGCCGCCTGCGGGAGCACGACGTGCTTGCCGTCGGAGACCGCGTTGAGGCCGAACACGGACGCGTCGGCTTCGGACGCCAGGATCGCGTCGGGGTACAGCTCTTTCAGCAGCAGACGGCTTTCTTCGGAGAACGCCCCCGGGTAGTACATGACCGTGTCTTCGTCGAGGACGGCGAGCGCGGTGTCGAGGTGGTAGTAGCGCGGGTCGATCAGCGTCAGCTTGGTCACCGGACGGCCGAAGAACTCGCGGGATTCGTTGTGCGCCTCCGGGTTCGTGCGGAACCCGGTGCCGGCGAGGATCGTCTTCCCGGCGACGAGGTAGTCGCCCTCCCCCTCGTTGACCCATTGCGCCTGCCGCACGTAGCGGTATCCGTTGTCGCGGAACCACTTGAGATAAGCGTCGGACTCCCCGGCCCGCTGCACGTGGTGGAACCGCGCGACGAGCACCTGACCGTCGACCACGGTGGCCCCGTTGGCCGCGAACACCATGTCGGGCAGGCCGGGCAGCGGATCGAGCAGCTCGACACGATGTCCCAGGTCGGCGTACAGATCACGCAGCCACTCCCACTGGGCGATGGCCAGCTCGGTGTCCGTCGGCTTCTGCGGGTCCATCCAGGGATTGATCGAGTACTCGACGTCGAAGTACGTCGGTCTGACCATCAGGTAGTGCCGTTGGGTGGCAGTCCGTGACACGCTTCCTCCACGCGGTTTTGGGCGTCTTTCGCCACCGGGCCCTGGGTGAGGGCCCGGTTTCGTCGAACAGGATCCGTTGCTACTTCTGGAGTTCCGAGAGTTTGACCTCGATCTTCCCGGCCAGGTCGTTCGCGTTGCGCATGGCTTCGTCGAAGGACGCGCCGAGTGCGCCGATACCGCCGAAGATGTTGTTGCCGAGCGGCGGGCGCTTGATGAGGTCACCCGGCTTCGCGAAGATCTTGAGGTAGTACAAGGCTTCCGATTCGTTCACCGCGGGCGGGACGTCGATCGAGGCGATCACCCCGCCGGGGCAGATCAGGCACATCGCGGCGGTGTGCAGCCCGGTCGGGCTGAAGTGGTGGACATCCGGCCGGACACCGCGCGAGACGTCCATGAGTCCCCTGATCGGGTCGTACCCGGCGGAAAGCCTTGCCATGTGGTCGAGCCCGCCGCCGCCCGGCCGCACGGCGATCTCCAGCAGGAACGGTTTGCCCTGGTGGAACCGGACTTCGGCGTGCAACGCGCCGCGGGTGAGGCCCTGGGCCCGCACGCCGGCGGCAACCACCGCGTGCACCTCGGCCACCTGCTCGGGCGTGAGCGACGTGGGCGCGTGGTGCACGTCGTCGTCGAAGGTCTCGCCCTCCGAGGTGACCCGGTCCACAATGGAACCGAGGTAGACCTCGTCGTCCCAGGCGACGGCCTCGATGAGATGCTCGTGACCGTCCAGAAAGGACTCGACGAGCAGTCCGTGCGGGCCGAGGTCCAGACCTTCGGCCTCCATGTTGTACCAGGTCATCCCGTCGATGCCGTCGCGTGCCTGCGCGTAGCGTTCCCGCATCTTCTCTTCGTCGTCGACCCGGAAGACGAAGTTGCTGGCCGCGCCGAGGGTCGGCTTGAGGATCACCGGATAGCCGAAGTCCTCGGCCGCCCGCAAGGCCGCGTCGAGGTCTTCGACGAACCGGAAGTCCGGATGCGCGGCCCCGCCCTTTTCGTGCGCCTGCCGCATGATCAGCTTGTTCCGGCTGGTCCGCGCCGCGTCCACGCCGATCCCGGGCAGGCCGAGCGCCTCGGCGACCGCGGCGACCAGGACGACGCCGGACTCGGAGAAGGTGAGCACACCGTCGAAGGATTGTTCCGCGTGCCAGGCCTTCGCGTGCCGGATCAGATCGTCGATGTGGTTGCTGCCGGCGATCCGGTAGCGCTCGGACGGCCAGAGATCCTCGGTGCCGACCCCGTTGAGCACGTACAGCACCCCGCCGAAATCCTCGATCTGCTGGTACCGGGGCAGGTAGTAGTAGGAGTTCTGGCTGGCTTCCAGCGCGAGCAGTTTCACGACACACCTCGTAGGGCAGGACGGATCGGGTGGGCACCGCCCGCTCGCACGAGCGGCCGGTCGAGCGGTTCGAGCCCGGTCCGGACCGGGTCGGCGCCGGTGAGGCGCGCGGCCAGGGACCGGGCGATCAGCGGGGCGAACTTGAACGACGAGCCGCCGCACGCCGCGTAGGACAGGACCCGGTCGCCGAGGACGGCGAGCATCGGGCCGAGGGTGGAGCGCCGGGCCAGGTAGTGGCAGTCCCGGGTGTCGACCAGCCAATCCCGGCGGAAACCCGGGATCAGCGCGGCGAACGTGTCGATCAGGTGCTCACGCCACCACGAAGGCACGGTGGCGCCGCCGATCTCGTCGACAACCCGGCACGCGCTCGCGGCGCTGAGCTTCAACGGCGTCCCGGCGACGGGCGGCACCAGCCACGCGCCGCCCGCCGAGCCGAGCGACGTGATCGCCGGGGTGGCGGCCCACGCGGCGGCGTCGGCGGGCGGGACGTCGCAGTAGAGCATCGTCTGCCGGTGCAGCACGAGTTCCCTGGACAGCGCGGGGGCGAGCAACTCCCGGGACCACGGGCCCGCCGCGACCAGGACGGCGTCGCCACGGAGGATCCCGCCGTCGGCCAGCCGGACCTCGGCCCGGTCGGCGTCGATCCCGATCACCTTGCGGTGCGGGTGGAGTTCCGCGTTCGCGTGCCACCGCAACCGGGTGGCGCACGCCGTCAGCACCCGGTCGGCGAGCAGGACCCCCGCCTGCGCTTCGAAGACCGCTCCCGTTCCCGGCACGAACCCGGCGTGCGGGAACTCCTCGGAGAGTTCTCCCGCACCGAGCACTTCGGCCTTCGATCCGGCCGCGGTCAGCAACTCCCACGCGGCCTCGGGCGCCGGAAGTGCGGTGAGCGCACCGACCTGTTCGTAGAACGACGTGGACAGCAGGCGTTCGAGCTCGATCCACGCGTGATGCGCGGCGACCGCGGCCGCCGTCGCCGCGGGGTCACCGGGATGCAACGCGCGCAGCACACGGTGGCGGTCGAACGAAGTCGCGCCGGAGAACGGGATGTCCGCCTGGTCGGCGAGCACCACTTCGTGCCCGGCCGACACGCACTCCAGCGCGGTCAGCAGCGCGATGACACCGCCGCCCGCGAGCACGACTCGCATGGTCTTCCCCGTTCGTTCGGGCGCCACGAGGTACCCGGATGCCACAGCTGGGAGTGGCATCCGGGCCTTACCCCCGTTGGGCAAGGATTTCAGGAGGCGCGCGGGGTCACGAACGTGTCGTTGATGACGTAGCCGTCGAGGCCGTACGTCTCCCCGTACTCGATGAGATCGCTGGTGCGGTTGAGGAAACCGCGCCCGTTGTTGTTCAGCGAGGTGTTGCACAGCACGCTGAACCCGGTCTGCTCGCGGAACGCCTCGAGCAGGTCGGTGATGCCGGCGTTGCGTTCCCGCGTCACCGTCTGGGTGCGGGCGGTCCCGTCGACGTGCGTGATGGCCTTCAACTCGTCGGAGGTGACGTGGTTGAAGTACAGCATGTACGGGTCCTGCACCGAGCCGACGAACCACTTGGGGGCGTCGGATTCCAGCGCGATCGGGGCGATCGGACGGTAGTCCTCACGGCGCTTGATCTTGTTGAGCCGCACCGTGGTGTCCACGGTGAACGGCGCGGCGAGGATCGACCGGTTGCCCAGCGCCCGCGGCCCCATCTCGTACCGGCCGCGTGCCCAGCCGATGATGTTGCCGTCCTTGATGTACTTCGCGACCTCGCTCGCCACGAGCGGCCGCGTCTCGTACTTGGCGGGATCCGGGACGACGTCCTCGACGAAGTTCTCCCCCGCGTAGACGTCCCACTCGATGGTCGCCTGTCCGGTGTAGAACCATTGCGCGTCGATGGCGGTGCCCAGCGCGGAACCGCTGTCGTTGGGGCACGGCGGCACGAACACCGAGGAGAACAGGCCGCTCTCCCGCCACAGCCGGTTCCAGTCGCAGTTCAGGCCGCAGCCGCCGGAGATCAGCAGCGGCAGGCCTTCGGTCAGGTTCTTCTCCGCGTAGTCGTAGAACCGGTTGAAGATCGCTTGCGAGTGCTTCGCCGCCGCGTTGCGGTATTCCTGCGACCACACCCCGGCGTTGTACAGATGGGACCAGGACATCTCCTCTTTGGACAGACCGAGGATGATGCCGTCGCGGTCGAGGATGAAGTCGATGGTCTTTTGTTCGTCCGGCGTGAGCGGGCCCTGCTCGGCGAACCCGGTCAGCGCCATCTGCTTGCCGGCGTCGTTGAACCGGAACTTCCCCTTGCCCAGCGGGAAACCCGGGTCGGCCAGCGCGAAGAGGTACGCGTACTTCGCGCCGGGGTCGGTCAGGACGTGCTGCAAGTGGGTGGCCTCGCCGCGCTCGTCGATCCGGTAGAAGTCACCGATGTTCCCTTCCCACACCAGGGAGTAGTACGCCTGGCCGGGTGCCGCGGGGGCCATCCCGAGGGAGGTGTAGATATGCGAGCGCTCGTGGGTGGAGGAGAAGTACCGCACGTCCTTGCCGAAGAACTTGCCCGCCTCATCGGAGATCGCGCCCTCGCCGACACCGAAATATCCGGTGCGCGACGGCGGTTCCACCGAGAACTCCCCCTTGACCCAGCCGCCGAGCGCGACCACGTCGGGCTGCTTGTCCAGCATGCCCGCCGCGCGCGCCATCAGCTCGCCGGTGATCCGGTCGTAGCGCGGGTAGTTGTCCTTTTCCGACTCCAGCGCGAACAGCAGCTTGCCGTCCTCGATCGCCACGATCCCGCCATCGTGGCCCTCCTTCATCGACAGAATCAGCATTGTGTCACCGAATTTCGCTCGCCTTCATTCGTCGACTCATTCAAGCCGCGCGGCCCGTTGACCGGAAGCGCCCCGCGGGGAGAACAATCAACCTTCGGACGAGCCGCCCGGCAGGGTGCGCACGGCCTCGTGGCGCAGCGATTCGAACGCGTTCTTCCGGGCCCGGTGACCGGCCATCGGGACGGCGGCGGCGAACGGGCCCGGCTCCCGTCGCCGTTCGGAGGCGAACGCACTGACCAACCGGGAGACCGCGTATCGGCCGGCGACGTTGGCGCGCTGGAGAAGTCCGGCGTCCACCACGGACTCGAGGAGCTCGTCGGCGGTCTCGATCATGATGCCCATCGCCGCGGCGACGCCGATCGACGTCGTCCAGCCCGCCCCGGTCTGCCCGAAGTGGTGGATGGCCTCCCGTTCGGTGGGTGAAAGCTGTTCGTACGCCGCGATGAACCGGTCCCGCACGTTGACGTCACCCACGCACAGGCTGTCCATGAGCCGTTCGCGATCGGCGAGCTGGCCCGCCGTGTACGCGATCGCCCATTCCGGACGGGCGGCGATCTTGCGGCCGACGATGTTGATCGCCAGCGGGAGATCCCCGCACAGTTCGGCGATCATGTCGGTGGCGTCGTGTTCCGCGCGCACCCGGGCGGGCCCGGCGATCCGGCCGATCAAGGCCATCGATTCCTTGCGGGAAAACGTATCCAGCTCGACACGGTTCGTGTCCTCCAGGCCGAGCAACCGGGCGCGGCTGGTCACCACGACCTGGCTGTGCGGGGCCTGGCCCAGCAGCGGCCGCACCTGACCCTCGTCCCTGACCCCCGACAGGAGCACGAACAACCTGCGCTCCGCGAGCAGGGATCGGTACAGCCCGATCCGCTGCATCGGGTCGTCGGGCACGAGATGCGCCGGCACGCCGAGCGCGCGCAGGAATCCGCGCACGATCCCGTTGGCCGACCGGCCGCCGGTCCCGCTGCCGCCCAGATCGGCGTAGAGCTGCCCGTCCGGGAAGTCCGCCGCCACCTCTTCCGCCAGCCGCAAGGCGAAAGCCGTCTTCCCCACCCCGATCGGACCGCTGACGAGCAACGGCACCTTGACCGGTCCGCTCGCGCCGATCATCTTCGCGGCGTCGGCGAGGTCCCCTTCCCTGCCGACGAAAGTCCTCGATCCCATCGGGAGTTGCGCCGGACGGGCGAGGCGGATGACGCCGGATGCCAGCGCGTGCACGCCATCCGGCGGCGCTTCGGCCTGCTGTGGCACGGACGCGCGTTCCTCGCGTACTTCCGCGCCACCGCCCTGCTGCCCGGCGACACTTCGCCAACGCCGTTCCCACGCCGCGCGGTCGCCACCGCACGCGGAGACGAACGCCAACGTCACGGCGAGCGTGGGCAGCCGGTGGCCGCTCGCCGCGCTCGACAGCACGGAAGGTGCGAACAGTGCCGTCCTGGCGAGCTCCCGGTAACTCGGGTTTCCCGCCCGGTTCCTCAAAACGCGCAGATCGTGAGCGAATGCGGCGATCGGACCAGTGGAGCCGTCCAACGGTCGCTCGGGTCTGCCCATGCCAACTCCCTCCCCTGGATGGGGTAACGCAATCGCGCTGCGTGACCGTCATCCTTGCAGCCTTCCTGGCCACAACCCTAAAGGACCAATGAACGTTGCAGCAGATACAAATAGGTGACTCAATGTACAAAGTCCAATAGTTGGACGCGGAAATTCACCCCCTTGGTGGCACCGGATAGGGTTCGCCCATGTCTGACCCCCTGCCGCCACTCGCCGAACTCCGGCGTGCCGCCGAAGTGTTCAACGGCTTCGCGAATGCCGACACCTCGTGGCTTCGACTCATGGAAGAAACGCAGTCAGCGATCGACCTGTCACAGCCCGCACATCGCACAATTCTTCTTCGCTGGCTCAACTCGTGGGGATGCCGGATCCGGTACCCGCGGGAAGACGAGCCCGCCCCCTTCGACGAAGGGGTCCTGGCCTGGTGGGAGACCTGGGGCGCCACCCTGCCCACCGTCGCTCTCGCCGACCTGACCGACGCGGGGATCGACACCGCCGCGAAGGCGTACGCAGACCTCGCGGGTGTCGTCGTCTCAGCGGGACGGATCAGGCGTACGCTGGGCCCGACCGCCGCGGCCAAGGCACTGTATGCGTTGCGGCCCAACACGATCTTGCCGTGGGACGCCGCCATCGCGGCCGCCCTCCACGGCGCGCGTGACGGCGCCGCGTTCGGGAGACATCTGCGACTCGGCCGCGCGTGGGCCGCCGCGGTGATCGCGGAGGCGGGAGACGACGGGACGGGGATCCCCGCCCTGATGGGCAGGCCCGTGTCACTGGCGAAGATCCTCGACGAATACCTCTACGTCGCCTTCACCATGGGCGCCAAGGGTGACTGGGGAACGGAACGCGGAGAATGGTGGAAAAATGGTAACCGGGGATGACGTCAGAGAGATCGTTTCAGGGCTGCCTCGCGCCTATGAGGCGCTGGTCCGGGACCGGGCGAAGTTCCGCGTGGGGCGAATCGTCTTCCTTTCGCTCTCACCCGACGAAACCGTGATGGGATTCGGCTATCCCAAAGAAGAGCGGGAAGCGCTGGTGGCGGGCGAGCCGGACAAGTTCATGATGCCGATTCCGTCCGATATGCGCTATCAGTGGGTCCGCGCCCGGCTGTCCGCGCTCGATTACGAAGAGTTACGAGAGTTGATCGTCGACTCGTGGCGAATGTGCGTCCCGAAGAAGGTCTGGGCGGAATACCTCGAAAAGAACCCGAGCTGAGCTGCTCCTTTCGGCGTGCGCCGTTCAGCCCCCTCGATTGCCCTTTTCGGTCCCGTGAATCACCTTTCGGGCGACCGAAAAGGCGTCACTCGCGTGATCGAAGCCGGAACTCGCGTGATCAGAGACGTGACTAGCGTGTTTGGGGGCGTAACTCACGTGTCTGGAGCCTCCACTCGGTGTGCGGCTTCTGATCACGCGAGTTCCGTCCTCAATCACGCGAGTTCCGCGCCCAAGCACGCGTGAAGGCCCCCTTCCCTCGGCTCAGCCGAGGGAAGGGGGCCTTCACGCGCGAAA
>NZ_LQMT02000055.1 GCF_001620365.2 Amycolatopsis keratiniphila subsp. keratiniphila
ACGGACCGTTCATAGCGCTCGTCAGTGGTTCGAGCAGGTCCCGACGATCTCCACGGTGTGGCTGATGTCGGAGAACCCGTGCTCCGAAGCGATCTTCTCGGCCCACCGCTCCACCGCGGGCCCCTCGACCTCGACGGTGCTGCCGCAGAGACGGCACACCAGGTGATGGTGGTGGTGCGACGAGCAACGCCGGTAGATGGCCTCGCCGGTGTCGGTGCGCAGGACGTCGATCTCGCCGGCCTCCGACAGCGACTGCAGCGTCCGGTACACCGTGGTGAGCCCGATGCCGTCTCCGCGTTTGCGCAGCTCGTCGTGCAGTTCCTGGGCGGAACGGAAGTCGTCGATCTCCTTGAGCAGCTCGACCACGGCGGCCCGCTGTTTCGTCGACCGGCGTCCCGGCACCGGCGCGGAACTGTTGGCCGTCGTCGGACTCATGCTCACTTCCCCTCCTGAACGTGGGCTACGGCGTCCACCACGATATGCGCAAGGTGATCGTCGACCAGCCGGTACACCACCTCTCGGCCGCGTCGCTCACCCTGTACGACACCCGCGGTCTTCAGCACCCGCAGGTGCTGGCTGATCAGCGGCTGCGCGACATCGAGCGTGTCCACCAGTTCGTGCACGCACCGGTCCGCGTTACGCAGCTGCATGACGATGGCGATGCGCACGGGCGCGGCGAGCGCCCTGAGCAGGTCCCCGGCGTCCGCGAGCACGGCGGGCGAGGCCGACGTGGCGGGTTCGGCGGGGGGACGGGCCGACGAATGCGGTCCGGGGTCTTCCGTGAGGCCCGGGGCGGCAGAGTCCGGGGTCACCGTAGCCATCGCCGCCTCCAAGTCCATCATGATTTCCGAAGTCATTGCCAGTAACAGCTCAGCCCATCTTAGTGTTCCCGTCCCCGGTGGTCTGTTCGCCGACCGGGCGACCACTTGGCGGCGATGTTACTGCTCCATTCGGGTGACTTCGCAAAGAAATGACCATTCCACTTCGCATGTGGTCGCCAACGGTGCAAGGTTGTCGCGGAGCGTTTCGTCGCTTCTCGTACGCTGACGACCGCGCTCTGACGGCCCGGAGAGGCAGTGGGGAGACATGACTCGTTTCGTGACGAAGCTGGCCGCCGCGACGGCGGCCGTCGCTTTGGCGTCGGTTCCGGGGCTCGCCTCGGCGCAGACGACGCAGGCCGTCGATGAGAAGACCGGCCCCGTGTCGTTCGCGAACGTGGCGTCGGTGCGCATCGGGAACCCGGGATCGCTGATCACCGAGACCCAGCGCTCGCCGCTGACACCCGGCCTGTCGAAACTGTCCCCGGACCGCACCGTCGTCCCGCGTGACAAGGGCGAGGAGAACACCTTCGGCGACAAATGGGCCGTCAACCTGGGCCGTTTCGGCGCTCAGAGCCCGTTCCCGCCCGGTATCGCCAGCCGCGATCACAACGTGGTCGCCGCGCTGCAGCAGACCACGGTCCCGACGGCGGTCGCGGAGGGCAACTTCGCCCTGCTCGACAACGGGCGCGGAGGCGCGAAGCCCGCCGACAACACCGTGCTGGTGCTCGAAGGCGCGAAGAGCGCCGTCGACTGCTCGTCGCCGGCCAAGGCGACGTCGTCGACGAGCGTGGGCAAGATCTGGGTGCGGGACCAGAACGGTGACTTGAAGCCGTCCGGTGCTTCGGGTGTCGACGTCAAGGGCCTCAAGCTCGGCCCGCCGTCGGTCATCAAGAACGAGAACATCGGCAAGGACGACACCACCTCCGACCTCACCGTGTCCCGCGTGACCGCGTTCGACCAGCTCATCCGGCAGGACGGCTGGCGCAACGGCGACGTCACCGCGGTGGCGGGCTGGAAGGTGGACATCGTCACGCACGTCCGTGACGACGCGGGCAAGGATCTGCGCGAGGCCCGTACGACGCTCGTGCTCGGCGGCGTGAGCTGCTCGATCCCGAAGAACTTCGTCGCGAAGCCCGCCGGTGGTACCGGACCGGGCGCGGCGCCCGCGCAACCCGCGGTGCCGGGGACGGTGCCCGCGGGCGGTATCCCGCCGCAGGCCGCCGACTCGACGCGGACCGTGGTCGGGCTGAGCCTGCTGGGCGGCGGCATCGTGATCGGCGCCGCGGCCATGCTGCTCCTCCGCCGCCGCAAACCCGTTCCGGTGCGGGAGAAGTAGCCGCCCCGTGCGGCCCTGGCAGGCGGCACTGTCCGCGGTGGTCTCCGCGCTCGCCATCTCCGCGGGCGTGATCGTGCTGACCTGGATCCCGCCGGAACAGCCGGTGTCGTTCGCGGAACCCGCGGTCGCGCCCGGTGAGGACGGTGCCCCCTTGGCGCTGCCCGCCGACAGTTCGAAACGCGGGCAGCGGCCCGGCACCATCCGCCTGCCCGAAGGCGGATCGGCGAGACTCGTGCGCTCCGAGGTCAACTCCACCGGCGTCCTCCCGATCCCGCGTGGGCTCGGCGACGCGGCCTGGTGGGGTGCGCGGCTGGGTGCCGAAGCGGGTACGGCGCTGATCTCCGGGCACGTCAACTGGGGCGGCGTCAAAGGACCGTTCGACGAGTTGTGGCGGATGCGGGAGGGCCAGGAAGTGGCCGTCAGCGACGCGGCGGGCGGCATCTGGGTCTATCGCGTGCGGGAGATCGTCACCGTGCACAAG
>NZ_LQMT02000056.1 GCF_001620365.2 Amycolatopsis keratiniphila subsp. keratiniphila
GGCCGTGTCATGACAACCGTGTAAGCCGCGGATGGACCAAGATCGGATCGTCGTTGGCGATCCAGGGAGGCCCTTTCTATGACGGAGAACACATCCCGCCCGGCCGGCTCGTCGTCGGCTGAAGTGCTTGCCGGAGCGCTTCCACCGGAGGTGTTGGACGCGCTGGTCAAAGAAGCGCACGCGAGCGGCGGTTCTTTGGGCGTGCAGGAATTGCTGAATCAGATGACAAAAGCAGTGCTCGAACGCGCGCTGGATACCGAAATGACCCATCATCTCGGATATGAGAAAGGAGATCCCGCCGGAAACGGCAGCGGGAACTCGCGGAACGGCCGGTCGACGAAAACGGTGTCCACGACCAACGGGCCGGTCGAGCTGGCGGTGCCCCGCGATCGGAACGGTTCGTTCGAACCGGCGATCGTGCCGAAACGCGCGCGTCGCCTGGGGAATATCGACGAGGTGATCCTGTCGCTGTATTCCCGTGGAATGACGACCCGCGATATTGAATCACACCTTCATGAAGTTTATGGCGTGAACGCCTCACGGGAACTGATTTCCAACGTCACCGAGGTGGTCGCCGACGAGATCGCACTGTGGCAGACGCGTCCGCTGGACGAGGTCTACCCGATTCTCTACGTCGACGGCATCCGCCTGCGGATCAAGGACAAGGGCGTGGTGACCACGAAGGTCGCCCACCTGGCCGTCGGCGTGGACGTCGAAGGCCGCAAGCATGCCCTCGGCTTGTGGATCGCCGACAGCGAAGCCGCGAAGTTCTGGGCCAAGGTCGTCACCGACCTGCGTAACCGGGGCCTGCGGGACATCCTGATCGCCTGCTGCGACGGGCTGACCGGACTGCCTGACGCGATCCGCGGCGTCTTTCCCGACACCGTGGTCCAAACGTGCGTGGTCCACGTGATCAGAAACGCGATGCGGTTCGTCTCCTACGGTGACCGCAAGAAAGTCGCCGCCGGAATGCGATCCATCTACACCGCACCCACGCTCGAGGCCGCCGAGATCGCACTCAAGAACTTCGACAAAGAATTCGGCACCCAATACCCCGCCGCAGTCCAAGTCTGGCAGCACGCATGGAACGATTTCACCCCATTCCTGGACTATCCAGCCGAGCTGCGCCGAGTTGTCTACACGACAAACCTGATCGAGAACATCAACTTCCAGCTCCGGAAACTCACCAAGAACCGCGGTCACTTCGACAGCGACACCGCCGCTATGAAACTCCTCTACCTCGGACTCCGGAACATCACCAGCCACCGCGGGGGACCATCAGGAACCGGAACCTGGGGATGGAAACAAGCACTCAACACACTCGTCGTACTCTTCCCCGACCGCCTACCAATCCACTAACATAACCACCCAATCATCCGTGGCTTACACGGAAATCATGACAGGGCC
>NZ_LQMT02000057.1:0-244 GCF_001620365.2 Amycolatopsis keratiniphila subsp. keratiniphila
CGCGCAGATCGAGCTGTTCACCAAGCACGAGGAGTACGACAAGGAGGTCTTCCGCCTCCCGAAGAAGCTCGACGAGAAGGTCGCGAAGATCCACCTCGACGCGCTCGGCGGTGAGCTCACGAAGCTGACCAAGGAGCAGGCGGAGTACATCGACGTGGACGTCGAAGGTCCGTTCAAGACCGACCACTACCGATACTGACCGCTGCCGGCCTCGTGAGTGGCTGCGGCCGAGGTTGCGAAAGCC
>NZ_LQMT02000057.1:389-8643 GCF_001620365.2 Amycolatopsis keratiniphila subsp. keratiniphila
GGGCCTTCATGTACTTCGGGAAGTGTGACGGTCGAGCCGAAGGACGGGCGGGTGCGGCGTGGGTGCCCAGCTCGCACGCGCTAGCGCCACTCCACTTCGATGCCGGCCAGCCCCGGCCCGGCGTCGCGGAAGAAACCGCTGGTCACCCCGCCCATGTCGAGCGGCAGCTCCTCGGACTCGACGGGCACGGCGTCGTCACGCGTCCGGAACTGCCGGGTGCACCGGGCGGGCAGCGCGCCGAGCGCGAACTTCAGCTGGACCAGGTAGCTGGCGCACTGGTCCCGCAGCATCCGGAAGTAGCCGGGCGAAGCGGTGCCCGAGTCGTCGCGGACCTCGAAGCAGAACACGTGGATCTCGCCCTCGGCGAGCTTCCGGTCGAAGAGCAGCTCGGTGGCCATCGTCTCGGCTTCGGCGTTGCGCCGGATCCGGCCGACGCGGCAGCCCTCGGCGGTGATCAGCTCGACGTCGCCGATGTTGCAGCCGGGGTCGCCGTTGTAGACGGTGACGTACCGGTCCGGGCCGTGCCGCCGGGCCCGGCACACCAGCCGGGTCTGGAGGCCGACCTGCCGGTGTGCGGCGTCGAAGGTGATCGTGTCGTGCACCGCGAGCATCTCGAGGTCGGCGTTGTACCGGTTGGAAGACGGGTACGCGCCCAGCTCGGCCAGCAGCTGGTCGACGATGGAGCCCATGTCGCCGGACCGGATGTCGTGGAACGACGCGGCCATCTGGTGTCCGCGCGCCCGCGCCGTCCGCGGCCCGATCAGCACGACCAGTGCGTCCGCGGGCAGCTGCAGCACCGATTCCAGCGCGCGGACCGCGGGGAGCGCCTTGGGTACCTCCGGCTGGCGCAATCCGCGCTGCCAGTAGCTCAACGTCGACTGTCCGATTTGGACACCGCGGAGCCCGAGGTGGGCGCGGAGCCGGGCCAGCGACAGGCCGCGATAGGCGATCGCCTGGCGGAGCGCGTGGTGGAACTCGCCGCTGCGGAGGGCCTCGACGAGTTCTTTGGGCAAGGCCTCGAGCGGTTGACGGCGCGTGCCGTCGATGATCGTCGGGGTGTCCCCGTCTCGTGTCACCGCTCGTCCCTTCACCAGACCAGTGTGTGCGCTGAGCGTGAACACCGCGGAACGTTCACGTTAGCAGCGCACTGTGAACACTACGTCCCCCGTTCGGGGTTGTTGACCCCGGAAGAGTGACCGTTCCGGGGTGTGGAAACGCCCCGGAACGGTCCGTTCCGCCGAGTGCCCATCTTGCTCTCTGTGAGCCTGCTGTTCACCGTTGTGACCACATTGGTTCGCCATGGTGACCAGGAGGCCCGTCGTGCCTGTGTTCTCGAGGAGGGTTTGCGCCGCGGGCGCCGCGAGTCTCGTGGCGTGGCTGGCGATCCAGACCCCGGCGAGCGCGCTGCCCTCGGCGCCCGCCGGCCGGCACCCCATCGCCATGCAGGCGCAGCAGAAGTCCCAGTGGTGCTGGGTGGCTTCCGGTAACACCATCGCGGCGCACCACGGCGTGACCGTCACCCAGAACGAATTCTGCCGGATCGCCCACGCCGAGCGCCGCCCGGAGTGCGCCGACAGGCCGGGAACGCTGGGCGACGTCCGGCGCGCCTTCGGCAAGCTCGGCTTCTCGGCCCCGGGGAACTACCTCAAGGGCCGCATCCCCTTCGCCGCCGTCCAGGCACAGACCGACGACGGCAAGCCCGTCCAGACGCGGGTCGGCTGGGCCTCGGGCGGCGGCCACATGCACGTCCTCTACGGCGCCGAAGCCGGCCGGAAGTGGGTCTCGTGGGGGGATCCACTGCCCACCGGCAACCGCTACAACTGGTCGACCTACGACTTCTACTCGGCCAACAAGTCCTTCACCTGGACCCACACGCTCACCGGGATCCGGCGATGAGCGCGCGGCGGTTCCTCGGGCTCGCCGGGCTGGTCGCGGTCGCGCTGCTGGTCTCCGCGCCCGGAGCGCGCGCGGACCAGCTGTCGGGTGAAGATCTCGCGGCCGCGAAGGCGGCTGCCGACGACCCCACGCTCCGTGCGGAGCTCGGCCGCTTCTTCACACAGATGGGTGGTTCGAGCCACGCGCCGTCGGTCAGCGTCGTCGACGAATCCTTCCCGGTTTACGAGCTTTCGAGGGATTTCGTCGCCGGTGACGGTGCGATCGCCGGACGGCTCGCCTACGTCGCGGTGCCGGTGAAGGCCTCCGACGGGCAGACCGCGACCGTGTGGTCGGTCCGCGGCGACGACGGCGCCTGGCGCGTCGGCAACATCGCGTCGGGCGACCGGGAAAGCGCACTGGCGCGGCGGTTGCCCGCCGGCGCGACACTGCTCCACGAACCCCAGGTCGACGCCTGGTACGCGCTGCGCGATGGCCACGTGACGCTGCTCGACTCGGGCGCCAGCGGCTCCGCTGCCGGTGCTTCGGCCACGCTCGCGGAGTACCAGAAGACCGTCTCCGGCCGCTACGGCGACATGCTCGCGAGCTCGCCGTACGCCCAGGAGGGCAAGGCCGGCGGCTACAACGCCCAGGTGATGCCCCGCGGCGACGGCGGTCCCGCGCCCGACGCGCAGGACACCGGCTTCGTCCCGCTGCTGATCTTCGGCGGCTTGCTCCTCATCGGTGTCGCCGGCTTCTTCCTGCACTCGAAGAGGCGCGTCCCCTAGCGGACCGGTGGGCCGGACGTGAGCTGACCCGTCTGGCCCGCCGGTCGACCACGGCACCTTAAAGTAGGCCCGTGGGACGACTCGTGGTGATCGAAGGTCTGGACGGCGCGGGCAAGCGCACGCTCGCCGACGCGCTGACCGGCGCGCTGAACGCGGCCGGGGCGAGCGTCACGTCCATCGCGTTCCCGCGCTACGGCGAAAGCGTGCACGCCGACCTCGTGAAGGAAGCGCTGCACCGCGGCCACGGCGACCTCGCCGACTCCGTCTACGGCATGGCCATGCTCTACGCGCTCGACCGCCGTGGCGCGGCCGACGAGATCCGCGCGCGGCTCGGCGATCACGACGTCGTGCTGCTCGACCGGTATGTCGCGTCGAACGCCGCGTACGGCGCCGCCCGCCTCCATCAGGGCGCGGACGGCGAGTTCGTGCGGTGGCTCAAGGAACTGGAGATCGACCGGTTCGGCCTGCCGGTGCCCGTCGCGCATCTGCTGCTCCGGGTCACCGCCGACGTCGCCGCCGACCGCGCGCAGCGCCGCGCGGAGACCGACGCCGACCGCGCGCGGGATTCCTTCGAGACCGACGACGCGCTCCAGAAGCGGTGCTCGGTGGTCTACGACGAGCTCGCCGCGACGGGCTGGCTCGCGCCCTGGCACGTTCTCGACGGCGTCGCCGGTGTCGACACCCCGGCCCTCGCGACCTCCCTCCTCCGCAATTAGTCCTCCAAATGCGTGAGCAGCCAGGTGTGGAACTCGCCGATGTGGTGTTCCGAGGGCATCAGCACGCCGCCGCCGCGGTAGGCGCGGGACGCCATCGCGGGCTGACAGCGTTCGCAGGCGTCGAAGTCCTGCTCGTTCACGCGGTGGAACAGCTCCACCGACCGTGACACGTCCCGCCCCGACGCCACGACCTCCTCCGAATAGAGCCAGTCGCATTCGACGACCGTCCGGTCCGGCGCGAGCGGGTACATCCGGTGGAAGATCACGTGGTCGGGCACCAGGTTCACGAACACCTGCGGCCGGATGGTGATCGCGTAGTACCGCCGGTCCTGGTCGTTCGCGACCCCGTCGAGCCGGTCGAAGCCCGAACCGCCGTCGATGGTGAACCCCTCCACGTCCTCGCCGAATTCGGCGCCGTGCCCGACGTAGTACTGCGCCGCGTACCCGTCGGCGAACTCCGGCAGCACCTCGGTCAGCTCCGGATGGATGGTCGCGCAGTGGTAGCACTCCATGAAGTTCTCGACGATCAGTTTCCAGTTCGCCTTGACGTCGTAGGTGATCCGGCGCCCGACCGACAGTTTGTCGAGGCGGTACCGCTCGATCGACTCCAGATCGCCCAGCCGTTCGCGCACCGCGCCTTCGACGTCGGCCTCGAACGACGGCGGGTCCGCGGCGAGACAGACCCACGCGTAACCCAGCCACTCCCGCAGGTGCACGGTGTGCAGCCCGTACCCGGTCCGGTCGATGTCGGGCAGGTTCGCCAGGTTCGGCGCCGCGATCAGCTTGCCGTCGAGCCCGTACGTCCACGCGTGGTACGGACACTGGAACGCGCGTTTCACCGTGCCGGATTCCTCCGTGCACAGCCGGGCACCGCGATGGCGGCAGACGTTGAGGAACGCCCGCAGCCCGCCGTCCCGGCCCCGGCTGACGAGCACGCTCTCCCGTCCTACCTGGACGGTCCGGAAGTCACCGGCCGACGGCAGATCCGCCGATCGGACCGCGCAGAACCACCGGCGCTCGAAGATCATTTCCTGCTCGGCGGCGAAGATCGCGGCGTCGGTGTAGTAGCCGCCACCCAGCGTGGGGATGAGACTCGTCATCTCGCGACTCCGGCGAACCTCGCGGGGTCGAACAGGCCGATCGGCTGCGTGGTGGTGCCGTCCACGACCAGGTCGGCGAGAATTTCGCCGACCACCGGGACGAATTTGAAGCCGTGCCCGGAGAAGCCGCAGGCGACCACCACCCGCTCGTGCGCCGGATGGCGGGCGATGACGAAATGCTCGTCGGGGGTGTTCGTGTACATGCAGGTCGCCCCGCGCAGGAACGTGCCGGGCAGCGCCGGCATCTTCCGTCCGACGAACTCCGAGATCTCGGCGACCTCTTCGGCGTGCACCGTCCGGTCGATGGACTCGGGTGTGCAGGGCTCACCACCGCGGAAGAACGCGACCTTCACGCTTCCGGCGTCGTCGTGGGACGGGAAACCGTAGAACTGGCGGCCGCCCGCGCCTTCCCAGACGTAGATCGGATGCCGTTCGGCGCGGAACGGCGCCACCCCGCCCGACGGCGCGAACCAGTACTGGACCTGGCGTTCGATGGTGAACTCGACCCCGAGTTCGGTGAGCAGGCCCGGTGCCCAGGCGCCGGGGCAGATCACCAGCTGCCCGGCGGTGTAGAAGTTCTGCGACGTGCCCACCCGGACGCCGGTGGACGTCTCCCGCCACGAAAGGACCTCCTCCTCGTGGTGCAGGTCCGCCCCGGCCCGCGCGGCGAGCTGGAGATGCGCCGCCACACTGCCTTCCGGCACCACGAAGCCGGCGTTCTCCTCGTACAGCGCGATTTCGTGGTCCGCCGGGTGCATCGTCGGGAACCGGCGCCGGATCTCGGCCGCGTCCAGCAGTTCGTGCGGCAGATCCCAGGTCCGCGCGCTGGCCAGGCTGCCCGACACCGTCCGCGAATCGGGACCGCCGAGCATGATCCCGCCGCAGCGGGTGAAGATCTTCCGGCCGGAATCGCGTTCCACGCCCGCCCACAGTTCGTGCGCCCGCAGCAGGAGCGGGACGTACGCGGGATCCTCGAAGTACGCCTGCCGGGTGATCCGCGAGCCGCCGTGGCTGGATCCGAGGTTGTGCACGGGCGCGAACCGGTCGATGCCGAGCACGCGCTGTCCTCTCCGGGCGAGCCGGTACGCCGCGGCACTGCCCATCCCGCCGAGGCCGATGACGATGACGTCGTAATGACTCATGCGGCGCTCCTGATCCGGGCCATGGCGGGGTCGAACAGCGGCTCGTTCGCGACGACGGCGGGGATCCGCTCGCCGAAGTACTCGATCTCCAGCGGCCTGCCGGGCCGGGTGAACTCGACCGGGAGCCAGGCGTAGGCGATGTTCTTGCCGACCGTGTAGCCGTACGCGGCGCTCGTGACGTATCCGGCCGGACGGCCGTCGGCGAACACCGGCTCCTTGCCGAGCACGACGGAATACGGATCGTCGACGGTGAGACAGGTCAGCTTCCTGGTCACCGTCTCCTCCGAACGGCCTGCCAGCGCGTCACGGCCGATGAAGTAGCCCTTGTCCATCCGCACGGCGAAACCGAGACCGGCCTCGTACGGATCGTGCTCGGTGGTGACGTCGGTGCCCCACAGCCGGTAGCCCTTTTCCAGCCGCATGCTGGAGAACGCGTCCCGTCCGGCGGCGATGATCCCGTGCGCCTGCCCGGCTTCCCAGATCGTGTCCCACAGTTCGCGGCCGAGGTCGGCGCTCGTGTACAGCTCCCAGCCGAGTTCGCCCACATAGGACAGTCGCATCGCGGTCACCGGCACATGGCCGATGTACGCCTGCTTGGTCTTGAAGTAGCCCATGGCCTGGTGCGAAAAGTCCGTTGTGGACAGTGGCTGCAGCACGGCTCTCGCGAGCGGGCCCCAAAGCCCGATGCAGCAGGTTCCCGGGGTGGTCTCGTGGATCTGCGCGGCGCCGTCGCCGGGGAGATGCCGCCGGAGCCAGTCGAGGTCGATGGCGTTGTTGACGCCGACCTGGAACCGGTCGGTGCCGAGCCGGGCGACGGTCAGGTCGCTGCGCACGCCGCCGTCCTCGTCGAGCAACAGGGTGTAGGTGACCGAGCCGGGCTTCTTGCCGAGCTGGTTCGTGGTCATCGTCTGCAGGAACGGCAACGCGCCGGGACCGGTGACCTCCACCCGTTTCAGCGACGTCATGTCGAACATCGCGACCCGCTGCCGCGCGACCATGGCCTCGGCGCCGCCGATCGGCGACCAGTACCGCGCGGCCCAGTCGTTGCGCGCGGGCACGCGGTCGACCTCGGGGAGGTTCGCGTTCGCCTCGTACCAGTGCGGACGTTCCCAGCCGCTCGCTTCGAGGAAGAACGCGCCGAGTTCCGTTTGCCGTTCGTAGAAGGGACTCGTCCGCAGCGGCCGTGGTTCTTCCATGGGCTGCGAGGGATGGACGATGTCGTAGACCTCGACGAAGCTCTGGCAGCTGCGCGCCATGACATGGTCCGGGGCGAGTTGCACCCGCTCGAACCGGGCGAGGTCACAGCCGTGCAGATCCGCGTCGGGCCTGCCGTCGACCAGCCACTGCGCCATGGCGCGCGCGACCCCGGCCGAATGCGTGATCCAGACGGCTTCGGCGACCCAGAACCCGTCGAGGTCGGGGTGTTCGCCCAGCAGCGGCATACCGTCCGGGGTGAAGGAGAACAGGCCGTTGATGCCCTCCTCGACCTTGGTCTCGCCCAGCGAGGGCAGCAGATCGGCGGCCGCGGCCCACGACGCTTCGAAGTCCGCGGGGGTGAACGTGAGCTCCGAGGGCATACCGTCGCCGGTGCCGATCTCCTTGGCGGGCAACGGCATCGGCCGGTGACCGTACGCGCCGATGCCGATCCGGTCGACGTGTTCGCGGAAGTAGAGATCGGCGTCCTGATGCCGCAGGATCGGCCTCGTGGCCTCCTCGGTCACGCCGGCGAGTGACGGCAGGGGACTGGTGCGCGCGTACTGATGCGCCATCGGGACCAGCGGGATCGTGAGGTCCACCAGTTCACCGAGCACCGGCCCCCACATCCCGGCGCACGAGACCACGATGTCCGCGCGGAAGCTCCCGGTCTCGGTGGTGACGCCGGTGACCCGGCCACCCGACCGTTCGACGCCGACCACTTTCTGCCGCGCGAGAAACTTCGCGCCGCGCCCGATCGCGCGGCGGGCCTGCGCCTCGGCCGCGCGGAGCGGATGGGCCAAGCCGTCGGAGGGGATGTGGAATCCGCCGAGCACCTTGGCCGGATCGAGCAACGGATGCAGCGTGGCGCATTCACCGGGATCGATCAGCCTGCTTTCGACGCCCGACGCGGTGGCCCAGCCGTGCCGTCGCCGGAGGTCGGCGAGCCGTTCCGGCGTCGTGGCCACCTCCAGCCCGCCGACCGGCCGGAAACAAGGGTTCCCGTCGAGGTCGAGCGTGCCGTATTTGGTGACGGTGTAGCGGGCGAACGCGGTCATCGTGCGGCAGGTGTTGGTCTGGAAGACCAGGCCGGGGGCGTGCGAGGTGGACCCGCCGGTGGCGAACAGGTCTCCCTGCTCCAGCACGGTGACGTCGGTCCAGCCGCGTTCGGTGAGTTCGTCGGCGAGCGCGCAGCCGACGATGCCGGCGCCGATCACGACGACGCGGGGAACTGGGGGCATGGTGAGGGGTACCTCCTGCCTGCCCTGTCAGTCCACAAAGGACCGAGGGCATCGGGGTGACAGGCGCTGTTGCGAATGAGGCACGTTGTTCCGTCTTAAGCAACAAAGTGCGGCACGGGTGGACGCGCTGTCAAGAGCCCGAAGAGGTCGGGCGGTTCAACGCCGCCTGTCAACCCCCGAGTGCCAGGAACGGTCCTTTCC
>NZ_LQMT02000057.1:8660-12833 GCF_001620365.2 Amycolatopsis keratiniphila subsp. keratiniphila
AAGGACCGTTCCTAGCACGCCCGGCCGCGTGAGAGGGCAGGTCACGTCACTCCGCGAAGTACCCCAGCTGCGCCGAAAGATCCGCCGACGCCTCCGTCAGCGGCCGCACGATCTGCCGCACCCGCTGCTTTGAAAGCCGGTACGACGGGCCCGAAGCGCTCATCGCCGCGACGACGTCGCCGCCGGGCCCGTGCACCGGCACCGCGACCGCGTGCATCCCCAGCTCCAGCTCCTCGAAACAGGCCGCGTACCCGTCCTCGGCGACCCGCTCCAGCTCGGCGGTCAGCTCGTCCGGATCGACCGTGGTCCGCGGCGTGAACCGTTCGAGCTTCCGCCGGAGCAAGCGTTTGCGCTCGACGTCGCCCATGTACGCGAGCAGCACCTTCCCGCTGGACGTCGCGTGCAGGGGAGTGCGCTGCCCGGTCCAGTTCTGCGTGGTGATCGCGGCCGAGCCGCGGGCCTGGCTGACGTTGATCGCGACGCCGTCGTCGGCGATCGCGATGTTGACCGTCTCGCCGAGCGTCTCCGCCAGGCCCTGGCAGGTCTGCCTGCCCAGTTTCGCCAGGTCCATCCTGCCGGTGGCGGCGCCGGCGAGCCGGACGACGCCGAAGCCGATCGCGTATTTGCCGCGTTCGCCGAGCTGCTCGACGAGACCGCGGTTCTCCAGGACACTCAGCAGGCGCGAGGCCGTCGACTTGTGCACGCCGAGCTCGCCCGCGATCTCGGTGATCCCCGTTTCCCCGTTGCGCGCCAGCAGTTCCAGCACGCTGATCGCGCGGTCGACGGACTGCACCTGACTGGGCGTTGCGTTCCCCGCGTCCTGGTTCCGCATGACGCAACAGTAGCCGTTTCGCCCGGATCCGTTCGGCTGAGTGGGCGAATCCCTTGACGCGTCGGCCCCTCGAGGGTGATTGTTGCGCAGAGCACGTCCCGTCTCGTAATACGCAACATCAACAAAACCGTCGGTCCTTTCCCCGGAGGCCCCGATGATCCGTGCCTGCTCCGTCTCCGAGTTGCCCGAAGGCGAAGCCGTCCGCCTGGCGGGCCCCGTGCCCGTCTCCGTCTTCCATTCCGAGGGCGCGTACTACGCGCTCGACGACACCTGCAGCCATCAGGACGCGTCGCTCGCCGACGGCTGGATCGAAGGCTGTTACGTCGAATGCCCGCTGCACGCCGCGCGGTTCGATCTGCGCACCGGCGCGCCGGACTGCCTGCCCGCCAAGAACGCCGTGCGCACGTACCCGGTCGTGGTCGCCGACGGGGTGATCTACGTGGACACCGAGGTGCGGCAGGACGTCGCTTGAGAACCGTCGCCGTCGTCGGCACTTCCCTGGCGGGGCTCCGCGCGGCACAGGAGTTGCGCGCCCAAGGCTTCGACGGGCGGCTGGTGATGATCGGCGCCGAACCGCCTTACGACCGGCCGCCGTTGTCGAAGGATTTCTTGCTGGGCAAGGTTTCCGCCGACGACATCGCGCTCGCCGGGCGGGACGATCTCGACGCGCTGGCCGCCGAATGGCACCTCGGCGTCCGCGCCGAAAGGCTCGGCCGCGAAGGCGTGACGCTCGCCGATGGCACCACGATCGCCGCCGACGGCTACGTCGTCGCGACCGGAGCGGTGGCCAGAACCCTTGCCGCGGCAAGGAATCTGACCGGCGTACACACCTTGCGGACACTCGAAGACGCGGTCGCCCTGAAGCGTGCTCTCGCGGCGGGACCTTCCTCGGTCGTCGTCATCGGCGCGGGATTCATCGGCGCGGAGGTCGCGTCCGCGTGCCGTCTGCTCGGCCACGAAGTCAGCGTGATCGAGGCGATGCCCGTGCCGCTCGCCCCCGTCCTCGGCGCGCGAATGGGCGCGGTGTGCGGGGAACTGCACGCGGAGAACGACGTCCGGCTGGTCACGGGCGTCCCCGTCGCCGGGTTCTCCGGGACCGGCCGCGTCACCGGTGTGCGGCTCGCCGACGGCCGCGAACTCCGCGCCGATCTCGTCGTCGCCGGAGTGGGCGCGCGGCCCGCCACCGAATGGCTGACCGGCTCCGGGCTCGCCGTCGACGACGGGGTGCTGGTCGATTCCGGCTGTGTCACAGCGAATCCCCGAGTGATCGCGGTGGGTGACGTCGCGCGCTACCGCTGCCCGCTGCGCGGCGTCCGGGTCCGCGCCGAGCACTGGACGGCGGCCGGGGAACAGCCTGGCGTCGCGGTCGCGAACCTGCTCGCCGGCTCGACCGTCACGCATTTCGCACGACACGGTTACTTTTGGTCCGATCAGTACGGACGGCGGCTCCAATTCGCCGGAGTGGCCACGGAAGACGTGCGGATCGCCGAAGGTGATGTGGCTTCGAAGCGCTTCGTCGCGACCTATCACCGCGGCGATGTGCTGACCGGTGTCTTCGCGATCGACTCCCCGAGGCCGTTCACCCGGCTCCGACGTGCTCTCTAGGGCCCGAAGACCCTACTCGGATGGAGCAATTTGCCCGATTCGATGATCTTTCTGGTGGTCACATCGCCGGGTCGCGCGCCCGCACGGGGAAACTAGTGCGAACATAGGTTTATGAAGGCACGTGTTCTGGTCGTCGACGACGACCCTGCTCTCGCGGAGATGCTCACCATCGTGCTGCGTGGGGAGGGGTTCGACACAGCCGTCGTGGCCGACGGCTCACGGGCGCTGCCCGCGCTTCGTGAGCTGAAACCGGACCTGGTCCTCCTCGACCTCATGCTGCCCGGCATGAACGGCATCGACGTCTGCAAGGCGATCCGGGCCGAATCCGGCGTGCCGATCGTGATGCTCACCGCCAAGAGCGACACCGTGGACATCGTCCTCGGGCTCGAGTCGGGGGCCGACGACTACGTGGTCAAGCCCTTCAAACCGAAGGAGCTCGTGGCCCGCGTCCGCGCCAGGATGCGCCGCACCGAGGCCGAGCCCGCCGAGTCGCTGACGATCGGCGACCTCGCGATCGACGTCCCCGGCCACGAGGTGACGCGGGAGGGCAAGGCCATCCCGCTGACCCCGCTCGAGTTCGACCTCCTGGTCGCGCTCGCCCGCAAACCGCGGCAGGTGTTCACCCGCGAGGTGCTCCTCGAGCAGGTGTGGGGCTATCGCCACGCCGCCGACACCCGGCTGGTGAACGTGCACGTCCAGCGGCTGCGCTCGAAGGTGGAGAAGGACCCGGAGCACCCCGAGGTGGTGTTGACCGTCCGCGGCGTCGGGTACAAGGCGGGCCCGCCGTGATCACCCCATGAGCGGACGCTTGCGAAGGCTTGCCCAGACCACGATGCGCCAGTTCCGGCGCATCGTGGTTTTCGTGCGCCGCAAGGTCGTGGCGTTCAACGAGCTGTGGCGGTATTCGCTGCAGTTCCGGGTCACCGTGTCCACGCTGGCGCTGTCGTCGGCCGTGGTGTTCGTGCTGGGCATGGTGCTGCAGAACCAGATCACCGACCGGCTGGTCGAGACCAAGCAGAACGCGGCGATCGCCCAGACCAGGGCGGTCGTCGAGACCGCGGCCGGCGAGCTGATCGGCGTCGGCACCGAGAGCCCGGAAGCGCTCACCGCGCGGATGAACAACGCGCTGAAGAAGATCTCCAGCACGACGTCGTCGCAGGACGGCGCGGGATCGACGGCGGGCACCTTCGAACCGGTGCTGGCCGCGGGCGGGCGCGACCAGTCCAGCAAACCGGTGGCCGCCGGTCCCTACGACCGGGTGCCGGTGCGGCTGCGTCAGTTCGTCGAGACCGAGCAGCTCAGCTACCTGACCCACACGGTCACCGAGGCCGACGGCGGCAAGACGACGTATCTGATCGTCGGCGCGCCGGTCAGCACGATGATCAACCCGCTCCAGCTCTACCTGCTGTACCCGCTCACCAGTGAGCAGAACACCGTCTCGACGGTGCAGAACACGCTGCTCGTCGGCGGGCTCGTCCTGCTGCTCCTGCTGGCCGGGATCACGAACCTGGTCACCAGACAGGTGGTCCGGCCGGTCCGGCAGGCCGCCGCGGCGGCCGAACAGTTCGCGGGCGGGGACCTCGACCAGCGGCTCGCCGTGCTCGGCGAGGACGATCTGGCCAAACTAGCCGTGTCCTACAACGAGATGGCCGCGAGCATCCAGCGGCAGATCCGCCAGCTGGAGGAGTTCGGCGGCTTGCAGCGCCGGTTCACCTCCGACGTCTCGCACGAACTGC
>NZ_LQMT02000057.1:13006-15296 GCF_001620365.2 Amycolatopsis keratiniphila subsp. keratiniphila
CCGGGTGATCGCGGGCAACGCGGGAAGCTCGGTCGAACTGGTCCTGCCGGACGAGGAGGCGCCCGCCGAGGTCGACGCGCGCCGCGTCGAGCGGATCCTGCGCAACCTGCTGGCGAACGCGGTGGATCACAGCGAGGGGAACCCGGTGGTGCTGACGCTGGCGGTCAACGAGACCGCGGTCGCCATCACCGTGCGGGACCGCGGGGTCGGGCTCCGGCCCGGCGAGGCGGAACTGGTGTTCAACCGGTTCTGGCGCGCCGACCCATCCCGTAACCGCCGGACCGGCGGCACCGGCCTCGGCCTCGCGATCAGCCAGGAGGACGCCCGGTTGCACGGCGGCGTGCTCGACGCCTGGGGCGAGACCGGCCACGGTGCCTGCTTCCGGCTCGTGCTGCCGCGGCGGCAGGACACGCCGATGGGGGAGAGCCCGCTGGTCCTGCCCCCGCCCGATCACAAGGCGACCGATACGCACGGGTCGTCCGGACTGCTCGAAGTCCGGCCCGCGCCCGACGCGATCCTCGCCGAGCCCGAGGAGGTCGGCCGGTGAAACGGCTGCTGTCCCTGCTCGCGGTGTTCCTGCTGGTCGCAGGCTGCGCGAACATCCCGCTCGAATCCCAGCCCGTCGTCGTCTCCGGGGACAAACCAGGGCAGGCGCCCGCGGACGTCCCCGAACCGGCGGCCGGGATCGACCCGCTGACCGTCACCCGCCAGTTCATCCGCAACTCGGCGGCCCCGGGCACGGCGAGCGCGGCCGCGCGGGTCTACCTCGACGACGACGCCCGGCGCAACTGGAAGCCGTCGCCCGGGCTGACGATCATCGACGACACCTTCGGCACCGTGTACGACACTTCGTCGTCGTCGGGGAACCCGGACGAGCAGGTGGTGAACGTCCGCGGGTTCAAACTCGGCACGCTCAGCCCCGACAGCGCGTTCCTGCCGGTGAAGGCGGAGTACTCGCAGCAGTTCAAGCTGCGGAAGCAGCCGAACGGCCAGTGGCGGATCGTGGACCCGCCGCAGGAACTCGCCGTCACCGACGAGGATTTCGCGCTCAACTACTTCCGGGTGCCGATCAGCTTCTACTCGCCGGACTCCGGCGCCTTCGTCCCCGACCTGCGATACGTCGCGGCGAAACCGCAGGCAGGATTGCCCGGCAGGGTGATGGACCTGGTGCTGCAGGGTCCGTCGGAGGGGTTGAAGGGCGCGGTCAAGGATCTGCTCGGCGGCCAGGTCACCATCGAAAGCAACGTGCGCAGCACGGACGACGGGACACTGGACATCAACCTGACCGGTGTCGGCGGGGCCAGCCTCGTGGACCGGAACCTGATCGCCGCGCAGATCGTCCTGTCGCTGCAGACGGTGACGCTGAGCCGCGTCCGGCTGCTGGCCGACGGCACCGCGCTGGTGCCCGAGCACGAATACTGGCGCTCCAGCGAGCTGCCCAACTACAACGTGGACATCGCGCCGAACTCGGAACTGCTGGGACTGATGACCGTGAACGGCAGGGTCCGGTCGCTCGGCGACGGGCAGCCGGTCGGCGGGCCCGCGGGCAACGGCGGGTACAAGGTCGTCAGCGCCGCGCAGTCCGTCGACGGCAAACGGCTCGCGGTGGTCGAAGAACGCGACGGCAGGCAGTGGCTCCGGGTCGGCGATCTGGGGCACGACCTCGCTTCGGTGGACCTGTTCGGCGGCAGCCTGAGCCGCCCCACCTGGCGTCCGGTGGCCCGTGGCGGCGGCGGGGTCTCCGGCGAGGTCTGGACCGTGGTCGACCACAACACCGTCGCCAGGGTCACCCTGGCCGCGGACGGCCGCTGGGTGAAGGCCGGCGTCGACGCGACCATGCTCACCGGGCTGGGGCAGATCACCGAACTGCGCCTTTCGCGCGACGGGTCACGGCTGGCCGCGGTGGTCAACGGGCAGCTGGTGGTCGCCTCGATCGTGCGGACGGCGGACTCGGTGGCCCTGCGGGCGCCGCGGAAACTGCAGGAACGCGACCTCAAGGACGTGGTCGACGTCGACTGGGCGACCCAGGACCACCTGATCGCCGCGACGTCGTCGACCTCGCTGCCGGTGGTCAAGGTGCCGCTGGACGGGCAGCGGATGGACGCCTTCAACAGCTCGAACCTGACTCCGCCGGTGCACGGTGTCACGGCGGCCCCGAGCAGGCAGAACCTGGTCGCGGACGCGGGCGGGCTGTGGGTCGCCTCCGAACTGGGCGAGGTCTGGCGGCCGCAGGCGCACACCGTCACCAACGCGGACCCCTTCTACCCGGGCTGAAGTACGTGAAGGCCCC
>NZ_LQMT02000057.1:15401-17888 GCF_001620365.2 Amycolatopsis keratiniphila subsp. keratiniphila
AAAGGGGAGCAAGGGACCTTTAGTACCGCTAGCTTTCCTAGCGGCGCTAGCGAGCTCTTCTCCTCGATTGACTTTTTCAACACCGGCCCCCTGACGCCCCAGAGTGTCCAAAGCGGACCTCTCACGCCCCGACGACCGCCGGAACTGTCGGAGCCCCGACCCACACTCGCCCCATGTCCAAACTCCTGGATCTCCTCATCCCCGCCCGTTGCGCCTCCTGCGGAGCCCCGGGCGCGCCCTGTTGCGCGACGTGTCAGACCGCTTGGGGCTCGCTCAGCGAAATCATCCGCGGCCCGACGACCGGTCTCGTGCCCGTCTACGCCCTGGCCCCCTACGCCGACGACGCCCGTCGCCTGATCCTCGCGTACAAGGAACGCGGCCGCCGCGACCTCGCCCCGTCCTTCGGCCGGGCCGTCGCCGAAGCCCTCGTCCACCTGCCCGAGCCGGAACCGTGCCTCGTCCCCGTCCCTTCGCGACGGTCCGCCTCGCGTGTCCGGGGTGGACCGCACGTCCGGCGCATCGCCGAGGAGTGCGTGAAAGCGCTGGCGGACAAGGGAAATCCGGCGACCGTCGCGCCCGTGCTCAGGCTCGCGGCCGGCGTCCGTGACGCGGTGGGACTCACCCGCGCCCAACGGTCGGCGAACCTCGACGGCCGCCTTCGCCTGGTCGCGGGAGCTTGCCGGGAGAAGGTCGTCCTTCTTGACGACGTGATCACAACCGGAGCGACTGCCGCCGCTTGTACGCGTTTTTTGGACATAAGCGGAATTCACGTTTCCGCGGTGGTAGCGCTGGCCGCCGCCGGGTGATCGGGACGTCACCTACAAGAGTGATGAATGATCGGGAACGGGAATGGGTACATGGGCGTTGACGGGATATGAGGGACCTTCTGGGGAACACTCCGACGGCCCGCCACTCCACCGGGGTGGCGGCGGATTCCCTCGGGTGCGGCGCCCTAGGCACCCTCCGCAATTTCCTGTCCGAAGGCTTGCGCCGTCCGCGTGAAAACAAATCACAGGGACGACGCCCGACAAGCCGGATTGTCCCGCTGGCCACAGTGTCTTCGTCGCGTGCGGTGACGAGGTCTCACGTCCTGATATCCCCCGGCTCGGGGGCTGTTGCTCGCGGCGTGATGCAGCTAACGTGCAGCGCTATCAGCAATCCCGGCAGGCAGGGAGGTGACCAGCCCATGTCCCTGGCGCCGGAGCCGCGCTGAGTCCGCGCTCGGACATCCGACACGAGACGTCGTGACCGTATGCCGAGTTCCCTCACCGCCCGCGATCCGGGCTTCGTCCCCGCATTACCGGCGCCCTAGTGAACACATCTACAGCTCGCAGTCATTTCAGCGAGGGAGGTCGTGTATGGACATCGTCGTTAAGGGCCGCAACGTGGAGGTGCCCGACCACTATCGGGCACTCGTCAGCGAAAAGCTGGCCCGGCTAGAGCGCTACGACAAGAAGGTCATCCGTTACGACGTGGAGCTCTTCCACGAGCCCAATCGCCGGCAGTCGAAGAACTGCCAGCGCGTCGAAATCACCGGTAAGGGCCGTGGCCCCGCCGTACGCGCCGAAGCGTGTGCAGGCGACTTCTACGCAGCGCTGGATTCCGCACTGAACAAGCTCGAGAACCGGTTGCGGAAGACACACGACCGCCGGCGCGTGCACTACGGCCGCAGCCGCCCGGAATCCGTCGCCGAGGCGACTTCGATGGCGGCCGCCGGTGGAATGACCACCGACACCCGACATCTGGCGGGTACCGCTGTGCTCGAAGCGCCGGAGGCCGAACCCATGGCCAACGGTTTCGCTGTCGAGAGCGGTGACTTCGAGATGCCCCAGCAGCAGCGCTGGGATGAAGGGGTGACCGAACACCAGCCCGGTCGCGTCGTCCGCGAGAAGAAGCATGACGCGGAGCCCATGACGGTCGACCAGGCTCTCTACGAGATGGAACTGGTCGGTCACGACTTCTACCTGTTCAACGACTCCGACGCCGGATGCCCGAGCGTCGTCTACCGGAGGCGAGGCTTCGACTACGGCGTCATCCGGCTGAGCTAGCCGGCCACTACTGCCCTGACGGCGGCCCGCACGCGTCCCGTGCGGGCCGTCGTCATGTCCGGATCAGGCGGGGACGAACCCCATTCCGCCAGGTACCGACAGACGGTGCGTGCGCGAACACCGAGGTGTTCCCTACGATGGGGGCGGACGGTGGTGCACCCGTGCACCACCGCGGACGAGATTGCCCGGGACCGGCTCGGGTGCGATCACAATCAGCTAGTGAGGTCGACCGGATGGTGCTGAACCGCCTGCTCCGCGCGGGCGAGGGCAAAATGGTGAAGCGGCTGCGCAACATCGCCGATCACATCAACACCCTCGAAGACGACGTCAAGGAACTTTCGGACACCGCGCTGCGGGCCAAGACCGAGGAGTTCCGTAAGCGGCACGCGGACGGCGAGTCACTCGACGACCTCCTGCCGGAGGCGTTCGCGGTGGCGAG
>NZ_LQMT02000057.1:18014-19157 GCF_001620365.2 Amycolatopsis keratiniphila subsp. keratiniphila
ACGGTGAACGACTACCTCGCCAAACGTGACGCCGAGTGGATGGGCCGCATCCACCGCTTCCTCGGCCTCGAGGTCGGGGTCATCCTGGCCGACCAGACGCCCGAGGTCCGCCGCCAGCAGTACGCCGCCGACATCACGCACGGCACGAACAACGAGTTCGGCTTCGACTACCTCCGCGACAACATGGCGTGGAGCCTCGAAGACTGCGTGCAGCGCGGCCACAACTTCGCCATCGTCGACGAGGTGGACTCCATCCTCATCGACGAGGCCCGCACGCCGCTGATCATCTCGGGCCCGGCCGACCAGTCCTCGCGCTGGTACATCGAGTTCGCGCGGATGACCCCGCTGATGAAGCCGGACATCCACTACGAGGTCGACATCCGCAAGCGCACCGTCGGTGTCACCGAGAAGGGTGTCGCGTTCGTCGAGGACCAACTCGGCATCGACAACCTCTACGAGGCCGCGAACACGCCGCTGGTCGGCTACCTGAACAACGCGCTGAAGGTCAAGGAGCTCTACAAGCGCGACAAGGACTACATCGTCCGTGACGGCGAAGTCCTCATCGTCGACGAGTTCACCGGCCGCATCCTGCACGGCCGCCGCTACAACGAGGGCATGCACCAGGCGATCGAGGCCAAGGAAGGCGTCGAGATCAAGGCCGAGAACCAGACGCTCGCCACGATCACGCTGCAGAACTACTTCCGGCTCTACGACAAGCTGTCGGGTATGACCGGTACCGCCGAGACCGAGGCGGCCGAGTTCCACCAGACCTACAAGCTGGGTGTGGTGCCGATCCCGACGAACAAGCCGATGGTCCGCGCCGACCAGGCCGACCTGATCTACAAGACCGAGCAGGCCAAGTTCGAGGCCGTCGCCGAGGACATCGCCGAGCGGCACGAGAAGGGCCAGCCGGTGCTGGTCGGCACCACGAGTGTCGAGAAGTCCGAGCACCTGTCGAAGCTGCTGCTCAAGCTGGGTGTCCCGCACGAGGTCCTCAACGCCAAGCACCACGACCGGGAGGCCCTGATCGTCGCCCGCGCCGGACGCAAGGGCGCGGTCACGGTCGCCACCAACATGGCCGGCCGCGGTACCGACATCGTGCTCGGCGGCAACCCGGACATCATCGCCGACGAGGTGCTGCGC
>NZ_LQMT02000058.1:0-1078 GCF_001620365.2 Amycolatopsis keratiniphila subsp. keratiniphila
ACGGCAAGGTGGACCGCCGTGCGTTGCCCGAACCGGACTTCACCTCGAAATCGGTGGACCGCACACCGTCGACCGAGGCCGAACGAATCCTTTGTGGAGTGTTCGCCGACGTCCTCGGCCTGGAGCGGGTCGGCGTGGAGGACAGCTTCTTCGAACTGGGCGGCGACTCGATCTCGTCGATGCAGGTGGCCGCCCGCGCACGGCGCGAGGGCATTTCCCTGACGCCGCGGCTGGTGTTCGAGCACCGGACCCCCGGCAGGCTGGCGGTGCTGGCCGACGACGCCCCGGCGCCGTCGTCCACTGTGGACAGTGGTGTCGGAGAGATCCCGTGGACGCCGGTGATGCGTGCCCTCGGGGACGACGCCTTGCGCCCCGGCTTCGCCCAGGCGCGCGTCGTCGTCACCCCGGCGGGCCTCGACCTGGACGCGCTGACCAAGGCCTTGCAGGCCGTGCTGGACACGCACGATCTCCTGCGGCTCCGTGCCGAGTCCGGCGGACGGCTCGTGGTGGCCGCGCCGGGCGCGGTCGACGCGGCGGGCCTGGTGACGCGGGTGTCGGCCGGTGCCGAGGACATCGGCGAACTCACCGAACACGAGGCCAGGACGGCGGCGGGCACGCTGGACCCGTCGGCGGGGATCGTGGCACGGCTCGTCTGGGTCGACGCCGGGAACGCCGGCCAGGGACGGCTCGTCTTCGTGGCGCATCACCTCGCGGTCGACGCGGTCTCGTGGGGGATCCTGCTGCCGGATCTGCGGGCGGCCTACGACGAAGCCGTCGCCGGTGGATCTCCCGCGCTCGAACCCGTGACGACTTCGTACCGGCGATGGGCGGGACGGCTGATCGAGCAGGCCTCGAACGAGGAAACGGTGGCCGAACTAGACCGGTGGGTCGCCCTGCTGGAAGACGCGAAGCCGGTGCTGGAACCGCGCGCAGGGCAGTCGCATTCGTGGTCGGCGACCCTGTCCGGCCCCGCGGCGCGTGCACTGGTCTCCCGGCTGCCGGGGGCTTTCCACTGCGGTGTGCGGGAGGTCCTGCTGGCCGGGCTCGCGGGCGCGGTCGACGGCGGCGCCGGGATGCT
>NZ_LQMT02000058.1:1165-4078 GCF_001620365.2 Amycolatopsis keratiniphila subsp. keratiniphila
GCGGCGGCGGGCGAACTGCTGAAGACGGTCAAGGAACAGACGGGCGCCGTTCCCGGCGACGGCTCCGGTCATGGACTGTTGCGTCACCTCAATCCCGGAACCCGGGGCATCCTGGCCGCGCTGCCGTCCGCGCAGATCGGCTTCAACTATCTCGGCCGGTCCGGGCACGCCGCCGGGGAAGACGGCGCGTGGCAGCTCACCGACGTTTCGCTCGGCGGTGGTCCGGAGGGTGTCCACGTGCTCGAGGCGGGCGCGGACGTCCAGGACACGCCGGACGGCCCCCGGCTGCGGCTCGTCCTGGAAGGCCGGGACCTGGACCCCGCCACCGTGGAGCGCGTCGGCCGGGCCTGGACCGGGATGCTGACCGGTCTCGCCACGCACGCCGGCGCGCCCGGAGCCGGTGGACACACACCGTCCGACTTCGCACTCGTCGCTCTGACCCAGCGGGACGTCACGGAACTGGAGGCCGCGGCGCCGGGATTGACCGACGTCTGGCCGGTTTCGCCGCTCCAGGAAGGCATGCTCTTCGAGCGCGCCTTCGCCGAGGGCGGCGTCGACGTCTACCAGAGCCAGCGGATCCTCGACCTCGACGGGCCGCTCGACGCGGCACGGCTGCGCGCCGCCTGGAACCGGGTGCTCGCCCGGCACGAGTCGCTCCGGGCCGGTTTCCGGCAGCTGGGCTCCGGCGAAACCGTGCAGATCATCGTCGGCGAGGCCGAAATTCCCTGGCGTGAAACGGATCTGTCCCGGCTCGGCGAGGCGGAGGCGGCCGCGGAGGTCGATCGCCTGCTCGGCCAGGACCAGGCGGAACGCTTCGACGTCACCCGGGCGCCGCTGCTGCGGCTCCTGCTGATCCGCCTCGGCGCCGACCGGCATCGCCTCGTGGTGACTTCGCATCACGTGATCCTGGACGGCTGGTCGACACCGCTCGTCCTCGGCGAGGTGTCGACCGCTTACGCGGGCGGACAGGACCTTCCCCCGGCACCGTCCTATCAGGACTATCTGGCGTGGCTGCGACGGCAGGACGAAGAGGCGACGCGGGCGGTTTGGCGGTCCGAACTCGCCGGGGTGGACGAACCGACCGTGGTGGACGCCGACGCGGGCAAGACGATGGTGCTGCCGGACAACCACGCCGAAACGCTGTCCGAGGAGGCGACGCGGGCACTCGCCGGCTTCGCTCGCGGACACGGTTTGACGGTGAGCACGATCCTGCAGGCGGCGTGGGCCTTGGTGCTGGCGCGGCTGGCGGGCCGGACCGACGTGGTGTTCGGGAACGTGGTGTCCGGGCGTCCGGCCGAGGTACCGGACGTCGAGCGGGTGGTCGGGATGTTCATCAACACCGTCCCGGCCCGCGTGCGGTTCGACGGCGGCCGGTCGGTGCTGGAGACGCTCCAGGACCTTCAGGCGCGCCAGCTGACCCTGTCCGAGCACCAGTACCCCGGACTGCCGGAGATCCAGAAGGCGGCGGGCGCGGGCGCGGTCTTCGACACCATCGTGATGATCGAGAACTACCCGCACACCGCCGAGGGACTCGGCGACGACGGCGGGATCGAGATCAGCGCGGTCACCACCCGGACCGGCACCAGCTACCCGCTGACCATGAACGCCGGACTCGGGGATCGCCTGCGGGTCAACGTCTCCTACCGGCCGGACCGGATCGGCCGGGAGACGGCCGCGGAGGTCGCGCGGCAGGTCGTGCGGATCGTCGAACGGATACCGGCGGAGGCGTCGCTTCCCGTCGGACGCCTCGCCGTGACGAGCGAAGCGACCCGCGCGACGGTGGTGGAGCACTGGAACTCGACCGGGGCGGCGCACGGCGGGCCGTCCGTGGTCGAGGCGTTCCGGAGCAGGGTGGCCGCTTCACCCGAGGCGACCGCGGTGGTCGACGGGGAACGCGGCCTGTCCTACGCCGGACTGGACCGCGAATCGGACCGTCTGGCCGGCCTGCTGGCCGCGACCGGCGTGCGTCGTGGTGACCGCGTCGGTGTCGTCCTGGACCGCGGCGCGGACCTGCTCGTCGCCCTCCTCGCGGTCTGGAAGGCGGGAGCGGCGCAGGTACCGGTGAACACGGACTATCCCGCGGACCGGATCGACCGGATGCTGTCCGACGCGGGAGCGTCGAAGGCGATCTGTGTGGCAAAGACCCGGAACTCGGTGCCGGACGGGGCCGAGCCCGTGGTCATGGACGCGCCGGAAGCCGCACTGGACCGGCACGAGGCACCGGCGCTCACGGTCGGTGCGCACGACGAGGCCTACCTGATGTACACGTCGGGCTCGACCGGCGTGCCCAAGGGTGTCGTGGTGCCGCACGGAAGCGTGGCGGCATTGGCCTGCGACCCCGGCTGGTCGCAGGGCCCCGGCGATCGTGTGCTGCTGCACGCGTCGCACGCGTTCGACGCTTCGCTGGCCGAGATCTGGGTGCCGCTGGTGAGCGGTGCCACGGTGGTGGTCGCGGAGCCGGGCGCGGTCGACGCGCAACGGTTGCGGGAAGCGATCGAAAGCGGCGTGACCACCGTCCACCTGACGGCCGGGTCCTTCCGCGTCGTGGCCGAGGAGTCGCCGGAGGCCTTCACCGGGCTCCGGGAGATCCTGACCGGTGGTGACGCGGTGCCGCTCGCCTCCGTCGAGCGGATGCGGCGGGCCTGCCCGGACGTGCGGTTCCGTCAGCTGTACGGCCCCACCGAGATCACCCTGTGCGCCACGTGGCTCGTCCTCGAACCGGGGGCGGACACCGGAGACGTGCTGCCGATCGGCGGGCCGCTGGACGGCAGGCGGGCCTATGTCCTCGACGCGTTCCTCCAGCCGGTGCCGCCGGGCGTGACCGGCGAGCTGTACCTCGCCGGAGCCGGTCTGGCGCACGGCTACGCGGGTGCCACCGGGCCGACGGCGCAGCGGTTCGTCGCCGACCCGTTC
>NZ_LQMT02000059.1 GCF_001620365.2 Amycolatopsis keratiniphila subsp. keratiniphila
AGGTTGAACAGGAAGCCGACGGCCTCCTCCTTCAGCGACTCCAGCATCGCGCGGAACATGTCGTAGCCCTCGCGCTGGTACTCGATGACCGGGTCGCGCTGCGCCAGGGCACGCATGCCGATGCCCTCCTTGAGATAGTCCATCTCGTAGAGGTGCTCACGCCACTTGCGGTCGAGCACGGTGAGCATCACCTGACGCTCCAGGCTCCGCATCGCGCCTTCGCCGACCTTGCCGTCGATCTCGGCTTCGCGCTCGTCGTACGCGCGGTGGGCGTCTTCGAGCAGCGCCTCACGCAGCCTGTCGGCGTCGAGGTCGTCGTCCTCGGTGAGCTCTTCCCAGGTGACCTTGACCGGGTACAGCTGCTTCAGCGCCGTCCACAGCTTCTCGTGGTCCCAGTCCTCGGCGTAGCCCGTGGAGGTCTCCTCGGTGACGTACGCGTTGATGACGTCGACCAGCATGTGCTCGATCTGCTCGCGCAGATCCTCGCCTTCGAGGACGCGCAGCCGCTCGGCGTAGATCACCTTGCGCTGCTCGTTCATGACCTCGTCGTACTTGAGGACGTTCTTGCGGATCTCCATGTTCTGCTGCTCGACCTGCGTCTGAGCGCTCTTGATCGCCTTGGAGACCATCTTGTGCTCGATCGGCACGTCGTCCGGCAGCCGCATGGTGGTCATGACCCGCTCGACCATCGTCGCGTTGAAGCGGCGCATGAGCTCGTCACCGAGCGAAAGGTAGAACCGGGACTCGCCAGGGTCGCCCTGGCGGCCGGAACGACCGCGGAGCTGGTTGTCGATCCGGCGCGACTCGTGCCGCTCGGTGCCGAGCACGTACAGCCCGCCCGCCTCGCGGACCTCCT
>NZ_LQMT02000006.1 GCF_001620365.2 Amycolatopsis keratiniphila subsp. keratiniphila
GGCGGGGCCCTCGGGGTGCGTCTTGTCTACTACTCGTGGAAACGGCCCGTTTTCGACGTCGGACCATCCAGGTTCAGCCGATCAGGGGGTCAGCTCGGCCAGGGCGATCCGGACCGGGACGGGGCCGGCCAGCTCGATCTCCGCGCCGGCGGTGCGGTGCGGGCGCTCGCGGTAGCCGCCCGCGCTGTGGAGCTGCAAGGCGCGCAGCTCGACCCGACCGCCGCGGGCGAACTCGAGCAACCACAGGAACGGGATGCCGGCCTCGGCGTAGGCGGCCACCTTGGTCTCCCGTTCGGCCGCGGTGTTGCCCGGTGACCAGACTTCCACCGCCAGCTCCAGGTCCTCGGCCGGGAAGCTGGTGGCGGTCGGCGGCCGCCGAAGGAGCGCCACGTCCGGGATGAGCGCGGTTCGGAGTGCCGTGGTGATCTCGACGCCGACGCCGAGCACCGGGTACAGATCGGTCCGGCCGGCGGCCTTCACCGCGTCCCACAGTGCCCTGTACAGGGCCCCGGTGGCGTACTGGTGGGGACCTCCAGGAGGCGGCGACACGTGCCAGTAACCCCAAATCAGCTCAAGGCGGCCGCCGTCGTCGGGCCGGTCGGCGGTACGCCACTCGTCTACGGTGTGCGGGCCCAGCGGGTGCTGGAGGTCGGCGACTGCGGACACCCAGCATCACCTCCCGTCGTCGTCTGCTGGCCAGTGTCCCACACCCGGCCGCGGCGAAGGAGCGCCGCGACCGGGGCGGGTGTGCTGGCGTGCTGGTGGGCTCATGCAGGTGGAAGGCGTGTCAGCTTGTGGTGGCGTGGGTGATCGCGGCCGCGACGTCGGCGGCGTGGGCACGGCCGAGGCTGTTGGTGGCGTTCTCCCGGAGGTTGACGGGCACGCCGCCGCCGAGGCTGGCGGCGATCCGCAGGGTTCGCCCAGGGCCTCCGGAGGCGCGCAGCTCCCCGGAGTCGAGCGCGGCCACGACGTCGGCCCACAGAACACGGGCCAGCGGCGACCCGTCGCCGGTCAGGTCGGGGTCGTCGGTGTAGTCCACGAACAGACGGAAGTCGGCCCGGTCGAGCCAGCCGCCGCTGATCAGCAGATCGGCGGCGGCTTCGTCCGGCGGGCTTCCGGCGGCACGTGCCCGCACCGCGGCGGCCAAGTCGTCGGTGCTCAGGTTCGCGGTGTCGCTGCTCATCGGGTTGAGCGCTCCTCGGTGTGGTGGTGTGCTGTCGGTCTGGTGCTGGTCACAGCTGCGGGCCTCCGTCTGTGAGGGGACTGGCGCACTCAACGTAGACCCGAACCAGGGTGCTCGTGCCGCGGTTGGGGCGGGGCTCGGAGACTTCCTGGACGTCGAACTCCCGGCGGAGTCGGGCCACGGTGGTCTCGGCCTCCGCGGCGGTGCACATGATGCGGATCTTCACGCCGAGGCCGCCGCAGGTTCGGCAGTGCCGTCGATCGTGGCCACCGCGGCCTGGCGGCGGGCCTGGTGGGGCATCTCGGCCAGCCGACCGGTTCGGGTCTGGCACTCACGGCCGGGCTCGGCTCCGCACGTGGTGCACGGCTCGGCGCGGGTCTGCTCGCGGATGCGCTTCTCCCGTTCGGCCGCCCGGCGCTTGTCGGCGCGTTTGGACTCCCACCGGTCCAGCTCGGGCAGCCCGTCCAGGCCCTCCAGGTACGGGATACCGGGCTCGGCCTGGTCGGCCCGCCACGGCGTGTCCGGCCGGGCCAGCGCGGCGACCTGGTGATGTGTGAGCACAGTGGAGAGCCGTTTTCCGTACCGGGTCTTGTCGGTGTCCGCCCCGTACGCGGCGAAGCCCCAGGGCTCGGTCCCGCCGAAGGTGCGGGCCAGCGGCCGCTCCTCGGTGATGATGTTGTCCACCTCGGCCAGGGTCTCCGCCAAGCCGGAGATCCGGCTGGCCTGGCCGCTCAGCTCGTCGCAGACCTGCTCCAGCTCGACCGGCACCGCCGGCCGCTCGGCGGCCACCGCCAGCTGGCGCAGCCAGACCGCGGCCGCGGACAGGTGCGTGACCAGTTCCTCCAAGGTGATCCGGTCCCCCGCGCGCAGGTGCGCCGTGTCGGCCGGGTCTGTGCTTCCTTGCGTAGTCATGCGACCACTGTAGCGGGCTATGTCAAATGAAACACCAGGTCAAACGGCATGGTCTGGCGGGTTATCACACATGATTATTGGTCCATTGGAGCAGTGCCGGCCCGGTTTTTGCCGGTGGTGGCGGTGCTCAGCCGCGGGTGGCTCGTTCGGCGGCCGCGCGGAGTATGTCCCCGGTGGTGATGATCTTTCCGCGCAGTTCGCGGCGGCGGGCCATGTCCTCCTGGCGCGGGCCTTTGCCGAACGCCAGGCTCATGGCGATGGCGAGTCCTTCTGGCCCGCCGATGCGGTCGGCCGCGCCCAGGCCGTCGCCGAATCGATCGGCCCAGGCTTGTAGCTCGCGCTCGGCGGGCTGGGATTCCCAGTAGGCCGCGCGGCGGACCTGTTCCCACAGCTGGCGCGGCAGGTTGCAGGCCAGGCGGCCCTGGCCGTCGCCGGCGCGGCCGGAGGCGAGTTCGACGCCGACGCGGCGGCCGGGAATGCTGGCCTTGCCCACTGGGATCGGCTTGTACTTCCTGTTCCAGCCGTTCTCGGCCAGGACCTTCTCCAGGTGGTAGGCCAGCAGCGCGTCCCGGCTGGCCGGGCACTCTCCCGAGTACCGGCGGCGAAGCCGTTCGGCCTCCAGGGCGGCGCGGGCATCGCGGCGCGCCGCGGGGTCCTTGATCTCGTGGACTTCGGCCAGGGCGTCGGTCCACCATTCGCCTTCGCGCTTCTTCTCGGCCTTGACCTTGGCGCGGACAGCGCGCTCCAGCTCGGAGTCACAGGTGGTGGAGAAGCTGCGTCCGTCTGCCACGGTTCCGTCCTGCTGGTGTCGGTACTGGCCACGCCCCGCCGGTGGCGGTTAATCACACATGATAAATGGGCCGAACGTTCTGCCGGTGGACCGACTCCCCTCCCCCGCAGTGGTAGTTCGACCAGGCCGCCCCTACGTTTTGCCGGACGAGACACCGGAGAGGCGAAGGAGGCGCCGGGGTGACTTCCCTTCCCTGCCGTGCGCCAGAGTCTCCGGTATGTGTCTACACATCCGGCCTCACGTTATCGCGTCTCAGGCGAACTCAGCCCTTGTTTTTCGTCTTGATCTTCACTCGTTGGGCTGGACTTTTATTTTTAATAATCTAACAAGTGTTTTGACTTCCTCAAAATTAAAAGTCGCCGTAGAGTGATGGGTATGACTGAGCCTGCCGTGACCTCCCCCGAACCTGATTCGGCCCCCGTCCGCATCTGCGGATATCGCAAGTGCGACCGCCGGTTGCCGGCCCAGAAGGGCCGGGGGCGGCCGCTGGAGTTCTGCAAGGACCGCCAGTGGCCGCCGGGCGGGAAGTCCTGCCGGGAGATGGAGGCCGAGGCGAAGCAGGCCGAGCAGGCGGCCGGGCTGGACGTGCCGCTGGCGACGTACCGGGAGGTATCGGAGCCGCTGCTGGAGGTGCTGGACGGGCTGGCTGTGCGGCTGACCGAGCACGCCGGCGCGGTGCGCGGGGTGGAGTCCGGGGCGCTGGCCCGGATCACCGACGCCGAGGAGACGACCCTGCGGGCGGTCGCGCGGGCCGAGGAAGCCGAAGGCGAGCGGGCCAAGGCAATCCGCCAGTCGGAGCGGGACCGGGCCGAGGTGACGCAGGCCCGCGAGGACGTCATGGCCGCCAAGCGCATGGCGCGCGAGGCCGAGGCCGAGAAGGAGCGGGAGGTGAGCGCGGCCTGGCGGAAGACCGTCGAGCACGAGGGCAAGCGGGCCGCGGCCGAGGCGAAGGCGGAAGCGGTGTCCGGGAACCTCAAGGCGATGACGGACCGGTTCAACACGTTGGCCGAGGAGGCCAAGGGGCTGGAGAAGCGGAACAAGGAACTTGACCGCAAGGCCGCGGCAGCCGAGGCCGAGGCGACGGCCGCCGAGAAGGCCCGCCAGCAGTTCGAGGCCACGGCGACGGCGAAGGCGGCCGAGGCGGAACAGGAGCGCGCGGCCGCGGCCGAGGCCCGCGGGGCGGCGACGCGCGCCGAGGAGCGGCTGGCCGAGGTCCAGGCCGAGCTGACCGAGGCGAACGGCACCGTGGAGCAGCTGCGCAGCGACGTCACCGGGGCCCGCGCCGAGACTGCCGTGGAGAAGGGGCGCGCGGACACCGCCGAGCGGGAGCTGGCCGAGGCCCGCGCCGAGGTCGAGCAGACCGGCGGGCAGCTCACGGAGGCGAACCGCACCGTGGAGCAGCTGCGCGGCGACGTCACCAGGGCCCGCGCCGAGGTCGAGCGGTTGACGACCGAGCTGGCCGCGGCGACGTCGGCCGCGGCGACGGTGGACCAGCTGCGCGGGCTGCTGGCCGAGGTCACGAAGGGCAAGGGCGCGAAGTAGGCGCGGGGCCGTCCTCGAGAGCGAACAAGCAGCCGGCCCCCGGTCCGCGATGGACCGGGGGCCGGCTGCTGTTCTACGTGGCCACGTCGTACACCTCGGCGAACCCTTCGCGCCGGAGCCGCCGGCGGGTCAGGGTCCGCACGGTCCACCACATCCGCACCACCACCAGCGCCGGCACTCTCCGCGGCCGGGATCGGTTGCGGCGCAACGTCTCCAGCAGTGAGCACCGGAGCCGGACCGCGACCGGTGCCGCGCCGTGCTCGGCGGCAAGTGCCCGCCATCGGGCTCGGTCCCGCGGGTGGGCCCCGGTCGCGTCGATCGTGACGTCTCGCCCGGCGGCCAGGTGGTCGGCGGCGCGCGCCTGGACGAGATCGAACGCCGCGGCCGAGGCCGCCTGGTCCTCCTCGCCGGTGCCGATCTCGGCGCGGGCGCGGTCGGTCGAGAGCACCGCGCCCAGCTCGGCGCGGTCACGACACCACGTGCTCTTGCCCGTGCCGGGGGCCGCGATCAGCACTCGGAGCCAGGCCCGAGGCGGGGTCTCCCCTCCCCCGGTGTGCTGGTGTTCTGATGGGTTGCCGCTGCTCACTGCGGACATGTGGCCAGTCCCTTCGTGAGCGCGGCCCGCTCGGCCGCGGTGACGGCGAGGCCGTACCGGGCCTTGACGCCGGTGTAAATCCGGCTGTACCCGCACGCGAACGCGGGCGGCATGTACTGGTCGGCCGTCTTGTCCCGCTTGTCTCTCGCGTTGGCCTTGTCCTGCACCGCGAGCAGGTTCCCGAGGTCGTTGGCGGCCTGGATGCGCCGCTCCAGCGGCCAGGCCGCGGCCCCGGCCCGCCACTGGGCGGCGAGCGGGACAACGTGGTCAATCTGGACCTTGGCCAGCGGAACCTCGGTGCTGGTGTACGGGTCGTGCAGCACGCCGGCGGTGACCTTGCAGCGGCCGCGGCCGGGTTTGCGCTGCACGTCGTCCAGGTCGCGGGCCAGCACTTGCGATCGCTGGTCGCAGCCGTCGCCGTCGGTGTCGATCCACGGGCGACCGAACACGCACGCCTTGCCCTTGTCGCAGTCGCGTTCGTAGCCGTCCATCGGGCCGGGCGCGGCTTCGCGCAGCTGCGCGAGCAGGGTCCGGGCCTCGGCGGCGGCCGGAGTGCCGGCGGGCAGCCGGTCCAGGCGGACCTGGCCGCCGGGCGCGGCCGGGCTGGTGCTGGTGGTCGGCGCGGCCGTGGTGGTGCCGGCGGCCGCGGAGCTGGTGGGGGTCCGGGGCGGGGTGCATCCGGCGAGCAGCGCCAGGACGACGGCGGCCGCGGCCGCGCCGCGGAAGGTTCGGCGGGTCATCGGTTCCTCAACCTCCAGACGTGCATGGCGGTGGCCAGCTCGGCCTCCCGCCGGATCTGCGGGTCCACCAGGTGCGCCCAGCGCTGCCACAGGGCACGGCCGGCCGGGGTGAGTTCGACGCGGCGAGCGGTGAAGAAGTAGCGGCCGGAGCGGACGCGGATCAGGCGACGGCCGAGGGCGACCAGGCCGGCGCGTTCGAGTTCGCGGACGGCGTTCTCCTCGGCGAGGCCGAAGAACCCGCCGGTGGTGTCGTGCTTGCGGCGGTCCTGGCGCAGGTTGCACCAGGTGTCAGCCAGATCCGCCTCGGCGGTGTACGGGCTGGCCGACAGCACGATCTGGCCGAGGCCAACCAGGTGGAGGGCACGGTGGGTCGGCCACGCGCGGTCCGCGCACGGGCGGTGTTCGGGCTCGGCGGCCGGGATCTCCTCGACGGCCCACAGCGCCGGCGGTTCCTCGGCCGGTGGCCTCGGCGAGGCCGAGCGGTTCCGCCAGTAGTGGACAGCTCCGCCGCCCCACCGTGGGGACTGGCGTGGCAGGTTCTCCAGGCCCTCCAGCGGCGGCTGGCCGCCGGGTTCAAGCGTGGCCGCGGCTGTGTGGCCGCGGACGTGGTGCGGGATCATCAGCGGTGACTCCGTTCTCCTTCAACGCGTGTTCGGGGTCCGCCGGTCCGGCGCGGTCGGGGTGGCTTGTCAGGGCGTCCCCGACCGGCCGGCCGGTTGTCAGTCGTCGCCAAGCACCTGGTCCCAGAACTGCGGGTCGTCCTCGTAGCGCGGTGCGGTGGTGCACAGCTCGCAATTCTGTTTGCCGTGAGCGCCGCAGATCCCCATGACGGTGGGGTGGATGCGGGTCGGCGGGATGTTGTTCGGGTGGTGCTTGCAACTGGTGTTGTGGAGCTGGCCTGTGGTCGCTCCGCAGTCGTCGCAGGCGTTGGATTTCCTGGCCATGATCGTGTGTCGTCCTCTCGGTTCATCGCGTGTTCGGGTTCGCCGGTCCGGCGCGGTCGGGGTGGCTTGTCAGGGCGTCCCCGACCGGCCGGGCCGGTCGTCTGTGTGCTGGTGTGCTGGTGGGTTGGTGCTGCTGGCGGGCCCGAAAAGGCGGGTGTGTTCGGTGCCGAGTACGGCGGCCTCGAAGATGGCCAGTTCGGAGGTCCAGCGCTGGACGGGCCAGTCCGCGGCCAGCTGGAGCTGGCACGCTTCACCGGAGCCGCGGCGGCCGGTGACGGTGACCATGCCGGCGGCGTCCGGGTCGGTGACGTGCTCGACCTGGACCAGGTGGTCCCAGACGTCGCTCTGGTTCGGGTCCACGATCCGCGCGCCGGTCTCCAGCTGGCCGGCGCGGGTGTGGTCGGCCCAGAACTCCGCGGCGTCGTGGCTGTTCATCGTCGCGTCCCTCCTCACTCGCCGGGGCAGTCCTCGCCTGGTGCGTACCGCGGTTCTTCGCCGGGTTCGGGTACCGAGCCCTTGAGCGGGATCACCCAGTAATGCGGGTGCGCCGGGCGGGGGCTGGCGTGGAACTCGTCGACGGGCAGGCACCGCACGGTGGGGACCGGCCGGTCCAGCGGGCGGCCGCTGGTGTCGCAACAGGTCATGGCCGAGGAGTCGGCGACGATCCAGGGGCCGGAGACGTCCGGGCGGGCCGGGTGCGCGATCGGCGGCCGCGGTGCCGCCGGGGCGGCGGGGGCGGCCGCGGTGGTGGGGCCGAGGCCGGGGGTGTGCGGGTAGGACAGCCGGATCACGCCGAAGAACAGGGCGACGATCAGGCCGGCCAGCGCGCCGAGCAGGAGGAGGCGGACGGTGTTGTTCATGCGCTCCCCTCCCCCGCTGGTGTGCTGGTGGGCTGGTGGTCCGTACCTGGTGAGGTGGTGGTTTCGGTGTCGTCGGCGCGGTCGTACACCGCGCGGTACGCGGTGTGGCCGAGGTCGCCGAGCAGGCCGCCGGCCTTGGCGGTGCCCCAGAGGTCGGCGAGCGCGGCGAGCGCGGTCCGGGTGCGGTCGATCGAGCCGGTTTCGGCGTCGGCGGCCGCGGCGGCGTGCAGCTCGGCGACGGCGGCCGCGTTCGCCGCGGTGTCCACCTTGGGCGGTGCGGCCGGGACGGTGAGCCGGTCGGCGGGGCCGGTGCGGGCGGCCTGCACGAGGGCCAGGGCGACGTCCCCGACGCGGCGGGCCTGTTCGCGGCGGAGGCGTTCCTGGACCATCCGGACGACCCGGCCGCCGTCCTCGCGGCCGTAGCCGAGCAGGCGGGCCACCTTGTCCTGGCTGAGGTTGCCGTGGTGGTACAGGGCCCAGGCCAGGGCGTCGGTCGCGTCGCCGACCAGCCACGCGGCCAGTTCGCGCACGGTGCCGGCGGCCTCGGTGACGGTGGCCAGGTGCCGCTCCCGGTCGGGGTCGTCGGGGTTGTCGAGCGCGGCCGCGGCGGCCAGGGCGGCCGCGACGGTCAGCAGGTCGTTTCGCATGGGGTCCTCTCTGGGGTGGTCGTGACAGTGGCGGGCGGGTTCGTCACGAGCGGCGGAGGGCATCGGTGATCGAGTCCGCCAGGTCGGGACGGTTCTGGATCAGGACCGCGGCGGCGGCCTCGATCATGTCCATGTGGTCGAACGCCAGCGGCGTGGCGGTGTTCACCGACGCCAGCGGGAACCACCGGGCATCGGCGGCGTCATCGGCGGCGAAGATCGGCGGCATTCCGGGGAGGAAGTCGGTGTAGACCACGGCGACGTACCAGCCGCGGGCATCGCGGCCGGGTGTGTCGAACACGCCCACCTGGGACGCGGTGGTGGTGCTGGCGTCCAGGCCGGTCTCCTCCGCCAGTTCGCGGACAGCGGCCGTGCGGCTGGACTCGTGGGGGCCGTCCACGTGGCCGCCGGGCAGTGCCCAGGAACCGGCGTGCGGGTTCTTCTTGCGCTTAATGAGGGCCACGTGCGGGACGCCGTGGTCATCGGTGGAGAAGGCGACGAAATCGGCGGCGTACTTGGGGCGGTCGTGATCGCTCACGGTGGGTTCCTTCCGGGTGGTGTGCTGGCGTGCTGATGGGTTGTCACTGGTCATGGCGAGTATTTCGGCGGGTTCGGGTGGGATCGCAGCGGGGGCAGTACGCGCCGAACTCCGCGCCTTCGCTGCGATGGACGGCCCAGTGGGGCTCGGTGAGCAGCACGCCGGCGGTCACCTCGGGCGGGTAGCCGAACACCAGGCCGCGGACCACCTTCGGTAGTTCTCCGTGCTGCTCGGCGGCGTCGATCAGCTCCAGATGGCCCCAGGCCAGCAGGTCCGCCGCGGCGCGCTCCCCCAGGTCGCCGGGCAGCACCCGGCGGTACTCGGTCGCCAGGCCGGGCAGGTCGAAGCGGTCGGCGAGCGTGCCGGGCTGTGCGGCGAAGGCCCAGCAGCCGGGCCGCTGGAGCCGCACCACCAGGCCCTCCTCGGTGGCCTGCTCGGCCCAGCTGCGCATGGCCGAGCGGGGCATGGCGGGATGCTGGCGGATGCCGAAGTACCCGGCCGGTTTCCGGCCGGTGTGGATCGCTTCGCCGATCCACTCCTCCGCGTCCTCGAACTCCGGGGCGAGGTTGACCAGCTCGTCCAGGATCACCCCTCGTTGGGCCCTGATCGGATTCCACGGGCTGACCAGCTCGGAGCGCCAGGTCATGCGCGGGCCACGCCAGCGCCAGATCATCCAGCCGTCCACCGCGGCCGCCCAGTCGGTGAGGCCGTCCGGGCCGGACCGGTGGTAGATCCCGTGGGCCGGGACTCCGGCGGGTCGCCAAGGCCCGGAGTTGGTCCACCAGGGATTGAGGCGGGTCCGCCAGGTGTCCGGTTCGCACAGGTCCGGGGTGCGCGGGTCGTCGGCGTGGGCGGGGTCGAGCGTCCAGCCTCCGAGGTCGCGCCAGGCCGGGCTCCGCCGGGTGAGGCGGGCGGGCAGCAGGTCCAGCAGCACGGACATAGTGTGCTGGCGTGCTGGCTGGCCGATGCTGGTCAAGTGGGTCTTTTTCACTCCGCGGTTCACTTCCCGTTCACTCCCCTATTAGTCCCCGTTTAGTCCCCGATGGTCAGTAGTCGATCTTCGAGGCGATGAACGCGGCCGGGTTGTTCGCGTTCACCGACCACGCCACGTCCTCCTCCTCGATCGCTGCCAGGACGGCCAGCGGGTCGTGGCCGGCTTCCTCGGCCTGGTGCAGATGCCAGGCCACCGCGCCGAAGGCGTCGCCTTCCTCGTTCTCCCCGATCACCGCGGCGGCCACCTCCTCCGGGAAGACCTCGCGCACGTAGTCCGCCGCGGCTTCCCTGCGCTTCTGGTCGTGCTCGCTCATGGTCTTGATCCCCTCTCCGTTTGACTACTTCAGTAGTCACTATTTGACTACTTCAGTAGTCATTGCGCAACCCCTCCATTCGGGTGGATGCTTGGGTGAAGCACCGCGTGGTGACCGTGGAGCATGGCGCGTTGTCCCGCGTGGGCGTGTACGCAAGCCCAGCGTTTCTAAGCGGCCCGGATGGGCGGGTGACCTGCGACCAAGCGGATAAGCACGCGGCACCCCTCCCCCGCCTCCCCTGCTGCGGACCCGCGAAAACCCGTGCGGCGGGCCGCCGCGGCCGCCGCGTGCTTGACAATGCAGCGGGGGAGCGCGGAGGCACCGGTAGGGCAGGGGAGCCTGTAACCCGTTTGGAGTAACCCGCTTGGTGGCCTCGACCTGCGAAAAGAGCGGTTTTCGCTTGGGTGGGGAGGGGTCCGAAAACGATCATTTCGCCGACCGATTTCGATCCGCGGCGGCCGGCGGCCGAGGCCGTGAACCTCGCTCGGCCGCTCCTGCTCTCGCTCCTGCTGTCCTCTTCGGAACCGCTCCGGGGCTCGAGCTCCGGAGCCGCCGGCCCGAACCTCGGCCCGGAACCGCTCCCCTCCCCCAACGCTCAACTTCGCCACGCTCCCCTGGTTCGGCACGCGCCACGCCCCCGCCGAACCCCAAGCGGCAACGCCAGTCCCAACCGGCCCGAGCGCCGGGGGAGGGGAGTGGATCTTCGACGCGGCGATCCTGGACCCCCGCGGCGAGCACCAGGACGGCCGACCAGGGGAGTGGGGCCCGGCTCGACCTTCGGGCCAGCTGGCTAGCAGGGGAGCGGAAACGACCTCCGCGGCCTCGGCCCGGCCCGCGGAACCAGGGGAGAAGGCGACCGGACCCACCCAACAGGCAAGCAGGCCGGGCCGAGATCGAGGTAAACCCGCAGGCCAGGGGCTGATGTAAGGCGGGTTATCACACATGATTACTTCCCTTCCCCCGCGCCGGCCGGGTCGATCAACCCCGACGTTTTCGCAAAAAGCCCAGGTCAAAGCGCTAATGACCAGGGGAGGGGTCACCTTGCCCCGTTCGGAAGACTTTTTATGTTGAGAAAATTAAAATGTATTTGATTTTCTCAAAAATCAAAGTCGAACCTGCTCGGTCTGGCGACTGGAGCATTTTGGGCCCTGAGTTGCGCTCTAAGGCGGATTCCTGGCTGTCATCGACCTAAGCGGACACGTTGGTCTTTGGCTGCGTCATGGGGGAGTCTCCCCGATTCCAAACTGGCGCGGGGTCGGGTTGACCGCGGAGAGTCGATCATGGGTCCGCTTCCTGGGGCTCCAGAAGCGACGGAGACGGCCGAACTGGTCTTGTCGGGGGTCTCGGAGGCGGGGGAGGGGTCCCTTGGCCTTCTGGACGTTTTCAGCGGCGTTCGCCAGTGGCGGGCGTCCCAGCTCGCGCGCGCGTTACGTTGCGTAACTTCTGTTGCTCAACTTGCACCGTGAACGTCACCACCTACGGAAAATGAACCAAGAAAATCGTTGCCCTGTGGGCCGGCGAAGCCGGTTCATAGGGCCTCGCAGGGAGTTTGAGGGCAGCGTGCCCTCAAGGGGAGAACCCAGTGGGAGAACCCAGTGGGGGAGTTCAGTGGGAGAACCCAGTGGGAGGCAACTGCACTCCGAGCGCCGAAAAGATGGCTCTGACCTGGGGATTCATGGCGGCTTCCTAGGGCGGTTGTGGTCTCGGTTTCAAGGGGTGGTTTGGTCCCGTTTTTTGGGGGTGGTTTGGTCCCGATTTCTAGGGGTGGTTTGGTCCCGTTTTTTGGGGGTGGTTTGGTCCCGATTTCTGGGGGTGCCTCCGACGTGCGTTCGACAAGAAAAAAGCCCGCCCTTGGCTGGTGCCAAAGGCGGGCTTGACCTGCGGATCTGTTGCTAGCGGACGGCTCGCTGATCCGGCGGGGAGTCTGGCCGTGCGGTCGGTGTAGGCGACGGGCCGGCAGTAAGCAGCCGGAGGCCGCCACGTTCGCGTCTGGAGATCATGGGAGCGGAGGGAGTGGCGTCCTCATCGTCGGCGTGCCCGCGCTTCGTACGGGACGGTTTCAGGGCCTCCCACACCTCCTCGGGGAGGCTGGCGCGAAGTTCCGCGCGGCGTCGGCGGTCTTCGGCGCGCTCTGCGACCTGCTCCGGGCTCATATGCGGGGCATTGGGATGGTTCAGCCGGACGACCTTGCCGCGGCCGGCCTCATAGACCCCGTGCACCTTGTCCAACTTCTCCACGGTCACCAGGTCGGCCCTGGCCAAGTTGTTCAAGGCTCGGGAGAGGGTGCCGGTGGTGCTGTGGAGCTTCTTGGCCTCGTTGTTCAGACTCAGCTCTACGGCGAAGTCATCGCCAACCCGCCGGGAGAGGTGGACGAGTAGGCCCAGCTCGGCCGCCCCCGGCGGTTCGACGGTCAGTGCCCAGACAATCGCGTCGGCGTTCACGGTGTCCTCTCGGCCAGCGTTACGCGGTCGCTCCATGCTGACCTCCCGCGGCTCCGGTTTTCCAGCCCCGGACCAGGTTCCGCCGGTGTTCGGCGCTTGATCGCTCCACAAACTCAACTGGTCGGGTCTCCGGTTCGCCTGAGTCGTTTCCGCTGGTAGAAGCGTTGACGTCTCGGTTTTTGGGGGTGGTTTCGTCGTCATCGGTGGTCGCCTCGTCGGTGGTGGGCTTCCCAGTTCGGGGGCGGTATGGGGTGCGGTCGCCATCACGCTCGGCAAGTACCCCGCGAAGGCATTCGGTCAACTCCTCGCGCTCCTCGGTGTCCAGCTCTCGCGCCAGGGGCAAGATCACGGCCGCGCGTCCGTCCGCGACGTCCACCAGCACCATTCCGGCCTCCTCCAGCTCTTGGCGGAGCGCGGGCACGGTCACCGGTGATACCCCGGCCGTCTTCGCCAGATCCGCGGCGGAGACCTCACACCACGGGGGCCTGGTACCGCCGTCGTTGTTCTTCGGTTGCAACTCCCAGACCGCGCCGAGCAGTCGAAGGGCCTTCGGGCTGATCCCGTTCTCCTCGGCCACCAGCTTGTCCAGCGAGTGAACAGGGATCTTGACGTACTGCGCAGCCGTGACCACGGTTCGGGCTGACGCTCGGCCTTGGCCTCGCCGGTGGTTCTGGACGAACGCGGGTTCTTGGCCCTTGCTGTTGTTGTGGTCGCGCAGCAACGGGGCCATTGCCCGTTTCCACTGCTGTGTGGAGAACCCCAGCCGGGCCGCGCCGACCTCTCGCCGCATTACTGCGGGGGAGGCCGGGCCCGACCTGCTGTCGATCAGTAGAAATACAGCGACCGAGGTAGCGGGGTGGTTGCGGGAGCGAAGGAGCAGCGTCGGGAGGCGGAGGTGGTGCTTGCCGACTGTGCTCACTTCGCGCAGTCGATCTAGGGGTGAAAGCTCCCCTTGATCAAGGTGGCGAAGCGGTTCGTTCATCACGTTCCCTTGCGTGGACCGTGACACACGCCGGGGGAGGAGTCTGCAAAACGTCGGCCCGGTCCTATACCCTCGGACGGTGGTGAAAGCGCCCTAAGACTTGTGGCCGATGCTTTGCAGGCGGTTCCCCCCGCCGCCGCGTGTCATCTGGGTTTCACCGAGGGCCCGGCTGGGAGCTGCCAACTCCCGGACCGGGCCTTTGGTCTGTCTAGCGGTTGATCCTCGCACCGGAGCCACCCCTGAACAGGGCAACCCGACATGCGCGTGTCGGCGGTCCACCAGGGACTGGCGTGGTGTACGGCATGGTCAGCTCCCGTCAGTCCGCGGCCAGGCCGCCGAGTCCGCGCGGGGGATCGGGTGGTCAATCTCGAACTTGTCGCCGGAGACGCGCTGGTCCAGGACTTCGACGGGCCGGCCATCGGGGAGCGAGGTCACGCGCTGCTGGCGGAGAACAGCCGAGGTGCGCGCGATGGACAGGCGCTTACTGGTCTCCGCGGTCGCCAGCTCGGCGGTAACGATCATGTGCCAGGCCAGCGGGCCGCCCAGGGTCTCCTCGATGCGGTCGTAAATGCCGCCGGGGCCGGGATCGGCCTTCTTCACCGCGGGAACCTCCTCGGCCACCCAGCCGGGGAGGTAGGTGGTGGACAGGATCATGGGCTGGTCGTGGTTGCGTCCCTCGGCCAGGTTGCGCGGCTGGCCCAGGGTGCGGTCCCGGATCACCACCTCCGCGCCGGGCTCGATGTTGAGCAGGTGCGCGACGTCGGGCGGTGCTTCGCCGAGCTGGACTCCGTAGTGGTGGAGGAGCTGATGCCGGCGGCCGCCGGACTGGAGGTAGTAGCCGCGTGCGTCGCGTTCGATGGCGGACCGGGTGAGCCGGTCGCGGCCGGTGGGGTCGAGTACCACGGTTCCGCGGTTTTTCCGTGGCTCGACCAGGTGTTGCTCCCGGAGTAGGCGGTAGGCCCGGCGAACCGTCGAGCGGTTCACGCCGAGCTGGCTGGCCAGGTCGTCCTCACGGGGGAGAACGTGGCCGGGCTCAAACTCTCTCGACAAGATGCGTTGCCGCAGGTCGGCGGCCACTTTTGTCGGGTCGGGCGTGGTCACAGGTCAACTCCTGGTCGGTCGTCGGTTCGCCTCATTTAACAACCTGGCGCGCCGTATTGACAACTGATCGTTTGTCATGTGAGGGTAGTCCTCGTCACCGCGCCACCACGGGCGGTGAGCCCAAAACCAAAAAAGCGGCCCCGGCGGGTGCTGGTAACACCTGCCGGGGCCTGGAGACCGACGTTTGAAGGAGGACGGTCCCCGTGGAACCCATCATCTCAGGTGGTGCCGCTCGGCGAGCGGTGGAGCAGGTCAACCCGGCTCGGCTGGAGGAGCTGCGCGACCGTGCGGCCCTGCTCGCGGTCGGTGTCGAGTCGGCCGAGACGTACCTGGCCCAGGGCGAAGTGATCCCGGAGCCGCTGCTGGCCGAACTGACCGAATACCGCCAGATCACCCGCTACCTGTCCCGCGCGGCCGCGTCGGACCGGCACGCCGAACACCGCACCCACCGCCGTGAAGTCCGCCGGCAGCTGGCGCGCACCTTCGGCCCGGTCACCTCGACCCTGCTCCTCGAGCGCGAGGAGCAGGCGGCATGACCACCACCGGCGTTCGTGAAGCTCTCGCGGTGCTGCCCACCTGGCGCTGGTCGGCGGCCTACGTCGCGGCCGCGGTGGCGGTGCTGCTGCTCAACCTCGTGGCGCGGGTGTCCGGCGCGCTGGTCGGCGCGGTGGCCGGTTACCTGATCGCCGGTCCGCTCGGCGGTGCCGCGGGCCTGCTGGTCGGCGCGTCCGCGCAGGACGGGCCGGTGTTCCGGCTGGTCAGCTCCCTAATCCTGGACGGCTCGGCCCGGCTCGGTGGCGCGATGAACCGCGCGGCCGCCGAGGTCGCCGACCTGGCGCAGGCCGCGAAGGAGACCGCGGAGACCTCCGCTTACGGGCGGCCCCTGGCGGGGGTGAGGGTCTGATGCGCCGGAAGAACCCGCACGTGGACACCGTGGGAGACGGCGGCCTGTTCCTGGCCCTCGGAGCCGGTTTCCTCGCCTTCCTGTTCCTGCTCGGCGTGGTCGCGCTGACGGGGGAGTGGTTCGGCCGCGGCGTTGGCCAGACGGTGCTGGAGGTCGGCCTGTGCGCGGTGTTCGTCCTGGTCGTCGGGCTGGCGTGCCGCGGTGGTGATCGGCGATGAACCAGCCGACGCCGGTCAGCAAACCGCCGTTGTTGTTCGTGGCGGACGAGCTGCTGGACCTGGACGACTCCGCGCGCAGCGGGTTCGCGGTCACGGTGCCGTGCCTGGATATCGGCGACGGTCACGTGTCGGTGTGGCCGCGGTTCCGGGTGAAGACGAACCCGCAGGGCTACGCGCTGTCGATGACGCTCGACCTGCGGGCCTGGTGCATCACGGTGCACGGCCAGGAGGCCGACCTGACGTTGCCGATGGAGTGCCACACCCAGCAGGCCGGCCAGAAGGCCGCCGAGACGTTCCGGGCGCACCTGCTCCAGAACTACGTGGCCGCGCAGGACCCCGAGGCGGTGCGGCAGTGGTGCCGCTGGTGGGTGCAGAACAGCGACCCGTACGCACGGGTCATCGAATGAAAGGGCGCGAAAAATGGCGCTTTTTGGGTTGCTGACCAGGCGTAACCCAGCAGCACGACAGCACAACGGCACGACGGAGGAGAACCAGGTGACGGCGGTACTTGCGGAGGTAGAGGCGGAGATCCGCCTTGCTGACGCGGCGGAGGAGCGGCGGCTCCGGGTTCGCCGGGAGGAGCTGGAGCTGGCCCAGCTGGAGGCCGAGGCAGCCGAGGCGGCCGAGGAGCGCAAGCAGAAGAAAGCCCAGCTCAAGCGCACCACGCGGAAGACCACGCGGAAGACCACGCGGGAGGGCAACCGTGCTCGTCGACGGGCAGCCCGGAAGGCATGGCGGGAACGGTTCCAGGCCGCGTTGGCCGGTCGCCTGGTGCTGCTGCTGGTGTTCTCGGCGGTGGTGACGGCCTGGTACGGGCAGGCCGGCTACCTCTCCGGCCCGGTTGACCAGGGCGGTAGGGGACTGGCGTGGCCGTTCGCGGTCACCGGCGCTACCGCGCTGGAGGTCCTGGGCCTGGCGATGGGCGCGATTGCCCGCGCCGCGGGGGAGCACCGGGACCGCGCGCTCCGCGCCCGGCTGCTCATGTGGGCCGTGATCGCCTTCTCCGCCTGGTCGAACTGGCAGCACAACGGCGTGGTGCTGGCCGCGCTGTCGATCCTCGGGCCGACGTCCTGGGAGATTCACGAGTGGTGGCAGCGCCGCGCGAAGCTGCACGAGGACGGCAAGCTCCGGGCTCGGCCGGTGCGGCCGCGGTTCCCGCTGGACCAGGTTCTCCTGTTCCCGGTGCGGACGCTGCTGGCCTACCGGGTGGCGGTGCGGGATCGGATCGAGGACGCCGAGCTGGCGCTGGATCGGGTCCGGATCGAGCGCGAGACCCGGCGCGCCTTCGGGCGGCGCAACCGCCGGCGGTTCGCCAAGGCGGTCCGGGAGTCGATCGATTCGAGCAATCGGGCGTTGGCCGATCGGGCCCGATCCGAGATCGAGGCCGCCCGCGAGATCCGCGCCGAGGCCGAGGGCATCCTGGCCGCCGGAGCGCTGCTGCTCGGCCCGGATCGGGTCCGCGAGGTCGCCGAGCCGATCACCGCGGCCCTGCCGAGCGAAGCCGATCCGATCGAGCCGGGGGAGCCGATCGAAGCCAGCCGATCCACCGATGACCAGGGCCATCCGATCCGCCGCCGGAGGTTGTTCCGGTCGATCGGACGCCGATCGGACACCCGGCCCGAGCCGATCGAGAACGGCGCGGCCGATCCGATCGAGGCCCCGGCAACCGATCCGATCGAGCCGACCCGATCGGCTCCGGAGTCGATCGAGCAGCCCGGCCCGATCGGTTCCGGTGAGCCGATCGAGCAGGCCCCGGCCGCCGAGTCGGAGCCGATCGAGCGGACCGCGGACACCACCAAGGACGCCAGCCGATCGGTTCACCCGATCCGCCGCCGATCCGCTCGCGGGAAGCCGATCGAGCAGCTTCGGCGCGAGGCGGCCGAGCTGATCGAGGCGAAGGGCTGGACCCCGGAGCAGATCACCGCGGACAACCTGCGGACCGCGTTGCGCTGCTCGCCGAAGCGGGCCCGCGAGATCCGGGACTACTTCCAGCAGCGACCGAACACCAGCCAGGCCGCGGCCTGATCGAGAGAGAGGAGAGGGACGTGGAGGAGAACGTGGTGGTGAGTTTCGAGCAGGCCCGCCAGGCCCGCGGTCACGGTCAGCCGTACGCCGAAGGCGCGACGGCCCCGGCGATGACGACGGACCAGCCCGGCCTGGTCGGCCAGGTGGCCGACTACCCGCAGCAGCCCGAACACCCCGGCCAGGTGCCGCACACCAGCGCCTACAACTGGCAGCAGCCCGGCCCGGAGACCGGCCCGCAGCAGGTTCACCAGCCCTACGGCTACCCGAACCAGGCGTACTACCAGCAGGAACAGCAGTACCCGCCCTACGGCTACCCGCACCCCGGCTACGTGCACGCCCAGTCGGAACGGCTGGACCGGCCGGAGGAGACGCCGATTCCGGGTATGGAGGTGGTGCCCGCCCCGCGGCGGTTTCAACGGCCGCGCCGCCGAGCTCCACTGGCGGTAAACGGCCAGATCAACGGCGCGGAGCTGGTGCGCCGAGCCGACCGCCGGGAAGCTCGGCGACGGCAGGCCCGCACCGCCGGCGGCTGGCTTCGTGTCCGGCTGTGGTGGACCGTGCGCGGCCTCGGCGCGACCGTGCGCGCGGTGTACCGGATCGTCTGGCAGCCGGACATGCCGGAGCTGATCCGCGGCATGAAGGAGACCGACCCCGCCAAGGCCCGCGCGGCCCGGAAGGAGCTGCGCCGCGAGCGGGCCCGCGCGGTCGCCGGGCTCTGCCTGGTCGGCGCGGCCAGCTACGGCGCGGTCGAATTCTGGGGAGACGACCTGGTGGAGGCCCTGCCCTGGTGGTCCTACCCGGCCGCGGCCGCGGTGGTGGTGCCGCTGCTGGCCATCGCCGGACGGGTCGAGCAGGAGGAGACCGAGGAGGAGGTCCAGACGGCCGAGATGCCCGCCGGCCTGGAGCTGTCCAGCTCGGACTCCGGGGTGAAAGCCACGCTCAAGGAGGCGTTCGCGGACCTGAAACTCCGCGCGAAGGTCCACGATGTCCAGCGCGACCCGGCCGGTTGGGGCTGGACCGTGGTGGTTGCCGTGCTCGAAAAGATCACCGAGGGCAAGCTGGAGGACCTGGAGCGGTTCCTGAACACGCCGGTGGGCGGGCTGGTGCTCTCGCCGGAGAACCGGGCCGCGCGGGTGCGGACACTGCGGATCGTCATGGCCGACCTGCTGGCTACGCCGAGCGCGGCACCGCGGCGGCCGCCGCTGTCGCTGAGCGTGCGCCAGCCGGTCGAGCTGGCCACCCGTTTCGACGGCGGCCGCCTGGCCCTGGCCCTGTTCGCGCGCCACATTCTCCTCATCGGGCGCACCCGCTCCGGGAAGTCGAACGCCCTCCACGACATTCTGGACGCGCTGACCGCGGCCGGTGACGTCGTGGTGGACGGCCTGGACCTCTCGGCCGGCCCCGACGTGCGGACGTGGGAGCCCGTGCTGAGGAAGTACGTCGGCGGCCAGGACTACGTGGCCGCGGAGCGGCTGCTGACCGACGCCAAAACCCTGATCGAGGACCGGACGGCCCAGCTCGGCGCGCGGGACTGGAACCCGGAGACGGACGGCCCCGCGCACGCCGTGGTGATTGACGAGTACGGCCTGGTGGCCGCCATTCCGCGGCTGCGCCTGCTGGTGGAGTACGTCGTCACCTACGGCGCGAAAGCCGGTGTGTTCGCCATCCTGGCGAACCAGCGCAAGGTCAAGGAGATGATGGGATCGGCCCTGATCGGCTCCCAGGTCCACATCAAGATCTACCTTGGCATGTCCGACGAGGACGCCGAGGCCCTGCCGAAATCGCTGCGTGAGCAGGGCGTTCGCCCGCAGCACTTCCGCCAGGCCGCGGACAACGACCCCGGCGACGCCGGTAAGGCGTTCGTCCTCGGCGTCGAACCCCTCCCGGTCCTGGTCCGATTCGACCGCACCACCCGCGAGGAGGCCGCCCAGCGCGCCGCCGAGCGCGCCGCGACCCGCCCGCAGCTGCGCGAACGGGACCAGCAGATCCTCCGCCGGAACGAGACCGAAGGCGTTCCCGCGTTGCTGCTGGCCACGCGGGAGGCCGTGCTGTCCGCCTCCAGCGCCGCCGGCCGCGAGCAGGCCCGCGCCTCGGGGGAGGAGATCGTCCGCTACCTCGGCGAACGCGGTCACGCGGTGGACAAGAACGGCTTGACCAGGGCCCTCCGGGAGGCGTCCGGCGGCCTGATCGCCAAGAGCCGGGACACCAACCTGGCCCCCGGCAGCAACCCGAAGGGCTTCTACCTGGAGGACCTGGACAACGCGATCCGCGCGCTTCAAGAGCGGGCCCGGCAGCAGGCCGAGGCCCAGACCACGGGAGGTGTTCATGCCTGAATCAGCCACCAGCGCCGCTCCCGAGCGGCCGCCGGACACGTGCCCGGCCTGCGGGCAAACCGGCGGCAGGCTGACCGGAGGCGTCTACCGCGGCCGCCGGAGCTGGCCGTCCGGACCGCACCAGCACAGCCACCGCTACCGGTGCAACCGGCCCGGATGCGGCCGCCGCTGGTCGCACCTGGTCACGACTTCGGCGGGGCATGAGTAGGGGACGGGGGACCGGCCGGCTGATATCCGGCCGGTCCCGCTCCGCAGCGTAGGACCGACCCGCGACCCCGAGAAGAACCCAAGCGAGTGGAGGCGGCGGCCAGGCTGGCCGCCGCCTCCACTGTGTCCGGGAGCGTGGCGCACACCGGCATCCCGTACGCGCGGCCCAGGTGGATCAAGTACCGGTTCCGCCGCGGGTCCGGACAGTCCGGGGGACAACCGAGCACCACGGTTCGCCCGGCCGCCACGTCGTGCCCGAACTCCACGTTCGTCGTCATCCCCGGCATGTGCACCAGGTCCCGCGGAATCCAGAACAGGACCACGGTAGCCACTGCCCGCGCCGCGTTCTCCCACTCGAATTGATCCCGGTACCGCGCCGCGCGGACCGGGTTTTCCGGCGTCAGCACCACCAGCGGCTCCGGCTCGCGCCAGCACTGGCCGAGCAGTTCGAGCGCCGCCGGCCGCCACGACGGCACCGGCCCGCCGGCTACCGCGGTCGGCCCGGCGAGGAACACGCTCGGCGCGGCCGCCGCGGGAAGCGGCTCGCGGGCCTGCACGACCCGGATCACGCCGGCACCTCCGCCCGCTCCCGCTGCTGGTGCGGTGTCCACGGCAGCGGCAACCCGTCGTCGGGGGAGCGGGGCACCAGGTGCCAGTGAAGATGTGGAACCGTCTGCGTCGCGCACCGGCCGGAGGACTGGATCAGGTTGTACTCCCGATAGCCCAGCTGCGCGGCCAGCTCGGCCGCGCACGCCGCGGCGTAGCCGGTGACCAGCGGGTCACGGTGTCCGGATTCCACGTGCGCGTGCGGGGCGACGATCACGTGACCGGGGATGGCACGCCGGCGCGGGTAGAACGCCGTCGCCTCGGGCCAGCGCTGCACGATGGCGGCCGGGTCCACCTCGGCCGGATCGTCGCCGGGAGCGGCGGGGCAGAAGGGGCAGAACCGCAGACGTTCGGAGGTCATGGTGTCCAGCGTCGGCGGTACAGCCGCGTCTGGACAGGCGTTTCCCGTTGCCCATATCGCGGTCAACGGGGAACCGGTCCGGAGCGTTCGGGCGCACCGGGGGAGGGGACTGGCGTGTCCTTAGCGCGTCGTATAACGACCTCAACGGCCGCGCGATGAAGCGTCGAAACGGTGCCGAGCGCGCCGCCGAACAGAGCGGCCCGTGTTCGCATCTGATGCGATTCAGAGCCGGCGCGCGGGGAACATGCAAGAGGTGCTGTGTGCCCCGGTCGGTCATCTGCAAGACGTGCTGTGCCGGGTGGAGGCGGCGGCGGGAGCAGGCGGCGGGCAGGGCTGGCGTGACGGTCGCCGGGTCGGTGTGGCGGCGGGCCAGGCGGCAGGGGAAGGCGGCAGGGGAAGGCGGCCGGGCGCGGGGGCGGAGATGGGTTCGGCGGAGCGGTGGGGCCAGAACTCGCCGGAGCAAACAGGGCGGTGGGCGGCAGGCTCCCCGCGGCGAGCGAGATAGGCCGTATCCCCTGGATACGGCGGCGGCCGGGCGGCCGCTGGCATGATCGGCGGTGCACGAGCGGGGGCGACCCCCGGCCCACCTCGTCACCTCGGCCGCCCGCCGGCGGCCGGGACGCCGACACCGGGGGGTGGGCCTGTTGCCCGATTCAGCACGACGTCACCGCGGCCGCCAGCCACGCATCTCCGGCGGCTATCCGCACCCGCTGGAGATCCGGCTGACCGAGGCCGACCGGGAGCGGCTGGTGGTCGCGGCCGCGCGGGCCGAGCTCGCGGACGGCGCGTACGCCTCGCAGCTGGTTCACCGCGGCCTGGCCGCCGACGCCGGCACCATCCCGGCGGACTGGCGCGACGTCCTGGCCGAGCAGCTGCACCACCGCGCCACGGTCGCCGGACTCCGCGGCGACGTCGCCGCGGTCGGCCGACTGCTCAACCAAGTGGCCCGCGCCGTCAACTCCGGCGGACACCCGCCATCGGCCGACGTGCTGGCACGACTCGGCGAACGAGTGGAGGCGGTGCTGGCCGCGGCCGAGGAGGGCCTGGCCGAGCTGGACACCCTGACCGCCAAGGCGCGGGACCGGCTGTGAACGGCCGGCCGGGTGACGGCGATACCTTAGTCCAAGTAGTTGATCTTGATTCGCGCGCTGAGCTGGGCAAACCGTGATCGGCCGGGTTGTGCGCGGCTGGCGCGCCCGCGGCCTGATCGCATACCTGTTCGGCCCCGGCCGCCACCACGAGCACCAGGACCCGCACGTGGTGGCCGTCTGGGACGGCTGTGAACGGCTGCACCAACCGCGCGAAACCGCGCCGGGCCGGTTCGACGTCGCCGACCTGGCGGCCGCGCTCACCGCCCCGGCCGCGGCCGCCGGCGTCCCGCAGAACCCGCTGGCGGTGCGCGAAGGCCAGGACCGGCCCCAGGGCCCGGTCTGGCACTGCTCGCTCCGCGCCGCACCCGAGGACCGCGAGCTGACCGGCGCGGAGTGGGCGGAGATCGTGGCCGAGGTGCTGGACCGGACCGGCATCGCGCCCCGCGGAGATCCCGGCGGGTGTCGGTGGGTCGCGGTGCGCCATGCGGCCGATCACGTCCACGTCGCCGCGGTCCTGGTCCGTCAGGACACCCTCCGCCGCGTGCATCCGCGGCGGGACTACCACCGCGTCCGGGAGGCGTGCCTGGCCGCCGAGCAGCGGTACGTCCTGCGCCCGACCAGCCCGGCCGACGCCACCGCCCCGTCCGCGCCGAACCGCGGCGAACAGGAGAAGGCCGCCCGCCAAGGCCGCGAGCCGAGCCGGGAGCAGCTGCGCCGCCTCGTCCGCTCGGCCGCGGCCCGCGCGAGCGGCCCGGAGGAGTTCCTGGAGACGCTGGCCGCGCGCGTGCAGGTCCGGGCCCGCCGAACGCCCGGCGGCCAGCTGGCCGGTTACGCGGTGGCCGTTTCCGGCGACCGGGACCGGCAGGCGGAACCGATCTGGTTCGCCGGGCGGACGTTGGCCGCTGACCTGTCCGCGGCCCGGCTGACCGAGCGGTGGGCCAGCGCCCCGCGGCCGCCGGCCCCGGCCAGCCGCATGGAGGAACGGCGGAGCGCCGCGTGGACCTCGGCGACCGCGGCCGCCGAACGGGCCCGCGCCGAGCTGGCCACCGACCCCGCCGGCATCGCGCACGCCACCGGAGACCTCCTGCTGGTCCTGGCCCACGTCACCGACTCGGCGAGCCAGCCGCCGCTGGAGACCGCGGCCGCCGAGTTCGAGCGCGCCGCCCGCCACCCCGGCCGCGGCCAGCCGGTCACCTGGAGCCGCGCGGCCGCCGACCTGCGGACCGCGGCCTGGCGGCTGGCGCGGGTGCGCACCGGGCCCAGCACCAGCGCGGCCGCGGTGCTGGCGCTGCTGCTGGCCGTGGCCGCCCTGGTGGCCGAGCTGGCGGCCTGGCGGGCCCAGCGGAACCAGCTGGCCGCCGCGGCGGCCGCCGACCGCGCGCGGGAGGCCCTGGCCGGCCACGTCGTCCAGTTCGCCGAGCGGCACCGCGGCCACGCCACGGCCGCCGAGCAGCCCGCGGCCGCCGAGTCGGCGAAGCGCCGTCCTCGAGGGCGGATCGCCGGGCAGAAGCCGCCGGCGCACCTGCACCGCCCGACCGGTGTCCCTGGTCGTCCTGGCCGTGGCCGATGATCGCAAGGGGGAGCGGTCAGGATGCCCCGGCCGGACTCCGGATCAGCCCCGGACGGGTGTGCGGACGGCCTGAGTAGATCTACGCGCCGTCGCTAACGAATGCGACAAATGGCCCCGTTGACGTGCACTATTGGCGTAAGGGGAGTGACAAATCATGGTCAAGAAAAGTGACAAAACTTGGACACGAAGCGAAGCGGGGGAGGGCGACAGTGGCGTTTGGTCCGGGTGACTGGGTGGAACTGGTCCGAGCCGTCGAAGGCGGCGGCTCGGCGGGCCATCGCGGCAAAGTGACGTCCACCGGGTTCCTCGGCGGGCTGGATATCGAGCTGGAGAACGGGACGCGCCTGCGCGGGGTGGACCCCACGGCCGTGGTGGCCAGCGGGCCGTCCAACGCCTCCAGCTCCAGCGGTTGGGGCTGCGCCGTGGTGGCGCTGGCCACGTTGGGAGGTGCGGCGGCCGCGGTGGCGGCACTGGTCCCGTGGGGGTGGAGCGCATGACAGCCGCTCACGACGACCTGACCCCGGCCCGTGCCGCCGGCTACCCCGGCGGTCCCGGACCGGAGAGCGCGGTCCGACCGTTGCCGACCATCGGCGTGGACCCCGGCCAGACCTGGACCGCGGCCGTGCTGCGCGTCGGCGACTTCGGCGAGCACGGCTGGACGATGGGCCCCACCGACAAGTTCGGCACGATCACCCGCGACGCGCTCAACGAAGTGGACAACTGGGACGGCTTCGCCCGCTACGTCGGCCGCCTGATCGACGCCCTGGACATGCTGGTGGACTACGCCAACACCCGATACGGCGAGGTCAGGATGGCCGTGGAGGTCCCCGGCGTCCCGATCGGCTACCAGCCCGGCAGCGCGAAGAAGTTCCAGCGGTTGCCGCTGCGGGACTGGATCATCCCGCGGCAGGTCGCCGCCGCGGTGATCGGCCAGTTCCCCGAAGCCAAGATCGTCCGCCCCGACCACTACGGCCGGCGGCCGAGCAGCGAGTACCCGAAGGAGCTGCGCGGCACCCGGCCCCCGGAGTGGGGACCGAACGAAACCCCGAGGCGAGAACGCGACCACGAACGGGCCGCGTACGACATTGCAGGCGTAGCGGCGGTGATGCCCCGATGACTGGACCGAACGATCCTCACCAGGGACAACAGACGCCGCCGCCGGGCTGGCAGCCGCCGCCCGGCGGCGGACCAGCGCGCCCTCCAGGGCCTCCGTCCGGTCCGCCCGGCGCTCAGCACCAGCCCGGCCCCGGCGGGCCGGGAGCGGGCCACTCAGCGCCTCCTCCGGGCGTAGATCCGCACCTGTGGAACCAGTGGCAGCAGTTGCAGCAGGACCCGCAACGGCGAACCGAGTTCGAGCAGTGGCAGCAAGCCCAGCGACAGGCCCCGCCACCGCCTCCACCACCGCCTCACCAGGCCCCGCCGCAGGCCTCCGCGCCGCCGCCCCCGCAGGCCCAGCAGCAGGCCCAACCATCGGGCGGGGGCGTATCCGTCGCCGAACGGCCAGCAGGGCCCCCGGAGGGCATCCAGCCCCGTAAAAGGCCCTGGTACCAGCGGTTGCCGCGGTGGATGACCGACTGGCGGACCCTGCGGTCCATCATCGTGAGCTGGTGGTACTCGACGGGAACCCGTTCGGTCGGCCAGGAGATCCGGGTGGCGTTCTTCGACGCCCGGCGCGCTCCCGGCTGGATCGTGCTCGGCATGATCGCCGTCTTCTGGCCGCTCTCGGACTGGTCGCTGATGCCGGTCATCATCGCCGCGGCGGTCTGGCTGGCCATGATGTTCGTGACCCGGTTCGTGCCCTGGTGGTACCGGCGGCGGGTCCGCCGCTGGTTCCGGCCCGGAATCGGGCTGCTCGCCCTGGTCGTGCTCGCCTCGGAGGCCGGGGTGTGGGCCTGGCTGCTGGCGGTCGGGCTCTGGCTGATCGTCGCCGCGGTGACCGACACCCTGCGGGCCCGCCGGCGGCTGCTGTCGTGGCTGCTGGCCGCGGTGGCCCGCACGGCCCGCGTGGACCCGGCCGAGCTGCACGTGGAACGCGCCACCTGGGACAACCGGCGGCTTGTGTCCGCCGAGGTCAACCACCGCGGGGTCCTGCGCACCGAAGACGCGGCATCGCGGGCCCGGATCGAGGAGAGCGCGAAGTGGGCCCTTCGCCACGCCGGTATCTACCGCGTGTCCTGGCCGGCCGGGGTCGCCGCGTTCGAGATCGAGGCCGATCCGCCGTTGCCGACGAGCCTCCCGGAGATGGCGCTGGAGGGCCTGCCCGGTATCCCCATCGGCGCGACCGACGCGGCCACCGCAGCCGGGGAGGTGGACGTGGTGGACGCCCAGACCGGGCAACTGGTGTCCTCGATCCCGGTGGCGCTGGTCAACCCCGCGGACGCGCAGCGGCACTACCTGGTGGTCGGTGGGACCGGCGCGGGCAAGTCGGTGTTCATCCGCGGATTCATCGCCCGCGCCCTGCGTAACGGCTGGTTCCCCGGCGGGGTGTTCATCTTCGACGGCAAGGGCGGATCGGATTACATCGTCTTCGAGGGACGCGAAGGCGTGCATTGCGTGGCGCGCACCCCGGAGGAATGGGAAGAAAACCTTCCGCCGATCGTGAACATGATGCGCCAGCGCTACGACGAGGACGCCGAATACCACCGCGGGAACCGTTCTAAGCCGTCATTCCCTCGGTATCTGGTCGTGTTCGATGAGGTCCAGGAAATCCGGAACACCCTCGGTAAAGACGTCTTGGACCCGGTGCTCCAGCAGATCTCGCGGCAGATGCGCGCGAGCGAAGGCCGCTTGATGCTGTGCACCCAGCGCCCGGACGTTTCCGACGCTATGCCCGGCGCGGTCCGGGACATGCTGGAGGACCGGATTGTCCTCGGATTTATCAGCCAAAAGGGGGCCCAGATGGTCATGGACCAGGATTGGCGCTCCGTGGTGGACGAATACGGGAACGAAAGCGTCCCCGGCCGGGGAATGGCCCGGATCGGCGGCCGCCTGCTACGTATCCAAGGGTTCAATTTGCCGCTGCCGCGGGAGCACCCCGAGGTTGAGTACCTGTACCCGCGCAAGCTCGACGCCGCCGAGCAGGAGGGCGGCCAGCGGCCGCCGGCGGGGGAGCAGGAGCTACCGCGCAACGTGGCCCGGTGGGCACCGCGCCAGAAGGCTCCGAGGCCCCCGGAGGCCCCGGAGGAGGGCCAGGAGGGCCGCCAGGAGCGGCTGGCGGACGAGGTGGACGGAGACGCCCCGACCCCGCCGCACGGGATTCCCCGGATCGGTCTGGCGGCCACCGAGCAGGAGGCCGCGGGGAGGCCCGAGCCGCCCGCCGAGCCCGCTCCGGCCGCGCCGCCGCAGGGCCCGCCGGACGGCGGCCGCCGACGCCGCAGGACCGTCTAGGAAAGATCAACACCGGGCACCACTCGGCCCCCGTTCAAGATCAAGAACGGGGGCCGAGTTGCGTCTAGGGGGTGGGGTGTCGGAACAGTGGTTTACGACCCGGCCGCGATCACGTCAGAAGATATCTGACGGCTTCGCCGTCAGTATTCTAACGAGTCGGGCGGGTCGGTGAGCGAAGCGACACGGAATGAACCTTTTTCCGCAGGAAAAACGTGCCGCGCGGGCACCGCGTGGCGGGGGAGGGGAGGGGGCCGTCAGGGCACCCGAGCCGACCCCGCCGGAGGTGCCCGAAGTGGCCTCCAGTGGGGCCGGAGAGGCCCCACTTGAGGAGAGGGAGGGAAGGGAGAACCCCCGGCTTCCAGGGGAGCGGAGCGGACCCAGCAGGCCCCCGTCCGTCGAGTCCGCTCCCCCTTAACCGGCGGCGGGGGAGTGCGCCGAGGCCGATGGCGCACTCAGCCGCACGGCACCAGCCGCCCGTCTTCCGAGGCCGGCGGCCGCCCGTCCCGCAGTCCAGGGCAGGAGGGGACTGGCGTCACCGGTGACCGCGCCAGCGTCGGAGCCGTCATCCGCGGGCCGCGGCCGAGCTCGGCGAGCCCGGACGGCCCCGGACAGCGCGGAGCCCGGCCGAGGACCGACCGGGCTCCGTGAGGGGACTGGCGTGGCGTTACGGGCTACTGCGCCGAGTACGCAAATCGGTTCGACCGGCCGCGAATCCGCGAATCCACATATCACGTTTCGCGCGGTCGGTTTCATTCTTGGGGTTGTGCCACGGACAGTTTTCTATCCGTTCGCCGGATAGAGCGGCCCGTTTTCCATTCTCCTGGATTTCAAGAACGGTTTTCGGCCCCAGTATGTCCGCCGCTGTATTGTCGTGTTTAGGGGACTGGCGTGGGTCGGTGCTCATGCTGTGGCCTCTCCCAATGACTGGAACTTGGCAGTTCGTGCCGCTTCGCGGTCGGAATCCCGGCCGAGCCACTGATACCGCCACTCGGTGTAGGTGATCCGGCCGTTTCTGGCCCACCATGCCCGCAGTTCCTCACTGGAGTATTTGCGGGCTCGCGCGGCCGGACCGGAGAACAGGGAAAGTGGGTCGATCCCCCGCGCCAGTCCCTCCCGGTTGAGCAGCTGGCCGCGGCATTCGGTCTCGGCATCGAGGTAGCTCGTGTACGTGTGGACGTCGTACTCCTCCCGGCAGGTCTGCTCCGCGGACAGTTGTCGGCTCGGCCGCCGAGCCGGGTTGGTGAGGGGACTGGCGTCCTCGGCCTCGGCGGCGGCCTGCCAGGCTGCCTCACGCTCTCGGCGCTGGCGTTCCTGCTCCTGCTCGTGAGCGGCTATCTCGGCGTCCCGCTGCTGGGCCAGCTGGTCGCGCCACTCCAGGGTGTCCAGGACTTGCTCCTGGGCCCGCGGGTCGTCGTCCAGCTCGGCGAGCGCGGCCGCCAGCTGGTCGTCCGAGAGGTCCACCGTGGCGGCCGGGGTGAACTCGGCGGCCCGGCTCGGCGGCAGGCTGGCCGGCGGTTCGGTGGCGGCCGCGGTGGCCGCTTCGTGGGCGGCCACATCCCGGTCCAGCAACTCCACGTACCGGAGCAGGGTGTCCCAGTCCTCGGCCTCGTTCGCCCGGCGGGCGGCACGGTCGTACCGGCCGATCCGCTGGCGGATGCGCGCCAGCGGCCGCCGCGCCGGATCGGTGCACGCCGGGCACCGCCGGCCCCCGTCGTGTTTCGCTCTGCACATCATCGGCCCCCGAAACTTGCGTCTCCCTCATGATCTTGTGTACATCGCGCGGGACTGGCGTGCTTGTGATCTGCGGAAACAGGCGGACAACCCGCTGGTAGATCATGGATAGTGGAGATCGGGGAGAAGCCCGTGAACGGGAGCGTGGAATGCAGTGGAAGCTAGCCGCGGTTGGCGGCCTGTTGTGTGCGGTGGCCGGCGGAGGGTTGTTCGCCGAACATCTCGACGTCCTGGCGGCCGAGGAGGTCTCGGCCGAGCAGCAGCACCAGGAGAACCTGGCCCGGATCATGCCCAACACTCCCCAGGAAATGCTCCGCTCGATCCACGATCTCCTGGCCGAGAAGGACCCGGCGCGGGCGTGCCTCCTGTTCGAGGACCCTCTACGGCCCCAGTTCGGCGCGGCCTTCGGCGAACCGACCTGCGAAGCGGCCATGTTCAAGCTCGCCGCGCAGATCAAGGAGCCGAACAAGTACGTGGAGTTCAACGTCAACTGGCAGAAGGACGTACGCCTGGAGGGCGACACCGGCGCGTTCATCGACGGGTGCGCGGTGACCTTCGGTGGCGGCCTGCTCGATCCGGAGAACGGCGGCGGCGACCCTGGTCCCAAGATCGGCAAACTCCACATGAAACGGATCTTGAAACGCGGGCTCGTGGTGGACGGGTTCACCCCGTGTAACACCGCGGCCGGTCCCGGCGGCACGCCGACACCAGGTGCTCCGCCGCCCTCGGCGGCGCCTCCGACCACCACCGGACCCGGACCGTTGCCGACCTCGCCCCGCGCCCCCGCCGGGGTCCTGGTCGGCTACCTGGCCAAGGGCAACGACGCCGGCGCGTGCAGGTTGTTCAGCGACTCCGGCAAGGCCGCCTTCGCCAAGGCCCAGGGCGTGGCGGACTGCCCGGCCGCGGTGGCCGCCTTCCGCACGAAGATCACCGATCCCGACCGCTACGGGAAGCCGATCGGCGGGGACAGCGACGCCACCGCCCGCAAGGGCAGCTACGGCACGCACGACGTGGACGCCTGCAAACTGAACTGGTCGAACTACACCGTGGACGGCGAGATGCCACCGCCAGGGCCCCAGCTCGGCCGGATGGTGGTCGAGCACCCGCCCGGCAACGACGGGTATTGGATCACCGGCTTTAGCAACTGCTGACCAGCGGCCCGGCGGCCCGTTCCGCTGTGCTCGCGCTGATACCGTGCGTGCTCGGCAAGTGGGTACTTCCTGGAGGGGCAGAACACCGGCATGAGCAACCTTGCGCAGGACGAAAACGAGGGGTTGCCGTTCGTCGGCCCGCTCTTGAGCTGGCTCACGGAGAACGTGATTCCGCTGCTGCTGCTGGTGACCGCGATTGGTCTGCTGTGGCTCGGCGCGGGCAAGGGTGACAACGCCGGAGTGATGAAGCGGGTTATTGCCCTGGTGATCGTGCTCGGGATCGTCGGCCTGGCTCTGACGAACTTCGCCGGCGTCGATATCTCCAAGTGGCTGCTCAACCTGTTCGGAGCGGGGATCTAGGCCGCCAGCACACCAGCACGCCAGTGGGCCGCCCCAGGTCGGGGCGGCCTCATGCTGGTGGACTGTCGGTGGCGTCGGGCATCATGCCCTCTTGTGGCAGCTCCTACCGCACCACTCGACCCGACTACGGCGATCCTGGCCGGGATCTCCGCCCACCAGGTCGGCCTCTTCCGCGGCCGGAACCTGCGCGTCCGCGCGTCCACCGTCGTGCACGGCGTCCGGCTGTGGCCGTGGACGGCGGGGCTCGAGTTGCCGGGCCCGGCGTGCGGGCAGGGCTGGAGCGGGGCCGGCCTCGGCGGCGAGCTGCACCCGACCGACGACCCGGTGACCTGCCACCACTGCCTCCACTCGTCGCAGGCCCGCGCCGCCTTCCGCCTGGACGGCAGCGGGCCCGGCCAGCTGGCGCTGGACCTGGACCTGGACGGCCAGACCGTGCTGGACCTTCCGCTCCCCACCGACTGACCACCGCGGCCGCTGGCTGGTGTTCCAGCGGGTTATGCCTGGTCATCTGATCGGTTACGCTGGATTTCGCGGGTTTCCAGCAGGTCGAGGAGGGGAGGCTGGTCCCTCGTGAGTCAACGCCCCGAGATCACCGGCGGTGGGTACCACCACCTGGAGCCCAACGACGGGTACGACCCGGACGGCTGGCAGGACTTCACGCCGTGGCGACCCGGCGACCCGAGCACCCAGAACGAAGCACCGCCCGCGCTGGCCGCGGAGTTCTCTGCCGGCACCTACACCACCGGCACCGGCGGCCGCGGCTCCGGCAGTGACCGCGGCCGCGGACGGGAAGGGCTCACCGAGAGCCAGGCCGAGGCCCCGGACACCGCCCCGCGACGTCGCCAGCCGGAGAAGCCCAACCGCGTCACGACGCGGAACACCCTCCAGCACCCCGGACAGGTCCAGAGGTTCGAGCCTGGGGACAAGGTTCGCAGCCGCGGCACGATCGCCGGCCAGCTCGGCATGGACCACGTGCCCACCCACACCAAAGGCCGCGTTCTGGATACCCGCCAGGGCCTCCTCGGTGGCAGCTTCGCCACTGTCGCGTTCGAGAACGGGTACGTGGAGGAGATCCAGACCGACGCCATCGAACGCCGCGGCTTCTTCGACTGATCCAGGCCTGTCCCGCTGATGTGCTGACGTGCTGGTGGTCTGTCCCAGCTCACGACCAGGAAACGGGGCGCGGGTGTGCCCACCTGGCGGGCGTGACCGGTTCCCCTGGTGGGTACCTTGGGACAGGGCAAGAACAGGCTTCACCGATCGGGCGGAGGTGCGCGCCATGCAGCACGAGACCAACGACGTCGGCCACCGAGTGCGGGAGATCCGCAACTGGCGGGAGATGAGCCTGGAGACCGTGGCCGGCCTCGCCGGGATCTCGTACGGGCACCTCGGCAAGATCGAGCGCGGCGAAACGCCGTTGAACACGCGGAATCTGCTGGAGAGCCTGGCCTACGCCCTGCGGGTCGCGCCGTCCGAGTTCAACGGCCAGCCGTGGGAACGTGCCGCCGATCCGCTGGGAGCCGCGGCCCACGCCGGGCTCGTCGCGGTGGAGAACGCGCTGGACACCTACGAACTGGGGGAGGACCCCGGCGGCCCGGTGCGGGAATGGCCGGAGATCTGCGCCGACGTCGCCGAGATGCGCAACGCCGGCGCTCTGCACTCGGACTACGCGCTCCAGGGCGAGCTGGCCCCGAAGCTGCTGGCCGAGCTGCACGCGCTCTACGTGCGCCAGCCGTCGCTCCGCACGGAGGTCCTGCTGGCCCTGATCCACTGCTACGCCAGCGCGGTCTGGGTGACCAAGCGACTCGGCGGCCGCGGCCTGTCCATGCTGGCCGCGAAAGAGGCCCAGAAGTGCGCCGAGGAGCTGGACTCGCCCCAGTGGCGCGGCTACACGACCTGGCTCCGCGGGGACGCCACGGGCGCGCTCTCGCGGCCCCAGCAGCACCAGCGCGCCGTCCGCATGGCCGACGAACTGAGGCCGCACCTGGACCACCCCGAGGTGATCCAGGCGTACGGCATGTTGCACCTGTCCGCGGCGCTGGCATCGGCGGTCCAGGCCGACAAGGACAACGCCCGGACTCACCTGGACGAGGCCGAAGACGTCGCGCGACGGCTGGACACCGAAGTGGGCACCTTCGGGCGGCTCTGGTTCGGTACCACCAACGTCGGGGTGTGGCGGACCACCATCGGCCTGGAGCTGGGAGAGGGCCAGCGAGTGGCCGAACAGGCCCGGCTGGTGCACATCGACACCATTCCCTCCCAGAGTCGGCGGGCGGAGTTCTTCGCCGACCTCGGCCGCGTGCTGCTGGCCGAGCGGAAAACCCAGGAGGAGGGCCTGGAGAAGCTGCTCCAGGCCGAAAAGCTCGCCCCGCAGCGCATCCACGCTGACGTCTTCGTCCGCGAAGCGGTCGCCGATCGGCTCCGCGCAGCACAGCGCGACGCCGGCGGCCGCGAGCTGCGCGGACTGGCCTGGCGGCTCGGCATCGCTCCGGCGGGCGTTGCCTCTTCCGAGTGAAACCACCTCGGTTTGTCATTAATGACAAACCGAGGTTTCGCCAGCTCATAGCCTCACTCCTCGTGGTTGAAGGAGGACGGTCCCCGTGGTCGGACGCCTACGGCGTCCCAGTCACGGAAGCCGCCCGCGTAGTCCAGGACGGCGTGGACAAGACCGGTGGAGCGCTCAAGTTCCGCCGCGGTCGCGCCGGGCGCGTGGTGACCCTGGGAGCTACGCGGGCGGCGGTCGTGTTCGACGGTGAAACTGCTCCGGTGGCCATCCGGCCGCACCTTCTGCACGTGATCGAAACCGAGCAGAGGACCGAGGCATGAGCACCGAGACCGCGCTGGCCAGCAGGCCGCCGGCCTCGGTCGAGGGGGAGGCGACCGTGACGACGCGACAGCCGATCGCCCCGCCCGGATTCCACTGGCACGGCTACATCTCGAAGGCGTCCGCGCTGCTGATCCCGACCGCCGAGGACCGCGCCGCACGGTTGGCAACCGTGCCCGCGGTTCTCCTCGGCGCGCCGTACGCGGTGTCCGGCTGGCTCGGGCTCCAGATCCAGGGATACGGCGGCCGGTTCGCCCTGTGGGCCCCCGACCTGCACCGCTGGGAAGACCTGCCCACCGGCGACCCGGCCCGGCTGCGCATGGAGTTCCTGCTGGCCGCGGCCCGCGCCGAGAGCGTGTACGTGTCGGTGAGCGCGGACCCGTTGCCCGAGGTGCGGCTGGTGTTCGCCGAAGCCGTCAGCGACGCGACGTGCAGCGAGCATCGCGGCCAGTTCTCCACGTCGCTCGATGAGCACTACGGGAGGGCCCGGTGACCGAGCTGTCCGCGCGTCGTCCCGCCCTTCCTGCCATGCCGGACGGCAGCCAGCCGAGCACCCCGCAGGAGTGGGCGGCCGCGGTCGGCGAGTGGTGGGCGGACGCCTCCGACGAGGACCGCCTGGCAATCCTGGAAACCAGCTACCACCAGCACAGAGCGAGAAAAGACGGCGAGCGCGCCGGCACCTGAAAAGCCCCCGCCTCATCCCCCCTGCGGGCGGGCCCCGGTTCGGCCCCGGCACCACCTCCCCCCTCGGGTGCCGGGGCCGAGCCACGTTCAGGGCCGGGCGGAAGAGAGCGAGTACGGATGATCGAGGACCAGGCGACCGAGTACCAGCGGGTGCTCGGAGACGAACTGCGCACGCTCCGCCGCGGGCGCGGCTGGACCCGGAAGCAGCTGGCCGCCGCGCTCCAGAGCGACCTGTCCCTACAGACCTTGGCCACCTACGAACTGGGCACGCGGCATTGCTCGGTGGTGCGGCTGGCCGAGCTGTGCCTGGCGATGGAGGAGCAGCCCCAGGACCTCCTGGCCAGGGTCCACCGCCGGGTATTCGCCGAGCCGCCCGCCGGCGTGCTTCGGCTGAACCTCGCGGCCATGCTCGTCGACGACCAGGCGCACCTCGGCCCGCTGGGCCCGCTGTACCGGTGGGCCCGCGAACGGTTCGACAGGGGGCCAGCCGAGGTTGAGCTGGAGCTGGCCGTGGTGGAGTTCTTGGCGAAGCTGTGCGAGACCTCCGTGGAGCAGCTGCTCCACCTGCTCCGCCCGTATCTCCCCGCGGCGGTCGCCCTGGCATGACCAGGGGCGTGACCTCGATCGGAACCCAGCGCGGGCCCTGGATCGTGTGTACCTCGGGGCTGGCCGCGGCCGGGTTCTACGACCTCGTACGGCGGCCGCGGTGCTCGACCGCTCCGGAGCACGACCTGGCGGACGTCGTGGATCTCGGCGTCCGCCAGCTGGACGCGGCCGCCCCGTTCGAGCCGGGCCAGGTGACCGTCATCCGCGGTGAGCCGGTGCGGCTGGTGCCGGTCACCTGGCGGTGGCGGTGGTGGATTCGGTGGCACCTGAACAGCTGGCCGGGGCCCATGCTGCGCGTGGTGCCGCTGTGATCGGCTGGATTGCCGCGGCCGCCGGGCTACGGTGAAAGGAACAACAGCACGCCAGAGGGGGCCTCCGTTGACGAGCGAAAAACCGCACCCGAACCGGATCTATCACGGCCTGGCCGAGATAGACGACGACAACGGGCACTTGATCGTGGTGGAGCTTGGCGGCGGTGGGCCGACCCAACGGGACCAGGCGCAGCGTCTCTACCAGCTGGACAACCCGCACCGATTCAACGGCTATCGGACCTTCCTGTGGGGCTACAACGGCACCAACCCGCGCGAAACGGCCCAGGTCATCCTCACGGACGCGCTCGGCGTCGACCCGCCGGACATGCTGCGCGAGGCGTTCACCAACGACTTCGTGGCCCACTGGGACGAGGAAAGCGAATGGTGGTTGCCGCGGCGAACGATCCTGCGATGGGTCAAGGGCTGGTGCGCCGAGAACCGGGTGGACATCCCGCCCGGCGACGCGGCCGCCACTGACTACCTGGTGAGCCGCTGAAGACCCCCTTACAGGGTGAAGGCCGGGCCGATCCGGCGGGCCTCGTCGGGCAAAGGCCGGCCGACGTCGGCCAGGGCGTCCTCGGGCAGGCCGTCCCGGAGCAGGGTTTTCACCGGCGGGCCCCACAGCAGCGAGACGCACTTGGTGGCCTGCTGGCGGGCGTGCCGCCAGGCACCGGTGACCGGAACGCCGAGGTAGACCTGGCCGTCCGGCCACGTCGGGTCCAGCGCGGCCGCGCCGGCGGCGCACCAGGCGTGCTCGTCGCTGATGCCGAGGCAGCCCGCGCGGACCGCCAGGCCCTCCGCGTAGAAGACGGCGGGGTGGTCGGTGGCGTACAACGTGGCGTTGAGGTAGCAGCGGCCCATTTCGCCGAGGTCGGCCGCGGGAAGGGCCTGCGGGGTGAACAGGCGGCCGACGTCCAGCAGCAGCTCGGCGACCGAGTGATACCGCCAGCCCGCGGCCGCGGAGTCGTGCGCGGTGTTGGACTTCGCCGCGGCGGCCAGCCCGCGCGCCCAGGCGATCAGGTGGCGCTCATCCTCGGTCAGCTCGGCCACGTCGGTCCCTTCGTTGTGCTGGTGTGCTGGTGGGTTGCCGCTGGTCAACGACAGGGGAGTAATGCGGCGAGTAATGGGGAGTGAACGGGGACTATTCCGCGGAGCGGTCCGGCAGGGGCCAGCCGATCGCCGCGAGCGTCCAGCCCTGCTCGGCGTGCGAGTACACCAGAGGCGATACGGCCGAGATCGAGCAGTGCGCGCCCGTGGTCGGGTGCCGACCGGCGACGGTCAGCTGCGGAACCTGCTCGGCGGTGGCCTCGGCGAGCGCACGGGAGCGGTGCGCGCGGACGGCCAGCTGGCCGCCGGCGGCCGCGGTGGCCACGCCCCAGACCATCAGGGCCGGATCATGGTTGGCGAAGTTCACGCGGGCCTCCAGGGTGTGCTGGCGTGCTGATGGGCTGGTCCTGCTCATCGCGTCTCGGCGGCCTGGCCGTCCTCGGCGGCCCGCCAGTCGCGGATCTCGGACAACGGCCAGAACAGCCGGTACAGGTACCGCCTGGCGGGCGGGAACGGGTTCCGCTTCGGCTTTCCCGTGGTGAGGTAGGAGCGGATGGTGGACGGGCTCAGGCAGGCGATCACCGACGCGCCGGCCATGTCCACCCAGACCTCCCCGTCCGGCAGTTCGGGCAGGCCCCACAGGCCGCCGCCGCTCGGCGCGGCCGCGCCGGAGCTGATGGTCTTCCAGCGCTCGGCGAGGTCCGCGCGCTGTTCGTCCATCGTGGCCGTTTCGGCGTGCTCGGTGGGCTGGTGCTCGACGGGGGCGCGGTCGCCGGTCATCGTGGGGAGCCTTTCGTCCAGGGGAGCGGGTCAGACGGTGAGCTGAAACGCCAGCTCGTCGGCGTCCTCGTCGGGCAGCGCCAGACGGGCGGGGAACAGGGCGACGTCCCGGAGCGGCCGGTGGGGCGGCTCGGGGAGCGGGCCGTGTTCGGCGGCCGCGGGCACCGCGGCGTTGTCGGGCAGCTCGAACAGCGGGGCCGTGGTCGGGGCCGGCGCGGGCTCGGGGGCGTCGAACTGGGGGAAAAGGGAGCCGGTCATGGTGTCCTCCAGGGCGGTAGCTTTAACGCTTCTGTCTGGCAGCTTTAAAGCTGCCAGACATGGCGGGAGGTTGTCAAGCGTTTGAGTGTGCTGGTGTGCCAGTGGGCTAACGCAGCTCACAGGCACACCAGCGCGCCGCGTGCGTCTACTCGATGGCCGCGAGCACCGCGCGCCGGTGATCCGGCCACATGCGCGGCAACACGTCGTCGTACAGCTGGTCCACGGTCACCCAGTACGCGCCGGCGGCCTCGTTCACTGCGGGCGCGGGCCCGTCCCCCAGGTTCACGTGGACGGTGTACGTGCACGTCCAGGCGTTGAGGGTGTGCGGGCTGCTGACCGGCCGGATAGCGCGGACCAGTCGCGGCGAGACGTCCCGCGGGACCTCGAATCCGGTTTCGTCGCGCAGCTTCCGCGCCGCGGTGGTCAGGATGCCCTCCCGCGTCACGGCCCGGTCGCCGGCGCGCCACTGGGCCACGGAACGGCCCTCGTCGCTGGGCAGCGCATAGCCGCCCGGCAGAGCCGGGATGACGCCCTGATCGGTTGCCCGCGGCACCAGAAGGACCTGGCCGGCCGCGGTGACCACGCTGTCCGCCACGGTGGCCTCTCCCCAGAAGTAGCTGAATCCGAGGCCCACGGGGAGGCCGATCCGGTCGTCGGCGAGTAGTTGCGTGTGGTGCGGGTGCATCGGCCGCCCGTGTTGATCGAGCAGCCAGCCGCGGCTCCGGCTGTACTCCTGGACCCCGGTGTCCACCTGTACCGGGTCGGAGCCGAGGGAGGTCGGGATCTCCGGGTCCATCGACTCCGGCGAGCCACCGGCGCGGTTCGGGTGGTGCCTCGCGTCGAAGCCGGGCGGCACCTGCGCGCGGTCGCCGCCGGGCACGTAGCCCGCGCTGGTGCTGTGCAGGCGGTCCCCGTATCCGGGCTGGCGGGTCTCGGCGATGTAGCCGGCGATCTCGGCCAGGGTCTCGGCCGGGTACGGGCGGTCCGATCCGAAACCGGGCCCCCAGGTCCGCTCGTCGGGCAGGAGTTCGACGTCCAGGGCGTGCGCTGAGGTGATGGTCATGCACTCCAGGTAACCGCGTCGGTACCCGCTGCGGGAGGGGTTTCCTGTTTCACGTTCGGACCAGGAAACCCTCCCGGTGTGCTGGCGTGCTGGTGGGCTATCGCAGGTTGCCGACGTCAGAAAGGCGGGGATTCGGTGGAGTACTGCACGGGCGGTTCAGTGGATTTGCGGCGCAGGTTGGCGAAGGCGTCCGCCACGGTGTCGCCGGTGCCTTCGCCGATCAGGCCGCCGGTGGGATCAGTTGCACGAGCCAGCACGAACTCCGGTTCTCCGGGGTCGGGGAAAGCCGGGTCGTTGCTGTGCGGAGTGCCGGGATCGTGGGTCAGGGTCACAGTGGCACCGGCGCGGATCAGCTCCTCAACGTCGAGGTATTCGCCGGGGGCCGCGGTAATCACGCGGTCAGCGCACATCAGCGCGGCCACGGCCCGGTGGTGCCGCTCCAGAATCCGCGGGGAACCGGATTGAACCGCCCGAACGTGGTCCCCGAGTTCGGCGCGGGCCTTCGACACCGGCACCACCTGTAACCAGGTCTGCGGCTCGTACAGCTCGGCCAGCGGCACCAGTACCGCCCAGGCCAGTTGTTGACCGTCTCCGCAGGTCAGAAGCGTAGCGGTCGGCTTCGCGTCGTCTCGCCCCTCGGCCGCACCAACCAACTGGCTCCACTCGCCGCGGGCCTGCTCGACGCCGACCGGCTGGCCCCATCGCCGGACGGCCGCGGCCAGCTGCACCTCCCGATTACTCGTGTACGTCGTGACCTGCTCCGGCTTCGGCTCTGCCGGGCTTGGCCGGCCGCGCATCTCCCATTCCCACATGACCACCACCTTACAAAACTTTTGTAAGGTGGTGGCTCAGCGGATCGGGTGAACCATCCGGACGTCGGCGGTTGCCTGCCGTGGTGTGCTGGCGTGCTGATGGGCTACCGCAGGTTGTCCCGCACGATGGCGGGGTGAATGGGCGTACTTGGGTCCGCCCGATAGAGCGCGGGAGGGCGGCCCGTGTGGCCTTCCGCGCGATCCCCTGTCGGCTCCAAGACCCCGGCCGCGGCCAGCTTGCGGTGGAAGTTCGCCGGGTCGAGCCGAACGCCCCAGACCGCCTCGTACACCTCGCGCAGCCTGGTCACGGTGAACGCCGGCGGGCAGAGCGCGGCGGCCGCCGCGGTGTGCTCCAGCCGGGTCCGGACCCGTTCGGCCGCGGCCGCGATGATCCGCCCGTGATCGAGGGCCAGCCGGGCCGGATCGGCCAGGATCTCCTCCACCTCGTGCCACCGGTCTCCGGTCCTCGAGGACGGGGCTCCGGCGACCAGGGCGACGTACGCGATTGAGACGACTCCGCCGACCGGGCCGACGGTGGCCAGCTGCTCCAGCTGGCCACCGCGGCCGCCGGCGACGTCGGCCAGCAGCTCCCGCGCGGTCGTCGCCAGTTCGTCGTCCGGGCCGAGGAACCGACCGGGCAACGCCCAGCGGCGGCCGCCGAAGCCGCGGCCCGCTCGGCGGCCGAGGAGGACCTGGAGGCGGTTGTCCGCGACGGTGGCCAGCACCAGGTCCACCGTGATCGGAATCGGCACCGCGGCGGACAACTCCCCGGTGTGCTGGCGTGCTGATGGGCTGACGCTGGTCAATCCTGCTCGCTAACGTCGCGGTGGCTGACCTTGGCGAGCGTTTCAAACGCGCTGTTGAAGGCGGCCGCGAGGTCTTCGGCCAGGGCGGCAGCACGGGCGAAGTCCGCACCGGCCGCGGCGGTGTGCGTGCTGGCGTCGCCGGTGTGGGCGTAGAGCGTCGGGTCCGTCGCGGAGATCTTGGCCAGGCGGCCGGAGAGCATCTGCGCCAGCTGCGGAAGCCGCCCGGCCAGTTCGTACAGGCGGTACGCGACGTCCTGGACGTCGGTGGTCTGCGGCACCGCGACCGCGCCGGAGTTGAGCACCGCATGGTTGGTGAAGCGGGCCAGCTCGGCCGCGGTGCCCAGCGCGGAGGGCACGCTGTCGCGGTCGGGCGGGAGCGGCCAGTACTTGCCCACCAGGGCATCCGCGGAGGGCCGGATTTCGGGCTGGGGCATGGGGTCAAGTTCCTCTCGGTGGTCTGGCGTGCTGGTGGGCTACTGCTGTTCGGTGGTGGTTTCCGGGTACAGGTAGACGCCTTTTCGTTCGCGTTCGAGTCGGCCGCGGGTGACCCAGTACCCGAGTGCGTTGCTCACCTTGTGCGCGGGATCGGCTCGGCCGAAGTCGGCGAGGCGGGCGGCTACCTCGGTGACGGTGACCCGTTCGCCGGGGTCGAGCACGTGCCAGAGGGCCCGGCGCAGCGGGAGCAGCCGGGCCATGCTGCCCGGCGACGCCGGGGCGTCCGGGTCCTGCTCGGCCAGGCGGATCACCGCGGCGCAGGCGTCGAGCAGGGCGGGCGGGATCTCGACCGCGAGGCCGGCCGCTCGTGCGGTGTCGCGGGCGTTGGCGATGCGTTCCAGCTCGGCGGTTACTTGCGTGACGTGCACGGCGGTTCCTTCGATGTGCTGGCGTGCTGGTGGGTTGGCGCTGGTGAAGGTGGGTTAGTGGTCGGTGTGGGTGTTCTCCACCGCGGCCTCCAGCTCCTCCTCGGAGGGCAAGGTGTAGAGCCGGGTTGTGTCCAGCGATTCGTGGCCGAGCAGTTCGGCGACGGTGACGATATCGACGCCGGAGCGGAGCATCTGGCGGGCGAAGGTGTGCCGGGCGACGTGCGGGCCGAACGGGTCGCCGTTGTCGCTGGGGCCCAGGCCGGCCTCGGCCCCGATGGTGTGCACGACCTCGTACACGGTGCGGGCGGACAACCGGTGGCCGCGCTCGGCGAGCAGCAGCGCCGGGGACTCGGCGGCACCGGGCCAGCTCGGCCGGACGTCCAGCCACGCCTGAACCCGTTCCCGAAGTGCGGCATTGATCGGAACGTCCCGATCCTTGCCGCCGTCCGCGCCCTTGCCGCGCAGGTAAAGCCGCCCCTTGCGGGCGGACAACCGGACGTCGGCCAGGTCGAGCGCCGCGATTTCGGAGGCGCGCGGGCCCGCGTGGTACGGCAGTTCGGCTATCAGCCGGTCCCGGACGCCGCGGGCCCGGCGCAGTGCCGAATATTCGGCGGCCGCAGTCCGTTCGCGGGCCTCGGCCGCGCGCAGGTACCGGAGGGCCTGGCGGTCGTTCATGCTGCGCGGTGCGCGCCGGCGCTTGACGTGCTCGCGCCGCGCGCTGGCCCGGCCGAGACCGCGGCGGGTGTGGAAGTCGTCCAGGGCCGCAAGGACGTTGTTCAGCGTGGCCGGCGATCGGCGGCCACCGCGGCGGCCGGGGGTGGTCTTGAGGTGGGCGCGGTAGTCACGCACGGCCCAGTCCCGCGCGGCCGGGTCGGTCAGCGGGTCGCCGTCGCACTCGCCGAGTTCGAGCCACAGCAGGTAGCCGCGGACGTTGCGGCGGTACTTGTCGCGGGTGCTCGCGCCGAGCGGGGAGCGGGCCAGCCCGGTCTCGTACTCGGTGAGCGCCGCGGCGTAGCGGCCGGTGGGTAGCGGAGTCGGAGCCGGTTCGGCGGAGCCCGTGTTTCCAGAAGTCGATCCGGGGGCCTGCTCGGCGGCTGTGGCCGCGTTTCCAGAAGCCATACCGCAGTCTACCCCTGGAAATGAGTATTTCCAGAAGTGGCCCTATCGGGGGTTCGGGTGGGTCTCCTCTGTCGACAGCAGCGCCACCACGTCCGGCTCGTCGGCGAACGCCTCGCGCAGCTGGACCAGGAAGGGCTCGAACATCAGCGGGGCGAACATCTCCACGCCGGCGTTCTCCTCGCTCGCCCACTGGAGCATCCCGGCCAGCGTCAACGCGGTGTGCGGGCCCAGTTCGAGCGTGAGCCGTTCGCCGCGGTCCTGCCGTCGCTGCATGTCCGCCATCAGGCGAACCGCGCCCGCCAGGTTCGTCTCGGTGCCGGTCATCGGCTCCCCCTCGTTCGAGTTCGCGCGTCGGATCTCCAGCCTGGCAGCTCGGCGAGTCCGGTCGGTACTCCTGTCACCCGAGGGGACTGGCGTGGGCCGAACGCGACAGGATGAGCGCGCCCCCGGCACAAGGCCGGAGGCGGGTGGGGGTCCTCGGTGGCCGGCCGGATGGCATGGCCGCCGAGGACCGCTCGTGTCCTGGTGTGCTGACGTGCTGGTGGGCTACCGCTGGTTGTCGCGCTGTTGGTCGCGTAGCTCGTCCGAGAGCAAGCGCAGGGCAGCCACCCCGAAGTCCCACAGCCCTTGCAAGCCGTGGGCGGTGATGTACGCGTCCACGACGGCATCGGCGGTATCGGCTTCGCCGGATAGGTGCCGCGCGACCGCGCGGACTGCGGCCAGCTGCGCGGCGGGCACGTCCGTACGAGCAGGCCCGTAGACGTCGGGCTGGGCCCATCCGTCGCGGAGCAGCGCGTCAGCCACCAGCCGCGGCGCAAGGTGGGCTATCTGCTGCATCCGGGCCTCCCCGGCCGGGGAAGGCTCGCGGCCGATCCAGTCGGCGAGGCGCGCCCCCGCGGAACTCGGGTTGTCGATCGCTTCGGCGGCGATGCTGGTCAGCACCGCGGCAACCTCGCCGGATGCGGTCATGACCGGCCCCCGATGTACCGATCTGCGGCGATATTCGCGGCTCCACCTGGCGCTGTATCGAGCGTTTGCATGTCCGATCACTCCACCCCAGTTACGTCACATGACGTTTTAGGCGTTCTGGTCGGCACTGTCCCCTACCTGCGCGGTACCGCTGGCGTTGTGACGTGCTGTCTGGCTGACGTGCTGGTGGGCTGGTGGGCTAACGCTGCTCAACCTGCATTTTCGGACTGTTTCAGGCTGCCGAGGAGTTCCACGAGTGCCGAAGTCTTCTCCGGGTCCTTCGGCCCGGTCTCCGGCATGAAGCTCTCCACGTCGAACCCGCGAGCGCTCATCAGCAGCACCAGGCCGGCCGCGTGAAGATCCTGGAGGTCCTGGTCCTCCTCGTCGGCGAAGGCCCGTGCGGCGCTGCGTACCCACCGGGGCACCTTCGAGTTGAAGGCGGTCCGCTCCCACGGGTCCACGCGCGGAATCCGCCGGCGACGCGGACGCGCCGCCGCGCTCTCTTTCGTGCTGGCTTCGTCGCGGGCGGCGTTGGCCTGCGCCACCAGCGACACCGCCACGTTGTCCCCCAGGAGGTTCTGGGCGGTGAATCGCTCGCTCATGCTGCTTTCTCCAGTGCTCGGTCCAGCCAGGCGTCCAGAACCTTGGTGACTTCCGGCTGGCGTGGGTGCTGGTAGTCATGGATCGGCTTCCCCGCCGAGGTGGCCTGGCTGACCACCTGCCGACGCGGGAGCACGTCGTCCCACATCACGCCACCGAACGCGGTGCGGATCTCGCCGAGGCGGGTCCGGTGCTCCTGCAAGTTCTCGTCATGCTGGGTGACCACCGCGGCGGCCTCGCGCATCCGGGGAAGCCCGTTGTTGCCCATCAGCTTGGTGAGCTGAGTCCAGGTGGAGGCGAGCCCCTGTACGCCGAACCGCTCAGGTTCGCACACGGCCAGCACCACCTCGGACTCGCGCGCGCCCATCGTGGTCAGCATGTTCATGGCGGGGCGGCAGTCGCAGATGATCAGGTCCACCAGCGGCCGGGCGTGCTCCATGAGCAGGCTGAACGTGTTCATCACGCCGGGGTCGGACCGCTCGATGCGCTCCAGGCCGAGAGTGGCGGGCAGCAGGTGCACCCCGGACCACTCCGGCCGGGCCGGGTACATGGCCTGTTGGAGGTCAGCCGCGGTCGGCCTGTTCATCTCCAGCAGGTCCACCAGGGCCAGCGGTGCCTCTCGGGGCCGGTCCGCGGTCTCCGCGACCTTCTCAAGGTATTTCGGGTGCGCGATGACGTCTGTCCCGTTGTTCTGCGGGTCCAGGTCCACGTACAGCACCCGCTTTCCGCGAGCACGGGCGGCGGAGGCCAGGCCGAGGGACACAGTGGTCTTGCCGATACCGCCCTTTAGGCCGAGGACGGCGACGCTGGGGGTAGAAGTCACCGGGGCATTGTGGCGCACTTTCTCCGGCGTCACCAGCACGGGCCCACTAACACGCCAGCACGTCAGCCCACCAGCACACGCACCCCGAGGGCCCCGCC
>NZ_LQMT02000060.1:0-28457 GCF_001620365.2 Amycolatopsis keratiniphila subsp. keratiniphila
GTTCGTGTCCCGGTCGGCCGCCCGGTTTCCCTGGCGACTTGGAGAACTTTACACGCCCCGAAAGGGCCCGAAACAGGGGGGTACCTTAACTGCGTTTCCGCAGGTCAGAGCGCCTGTTTCGGGCCCGGGCCGCGATCAGCCCCCGACGCGCACGCCGGCGACGTTGCGCTTGCCCTTGCGGACCACCAGCCAGCGGCCGTGCAGAGCGTCGTCCGAGGACGGCTTCCACTCCTCGTCGGCGATCTTCGTGTTGTTGACGTACGCGCCGCCTTCCTTGACGGTGCGGCGCGCGGCGCCCTTGCTGTCGACGAGCCCCGCCGCGATCAGCAGATCGACGATCGTCGACTCGCCGTTCGGGTCGACCTTGCCGTTCGGCACCTCGGCCATGGCGGCGTCGAGGGTGGACGAATCGAGCTCACGGAGCTCTCCCCTGCCGAACAACGCCTGGCTCGCGGCGATGACCTGGCGGGTCGCCTCCGCACCGTGCACCAGGGTCGTGAACTCCTCGGCCAGCTTCCGCTGCGCGGACCGCAGGTGCGGGCGCTGTTCGGTGTCCTCGGCCAGCGCCGCGATCTCCTCCTGCCCGAGGAAGGAGAACATCCGCAGGTAGCGGATGACGTCGGCGTCGGCGACGTTCACGAAGTACTGGAACCACGCGTACGGCGACGTCATCTCCGGGTCGAGCCAGACACTGCCGCCACCGGTGGACTTCCCGAACTTGCGTCCCTCGGTGTCGGTGACCAGCGGCGCGGTCAGCGCGTGCGTGTGCCCGCCGTCGGTCCGGCGGATCAGGTCGACCCCGCCGACGAGGTTGCCCCACTGGTCGGAGCCACCGATCTGCAGCTTGCAGCCGTACTCGCGGTACAGGTGCAGGTAGTCCTGCGACTGCAGCAGCAGGTAGCTGAACTCGGTGTACGACATGCCGTCGGCTTCGAGGCGGCGTTTCACCGTCTCGCGGTTCAGCATCATGTTGACCGGGAAGTGCTTGCCGACGTCGCGCAGGAACTCGACGACGGTCTGCTTGCCGGTCCAGTTCAGGTTGTTCTCGATGACCGCGCCGGTCGGCGAGTCGTCGAAGTCGACGAACCGCTCCAGCTGCCCGCGGATCCGGTCCGCCCACTCGGCGACGGTGTCCAGCGTGTTCAGGGTGCGTTCTCCGGTGTCACGCGGGTCGCCGATCATCCCGGTGGCGACGCCCGCCAGCACGATCGGCCGGTGCCCGGCGCGCTGGAAGCGCGAGAGCATCAGCAGCGGAACCAGGTTGCCGGCGTGCAGGCTGGGCGCGGTCGGGTCGAATCCGCAATAGAGCGTGAGGGGTCCTTGGTCGAGGTCTCGCCGCAGTGCTTCGAGGTCGGTGGATTGCGCGATCAGGCCGCGCCAGGTCAGCTCGTCAAGGATGTGCTCGCTCACGCCTGTAGATCCTCCCGCACCAGGTCAACCGACTATCGGCCGGGGGCGGCCGCCCGTCGCTTGCCACCGCGGCGGTAGGTGGAGACCGCGGGTGATCCGTCGATCCAGAAGCGCCATGGCGTGTCCATCGCCATCGCGACCCCGACGCGCGGCCCGGTGCGGATGTCCGCTTCGGGGACCCGTTCGCCGGTGAACAGCCGGACGGGTGACGCGGGGTCGGTCAGGTCGACGCCGTTCTCGGCCCGGTCGATACCGAGCACCGAGGTGAGGATGGCCGGGCCTTTGGCGAGTTCGCCGTTGCCGCGCGCGGACGGCCTGCGCGCCCTGGCGATGTCCGCACCGGACACCACCTCGCCGGCACGCAGCAGCACGGCACCCGGCTGCCCGTCTTCGGTGCCGACGACGTTCGCGCAGAAGTGCATGCCGTAGACGAAGTACACGTACAGATGCCCCGCGGGCCCCCACATGACCGCGTTGCGGGGGGTCTTGCCGCGATAGCAGTGCGACGCGGGGTCGTCGAGCCCTCGATAGGCCTCGACCTCCACCAGGCGGACCGCGACCGTGCCGTCGGGGCCGGTCGCCTCGATCACCGCGCCGAGCAGGAGCGTGGACAGCTCCACCGGGTCCAGCGCCAGCTCGCGCCGGGTGAACTGTCTGCCGGTCTCCACGTTCCGCACTCCCCTAACGTCGCGTTCTCCCAGGCCGACCTTAACCGGCCGCCTCGATCTTCGGCGCCACCCGCATGCTGGTGTGGCAACACTCGGTGCCGTCGGGGAGCTTCGTGAACAGCACCGGCATCCAGTCGTCGCCGAACATGGGGTTCATCCCGGCGAAGACACCCTCCGACACGGGCACCAGATCCGTTTCGATCGGCGGGGCGATCCCCTTGAGACCGTCGGCGAATTCGTAGACGAAGTGCAGCTTTCCCGCCGTTTCGGTAACGGTGATGATGACGCCTTCCCGACGGTAAGTACCGGCGAAGGGGGCGACGTCCACCGAGGGTGGCGACGCCGGCGGGGCGAAGTCTCCGGGAACTTCGACCCCGGCGAGCTCGCCGAGCAGTTCTCGCGAAAGCTCGTTGTACAGCCTGTCGGTCGTGCCGTGATTGGTGAGCAGGGCGAAGGCCACTCCGGCATCCGGCACCACACGCAGGTAGGAACGCTGCCCGATCGAGGATCCGTTGTGCCCGAAACCGGGAACGCCGTTCCAGTCGTGGATCGACAGCCCGAGCCCCCAGCCTTCGGAACCGAGGGTCCACTTGTCGGGCACCTCGGCTTCGAGACGCCGCATCATGGTCACCGTCTCTTCGGCCAGCACGCGAGTCCCGTCGGGTGCCGTGCCGTCCAGCAGCATCCGGGCGAAGCGGACGACGTCGCCCGCCGTGGCTAGGACGCGGCCGAACGGCCCGGCGGAACGCGGCAGGAGATCCCACGCGGCGGTCGGCTCCGGGTCCGGGCCGAGGTGTCCCATCGCCACCCGGAAGCGCAGCGCCTCCTCGGGCAGGGTCATCGTCTCGGCGAGCCCGAGCGGGAGGACGAGCCGCTCGCGCAGGGCGTCGTCCCAGGTCAGACCGGTGAGGACCTCGACGATCCGGCCGAGCACGTTGTACCCGACGCTGCTGTAGGACGCGGCCGTTCCCGGCGGGCAGTCGAGCGCCACTCCCCTGGCGGCCTCGACGTACTTGGCGAGGCAATCGTCCCCGCGTCCGGTGTCTTCGACGAAGTCGCACGTGAGCCCGCCGGTACGACTGAGCAGCTGCCGGGCGGTGATGGTCTTCGTCGCCGCGGGATCGATCGTCGCGAACTCCGGCAGCACCTCGACGACCGGCGCGTCGAGGTTCAGGCGGCCTTCCTCGGCCAGCCCCAGTACCAGCGCGGCCGTGTAGACCTTCGCGATCGAGCCGAGCTGAAAGATCGAATCGGTGGTCGCCGCCACCCCGGTCCCCCGGTGCAGGACCCCGCTCGCCAGTTCGTGGATCTCTCCCTCGGCCAGCACCGCGAGCGTCGCGCCCGGCACGTGGTGTTCGGCCCTCAAGTCGTCGAGCCTGGACTGCCAGTGGGCGTGGTCGAACTTTGTCCGTACAGTGTTAGGCATACTGAACACTGTACGGAAAAGTGAGGGATCGCGGATGTCGGTGTGGATGCGTCCCCCGAAACGCAAGCGCGAGCAGCCGTCGCTGAGCCGGGAGCAGATCGTTTCCCAGGCGATCGAGCTTCTCGACGGTGGCGGCGTCGACGCGCTGAGCATGCGGAAGCTCGGAGCCCGGTTCGGTGTGGCCGCCCCGTCGATGTACACCCACGTGGCCACCAAGGACGAGCTGGTGGAACTGGTCGTCGACGAGGTGTACGGCGAGGTCCCGCTCCCCGGGGAGGGGCCATGGCGAGTCGTGGCGGGACGGTTCGCGCGCGACCTGCGTTCGGTCTTCCTTCGCCATCCGTGGCTCGGTTCACTGCTCGGCGAGACGGGAGTGGCGTACCTCGGGCCGAACGTGCTGAAGATGTCGGAAGCGGCGCTCGCCCTGTTCGAGAACGCCGGTTTCTCCCTGGAGGACGCCGATCTGGCGTGGAACACGGTCATGGCGTTCGTCGTCGGGCGGGCCACCAGCGAAGCCGCGTGGCTGACCACGCTCGAACGCGGCGGGCAGAGCGAGGCGGAGTGGAAGGAGCGCCTGTGGCCGGCGGCCGAGCAGGCGGTGCGTGATCATCCGCGGCTCAAGAAGCTGTACGCGGCACAACGAAGGCGGGCCCCGGGCGAGACGAACGAGGCGGACTTCGAGCGCGGCCTCGACTGCGTTTTCGATGGCTTGGAGACCAGGCTTCCGTGATACGCGTGGAGGCCCCCTTCCCTCGACTGAGTCGAGGGAAGGGGGCCTCCACGCGCTTCTGTTCAGCTGAGCCAGGCGCGGTGTTCGGCGACCCGTGCGACCAGACGATTTCGCTGTTCGGCGACGCGCTCCGGAGCGGTACCACCCCGGGCGTTGCGCGAGCTCACCGAACCTTCGACGGTCAGGACCTCGCGCACGGCCGGCGTCAGCGCTGGGTTGATCTTCTCGAATTCTTCGTCGGTCAGTTCGTCCAGACCGACGCCGCGGGCCTCGGCGACGCGGACGCTCTCCCCCGCCGCTTCGTGCGCGACGCGGAACGGCACGCCCTGCCGGACCAGCCATTCGGCGATGTCGGTGGCGAGGGTGAAGCCGGCGGGCGCCAGTTCGGCGAGCCGGTCGGTGTGGAAGGTCAGCGTCTCGAGCATGCCCGCGATCGCCGGGAACAGCAGCTCCAGCTGCTCGACGGAGTCGAAGACCGGCTCCTTGTCCTCCTGCAGGTCACGGTTGTACGCGAGCGGCTGCGCCTTGAGTGTCGCGAGCAGACCGGTCAGGTTGCCGATGAGCCGCCCCGCCTTGCCGCGGGTCAGCTCCGCGACGTCAGGGTTCTTCTTCTGCGGCATGATCGAACTGCCGGTCGCCCAGGCGTCGTCGAGGGTGACGTAACCGAACTCGGCGGTGTTCCAGATGATCACCTCTTCGGCGATCCTGGACAGGTTCACCGCGAGCATCGCGACGTCGAAGGCGAACTCGGCGACGAAGTCCCTCGAAGCGGTGCCGTCGATCGAGTTCTCGACGCTGGTGTCGAAGCCCAGCTCCTCGGCGACGGCCTCCGGGTCGAGGCCGAGCGAAGACCCCGCCAGGGCACCGGAGCCGTAGGGCGACTCGGCGGTGCGGGCGTCCCAGTCACGCAACCGGGTGACATCGCGCAGCAGCGACTGGCCGTGCGCGAGCAGGTGGTGCGCCAGCAGGACGGGCTGTGCGTGCTGCAGGTGGGTGCGGCCCGGGAGGATCGCGTCCGGATGCCGCTTCGCCTGCGAGACGAGGGCGTCGACGACGCCGAGGGTGCCCGCGACCACCCGGCGGGCGGCGTCGCGCAGCCACATCCGGAACAGCGTCGCGACCTGGTCGTTGCGCGAACGGCCCGCCCGCAGCTTGCCGCCGAGTTCGGTGCCCGCCCGCTCCAGGAGGCCGCGTTCGAGCGCGGTGTGGACGTCCTCGTCGGCGACGGTCGGGGTGAACGCGCCCGAGGCGACGTCCTGCGCGAGGGTGTCCAGCGCGGCGAGCATGCCGGTCAGCTCGTCTTCGGTGAGCAGCCCCGCCTTCCGCAGCACCCGCGCGTGGGCCCGCGACCCGGCGATGTCATACGGCGCCAGCCGCCAGTCGAAATGGGTCGACGCGCTCAGCGCCGCCATCGCCTCGGCCGGTCCGCTGGCGAACCGGCCGCCCCACAGCTGCACCGGCTGCTCATTCCCGCTCACAACACTCCTCGAATTCCTTGGTTCTCTTCAGGCGGCTGACCGGTCGAAGGTAGCGCCTGTGGTGAAGTCGTACAGCGCGCGCTCGTCGCGCGCGGAGTTGACGACCGCGTTCCCGCGGTGCAGGACCAGCCGCACCTCGCCGGACACCCGCCCGGTACTGACCTTTTGCAGTTCCTCGTGCGCGGTGACCAATGCGATCGCGGCCGGCCCCTCGTAGATCTCGCGTCCTTTGAGCCCGAAGGCGCCGACACGCAGGTTCAGCTGCTGGAAGGCCTCCAGCAGCGTCACGGTCTCCCCGTCGATGGCCACCGGCACACCCTCGTCGAAAGTGATGACCAGCTTCTCCGGGTCATCCGGGAAGGCGAACCCGTCAGGAGTCACCTTCGGTCTCCTCACCGCCGTCCACTGTGGACGACCGTCGGGCCAGCGCCATGAAACGCTCGGCCAGGTCTTTGCCGGACAGCGGTTCCCTGGCGATCACCGCGACCGTGTCGTCGCCGGCGATCGAGCCGACGACCTCCTCCAGCGCCGCCCTGTCGATGGCGCTGGCCAGGAACTGCGCCGCCCCCGGCGGGGTGCGCAGCACCGTCAGGTTCCCCGACGAGTCCGCCGAAACGAGCAGTTCGGCGAGCAGCCGCGAAAGCCGGGAAGTACCGCCCTGCACTCCGCGTACCGGGCTGCCGTCCTCCGGAATGACATACACCGGTGCCCCGGAATCGGCACCTCGGAGCTTCACCGCGCCCAGTTCGTCGAGGTCGCGGGAAAGCGTCGCCTGTGTGACGTCGATACCCTCCGCGGCCAGGAGCTTCGCGAGCTCCGTCTGGCTGCGGATGGCCATCGAGGACACGAGCTCGGTGATCCGGGCCTGCCGGGTGACCCTGCTGCCGGTCATCGTCGCTTCTCGTCCATGAGCCACACCAGCAGCGCCTTCTGCGCGTGCAGCCGGTTTTCGGCCTCGTCCCAGACCGCGCTCGCCGGACCGTCGATGACCTCGTCGGTGATCTCCCAGCCGCGGTGCGCGGGCAGGCAGTGCAACACGATCGCCTCGTCCGCGGCGCGGCGCATCAGCGCGGAGTTGACCTGCAGCTCACGGAACGGGCCGACCCGGTCGAGACCGTCGTTCTCCTGGCCCATGGAGGTCCAGGTGTCGGTGACGACGACGTCCGCGCCTTCGACGGCGGCGTACGGGTCGGTGAAGACCGTGGTGCTGCCGCCGGTCTCCGTCGAACGGTGCTTGGCGTCGAGCATGACCTGCTGATCCGGCTGGAAACCCTCCGGCGAGACGACGCGCACGTGCATCCCCGCCGTGGTCCCGCCCAACAGCAGCGAATGCGCCATGTTGTTGGCGCCGTCGCCGAGGTACACCAGGGTGAGCCCGGCGAGCTTGCCCTTGCGCTCGCGGATGGTCATCAGGTCGGTGAGCACCTGGCACGGGTGGAACTCGTCGGTGAGCGCGTTGATCACCGGGATGCTTGCCGCCGAGGCCATCGCGTCGATGCGCTTCTGGGCGAAGGTCCGCCAGACGATCGCGTCCAGGTACCGCGAAAGCACCCGTGAGGTGTCCTCGATGGTCTCTTCGCGGCCGAGCTGCATCGAGCGGCCGTCGACGATGACCGGGTTGCCGCCGAGCTGGGCGATGCCCACCTCGAAGGAGAACCGGGTCCGGGTGGAGTTCTTCTCGAAGATCGCCGCGACGGACTTGCCCTCCAGCGCGCGCGAGCTCAAGGGCTCGGCCTTCAGCTGGTCGGCGAGGTCCAGGATCTCGGCCTGTTCGGCAGGGCTGAGATCGTCGTCACGGAGGAAGTTGCGGAGCATGCTTGTCGTCTCTGTCCTAGGTGGTGGTGGAATCGAGCGCCCCGGGAAGGGCTTCGAGGAATCCCGCGGCCTCGTCGGCGCTCAGGATCAGCGGTGGTGCCAGCCGGATGGTGTCGGGTGCGATCGGGTTGACCAGGTACCCCGCGTCCTGCGCGGCCTTGGCGACCTTCGCCGAGACCGGTTCGCGCAGGGCGATGCCGAGCAGCAGCCCGGCGCCGCGGACCCCGGACACCAGCGGGTGGCCGAGTTCCTCCACGCGGGAGGCGATGTCCTTGCCCAGTGCGGAAACGTGGTCGTTCAGGTTGTCCTTGGCGATGGTCTTGAGCACGGCGAGCCCGGCGGCGCAACAAACCGGATTGCCGCCGAAGGTGGTGCCGTGCTGCCCCGGCTTCACCAGCTCCCCCGCCTCGCCGACGCCGATGACCGCGCCGATCGGCAGCCCGCCGCCGAGGCCCTTGGCCAGTGTGATGACGTCCGGGACGATGCCGGTGTGCTGGAAGGCGAACCACGCGCCGGTGCGGCCGATGCCGGTCTGCACCTCGTCGAGGATCAGCAGGGTGCCGGTCGCCTTGGTGATCTCCCGTGCGGCCTGCAGGTAGCCGTCCGGCGCCGGGACGACGCCCGCCTCCCCGAGGATCGGCTCGAGGAACACCGCCGCCGTCTCGGTGTCCACCGCGGCGCGAAGCGCGTCGACGTCACCATAGGGAACGTGGGTGACGCCGGGTAGCAGCGGCTCGAACGCGTCCCGCTTCGACGGCTGCCCGGTCAGCGTCAGCGCGCCCATGGTGCGGCCGTGGAAGGCACCTTCGCACGCGACGATCTTGGTCCGCCCGGTGAGCCTGCTGATCTTCAGCGCGGCTTCGTTGGCCTCCGCGCCGGAGTTGACGAACAGCACCTTCGCGTTGCCGGACAGGCCGGCGACGTCCAGGAGGGTCTCGGCCAGTTCGACGGCGACCGGGTTCACGTAGAGGTTCGAGGTGTGGCCGAGTTTCGCGATCTGCTCGGTGACCGCGGCGACCACGGCGGGGTGCGCGTGGCCGAGCGCGTTGACCGCGATGCCGCCCAGCAGGTCGACGTACGGTTTGCCGTCGGCGTCCCAGACCCTCGCCCCCTCACCGTGGACCAGGGTCAGCGCCGGGGTGCCGTAATTGTCCATGAGGGACGACTTCCAGTGCTCCTGGCCGTCTACATTGGACTTGTACGTGGTCACGGGAGCTCCGTTTCGGGGAAGACCATGGTACCGATGCCGCGGGAGGTGAAGACCTCCAGCAATACCGAATGGGCGATGCGGCCGTCGATCACGTGCGCGCGGCGGACGCCGCCGCGGATGGCGCGCACGCAGGCCTCCATCTTCGGGATCATGCCGCTGGCCAAGCCGGGAAGCAGGGTTTCGAGGCGGTCCACGCGGATCCTGTCGACCAGCGAACCGCGATCCGGCCAGTTGGCGTAGAGACCTTCGACGTCGGTGAGCACGACGAGCTTTTCCGCGCCCAGCGCCGCCGCCAGCGCGCCGGCCGCGGTGTCGGCGTTGATGTTGTGCACGACGCCGTCGACGTCCGGGGCCACGGTGGACACCACCGGGATCCGGCCCGCGTTGACGATGTCGAGCACGGCGTCCGGGTTCACCTCGGAAACCTCGCCGACGAGCCCGATGTCGACGGGCACACCGTCCACAGTGGCCTGTTTGCGCTCGGCGGTGAACAGCCGCGCGTCCTCGCCGGAGATGCCGACCGCGTACGGGCCGTGCGCGTTGATCAGGCCGACCAGTTCCCGGCTGACCTGGCCGGTCAGCACCATGCGGACGATGTCCATGGTCTCGGGCGTGGTGACGCGCAGGCCGCCCTTGAACTCGCCTTCGACGCCGAGCCGGTTGAGCATCGCGGTGATCTGCGGGCCGCCGCCGTGCACCACCACCGGGCGCAGCCCGACCGTGCGCAGGAAGACCATGTCCTCGGCGAAGGCCTGCTTGAGACTCTCGTCGATCATCGCGTTGCCGCCGTACTTCACGACGACGGTGGCTCCGTGGAAACGCTGTAACCAGGGCAGTGCCTCGATGAGGATCGAGGCCTTCTCGGCGGCCGTCGCGAGCCGCTCGTCCGCGGGGACGGTGGATTCGGAAGGGCTCATGACGAGTACGCGCTGTTCTCTTCGACGTACGCGTGCGAGAGGTCGGTCGTGTAGATCGTCGCCCCGCCTTCGCCGAGGCCGAGGTCGACGACGATCTGGATGTCACGGCCCGAGAGATCCGCTACGGAACGGTCCGCCGCGGTGGTGCCCTTGGCGAACAGGGTGACACCGTTGATCGCGATGGCGACCTTCTCCGGGTCGATCTCCGCCTTCACGCGGCCCAGCGCCATGGCGATGCGGCCCCAGTTCGGGTCAGAACCGAACAGGGCGGTCTTGACCAGGTTGTCTTCGGCGATCGTCCGGCCGACGGCGATGGCGTCGGACTCGCTCGCCGCGCCGGTGACCGTGACGTCGACGTACTTGGTCGCGCCCTCGGAGTCCGCGCGCAGTTGCAGCACGAGGTCGAGGCTGACGGTGGTGAGGAGTTCGGTCAGTTCGGCCTCGGTCGGCTCGACACCGCTGGCGCCGGACGCGAGGACGAGCACCGTGTCGTTGGTGGAGGTCCCGCCGTCGACGTCGAGCCGGTCGAAGGTCACGCCGGTGGCGGCACGCAGGGCCTTGTCCAGGACTTCGGGCTTGACGACCGCGTCGGTGGTGAGGACGGAGAGCATCGTCGCGAGGTTCGGGGCGAGCATGCCCGCGCCCTTGGCGAACCCGCCGACGCTCCAGCCGCTTTCGTGCTTCGCGGCCGCCTGCTTCGGCTTGGTGTCGGTGGTCATGACCGCGGTGGCGGCGGCGAGGTCGGCGTCGTCACCGGTGCCCAGTCCGGCGAAGGCGGTGTCCACACCGGAGAGCAGCGCGTCCATCGGCAGCCGCTCACCGATCAGGCCGGTCGAGCAGACCGCGACCTCGATCGCGCCCGCCTGGAGGAGTTCGGCGACCTTCTCGGCGGTCTGGTGGGTGTCCTGGAAACCGCCGGGGCCGGTGGCGGCGTTCGCGCCGCCGGAGTTGAGGACGACGGCCTTGAGCCGCTGCTGCTTGAGCACTTCCTGCGACCACAGGACGGGCGCGGCCTTGATCACGTTGCGCGTGAAGACGCCGGCCGCGACCTGCAGCGGCCCGTCGTTGACGACGAGCGCGAGGTCGAGCTTGCCCTCGGCCTTGATCCCGGCGGCGACGCCCGCGGCACGGAATCCCTTCGGCTGGGTGACGGTCACGGAGCGACTCCTACGGTCGGTAGTCCGGTGGTTTCGGGGAGGCCGAGGGCGATGTTCATCGACTGGACGGCGCCGCCCGCGGTGCCCTTGGTCAGGTTGTCGATGGCCGCGACCACGATCAGGCGCCGGGTGTCGGCGTCGACGGTGACCTGCAGCTGGACGTTGTTCGAGCCGACCACCGAAGCCGAGGACGGCCACCGGCCCTCGGGCAGCAGCTGGACGAACGGCTCGGTGGCGTACGCCTTTTCGTAGACCGCGCGAGCGCCTTCGGCGTCGAGATCGGTTTTGAGCGCGGAGCTCGCGGTAGTGAGGATCCCGCGCGGCATCGGGGCCAGCACCGGGGTGAACGAGACCTTGACCCGCTCACCCGAGACCGCCGAGAGGTTCTGCGCGAACTCGGGGGTGTGCCGATGGGCGCCGCCGACGCCGTACGCGGTGGCCGAACCCATCACCTCCGAACCGAGGAGGTTCGGCTTCAGGCTCTTGCCCGCGCCCGACGTCCCGGTGACGGCGACGACGTTGACCTCCGGCTCGATCAGGCCCGCGGCGAGCGCCGGGGCGAGGGCGATCGAACCGCCGGTCGGGAAGCAGCCGGGGACCGCGATGCGCTTGGTCCCGGCGAGACGTTCGCGGGCGCCGGGGAGCTCGGGGAGCCCGTACGGCCATTGCCCGGCGTGGTCACCGCCGTACCAGCGCTGCCAGTCGGCCGCGTCCGAGAGGCGGTGGTCCGCACCGAGGTCGACCACCAGGACCTCCGGGCCCAGCTGCGCGGCGATGGCACCGGAGTGGCCGTGCGGCAGGGCGAGGAAGACGACGTCGTGCCCGGCCAGGGTCTCCGGGGTCGTCTCCAGCAGGACCCGGTCCGCCAGTGGCGCGAGGTGCGGCTGATGCTGGACGAGCGGCGTGCCCGCGGAGCTGGCCGCGGTGAGCGCGCCGATCTGGACTTCGGGATGGGTCAGCAGCAGGCGCAGGAGTTCGCCGCCCGCGTACCCGCTGGCTCCGGCCACCGCGATCTTCACCGTCATACGCATGATTATGCACTCCCATGCAAGTTCAATCAAACAAAGTCGTGTGGCTCACCCGATACGGCACTCCGTACGAGGCATCCTTGACCGCATGACCGACACACCCGCCCGGCTGCTCAGCCTGCTTTCGCTCCTGCAGACCCCGCGCGAGTGGCCCGGCAGCGAGCTCGCCGAACGGCTGGAGGTCAGTCCGCGGACCATCCGGCGCGACATCGACCGGCTGCGTGAGCTCGGTTACCCCGTCGAAGCGTCACGAGGCGCCGAGGGCGGCTACCGGCTGGGCGCCGGCGCGGCGATGCCACCGCTGCTGCTCGACGACGAAGAGGCCGTCGCGATCGCGGTCGGTCTCCGTGGCGCCGCCGGCCAGGCGATCTCGGGTATCGAGGAGTCTTCGGTGCGGGCACTGGCCAAACTCGAACAGGTGCTGCCTTCGCGGCTGCGTTATCGCGTCGGCGCGCTGGGCGCCGCGACCGTGCCGCTCCCCGGCACGGGCCCCGCGGTGGATCCGGAACACCTCACCGTCTTCGCGGGCGCGATCGCCAACACCGAGCGGACCCGGTTCACCTACCGCACCGGCGACGGGACCGAATCCCGGCGGCACGTCGAACCGCACCGGCTCGTCTCCGCCGGACGCCGCTGGTACCTGCTCGGCTACGACCTCGACCGGGACGGCTGGCGGATCTTCCGCGCGGACCGGATCTCGGAACCACGGGCGACCGGCGGCCGGGCCACCCCGAGACAGCCACCCGCCGAGGACGTGGCGGCCTATGTCACCGACAGGATGTACAGCCTCCTTCCCACCTATAGCGCACGCGTGACCCTGCACGCGCCGATCGGCCAGGTCGCCCCCGCGATCGGCGAGGGGTTCGGCGAATTGGAATCGCTGGACGACGAGACCTGCGTCTTCCACGCGGGCACGGACACCCTGGACTGGCTCGCGTTCCGGATTCTCGGGCTCGGCTGCGAATTCACCGTGCACGAACCGCCGGAGCTGATCGAGCATCTCCGGGAGATGGCCGCACGGGCCGAACGCGGGGCGGCGTCCATAGTGGACTGAGGGTGGTCGCGAGGGACCGAAGACCCTCGCGACCACCGGTGTTCAGCCGATTTCCGCCACCTCTCGTTGGCTCGGCGGGATGGGGAGATAGGCGCCACGGCGCTCCGGGTCACAACCGACCCTGGGCAACCGGGCCCGGATCCCGCCCGGTGTCCGCTCGAACCGCCGCGCGATCTCCTCGACGCTTTCCCCGGCGAGCCAACGGCTTTCCAGTTCGGCATCCAGCTCGTCGGACCACGGCAGGCCCTGCTGCGCGGGGCGGTCCGCCGATCTTCGGCGGCCGTTCCGGCCGGTGGTCCGCCCGGCGAACGCCAGCAGTGTGTCGGAAAGGACGGTCGCCAAGGCCGGTACGGCTTCGGCGTCGATATCGAGCCTGCCTTCGGCGACAGGCTCTTCCAGCGGTCCGGCTCCGCCGACCATTACGGTCACCCAGCGGTCTTCGCCGGCCGCGCCGCCACCCTCACGGGCGGCGACCTCGATGCGATAAACGGTGTCCTGCACCCGGATCTCGGTCCGGTGCTCTTCGACGATGGTCATGCCGGGGACGGTAACGGGCGGGCCCGACAATTCGCCGGTGCGGCGAGGGGATTCGGTGCGTGACCGGAACTTTCCTCGCTTTCACGAGCGCGAGGGGGCCGGTCACGGCCCTATCGGCCACCCCCGTTGCCGCACCTAAGTGATCCTGACCGTGATCACCCGCGGGTTAGCTTTGCTCATCGGTTCGTCCACGATGGGGAGGAAAGATGACGACAAAAGCACGTCGGATGGCGCTTTTCGTGACAATGCTCGTACTCGCGATCGGGACCGTCTTCGCCACGCCCGCCTCGGCAGGCACGACGGCGTCCACCACCGCACTGGCCACCTGCACCGGAGCGGATTCCTGCTGGTTCACCTGGGGTCGCATCCAGGCAGGCGACTGCACGATGGAAAACGCGAAATGGACCCTCAGGCGCAACGGCAGCGCTTCGTTCGAAGCGACGATCGTCAGCAGCGACAGCAACGACGCTTGGCTGATGTGGGTGAACACCTTGGACAGCAACGGCATCGTCCTCGGGCCCATCCATCACGGCGGTGACACGAAGTTCGTCAAGGGCACCGTCAAGAACGTGTGGCACTGGTGGTTCGCCGAGGGATCGTTCGACGCCGGGTTCTTCGACCGCATCCACAGCATGCGGCTGAAGAGCCACTGCTGAGAAGCATCAGAGCAAGGAAATGCCCCGGTCCGGAAAACCCGGACCGGGGCATCGAAACAACCCTGACGAAGGCTCAGAAAGGCAGCGCCTGAGCCAGCGCCTCCTTCTTCACTTCGGCGACCGAAGACGGCACGTCCGACTTCGCGGCCGCGGAAGCACCGGCCGGAACCGGCTGCGGGACCGGGGCGCACTGCACGTCCGAACCGTTGCCCGGCTTGCGCACGGGCAGCTTTCCGGTCAGCAGGTAGTCCGCGATCTTGTCGTCCACACAGGACACACCGGACAGCGAGCCCGAGTGCGTCGTGCCGCCCGGAGCGCTGATCAGGCTGGAGTTCGGGTAGCGCTTGCGGACCTCGAGGCTGCCGGGGTACGGCGTCGCGGCGTCGTTCTCCTCGTTGACCAGCAGGATGCCGGGGACCTTGCTGCCGTCGATCTCCACCGGCTTGCCCGGCTTCGCGGGCCAGTCGAGGCACGGCGCGTTGAACCAGGCGTTGCCCCAGGTCTCGAACGGCGCCCGGAAGTGCGTGACCCAGTTGTCGAACTTCCAGCGGGGCCAGCTCTGCGGCCACGCCACGTCGGTGCACTGCACGGCCGCGTACACCGCGTAACCGTTGTCCTGGCCCGGCGGGTTGGAGTCGTCGTACAGGCCCTTCAGGGTCTGCCAGTCACCCTTGTGCACCCAGCCCGAGAAGGCGTTCGCGATGTCTTCCCAGCCGAAGACGTAGTAGCCGGCCTGAAGGAAGATGTCCGTCCATTCGGATCCGCCGATGACGCCGCCCGCGGGCTTGTCGTACAGCTTCTTCTGCTCGGCGTACCACAGCTTCTCGACCGCGGCGGCGGTCTTGCCGAGGTGGTAGACGTCATCGTACTTCGCGAGCCAGCCGAAGTAGATCTTGATGTTCTTGTCGAAGGCGATGTCCTGGTTCAGGTTCGCCTTGTACCAGACGTCGCGGGGGTCGACGGTGCCGTCGAACACCATCCGCCGCACGTTCTGCGGGAACAGCGTGCTGTAGACCTGCCCGAGGTAGGTGCCGTAGGAGAAGCCGTAGTAGTTGATCTGCTTCTCGCCCAGCGCCTTGCGCAGGCTGTCGACGTCCTTCGCCACATCGATGGTCTTGATGTGGTCGAGGATCGCGCCGTTCTTGGCGCACGCCTTCGCGTAGCCCTTGGCCTTCTCGCGCCACGCCGTCTCGATGGCGCGCGTGGTCGGCACGTACTGCGGGCGGTTGTAGGAGGCGTAGTTCCCGTCGCAGGTCAGCGACGGCTTGCTCTCCCCCACGCCACGCGGGTCGAAGCCGATCCAGTCGTACTCCTCGCCCGCCTTCTTGGGGACGGCCCGGCCGAGCGTCGACAGGCCGAGGCCCGAACCGCCGGGGCCGCCGGGGTTGACCAGCATGACCCCCTGCGACTGGGCGGACTTGTGCTTCACCCGCGAGACGGCGATCGAGATCTTCTCCCCGCCCGGCTTCGCGTAGTCCAGCGGGACCTCGAGGAAACCGCATTCCGCGCCGGCCTTCACCAGGCTCGGGCGCGTACAGGCTCCCCAGGAGATGGGCTTCGGATCGAAGTCCGACGCCGAGGCGGCCGTGGCGGAGGGAGCGAGCGCCATGGTGCCGACGCCGATCCCCGCGACCGCCAGGGCGGCAACGAATTTCTTCACTGTGTTCCTTTTCGTCCGCGTTCGACCCGGTCGGGCCGAAGCTACCGAGAACCGGCTTCAATCTCGCTGACCGACACGTTGACCGCCATCCCTCTTTAGTCGGTATCCGATCCTCGATCCGGGCATATCAGTCTTGTCGGTCCCCTGTCGTACGCTCGCGGCGCCCACTGGGGAAAGGAGAGCGCATGGACGAGGTGAAAAGCCTGGTTTCGGCGGTTCGCAACGGTTTGGCCGCGCTGGCCGATCCGGAAAAGGCGCCGTCGATGCGGGCGTACATGAAGTCGGAAATGCCGTTCCTCGGTGTGGCGTCCCCGCCTCGTGCCGCCTTGCTGAAGCGGCTCTACGCCGAACATCCGCTACCCGATCGTGTGAGCTTTTCGACGGCAATTCTCACGTTGTGGCGAGAGGCCGAGTTCCGGGAGGAGCGCTATGCGGCGATCGCCCTTTCCGGGCATCGCGCGTACGCCCGTTGGCAGGACGGCGACCTGCTCGGCCTGTACGAGGAGATGATCGTGACGGGCGCCTGGTGGGATTACGTGGACGAGGTCGCCATCCGCCGGGTCGGCCCGATCCTGCGCGCGGAGCCGGAGACGGTGACCACGCTGATGCTGACCTGGGCCTACGACGAGGACCGATGGCGTCGCCGCACCGCGGTCATCTGCCAGATCGGCGCCAAGGGCGGAACGGACACCGACCTGCTCACCCGTGCCGTCGAGGCGAACATCGACGACAAGGACTTCTTCCTGCGCAAGGGAATCGGCTGGGCCCTGCGCGAGTACGCGAAGACCGAGCCGGACTGGGTGCGCGCGTTCGCCGCCGCGCATCCGGCACTGTCCACTCTGTCCAGGAAGGAGGCGCTCAAGCACCTGGGAGGGTGAGCACCGGCCTGGGGACGAGGGCGATGAGCTCCTCGATCACGCCACCGAGTTCGGGCAACAGCACTCGTAGCTCCTTGAGATCGCGAAGCAGCTCCAAGCGTGTCTCCTGTGGCGCGCCCTTTTCGAGCAGGGCCTTGAGGTCACGGGTCATTTCGTCCTCACGTCCGAGGACGAGGAGGTAGAAGAGCGGTTGGAGCTGGACGTCCCAGTCGAAGGCGCCGGTCGAGATCCGGGCGTTGGCCTTGTCGAGGCCTTCGTTCAGCGCCTGGCGGGCTTCTTCCGTCTTCCCGGTCTTCAGCCAGACGAGGGTGAGGAGGTTGTGCGCCCAGCCGAACTCCGGGGCGAGCGGGGCCAGGAGCGTCTCCGCCTCGTCGAGCTCCCCCGCGAACAGCAAGGCCTCCCCGAGGCTCTCGCGGTATTCGGAGTCCTCGGGATCCGAGGCGACCAGTTCGCGCAGTTCGCGGATGGCCTCCTCGTACTCGCCCGCCCGGCAGCGGATGTCGGCGCGCAGGGCCCGAGCCCTCTCGTCGTGCCCTGCTTCCAGCGCGCTTTCCGTGTCGGACAGGGCGCCTTCCAGGTCACCGAAGAGGAAGCGATGGCGGGCGCGCCGGTACAAGGCGTACCCACCGTCCTGGCCAAGGCGAACCCCTTCGTCGAGTGCCGCCCTGGCGTCGTCGTGCCGGTCGAGGTATCTGAGGATGTCGCCGCGGCTGGTGTGGAAGAAGGCCAGCCCTGGATTCGCTGAGACGGCGACGTCGATGTCGGCGAGAGCCGCCGGGAAGTCGCCGGATCGCTCGTGGGCCAGAGCACGCCAGCTGTGGGCCCACTCGTTGCCGGGGTCGAGTTCGATCGCGCGGCTCAACGAGCCCATCGCGGCACTGTTCTCGTTGAGCCTGCTAAGCACCGCCCCTCGTTGCAGATGGTTCTCGGCGTCGTCGGGAGCCAGCTCGATGGCCCGGTCGAAGTCGGCGAGTGCCGTTCGGTACTCGTCCAGATTGTGGTGCGCCTGGCCGCGCATGTAGTAAGCCCATTCGTAGTCCGGGTCGATCCGCAGCGCGGCGGTGAAACCGTCGACGGCAAGCCGGTTCCGTTCGCCGCGGTGGTGGAAGGCGGCCCGGATCGCGTGGGCCCTGGCGCTCCCGGGGTCCGCCGCGACGATCGCGTCGAAGGCCGCCGACGCGGCTTCCCCGTCTTCTGTCCGCTCCAGGAACAAGGCCAGCTCGGTCAGGTAGTAGACGTCCTTGGGGCGCAGGGCGACGGCAGCGCGGTGACCGGCGAGCGCTTCGTCCTCGTCTCCCAGCTCGGCGAACAGCGTGGCCCGGTAGTGGACGGCCCAGGCGTAGTCGGGGTCGAGCCGGATCGCGATGTCGATCTCGTCGATCGCCTTCCGGATGTCGCCGCGTTTGAAGTGCACCTCGCTCCGGATGGCGTACGCCCACGTGTGGTCGGGCTGCAGCCGGACGGCCTCGTCGAGGTCGGCCATCGCTCCGTCGAGATCGCCGAGCTCGGCACGGGCGGAACCGCGTCCACGCCACGAATAGGCGTACCCGGGGTCGAGTTCGATCGCCCGGTTCAGATCCGGCAACGCCCGTTCCCAGTCACCCTCGTTGCGGAACAGGTTGCCCCGATCGCTCCACGCGTAGGGGTCGGCGGGGTTCAGATCGAGGGCCCGGTCGAAGTCCCGTGTCGCCGCGGCGATGTCGTCTTGGCCTTCGTAGGCCCAGGCACGCCGTCGGATCACCGTCGAAAGCCGTGGGGTGTCGAGCTCGCCCGCGCCGGCGAGCAGGTCGAGCACCGGGATCTCCCGCGGTCCGTCGCCGTCGCCGATCGCGGCGGTCAGCCGTTGGCCCCAGCCCAGCACCGAGGGCGCGTCCGCGTCGGAACCGGCTTGCTCCATCATGCGCGCCCAGGCGCGTGCGGGGGCTGTACCGCTGGTGATCATCTCGGCCGCGCCGAGCAGCGCGTCCGGCAGCGCGTCGGCCGGGGCGCCGCAGAGCCGGTGATAGGTCTGTTCGAGTTTCCTCTTCTGCCAGCGCTCGTCGCTCCAGGCGTCGCGATGGCTGCTCAGGCCGAGTTCGGCGCATCGGCCTTCGTAGTACTCGGCGAGCCGAAGGTGGCGTTCGGCGAATTCGGCGGGCGAACGTCCGCGTTCCAGGCGCACCATCGGGCCGCGGACCACCGGGTGGTAGCGGACCGGAAGCTCGCGGCGCCCGACGAACGGCAGTTCCCGCAGCCAGCGGAAGGTCTCCCCCGCGGTCTCCTTCCCGGTCAGCACGCCGATGACGTCCTCGTCGAGGAAGCGGGGCAGCGACGCGGTGGCGGCGATGTCCTTCCTCGCCTTTTCCGGGACCCAGTGCAGGAATCGCTTGACCGCGTCGTCGCTGGGATCGCCGACGGCGTCCGCTCCGGCCGGGTTCCCGCGGGCCAGCATGGCGACCAGGACGGGCAGGCCGTCGGTCAGGCGCAGGACGATCTCGATGACCTGTTCGTCGGTGATGCCGTGTTCGGCGAGCAGGCGCCGTGCCTCCGGCTCGGTGAACGGCCGGAGTTCGATCTCACGTACCAGCGGCGCGTGCCGGTTCCAGTTCGCCTCGTCCAGCGGGAACTGGCCCGCGACGGTGAGCACCAGGTTCTGCGGCAGATCGCCGTACAGCCCGGCGAGCAGGTCGAGCAGCCAGGTCTCCAGCACCGGCGCGGTTCGCTCGAAGGTGTCGAAGAACAGCGCGATCTGCCGCGTCTCCGGGATGCGCCACAGATCTTCGACGAACGGTTTGGTGAGCTCCTCCGCCGGTTCGAGGAGCAGCTGGACATCGGCCTTCCGCTTGAACTTCGCCGCGAGGTAGACCTGGAGCTGCTCCAGCTGTTTCGCCGTCGCGTCCGCGTCGATCGCGTCGGCGGCGATGCTGCCGCCGGGCAGTGTCTTCGCGACGCCGAGCCCGGCCTTGACGACGGTCTTCGTCACCAGTTCGCGCCCGGCGGCCGGTGCCTGCGGATCGCTGTGCAGCCGTTCCCTCGCCTTGAGATACGACTCGTAGCGTTTCTCGAAGCGGCGCATCTCGTACCCGCCGCGAGCGAGGTCCTTCGCCAGTTTGACCAGTGTCGCGGGCAGATCCTGCTGCCGGTCGTCGGCGAACCCGACGGCGGCGCGGGCTTCCTCGGCGATACCGCGAAGCTGGTCGAGGAGGAAGGACTTCCCGACTCCGGCGAGACCGTGCACCGAGTACAGGTACCGGCGGCGCCGGTCGTCTCCGGACAACCCCAGATTGTCCCGGAAGTCCTCACGTTCCCCGACCCTGCCGACGAAACCGTCGCTCAGCCTGGCGCGGGCGATGTCTTGGATACTGGACCGGCCGTCTGGACGTGACACAAGTCCTCACTTTGCCACACCTGAAGCGCGTGAAGGCCCCCTTCCCTGGACTGAGCCGAGGGAAGGGGGCCTTCACGGGACTACCGGGTCAGGCCCGCAGGCTCGCGCCGAAGCGTTCGCCGGCGACCGCGACGGCGGCGTCACGGGCCTTGGTGGCCTCGTCGACGGTCAGCGTGCGGTCCGCGGCACGGAACCGCAGCTTGTACGCCACCGAACGCTTGCCCTCGCCCACCTGCTCGCCTTGGTACGAGTCGAACAGCGTGATGTCCTCGAGCAGTTCGCCCGCGCCGTCGCGCAGCGCCTCGGCCAGATCCGCCGACGGCACATCCGACTCCGCGACGAGGGCGACGTCGAGCAACACCGGCGGGTACGCCGAGATCTGCGGCGCCGGACGGCCGTCCGGGATCGGGATCGCGTCCAGGTCGAGTTCCATCGCGACGGTGCGCGGCGGCAACCCGAGCGCCTCGACGACCTTGGGGTGCAGCTCACCGGCGTAACCGACGGGCCACTGCCCCACCCGCAGCTGCGCGCAGCGGCCGGGGTGCCACGGCGGCTGATCCGCCGCGGCCGTGGTCAGCTCGACACCGGCGGCCTGCGCCACCAGCCGGGCGGCCTGGACCGCGTCGGCCCAGTTCGCCTGCTCGCCCGCGCCCCACCAGCCGGCGCGGGCACGCTGACCCGCCAGCACGACGGCGACGTGCAGCGGCTGCGGCGGGACCGCCGCCTCCAGTACCGCGAGCTCCTCGTCGGTCGGGCGCCGGTCCACCCCGAGCGAAGGCATCGGGATCGGATTCGGCCCGGGCAGCACGACCTGTCCGATGTGGAACAGCGAGACATCCTTGAAACCACGGGAAATGTTGCGCTGCAGCGTTTCCAGCAGCCCGGGCAGGAGGGTGCTCGCCATTCGGTCCTTGTCCGCCTCCAGCGGGTTACGGACCTTCACGGTGCTGCGGCGGACGTCGTCCTCGGGCAGCCCGAACGCGTCCCAGACCGAGTCCGAGATGAACGGGAAGGGCAGCACCTCGACGTAGCCGTTCTCCGCCAGCGCACGCGCGACCGAGCGGCGACGACGCTGCACGTCGGTGAGGCCCCGGCCCGCCGGGGCGTCGGGCAGCACCGACGGGATGCTGTCGTAGCCCTCCAGCCGGAGCACCTCCTCGACGAGGTCGGCGGGCTGCACCAGGTCGCCACGCCAGCTCGGCGGGACCGCGGTCACCAGGGCGGTGCCGTCCTCCGACGTGCCCACGTTGACCTTGCAGCCGATCTGCGAGAGTCGTTTGACCGTGACACCGCGCTCGTAGCGCACCCCGGCCACCTGGTCGGGCAGGCTGATCGGCATGGTCACCGGCGGGTTCGGCTCGACGCCGCCCTCGTCGGTGCGGCCGGGCGGGATCGAGCCCTCGCCGTACTGACGCAGCAGGCGTGCGGCGAGCTCGACGGCCACCGCGCACAGCTGCGGGTCGGTGTAGCGCTCGAACCGCTTGGCCGCCTCGGAGAACAGCTTGTGACGGCGGGCCGTCCGGCTGATCGACGACGGGTCCCAGTGCGCCGCTTCGAGCAGCACGTCGGTGCTCTCCGGGGTGATCTCGGTCGACGCGCCGCCCATCGTGCCCGCCAGCGAGATGACCCCGCTGTCGTCGGCGATCACCACGTCGTCCGCGTCGAGCGTGCGCTCGACATCGTCCAAAGTGGTCAGTTTCTCGCCCGGCTTCGCCTTGCGCACCACCAGATCGCCCTTGACCGAACCGGTCGCGAACGCGTGCAGCGGGTGCCCGAGCTCGAGCATGACGTAGTTGGTCACGTCCACCGCGAGCGAGATCGAGCGGATGCCCGCCAGCATCAGGCGGCGGCGCATCCACCACGGCGTCGGCGCGGTCGCGTCGAGGTTCTTGACCCGGCGGAGGACGAACCGCTTGCAGCCCTCGGTGTCTTCGAGGTGCACCGGCCAGGCGTCGCTCTCGGCCTCAGGGACCTCGATGGACGCCGGGTCGCCGAACGGGACGTCGAGCGCGTTGGACAGCTCGCGGGCCAGGCCGCGGACCGACAGCGTGTAGCCGCGATCCGGGGTGGGCGTGACCTCGAGAACGGTGTCGTCGAGGCCGAGCAGCTTGCTCGCGTCTTCGCCCGGGCTGGCCGTGCTCGGCGGGAGCACCAGGATGCCGGAGTGGTCGTCGCCGATGCCGAGTTCGCTCGCGGAGCAGATCATGCCGTCGCTGAGACGGCCGTAGGTCTTGCGCGCGCCGATCTCGAAACCGCCGGGCAGCACGGTGCCGGGCAGCGCGACGACGACCAGGTCGCCCTCGGCGAAGTTCGAGGCGCCGCAGATGATCCCGCGGGTCTTGATCCCCGTGGGGCCGTCGTCCTCGAAAGGACCTTCGTCGTCATCCTCGTCGTCGAGGTTCTCGTCCGGCTTGTCGGCGTCCTCGTCCTCCGACTCGCCGACATCGACCCGGCAGAACCGGACCGGCTTCTTGAACTCGGTGAGCTCCTCGATCTCGGCGACGCGGCCGACCACGAGCGGGCCGGTGACGGGTTCGAGTTCACGGACGTCGTCGACCTCGATGCCGATGCGCACGAAGGCGTCGGCCAGATCCTGGGCCGTGACCTCCTCGTCGACGTCGAGGTGTTCGATCAGCCAGCTGGCTGGGACCTTCACTCAGGCCTCCGTTCCGAAGGGCAGGGTGAACCTGATGTCGCCCTCCACCATGTCGCGCATGTCCGGAATTCCGTTGCGGAACTGCAGGGTGCGCTCGATACCCATGCCGAAGGCGAAGCCCGAGTACACCTCGGGATCGACGCCACAGGCACGCAAGACGTTGGGGTTGACCATGCCGCAGCCGCCCCATTCGACCCAGCCGGGGCCGCCCTTCTTCTCCTCGAACCAGACGTCGACTTCGGCCGACGGCTCGGTGAACGGGAAGAAGTGCGGGCGCAGGCGGGTCTTCGAGGTCCCGCCGAACATCGCGCGGGCGAAGGCGTCGAGGGTGCCCTTGAGGTGTGCCATCGTCAGGCCCTTGTCCACCGCGAGGCCTTCGACCTGCGAGAACACCGGCGTGTGCGTGGCGTCGAGCTCGTCGGTCCGGTAGGTGCGGCCGGGGCAGACGACGTACACGGGCAGGTCGCGGTGCAGCAGCGTGCGGGCCTGCACCGGCGAGGTGTGCGTCCGCAGCACCAGGCCGGAGTCCTCCTCGCCGAGGTAGAACGTGTCCTGCAGCTGGCGCGCGGGGTGGTCCTTGCCGAAGTTCAGCGCGTCGAAGTTGAACCACTCGGCTTCGAGCTCCGGGCCGTCGGCGACCTCGTAGCCCATCGCGACGAACGCGTCGGCGATCCGCTCCGAGAGGGTCGCGATCGGGTGCCGGGCGCCGCGGGGCACACGGTCCCACGGCAGGGTGACGTCGACGGCCTCCTCGCGGAGCACCCTCTCGTCACGTTCTGCCTGCAGCACCGCGCGGCGGGCGTCGAACGCGGACTGGATGCCCTGGCGCGCTTCGTTGACCCGCTTGCCGGCCTCGGCCTTCTCCTGCTTCGGCAGGGCGCCGATCTCGCGGCGGGCGAGCAGCAGCGGAGACTGGTCCCCGAGGTGGGCGGGCTTTACCGCGGCCAGCGCGTCGAGATCCGCCGCGGCCGCGAAATCCGTCTCGGCCTGTTTGACGGCGGCCGTCAACGTTTCCGGCGCGAGCGCCCCCGCCTGGGGGTCCTGCTTGTCGTTGGCTTCGGACATAACTCCTCGGCGTCCGCTGGGACTGGTCCGGTGCACGCGAGCGCACACATGGGTTTAGCAGCTGCTGAATTCTATGGGACAGCGAACGGCGGCCCCCGATCACCCTCGGGCTGGGCACACCGTCACTCGGGAGTGCGAAAACGCGCTCTACGCCGTAAACAAGGTGCTGGAACGAACACTGCGTTCCATGAGAGCTCCCTTGGTGTCGTGGTGCGACGGCGTGATGGCCGAGACTCTACGTGGCCGCGGCCCGCGAAGCCATCGCATTTGTGTACACACAGACGGCCGCGGCCGTCGCGAGGTTCAGGCTCTCGGCGCGGCCGTACATCGGGATCTTCACCGCGAGGTCGACCGTTTCCAGGACCTCTCGCGGCAGGCCGTGCGCCTCGTTGCCGAAGACCCACGCGGTGGGCTCGTCGAAGGTCACCTGATCGAGTTCGGTGTCGGCGTAACCGTGCGCGCCGAGGGTGCGGAGCCCGGCGGCGGAGCAGGCCTTCAAGGCCGCGTCGACGTCCCGGATCCGGGTGATGGCGGGGTGGAACAGGCTGCCGGCGGCCGCGCGGACGCATTTGCCGTTGTGCGGGTCGACGCTGTCCCCGGCTAGGACGACCGCGTCGGCGCCGGCGGCGTCCGCGACCCGGATCACGGTCCCCGCGTTGCCGGGGTCGGCGACATCGACGAGGACGACGACGAGCTTCGCGCCGGGCTTCAGGACGGTCTCTTGTGGACGGTCGACGAGCGCGCAGACCGCCACGATGCCTTGCGGTGTCACGGTCTCGGACAACCCGTCGGCGGCGCGATCGGTGATCGGCGAGACGGGGACGCCCGCCTCACGCGCGACGGTGAGCAGCCGCTCGTGCTGCGCGGCGGCGCGTTCGGTCACGAACAGCTCGTACACCGTGCCGCCGTTTTCGAGCGCGGCCTCGACGGCGTTCGCGCCCTCGGCGAGGAACCGGCCGGTCTTCTCACGCTCGGCCCGGCGGGTGAGCTTGCGCGCAGCAACAACCCGGGGCGTCCGTTCGGTGAACGGAGCCGCCCCGGGTTGCGGAAGAGCGCTGTAGCCGGTCAGGCCGACTTCTTCTCTTCGGTGTTCACGTTCGCCTTGGCCAGCTCGGCCAGCGCGGTGAACGCGGCGGCGTCGTTGACGGCGAGGTCCGCGAGGATCTTGCGGTCGACCTCGACACCCGCGGCCTTGAGGCCCTGGATGAAGCGGTTGTAGGTCACGCCGTTGGCGCGGGCGGCCGCGTTGATGCGGGTGATCCACAGCTGGCGGAAATCACCCTTGCGGGCACGACGGTCCCGGTAGGCGTAGTTCAGCGAGTGAAGCGTCTGCTCCTTCGCCTTGCGGTACAGCCGCGAACGCTGGCCGCGGTAGCCGCTGGCGAGCTCGAGAGTCGCGCGACGCTTCTTCTGGGCGTTGACAGCCCTCTTGACGCGTGCCACTGGGGTCCATCCTGTCGATCTGGGGGCGCGCTGGGCGCCCGGCGTTTACAAAGTGCGGGGTGTCAGCGGCCGAGAAGGCGCTTGACGCGGCCGACGTCGTTCTTGGCGATCTCGGTCGTGCCTTCGAGGCGACGGGTGAGCCTGTTGGACTTCTTCTCCATCAGGTGGCGGCGGCCGGCCTTCTGGCGGCGCAGCTTGCCCGAACCCGTGACGCGGACACGCTTGGACGTCCCGCTGTGCGTCTTCATCTTCGGCATTACGTTGTCCTCTTCCGTGCGGCGGCACACCGGTATCGCCCGGTGTGCCGCTGACATGTGCTGGTCGGCGCTACGCGTCGGCGGGCGGCTCGGACGTCTCGTCCTTGGCTGCCTTCGCGGCCTTCTGCGGCTTCACGTTCTTGTGCGGGGCCAACACCATGATCATGTTGCGACCGTCCTGCTTCGGCGACGACTCGACGAAGCCGAGCTCGGTCACCTCGTCGGCGAGCTTCTGCAGCAGGCGGAACCCGAGTTCCGGCCGGGACTGCTCGCGACCGCGGAACATGATCGTGACCTTGACCTTGTTGCCTGCCGCAAGGAAGCGCGACACGTGACCCTTCTTGGTCTCGTAGTCGTGCTGGTCGATCTTCGGCCGCAGCTTCTGCTCTTTGATGACGGTGAGCTGCTGGTTGCGGCGGGACTCGCGGGCCTTCTGCGCGCTCTCGTACTTGAACTTGCCGAAGTCCATGAGCTTGCATACGGGCGGGCGTGCCTGCGGGGCGACCTCGACGAGATCGAGATCGTTCTCCTGTGCCAGCCGCAGCGCATCTTCGATCCGGACGATGCCGACCTGTTCACCGGCCGGCCCGACGAGGCGGACCTCCGGAACCCGGATTCGGTCGTTGATGCGTGTCTCGGAGCTGATGGGGCCTCCCTGGTTCGAGGTAAATTCTTCTACCGTTTCGACCTGGTGCCCACATACCTAAGGCCCCGGTACCGTGCGGTACGCGGGGCCCACTCTTTCCGATCGTGTTCGATCTCCAGAACCGAACACACCGCCTCGACGCCCGAAATCGTCTTGGCGAGACCGGACCCGGACACCTGGTGTTGCGGCGGTGACACGGGTGGGAGCGGGGCTCCACTTGCCGCCCCCGATCGCTCGGGGGCTGGTCGCTCGTGGAAGGGTACCAGACGTGTCAGATGAACCCGTTCAGCAACCCCCGTATTCCCCGGACGTCCGCGACCTGGAGGACATCCCGAGCGTCGAGGTGATCAGCAGGGCGGCCGTCATGCTGCTCTCCGCCGGCGCCGAACGTCTCGGCCTCGCGGACGAGGACCCGGCCAGCTCACCGCACCGCGACCTCGACGAGGCCCGTCGCCTGATCACCGCCCTCGCCGGGCTGGTCACCGCTTCGGCAGAGTACCTCGGCCTGCACGCCGGCCCGTTGCGCGACGGCCTGCAGTCGCTGCAGAAGGCTTTCCGCGAGGCTTCGGCCGTGCCGGACGCGCCCGGGCAGGGGCCGGGCGAGAAGTACACGGGACCGGTCTACTAGGCCCCGCCGCCCCTCAAGTGTCAGGAAAGGGTCGTTCAGGACATTTTNNCGACCCTTTCCTGACATCCGGACTACCGAACCGGCACACCGCCAACTAACATTTCAGATGTGAGTGGGTTAGCGAAGGTGCCGAGGTCCCTCCTCAGGGACGAGGCCTACGAGAACATCCGGCGGGCGATCATCGACGGGACGCTGCCGCCGGGCACGAACCTGCGCGACGGCGACCTCGCCGAGCAGCTGGGCCTTTCCCGGGCGCCGGTGCGCCAGGCCTTGCTGCGCCTCATCGAGGACGGTCTGGTCGAGTCGAAGCCACAGAGCTACACACGAGTGGCGGGCTTCGTCCCCGACGACGTCCGCGACGCCTTGCAGCTCGTGCGGACGCTGCACGAGTTCGCCGTCCGGGCGGGCGCGCCGCGGATGGGACCGGCGGAGGTCGCCGCGATGCGGGCGGCCAACACCCGGTTCGCCGACGCGATCGCCGCCGGGGACATCGCGGCCGCGATCGCCGCCGACGACGAGCTCCACGACGTCCCGGTGGCCGCCGCGCGCAACCGGGCGATCGCCGCGACGCTGGCCCGCTACACGCCGCTGTTGCGACGTCTCGAATACGCGCGCTTCGGCTCCCTGCCCGCCCACCGGTCGGTCCAGCGCCACGCGGAGCTGGCCGACGCCATCGAAGCAGGCGACGTCGACGCCGCCTGCGCGATCACCGCCACGATCTGGACCGAACTCGAAGCCCTCCTGGAGACGCCATGACCCTCGCCGATTTCCCCCGCTACCCGCTGCTGTTCGGCCCCTCCCCCGTCCACCCGCTCGAACGGCTCACCGCCCATCTCGGCGGCGCGAAGGTCTGGGCGAAACGCGAGGACGTCAACTCCGGGATCGCGTTCGGCGGCAACAAGACCCGGAAGCTCGAATATCTGGTCGCCGACGCGCTGGCCCAGGGCGCGGACACGCTGATCTCCATCGGCGGCGTGCAGTCGAACCACACCCGCCAGGTCGCCGCGGCCGCCGCGCGGGCCGGGCTCAAGGCCGTGCTGGTTCAGGAAAGCTGGGTCGACTGGACCGACCCGATGTACGACAAGGTCGGCAACATCCAGCTCTCGCGCATCCTCGGCGCGGATATCCGGATGGTCGAGGCCGGATTCGGCGTCGGCTTCAAGGAGAGCTGGGAGAACGCGGTCAAGGAGATCGAGGCCGACGGCGGGAAGCCGTACGCGATCCCGGCCGGCGGTTCGGACCACCGCCTCGGCGGGCTCGGTTTCGCGAACTGGATCGTCGAGCTCGAAGCGCAGGAGGCCGAGCTCGGCGTCTTCTTCGACACCGTGATCGTCTGCTCGGTGACCGGCAGCACGCAGGCGGGGATGGTCGCCGGGGCCGCGCTTTCCGGGAAGCCGCGGCGGATCCTCGGTATCGACGGGTCGGCGAAGCCGGCGGAAACGCGTGACCAGATCACCCGCATCGCGCGGGCGACCGCGGACCTGATCGGGGCGGGCGAGATCGGCGACGTCGAACTGGACGAGCGCTATCACGCCGGGATCTACGGTATCCCGGACGAGTCCACTTTGGACGCGATCCGGACGCTGGCGCGACTGGAGGGCGTGCTCACCGATCCGGTGTACGAGGGCAAGTCGATGGCGGGGCTGATCGACCTCGTTTCCCGCGGCGAGATCTCGCGGGAGTCGAACGTGCTCTTCGCGCACCTGGGTGGGCAGCCCGCCCTGAACGGCTACACGAGCGTGCTCTAGCGGCTGCAATGAACGGGCCGTTC
>NZ_LQMT02000060.1:28462-42719 GCF_001620365.2 Amycolatopsis keratiniphila subsp. keratiniphila
ACGGCCCGTTCATAGCACGCGCGAGGGTCAGTCCGTCACGGCCAGGACGTCGATCTCCACCAGCAGCCCGGCGGGCAGGCCGACGTAAACGGTGGTGCGGGCCGGGTGCGGCGCCTCGCCGATCAGCTTGTTGTAGGCCTCGTTGAACGCGCCGAAGTGGTCGACGTCGGTCAGGTACACGCGCACCATCATCGCGTCGGCCAGGCTCGAACCGGCGGCCTCGAGCACCGCCTCGATGTTCTTGAAGGTCTGCTCGGTCTGCTCGGCGACGGTCTCGCCGACGATGGCGCCGGTGGCCGGGTCGAAGGCGACCTGGCCGGCCACCTGCAGGATGTTGCCCTTGCGGACCGCCTGCGAGAACGCGGCCACCGGCTTCGGCGCGTTCTCCGTGCTGATCGCGGTCTTGCTCATTCCAACTTCCCCTTTCGGTTCCCCGTCCATCCACTGTGGACGGAAGCTTCTTCGGTGGCGGCGATCAGTTCCGGCACGAGCGCCATCAGACCGTCGTAGTCGAGCAGTACCTTCGGCACCGACACCGACGCGGCGGCGAGTACCACGCCGCCCGGGCCGCGAACGGGCGCGGCGACGCAGTGGATGAAGTCCTCGTGCTCGGCGTTGTCCACCGCGTAGCCGCGGTCGGCGACGAGCGCGAGTTCCTTCTCGTAGGCCTCGGGCGTGGTGATCGTGTTCGGCGTCCGGACGAAGAAGTCGATCCTCGACACCACGTCCGCCTGCTTCTCCGGCGTCATCGCCGCGACCAGCACCTTGCCGACGGCGGTGCAGTGCAGCGGCGCGCGTTTCCCGATGCGGGAGTACATCCGCACCGAATGCCTGCCCTCGAACTTGTCGATGTAGACCACCTCCCCGTCCTCATAGGACGCGAGGTGCACGGTGTGCCCGGTGCGCGCGTTGAGCCCGGCGAGCGCGGATTGCGCGGTGCGGCGGACGTCGCGATCCTCCAGTGCCTGCTGCGCGAGGTCGAAGAGCGCGCTGCCCAGCCGGTAGAACCGCTGCCCTTCCCGGCGCACGAAGTGGTGTGCCTCCAGGGTGCGCAGCAGGCGCAGCACGGTCGACTTGTGCACGCCGATCTCCTCGGCGAGCTGGTCGAGCGTCTTCGGCTCGCGGGCGAGCCCGCCCAGCAGCGTGAGCGCCCTGTCCAGGCTCTGGCTCATCCGCCCACCACTCCCTTTTCCGTCAGCTTGGCCGCCGCCCATGCTGCCTCATCCGCGCCGAGGAGCGCGTCGATGACGGATCCGGGCAGCGGCGTGCCCACGTCGTCGTGGGTCAGCAGGGTGGCCGCGGCCTGAAGATGACCACGTCGCAGCCGGGTCGCGGGGTCGTCGCCGCGCAGGGTGGCGGCGAGGAATCCGGCCGCGAAGGCGTCGCCGGCGCCGACCGGTTCCACGACGTCGACCTCGAGCGCGGGCGAGAACAGCGGTGCCCCGTCGCCCTCCACCAACGTCACCCCGCGTGCGCCGTGCTTGACGACCAGCGTCTTCGGCCCCGGCACGGCGGCGCGCAGCCGTGCCGGGTCACCGGTCCCCCACACTCGTTCGGCCTCGTCCTCGCCCGCCAGCACGATGTCGGCGCGGGCGGCCAGCCCGGCCAGCACCGAGGGGTCCCGCTCGGTCCACAGCGCGGGCCGGAAGTTCACGTCGAACGACACCAGCGTGTCGCCACGCGGTCGTTCCATCAGCGCCCGCACCAGGTCGAGGCACCCGTCCGACAGCGCCGGCGTGATCCCGGACAGGTGGATCACGCGAACCCCGTCGAGCGCGAGTTTCCCCAGCAGTCCGGCGTCCATCCCGGACGCCGCCGAGCCCTTGCGGTAGTAGCGCACGGGGCTGCCGTCCGCGCCGCTCTCCTTGACGTACAGCCCGGTCGGACGCGTCGGGTCGACCACGACCGCGCTGACGTCCACCCCGGCCTCGCCGATCTCCCGCACCAGCGCCCGGCCGAACGGATCATCGCCGACGGCGCTCACCCACGCGCTGGTGAAACCCAGCGCCGGGAGATGACAGGCGACGTTCGACTCGGCCCCTCCGATGCTTCGCACCCACTTACGTACCTCGTCGGGCGGCCCGGGTTCGGCCGGCACGAACAAGGCCATCGACTCCCCGATGCACAAAACGTCGGGCGCGCTTGTCACCTTCACGTCTCCTAGTCGTCACGCCGTTGACCTCCAGCGGACCGGATGCTACACCTATCCCACGCAATATGCGCAACGTCCGTTGCAACATACGCAACCGAGGTGAACCTCATGTTCCAAGCCGGCACCATCGATTCCGCCGCGGTCGCGGCCGTCCGGGAGGAGCGCGTCGACTGGCGCTTCCGCTCGGTCGCGCCCTCGCTGTCCGGTCTCACGATCGGCGAGGCCGCCGCCCGAGGCGCGAAACTGTTCGAAGACGGCTTCCTCGGCCCGTTCGTCGTCCTCGACGAAGAGGCCGTCGAGCACAACCTCCGCACGATGGCGGCCTGGTGCGCCGAGCGCGGGGTCGCGCTGGCTCCGCACGGCAAGACGACGATGGCGCCACAGCTGTTCGAGCGGCAGCTGAAGCACGGCTCGTGGGGTATCACCTGCGCGAACGCCGGCCACCTGCGGATCTACCGCGCGTTCGGCGTTTCCCGCATCCTGCTGGCGAACCAGCTGATCGACCCCTCCGGCCTGAAGTGGCTGGCCGCCGAGCTGGACGCCGACGACGACTTCGAGTTCGTCTGCTGGGTCGACTCGGTCCGCGGCGTCGAGCTGATGACCGAAGCCCTGCGCGGAGCCCGCCGCAAGGTCGACGTGCTCGTCGAACTCGGCGCCGAGGGCGGCCGCACCGGTGTCCGCGACACCGAGACCGCGCTCGCCGTCGCCGAGGCCGCGCACGCGAGCCCGGCTCTGCGCCTGCGCGGATCCGGCGGCTACGAAGGCGCGCTTTCCCACCACACGGACGAAAAGTCCCTCCAGCTGATCAGCTCCTATGTGGACGGTCTGCGCGGCCTCGTCTTCGCCTTCCACGCCAAGGGCCTGCTCGACGACGCCGGCCAGATCATCGTCACCGGCGGCGGCAGCGCGTACTTCGACCGCGTCGCCGACGAACTCACGAAGGACTGGGGCGACCTGGACGTCCTGCCGATCCTGCGCAGCGGCGCCTACGTGACCCACGACGACGGCTTCTACCGGGTGATCTCGCCGCTCGGCGAACACCCGCGTATCGGCGGCGTCGCGTCGTTCCGTTCCGCGTTGCGCGCCTGGGCACAGGTGACGTCGAAGCCGACGGACGAACTCGCGCTGCTCACCATCGGCAAACGGGACGCCTCGTTCGACGAGGGCATGCCCGAGCCGCGCCTCATCCGCAAGGGCGACGGGCCACCGTCCGCGCTCGAAGGTCACTCCATCCAGAAGATGAACGACCAGCACGCCTTTCTCACCCTGCCCGCGTCGTCACCGGTCGAGGTCGGGGACTGGATCGCCCTCGGTCTGTCCCATCCCTGCACCGTCTTCGACAAGTGGCCCCTGATCCCGGTCGTCGGCCCCGACGGCGAGACCGTGCTCGATTTCGTCCGCACCCATTTCTGATCCGTCCTCCACCGCCGCAGAGGAAGAATCACCATGGACATCGTCGTCCGCTCGGCACTGGTCGCCGACGGCACCGGAGATCCGCTCACCAGGCACGACGTGGGCATCTCCGACGGCCGTATCACCAGTGTCGCCGAACCCGGCTCGCTCGCGGGCCGCCGCACCATCGACGCCGAAGGACTCGTGCTCGCGCCCGGGTTCATCGACATGCATTCGCATTCCGACCTCCAGCTGCTCGCCAATCCGGATCACCTCGCGAAGCTCTCCCAGGGCGTCACGACCGAGGTCCTCGGACAGGACGGGCTCTCCTACGCTCCGGTGAACGACGACGTCCTCGTCGCGCTGCGCCAGCAGCTCGCCGGCTGGAACGACGATCCGGCCGGTTTCGACTGGAACTGGCGTTCCGTCGGCGAGTACCTCGACCGGCTCGACGCCGGGGTCGCGGTCAACGCGGCCTATCTGGTGCCGCAGGGCACCGTCCGCATGCTCACCGTGGGCTGGGAGGACCGGCCCGCCACCGAAGCCGAGATGAACGCGATGAAGGAGCTCATCGCGACCGGGCTGGCCGAGGGCGCGATGGGTATGTCGTCCGGGCTCACCTACACGCCGGGCATGTACGCGACCACCGAAGAGCTGGTCGAGCTGTGCCGGGTCGTCGGGGAGAACGGCGGCTTCTACAGCCCGCATCACCGCAGCTACGGCAAGGGCGCGCTGGAGGCGTTCGGCGAGATGGTCGACGTCTCCCGCCGCTCGGGCTGCCCGCTGCACCTCGCACACGCCACGATGAACTTCTCGGTGAACAAGGGCAAGGCGTCGAACCTGCTGGAGCTGCTCGACCAGGCGCTCGACGACGGCTGCGACATCACGCTCGACACCTATCCCTACCTGCCCGGCGCCACCTACCTTTCCGCGCTGCTCCCGAGCTGGGCGACCGAAGGCGGGCTCGACTCCACACTGGCCAGGCTGTCCGATGTGGACACTCGTGAGCGGATCCGCGCCGAGATCGAGGAGACCGGTTCCGACGGCGCCCACGGGGTGCCGATCGACTGGGAGGCCATCGAGATCAACGGCGTCCGCCGCGACGAGAACGCCCACCTCGTCGGGCATTCCGTCGCCGCTTCGGCGCAGCGGGCCGGAAAGCCTGCCGCGGAGCTGTACTTCGACGTCCTGCTCTCGGAAAAGCTCGGGACGTCCTGCCTGATGCACGTCGGGCACGAGGAGAACGTCCAGGCGATCATGCGCCACCGCACGCATACCGGCGGCAGCGACGGGCTGCTCGTCGGCGCGCGGCCGCATCCCCGCGCGTGGGGCACGTTCCCCCGTTACCTCGCACGTTACGTCCGCGAACTCGGCGTCCTCGAACTCGCCGAATGCGTCGCCCACCTCACCGGCCGCGCGGCACAGCGCCTGCGGCTGACCGATCGGGGTCTCGTCCGCGCCGGATACGCGGCGGACCTCGTGCTGTTCGACCCGGAAACCGTCGCCGACACCGCCACGTTCGACGAGCCGCGGCAGCAGGCCGCCGGAATCCCCTATGTCTTCGTCAACGGTGTCGCCGCCATCGACGATGGTCAACCGACCGGCGCCCTCGCCGGCCATTCACTGCGGAACCCCGGGAGTGCCCGATGATCGACTGGCTCCAACATTCGACGGGAGGTCTCCTGACCCTCGCCGCCGTCTCGATCGCGGTGTTGTTGTTCCTCATCATCAAGGTCAAGCTCGAGCCCTTCATCGCGCTGATCGTGGTCGGCCTGCTGACCGCGCTGGCCGCGGGCCTGCCCGTCGTCCAGATCGTCGGCTCCGCACAGAAGGCCTCGGATTCCCTGCTGGAGAAGGGTTTCGGCGGGATCCTCGGCCATATCGCCGCGATCATCGGCCTGGGCACGATTCTCGGGTCCATTTTGGAGCGTTCGGGCGGGGCGAAGGTGCTCACCAGCGCGCTGCTGCGTGCCATCGGTGAGAAACGGGCCCCGCTGGCGATGGGTCTCGCGGGTTTCGTCTTCGGCATCCCGGTCTTCTTCGACATCGGCATCTTCGTGCTGGCGCCGCTGGTCTACGTCGCCGCCAAACAGGGCGGCCGTTCGCTCGTGCTGTACGCGTTGCCGTTGCTGGCGGGGCTTTCCATCACCCACGCGTTCCTCCCGCCGCACCCCGGTCCGGTGGCCGCGGCCGGTCTGCTGCACGTGGAACTCGGCTGGATCATCCTGATGGGCCTGGTCTGCGGTATCCCCGCGTTCCTCGTCGGTGGCGTGCTGTATTCGACGTGGATCGGCAAGCGCGTCGACGTACGGGTGCCCGCGGAATTCCTGGTCGCCGAGGAAGAAGGCGAAAAGGAGACGAATCCGCCGTCGCTCGGGCTGGTGCTGGGCATCATCGCGGTCCCGCTGGTGCTGATCCTCGCCGGCACCTTCGGCAGCATCTGGCTTCCCAAGGCCTCCGCGGCCGCGGGTGTCGCCGCGTTCATCGGGACTCCGGCCGTCGCGCTGACGGTCTCGGTGCTCCTCGCGTCCTGGCTGCTGGGGCTGCGCCGCGGCTTGACGGGCAAGGATTTGAGCGAGCTTTCGGCGAAGTCGCTGCGCCCGGTCGCGATGATCCTGCTGGTGGTCGGCGCGGGCGCGTTCTTCGGCGCCGTACTGTCCGCCACCGGGATCGGCAAGGCCGTCGCGGGATCGCTGGACAACGCCGGTCTCCCGGTCATCCTCGCGGCCTACGTCATCAGTTGCGGTATGCGCATCGCACAGGGTTCGGCGACGGTCGCGATCGTGACCACGAGCGGCATCGTCGCACCGACGGTGGCGACGCTGGGCTACTCGCAAATGCAACTCGCGTTGCTGGTCGTCGCGATTTCGGCGGGCTCGATCATCGCCTCCCACGTGAACGACGGCGGTTTCTGGATCATCTCGCGGTACTTCAACATGACCGTGCCGGAGACCCTGAAAACCTGGACCGTGTTGGAAACCGTCCTTTCCGTTTCCGGTTTCGGCGTGGCAGCATTGCTCATGGCAGTGGTTTAAACCACCCGACGACTGGGAGAGATCACGATGACCGGACTGGATCGACGCACCTTCCTCGGCGCCGTCGGAGCGGCTGGACTCACCACCGTTCTCGGTTCCCATCTCGCGAACGCTTCCGAACAACACTGCGGACCGAAGGGAACCGGAGCCATTTACGTCAGCAGCTACACCAGTTCCGGGCACGGACTCGATGTCGCTCACCGGGACACGGCCACGAACGCCGTGGTCGTCGACCGGACGATTCCGGGAGTGAGCAACGCTTCCTGGTTCGACATCAGCGCCGACCGCAAGACGCTCTACGTGACCAACGAGGACGAGAACGGCCAGATCTCGTCGTTCAGCCTGGCCGACCCGGCCAAACCCAAGCTGCTCAACAAGAAATCCGCCAAGGGACAGCACCCGACCCATCTGAGCGTCCACTCGAGCCAGAAGTACGTGCTGGCCGCGAACTACAGCAGCGGCAGCGTCGTCGTCCTCCCGATCCTCGCGGGCGGGAAACTCGGCGACGTCGTCGATCTGGCTCAGCACAAGGGCGCCGAGCGGCAGGCGCACGCGCACCAGGTCGTCAACGACCCGACCGGCAAGTGGGTCCTCGCGGTCGACCTCGGCGCGGATTCGGTCTACGTCTACAAACTCGACGTCTCCACCGGGAAGCTCAAGCTGAACCAGCAACTGAAGCTCCCGTCGGGCGCCGGTCCGCGGCACCTGGCGTTCCACCCGAACGGCAAGTACGCGTACATTCTCGGCGAGTTGCGTGCCGAGGTGACCGTCGCGGCGTGGAACCCCGCCACCGGGAAACTCACCGCCGGACAGGTCGTCCCTGCCGTTCCCGCGGGCACTCCCGGCGAGCAGTACCCCGGCGAGATCACCACGTCCAAGGACGGGAAGTTCGTGTACGCCTCCGTGCGCGGCTCCGACACGATCGCGTCGTTCGGTGTCGGCGAGGACGGGAAGTCCTTGAAGCTGCTGAACAACGCGCCCGTCGGCGGGGTGTACCCGCGCCATTTCACCCTCGACCCGACCGAGCGCTGGTTCTACGTCTCGAGCGACAAGTCCGGCACGCTCAGCTGGCTGCCGCGCGATCCCGGCACCGGGCTTCCGGGGGCCGTCGCCGGGAAACTGGCGCTCCCCCAAGTCAATTCCGTCTTTTTCGCATAAGGAGAAAACCCATGAGAACTCGCGTCCTCATCGCGGGCCTCGCGGCGGTCGGCCTCGTCGCGGCCTGCGCGCCGGCCCAGAACACCCCGGCCGCGAGCGGCGGTGACGAGAAGACCGGCACCGTCCGGGTCTGGCTGTTCGACGAAGCCAACCGCGCGCCCAAGGAGGCCGCCGTCAAGGAAGCGATCGCCGAATTCAAGGCGGCGCACTCGGGCGTCGAGGTCGACGTCCAGTGGATCCCGGTGGAAGGCCGTGCCGACAAGTTCTCCGGCGCCTTCAACGACCCGGCCAGCGCGCCGGACGTCGCCGAGTTCGGCAACACCGACGTCTCCAGCTACGCCGCCACGGGCGCGCTGGCCGACCTGACCGGCGACCTGTCGTCGTGGAAGGAAGGCGCCGACATCCTGCCCGCGGTGCTGGAAACCGCGAAGTCCGGCGGCAAGACCTACGGACTCCCCTGGTTCACCGGTATCCGCGCGTTGTACTACCGCACGGACCTCTTCGCCGAACTCGGCCTCAAGCCGCCGACGACACTGGCGGAACTGACCGAAACCGCGAAGACGATCCGCGCCAAGAAGCCGGAGCTGTACGGCATCTCCGTCGGCGGCAAGTACACCTACGCGATGCTGCCGTTCCTGTGGGCGCACGGCGGTGAGATCGCCAAGCAGGACGGTGGCAAGTGGAAGTCCACTGTGGACTCCGAGCAGGCCAAGGCCGGCGTGACCGCGTACGCGAACCTGCTGAAGGCGGACATCTGCCCGCCCGAACAGTGCGCCAACCTCACCGGCACACAGAGCATCACGGCGTTCGCCGGCGGCAAGGCCGGGATGTCGATCGGCGGTGACTTCAACCGCAAGGCCGTCGAGGCCGGTCAGGTGAAGGGCAAGTACGCGATCATCCCGATCCCGGGCACCGAGGCGGGCAAGATCGCCCCGGCGTTCGCGGGCGGCAACCTGCTCGGCGTGTTCAACGCGACCAAGCGCAAGAGCCTCGCGGTCGAGTTCACCCAGCTGCTCGGTGGCGCCAAGTACCAGGAGAAGATGTACGTCGCGATGGGCAACCTGCCCACGCTCGGCAGCGTCCAGCAGAAGCTGGCCGCGAGCGACCCGTCGGTCAAGCCGTTCGTCGACACGCTCACCGCGGGCACGAAGTTCGTCCCCGCCACCGCGGCGTGGTCGAAGATCGACGCGCAGAACGTCCTGCCCACCGCGATCCAGCAGATCGCGACCGGCGGCAAGGACCCGGCCACCGCGCTCACCGCCGCGGCCGCCGAGATGAACAAGGCGTTCGGTTAGTGGTCACGAAAGAGATCCCCCGCACCACGGCTCCGGCCGTCCCGGCACGGCGGTCGCCCCGCCGTCGCCGGGACGGGCGGGCCGCCCTGCTCTACCTGGCTCCCGGTGGCATCCTGCTGCTCGCGATGCTGGTGTACCCGATCTACCAGCTCGTCCTGATCTCGTTCTACGACTACGGCCAGCCGCAGGCGGTCGGCAACGCGCCGCTGGTGTTCCTCGGTTTCGGCAACTACGTCGAACTGCTGGAGAACCTCCAGTTCTGGGAGGTGCTGGCCAAGACCCTCGGGTTCACCGCGGTCTGCGTCGTCGGCAGCCTCGCCCTCGGGACCGGGCTCGCCGTACTGGCGACCCGGGTCCGCGCCTGGGCGCGCGTGCCGCTGTTCCTTGCGGCGCTGGCCGCGTGGGCGACGCCTGCCATGGCGGGCTCGTACGTCTGGCTGTTCCTGTTCGACGCGGACTTCGGCCTGGTCAACGAGGTGCTGTCGGGCATCGGATTCACCGGTATGGCGAACCACTCCTGGACCTTCGACACGTACAGCACGTTCGGGCTGGTGGCCGCCGAGGTCATCTGGTGCTCGTTCCCGTTCGTCATGGTGACGATGTACGCGGGGCTCAAGGGTGTGCCGGAAGAGGTCATCGAGGCCGCGTACCTCGACGGCGCGTCGACCTGGCGCACCACGTGGTCGATCACGCTGCCGATGGTGCGGCCGCTGCTGACCATCGCCACGATCCAGTCGATCATCTGGGACTTCAAGATCTTCACCCAGATCTACGTGATGACCAACGGCGGCGGCGTGGCCGGGCGCAACCTCGTGCTCAACGTCTTCGCCTATCAACAGGCCTTCGCCGGACAGGAATACGGTCTCGGCGCGGCGCTCGGAGTCGTGATGACCTTGCTGCTGCTGTCCATCACCGGGCTGTACGTCCGGTCGCAACGCCGGAGCGCCGGATGGGTGTGACGACGGGACGCCGGGTCCGGAGGCCCGGCAGGCTGATCGCCGAGATCGTCTGCGTGGTGATCGCGGGGATGGTCGCGTTCCCCGTGTATTGGATGGTGCTTTCGGCGTTCAAGCCCACCGGGCAGATCCAGGCGGAGAACCCCCGCCCCTGGACGCTCACGCCGACCCTGGAGCATTTCGAACGGGTGCTCAGCGGCGAGGGTTTCGCGATGTTCTTCTTGAACAGCGTGATCGTGGCCGTCGTGGTGGTGGCGTTGTCGCTGCTGCTCTCGTTCCTTTCGGCGGTCGCGCTGACGCGGTTCAACTTCAAGGGCCGGACCGTGCTGCTGGTGATGGTGCTGGTGGCGCAGATGGTGCCGGTCGAGGCACTGACCATCCCGCTGTTCTTCCTGATGCGGTCGGTCGGCGACGTCGCGCCGGCGTTCGGCACCAACCACCTCGGGTCGCTGATCCTGGTGCACCTGGCGTTCAGCCTGCCGTTCGCGATCTGGATGCTGCGCGGCTTCGTCGCCGCGGTGCCGCAGGAGCTGGAAGAGGCGTCGAAGATCGACGGGGCGAGCCGCATGCGGTTCACCTGGCAGATCCTCTTCCCGCTGGTGGCGCCCGGGCTGGTGGCGATCAGTGTGCTGGCGTTCATCCACGCGTGGAACGACTTCCTGTTCGCGAAGACCTTCATCATCTCCAACACCGAGAATCAGACGCTCCCGCTGGCGATCCTCGTGTTCTTCAAACCGGAGGACACCGACTGGGGCGCGGTGATGGCGGGCTCGACCCTGATGACCATCCCGGTGCTGGTGTTCTTCATCCTCGTGCAACGACGACTCGTGTCCGTCATGGGCGGCGCGGTGAAGGGTTGACATGCCTGGCTTCGAAACTCTGCTCCCCCGTCCCGTCTCGGTGGAACCCTTGCCGGGAAACTGTTCCGTACCGTCCGAAGTGGACGTCCGCCGGGACGCCGCGTTGCCTGCCGAGGGCTACCGGCTGGAGATCGACCCGTCCGGGGTGACGCTGCACGCGGCCGACTCGGCGGGCGAGTTCTACGGCCGTCAGACACTGCGGCAGCTCGTCGGGCCGGACGCGTTCCGGGCCTCCTCCATCCACAGTGGACAGGCCACGATCCCGTGCGGCGTGGTGACCGACCATCCGCGGTTCGGCTGGCGCGGCTGTCTACTGGACGTGGCCAGGCATTTCCGCACCAAGGCCGAAGTGCTGCGGTTCATCGACCTGATCGCCGCGCACAAGCTCAACGTGCTCAACCTGCATCTGACCGACGACCAGGGCTGGCGGATCGAGATCCCCGAGTTCCCCAGGCTGACCGAGGTCGGCGGCTGGCGGAAGTCGTCGATGGTCGGGCGGCACGACGGGCCGGAGCGCGACGGACGACCGCACGGCGGGTTCTACTCGGCCGACGATCTCCGCGAGATCGTCGCGTACGCCGCCGCGCGTTCGGTGACGGTCGTCCCGGAGGTCGACATCCCCGGCCACGCCAGGGCCGCCATCGCCGCCTATCCCGAACTCGGGCCGGAGACCGATGAACCGTGGGAGGTCTGGACGAGCTGGGGTATCAGCACGTCACTGCTGAACACGAAGAAATCCACAGTGGACTTCTTCAAGCGGGTCTTCGACCACGTGCTGGACATCTTCCCGTCCGAGGTCATCGCCCTCGGCGGCGACGAGGTGCCCGGTGCGACCGAGGAGCACGGCTGGTTCGTCCGCGAGATCGCGCGGCACCTCGTCGAACGCGGACGTCGTCCGCTCGGTTGGGACGAGGTGCTCGAAGCGGGTGATCTGCCGCCGATGGTCATCGGCTCGTGGCAGAGCGAGGCGGCCGGTGCCCGCGCGGCGGCCGCCGGGCACGACGTCGTCATGTGCCCGGAGGACCACGTGTACCTCGACCACCGGCAGTCCGACCACCCCGACGAACCCATCCCCGTCGGCTACCTCAGCACGCTGGAGAGCTTCTACGGCTACGAGCCGGTGCCCGCCGATTACCCCGAGGGGAAGGCGATCCTCGGCGCGCAGGCGCAAGTGTGGTCGGAACACCTCGACACCGTGCGACGGGTGGACTACGTCGTCTTCCCGCGTCTGTGTGCTTTCGCCGAGGTGGTGTGGAGTGATCCGGACGGCCGGGATTACGCGGAGTTCCTGCCGCGCCTGCGGGACCACCACCTGCCGCGGCTGGACGCGCTGGGCGTCGAGTACCGGCCGCTCGATGGACCGCACCCGTGGCAGACCCGGCCCGGAGTCCCCGGGCGGCCTCGCTAGAAGTCGGGCCATGATGGGGTGATGAGTGATCAGTGGGTCGAGGCCTCCCAGCTTCCTGAAGAACTCGTCGCCCTCATCGACACCCTCCGCCCCGGCGAGGAGGTGACCATCACCAGGAACGGCGAGACGATCGGGACGATCTCCGGCGTTTCCCGTCAGGAATCCTTCTCGTCCGCGGACTCCGAGGACGTAACGGTCGTGGCCACCGCCATGAAGCTGTCGGCGTCCGCGCGGGACGCGTTGTCCGAGCGGCTCGGCCCCGGGTACCTCGTCCTGGACCTGCACTCGGCGCCCCCGACCGTCGACGTGCTGCTGGTACCGCCCGCCAGCCCGCAGCTGATCGGCAATTTCCGCGCGCTGTACCCGAAGGCGCGGATCGTGATCACGGAGATCGAGGACGCCGAACTCGGCGTCAAGTACGAGGGCCCGGTCCGGCGTCTCCTCGACGCCGGCGCCGAGGCCTATCTCCCGTCGAGCACGATCCCGCGGCTGGCGGAGCAGCTGGACCGGACCATGACGCAGCTGAACCAGCTCACTGACGGCACGCCGGCTTCGCTGACCATCGAAGCTCCGCGGGACGACCGCGTCCTCGAATGATGCCGCGAGTGTCATTCGAGTCGTGAGGGGCGATCAGGTCCGTGAAGGACCCCTTCCCTCGGCTCAGCCGAGGAAACTCGACCTTCACACCATGCCCAGTACATGAAGGCCCCCATCCTTGCGCCTAAGTACAGGAAGGGGGCCTTCATGTACCTCGGGCTGCCACTCACGACCACGGCGGGGACGGGGGCCGATCGACCTCCACGAACCGCGGCCGGTAGATCCGCACGTCCGCGATGTTGTCCCCGTGGTCGAGCGAGTTCACGTTGTACGACACCGTGAGCTTCCCGGGACGGCTCAGCTGCGGATGCGCCGTCGCGTCGTAGACGATCCGCCGGTCGCTCGCTTCGGGTGCCCGGTAGAGGACGACAGGAGTACCGAAAGGGCCGGTCGGCGAACTCGCGGTGTAGGCGAGCATCACCGGGCTGAAGCCGGGGCTGGTGTCCATGGTGATCAGCACGTATTCACCACCGACGCGGGTCACCGAGAACGCCGTCCCGACCCCGGCCAGCATCCGGGCGGAATCCTCCTCGTGGGGCGACCAGTCGGCACCGGTCCAGAACTGCCATGGTCCGCGAAGGCCACCGACAGGCACTCTGGCGAGCCGGAGGTGACCTTGTTCGGCACCGTAGATATAGGTGTACCCGCCGTCTTCGAGCAGTTCCGATCCCCACGCGACCTTGTCGCCCACCGGGATCACCAGAAGTTCGGACGGCGTCAACGCGGGTAGCCGGAAGGTCGCCAGGGAAGTCCCGGTGCTCCGAAAGTCGAGGCCGCCGGACCCCGTCGTCTTGTACCGGTTGTAAAGCACCCGCAGGACGTCGCCCTGGACGACCCCGTCACCGACCCAGTAGTGCTCGTCCGAACCCGCGAGACCGATCAGCGCCTCCGGGGCATCGACGGTACCGCCGTGCAGCGTCTCCCCCAGCGAGCCGTCTGGTCGCTGCACGACCAGGGTATTGCGCGCGATCGGACTGTCCCGCGGGCGGCTGTGGTCGGGGTTCACCGTGCCGAGGAACGTGTCCGAGAACAGCCACGCCGTGCGGCCGTCCGGCAGCGGGACCGACACCGTGCGATCGCCGCCGGTCCAGTGCCCGCCCTGATCGCCGTACGCGTTCCAGAGCTCGTTCAACCCGGCGACGGGAACCACCGGCGGTGGCGGCGCGGACGCGATCCCGCTGCTCGCCACCATGGCGCTGAACAGCAATGCGGCCGGTACGAGAATCCGCGACGCCCGACGCATCCGATCATGCTAAAGGCGCGGAGGTCTTTGTACGACCCTTGTGCGGCACGTGGTTACGGCGGCTACGAATTCTCGTGAGTGGAAAGGACGGTTAGAGCGGACCTGTATTTGCCTCCCTACGCCTGATTGGGCCGAGAGTGGTGGTTCCGCGGCTGCCGGGC
>NZ_LQMT02000060.1:42816-53192 GCF_001620365.2 Amycolatopsis keratiniphila subsp. keratiniphila
CCGTTGATCAAGGTCGCGCCAAGCGCGACCGGTGGCAGACGCGGTGACAGGGGGAAGATTCCGGACGTTCAACGGCCGGAATCTTCCCCCGTCGACCGCCAATCACACCAGTGGGTAGGTGAATCCGAGTCCGTTAGAACCGTCCTCACCACTCACGGGACCAGAAGCGTCAGTTGTAGATGCGCTGGATGGCGCCCGCCGCGACGAGCCCGTTGGCCCACAGCGAGTTCACCCGCGAGATCTCCTGAGCGTTCGGCGTCGCGTTGGTGCAGGACGGGCCGGGGCCGCCGCCGGACATCAGTTCGGAGCACGGGCCCTGGTAGTTGTCCGGCAGGCCGAGCGCGTGGCCGGTCTCGTGCGCGGCGATCCGCGTCTGGTCGTACTGCCGCGCCTGCGTGTAGTCGATGAAGATGGTGCCGCGGCCGTGGCCGTCGGTCTCGGCGTACGAACCCGAGGGGTCGTTGCCTTCGGTGTAGCGCAAGGTGGCGCCCGACGAGCTCTCCTGCAGCTTCACGTTCGACACCGAGCTGTTCCAGTTCGCCACGCCGGCCTGGATGGCGGCCCGGAAGCTGGGGGCTCCCGAGGCATCGTAGTAGACCGTGGTCGCCGCGGCGGTCTTCTGAGCAGGCTGGACCGCCGCCGTGGCCTGGCCCGCGGTGACCGGGACGGCCAGCAGCGCCAAACTCACGGACGCGGAGACGAAGAACTTCCTTGCCATGGACCCACTCCTTGTGAGGACAACGGAATGGTTCGTGAATTTAGGAGCCCCGGCCGCGACCCGGCACCGACTTTCGTAGTGTCGGCCAGCTGGTGATTTACCAACACTTTCGACCTATTGACATGCGCATGTCCGCATACGATCATGCTCCGCTCAAGACCGTGGAACCAGCTTTCCGATTCCACGGTATAGGTCGTTATACGGTCTTCGGCTTGTACCAGACCTCGGGGCGGCCGACCTGGCCGTAGCGGGGCTCGCGCTGGGCGAGGCCGTTGTCGGCGAGGTATTCGAGGTAGCGGCGCGCGGTGACGCGGGAGGCGCCGATGGCGGTCGCGGCCGCTCCGGCGGAGAGGCCGTCGGCGGCCGAGGCGAGGACTTCGGTGATCGCCTCCAGGGTCTGCCCGCTCATCCCCTTCGGCAGCGCCTGCCGCTCGGTGGTGCGCAGGGTGCCGAGCGCGCGGTCGATCTCGGCCTGTCCGGTGACTTCGCCCGAAGCGCCGTGGAACTCCGCGTAGCGCTCCAATTTCTCCCGCAGTGAGGCGAACGTGAACGGTTTCAGCAGGTACTGCACCACGCCGACCGACACGGCTGCCTTCACCAGCGCCAGATCCCGCGCCGAGGTCACGGCGATGACGTCGATCGGGAGCCCGGCCGCACGCAGCGACCGGCAGACGGCGAGGCCGTGCGTGTCCGGGAGGTAGAAGTCCAGCAGGACCAGGTCGACCGGTTCGCGTTCACAGAACCGCAGGGCGTCCCCGCCGGAGTGCACGACCCCGGCGACGGTGAAGCCCGGCATCCGCTCCACGTACACCCGATGCGCGTCGGCGGCCACCGGTTCGTCCTCGACGACCAGCACCTTGATCATCGGGCGGACTCCTTCGGCGGCAGGCACACGGTGAACACCGCGCCCTCGTCGCGGCCGACGTCGATCGTCCCACTGTGCCGCCGCACCGCCTGACCCACCAGCGCCAACCCGAGCCCGTGCCCGTCCTCGGGTTTAGTGGACCACCCACGCCGGAACACCTCTTCGACGTCCTCGACGCCCGGCCCGGTGTCGGCGACCCGCAGCAGCAACCCGTCGGCATCCGCGCGGACGGTCACCTCGACCCCGGGCCGTCCGCCGTGGCCGGCGTTCCCCGCCGCCGCGTCGATACCGTTGTCGATCAGGTTGCCGAGGATGGTCACCAGGTCCCGAGGCGGGACGCCGGTGTCCGAATCCTCCATGACGGTGTCGGGCGTGATCGTGAACTCGACGCCGCGTTCGCTCGCCTCCGCCGCCTTGCCCAGCAGCAGCGCCGCGAGCACGGGTTCGGCGACCGCGCCGACCACGCGGTCGGTGAGTTCCTGCGCCAGCGCGAGTTCTTCGGTCGCGAATTCGACGGCCTGTTCGGGGCGGCCGATCTCGACCAGCGAAACCACGGTGTGGAGCCGGTTCGCCGCTTCGTGCGCCTGCGACCGCAGCGCCTCGGCCAGTCCGCGCACCGTCGTCAGTTCCCCGGTCAGCGCCTGGAGTTCCGTGTGATCGCGCAGGATCACCACGGTGCCCATCGCCTTCCCGCGCGAGCGCACCGGCGACGTGCTGACCACGAGCACCCTGGCCTCGGTGAGATGCAGTTCGTCGGTGCGCTCCTCCCCCGAAGTGAAGGCTTCGACGAGATCTTCGGGAATGTCCGATGCGGACAGTTCACGCCCGACGACGTCCTCGTCGACGCACAGCAGCGCCCGCGCTCCGTCGTTGCACAGCACCACTCGCCCGTCCCCGCCGACGAGCAGCAGCCCCTCGCGCACGGAATGCAAGACGGCTTCGTGGTACTCGAACAGGTTGCTCAGTTCCTCCGGCGCGATCCCCCTGGTCTGCCGCCGGAGCCGGGCGCTGACCAGATAGCTGCCGATCCCGCCGACCACCAGTACCGCCGCCGCGACCCCGATCAGCGGCCACAGCCGTTCCCGCAGTTCCGCGTCGATCGCTTCGACCGTGATGCCGACCGACACCAGCGCGACGACCTGCCCGGCGGCGCCGCGCACCGGGACCACGACGCGTTCGGACGGGCCGAGCGAACCGGCGTAGGTCTCGACGACCTTGCCGCCACGTTGCGCCTCGCCGATGTTGCCGATGAACCGCTGCCCGATCAGCGCCGGATTCGGGTGCGTGTAGCGGATGCCGTTCTTGTCCATGATGGTCACGAAGTCCACGTCCGTGTCCGCGCGGACACTCTGCGCGAACGGCTGCAGTGTCCGGGTCGGCTCCGATGTGGACAGTGCGGCCAGCACGCCGGGGGCGTCCGCCACCGCTTCGGCGACCGCGGTCACCTTGTCCCGCGCCCGGTCTTCGGTGGCCCTGACCGAATCGAGGTACGCGAAGGTGACCCCGGCCGCGACGAGCACGAAAAGCACGACGAGCTGCAGAATCAGCAGCTGACGGGCGAGACTGCCGCGCCTGGTCCGGATCCGCGTCGTCGAGGGCACCCGCCCATACCAGCACACCGCCGGCGGGACCGCGCAGCGCGCCCGGCCGGAATTCCCCGGAAACCACTCGTGCGAACTCAATGAACACAACCGTGACCCAGCTCACCAGCCCGGGTGATAGTGACCGGCAATCCCACGGACACCCCCCTGAGCTGGAGGCAAAGGTGCCTACAACGCCGGAAGCGGCGCCACGACGCCGCGACAAGATGCACTACCTGTACCTGGCCGTGATCGCGGCGGTCGTCCTCGGCGTCATCGTCGGGTTCGCGGCGCCGGGTCTGGCCAAGGAGCTCAAGCCGCTCGGCACGGGCTTCGTCAACCTCATCAAGATGATGATCTCCCCCATCATCTTCTGCACCATCGTGCTCGGCATCGGATCGGTGGCGAAGGCCGCGAAGGTCGGCAAGGTCGGGTTGCTGTCGCTCGGCTACTTCCTGATGATGTCGACGTTCGCGCTCGCGATCGGCCTCGTCGTGGGCAACCTCCTGCACCCGGGTGAGGGCCTGCACCTCGACCCCGCCGCCGCGGCGAAGGCGCACAAGCAGGCCGAGGGCGGCGAAGGCACCGTCGACTTCCTGATGGGCATCATCCCCACCAGCTTCGGTTCCGCGTTCACCGAAGGCCAGGTGCTGCAGACTCTCCTGGTCGCGCTCCTCGCCGGCTTCGCCGTGCAGAAGCTGGGCACCAAGGGCGAGCCGATCCGCCGCGGCATCGAGCACATCCAGCGGCTCGTGTTCCGCATCCTCGCCATGATCATGTGGGCCGCCCCGGTCGGCGCGTTCGGCGCGATCGCCGCGGTGGTCGGCGAAACCGGCTGGGGCGCGCTGCGCAGCCTCGCCGTCATCATGATCGGCTTCTACCTGACCTGCCTGGTGTTCGTGTTCGGTGTGCTCGGCGCGGTGCTGTGGCTCGGCGCGCGGATCAACATCTTCACCCTGCTGCGTTATCTCGGCCGCGAATTCCTGCTGATCCTGTCGACGTCGTCGTCGGAGTCGGCGCTGCCGCGGTTGATCGCGAAGATGGAGCACCTCGGGGTGTCCAAACCGGTCGTCGGCATCACCGTGCCCACCGGCTACTCGTTCAACCTCGACGGCACGGCCATCTACCTGACGATGGCGACGCTGTTCATCGCCAGCGCGCAGGACCAGCCGCTGGGTGTCGGCGAGCAGATCTCCTTGCTGCTGTTCATGATCATCGCGTCGAAGGGCGCGGCGGGCGTGAGCGGCGCCGGGATCGCCACCCTCGCGGGCGGTCTCCAGTCGCACCGGCCGGAACTGGTCGACGGCGTCGGGTTCATCCTCGGCATCGACCGGTTCATGTCCGAGGCCCGCGCGCTGACCAACTTCGCGGGCAACGCCGTCGCGACCGTCCTGGTCGGCACCTGGACCAAGGAGTTCGACCGGGATCAGGCCAACCGGGTCTTCAGCGGCCAGGCACCGTTCGACGAAGCCACCCTGATCGACGACCATTCCGACACGCCGAAGGATCCTGACGGCGACAGGGAGAAGGCCGTGGCGCACGCGTAGCGCCCGGCGGCAGACCGGAACCGCGGTGCGAGGGGCCCCCGTCCTCGCACCGCGGTTCCGCTTTTCTGGGAAGCTGAGCGGTATGCCGGACGCCATCGACCGTTACGTGCGCTCGCGGTACTCGAAGCTGCTGCACGGCAACTTCGCCGGGATGATGACCGACCCCGAACGCGAACGGTTCCTGCGCGACCTCGTGGACGACGCGCGGACCGTCACCGACGACGAACTGGGCGAACTGCTCGCGGCGGACTGGCGGCCCCGGATCACCGCGGCCTGGCTGATCGGCGTCGACCGCCGCACCGCGTGGCGAAGCCGCATCCGGGAACTGTTCCTGGAAAGCGGCCTGGTCTTCGCCGGGCAGGGCTACTGTTTCGCGCTCGCCCGGTTCGGCACGATCGCCGACGCCGAGATCCTCGTGTCCTATCTGGACCATTACCTCGCGCGGCCGGATCTGCGCTACGACCAGGAATGGGCGCTCGCGGCCCTGCACCACATCGACGCCGACCTCACGACCGCGTACACGTCACGCTATCTGCGGCCGGGCGGGCTCTGGGAAAGCTGGTCCACGAAGAACAGCACGGACCTGCCGTTCCACAAGATGTACTTAGCCATGCTGTGCTCGCACGTCCAGCGTGCCGTGCACGCGGCGGGCGTCAGGCGCTGACCTTCTCGTCGTACACGACACGGGACGCGGCGATCGAGTCGCGGTGACGCTCGGCCCACGTCAGCAAGCCGCTCAACGACGCGTACAGCTCCTTCGCCATCGGCGTGGCCTCGTACTCCACCTTCGGCGGCACCGTCGGGTACACGGTGCGTTCGAGCAGGCCGTCGCGTTCGAGGTTCCGCAACGTCAGGGTGAGCATCCGCCTGCTGATCCCCTCCACCGAGCGCTCCAGTTCGGTGAACCGCACGGGGCCGCGGGTGGCCTCCAGCAGGATGCCGATCGCCCACTTGCCGCTGATCCGGTTGATCACCTCGAGCACGGTGCACACTTCGAGTTTTTCGGGATCGACGACCCTGGCCTGCGCGGTCACATCGGTGTTCCCCTGGGACATGAAAGTGCCTCCTTCCGGCGAGGAACAGAGTCACACAAGATGGGCGCTGTTACAAGTGATGCACCAAGGCATCACCTGGGGAAATCTCGAAGGATCACCATGCGCGCTTTCGCCCTCGCCGTACTCTGCGCCGTCTCGCTGATGGTCGTCCTCGACGGCTCGATCGTCGCCGTCGCGCTGCCCGCGATCCAGAACGACCTCGGCTTCACGCCCTCGGCGCTGGCCTGGGTGGTCAACGCCTACCTGATCGCCTTCGCCGGGCTGCTCCTGTTGTCCGGGAGGCTGGGCGACCTGATCGGCCGGAAACGGGTCTTCCTCGCCGGGCTCGGCCTGTTCACGCTCGCCTCGCTGCTCTGCGGAATCGCGCAGGACCAGGCGCAGCTCATCGGGTTCCGCTTCCTGCAGGGCGCCGGTGGCGCGCTGGCGTCGGCCGTCGTACTCGGCATGATCACCACGCTCTTCCCGGAACCGCGAGCTCGGGCGAAGGCCATCGGCGTCTACAGCTTCACCCAGGCCGCCGGATCGTCGATCGGGCTCATCGCGGGCGGCACGCTCACCCAGCTGCTCGACTGGCACTGGACGTTCTTCGTCAACCTGCCGATCGGCGCGTTCGCGCTGGCGCTCGCCGTCCGGGTGCTCGGGGACGATCGAGGCCCCGGCCTGCGCGACGGCACGGACGTCACCGGCGCCGGGCTGGTCACCGGCGGCCTGATGCTGCTGGTCTACACGATCGTCAAGGCCGAGGAGTACACCTGGGCCGACGCCCGCACGCTCGGCCTGCTCGCGGTGTCGCTGCTTCTGCTCGCCGGGTTCGTGCTCCGGCAGGCGAAGGCAAGCCGGCCGTTGCTGCCGCTGCGGATCTTCCGCCTCCGCGCGGTGTCCGGGGCGAACACGGTGATGGTCCTGATGGTGGCCGGCTTGTTCGGTTTCCAGTTCATCACCGCGCTCTACCTGCAGCGCGTGCTCCAGCTCGACGCGTTGAGCACCGGGTTCGCCTTCCTGCCCGCCCCGCTTTCGATCGCGGTGATGTCGCTGGTCTTCGCCGAGCGGCTGAACCACCGTTTCGGGGCGCGAACGGTACTCATCGGCGGGCTCTCGCTGGTGGCGCTGGCGCTGGGCTTCCTCGCCACCGTCCAAACCGACGGTGACTACGCGACGGACGTCCTGCCCGCGCTCGTACTGATGGGCGTCGGGTTCGGCGCGGCGATGCCGGCGCTGATGGGGCAGGCGATGTCGGATGTCGCGCCTGCCGACGCCGGGGTCGCCTCGGGGCTGATCAACACCACGCAGCAGATCGGCGCGGCGATCGGGACCGCCGTCCTCGCGACCGCCGCTGCTTCACGCACCGGATCAGTGCTGGCCGAAGGAGCCGCGATGCCCGAAGCACTCGCTAGCGGCTATCGGGCCGCGTACGCGTTGAGCGCCGGCCTGCTCGCTCTCGCGGTCTTCGCCGCGACTGTGCTCCTTCGCACCCGGAAGGCTCAGGAAGCGATCGTCGCGTAAGCCCACTCGGAGACCTCGCCGCCGAGACGCACCTCGGCGGCGCCTCCGGGTTTCCAGACCCCGCTGCCGCCGAACGCGGCCATGCCGCCGGTCTTGCCGGAGTACTGGGAAAGCACCACCCACATCCCGCAACCTCGACGATCACCTGCCGCGTGCCCGGTTCGAAGAGCTCTTCCTCGCTGTCGTGCAGGTTCCGTTTCGCATAGGTGGCAACGGTTTCCCCGTCGGGACCGAGGACGAGCGAACCGATGTCCCGAAGCGGTTCGAGGCGCCGGTCGTCCGGCGTCAGCCAGAGCCCCGGATCGGTGGCGAGCGCCTCGAATTCCAGACCGGTCAGGGAGAGTTCGGGGAACACGCAGAAGTCGGCGTCCGCGATCCGGAGGAGCCTGGCGTGTTCGGCGATGTTCGCGGAAAGGTCCGCCGGGACGGTGAACGGCTGCACGGTGGCGACACGCATGGCCTGAGCCTAGCGCCCCAGGTACCCCCGCAATCCGTGTTGCCCACGCCGCATCATGAGCGCGTGGTTGATCCGGAAGACCGGCCTGGCGACGCGATCGAGCTTGCGCAGCAACGGTTTCCGCGCCTCGACCTCCTGCGTGATCTCCAGTCTCGTGCCGCTTCCCACCGCGATCAGCGCGCCGGCCAGCGTCCCTTCGAGGTCACCGCTGAGCAGCACTCGCAGCCGTCCCTCGCGTTCGTCCTGGCGGTCCCGGTGCATCCGTACGGTCAGCGCGTACGGCAGCCTGGAGCGGCAGACGAGTTCCGCGGTGTCGTCGTCGATCCGGCTGACCGAACGCACGTCGCGCCACCACAACGGATACGCGGCCAAGTCGACGACCGCGTCGAAAACCGCCTTGGGCGAGGCTGGCAGCACCCACGTGTCGCGGAAGCGGTACCAACCGCCTCCGCGACCCGTGAGCGAACCCGTCATGCCTGCGCCGACACCAGGTTCCGGCCGTCCATCGTCACGACGTCGACCGAGGCCACGTCGTTCGGGGCGACCAGCGCGGAACCATCGACACCGGTGCCCTCACGCTGTCCCTTCTCCGAAACGAGCCAGCTGCCGGCGTTGACCCGCTCTCCGCTCTTGGTCACCACGATGAGCGCGCACTTCTCGCCTTCGCGGACACCTGTCGCCTTGGCGTGCAGCCGCACCCATCCCGCGGCCGGAACCACCCGGACCGCCAGCTGTACACCCGTGTCCCGGTTGGTCGCCGCGAGGTCACGGGTGCCCGGCACCGGAGCGGTCGCCGTCGGCACCGGCAGGGCCACCGTCGACGGTTCGGGCGACGTCTGCCGTCCGACCAGCACACCCGCGCCGAGCGCCACCACGACCAGCACGGCCGCACCGGCGACGGCGAGGAGCCGCCGCGGTTTGCGCTCCTGTGCGCCCTCTTCTTCGCGAACCTGACGCAGCGTGCGCTGCAGGAGCAGATCTCCCCCGTCGGGAGGTCCTTCGAGGAACGCCTCCGGCGGCACCTCGTCAAGGTGGTGGCGCAGCTCCGACAGCTCGCGCACCTCACGACGGCACGTGGGGCAGTTCGCCAGATGCGTCTCGAACGTGGCCGCTTCGCCCGGAGTCAGGCCGCCGAGGACGTAGGCGGCGAGCTGGCCCTGGTCGTGTCCCACCGCACTCATCGCGCTACCTCCTTCCCGGGTCCGGACATCACGGCTCTGAGCGCCCGTAACGCGTAATAAGATCTCGACTTAACGGTACCCGGGGCCACGCCAAGGGACTTCGCCGCTTCGGCCACCGTCCGGCCCCGGTAGTAGATCTCCACCAGTACCTCACGATGTTCCGTGGACAGGCCGTCCATGGCCCCGAGCACGGCCATCGAGTCCACGACGCTCTGCGCGTGGTCCCGCTCCACCGCCGGGGTGGGCACGCCTTCCGCGGGCTCCGCCACTTCCGGTGGCCGCGCCGCCCTGGCCCGCGCGCGGTCGGTGATGATGTTCCGGGCGACCGTGAGCAGCCAGCCCCGCACCGATCCCTTCGCGTCGTTCTCCAGGTCTTCGGCGTGTTTCCAGGCCCGGACCAAGGTCTCCTGCACGACGTCCTCCGCGGCCGCGCGGTCCCCGGTCAGCCTTGTCGCGTACGCCAGCAGGCTTCGCCCGTGTTCGGCGTACAAGTGCCGGACCAAGTCCTCGCCTTTGGCCTTTTTGGGCCGCCAGCCTCCGATCGCCACTCGCGTCCTCCCGACGGTCTTCTGGGTCGGCGAGGACAGTACTGCAACCCGCAGGGGCAGAGTGGATCGTTCGGCGCGCGCCGCGATCGAACTGTGCATCGGCACCGGCCTCTCCTCGGTTCTCCATGGCCGCCTCCTCTTGCCTCCCACACGGACGGCCGGCGGATGCGGTTCAACCGGGGTCTTGTCGATCATCGGACGCGCTCGTATGCTGACGCCTCCGGATTCCGCCGCCGCCTGATTCCCGGGAGGGTCTCGGCGTGCCAAGGAAACTCGCGGCCGTTCTGCTGGCGGTCGCCTTCGTGTCGGGATGCGGCGACGAGCCCGGTTTCACCGCGACGCTGACGGATCCGGTGAACGTCGACCTGAGCTGGCCCGACGACGATCCGGCCGCCGCGGGGCGGATCGTCGAGTACACGACCGATCCGCGGGGCGAGTACACGATCCTGCAGTTCGTGCCGCCCCGGCAGACGACCTACCGGCATCCGGATCTGATGCCGGAAACGCGGTTCTACTACCGGATCCGGCCGTTCTACGGTGCCGTTTCGGACGCCGTGACGGTTTCCGGCCCCGCGACTCCCGCCGCTTCCGGCCCCGCCGTGCCGCTGCGGGCGGGCGATCGATCGGCCGCCCCGGCTTCGTTCCGGGCCGAGCCGGCGCCGGAGGAGATGGTGAAGTTCAGCTGGGCCGACCGCTCCAGCGACGAGGACGGCTTCCTCGTGGAGATCAAGAAACCCGGCGCGGCCGAGTTCGTGCCGATCGAGGTCTCCGATCCGGGGACGACGTCGGCCGGGCTCGCCACCATGCCGGGCGAAGAAGGCTCCTCGTATCGGCTGCGCGCTTTCTACTACGGGCCCGCTTCGCCCGTGCTGGACCTCGTGAGCGGTAAGGGGTAGTTCCCCCTCCGGATGCTATGAACGGT
>NZ_LQMT02000061.1 GCF_001620365.2 Amycolatopsis keratiniphila subsp. keratiniphila
TCTCGGGGCAATACACCTAGGTGGTGCGGGCCGGGATCTGGAGCTAGGTTCAGATCCCGGCCCGTCGCCGGAAGGGAGGTGCCGTTGCCGCGAACGTTGATCGAAATCGACCGGACGTCCGCCGAGCCGCTCTACCGGCAGGTGCGGCGCGCCATCGAGCACGGCATCGCGATCGGCACGTTCGACCCGGCGCACCGGCTGCCGAGTTCTCGTGAGCTGGCCGCCGAACTCAGCGTTTCCCGCAACACCATCAACCTCGCCTACCAGGAGCTGGTCGCCGAGGGATTCGTGGAGAGCCGCGAGCGCAGCGGGCTGTTCATCAACGCCGAGATGCGGCCGCACTGCGCGGTGCAGGAGCGCGGCACAAGCCCGGCCATCGACTGGAGCGCGCGGGTGCGCCGGTACCCGGACGCCGGGGTGCCGCATATCGAGAAACGCCCGGACTGGCACACCTACCCGTACCCGTTCCTCGCCGGGCAGGTGGACGTCACCGCCTTCCCGGCGCGGTCGTGGACCCGCTGCCTGCGTGACGCGCTGTACCGGCCGCACGTGTTCCCGAGCCTGCAGGACAGCGTCGGCTCCGACGACCCGATGCTGGTCGACCTGATCTGCCGTCAGCTGCTCACCGCGCGGGGGATCGAGGCCGACCCGTCCGAGGTGCTGATCACCGTCGGCTCGCAGCAGGGCCTCGACCTGCTCGGC
>NZ_LQMT02000062.1 GCF_001620365.2 Amycolatopsis keratiniphila subsp. keratiniphila
CGACTCCGCGAACACCGGAGCCGACAACAACAACTCCTCCGCCATCCCCACCCACTGCGAACCCTGCCCCGGGAACACGAACACAGCCTTACCCGACTGCGCCGTACCCTCGATCAGCAGGCTCCACGGCTCTCCGGCGGCGAGCGCGTCCAGCGCGGCGCGCGGGTCACCGACGATGGCCGCCCGGTGCCCGAACAGCGGCCGCGCGGCCAGCGTGGCGGCGGCACCCGGGAGATCCACAAAGGACCGAAGCTGCGCGGCCCTGGCACGCAAGGCCTCCGGCGTCCGCGCCGACAACAGCCACGGCGTCGCACCGGTCACCACCGGCCGCCGAGGCTCGACCTCGGCGGCCGGGGCCGCTTCGAGGACGACGTGCGCGTTGGTACCGCTGATACCGAACGACGACACCGCGGCCCGGCGAGGACGGTCAAGCTCCGGCCACGGCCGCGCCTCGGCCAGCAACGAGACCGCGCCCGCGCTCCAGTCCACATGCGACGACGGGGTCTCCGCGTGCAGGCTCCGGGGCAGGATCCCGCTTCGCAGTGCCTGCACCATCTTGATGATCCCGGCGACCCCGGCGGCGGCCTGTGTGTGCCCGAGGTTCGACTTGATCGACCCGAGCCACAGCGGCCGATCGGCCGGCCTGCCCTTGCCGTAGGTCGCGAGCAATGCCTGCGCCTCGATCGGGTCGCCCAGGGTGGTGCCGGTTCCGTGCGCCTCGACGACGTCGACGTCCGCCGTCGTCAGCCGGGCGTCGGCGAGCGCCTCGCGGATCACCCGCTGCTGGGACGGGCCGTTCGGGGCGGTCAGGCCGTTCGACGCGCCGTCCTGGTTCACCGCCGACCCGCGCAGGACCGCCAGAACCGGATGGCCGTTGCGCCGCGCGTCGGAAAGCCGTTCCACCAGCAGCATCCCGACACCCTCGGACCAGCCGGTGCCGTCCGCCTCCTCGGCGAACGGTTTGCAGCGGCCGTCCGGCGCCATCCCGCGCTGACGGCTGAACTCCACGAACGTCCCGGGGGTGAACATCACCGTCACCCCGCCGGACAGCGCGAGGTCGCATTCGCCCCGCCGCAGCGCCTGTGCGGCGAGGTGCAGGGTCACCAGCGACGACGAGCACGCGGTGTCCACGGTGAGTGCCGGGCCTTCGAACCCGAAGGTGTACGACACCCGGCCGGAGGCGATGCTGCCGGAGTTGCCGGTGCCGAGGTAGCCGCCGACCTCGTCGGGGATCTCGGTCAGCCCGGAGACGTAGTCGTGGTACATCAGCCCGGCGAAAACCCCGGTCCGGCTGCCCTTGAGCGAGCCCGGATCGATACCCGCCCGCTCGATGGCCTCCCACGACGTCTCCAGCAGGAGCCGCTGCTGCGGATCCATCGCCAGCGCCTCGCGCGGCGAGATGCCGAAGAACGCCGGGTCGAACTCGGCGACGTCGTGGAGGAAGCCACCCTGCGAAACGTAGCTCGTGCCCTGCTTGTCCGGGTCCGGGTCGTACAGCGCTTCGAGGTCCCAGCCGCGGTCGACCGGGAATCCGCTGATCCCGTCGCCGCCGGTTTCGACCATCCGCCACAGATCGTCGGGCGAGGTGACGCCGCCGGGATAGCGGCAGGCCATCCCGACGATGGCGATCGGTTCACTGCCCGCGGCTTCGGTCTCCTTCAGGCGTTTCCGGGTTTCGTGAAGATCCGCGGTGACCTGCTTGAGGAAGTACCGGAGTTTGTCCTCGGTGTCTTTCATTTCCGCCCCCAAGTCAGGAGATCCCGAGTTCCTTGCCGATGAATTCGAACATTTCGTCGTCCGAGGCGTCTTCGAGCCGATCCGCCACGGATTCGGTGCCCTCGCCCGGATCGCACGCCGCGAGCAGGGCACGCAGCCGGTCCTTGACCTTGCCGCGGATCGCGTCGTCCGGGCTTCCCCCGGCGAACGCGGCCTCCAGCCGGTCGAGTTCCGCCAGCACCCCCAGCGGCGGTGGCGCGTCCTCCACGACGATCTCCGCGCCGACCAGTTCCGCCACCGCGGCGGTGGTCGGATGATCGAAGACCAGCGTGGCGGGCAGCCGGAGACCGGTGGCCTCGTTGACGCGGTTGCGCAGTTCGACCGCGGCGAGCGAGTCGAACCCGAGTTCCGTGAACGCCTTGTCCGGATCGACCTGCTCGGGGCCGGCGTGCCCGAGGACACCGGCTACGTGCGTGGCGACGAGGTTCAGCAGTGCCGCGGCGCGTTCCTCCCCGGTCATCCCGGCCAGCTCCGCCTTGAGCGCGTCCCCGGTCGGCGAACCGGCGGTCTCGGCGCGTTTGCCGGTACCGCGGATCAGGCCGCGCAGCAGGGGCGGGACGTCGGTGCCGAGGCCCGCCCGCACGGTGGCGAGGTCCAGCCGCATCGGCAACAGCACCGGTTCGGCCGCCGTCACCGCGAGGTCGAACAGCGCCAGTCCCTCCTCTGTGGACAGTGCGCCCGCGCCGGAGGCGGTCATCCGGTCCAGATCGCGTCCGGACATACCGCCCGCCATCCCGTCACCGGCCCAGAGGCCCCAGGCGAGTGAGGTCGCGGGCAGTCCGTGTGCGTGACGATGCCGGGCGAGGGCGTCGAGGAAAGCGTTGGCCGCCGCGTAGTTCGCCTGCCCCGGATTGCCGAAGGTGCCCGCCGCGGAGGAGAACAGCACGAACTCGTCGACGTCTCCCGCCAGTTCGTGCAGGTTCACCGCGGCGTCGACCTTCGGCCGCAGGACGGCGTCGAGCCGATCCGGGGTGAGGCCGTCGAGGACGACGTCGTCGAGGACACCGGCGGCGTGAACGACCCCGGTCACCGGATGCTCGGCCAGAAGGCGTCGCAGCGCTTCACGATCGGCCGCGTCGCAAGCGACCACCGCGACCTCGGCGCCCAGATCGCGCAGTTCACCGGCCAGCTCGCCCGCGCCCGGCGCGTCCGGGCCACGGCGGCCGGCGAGTACCAGCCGGGTCTTCCCGTGCGCGATGACCAGATGCCGGGCCAGTGCCGCGCCGAGCGCGCCGGTGCCGCCGGTGATCAGGACGGCCCCGTCGGTCCGCGCCTCGCTTTCGACTGCCGTCACGGCCGGTTTGACCAGCCGCGGCGCCTTCACCGTTCCCTCGCGCAACTCCAGCTGCGGTTCGCCGGAGGCGAGGGCGGGCAGCAACACGCGGTACGACGCGTCCTGTTCGTCGAGGTCGACCAGCACGAACCGGCCGGGATGCTCGGACTGCGCCGAGCGGACCAGGCCCCAGATCACCGCCTGCGCCGGTTCGTCGACGGCGCCACCGGTGACCAGCACCAGCCGGGAACCGGCGAACCGGTCCTCGGCCAGCCACGCACGGACCAGCTCCAGTGCGCGGTGCGCGGCGGTGTGCGCAGCCGCGGCCAGGCCTTGGCTGTGGTCCGGCGCGCAGGACACGAAGACCAGCTCGGGCACCCGATCGGTCACGTCGGCCAGCGCGGCGAGATCGGCGTGCACCTGCCCGCGATAGCCGGCGGCGGTGAGCGCGGCGTCGAGTTTGTAGTCGTCGACACCGACGACGGCCCAGCTCGCGGCCACCGGAGCGGTGGGATCGAGCGGGACCGGCGCCCAGGCCAGGCCGAACAGCGACTCGTGGCTGCCCTGCCGCGCGCCGAGCTGCTCGAGCAACACCGGGCGCAGCGTCAGAGCGTCCACTGTGGCCACCAGCCTGCCGGTTTCGTCCGCGGCGACCAGGGAAACGGCGTTCTCCCCCGCCGGGGACAACCGGACCCGCAGGGCACGCGCACCGGAGGCGTGGAGCCGGACGCCGGACCAGGCGAACGGCAGGCGAACGCGGCCAGCGGCGACATCGGCCTCTTGCTCGCCTCTTTCGGCGAAGCCCAGGGCGTGCAAGGCGGCGTCGAGCAACGCCGGATGCAGACCGAAGCCTTCGGTCGTGGTGTCCTCGGGGAGGTCGACCTCGGCCCAGATGTCGTCCCCTCGCCGCTGGGCGGAGCGGAGTCCTTGGAAGACCGGGCCGTACTCGAGCCCGGCGGCGGCCAAGCCGTCGTAGAGGCCGTCGGTTTCGACGGTCTCGGCATCGGCAGCCGCCCAGGCCGACAGATCGAACGGCGCGCTCGCCGCCAGGGGTGACACGGTGCCGGTGGCGTGGCGGATCCAGTCACCTTCGTCGGGGCGGGAGTAGACGTCCAGCGCGCGCCTGCCGGTGTCGTCCGGCGCGGCGGCGACGATCCGCAGCGCCGTGCCACCGTGGTCCGGCAGCACCAGCGGCGCTTCCAGGGTGAGTTCGTCGACGGCCGCGCAGCCGGTCAGCTCCCCGGCCCGCAACGCGAGCTCGACGAACGCCGTACCCGGGAGGAGTGTCGTCCCGGCGACGACGTGGTCGGCCAGCCACGGCTGCTCCTGCACCGACAGCCTGCCGGTGAACAGCACCGCGCCGCTGTCCGGCGCCTCGACCGCCGCGCCGAGCAGCGGATGCCCGGCGGGCGACTGCCCCAGCCCGGTGACGTCGCCGACCGCGGGAGCGGCGGGCCGCAGCCAGAACCGCTCGTGCTGGAAGGCGTAGGTGGGCAGATCGATCTTCCGGCCGGGGAGCGCCTTCGCCCAGTCGACCCGGACGCCGTCGACGTGCAAGCGCGCGAGCGCGGTGACGAACGACTCGACGTCGGACCGGTCTGCCCGCAGCGACGGCACGAACAACGGAGCGTCCACTGTGGACCCGTTCGTGACGCAGTGCTCGCCGAGAGCGGTCAGCGGCGCGTCCGGGCCGAGCTCCAGGTAACGCCGGACACCCTGCGCCTCCAGCGTCCGGACCGCGTCGCGGAACCGGACCGCGTCCCGCACGTGCCGGACCCAGTACTCGCTCGATCGCGCCTGGTCACCGGTCAGCGGCTCACCGGTCAGCGTGGACACCAGCGGGATCCGCGGTTCGGCGGCGGAGATCCCGTCGAGCACGGCACGGAATTCGCCGAGCATCCCGTCCATGAGCGGCGAGTGGAACGCGTGGCTGACGGTGAGCCGCTTGGTCTTGCGGCCGCGTTCGGCGAACCCGGCGGCCAGCGCGGTCACGGCGGCCTCTTCACCGGAGACGACGACCGACACCGGGCCGTTGATCGCGGCGATCGACACGGTCTCGTCGTCGATCAGCGGCCGGATCTCCTCCTCGGTGGCCTGGATGGCGATCATCGCGCCGCCCGGCGGCAGCGCCTGCATGAGCCTGCCGCGCGCGGCGACCACGGTGCAGGCGTCCTCCAGCGACCAGACCCCGGCGACGTGGGCAGCCGCCAGTTCCCCGATCGAATGCCCGGCCAGGCAGTCCGGCCGCAGTCCCCAGCTCTCCACGAGCCGGAACAACGCGACCTCGACGGCGAACATCGCGCACTGGGTGTACTCGGTGCGGTCGACCAGGTCACCGGCGAGCGCCTCGCGCAGCGGGCGGTCCAGCAGAGTGTCGAAACGCGCGCAGATCTCGTCGAAGGTTCGAGCGAACACCGGGAAGGCGGCGGAGAGCTCGTCGGCCATCCCGGCGCGCTGGCTGCCCTGACCGGTGAAGAGGAACGCGAGTTTCCCGCCCGGTTTCGCGACACCGGAGACGAAGTCGCCCGGTTCTCCCCCGGCCAGCGCGGCCAGCGCGTCGAGCAGTCCGTCGCGGTCGCCGGCGGTGACCACCGCGCGATGCTCGAAAAGTCCCCGTGTGGCGAGTGTGTGTGCGACGTCGGCCAGTATCGCTTGTCCGGTCAGCAACCGGGCACGCAACCTGGCGGCCTGCTCGCGCAGAGCGTCCGGCGTCTTGGCGGACAACGGGAACGCGAGCACGTCCGGCTGCTCGACCGGCGCCATGTCCCCCGCGCTGTCCGATTCCAGGACGACATGCGCGTTGGTCCCGCTGATGCCGAACGACGACACCCCGGCGCGGCGTGGGCGGCCGGTGTCCGGCCAGTCCCGCGTTTCGGTGAGCAGCGAGACGGCGCCTTCCGTCCAGTCCACATGGGACGACGGTTCCTCGACGTGCAGCGTCCTGGGCAGGACGCCGTGACGCATCGCCTCGACCATCTTGATCACGCTCGCCACCCCGGCGGCGGCCTGCGTGTGGCCGAGGTTCGACTTCACCGAACCGAGCCACAACGGCTCTTCGCGATCCTGCCCATAGGTGGCCAACAGAGCCTGCGCCTCGATCGGATCGCCGAGCGTGGTCCCCGTTCCGTGCGCCTCGACGGCGTCCACATCGGACGGTCGCAAGCCGGCCTGCGCCAAAGCCTGCCGGATCACCCGCTGCTGTGACGGCCCGTTCGGCGCGGTGAGCCCGTTCGACGCGCCGTCCTGGTTCACCGCTGTGCCGCGCAGGACGGCCAGCACCCGGTGTCCGTTGCGGCGGGCGTCCGAAAGCCGTTCCAGCAGCAGCATGCCGACGCCCTCGCCCCAGGCCGTGCCGTCCGCGGTTTCGGAGAAGGCCTTGATCCGGCCGTCCGGCGCCATCCCGCGCTGGCGGCTGAACTCGATGAAGGTGTCCGGAGTGGACATCACCGCGACGCCGCCGGCCAGAGCCAGACCGCATTCGCCCTGCCGCAGGGCCTGCGCCGCGAGATGCATCGCGACCAGCGAAGACGAGCACGCCGTGTCGATGCTGACCGCCGGGCCTTCCAGTCCGAAGGCGTAGGCGAGGCGTCCCGAGATGACGCTGCCCGAGTTCCCCGTGCCGAGGTAGCCCTCCAGATCCGCCGGGATCTCGGTGAGCCGCGAAACGTAGTCGTGGTACATCGCCCCGGCGAAGACGCCGGTCGCGGAGCCACGCAGGGTGGCCGGGTCGATCCCGGCACGTTCGAACGCTTCCCACGACGTCTCCAGCAGCAACCGCTGCTGCGGGTCCATCGCCAGCGCCTCACGCGGCGAGATCCCGAAGAACCCGGGGTCGAAGTCCCCGGCGTCGTGCAGGAATCCGCCGTAGCGGGTGCAGGAGGTGCCGGGCCGGGAGACCTCGGGGTCGTACAGGCCTTCGACGTCCCAGCCCCGGTCCGCCGGGAACGGGGTGATGCCGTCGCGGCCTTCGCTGACCAGCCGCCAGAGGTCTTCCGGCGAACGGACGCCGCCGGGGAACCGGCAGGCCATGCCGACGATGGCGATCGGTTCGTCGACCGGCGTCGTGGTGACGGCGGCGGCCGCCGTACTGCCGGACAGTTCCTCCCGCAGGCGCGCGACCACCGCGTCGGAGTTCGGGTGGTCGAACACGAGGGTGGCGGGCAGGCGCAGGCCGGTCGCGGAGTTCAGCCGGTTCCGCAGGTCCACCGACGTGAGCGAATCGAAGCCGAGTTCGGTGAACGCCCGGTCCGACGGCACGTCCTCCGGGCCGGAGTAGCCCAGCACTGCGGCGACCTGTGTCCGCACGAGTTCGAGCAGACGCGCGTCACGGTCCTCTTCGGACAGTCCCGCGAGCTGCCGCTTCCACGCCGACGCTCCCGCGGAGCGCCGCGCGGGAGCCTTGATCAGACCGCGCAGCAGGAACGGCACGTCGGAGCCGAGTTCGGCGCGGAGCGCGGTGAGGTCGAGCTTCATCGGCAGGACGACGCCGTCACCAGCGGTGTCGAACAGGCGCAGCCCTTCTTCGGTGGTGAGCCCGGAACCGGTGAGCCTGGCGACGGCGGCGGAAGCGTCCATCCCGTCGTCGGTGTCCCACAGACCCCAGGCCAGGGACCGGGCCGGAAGGCCGTTGGCCAGGCGGTGCTGTGCCAACGCGTCCAGGAAGGCGTTCGCCGCGGCGTAGTTCGCCTGTCCGGCGTTGCCGAACGTGCCCGCCGCCGAGGAGAACAGGACGAACTCGTCGACGTCGCCCGCCAGCTCGTGCAGGTTCAGCGCCGCGTCGGCCTTGGGCCGCAGGACGGCGTCGAGCCGTTCGGGGGTCAGGCTGTCGATCAGGCCGTCGTCGAGGACGCCGGCCGCGTGCACCACCGCGGTGAGCGGATGCTCGGGGTCGATCCCGGCCAGCAGCTCTGCGAGGGCTTCCCGGTCGGCGACGTCGCAGGACTCCAGGACCGCGGAGGCACCGAGCCCGGTCAGTTCCGCCAGCAGGCCCTTGGCACCGGGGGCGGTGGCACCGCTGCGGCTGACCAGCAGCAGGTGCCGCACCCCGTGTCCGGTGACCAGGTGACGGGCCAGCGATCGGCCCAGCGCACCGGTCGCCCCGGTGAGCAGGACGGTTCCTTCCGGGTCGAAACGTGGTGTGGCGCTGGAGGGCACGCTCTTCACCAGACGCGGCGCCCAAAGCTTCCCGTCGCGGATGGCGAGCTGCGCCTCGCCGGTGGCGACGGCTCCGGCCAGGTCCGCTGTTTCGGTGTCGGTGTCGATGAGCACGAACCGGCCCGGGTGCTCGGACTGCGCCGACCGCACCAGGCCCCAGACGGCGGCGCGGGCGAGATCACGCGTGTCCTCCCCCGCCACCGACACCGCGCCGCTGGTCAGCACGACCAGTGGCGTGTCGGCGTTGCTTTCGTCCGCGAGCCAGGATTGGAGCGCCGCAAGCGTTTGCGCGGTCGCTTCGCGCACGTCCACCACACTGTCCACTTCGGACCGGACGGCGGGCGCGGTGTCGGAGGCACGGGCGCGGACCGGGACCCACTCCACCCGGAACAGCGAGTCGCCACCACCGAACGCGGCGGGGTCGACCTGGCGGACGGTCAGCCCGGCGACGGTCGCCACCGGTGCGCCCGTCCCGTCGGCGATCGCCAAGGAGAGCGTGTCGCCGGTCCCGGTGAGCCGGACACGCAGGCTCGTGGCGCCGAGGCCGGTGAGCGAGACGCCCGACCACAGGAAGGGCAGCCGTGCCCCGCCTTCGGTGCTCAGCGCGCCGAGCCCGGCGGTGTGCAGGGCCGCGTCCAGCAGCGCCGGGTGCAGGCCGAACCTGGCGGCGTCGCCGTGATGGCGTTCGTCGAGGTCGATCTCGGCGTACACGGTGGTGCCGTCGAGCCAGGCGGCGCGGACGCCCTGGAAGACCGGGCCGTAGTTCAGGCCCGCGTCGGCGAGCGCGTCGTACAGCCCGTCGACGTCGGTCTCCTCGGCGGCGGGCGGCCACGCCGTGAGATCGGCGGGCGTGGCGCCGGTGTCCTCGGTCAGCGTTCCGACCGCGTGCCGGATCCAGGGCTCGTCGTCATCGGCGCGGGAGTGCACGCTGACCGCGCACGCGCCCGTGTCGTCCGGTTCGCGGACCCATACGCGCAGATCGACACCGCCGTGCTCCGGCAGGATCAGCGGGCTCTCCAGGGTGAGTTCGTCGAGGACGACGGGGCCGTGCCGTCGTCCGGCGGCGAGCGCCAGATCGACGAACGCGGTACCGGGCAGGAGCACGGTCTCCCCGACGGCGTGGTCGGCGAGCCAGGGCTGGGCCGCAAGCGACAGCCTGCCGGTGAACACGGTCCCGCCGGAGTCCGGCAGAGTCACCGCGCCACCGAGCAGCGGGTGCCCTCCATCGGCCAGCCCCGCGGCGGTCAGATCGCCGGCCGCGGCGCCCGCGTCGAGCCAGAACTCCGTGCGCTGGAAGGCATACGTGGGCAGATCCACCCGGCGAGCCCCGGCGGACAGCGGGCTCCAGTCGACGCCGGCGCCGTGGACGTACAGTCCGGCGACCGCCGTCAGCAGGGTCGTGACCTCGGGCTTGTCGCGCCGCAGGGCGGGGACGACGACCGCGTCCTCCAGGCTGTCCTGTGCCATCGCGGTCAGGACACCGTCCGGCCCGATCTCCAGGAACCGCGTGACGCCCTCGGCTTCCAGGAACTTCACCGAATCATGGAACCGCACCGCGTCGCGCACATGACGGACCCAATAGTCCGAAGTGGACACCTCCGCGAGACCACCCGACACGATCGGGATCCGCGGGGGCGTGAAAGTCAGGCCCTGCACCACGGTGCGGAACTCGTCCAGCATCGGCTCCATCAGCGGCGAGTGGAACGCGTGACTCACGGTAAGTCGCTTGTGCTTGCGGCCCTCGACCACAGCGGCGACGGCGTCTTCGTCACCCGAGACGACCACCGACTCCGGGCCGTTGAGCGCGGCGATCGACACCCGCTCCGTCAGCAGCGGGGTCACCTCCGCTTCGGTCGCCCGCAGCGCCACCATCGCGCCGCCCGTGGGCAGCGCCTGCATCAACCGGCCGCGCGCCGACACCAGGGTCACCGCGTCTTCCAGCGACAGCACCCCCGCAACGTGGGCGGCCGCGATCTCGCCGACCGAGTGACCGGCCAGGAAGTCCGGCCGAACACCCCAGCTCTCCACGAGCCGGAACAACGCCACCTCAAGCGCGAACAACGCGCACTGGGTATTGGCGGTCTGGTTCAGCTCCTCGGCCGACAAGTCCCTGAGCGGCTGCTCGAACCGGGAGCAAACGTCGTCGTAGACCTCGGCGAACACCGGGAAACGCTCGGCCAGCTCAAGGCCCATCCCGAGCCGCTGACTGCCCTGACCGGTGAACAGGAACGCCGTCCGGCCGGTGTGCCGCGCCGTTCCCCGGACGATCCCCTCGGTGGTCTCGCCGTGCGCGAGCGCGTCGAGGGTGACGAGGAGACCGTCACGGTCACCGGCCACGAGCACGGCACGATGCTCCAGGTCCGCCCGCGCCGTGAGGGAGAGCGCGACGTCCGCCGCGGTCACCTCGGGGGTGGCCAGCAGGTGGTCGTGGAGGCGGGCCGCCTGCGCGCGCAACGCTTCCTCGGTCTTGCCGGACAGCGGCCACGGCGGGACGTCCGGGTTTCCGGACGGCTCGGTGGCTTCCGGCTCGACGGCCTCGATGATGGTGTGCGCGTTGGTCCCGCTGATCCCGAACGACGACACCCCGGCGCGGCGCGGGCGGCCGGTGTCCGGCCACTCCCGTGTCTCCGTGACCAGGGACACCGCACCCTCGGCCCAGTCCACATGGGACGAAGGCTCATCGACGTGCAGCGTCCGAGGCAGCACGCCGTGACGCATCGCCTCGACCATCTTGATCACGCCCGCGACACCGGCGGCGGCCTGGGTGTGCCCGAGGTTCGACTTCACCGACCCCAGCCACAACGGCTCCTCACGATCCTGGCCATAGGTGGCGAGCAAGGCTTGTGCCTCGATCGGGTCACCGAGAGTCGTTCCCGTGCCGTGCGCCTCGACGGCGTCCACATCGGACGGACGCAACCCCGCCTGCGCCAATGCCTGCCGGATCACCCGCTGCTGCGACGGCCCGTTCGGCGCCGTCAGCCCGTTCGACGCGCCGTCCTGGTTCACCGCCGAGCCGCGGACCACAGCCAGCACCCGGTGCCCGTTGCGGCGGGCGTCCGAAAGGCGCTCCAGCAGGAGCATGCCGACGCCCTCGCCCCAGCCGGTGCCGTCCGCGGCCTCGGCGAAGGATTTGCACCGGCCGTCCGTGGCCATCCCACGCTGGCGGCTGAACTCGACGAAGGTGTTCGGCGTCGCCATCACGGTCACACCGCCCGCGAGCGCGAGCGAACATTCGCCCTGCCGCAGCGCCTGGCCGGCGAGGTGCATCGCGACCAGTGACGACGAGCAGGCGGTGTCGATGCTGACCGCGGGGCCTTCCAACCCGAACGTGTAAGCCAGCCGCCCCGAGATCACGCTGCCCGAGTTCCCCGTGCCGAGGTAGCCTTCGACGTCCTCCGGCACGGAGTTCAGCCGCGCCGCGTAGTCGTGGTACATCACCCCGGCGAAGACGCCGGTCTTGCTGCCCCGCACCGCGTGCGGATCGATCCCGGCGCGTTCGAAGACCTCCCACGACGTCTCCAGCAGCAACCGCTGCTGCGGATCCATCGCCAGCGCCTCACGCGGCGAGATCCCGAAGAACGCCGCGTCGAATTCACCCGCGTCGTGCAGGAACCCACCCTCGCGGGCGTAGCTCTTGCCCACCTTGCCGGGGTCGGCGTCGTAGACGTCTTCCCAGCCCCGGTTGACCGGGAACTCCGAAACCCCGTCCCGGCCGGCGGCGACCAGGTCCCACAGCTCTTCCGGAGAAGTGACACCGCCCGGGTAGCGGCAAGCCATTCCGATGATCGCGATCGGTTCGTCGACCGGACCGGTGCGCACCGGCGCGTCCGGTGTCTCGGCGAGTCCGCCCCCGGCGAGCCCTTCCAGCAGGTGTTCGGCGAGCACGAGCGGGGTCGGGTAGTCGAAGACGAGGGTCGCGGCCAGCCGCAGGCCGGTGACCTCGGTCAGCCGGTTGCGCAGTTCGACCGCCGCCAGCGAGTCGAAGCCGAGCTCCTGGAACGGTTTCCCGGCGTCGATCGCCTCCGAACCGAGGTGCCCCAGCACGATGGCGACGTGCGTCCGCACGATCTCCAGGAGTTCCCGGCTCCGTTCGGCCGGGGCGAGCGCGGCCAGCCGGTCGGCGAGCGCGCCGGCAGAACCGGTGACGGCGGCACGGCGGGTGGGCCGGATCAGGCCGCGCAGCAACGGCGGCACGTCACCACCGAGCCGCGCACGCAACGCGGGGAGATCGAGCCGGATCGGGACGAGCGCGGCGTCGTCGAGCGCCGCCGCGGCGTCGAAGAGCGCCATACCGTCCTCTGTGGACAGTGCGGGGAATCCGGGGCGAGCGGTGAGCGCGTCACCCATGCCGGAGGCCCACATCCCCCAAGCCAACGCCGTGCCGGGCAGACCGTTCGCGCGCCGATGCCGGGCGAGAGCGTCGAGGAAGGCGTTCGCGGCGGCGTAGTTCGCCTGCCCTTCGTTGCCGAACACCCCGGCGGCGGAGGAGAACAGGACGAGTTCGGTGTCGCCGAGCAGCTCGTGCAGATGCACGGCGGCGTCCACCTTGGACTTCAGCACGGCGGTGAGGCGTTCCGCGGACAGGTCACCGAGGAGGCCGTCGTCCAGGACACCCGCCGCGTGCACGGCGAGCGTGATCGGCTGATCGGCCAGCAGCGCGGCGAGAGCGTCGCGGTCGGCGGCGTCGCAGGCTTCGATCCGGACGTCGGCGCCGAGCGCGGTCAGCTCACGGGTGAGGATGTCCGCGCCGGGGGCCGCCGCACCGCGACGGCTGGTGAGCAGCAGCCGCCGGACGCCGCGCGACCGGACGAGGTGCCGCGCGAGATCCGCGCCGAGCGCGCCGGTGCCGCCGGTGACGAGCACCGTCCCGTCGATGTCGCCGGGCTCGGCGGAGGCACGCGGGGCGCGGACGAGCCGGGCGCCGGACAGGACACCTTCGCGGAGCATGAGTTCGGGTTCGCCGGTGGCGACGGCGGCCGCGACGAGTTCGGGCGTGGGCTCGGTGTCGGCGTCGAGGAGGACGAATCGGTCCGGGAACTCCTCCTGTGCGGTGCGGACGAGGCCCCAGACGGTGGCCTGCGCCGGATGCGGCACGGCGTCCCCGACTGCGCCGCTGGTCAGGAAGACGAGTTTCGGGCCGCCGCTGTCGGCACGCACCAGTTCGAGTGCGCGGACCGCGGCCGCGTGGGCGTCGCCGAGCAGGTCGCCGGTGTACCCGGTGAACGAGGCGACGACGTACTCCGCGGCGGTTTCGGCGGTGATGGTGAGCGGCTGCCAGTCCACCCGGAACAACGCGTCGCGCACCGGGTTCCGGGAGGTGAGGGCGCCGGACGGGACCGCGCGGACGAGGAGGCCGTCGGCGGTGAACACCGGCCGTCCCTCCGGATCCGCGACGGCCAGCGCGATCGTGTCGGGCCCCGCCGGGGTCAGCCGCACGCGGATCGTCGTCGCTCCGAACGCCCTCAGGCTCACGCCGGACCACGAGAACGGGAGGCGCGCCTCAGTGGCGTCCAGGGCGCCGAGACCGGCGGCGTGCAGGGCCGAGTCGAGCAGGGCCGGATGGATCCCGAACCGGGCCGCGTCGGCCTTCTCGGCGTCGGCAAGCTCGACTTCGGCGTAGACGGCCGATTCGTGGGTCCAGGCGGCGCGCACGCACTGGAAGGCGGGCCCGTAGTCGAGACCGACCTCGGCAAGCGCGCCGTAGAGGCCGTCGATCGCGACCGGCTCGGCGCCTTCGGGAGGCCACGCGGCGAGGCTGAAGTCGGTGTCGGGGAAGCCGGGAGCGAGGACGCCGGTCGCGTGGCACGACCATTCGGCGCCGGCGGCCTCGGGACGGGAATGGACGCCGACCGTACGCCTGCCGGTCTCGTCCGGTGCGCCGACGACGAGTTGCAGGCTGAGCGCGTCGTGTTCGGGCAGGACGAGGGGTTCCCGCAGAGTCAGTTCTTCCACGATCCCGCAGTCGACCTTGTCCCCGGCGTGCAGCACGAGATCGACGAAGGCGGTGCCCGGCAGCAGGACATGCCCCGCGACCACGTGCCCGGCCAGCCACGGCTGCGCCGCGAGGGAAAGCCGCCCGGTGAGCAGGACGCCGTGCGCGTCGGCCATCGTGACGACGGCGCCGAGCAGCGGGTGATCGGTGGCGCCGAGCCCCAGGCTCGCCGCGTCGCCCTCGGCGTTCAGCGGGCCGTCCAGCCAGAAACGACGGTGCTGGAAGGCGTACGTGGGCAGGTCGACGCGGCGGACGCCGGCGAGCAGCGGCGTCCAGTCGACGGACGCCCCGTGGACGTGCAGCGTGGAGACCGCGGCGAGCAGGGTGCCGTCCTCCGCGCGGTTGCGGCGCGTGGCCGCGACGACGACCGCGTCCTCGGTGCTCTCCTGGGCCATCGCGGTGAGGACGGCGTCCGGCCCGATCTCCAGGAACCGCGTGACACCCTCGGCTTCCAGGTACTTGACCGAATCGTGGAACCGCACCGTGTCACGGACATGCCGGACCCAATAGTCCGAAGTGGACACCTCGACCTGGCCACCGGACACGATCGGGATCCGTGGCTCCGCATACGAGAGACTGTCCGCGACCGCGCGGAAGTCGTCGAGCATCGGCTCCATCAGCGGCGAGTGGAACGCGTGACTCACGGCGAGCCGTTTGTGCTTGCGGCCCTCGAAGCGGGACACCACAGCGGTGACGGCGTCTTCATCGCCGGAGAGGACCACCGACTCCGGGCCGTTGATCGCGGCCAGCGACACGCGGTCCGTCAACAGCGGGACGACCTCGGTCTCGGTCGCCTGCAAGGCCACCATGGCCCCACTGGTGGGCAACGCCTGCATCAGCCGGCCTCGCGCCGAGACCAGCTTCACGGCGTCATCGAGATCGAACACGCCCGCGACATGAGCGGCCGCGATCTCGCCGATCGAGTGGCCCGCCAGGAAATCAGGCCGCACGCCCCAGCTTTCGACCAGCCGGAACAGCGCCACCTCGAAGGCGAAGAGTGCGCACTGCGTGTTCGCCGTCTGGTTCAGCTCCTCAGTGGACAGTTCCCTGATCGGCCGTTCGAACCGGGCACAGACGTCGTCGAAGGCCTCGGCGAACACTGGGAACCGCTCGGCCAGCTCCCGGCCCATCCCGCGGCGCTGGCTGCCCTGGCCGGTGAACAGGAACGCCGTCCGGCCGTCGGTGGCGACGCCGTGGGCGACCCCGGAGGTGGTGGCGCCGGCGGCGAGGATGTCCAGTCCGGCGAGCAGCTGATCCCGGTCGGCCGCGACGATCGCGCCCCGGTGCTCGTGCAGGACGCGGGTGGTGGCGAGCGAAGCGGCGACGTCGGCGAGGCTCAGTTCCGGCCGGGCGAGGATGTGCGAGCGCAGCCGCACGACCTGATCGCGCAGCGCGTCGGCGGTCTTGGCGGACAGCACCGCGGGCACGGCGCCGGTGGGCGGCACACCCGGGGCTTCTTCGCTTTCGGGGGCCTGCTCGATGATGGTGTGAGCGTTGGTGCCGCTGACGCCGAACGAGGACACACCCGCGCGGCGCGGCTGCCCGGTCTCCGGCCACTCGCGTGCTTCGGTGAGCAGTTCGACGGCACCGGCCGACCAGTCCACTTTGGACGAGGGGACCTCCGCGTGCAGGGTGCGCGGCAGGATCCCGTGCCGGATCGCCTGCACCATCTTGATCACGCCGCCGACCCCGGCGGCGGACTGGGAGTGCCCGATGTTCGACTTCAGCGAGCCCAGCCACAACGGCCGGTCCACGGATTTCTCCCGGCCGTAGGTGGCCAGCAGCGCCTGCGCCTCGATCGGGTCGCCCAGGGTGGTCCCGGTGCCGTGGCCCTCCACGACGTCGATCTGCCCGGCCGAGAGCCGCGCGTTCTCCAGGGCCTGCCGGATGACCCGCTGCTGCGACGGGCCGTTCGGCACGCTGAGCCCGCTGCTCGCCCCGTCCTGGTTGACCGCGCTGCCGCTGACGACCGCGAGCACCTCGTGGCCGAGCCGCTGCGCGTCGGAGAGCTTCTCCACCAGGAGCATCCCGACGCCCTCGGCCCACGACGTGCCGTCCGCTCCGTCCGAATAGGACTTGCAGCGGCCGTCCGCGGCGAGCCCGCGCTGACGGCTGAAGTCGACGAACGTGTCCGGTGTGGACATCACCGCGACACCGCCGGCGAGCGCCATCGAGCATTCGCCCTGCCGCAGCGCCTGCGCGGCGAGATGCAGCGCGACGAGGGAGGACGAGCAAGCGGTGTCGATCGTCACCGCCGGGCCTTCCAGCCCGAAGGTGTAGGCGACCCGCCCGGAAACGACGCTGCCCGAGTTCCCGGTGCCGAGGTAGCCCTCGAGTTCCTCCGGGATGGCGGCGAGCCGGGAGACGTAGTCGTGGTACATCACCCCGGCGAACACCCCGGTCCGGCTGCCCCGCAGGGAGCCGGGGTCGATGCCCGCGCGTTCGAAGGTCTCCCAGGAGATCTCCAGCAGCAACCGCTGCTGAGGGTCCATGGCGAGCGCTTCCCTCGGCGAGATCCCGAAGAAGGCCGGGTCGAATTCGCCCGCGCCGTCGAGGAAACCACCCTCGCGGCAGTACGAGGTGCCGGGCTTCTCCCCCGTCGGGTCGTACAGCGCGGACAGGTCCCAGCCGCGGTCGGCCGGGAACCCGGAGATCCCGTCGCGGCCCTCGGCGACCAGCTGCCACAGATCCTCCGGCGACCGCACGCCACCGGGGAACCGGCAGGCCATCCCGATGATGGCGATCGGCTCGTGGCCGCGATCCTCGGCCTCCTTCAGCCGTCGCCGGGTCTCCCGCAGGTCGGCGGTCGCGCGCTTGAGGTAGTCGAGGTACTTGTCTTCGTTCGCCACGGAAGGGTCTCCCAGTATCAGGCGGGTCAGGACGCGCCGAGTTCGTGATCGAGCAGGTCGAACAGTTCGTCCGCGGTGGCCGACTCCAGCGAGTCGTCGGCCTCGGCGGCGGGCTCGCCGGTCCACGTCGCCAGCAGCGTGCGCAGGCGCGCGGTGACCCCGGCGCGGTCCCCGTTCGCCGGGGCGGCGGTGGCCAGCAGCGCTTCGAGCCGGTCGAGTCCGGCGTGCACCGACGCGGTGGTGGCCACCCCTTCGGCGGGCAGTTCGGCCGCGAGGTGCCCGGCGAGCGCGGCCGGGTTGGGGTGGTCGAACACCACCGTCGTCGAGAGTTTCAGCCCGCTCAGCGCGCACAGCTGGTTGCGCAGTTCGACCGCGCTGAGCGAATCCATCCCGAGTTCGACGAAGCCCTTGCCCGGATCGATCGCCCCGGCGCCCGCGTGGCCGAGCGCGGCGGCGACCTGCTCGCGCACGACCTCCAGCACCGCGTCGTCGCGTTCGGCTCCGGTCAGGCCCGCGAGCCTGTCCTGCAAAGCCGGACCGGTGGGGGCGGACGCGGCACGCCGGGAGGTCGTCCGTACCAGTCCGCGCAGCAACGGAGGCAGCATCGCGGGTTCCACGTCGCGGAGTGAGGACGGCGTCAGCGCCATCGGCAGGACCACCGGACCGGCACCCGACGCCGCGTCGAACAGGGCGAGCCCGGCTTCCGGGGTCAGCGCGGCGATACCGGTGCGGCCCATCCTGGCCAGGTCGGTGTCGCTCAGTTCGCCCGTCATGCCGCCGTCGGTCGCCCACAGTCCCCAGGCGAGCGACGTGGCCGGAAGCCCTTGAGAGTGGCGGTGGCGGGCGAGCGCGTCGAGGAACGCGTTGGCCGCCGCGTAGTTCGCCTGCCCGGGATTGCCGAACGTGGCCGACGCCGAGGAGAACAGCACGAATTCCTCGACGTCACCCGCCAGCTCGTGCAGGTTCAGCGCCGCGTCGACCTTCGGCCGCAGCACCTTCGCCAGCCGCTCCGGGGTCAGCGAATCGACCAGACCGTCGTCGAGTACGCCGGCCGTGTGCACGACGGCGGTCAGCTCGTGCCCGGCGAGGGCCGCTTCCAGCGCCGCGCGGTCGGCGACGTCGCAGGCCTCGACGGTGACGTCGGCACCCGCGGCCGTCAGGTCGGCCACCAGGTCCTTGGCGCCCTCGGCCTCCAGCCCGCGCCGGGAGACCAGCAGCAGCCGGGTCACGCCGCGCGCGGCCACCAGATGCCGGGCCACCAGCGCGCCGAGCGCTCCCGTACCGCCGGTGACCAGCACCGTCTTACCGGGATCGAGCGCGACCGGAGCGGCCGCGGCGGTCTTGCGGACCAGCCTCGGCGCGTATGCGACTCCGTTCTCCAGCCGGAGTTCGGGCTCGTCGGCCGACACCCGGACCGGATCCCCGGTGGTCTCGGCGATGCCGAACCGGCCAGGGTGTTCGGACGAGGCCGACCGGAACAGTCCCCGCACCGCGGCCCGGGCCAGATCGGCGCCGTCGGCCACCAGGACGAGCCGGTGCGCGTCGAGGCGTTCGTCGGCGAGCCAGTCCCGCACCTGGCGCAGCGCCCACGTGGTCGCGTCGCGCACCGCCTCGGCGGTCTCCCCGGACGGGCAGACCAGCAGCGCGACCTTGGGCGTCTTGGCGGCAAGCAGCGTCGCGACGTCCACATAGGACTCTCCAGCGCCGACCCTGACGTCCTCTGTGGACACTTCCTCGGCAGGCACCTCGGTCCACTCGACGTGGAACAGCGAACCGCTCCCCTGCCGGCTTCCCAGCTGCTCCGGCGAAATCCGGCGGAAGACCAGGGAATCGACCGTGACCACCGGAGCACCTTCGCCGTCGGCGAGCAGCAGCGAGATCGTGTCCGGAGCGGGCGAGGACAGCCGCACCCGCAACGTCCGCGCCCCGGTCGCGGCCAGCGAGACACCCGTCCACGTGAACGGGAGGAAAGGTCCCTCGCTGTCACCCTCCAGCCGAAGCTTCGACGCGTGCAGCGCGGCGTCCAGCAACGCGGGGTGGACACCGAAGCCTTCGGCGTCACGGGAGCGGTCCTCGGGCAGCGAAACCTCGGCGTAGACGTCGTCCCCGGCCTTCCACGCCGCGCGCAGGCCCTGGAACAACGGCCCGTACTCGAACCCGGTGCCGTCGAGCCGGTCGTAAAAGTCCTCGACCGGGATCTCGGTGCCGTCCGGCGGCCAGCTGTCCAGGCTTCCGGTCCCGGCGGGGATTCCGGTGGCCAGGAGGCCGGTGGCGTGCCGCGTCCACGGTTCCTCGTCGGCTGCGGCTCCGGGGCGGGAATGGATCTCGATCGTGCGCTCGCCGTCCTCGCTCGGCTCGCCGACGGTGACGTGCAGCCGGACGTCACCGCTTTCCGGCAGCGCCAGCGGGGCTTCCAGGGTCAGCTCGGTGACGGTTCCGCAGCCGGCGCGGTCACCGGCATGCAGTGCGAGGTCGACGAACGCGGTGCCGGGCAGCAGAGCCGTACCGAGCACGACGTGCTCCGCGAGCCACGGCTGAGTCCGCAGGGAAAGCCGTCCGGTGAACGAGATCCCGCTCCCGCCCGGCACCGGGACGGCCGCGCCGAGCAGCGCGTGCCCGGCCTCGCCGAGCCCGAACGCGGCCGCGTCGCCCGTGGTCGCGCCGGTGCTCGCCAGCCAGAAGTGCCGATGTTCGAAGGGATACGTGGGCAGCGTGACCCGGCTCACCTGGACGCCGTCGAACACACCCGCCCAGTCGATCCCGACGCCGTGGACGTGCAGGCGGCCGAGCGTGGTGGCCAGCGCGGCGACCTCGGGGCGCTCCCGGCGCAGGGTCGGGATCAGCACGGTGTCTTCGAGGAAGTCCTTGGCCATGGCGGAAAGGACGCCCTCCGGCCCGAGTTCGACGAAGGTGCGCACACCCTCGGCTTCGGCGAACCGGATCGCGTCGTGGAACCGCACCGCCTCGCGCACGTGCCGCACCCAGTACCCGGGTGTGGCGATTTCGGGATCGGGACGGCCGGTCACCGTGGACACGACCGGGATCCGTGGCTCGTTGAAGGAAAGCCCGGACACGACCCGGCGGAAGTCCGCGAGCATCGGTTCCATCAGCGGCGAGTGGAACGCGTGGCTGACCACGAGCCGCTTGTGCTTGCGGTCGGCGAACCGGTCCACGACAGCGGTGACGGCGTCCTCGTCCCCGGACAGCACCACCGCTTCCGGACCGTTGACCGCGGCGAGCGACACACGCTCGGTGAGCAGCGGCGTCACTTCGTCTTCGTTGGCCTGCAAGGCGATCATCACGCCGCGGGACGGCAGGGCACCCATGAGCCTGCCGCGCGCCTCGACCATCGTGGCCGCGTCGGGAAGCGACAGGACCCCGGCGAGGTGCGCGGCCGCGATCTCGCCGACCGAATGCCCGAGCAGCAGTGACGGCCGGACACCCCAGCTCTCCAGCAGCCGGAACAGCGCTACCTCGACGGCGAACAGGGCACACTGCGCGAACGCCGTTTCGTGCACACGCTCGGTTTCGAGCACTTCGCGCAACGAGACCCCGAGCTTCGGGTCCAGATGGGCGCACACCTCGTCGAACGCGGCGGCGAACACCGGGAAGCGGGCCGCGAGTTCGGCGCCCATCCCGGGTTTCTGGCTACCCTGCCCGGTGAACAGGAACCCCGGCGCCCCGGCGATGAGCACGCCGCGCAGCACCGCCGCGCTCGGCGTCCCCTCGGCGAGGAGGGCCAGTTCGCGCAGACGGTCCGGCCCGGTCACCGCGGCCCGGATCTCCAGTCCCGCGCGGGCGGTCGCCAGCGTGTAGGCGACGTCGGTGTCGTCTCCGGGGTGCTCTTCCAACCGCGCGTGCAGCCGGGAAGCTTGGGCCCGCAACGCTTCCTCGGTCTTGGCCGAGAGCACCCACGGCACCCACGTGTCCCCGGCGGCGGGCGGTGCCGCGCTCTCGGGGACCTCTTCGATCAGCGTGTGCACGTTGGTCCCGCTGACCCCGAACGAGGAGACACCCGCCCGGCGCGGACGTCCGGTGTCCGGCCAGTCCACCGGTTCGGTGAGCAGCCGGACGTCACCCGCCGTCCAGTCCACCTCCGTGGTCGGCGCGTCGACGTGCAACGTCCGCGGCAGGACACCGTGCCGGATCGCCTGCACCATCTTGATCACGCCCGCCACACCCGACGCCGACTGCGTGTGGCCCAGGTTCGACTTGACCGAACCTAGCCACAGCGGATGCTCGCGTTCCCCGCCGTACGCGGCGAGCAAGGCCTGTGCCTCGATCGGGTCGCCGAGGCTGGTTCCGGTGCCGTGCGCCTCGACGGCGTCCACATCGGACGGTGCGAAACCGGCGTTCGCGAGCGCCTGCCGGATCACCCGTTGCTGCGACGGCCCGTTCGGCGCGCTCAGCCCGTTCGAGGCGCCGTCCTGGTTCACGGCCGAACCGCGCACCAGCGCCAGTACGGGGTGCCCGAGGCGGCGCGCGTCGGAAAGCCTTTCCACCAAAAGGATCCCGGCGCCTTCGGACCACGCGGTGCCGTCGGCGGCGTCGGCGAAGGCTTTGCAGCGCCCGTCCGGCGCGAGCCCGCGCTGACGGCTGAACTCCACGAACGCCGCCGGGTTGGCCATCACGGTCACCCCGCCGGCCAGCGCCAGCGAACATTCGCCGCGCCGCAGCGCCTGGGCCGCGAGATGCAGTGCCACCAGCGAAGACGAGCACGCGGTGTCGATCGTCACCGCGGGGCCTTCCAGCCCGAAGGTGTAGGAGAGGCGGCCGGAGACGACGGCGGTGGCGGTTCCGGTGAGGAAGTAGCCCTCGGTGCCTTCGGGCGCGTCGGTGGCGTCCAGGCCGTAGTTCTGGAAGGAGGCGCCGACGAAGACGCCGGTCGCGCTCCCGCGCAGGGTCGCCGGGTCGATCCCGGCCCGTTCGAACGCCTCCCACGACGTCTCCAGCAACAGCCGCTGCTGCGGGTCCATCGCCAGCGCCTCACGCGGCGAGATCCCGAAGAACGCCGCGTCGAAACCGCCCGCGTCGTCGAGGAAGCCGCCTTCACGGGCGTACGTGGTGCCGAGGTGCGCGGGGTCCGGGTCGTAGAGCGCGTCGAGGTCCCAGCCGCGGTCGCCGGGGAAGGCGGCCATCGCGTCCCCGCCGTCCGCGACGAAGTCCCAGAACTTCTCCGGATCCGTGATCCCGCCGGGGAACCGGCAGCTCATCGCGACGATCGCGATCGGCTCGTCGTCGGTCACCACCGCCGCCGGCGCGGCTTGGGTCCCGGTGACGTCGCCGGTGAGTTCGGCGACGAGATGTCCCGCGAGCGCCGAGGCGGACGGATGGTCGAAGACCAGGGTCGCGGGCAGCCGCAGCCCGGTGGCGGCTGCCAGCCGGTCGCGGACCTCGACCGCGGTCAGGGAATCGAAACCGAGGTCGCGGAAGGCGCGGTCCGGCTCGACGGCGGCGGCGCCACCGTGGCCGAGGACGGCGGCGGCCTGCGCGCGGACCAGGTCGAGCACGATGCGGGCCCGGTCGGCTTCGGGAGCGGCGAGCAGTCCGGCGGCGAATTCGGAACCACCTTGTCCCGCGGTGTCGGCGGACAGCGCCTCGCGGACCTCGGGCAACGCGTCCAGCAGCGGCCGAGGCCGGGCGAGGGCGAATCCGGGAGCGAACCGCGCCCAGTCCACGTCGGCGACCGCGACGAAGGTCTCGTCGTGCGAAACGGCCTGGACGAGCGCGGACACGGCGAGCGCCGGGTCCATCGCGGCCAGCCCGAGGCGGCGCAAGCGGTCGACGTCGTCCTGGCCTGCCAGCCCGCTGCCGCCGCCCCACAGACCCCAAGCCACCGAGGTGGCGGGCAGTACCCGGGCACGACGGCGTTCGGCGAGCGCGTCCAAAGCGGCGTTCGCGGCGCCGTAGGCACCCTGTCCGGCGCCGCCCCAGACACCCGCGTTGGAGGAGAAGAGCACGAAGGCGTCCAGTTCAGTGCCTTCGAGGAGTTCGTCGAGGTGAGCGGCACCGCCCGCCTTGGCCGCGAGCGCGTCGGCGAGTTCCGCCGGGCCGGTCTCGGCGAGCGACGCGGTGGTCCCGACCCCCGCCGTGTGCACGACGGCGTTCGGCGGATACTCGGCCAGCACCGCGGCCAAGGCCTCGCGATCGGCGACGTCGCAGGCGGCAAAGGTCACCCGCGCACCGAGTCCGGCGAGGTCTTCGCGCAATTCCGCCGCACCCTCGGCCGCCGCCCCGCGCCTGCTGGTGAGCACCAGGTGTTCGGCGCCGTTCCCGGCGAGCCACCGCGCGACGTGGGCGGCCAGCGCACCGGTGCCGCCGGTGACCAGGACGGTCCCACGCGGCCGCCATTCCGGCGCGACGGCGTCCCCGAGCGGCGCCCGCACGAGCCGCCGCAGGTAGACCCCGGACGACCGGACGGCGACCTGGTCCTCGTGACCGGTGGCGAGCACCCCGGCGAGCCGGGCCGCGGCGCGTTCGTCGAGTTCTTCCGGGAGGTCGACGAGGCCGCCCCAGCGTTCGGGGTGTTCGAGACCGATCGCCCGGCCGAGACCCCACATCGCGGCCTGCGCGTTCGGGGACTCCGACCGGCCGACGGCGACCGCGCCGGAGGTGGCGATCCACAGTGGAGCGTCGAGGTCGGCGAGCTTGCGGACGAGGTCCGTGGTGGCGGCGAGCCCGGCGGGTACCACCGGGTGTTCCGGATGAGGCCGTTCGTCGAGTGCCAGCAGGGAAAGCACGCCATCGATCGGCTCGTGCGGCAGTTCGTCATCGGGGCCCGCGAGCAGGACACGGGCACCGAGCCGGGTGAGCGCCTCCGCGACGGGCGGCACCGGTCCGGGCGGGACGACCAGCAGCCACGTCCCGTCGAGGGTGGCCGCGGCCGCCCCGGTGGCCGGGCCCCAGTCGATCCGGTACCGCCAGCTGTCCACTGTGGACTTTTCGAGACCGGAACGGCGCCAGGCCGAGAGCGCGGGAAGCACCGCGTCCCAGGCCCCCTCCCCGGCGGGCACGGTGGCGTCGAGCGCGCCGGTGTCGGCCTGGTCGACGGCCGCCCAGAAGCGCAGCTCGGCCGCCGTCCCGCCCTGCCGGACGACGGCGGCGTCGAGCCAGTACGGCACCCGCTGGAAGGCGTAGGTGGGCAGGTCGACCCTGGTGGCAGTGGGCCACAACGCGGCCCAATCCGGACGGAGGCCGCGCACGTGTGCCTCGGCCAGCGACGTCAGGAACCGGCGGAGGCCGCCCTCGTCACGACGCAGCGAACCGAGCGCGACCGCGTGGGCGCCCCGTTCCTCGATGGTTTCGGTGACGCTACCGGTCAGCACCGGATGCGCGCTGGCTTCGACGAGGAACCGGTGACCGTCGTCGAGCAGCCGCCGGACGGACCGATCGAACCGGACGGTGGCCCGCAGGTTCCGGAACCAGTACTCCGGGGTCAGGCCCGCCGTGTCGAGGGGTTCCCCGGTCACCGCCGAGTAGAACGGCACCGTGGACGCGTGGTGCTCGACGCCGTCGAGAAGGCCGAGCAGTTCCTCGCGCAGGACGTCCACCTGCGGCGAATGCGAGGCGTAGTCCACCGGGATCCGGCGGGCACGAACGCCGTCGGCCTCGCAGGCGGCGACGAGCCCGTCGAGCGCCTCTGGGTCTCCGGAGACCACGACCGACGCGGGTCCGTTGACCGCGGCCACGGCGATCCGGTCGCCCCACTCGGTCAGCCGAGGGAGCACGTCGTCGCGGCCGAGGGCGACCGCGACCATGCCCCCGGCCCCGGAAAGCGCGAGGATGGCCTTGGCCCGCAAGGCGACGACCTTGGCGGCGTCGGCCAGCGACAGCGCGCCGGCCACGTACGCGGCGGCGATCTCACCCTGGCTGTGCCCGGTCACGGCGTCGGGTTCGACGCCGCACGCCCGCCACAGCGCCGCCAGTGACACATTGACCGCGAAAAGGGCGGGCTGGACGACGTCGACGCGCTCCAGCGCCGTCGCGTCGCCGAGCACGTCGGTGAGTTTCCAGTCCACAAAGGACGAAAGAGCTTGCTCGCACTCGAGCAGTGCGGTCCGGAAGACCGGCGAGGAGTCCTTGAGTTCCAGTGCCATCCCGGCCCATTGCGAGCCCTGCCCGGGAAAGACGAACGCGACCTTGCCCGGCGGCAAGGCGATACCTTCGACCAGCCCCGCCGCGGGTGCCCCAGCGGCCAACGCGTCGAGCGACGCGTCCGCTTCGGCCACGACGACGGCGCGGTATTCCAGCGCGGCACGGGACGTCGCGAGCGAGAAGGCGGTGTCGGTCAAGGAGTCCGTCAGGCGAAGGTGTTCACGCAGCCGGACGGACTGCGCGCGCAGAGCTTCGGCGCTCCGGGCGGACAGGACCAGCGGTGTCACCTCGTCGCCGACCGGCGATTCGCCGTCGCGTTCGGCGGGCTCGATCTCCGGCGCCTGTTCGACGATGACGTGCGCGTTGGTGCCGCTGACGCCGAACGAGGAGATCCCGGCGCGGCGCGGTTCCCCGGTTTCCGGCCACGGGCGGGTCTCGGTGAGCAGTTCGACCGCGCCCGCTTCCCAGTCCACTTTGGACGACGGACTGTCGATGTGCAGGGTCTTCGGGGCGACCCCGTGCCGGATCGCCTGGACCATCTTGATCACGCCGCCGACCCCGGCGGCCGCCTGCGTGTGCCCGACGTTCGACTTCAGCGAACCGAGCCACAGTGGACGGGCGCGCTTCTGCCCGTAGGCGGCGAGCAGGGCCTGCGCCTCGATCGGGTCGCCCAGGGTCGTCCCCGTGCCGTGCGCCTCGACGACGTCGACCTGGTGCGGCGCGAGTCCGGCGCTGTCGAGCGCCTGCCGGATCACCCGCTGCTGCGACGGGCCGTTCGGCGCGGTGAGCCCGCTGCTCGCGCCGTCCTGGTTGACCGCGGTGCCACGCACCACGGCGAGGACCGGATGCCCGTGCCGACGGGCGTCGGAAAGCCGCTCGAGCAGCAGGATCCCGGCGCCCTCGGCCCAGCCGGTGCCGTCGGCCGCGTCGGCGAAGGGTTTGCACCGGCCGTCGGGTGCCATCCCGCGCTGACGGCTGAACTCCACGAAGGTCTCCGGCGAGGCCATCACGGTCACCCCGCCCGCCAGCGCGAGCGTGGACTCGCCGCGCCGGAGCGACTCGGCGGCGAGATGCAGCGCGACCAGCGAAGACGAACACGCGGTGTCGATGGTGACGGCCGGGCCTTCGAGGCCGAAGGTGTAAGCGACCCGGCCGGAGGCGACGCTCCCGGCGCTGCCGTTGCCGAGATAGCCCTCGAACTCGCGCAGTTCCTCGGCGCGGGGGTCGAGCCTGGAGCCGTAGTCGTTGTACATCACCCCGGCGAATACGCCGGTCCGGCTGCCGCGCACGGAAAGCGGGTCGATCCCGGCGCGTTCGAAGGCCTCCCAGGCGGTCTCCAGCAGGAGGCGCTGCTGCGGGTCGACGGTGAGCGCCTCGCGCGGGCTGATGCCGAAGAACGCGGCGTCGAACTCGTGGGCGTCGTAGAGGAAGCCGCCCTCGCGCGTGTAGGTCTTGCCGTGCCGCGCGGGGTCGGGGTCGTAGAGGGCCTCGACGTCCCAGCCCCGGTCGGTGGGGAAGCCGCCGACCGCGTCGGTGCCCGCTGCCACGAGGTCCCACAGCTGCTCCGGCCCGCGGACGCCGCCCGGGTACCGGCAGGCCATCCCGATGATCGCGATCGGCTCGTGCTCCCGCGCCTCGGCCTCCCGCAGCCGGGCCCGGGTCCGATGCAGGTCGGCCGACACCCGCTTGAGGTAGTCGCGCAGCTTCTCCTCGTTCAGCATCAGTAGCCAACCTCTTCGCGCCGGGAAAAACGAAATGCCACTCGAAGAAAAGCTAGGTGAGCTGCGAAGAGGCGGACAACCCCTAGCCGCCCCTAGGCCCCCTTAGGGAAAAGGCGACGACCAGGGCTATTTCAGGGGTGAGGCGGACGCCGGGCGGGTGTCGCGAAAGCCACTTTCGAGACATGCGACGTCCCGAAAGTGGCTTTCGCGACATGCCGAGGCGAGCCGGTCGCCCAGATGGTGGCGAGGGCCTCCTTGCCTACCCTGAAGGTAGGGAAGGAGGCCTTCGCTACCCTGCCGACGCGGCTTTGGTGAGCCCCACCGCGTCGGGAGTGTTGCGAAAGCCACTTTCGCAACACCCGGCGACGACCCACTGAAATGACCATTACCGAATCAAGAAGGTTTAAGCACATTGTCGATGAAGGCGAACATTTCCTCGTCGTCCGCCGATTCGAGTTTCCCGTCGATTTCCCCGGCCGGGTCTTCCCCACCTTGGAGCGTGCCGAGAAGGGCGCGCAGCCGGGCGGCCAGCCGGGCCCGTTCGGCCTCTCCGGGGCCGGCCGCGGTCAGCGCGGCGGCGAACCGGTCGAGTTCGGCGTCGAGGCCCGGTCCGGCGGTCTCGGTGGCCAGTTCGGCCGCCAGGTAGGCCGCGAGCGCTCCGGCGTTGGGGCGGTCGAAGACGAGGGTGGGCGGCAACCGCAGTCCGGTCGCCTCGGCGAGCCGGTTGCGTAATTCCACCGCGGTCAGCGAGTCGAAGCCCAGTTCGAGGAATCCGCGGTCACCGGCGATCGCGTCGGCCGACTCGTGCCCGAGCACGGCCGCCACCCGGACGCGCACCACCTCCTCCAGCAGCCGGACGCGTTCGGCCTCCGGTTTCCCGGCGAGGTCGCGTTTCAGTGCCTCGGCCGTGCCCGCCGCCTCCCCTGCCCGTCGCGCGGGGACGCGCACCAGGCCGCGCAGCAGGGCGGGGATCTCGGTGGCCGGGCGGCCCCGGAAGGTGGTCAGGTCGATCTTGGCGGGGACGAGCAGCCCGTCCTCTCCTGCCACGGCGGCGTCGAACAGCGCCAGGCCTTCCTCCGTGGACAGCGCGGTGACACCCGCGCGGGCCATCCGGCGGACGTCGGTGTCGTCGAGTTCGCCGGTCAGCTTGCTGCGTTCCGCCCAGAATCCCCAGGCGAGGGACACGCCGGGCAGCCCCTCGGCACGACGCTGGAGCATGAGAGCGTCGGTGTAGGCGTTCGCCGCGGCGTAGCCCGCTTGCCCCGGGTTGCCGAACACGCCGGCCGCCGAGGAGAACGTGACGAACCGTCGGACCGGTCCGGCGAGTTCGTGCAGCACTCGGGCGCCGTCGGCCTTCGGGGCAAGCACGGTGCCGAGCCGCTCCGGGGTCAGGCCGTCGACGAGCCCGTCGTCGAGCACGGCCGCGGCGTGCACCACCGCGGTCACCGGATGGGCGGCCAGCAGCGCGCGCACCGCGTCCGGATCCGCGACGTCGCAGGCCGCGACGGTCACCTGGGTGCCCAGCTCCGCCAAGTCCGCGACCAGGTCTTCCGCGCCCGTGCCCGTCCGCCCGGTCAGCACGAGCCCGCGCACGCCGTGCCGGACGGCGAGGTGCCGGGCCAACGCCTGCCCGAGCCGTCCGGTGCCACCGGTGATCAGCACGACGTCGTCGGGCGTCCAGTCCGGTTCACCCGCGTCGGCGGCCGCCACCCGCACGAGGCGGGGTACCAGTGGTTTGCCGTCGTGGACGGCGACCTGCGCTTCCCCGGTCGCCAAAGCGGTGCGGACCTCGTCCTCGGTCCGCGCGTCGATCAGCACGAACCGGCCCGGATGCTCGGCCTGGGCCGATCGCACGAGACCCCAGACCGCGGCCGCCACCGGATCCGGTGACGCGCTCGCTACCGCGCCCGAAGTGAGCATGACGGTCGTGGCCGTCGAATCCGCCTGGATCCGCTTCAGGACCTCCTCCAGGACCGGCCGCAGTTCGCCTTCGGGGCAGCGCCACACCACCGGCTCTTCCGGCGCCTGCCCCATCGGAGCGGGGACCCAGTCGAGCCGGAACAGCGAATCCCGGTGGCGTCCGAGCTGGGCCGGGGAGATCGGGCGCAATCCCAGTTCCCCGACGGTCAGCACCGGGGCGCCGGTGTCGTCGGCCACGGTGAGCGAGCCCCCGTCGGCGGTCGGGGTGAGCCGGACCCGGAGTTTCGACGCGCCCGTGGCGTGGAGGGTCACGCCGGACCAGGTGAACGGCAGCCGCACGGTTTCGTCCTGGGCTCCGAGCCCGAGGGTGTGCAGGGCCGCGTCGAGCAGGGCCGGGTGCACGCCGAAGCGGTCCGCCGCCTCACCCGCGGGCAGGTCGACCTCGGCGAACACATCGTCGCCCTGGCGCCAAGCCGCGCGCAGCCCCTGGAACACCGGACCGTAGGCGAGGCCGAGTTCGGCGAAACGGTCGTAGAGATCGGACACCGGCACTTCGGCGGCGCCGGGTGGCGGCCACTCGGCGAGCGAAACCGTCGAGGGAGTGCCCGCGGACAGCGTGCCCTGGGCATTGCGGGTCCAGGGTTCGTCGGAGTCCTCCGGCCGCGAGTGCACGGACACAGCACGGCGGCCGCGCTCGTCGGGCTCCCCGAGCACGACCTGCAGTGCCATGGGCCCGTCGAGGACGAGCGGCGCTTCCAAAGTCAGTTCGTCGACGCCGTCGCAGCCTGCCTCCCGCCCCGCGCGCAGGACGAGCTCGACGAACGCCGTCCCCGGCAGGAGCACGGTGTCCAGGACGGCGTGGTCGGCGAGCCAGGGCTGGGTGTCCGGCGAGATCCGGCCGGTGAGGACGAGGCCGTCGCCGTCCGCGAACGGCAGGGCGGCGCCGAGCAGCGGGTGGTCGACCACCGTCTGCCCGAACGCCGACGCGTCCCCGCTCGAGGTGCCCGCTTCGAGCCAGAACCGCTTGTGCTGGAAGGCATACGTCGGCAGGTCGACCCGTTCGGCGGGCGGCAGCACGGCGGACCACGAGGGGCTCAATCCCTGCGTGTGGGCTTCGGCCAGCGACGTGACGAACCGCTCCGCACCACCCTCACCCCGACGCAAACTCCCCAACGCCACAGCATCCTCGCTGATCCCAGGAACCAGCACCGGATGCGGACTCACCTCCACGAAGAACCGGAACCCATCCTCCAGCAACCGATCCACCGTCCGAGCGAACTGCACCGTCCCCCGCAGATTCCGGAACCAATACCCAGCATCCAACTCCAGAGGCTCATCGGTCACCGTCGAATAAAACGGAATCACCGGCTCCTGCGGCGAAATACCCGCCAACGCCGACACCACATCCCGCTCGATCGCATCCACATGCGCCGAATGCGACGCGTAATCCACCGGAATCCGCTTCGCCCGCACACCCAGCAACTCACACCGCTTGACCAGCGCCTCCAAGCCCGCGATGTCACCCGACACCACCACCACAGACGGCCCGTTCACCGCCGCCACCGACACACCCTCCGGCAACAACTCCCGAACACGATCCTCCGAAGCAGCAACCGACACCATGCCACCACGACCAGACAACGCCAAAATCGCCCTA
>NZ_LQMT02000063.1:0-3460 GCF_001620365.2 Amycolatopsis keratiniphila subsp. keratiniphila
GTTAGTCCGGCGGTGTCCTACTCTCCCACAACCCTTCGGTTGCAGTACCATCGGCGCTGTCAGGCTTAGCTTCCGGGTTCGGAATGGGACCGGGCGTTTCCCTGACGCTATAACCACCGAAACACTATGAAACACCCACACACGTGCACACATTGTGTGTGGTTGTGTGGTGTTTCAGAGCTGTAGAGTGGATGCGTAACATCTTTGTGGGCAAGTCCTCGGCCTATTAGTACCAGTCAACTCGACAACACATTACTGTGCTTCCATTTCTGGCCTATCAACCCAATGGTCTGTTGGGGGCCTTAACCCACATGGGGTGGGATACCTCATCTTGGAACAGGCTTCCCGCTTAGATGCCTTCAGCGGTTATCCCTTCCGAACGTGGCCAACCAGCCATGCCACTGGCGTGACAACTGGCATACCAGAGGTTCGTCCGTCCCGGTCCTCTCGTACTAGGGACAGCCTTCCTCAAGTATCCTACGCGCGCGGCGGATAGGGACCGAACTGTCTCACGACGTTCTAAACCCAGCTCGCGTGCCGCTTTAATGGGCGAACAGCCCAACCCTTGGGACCTACTCCGGCCCCAGGATGCGACGAGCCGACATCGAGGTGCCAAACCATGCCGTCGATATGGACTCTTGGGCAAGATCAGCCTGTTATCCCCGGGGTACCTTTTATCCGTTGAGCGACACCCCTTCCACCAGGTGGTGCCGGATCACTAGTCCCGACTTTCGTCCCTGCTCGACATGTCTGTCTCACAGTCAAGCTCCCTTGTGCACTTGCACTCAACACCTGATTGCCAACCAGGCTGAGGGAACCTTTGGGCGCCTCCGTTACTCTTTAGGAGGCAACCGCCCCAGTTAAACTACCCATCAGGCACTGTCCCTGAACCAGATCATGGTCCGAGGTTCAGATTCCCAATCCGACCAGAGTGGTATTTCAACAACGACTCCACCAACACTAGCGTGCCAGCTTCACAGTCTCCCACCTATCCTACACAAGCCGAACCGAAAACCAATACCAAACTATAGTAAAGGTCCCGGGGTCTTTCCGTCCTGCCGCGCGTAACGAGCATCTTTACTCGTAGTGCAATTTCGCCGGGCCTGTGGTTGAGACAGCCGGAAAGTCGTTACGCCATTCGTGCAGGTCGGAACTTACCCGACAAGGAATTTCGCTACCTTAGGATGGTTATAGTTACCACCGCCGTTTACTGGCGCTTAAATTCTCAGCTTCACCCCGAAGGGTTAACCGGTCCTCTTAACGTTCCAGCACCGGGCAGGCGTCAGTCCATATACATCGTCTTGCGACTTCGCATGGACCTGTGTTTTTAGTAAACAGTCGCTTTCCGCTGGTCTCTGCGGCCACCCACCCCTAGTCCGCAAGGGACTTCAGAGTGTTTGGCCCCCCTTCTCCCGAAGTTACGGGGGCATTTTGCCGAGTTCCTTAACCACAGTTCACCCGATCGCCTTAGTATTCTCTACCTGACCACCTGTGTTGGTTTGGGGTACGGGCCGTGCACGCACTCGCTAGAGGCTTTTCTCGGCAGCATAGGATCACTCTACTTCACCTCAATCGGCTACGCATCACGTCTCAACCTTAATGGAGTGCGGATTTGCCTACACTCCGGTCTACACGCTTACACCAGTACTACCACTCACTGGCGGAGCTACCTTCCTGCGTCACCCCATCACTCGACTACTACGGAATCAGATCCCACGCTCCACACTCGCGTCTCCACCCGAAGGCTTCAACACGAGGCTTTGGGTGGTTAGTATCAACCGCCTCATCCTGGGCGCACGTGCTCGGGTACGGGAATATCAACCCGTTATCCATCGACTACGCCTGTCGGCCTCGCCTTAGGTCCCGACTTACCCTGGGCGGATTAGCCTGGCCCAGGAACCCTTGGTCATCCGGCGGCAGAGTTTCTCACTCTGCATTCGCTACTCATGCCTGCATTCTCACTCCCACACCCTCCACGACTGGCTTCCGCCGCCGCTTCCCTGGATGCAGGACGCTCCCCTACCCATCCACACGACTAGACATCCCTTCAAGAGAGATGCCGATCTATATGTGTGAATGACACAGCTTCGGCGGTGTGCTTAAGCCCCGCTACATTGTCGGCGCAGGACCACTTGACCAGTGAGCTATTACGCACTCTTTCAAGGGTGGCTGCTTCTAAGCCAACCTCCTGGTTGTCTGGGCAATCCCACATCCTTTCCCACTGAGCACACACTTAGGGGCCTTAGCTGGTGTTCTGGGCTGTTTCCCTCTCGACGACGAAGCTTATCCCCCGCCGTCTCACTGCCACACTCTCACACCACGGTATTCGGAGTTTGGTTGATTTCGGTAACCCGGTAAGGCCCCTAGACCATCCAGTAGCTCTACCCCCGTGGAGAAACATGTGACGCTGCACCTAAATGCATTTCGGGGAGAACCAGCTATCACGGAGTTTGATTGGCCTTTCACCCCTACCCACAGCTCATCCCCTCAGTTTTCAACCTAAGTGGGTTCGGCCCTCCACGTCGTCTTACCGACGCTTCAGCCTGGCCATGGGTAGATCACTCCGCTTCGGGTCTAGACCACGCGACTCAATCGCCCTATTCAGACTCGCTTTCGCTACGGCTACCCCACACGGGTTAACCTCGCCACGCAGCACTAACTCGCAGGCTCATTCTTCAAAAGGCACGCCATCACCTCAACATCACAAGGATGTGCTCGGGCTCTGACGGCTTGTAGGCACACGGTTTCAGGTACTCTTTCACTCCCCTCCCGGGGTACTTTTCATCTTTCCCTCACGGTACTAGTCCGCTATCGGTCTTCAGGAAGTATTTAGGCTTACCGGGTGGTCCCGGCAGATTCACAGCAAATTCCACGAGCTCGCTGCTACTCGGGAACACCACCAAGGTCTCTGAAACTGGTTTTCGCGTACGGGACTCTCACCCACTCCGGTCGCCCATCCCAAGGCGTTCCACTAACCAGCACATCAACCCGAGAACCTGTCAGAATTCTCAAGGCGGGTCCCACAACACCACACACACAACGCCTGACAGCTTGACATGTGCAAGGTTTAGCCTCTTCCGCTTTCGCTCGCCACTACTCACGGAATCACGGTTGTTTTCTCTTCCTACGGGTACTGAGATGTTTCACTTCCCCGCGTTCCCTCCACACACCCTATATATTCAGATGCGGGTAACACCACATAACTGGTGCTGGGTTTCCCCATTCGGAAATCCTCGGATCACAGCTCGGTTGACAGCTCCCCGAGGCATATCGCAGCCTCCCACGTCCTTCATCGGCTCCTGAAGCCAAGACATCCACCATGTGCCCTTAACAACTTGACCACAAAGATGCTCGCATCCACTCTACAGTTCTCAAACACCACACCAGAAACAAACGTCCCCGGGACTGTGTCCAGCCCCTTGGCGTGTTGCCTCAGGACCCAACAGCGTGCTTGTGAACA
>NZ_LQMT02000064.1 GCF_001620365.2 Amycolatopsis keratiniphila subsp. keratiniphila
TGGAGTTGCCCCCGGATGGCGGACACGGGGTTTCACGCGGCTTGGTGGTGACTGTAGCTGGTTCGGGTTTCGTGGGGTGTGCGGTGACCGACTGTCGAATGTAGACGGTCGTGGTTGTAGTAGTGGAGGTAGCGGTAGATGTCGTGTCGTGCCTGGTCACGGGTGGCCCAGATGGTGGTGCCGATCTCGGTTTTGAGGGTGGCGAAGAACGACTCGGCGACGGCGTTGTCGTAGCAGGATCCGACCCGTCCGATCGAGGGCTGGATCCGGTGTTCGGTGAGCGCGGCGCGGAATTGGCCGGAGGTGTACTGGACGCCGCGGTCGGAGTGGAAGACCGCGCCGGGGCGGATCAGGCCGCGTGCGGTGGCCAGGGCGATCGCGTCGCAGACCAGGTCTGTGCGCAGGTGCTCGGCCATCGCGTGCCCGACGATCTCGCGGTTGTGCAGATCGATCACCGTGGCCAGGTAAAGCCAGCCCTGGAACGTGGGCAAGTAGGTGATGTCCCCGACGAACCGCTGACCAGGGCGCTCGGCGGTGAAATCCCGGCGGATCACGTCCGCCACCGGTGGCACCGGGGTGGCGGCGGGTCTGGTCAAGCTCCGGCGTTTGCGGCGGGTGATCCCGGCCAGGCCCTGCTCCCGCATGAGCCGTTCCACCCGCTTGTGATTCACCACGCGCCCGCGGCGACGCAGCTCCGCGGTGATCCGGG
>NZ_LQMT02000065.1:0-361 GCF_001620365.2 Amycolatopsis keratiniphila subsp. keratiniphila
TTCCTGCACGATCCGGTAGAGGCCCAATCCTTCCGAGGCGCCTACCCGGCCGAGGTCGCCTTCCTGTGTATAGCGCACCGCCAGTCCGGCGCTGCGGGTGCGTTCCACCAGCGTCGCGATGTCCTCCACACCCGGCAGCGGCGCGCTGCCCGACGGGGAGTCGGCGAGCAGGCCGACCGTGCGGCGGATGTCGGCCATCGCGGCCCGTCCCACCTGCTCGGCCTCGGTCAGCGCCTCGATCGCCTCGTCGACGTCGCGGTCCTGCTGCAGCGCGTGCCGGGCACCGGTCAGGTGCAGCAGGGTGATGCTGAGCGAATGACCGACGACGTCGTGCACCTCACGCGCGATGCGCTGGCGTTCG
>NZ_LQMT02000065.1:512-1061 GCF_001620365.2 Amycolatopsis keratiniphila subsp. keratiniphila
GACCGTGACGACGGCGATCCCCCACGACGTCCGCAGGACACTGCCAGCTTCGGTGGCCGCGACCAGCAGCAGCAACGGCGCGAAATCCGGGAGCGCGGGCTCGGCGAGCAGGACGGCGGCGGCGGCGATCAGCGCCGCCACCCTCACCCAGGGCACGACCCAGCCCGTGATCGCCCAGGCCAGCGGTGTGGCGATCACGAGCAGCCCGCCCAGCGCGATCGGCTGCGGCGGCACCAAGGCGTCCCGCTGCACCACCGCGACCACGGCGAACACCACGCTCACGAAGGTGGAACTCACCGGAACCCACCAGGGCAGGGCGAGCCCGGCCCGGGCGAGGCTCACCTGCGCCCGTGCCCGGAACCGGTCCCGCAAGATCTCCAGCACGGGCATCAGCCTAGGAAGCGCCGGGAAGCGCGTCATCGTGCGGCGGTCGGCACCCGTCTCCGCCCACGGTAGGAGGCAGAAACCGATGAAATCCCGATGAAACCTCGGAGGGCCTCGGGCCAAGGTCGGGGCATCCCCATGCAAGTGTCGTCCGTCTGATCACGT
>NZ_LQMT02000065.1:1081-8682 GCF_001620365.2 Amycolatopsis keratiniphila subsp. keratiniphila
TGTCGTCCATCGGATCACGCGAGTCATCCGGACGATCACGCGAAAGTGCCGACCAGCCACAACGGCTTCGCCGCTCATTCCTGGCTGAGCGCGACCCAGTTCAGTTTCTCCTGTTCTCGTTTCGGCAGGCCCGCGACGACGAGGTCGTAGGAGTCCTCGATCATCTCCCGGACGAAGTCGTCGGTCAGCGAACCGTCCAGCTCGACGGTGTTCCAGTGTCGTTTGTTCAGGTGGTAGCCGGGAATGATCGCCGGATGCTCGGCGCGCAACCGGACGGCCAGGTCGGGCTCGCATTTGAGGCTGATCCGCAGCGGTTTCGCCTTGAGCGGACCGAGCGCGAACACCTTGCCCGCGACCTTGAACACGTTGATGTCCTCGCCGAACGGGAACTCCTCCCGGGCCCCCGGGAGGGCGAGGCAGAGCTTCGCGAGCGCGGCTGGCTTCATGGCGTTCAGGCTAACGGCGCCCACCGACAGAAACCTGTCTCGTCCGGGACGTTGACCGCTTGTCGGTGATTCACTGACGATGGGTGGAGCCGACTGGGTGGAGGCGAAACCGACATGCGCGTGAAGCAGCTCGCCGTAGCGGGAATCCTGGTGCTGGGTGTGGTGCCCGGGGTCGCCGCGGCGGCCCCGCCGTCCGGAGTGGAAAGCGCCGCCCCGAGCGGCTGGGTGGGCACCTGGGCGGCGGCTCCCGCGGCCGGGGTGGCCGGGACCGACAACGGTTACCCGAACTTCTCGATCCGCAACATCGTGCACACCAGCGTCGGCGGGCACGAGGTGCGCGTGCGGCTGTCCAACGCCTTCGGCCGGACTCCGGTGCTATTCGGCCGGGTGACCGTCGCGGTCGCCGCCGGCCCGGACACCCCGCAGGCCGTGCCGGGCACGATGCGCACGCTGAGCTTCGGCGGAGATCGCGAGGTCACCGTGCCGCCGGGCGCCGACATCCTCAGCGACGGTGTGGCGCTGACCGTGCCGAGGGACGGCGATCTCCTGGTCACCACGTACACGCCGACGCCGTCGGGTCCGGTCACCTACCACCCGCTGGCGATGCAGAACTCCTACTTCACCCGTGACGGCGACAAAGCGGCCGACGAGTCGGCGGCGGCGTTCCCGGAGAAGACCGCGGTCTGGCACTACGTGTCCGGAGTGGATGTCCGGGGCCGGGGGCTACGGGGCAGTGTCGTGGCGATCGGCGACTCGATCACCGACGGGGCGAACTCGACCTGGGGCGCGAACCTGCGCTGGCCCGATCAGCTCGCCGACAAGATCAGCGCGCGGACAGGAGTGCTCAACGCCGGGATCAGCGGGAACCGGCTGCTGCTCGACGGCGGCAACTACGGCGTCAACGCGCTGGCCCGGCTGGACCGCGACGTACTCGGCCAGTCCGGCGTGCGGACGGCGATCGTGTTCGAGGGGATCAACGACATCCAGCAGACGCCGCACCAGGCCGATCCGAACAAGATCATCTCGGCGTTGAAGCAGATCGCGGGCCGGGCGCACGACCGCGGCCTGCGCGTGCTGGGCGCGACGATCACGCCGTGGAAGGGCTGGGGTTCGTACACGCCGCAACTCGAGGAGACCCGGCAGGCGGTGAACCGGTTCATCCGGACGAGCAGGCTCTTCGACGGCTACATCGACTTCGACGCGGTGATCCGCGATCCCGTCGACCCGCAGCGGATGAAACCGGAGTACGACTCCGGCGATCACCTCCACCCCGGCGACAAGGGCTTCACCGCCATGGCGAACGCCGTTCCGCTAGCTGGGCTCGGCTAGAAAGCAAGGGCTGCGCCAGGCGGTTCGGTGGGGCACGATGAACTGATGGCGAGCAGCGACAGCGGTATCCGGGAGACGGCGCGGCTGGTCCGGTTCGCCGAACACGAGGCGCGTGCCGAAATCCTCCGGGCGCGGCTCGCCGATCTCCACGGCACCATCCGGCTGGCGAAGCGGACGTCGAACCTGTTCCGGGCACGGAAGGCGACCAGTACACCGGGGCTGGACGTCTCGGGATTCACGCACGTGCTCGACGTCGATCCCTTGGCGCGCACGGCCGACGTCGAAGGCATGGTCACCTACGAGCAACTGGTGGACGCGACCCTGCCGCACGGGCTGATGCCGCTGGTCGTGCCCCAGCTCAAGACGATCACGCTCGGCGGCGCGGTCACCGGCCTCGGCATCGAGTCGTCCTCGTTCCGCAACGGGCTCGTGCACGAGTCGGTGCTGGAGATGGAGCTGCTCACCGGCGACGGCAGGATCGTCGTCGCGCGGCCGGACAACGAGCACAGCGATCTCTTCCACGGTTTCCCGAACTCGTACGGGACGCTCGGCTACGCGTTGCGGCTGAAGATCGAGCTGGAGCCGGTCAAGCCGTACGTCCGGCTCGACCACGTCCGGTACGAAGACACCGATGAGTACTTCGCTGCGCTCGGCGAGGCATGCCGGAGCGGGTCGGCGGACTTCGTGGACGGAACGGTCTTCGGACCGGGCGAGCAGTACTTGACACTGGGCACCTTCACCTCGTCGGCGCCGGTGACCAGCGATTACACCTGGCTCGACATCTACTACAAGTCGATCCGCTCCCGCGAGACCGATCACCTGAGCGTCCGGGACTACCTGTGGCGCTGGGACACGGACTGGTTCTGGTGCTCGCGGGCGTTCGGCGTGCAGCACCGGCTCCCCCGGCTGCTGCTCGGGAGGCGGCTGCTGCGGTCGTCGGTCTACTGGAAGGCCGTGGCGCTCGACCGCCGGTTCGGGATCGCCGCGAAACTGCTCGAGCTGCGCCGTCTCCCACCGGAAGAGACCATCGTCCAGGACATCGAAGTGCCCCTGTCGCGGGCCGCCGAGTTCCTGGACTTCTTCCGCCGCGAGATCCCGATCAGCCCGGTGTGGATCTGCCCGCTGAAGCAGCGACCGGGCGGCGTGAACTCGCCGCTGTACGAAATGGACCCCGAAACGCTGTACGTCAACTTCGGGTTCTGGTCCGCCGTGCCACTGGATCCCGGCGAGGCGCCGGATACGCACAATCGGCTGATCGAGGCCGAAGTGACCCGGCTCGGCGGGCGGAAATCGCTGTACTCCGACAGTTTCTATGCCGAAGAGGAGTTCTGGCGGCTGTACAACGGCGACGCCTACCGGAAATTGAAGACGGCCTACGACCCCGACGGCCGCCTGCTCGACCTGTACGCGAAATGCGTGCGGCGGCGGTGACGGGGCAGGGAAGAAGAGAGACGACCATGGCTGAGACGACCACCGTCGGGAAGATCTTCGAGCGGTTGCTCGGCCCGAGCGCCGAAGTGTCCATCGCCGCCTACGACGGCAGCACGAGCGGCCCGGCCGACGCGCCGGTGTCGATCCGGGTGCGGTCGCCGCTGGCGCTGACGTACCTGATGTCGTCTCCAGGCGACCTCGGGCTCGCCCGTGCCTACGTCGCCGGCGCGCTCGACGTGGACGGCGATCTCTACTCGGCGTTGCGCGCGCTCGTGGCCCACGTCGATCAGCTCAGCGCCGCGGACCGGCTGTGGTTGCTGCGCGAACTGGGGCCGAGGCACTTGCGCCGCGTCGCCCCGCCCGCCGAAGAACTGCCGAGCCGTGCCAAGCGCGTCCTCGACGGGCTACGGCACTCGAAAGCGCGCGACAGCAACGCGATCTCGAACCACTACGACGTCTCGAACCGGTTCTACGAATTGGTGCTCGGCCCGTCGATGGCCTACACCTGTGCCGCGTATCCGTCCGAAGGCGCGTCACTGGAAGAGGCGCAGGCGCACAAATTCGACCTGGTGTGCCGGAAACTCGGGCTGCGGCCCGGGATGCGGCTGCTGGACGTCGGCTGCGGCTGGGGCGGGATGGTCGAGCACGCCGTCGCGAACTACGGCGTCGAGGCGCTGGGCGTCACCCTTTCGCGCGAGCAGGCACAATGGGCGCAGAAGGACATCGTGACCAAGGGGCTCGCGGACAAGGCCGAAGTACGGCACCTCGACTATCGCGACGTCACCGAAACGGGCTTCGACGCGGTGTCTTCGATCGGGCTCACCGAGCACATCGGCGCGCGCAACCTGCCGTCGTACTTCCGTTTCCTCGCCGGGAAACTGAAGCCGCACGGGCGCCTGCTGAACCACTGCATCACCAACCCGGACACCTCCGTCCCGCACCGGTCACGCGGGTTCATCGACCGGTACGTCTTCCCCGACGGCGAACTGGAGTCCGTCGGGGAGATCGCCACCGCGATGCACGACAGCGGGCTGGAGGTGCGGCATTCGGAGAACCTCCGCGAGCACTACGCCACCACCCTCGGCGCCTGGTGCGCCAACCTCGACGCGAACTGGGACGAGGCAGTCGCCGAAGCGGGCGCCGGCCGGAGCCGCGTGTGGGCGCTGTACATGGCCGCGTGCCGCCTCGCCTTCGAACGACGGGAAATCGAACTGCACCAGGTGCTCGGGGTGAAGGTCGGCCCGGACGGCGACGCGGGCATGCCGCTGCGGCCGGACTGGGGCGTTTAGAGGACTCAATGCCCGAAGGCCTCGGCGAGCCACCACGAGCCGCCGTCGTCGGCGATCTTGGCGTCGACGACGAGCGGCGCGTCCCGCGGACCGTCGAGCCAGTCCTTGACGGCGGAGAGATCCTCGACCGACCGCACGGTGACCCCGGCGCAGCCGAAACCGCGTCCGATCGCCGCGATGTCGGTGTCGGGGAACCGGACCGTCGTCATGTCCGCGGCACCGAAATGGTGGATCTCGGCGCCGTACGCCGCGTCGTTGTAGACGATGACGACGAGCGGGATCCGTAGCCGGACAGCGGTTTCCAGTTCGGAGAGGGCCATGTGGAACCCGCCGTCACCGACTCCGAGCACCGGCAGGCGCTCCGGCCGGGCCAGCGCCGCGCCGATCGCCGTCCCGAGGCCGAGCCCGATGCTTTGGAACGCCTGGGTGAAGCAGAAGCCGTTCTCGTCGGGCACGGAAAGGTACGCGCTCGGATAGCCCATGAAGTTGCCGGAGTCGATCGAGACCACCCGTTCGGACGGCAGGATCTCGTCGAGACGGCGGCTGAGCGTACGCGGATCGATCCTCCCGCCGCCGGATAGGTCGTTATACGGGATGTCGTTCCATCGGGTGCTTTCAGGGGTTTCGCGGCTACTGTGGTGGCCACGCCTTCCGAGTTCGGCGTGCACGTCCACGGCCGTGCTGGTGACGTCGCCGACGACGCCCAGGTCGATCGGCCGGTGCGCACCGAGCGCCGCCTGGTGGAAGTCGACCTGGACCAGCCGGGCTGCCGGGCCGAGCAGCGTGCCGTGCCGGGTGGTCCACATGTTCAGCGCGCACCCCCAGCCGATCACGAGATCGGCGTCCCTGACGAGGTCCGCCGCCCGCGGCGACGAAAACCCGCCCGAGATCCCGATCGAGAAGGGATCTTCGTGGAAGAGGCCGTGCGCCACCGCCGAAGTCGCCAGCAGCGCACCGGACCGTTCCGCGAGTTCCTTGAGTGGTCCGGCGCTCCCCCGCGCGCCGCGGCCGGCGATGAACACCGGCCGCCGCGCTTCGACCAGGAGGTCTGCCAGTCTCGCGACCGCATCGGCACTCGGACGGATCGACGCCGGGGCGGGGATTTCCGGCACCGGGTCCGCTTCGGGCACTTCCTGGGCTTGGACGTCGAGTGGCAGGTTGAGCAGGACCGTCCGTCGCTGCTGCACCGCCGTCCGATAGGCACGGACGGTGTCGGCGACCGCGGTCCGCGCGCCGTGCACACGCTCGGGCATCGCGCCGACGGCGGCCGCGAGCGCGTCCTGGTCCACCCGGAAATTCGACAGCACCGCCGACGCTGCGGTGTCACCCGCCACGACGATCATCGAGGTCCGGCTCTTGGCCGCCTCGGTGATCCCGGTGAGCGCGTTGGTCAGCCCGCAGCCCTGATGGAGACTCAGTACCGAGACCCGGCCGCTCATCCGGGTGTACGCGTCGGCCATGCTCGCCGCGCCACCCTCGTGCCGCGCGGCGACGAACCGCACCCCGGCCGCCCGCAACCCGTTGGTCGCCTCGAAATTGCCGCTGCCCACGACCCCGAACGCGGCGCCGACGCCGAGTTCCGCGAGCGTGCGGCCGACCAGTTCCGCGACGTTCATACCCGCTCGACCAGCGCGTAGACCCTGGCGGGGCTGCCGGAACCGCCGACGATCGGGAGCGGGCTGACGACCAGCAGTGAGCCGGTGGCCGGCAGAGTCGCCAGGTTCCGCAACTGGGTCAGGCCGTGTTTTCCAGCGCCCAGAAGGAGTTCGTGGCAGGGGAAGGCGGGCTCGAGGGCGAGTGCCTGCCCCGCGTCGGTGCCGACGGTCTCCACGCCGAACCCGGTGATCGGCGCCTCCTCCGCGAGCCAGCGAGCGCACTCCCCCGAAACGCCCGGGGTGTGCGGGCCGTTCTCGTCGTTGTTGAGGAAGGTCTCCTGATCGTGCGAGCGCGCGTCCCAGCCCGTGCGGTAGAGCAGCCAGCCGCCCTCGGGCAGCGGCCCGTTCACGCGCTCCCACTCACGGATGTCTTCGATGGACAGCAGGTAGTCCGGGTCTTCGGCCGCGCGGGCCGACGCGTCGAGCACCACGGCCGGGGCGACCAGCGTGCGCAACGGCACCTCGGAGACGTCGTGGCCGTCCTTTCCCGACACCCAGTGCACGGGGACGTCGAGGTGGGTCCCGGTGTGCTCGCCGGTGTGGATGTTGTTCCAGTACCAGCGCGGCCCGCGTTCGTCGTACCGGCTGATCTCCTCCAGGCCGAACGGGATCGTGTTCGCGAACGGCTCCGGCAACTGGAGGATCGGGGTGCTCGCGCTCAAGGGGGCGGTGAGATCTACGACCTCGATCGCGCCCGTGGCGATCGCGGAGTTCAGCTGGGCCAACAACGACATGCGTGCCTCCCGGGAGTGACTGCGGCGTCTCGGCCACCTTAGGCCGATTTCGGGTTTGATGGTCGTCTGGACGTCGCCGGCAGACGGAGGAGATCGATGGTCGAGGTGGCACTGCGATCGGTCGAGGATCGCGACCTGGACACCTTGTACGAGCTGATGCGTGACCCCGAATCGGTCCGGATGGCCGCGTTCATCGCGAGGGACCCCAACGATCGCGAAGCGTTCGATCGGCACATGGCGAGGTTGAGGACTTCCCCGGACCTCACCCTGCTCGCGGTGACCGGCGACGGACGCTTCCTCGGCACCATCGGCAGTTTCTTCGTGGAGGGCGACGCCGAAATCACCTACTGGATCGACCGTGCGGTTTGGGGGCGGGGAGTCGCCAGCCGCGCCCTCGCGCTGTTTCTGGACGTGGTCGAGGTCCGGCCTTTGTACGCCCGCGCCGCCAGCGACAATCTCGGGTCGCTTCGGGTGCTGCGGAAGGCGGGATTCCGTGTCATCGGAACCGAGGTCGCGTACGCGTCCGCTCGGGATGGTGAGATCGAGGAAACCGTTCTGCGCCTTGATGTTTGAGGGATTGACCCGGCTTGAGCCAGGGCGAGATGTTGCGAAACCGGCTTTCGCAACATGGCCCACGAACACTGCTTGAACAAATTTCAAGAATCCTTTTCAGGTTCGCACATTTGTTCGATTGCGGGTATTCTTGCGGGGTGTCCG
>NZ_LQMT02000066.1 GCF_001620365.2 Amycolatopsis keratiniphila subsp. keratiniphila
ACGGTTGTCATGACACGGCCCACCTGCGTCGACGACCACGACGGAGTCGACGTCGATGGAGGCGATGTCCTGCAGCAGATGCTGGGCATCTCGAATCTGCGTTGGCCGCTACACGCTGCCCAACTCTTAGAGGTCGAGGATGCCCTGTTCGACGTGATAGAGGCACTCCACGACCTGGTCGCGCGGCCGCGGTCTCGATCCTTTCACAGCTACGGCGGCTGTGGCTGGCACTACTCGCAGTTCGCGATCGAACCGGGCAGAGCGCTCTACCGGTGGCGAGTCAACCAGCTTCTCGATCGTAGCGACCTGGGCCTGAGGCTGGCCGACGACGGCGAGGACATCGGACGGCTCGTCGCCGTCACCGACGACGCCCGGGCCGATCTTGTCACGCGTCTCGCGAATCAACCGCCCGGTCGGACGTCCGACCGGGTTCGTCACGGCATCGCCTTGTACCGTGCGCGCGGATCCACCGAGCACGACAAGCGGTCCGCCATTCTCGTACTGGCCGGGATCATCGAGGAGCGCCGCCAACTCCTGAAGGACAGTCTCGTCAAGAAGGACGAAGGCGCACTCTTCGACATTGCCAACAACTTTGCCTTACGTCACCAGGACCTGAAGCAGCAACGCGACTACGACCCAGCATTCCTAGACTGGATCTTCTGGTGGTACCTGGCAACGATCGAACTCAGCGACCACCTTCTTGCACGCCCGGCCTCGTAGGAACCGATCTCCTTGTCCCACCCGTCAAAGACAAGACCCCGGACGGACCTCCACCATGAACATGGGGCTCAGATATTTGGCCCGATCCCGGTCGCGTGAACATCCGCTACGGCCGATGAGCGGACGTTCTTTGTGGTGCAGTCTGCCGTGGGGTAACGGGGATCGGGCGGAGCGTTCCGTCGTTCAGATCAGTGTGCAAGTTCCTGTTGTCTACGGGTGGAGGCTCGGGATACTGGGTCGATGAGTCAGCGTTCTGACCGGCCGCCGCACGGTGGCACGGTCAACCACGTGGCCGGTGGCGTGTCTGGGAATCTGGTCCAGGCGGAGATCATCACCGGTGACGTGCACTTTCATCAGCTCGGCCGCCCGGTGGTGACCTTGCCGCACCGGGCGGCGGTCCCGCCGCAGCGGGCGACGGCCTTCCAAAACCGCGCAGGGGCAACTCCACTGCTGCAGCACGCGTTACAACGCGGGGATGCCGCGGTGCTGACCGACCAGCCGCGGTTGCATACCGGTGTGGTGACCGGGTTGGGCGGGGTCGGCAAGACGCAGGTTGCGCTGGATTACGCCGAACAGGCATGGGCCGCCGGCGAGGTGGTCTTGTGGGCATGGGTGACGGCGGGTTCACGGGAGGCGGTCGTGTCCAGCTACGCTCGCCTGGCCGCCGATTTGACCGGCTTTGAGGACCCGGATCCCGAGCAGGGCGCGTGGCGGTTGCTGGAGTGGCTTACCGCCAGTCCCGTGCGGTGGTTGATCGTGCTTGATGACGTGCAGAGCCCGGCTGACCTACAAGGGTTGTGGCCGCCGGCCACCGCGACCGGGCGGGTGGTGGTGACCACTCGGCGCCGTGATGCCGCGCTACGCGGACACGGCCGGTGTATGGTCGAACTCGACGTGTTCACCCCGTCAGAAGCCAAGGCGTATCTGCGCGCCGCGCTGGCCGACCAGCCGCATCTAGTCGTGGGTGCGGCCGAACTGGTGGTCGAGCTTGGGTGTCTGCCGTTGGCGTTGGCGCAGGCGGGCGCCTACATGCTGGACCGGGGCCTGTCCTGCACGACCTACCACACCCGGTGGACAGATCACCGGCGGACGCTGGCGTCGCTGGTGCCCGAGCCCGACGGGCTGCCCGACGACCACCGTGCCACCCTGGCCACTACCTGGTCGTTGTCGGTGGAACAAGCCAACCGGCTGGAACCGGCAGGGATCGCAGGAATGTTGCTGGAAGTGGCCAGCCTGCTGGACCCCAACGGAATCCCCGCCGACCTGTTCGCTTCCCCGGTTGTCACAGATCTGTTGTCAGGTGGCGCGGGACGTGAGGTGGATGCTGAGCGTGCGCGTGATGGTCTGGGGTGCCTGCACCGGCTGAACTTGATCGTCCTGGACACACGGTCGGCGTGCCAGGCGGTGCGGGTACATGCGCTGGTGCAACGCGCCACCCGCGACGCCCTGGCCACCTCGCAGCTACCAGCCGTGGCGCGAGTGGCAGCCGATGCGCTCGCGAGCTTCTGGCCGGAGATCGAACGGGACACCGCGCTGGGGCAGGTACTGCGTGCCAACACCGACGCGCTCGCCGACACCGCTGGCGAACACTTATGGGAACCCGAGGCGCATCCGGTGTTGTTCCGCGCCGGGATCAGCCTCGGAGCCGGAGAGCTGGTCACCGAGGCCAGAGACTACTTCCACCGGCTCCACGCCACCGCCAACCGCATACTGGGTGCTGAACACTGCTGCACCCTGGCCATCCGCAGCAACCTCGCCCGTTGGCAAGGCGAGGCGGGCGATCTGGCTGGCGCCGCGGCTGCATTCAAGACGCTGCACGCCGACAAGGTGCGGTTGCTGGGCCCCGACCACCCCGACACCCTGGACACCCGCCACGATCTCGCATGCTGGCGGGGTGAGGCAGGTGATCCGACTGGCGCTGCGGTCGCGTTGGAGCAGGTGTTCGCCGACAAGGTGCGGTTGCTGGGTCCCGACCACCCCGACACCCTCGACACCCGCCGGATGCTTGCTTGCTGGCGGGGTCAGGCGGGGGATCCGGGCGGTGCTGCGGTCGCGTTGGAGGAGATGCTCGCTGACATGTTGCGGGTCCTGGGCCCGAACCACTCCAGCACCCTGAAGACCCGCCACAATCTCGCCTACTGGCGAGGTGCTGCGGGCGATCAGGTTGGCGCCATGGCTGCGGTAGAGGGGTTGCTCGCCGATCGCGTGCGCGTGTTGGGGCCCGAGCATCCCAAAACCCTGGCCACTCGTGGAAACCTCGCAAGCTGGCGCAGTGCGGTGGGCGATCAGGTTGGCGCCATGGCCGTAGTGGAGGAGCTGCTCAACGACACATTGCGGGTGCTGGGCCCTGACCACCCCCGCACCCTGAAAATCCGCCACAACCTCGCCTACGTGCAGGGGCATGCAGGTGACCCTGCCAGTGCCATGGCCACTCTGAAGGAGCTGCTCCCCGACCAGCTACGTGTGCTGGGCCCTGACCACCCCGACACCTTGGCTATTCGCGGCCACCTCGCTTACTGGCGGGGTGAGGCGGGTGATCCGGCAGGTGCGGTAGCCGAATTGGAGGAGGTGCTCACCGACCAGCTGCGGATGCTGGGCCCCGACTACCCCGACACCTTGACCACTCGCAGCGACCTTGCTCACTGGCGGGGTGAGGCGGGTGATCCGGCAGGTGCGGTAGCCGAATTGGAGGAGGTGCTCACCGACCAGCTACGGGTGCTGGGCCCAGACCACGCCAATACCCTGACCACCCGTGACAGTCTCGCTTCCTGGCGGGGTGCTGCGGGCGACCTGGCCGGTGCAGCAGCCGTGTTTGAGCAGTTGCTCGTCGACCGCTCACGATTGCTGGGCTCCGATCACCCCCACACGCTGAGGACCCGGATGAATCTCGTTCGCTGGCGGAACCAGTCGGCAGACAGCCCGCTATCTTGAGCGGCCTGTCGCCGATGTCGCTTCGAGTTTGTGCCCAATCGAGCAACCGCTTCTGCCGCAATGAGGGCCTTCGATCAGGCGGTTGGACCAGCCGGCGTTGCCCGGTCGCGGCAGTCGGGCTCGTCACCTCAGTCGAGTAATGCCATGAGTCTGAGGCTGATCATGGTGACGTTATCGTGAGGCAACGGAGAACGCCCAGGTCGCATGAGATCGACTTGTCACAAGCGGCGAGACCCTGCATCTTGTAGGGTCTCAAAATTCGATGACATTGTCCCAAAGATCTCGGCATTGAAATGGCATTAGTGTCACGAAACTGGGATTGATAATCCTTTCGTGCCCGCTGAGTCATTCCAGCGGACTTCCGCGACGCGCCGTATTGTTCGAAAATGCTGCGATACAACCGGACCAGGAGGGTTCGTTCATGCCGAAGAGCGGATGTCCCATTTGAGTCTGCTCGAACTCCCGCTGCCAAGTGAGGAGCCGGGTCTGTGTCGCGTGCCGTTGAGCAAATGGACGAGTGGAGGCTTGTCTCTATGCTTGTGAGCGACCGTGTGCTGTCCGTGTTGGTGGAGGGGATTGCTGTGCCTGAGCCTGTGCTTGTGTCGATCGCTGCGGCTGTTGCCGGGCGTGCGGTGGCTGGCCTGTATCAGCTGATCAAGGCCAAGTTCGCGGATGATCCCGACGCGTCCGCGGTGCTGGAGGCCGCGGAAGGCGCTGCGGCGGATTCCAAGGAGGTAGGTGAGCTCGCCGCCGCGCTGGAGGAGAAGCAGGGCGCTGATCCGGCGTTCGGTGAGCGGTTGCGTGAGGAGTGGGATCGGGTCACCGTCGAGCAGAACGCCGGATCTGGAGGTGTGGCCAATCAGGTATCCGGCCAGGTCGGCGGCAACGTCGTGCAGGCCCGCGACATCCAAGGGGGGATCTCGTTCTGACCCCGGGCCGCCGGCCGAGATTGTTTTCGCCGGCCTGGCGCCGACGTGGTTGCGGAGCGGTGCTCCATCAGGGTGAGGTCAGGTGCGGCGGGCTGGTGGCCCGGCATGGTGACGGCAGACTGATGCTGTGACCGACGGGGCGGGCGTACGGAATACGATCAGCGGCAGCGTGACCGGCTCCGTGGTCCAGGCCGGCACCATCGGGCACCTGACCCTTTCGCCGGAGCGGCACGAGCCTCTGCCAGTGCCGCGGCAGCTGCCCGCGGGATTGCGGGACTTCACCGGCCGCGATGCCCAGCTCGCCGCGCTCGACGCGCTCCTGCCGAGCCGGGAGGACGCCGGTGGTGCCGCGGTAGTGGCCGTAGTGGACGGCACCGGCGGTGGCGGGAAAACCAGCCTGGTTGTCCAGTGGGCCCACCGCGTGCAGGACGTGTTTCCGGACGGGACGTTGTTCGTCAACCTGCGCGGGTACGGGCCGAGCGCGCCCTTGAAACCGGGGATCGTGCTGGCCTCGTTCCTGACCGCGCTCGGGGTGCCCGAGGCGCAGATCCCGGGCGAGCTGGATGCGCTGGCGGGGTTCTACCGCTCGGTGCTGGCAGGGCGGCGAGTGCTGGTGGTGCTAGATAACGCCGCCACCGCCGAGCAGGTACGCCCGCTGCTGCCCGGCACGCCCGGGTGCCTGGTAGTGGTGACCAGCCGCGCCAGCCTGACCGACCTGGTCGTGTCCGCAGCCGCGCATCGGGTTGACCTAGGCCTGTTCACCACCGCCGAATCCCAGACCCTGCTGCGCGGGATCGTCGGCGCGGCCAGAGCGGACACTGAGCCTGCCGCGACGGGAGAGCTGGTGCGGCTGTGTGGTGGGTTGCCGCTGGCGGTGCGGGTCGCCGCGACCCGTGCTGCCGCCCGGCCCCACTACACCCTCGCTGACGTGGTCGCCGACATCGGCGACGAGCAGACATCCGAGCTGGGGAACGGGTTCGGTGGTGATGGCGTCGTCGGTGGCGCGGTGCGGTCGGTGTTCGACTGGTCCTTCGCCGAGCTGCCGCCGGAGCAGGCGCGGGTGTTCCGGTGCCTGGGTGCGCATCCGGGTGCGGAGTTCGGGGTGGACGCGGCCGCGGCGCTCACCGGGCTCGAGCCGGCGGGGGTGTACCGGTGTCTGGAAGTGCTTGCCGAGCTGCATCTGCTCGAGCCGTCGGGGCGGCGGCGGTACCGGATGCACGATCTGTTGCACGCCTACGCTGCCCACCGTTCTGGTCTCGACGACACCGCCGAGGACCGCCGTAAAGCCGTGGAGCGAGTGCTGGCCTGGTACGCGCGCACCGCCTGGCACGCCGACCAGATGACGATGCCCGCCCTGTCCGGATTCACCCTGGACGAGGTCGCTGTGGTGGCGCCGGAGGTCGTGTTCACCGACCGGGGGGCGGCGGTGGCGTGGCAGCATGCCGAGCACGCCACCCTGGTCGCTGCGGCCCGCCGCGCGGCCGATGCCGGGCTGAATGTGGCGGCGATGACCGTGGCGGTGGCGTGCAAGTTCATGGCTGTTGGAAGTGCCGCGTGGGCCGCTCTGTACCTGGAGGTTACCGAGGTGGGCGTGGCCTGCGCGCTCGCCGCCGGGAATCAAGGGGTAGAGGCTCTGCTACTGGATGTCCGGGCGATCACGTTGCGCCGGATGGGGCGCCTGGCGGAGGCCGAAGCGGTGATCGCGCGCACGCTGGTTCTGGCCGAGGAGACCGATGATCCTGCCTATTGGGTTATCGGTTTATCGGGCCTGGGTCGGATCCGCCGTGAGCAGGGGCGGTGGCTGGAGGCGCGGGACTACTTCCGGCGGTCGGCGTCGGTGGCGCGGCAGTCGGGGCAGGTGAGGCCGGAAGCGGTGGCGCTGTGCAACCTCAGCTGGCTCAGTGTTCAGCTGGGTGAATTCGAGCACGCCCTCGGCTACGCCGAGCAGGGCCTGGCGCTGCGCCGGCAAGCCGGGGATCTGCTTGGCGAGGCCGGCGCACTGGTTGACATCGCGCTGGCGAACCAGGGGCTGGGTCGGCACGGCACCGCGGTGAGCTTGTGCCAGCGGGCTATCACCGCCTACCAGGACCTGGACTACACGGGAGTTGACCTAGCGGACACGTTCCTGCCTCTGGGCACGTCACTGGAGGCCCTCGGCGCCCTGCCCGCCGCGGCGCAAGCCTTGAGGGAGGCGATCACCGTGCTGACGGAACTCGATGATCCCCGCGCCGCACCGACACGGGTACGGCTGACCGGTCTGGAAGCCCGCATCGCCGCCGACTCTTGCCCCTGATCCCGGCATGGTGACGGGGCGGGAGCCCAGTGGGTCAGGCAGTCGCGGTGTGCGGCCCGCAGGCCGGACAGCCCGGTCGCGGCGCGTCGAGCGTGGATACCGCGTAGCCGTCGAGCGTGACGAGGTTGAACGCGTACTCGCGGTTGGGGGCCAGATCGGGGACACCGGTGATCAGGCTCATCGCGGCATGCGCCGCCAGATTCCCGGACACCCCAGCCGACACCGCGTTGCCCGCCTGAACCTCCTGCAGCGCCGTCACTGGTGCCGGAGGGGCCGTCTCGAGGCGACGCTCTCGTTCTGTCGTGTCGATGCACTCGTAGCAGGGGCCGGTGCCCGGCCGGTACAGGCCGTAGTTGATCTGTGGACCGTGGTAGCCGGCGTGGACCCAGGCAGTGCCGGTCGCGTCGCACACGCGGTTGGTCCAGGTCCGGATCTCCGTCGGCTGGTCCGCGGCCAAGACGACGAGGTCGAACCGTACCGCCAGGTCGATCAGGGCCGCTGGGCCGGTGACGGTCAGGGCCTGCCCGGTGATCTGGATGTCGGAGTTGCGTGCCCGCAGCTCCCGCACCACCGCCTCCACTTTCGGCCGGCCCAGATCGTGTTCGGTGAACAGGATCTGCCGGCCGAGGTTGGACAGTTCGACCACGTCCGGCTCCACGCAGTGCAGCTCCCCGACTCCCGACAGCGCCAGATCCACCGCCGCGGTGCTGCCCGTGCCGCCGACGCCGATGACGACGACCCTGGCCTGGCGTAGCAGGAGTTGGGTGTCCCAACTCGACCGGCGCCCGATCCGGGCCATCCACCGCCATAGTTCCCGGCTGCGGCTGTAGCGCTCCTGCTCCCGGGCGGACAATCCCGGGGGTGTGGTCTCGGAAGCGTCCTCGACGTAGCCGGTCTCGGTCAGCACCCGCAGGTCGCCCACGGCCTCGGCGGCGACCTCGGCTGGGGGCCTGGCGGGGAAACGGTGGACCAGCTCGGTGATGATCTGGTCCACCGTCCTCGTTCCGTCGAGGATGCTCAGCAGCGCCCAAACCCAGCCGTCCGGGTCGCGGATCGTCGTCCCGATCCCGGGGATGTGGCCGCCGATGCGGATGTGGCCGTCGTCGAGCCGCACCGGCCGGTGCTTGACTTTGATCCTGGGACGTTCCACAGCATCCTCCTCGATTCGTCATTTCTTTTCATCGTCGGTTACGGGCTAGCTGCTGTCCTTGCTGCAGAACGTCATCCGCTGCTCGTATTCGACAAATTCGATCACCGCCACCACCTCCCGTCCCAGATCGGGGAGACGGCGCCGGTACGCCTGTCCGCCGCCGTTGTTGCGGGCCGCAGGCAGTGGCGGTGCTCCGCGGTGTCGGGGTGTGGCGGATGGTGACTGTGGACGCTCATAGTGCCGGTCTCCGTCTCCGCTCCCAGCCTGATCAGGAGCTGCACCGAGCATCAGGCCACCGGGCGGATAGTAGAGCGGACACATGCCTGGACAAAGCACCGACACCGTGTCCGCCATCCGGGTGAAATCCGGATGGGAGCTGAGGACCGCTCGGGCGGGTCGCCTGAATGGCGCGAAACCGAAATGAAGAATCGCCTCTGGTGGCGGTATAATTTACTGAATGGGGGAGCTGCCCTTCACAGTAGGGTGACGGGTCGGTGGATTTTGCCCGACGAGGTGGGGATGTCGGCACACTGGGGGTATAGGTGCGGGGGGAACGTGGGGATTCAGCTGCTGGGGCCGATCGGTTTCATCACCAGCGACGGTGTCCTGACCAGGTCGTCACTGAAACTCCCCGATCTCCGTAGTGCAGCATGGACAGTCGCATCCTTTTTGCCCACCCGCCTTTGAGGCCGCTCGTGGTACCAACGGAACTGGCCGCATGGCCGTGCGGGAAGGACTTACGGCAGTCTGTCATCAACTGTTGGTATGTCGCGGCATCCCAGCTTGGCAAGGATGTCCTCGATCCGCCTGGCGTCGACCGCGCTGCAGGATCGAAATATCGCCAGCGCCTGTCGCAACAAGACTATGCCAGCGTCGATGTCTGCGCCCACCAAACAGCGCCCTTTCCCACTTAGGGCGCCTGCCTCGTGCTGAGCGCTACCGATGTCTCTGGCTATCGCGTAGGCCCGACCGAAGTAGATACGCGGATCTCCTGATGCTGAATGCTCCAGTGTCAGCTCACCTAGGTAGTTCAGTGTTTCGGCTTCACCGTCGAGGTAGCCCGCCTGCGTAAAGAGTTCCAGAGCGCGTTGGTGGTTGTATTTGGCCGCGTCGAACGCGCC
>NZ_LQMT02000067.1 GCF_001620365.2 Amycolatopsis keratiniphila subsp. keratiniphila
GGCGGTCTCAATCGGTTGTTGCAAGTGGTGGCAGCTGATAGGAGATCTTCATGCCAGGACCCCGGTTGACGTGCGAGGAACGGGAAAAGATCCAGAACGGTCTGGATCACGGACTTACCCAGGACGCGATCGCGAAAGTCCTGGGTAGGTCACCCTCGACGATTTCACGAGAAGTACGCCGGGGCGGTGGACCGCGGTGCTCGCGGCCCGGCACCAGGATCACTGGCCGGCCCCGCCGCTACCGGGCCGACCGTGCCCAGCGCCTGGCCTTCGAACGCGGCCGGCGCCCGAAAGCCCACCTGCTGGCCGGTGAGCTGGCGGCGGTGGTGACCGGTCTGCTGGAAGCGGACTGGTCACCCCAGCTGATCTCCCTGATGTTGCCGATGTTGTTTCCCGACGATCAGGCTATGCGGGTGAGTCACGAGACGATCTACCTGTCACTGTTCATCCAGACCCGTGGCGAACTGCGCAACGAGCTCACCGAACACCTGCGCTCAGGCCGTGACCGGCGCCGGCCGCGCACCAGCACCTCCAGCCGCCGCAAGGGCCGGATAACCGGGATGACCCCGATCAGCGAACGCCCAGCCGAGGCCACCGACCGGGCAGTGCCCGGGCACTGGGAAGGCGATCTGATCCTCGGGGCGGTCAGCCAGGGCGCGGTCATCACCCTGGTCGAACGCCACTCCCGATTCGTGTTGCTGGCGCCCCTGCCCGACACGCACAAAGCCGTCGAAGTCCGGGAACTGCTCACCAGCATGATCGCCACCCTGCCCACCGAACTGAAACGATCGCTGACCTGGGACCAGGGCAACGAAATGGCCCAGCACGCCCAGTTCACCCTCGACACCGGCCTGCAGGTCTACTTCTGCAACCCCCACAGCCCCTGGGAACGCGGCAGCAACGAAAACACCAACGGACTCCTACGCCAGTACTGGCCCAAAAGCTCAGACCTGCGCCACCTCACCCAAACCGACTGCGACGCAGTCGCCCTCCGCCTCAACACCCGACCACGCCCTACACTCGGCCTGCTTACACCCGCACAAGCACTCGACAAAGCACTACTTGCAACAACCAGTTGAGACCGCCGC
>NZ_LQMT02000068.1:0-8136 GCF_001620365.2 Amycolatopsis keratiniphila subsp. keratiniphila
TTTCGCAACGTTGAAGGTTGCGAAAGTGGCTTTCGCAACGCCGGACGAGGCCCGACGCTAATCGAGCTCGCCGTTCACCCCGAGGATGATCATCGTCCCGATGAACCCGACGTACAGCGCGATGACGATGTACGCGATGACCACCGCCGCGAGCGCGATACCGCGTCCGCCCGCTTCGCCGCGGTTCGCCTTCGCCAGCCCGATGTGCCCCAGGATCAGCCCGACGATCACGGTGACGCACGAGCAGATCCCGACGAGCGAGCACACCAGCCCGGCGATCGCCATCCCGTTGTCCTGCGACCGCGGGGGTGCCGCCATCGCGTACGGGTTGTACGGCTGCGGCGGCGGATAAGCGGCCGGCAACGGCACGGGCGTGTACACCGGCGGAGCCGGAGCCGCGTAGGGCGGCGGCACGGGCTCGGCGGTCAGCGGGTCGATGGCCTGTCCGTACGTCTCGTCCGGAACCGGAACGGAAGCCGGCTCGGGAGCGGGCTCCGGGGCAGAAGCCGAAGGCACCTCGAACGGAGCGGGCGGCTCGAACGGCGGAGGCGGCGTGAACGGCGCGGGCGGCTGGAACTGCTGCGGTTCCGCCGGGCTCGAAACCGTTTCGGACGACGCGGAAGTCGGATCCGAGAAGGTGTTCGAGTCGGTGTAGGACGACGTCGACGGTGTGTCCTGTGGGTCGGAACTGCTCATCCTGCTGCCCCCTGGTTCGTGCGGGACTCCACCGTATCGTCCGGACGGGTCACGAGACGCCCGCGGCACCGACGGCGAGCACCACGAAGATGAACCAGAGGATGACCGGGATCAGCCACAGCGCGGTGACGACGTAGCCGATGATCATGCCCGCCTGCGCCATGCCCTGGCCGCCGGCCTCGCCGCGTTTGGCCTTCGAGAGCGCGATGTGCCCGAAGATGATCCCCAGGATCGCCGGGAAGCACATGACCAGCCCGATCAGCGAGCACACCAGCGACGCCACCGCCATGCCCTGGTCCGGCGGTCGCACATAGGTCTGCTGGACGTAGTACTGCTGCGGCGGCGGTTGGTACGGCTGGAGTCCGTAGGGCTGCTCGAACTGCCCGGACGGCTGGTGCCCGTACGGGTCGTGCGGATTCGTCATGGTGGGTCCCCTCGTAGACGAGGACCGTATCGCTACCGGAAGGCGCCGTGTTTCGCGGCGACGTTGAGCAGTACCGGAATCGCGATGGCGTACAGGACGATCATCAGATAACCGACGATGAACGCGGCGAGGGCCATGCCCTTGCCGCCGGCTTCGCCGCGCCGGGCCTTCGCGAAGGCGACATGCCCCAGGACGATCCCCGGGATCACGGACACCAGCCCGATCAGCCCGAAGAGTGAAAAGATCAGGGCCGCCGTCGCGAGACCGGACTCCTTGCTCCGCGCCGGAGCCTGGTTCGGGAAGGCGTACTGCTGTTGCGGCGGGAACCCGCCGAAAGGCTGCTGAGCCACGTTTCGTCCCCCTCGGACTGTGATCGGCTTGTCACTGTAGTGGCATGCTCACGGATGGCGTACGCGTGACTGCGCTCATAGCGAGGTCCCACGTCAGCCGTCATACTCACCGGTAACCCAGCGCCGGGAGCCCGGTGCGCGCGAATTTAGGAGCAGCGATGGCTCGCCTCGCCCAGACCGCCGGCTTGACCGACGTGCAGTCCGAAATCCTGGCCACGGTCCGCCAGTTCGTGGACAAGGAGGTCATCCCGCGCGCGCAGGAGCTCGAGCACGCCGACACCTATCCCGCCGACATCGTCGAGGGGATGAAGGAGATGGGCCTGTTCGGGCTCACCATCCCGGAGGAGTACGGCGGCCTCGGCGAATCGCTGCTGACCTACGCGCTCGTGGTCGAGGAGATCGCCCGCGGCTGGATGAGCGTCTCCGGTGTCATCAACACCCACTTCATCGTGGCGCACATGATCTCCCGTCACGGGACGCCGGAGCAGAAGCAGCACTTCCTGCCGCGGATGGCGACCGGCGAGGTCCGCGGCTCGTTCTCGATGTCCGAGCCCGACCTCGGCTCCGACGTCGCCGCGATCAAGACCCGCGCCCGCAAGACCGACGACGGTTACGTCATCGACGGTTCGAAGATGTGGCTGACCAACGGCGGCAGCTCCAACCTGATCGCGCTGCTGGTCAAGACCGACGAAGGCGCGGAGAAGGCCCACCAGAACCTCACCACGTTCCTGATCGAGAAGCCCGAGGGCTTCGGCGAGGTCGCGCCCGGCCTCACCATCCCCGGCAAGATCGACAAGATGGGCTACAAGGGCGTCGACACCACCGAAGCCGTGTTCGACGGCTACAAGGTCGGTGCCGACAAGGTCCTCGGCGAAGCACCGGGCAAGGGCTTCGCGTACATGATGGACGGTGTCGAGGTCGGCCGGGTCAACGTCGCCGCCCGCGCCTGCGGCATCGCGATCCGCGCGTTCGAACTCGCCGTCGAGTACGCCCAGCAGCGCAAGACCTTCGGCAAGGCGATCGCCGAGCACCAGGCGATCGCGTTCAAACTCGCCGAGATGGCCACCAAGGTCGAGGCCGCGCATCTGATGATGGTCAACGCCGCCCGGCTCAAGGACTCCGGCGCGCGCAACGACGTCGAGGCCGGCATGGCGAAGCTGATCGCGAGCGAGTACTGCGCCGAGGTCACCCAGGACTCGTTCCGCATCCACGGCGGCTACGGCTACTCCAAGGAGTACGAGATCGAGCGCCTCATGCGCGAGGCGCCGTTCCTGCTCATCGGCGAAGGCACCAGCGAAATCCAGAAGACCATCATCAGCCGCGGCCTGCTCCGCGAGTACAAGTCCCGTTCCTGAACGTTCGCGCCTTTCGCCCGTCCTTGAGAAGATGGACCAGGACGGGCGAGAGGTGATTACGTGAGTGCTCCCTTTGGCGGAAGCGGCCGGGCCGCGGGCGGGCTGCCCAGGCTGCCGACACCGCCTTCCGGCTGGCCGATCGGTTCCTACGCGACGTACGGCGAAGCCCAGCAAGCCGTCGGCTTCCTCGCGGAGAAGGAGTTCGGGGTCTCCGACGTGACCATCGTCGGTGTCGACCTGATGCTCGTCGAGCGCGTCGTCGGCAGGCTGAGCTGGGGCCGGGTGCTGGGCACCGGCGCGGTGTCCGGCGCGTGGTTCGGCCTGATCATCGGGCTCCTGCTGGGCATGTTCAACAACCAGGGTTTCGCCTGGCAGCCCATGATCGGCGGGCTCGTGCTCGGCATCCTGGCGTGGACGGTCTTCGCCGCGATCAGCTACAGCATGTCCCGCCGCGACTTCTCCTCCGCGAGCCAGCTGGTCGCCGGCCGTTACGACGTGCTCTGCCAGCCGCGTTCGGCCGAGCAGGGCCGCGAGCTCCTCGCCCAGCTGGCGTTGGGCGGCCGCCCCACCGGATGACATTCGGCGGTACTCGTTCACCTGTTCGCCGTGCGGTCCGCTGAATCGTTACCGATACTGCTTGCGGGCGGTGATCGCCCGGAATAGGTTGCACAACACCAGTCGGGCGGTCATGTACTCCAGCGTGTCCGCCCGAGCACTAGCACGTCGGGGTGCTGGCGCGCGGGCTTCTTCAACGCGTCCTAGTGCCGCCGTTCCCCAGGCGTGCGCGGGTGAGGAGGCCTCATGGGGAAGAGGATGAGCGCGAGCCGGAGGGGCCGCTCACCAGGCCGCACCGGCTCGCTACTCGGCGCGACAGCGCTGACGGTCGGCCTGCTGGCGGGCTGCGGTTCGGATGCCGGACTGAAGATCAACGTCTACTACGCGCCCGAAGACAATTTCCAGTCCGTTGTGGACGATTGCACGAAGGCCTCGGGCGGGCGCTACGAGGTCGTCTACAACAAGCTGCCGCGGGGGGCCGACGGTCAGCGTGAGCAGATGGTGCGCCGGCTGGCCGCCGGTGACGATTCGCTCGACGTACTGGGGCTTGACGTCACGTGGGTCTCGGAGTTCGCGGAGGCGGGCTGGATCGACGAATGGACGGGCGAGGCGAAGGCCGAGGCGACCGAGGGCGTCCTGCCGGGACCGCTCGAAACCGCCACGTGGAACGGGAAACTCTACGCGGCGACCAAGAACACCAACGTCCAGTTGCTCTGGTACGACGACAGGCTGACGCCGACGCCGCCGAAGACCTGGGACGAGATGATCCAGCAGGCGCAGGCGCTCAAGGCGCAGGGCAAACCGGCGAACGTCGTCTTCACCGGCGCGCAGTACGAGGGCCTGGTCGTCATCTACAACACGCTCGTCGAGTCCGCGGGCGGCAAGATCCTTTCCGACGACGGTAAGTCGGTCGTGATGGACGAGGGCGCGGTCAAGGCACTGGAGATGCTCAAAAAGGTCACCACGGCCGGGATCACCGACCCGTCGCTGACCAACATGAAGGAGGACGATGTCCGCCAGGCGTTCCAGCGCGGCAACGCCGCCTTCGAGCTGAATTGGCCGTTCGTCTACGCCTCCTATGCCAAGGAGAAGCCCGACGAGCTGAAGCATTTCAAGTGGACCACGTATCCACAGTTCGAAGCGGGCAAGCCCGCCAAGACCACGATCGGTGGCTACGACCTCGCGGTCAGCTCGACCTCGAAGCACAAGGCGGAGGCCTATGAGGTCGCGCTGTGCCTGCGCAGCGCGAAGAACCAGAAGTTCTCCGCGCTCAAGGACGGTGTCCCGCCGACGATCGAATCGCTCTACACGGACACGCTGCCACTCGACGCGACGGCGCCGCAGAGCGACGACAACCCGAGTATGGAAACGAAGTACCCGATGCGGGAGACGATCCTGGACGCGCTCAAGGACGCGGCGGTCCGTCCGCTGACCCCGGCGTACCAGAACGCTTCGACGGTGTTGTCGAAGGTGCTTTCCCCGCCTTCTGAAATCGATCCGCAGAAGACGGCGGAGAAGCTGAAGGAACAGCTCGCCGACGCGCTCCAGTCGAAGGGAGTGATCCCGTGACCGTGCAGGAGACCGCCGGTTCGGCGACCGCGAGCAAACCGGGCAAGAAGGCGAAACCGGTTCTCAGCGAAGGAAAGAAGGCCGAGCGCAGGCTCGGATTGTGGCTGTGCGCCCCGGCGGCGATCGTGATGATCGCGGTCACCGGGTACCCGATCATCTACTCGATCTGGCTCTCCCTGCAGCGCTACGACCTCAGGTTCCCGGCGCAGCAGGAATTCGTCGGCCTCGACAACTACATCGCGGTGCTGTCCAACGGCTACTGGTGGACGGCGTTCGGGACGACGATGGGGTTGACCATCGTTTCGGTGGTGATCGAATTCGTGCTGGGCATGGGACTGGCGCTGATCATGCACCGGACGCTCGTCGGCCGGGGCCTCGTGCGGACGGTCGCCCTGATCCCGTACGGCATCGTGACCGTGGTCGCCGCGTTCTCCTGGTACTACGCCTGGACGCCGGACACGGGCTATCTGGCCAACCTGTTCTTCCCGGACAGCGCGCCGCTGACCGAATACTGGCCTTCGCTGGCGATCATCGTGCTGGCCGAGGTGTGGAAGACGACGCCGTTCATGGCGCTGCTGCTGATGGCGGGGCTGGCGCTGGTGCCGGACGACCTGTTGAAGGCCGCGTCGATGGACGGTGCGACGGCGTGGCAGCGGTTCACGAAGGTGATGCTGCCGGTGATGAAGCCGGCGATCCTGGTGGCGCTGCTGTTCCGCACCCTGGACGCGTTCCGCATCTTCGACAACATCTTCGTGCTCACCAACGGTGCGCAGGACACGTCTTCGGTGTCGATGCAGACCTACAACAACCTGGTCAAGGGGTTGAACCTCGGGATCGGGTCGACGATGGCGGTGCTGATCTTCATCACGGTGGCGATCATCGCGTTCATCTTCATCAAGGTGTTCGGCACGGCCGCACCCGGCAGTGACAATGGGGGTAAGCGCTGATGGCCATCGGTGGAGCGGCCACTCCCGGCCGCAAGTTCAAGTGGGGCCTCGTCGACATCCTGGTCCTGGTGTTCGCGTTGTTCCCGGTGCTCTGGGTGGTCTCGCTTTCGTTCAAGACCAAGGAGACGTTGGACGACGGGAACTTCATCCCGTCGGAATGGACGTGGCAGAACTACGCGGACATCTTCGAGACCACGGAGTTCATCAGGGCGCTGGTGAACTCGATCGGCATCGCGATCATCGCGACGGTGATCGCGGTCGTCCTCGGCACGATGGCGGCGTACGCGATCGCGCGGCTGGACTTCCCCGGCAAGCAGGTGCTGGTCGGGATGTCGCTGCTGATCGCGATGTTCCCGCAGGTCTCGCTGGTGACGCCGCTGTTCAACATCGAACGTGAGCTGGGGTTGTTCGACACCTGGCCGGGGCTGATCCTGCCCTACATCACGTTCGCGCTGCCGCTGTCGATCTACACGCTTTCCGCGTTCTTCCGGGAAATCCCGTGGGAGCTGGAAAAGGCGGCGAAGATGGACGGCGCGACCCCGGCGCAGGCGTTCCGGAAGGTGATCGCGCCCCTGGCGGCACCGGGCGTGTTCACCACCGCGATCCTGGTGTTCATCTTCTGCTGGAACGACTTCCTGTTCGCGATCTCGCTGACCTCGACCGAGGCCTCGCGCACGGTCCCGGCGGCGTTGTCGTTCTTCACCGGGTCCTCGCAGTTCGAAGACCCCACCGGGACGATCTCCGCGGCCGCCGTGGTGATCACCGTCCCGATCATCCTGTTCGTGTTGTTCTTCCAGCGTCGCATCGTGGCGGGGCTGACGTCCGGTGCGGTGAAGGGCTGACCCATGGCTGAAATCGTTCTCGAAAAAGTGTCCAAGAAGTACCCCGACGGCGCCCTCGCGGTGTCCGAAGTGGACATCACGATCGCCGACGGTGAGTTCATCATCCTGGTCGGCCCGTCCGGCTGCGGGAAGTCCACGACCCTGAACATGGTCGCGGGCCTGGAGGACATCTCCTCCGGCGAGCTGCGCATCGACGGCCAGCGCGTCAACGAGAAGGCGCCGAAGGACCGGGACATCGCGATGGTGTTCCAGTCCTACGCGCTGTACCCGCACATGAGCGTGCGGGAGAACATGGCGTTCCCGTTGCGGCTGGCCAAGGTCGACGACCGGACGGTGCGGGCGAAGGTCGAAGAGGCGGCGCAGATCCTCGACCTCACCGGGCATCTCGACCGCAAGCCGGCGAACCTCTCCGGCGGGCAGCGGCAGCGCGTCGCGATGGGCCGCGCGATCGTCCGCAACCCCAAGGCGTTCCTGATGGACGAGCCACTGTCCAACTTGGACGCCAAACTGCGCGGGCAGATGCGGACCTCGGTGTCGAAGATCCAGAAACAGCTGGGCACGACGACGCTCTACGTCACGCACGACCAGACCGAGGCGATGACCCTCGGCGACCGGGTCGTCGTGCTCCGGGCGGGCCACGTGCAGCAGATCGGGTCGCCCCAGTTCCTCTACGACAACCCGGCGAACCTGTTCGTGGCCGGGTTCATCGGCAGCCCGTCGATGAACTTCGTGCCCGCCACGCTGGAGAACGGGACGGCGCGCAGCGCGCTGGGCGACATCCCGCTCACCGACCGGGTGCGGCAACTGGTCGAAGCCGCCGACGCGCCGCGTGAGGTCATCGTCGGTATCCGGCCGGAGCATTTCGAGGACGCCGCGCTGGTGGACGCCAACGCCCGTCAGGGCGCGACGTTCACCGCCCACGTCGACGTCCTCGAGTCGATGGGCTCGGAGAAGTTCGCGCACTTCTCGGTCGAAGGTGAGGCCGCCTCGTCGTCCGATCTCGCGGATCTCGCCGCCGACAGCGGATCCTCGGATGTTCCGGGCGCCGAATCGCAGATCGTCGCCCGGCTCTCGGCGGCGTCTTCCGCGGCGGAGAACCAGGACGTCGAGCTGTGGTTCGACGCGGACAAGATCAAGTTGTTCGACGGGGCCAGCGGCAAGAACCTGACCTACACCGACTAGTCCTGTTGCGCGTGAAGGCCCCCTTCCCTCGGCTCAGCCGCGGGAAGGGGGCCTTCACGCGCTTCCCCGTGCGCCTAGGCGTAACTCACGTGATTGGGGGCGTATCTCGCGTGATTGAAGGCGGAACTCGCGTGTTTTGAGGCGGAAGACTCGGTGCGGTCCGGCCTCGGTCGTGTTCGCCGCCCAATCACGCGAGTGGAGTTGCCCCCTGGGAGC
>NZ_LQMT02000068.1:8333-8513 GCF_001620365.2 Amycolatopsis keratiniphila subsp. keratiniphila
GCGGTTGTGCCAGGTCCTGGGCCTGCGCCGGCAGGGCTTCCACGAGTGGGTCGCCGCCGAGGCGGCCCGGGAGGCCGCGGCGGAACAGGAGCGGGAGCTGATAGCGGTGATCGCCTCGATCCACGCGCAGCACCGAGGCGCTTATGGATGGCCCCGGATCACGGCCCTGTCATGATTTCC
>NZ_LQMT02000069.1:0-341 GCF_001620365.2 Amycolatopsis keratiniphila subsp. keratiniphila
GTACGCCGAGATGGAGGTCCGCTCGCTCACCGGCGCCGGGGCGGAAAAGGCCGTCCGGCACTGAGTGCCTCTTCACGCGCGCGCAACGGGACGGGATGCGAGGATGGCAGGGTGGTGAGCCCTGCTGACATCCCGACCGTCGCCGTCCGTGATCTGCCGAAGGACGGCGTCGCGCTGCTCGACGTCCGCGAGGACGACGAGTGGGCCGCCGGGCACGCCCCTGGCGCCAAGCACATCCCGATGGGTGAACTGCCCGCGCGGGTCGGCGAACTCGACGACCTGCCCGACGACCAGCCGGTCTACGTGATCTGCCGCAGCGGCGGCCGGTCCGCGCGCGCCGC
>NZ_LQMT02000069.1:515-1446 GCF_001620365.2 Amycolatopsis keratiniphila subsp. keratiniphila
GCCCGGCGCGCTGCCGCAGCGTCGCAAGCCCGTGGCCGAGCGCTACTCCGGCCCGCCGTCCTACCCGGTCCCGCCGAGGTGGGGCTTCCCGAACCTGGTCTGGCGCCGTCCGACCGCCGTTCCCGGGACGGCGTCCGGCGAGGTCACCGCGGGGGAGCGGCTGCGGGTGATCACGCGCAGCCTGCTGCCGGTGCTGTGGACCTTCGCCGCCCTCGCCGTCGTCGCCTCGGCCGCGGAGATCTGGCGCTACGTCCTGCTGGTGCAGAGCCGCGACTCCGCGTTGTCGACGTCCGTCGTCTCGATCTCCGACACCTTCGTGATCACGGCCGGCCTGCTGACGACGATCCTTTCGCTGTTGCCGGCCGGGCTCACCGTGTGGTGGCTGCTCGTGGCCAGGCACGCCGCCGCGGACGTCTCCGGCGAGACGCCGCCCAGGCGGCAACGGCACGTGCTGGCGTTCGTGCTGGTGCCGGTGGTGAACCTGATCATGGTGCTGCCGGTCGTCGCCGAACTCGAACACGCCGTCCTGCGCCGGACCCGGGAAACCCGCCCGAAGCCGTCGCGGCTCGTGCTGATCTGGTGGGGTGTCTGGGCGCTCAACTGGCTGCTGCTCACGCTGGTCATCGTCTGGCGGTTCCGTGACGGCGTCCAGGCGCTGGCGGACGGAGTCGTGCTGGTCGCGCTGACCGACCTGGCCGCGGCCGGGCTGGCGGTGGTGACCGCGCTGCTCGTGAAGCGCATGTCCGGGCTGCTGGCTCCGGTCGAGGAGAAGCGTCTTCGGCTGCTTCGCGTGCTGAAGGTGGATGGGGCGCCGGATCCTGAACGGCGGGAACGTCCGGCCTCTTCAGTGCGCTGACCTGCGGGCCTGCTTGACTGGGGTCGTGAGTGATAAAGGTCGTTCTAACCCTCCTTGCCACTCACGACCCCCGCG
>NZ_LQMT02000007.1:0-14186 GCF_001620365.2 Amycolatopsis keratiniphila subsp. keratiniphila
GACCGCCTGGCTTTCGCAACGCCTGCGCTCAGCGATCCGGCTCGGTCACGGGGCCGAGCGGGCACTCGCCGGGGAGAACGTGAACTGCGCCGGGTTCTGCGGTACCCAGAACGCCATCACGGCGGTGAGGAACGTCGTGCCGATGAGGAAACCGAACGCCGCGGTGTAGGAGAAGGCATCGGCGAGCCAGCCCATGGCCACCGGCGCGACCGCGCCCGCCACCTGGCCGCCGAAGTTCATCACGCCCATGCCGATCCCGGTGACCGCCGTGGGCAGGACGCGCAGCGGCAGGCCGAAGACGGCCATCGTCGCCATGCCGAACACCGCGAGCGCGAGCGTCTCGTAAAGGGTGAACTCCGCCGTGGTCTCCGCGGACACCATCAGGATCAGCAGCACCACGGTCACCAGCGCGATCGAGCTGAGATACCACCGGCCGTGGTCGTGGAAGTAGCGGTCGAACAGCCAGCCGCCGAGGATGGTGGTGCCGATGCTCACCAGCATCGGGATCGCCGCGAGCACACCGGTCTGGTTCAGCGTCAGGCCCCGCGCCTCGAGCAGGTAGCTGGGCACCCAGGTGATCAGGCCGTAGTTCAGCATGTTCGTGGCACAGAACAACAGCGTGAACTTCCAGACCACAAAGGACTTCAGCACCTGTTTGCGGGAGACCTCCGGGGTCTTCGCCTCGTCGCGCGGGAGGCTGCTCAGCCTTTCCGGCAGCGCCTTGGGAAGCAGCGTCCAGACGACCACGCCGATGATCGCGCCGACGCCTGCCATCCAGAAGAACGTGTGCCGCCAGCCGACCCCCATCAGCAGCGGGCCGACGATCAACGGTGCCAGGCCGGCGCCGATGCCGCCGGCGGACAGCATCACGCCGGTCACCGTCGCGCGGTTGCCGGGGGTGGTCCGTTCGGCGATCGCCTTGAACGAGGCGGCCGGGAAAAGTCCTTGGCACACACCGAAAAGGCCGCGGACGACGAGCAGCATGCCGAAGGTGCCCGCCATCCCGGTCATCGCGGTGAACGCCGACCAGAGCAGCAGCGTGACCAGCATCGGCCCCCGCGAGCCGTACCGGTCGGCGAGGAAGCCCGCCGGGATCTGGCAGACCATGTACACCAGCGCGAACACGGTGACGAGCCAGCCCTGCTGGGTCTTGCTGAGCTCGAATTCGGCGCCGATCATCGGCAGCGCCATCCCGATCGAGAACCGGTCGATGTAGTCGACCGCCCAGGCGAACACCATCACCACCATCGTGATGAGCGCCGTCCGGTTGATCCGCCGTGCTGTCCAGGTGTCCTCGTTGACCACTGCCGTCATGGCGCCTCCGCGAAAACTGTGGGAGAGAAGGAGAACGGCGCGAGCGTGGCGCCGATCACTCATTCTGAAACGCGGCCGTCGAGCGGAGTTCGTGCGATCACACGAACATCGGCCGTCGTTTCGGGCCGGGAGACCAACGTCAGTCTTCGGCGCCCGGCGGCCCGGTCCGCGCGTCACGGGGCAGCAGCCGCAACTGCAGCATCGCGGCGAACCGCTCCCCCGCGTCGTCGAGGTCGATCCCGCCGACCTCCGCGAGACGCCGCAGCCGGTAGCGGAAGGTGTTCGGGTGGACGTACGCCGACGCGGACGCGGCTCCGATGTCACCGAAGGCGTCGAGCCAGCATCGAAGGGTGTGCACCAGTTGTGACTGGTGCTGCGCGTCGTAGGCGAGCAACCGCGCGACAGGTCCTGTCGCGACGTCACCCCTGGCCGCGGCGAGATCGGCCAGATCGAGCATGAGCGCGTCGACGTGGACGTCGTCCGCGGTCGCGACGCGTTTGGCGCCGCCGTTGGTGAGCAGCACGCGCAACGCCCGGTCCGCGCCGTCGCGGGAGGCGTGCAGACCGGAGGCGTCGAGCGCGAGCGGTCCGATGCCGATCGCGGCCGCCGCCCGGCGTCCCGTGCGCTCCAGGAAGGTCGACGCGACCCGCACCGAACGCTCCTGGCAGTCGGCGTGCCCGCCAGGCATCGGGAGGATTCCGTAGGCGACGTCGCCGACCAGCGCGACGGCCGAGCGAGGCTGGACGGCGCTCAGGTGCATGGCCAGTGCGTCGGCGACCCGCTGGCGGTCCGCGACCAGCCTGAGGTCGTCCTCGGGATCGGGCGTGCCGAGCAGGCCCATCGCGAGCACGATCGACGGCTGGCCGAGCAGCCCGAGCCGCGCGATCGCCTCCGGCGCGCCGGCGCCGCCTTCGAGCGCCGTGCTCACCAGGTCCGCGCGCAGGCGTCGTTCGACGTCGGCGCCGGCCCGCAGCCGGAGCATGTGCAGCGCGACGAGTTTGGCGGCGTCGGTCAATGCCTGTGTCCGCTCTTCGCTGAGCGGTTCCCGCACCGCGGCCCAGATCGACCCGAGCACCTCGTCGCCGGCGCGGACGGCGAGCGCCACCCGCGGGATCGCGATCTCGTTGTCGTCGTACCGCTGCGGATCGACGTACACGGGCGCGTGGTCGCGGTACAGCCGCTCGAAGACGCCGTCCCGTTCCAGGCCGCGGGCGAACCGCTCCGGCACCTGACGGCCGAGGATGGTCTCGACCCGGGAAGGATCCGCTTCGTCCTGGCGCCCGGAGAACGCGAGGATCCGGTTGCTGCGGTCCTCGATGGTCACCGGCGCGTCGATGAGCGCGGCGATCGCGTTGGCGAGCGCGAAGAGATCACCCGACGGCATTCCGCCGAGTGTCTGGGGCGAGACCTCGCCGACGTCCTCTTCGGCGAGCAAGGTCCGGAGCATGGCGGCGAGCTGCGCCCAGGACGCGCCGCGCGCGAGCCCGAGCAGGGCGACCCCGGACGAGTCCGCGGCACGGCGGAGTTCCGGCGCCGGGGTGACGGGAGACCGGACGACGAGCGCCGCCGCGCCTCGCGCACCCACGTCGTGCAAGAGGCGGACGACTTCGTCCCGGTCCCGCACCCCGACGCCGAGCACGACGGCCCCGCCAGGGATTTCGGATTCGTCGTGCGGATCGTGGATGACCACCCCGCCGAGCTGCTTGCGGGTGGTCCGGCCGACCGCGACCGGCTCCAGGAGCACGTCCCCGAGGTCTTCGAGGACGCGTCCCAAGCTCGTATGCGGCTTGCTGGGCACCGGTGTCAGCACCCCCCGAAGTTAAACCCGGTCTCACCGAACCGACTGGTTCGATCCGACCAAATCTAACCCCGGATTTCGTGGTGCGCTACGAACCGATCCACGTTTTCTCCGTGGTGACCTCGTCCAGGAGTTCCGGAATCGGAGTCACGCCCAGTCCCGGTCCTGTCGGCACCGGCAGCTGCCCGGCGTCCAGCACGAACGGCTCGGTGATGTCCGTGCGGTAGAACCGGCCGGAGGCCGAGGTGTCCCCCGGCAGCGTGAAACCGGGCAGCGAGGCCAGCGCGACGTTGGCCGCGCGGCCGAGTCCGGTCTCGATCATCCCGCCGCACCACACCGCCACCCCGTGTGCCGCGCAGACGTCGTGCACCCGGCGTGCTTCGAGGTAGCCGCCGACGCGGCCCGGTTTGATGTTGACGATCTGGCACGCGCCCAGCTTGATCGCGTCCGCGGCGGCCTTGGCGGACACGATCGACTCGTCGAGGCAGATCGGTGTCCGGATCCGCTTGGCCAGTTCGGCGTGGCCGAGCACGTCCTCCTCTTCGAGCGGCTGCTCGATCAGCAGCAGATCGAAGGGGTCGAGCCTGGACAGCAGGGGCGCGTCGCCCAGGGTGTACGCGGTGTTCGCGTCGACCTGGAGCAGCACGTCGTCGCCGAAGCGCTCACGCACCTGACGGACCGGCTCGACGTCCCAGCCCGGCTCGATCTTCAGTTTGATCCGGACATAGCCTTCGTCGAGGTAGCCGCCGACGACGTCGAGCAGCTGCGGGATCGAGTCCATGATCCCGACCGACACCCCGCAGGCCACGGAATCGCGGGTGGACCCGAGCTCGGCCGCGAAGGAGCGCTCGTGCGCGCGGAGTTCGGCGTCGAGGACCGCCATCTCCAGCGCCCCCTTCGCCATCCGGTGCCCTTTGAACTTCGCCAGCAACGGCGTCACCTTGTACGCGGTCACGTCCTCCGCGGCCAGCAGGGCCGGGATCAGATAGGTGCGCAGCACGTGTTCGGCGGCGTCGTTGTACTCCGACGAGTAGAGCGGTGCCCCCATCGCGACGCATTCGCCCCAGCCCTCGCCCGCCGGGGTCACCGCGCGGACGAGCAGCAGTTCCCGTTCCGACTGCGTTCCGAACGACGTCCGGAACGGGGCCACGAGCGGCATCCGGATCCGGCGCAGTTCCACACCGCTGAGTTTCACGACTGCTCCTTCGAGATCACGTACCAGCCGGCACGATCGAAACCGGCGACCTTGGCGTTGTCCGCCATCAGTCCACCGAGGACTTCACGCAGGGCGGCGCGCCACGCGGTACCGCGACCGGGGTCGGTGCGACGCAACCGTTCGATGTCGGACGGGACGGCGACGAGCACGGTCGGCGCGTCGGTGGATCCGATGCTCGGACCGCCGTCTGAGCCGACCGAGAGTGCCTTCACCGCGCCGAGCGCCTCCGCGTCGATCAGGACGGGTTCACCGAAGGCCGCGGCACGGACCTCCGGGCTCTTCAGGTCCCACCCGACCATCAGCCGGTCGGTGTCACCCGAACCGTTGATGCTGTCCTCCATCGGACCGTAGAAGTCGGGTAGGTAGCCGATCGGGCGCGCACCGAGTTTCCCCAGGTTGAAATAGGCGTTGCGGCGCACCAGCGGATCGAACGTCCAGGTGATCACCGAGACGTCCTGCTGCAGCGCCCAGCCGCGCTGGTGCAGTTTGAGCGCGTACCCGATCCCGCGCCCGGCCCCCGCCTTGGCGACGCCGGCGATGTGACTGTGCAGGCTCCCCTTTCCGGGGTTCCCGAAGAACCCGAAACAGGCCCCCAGCAGTTCACCGTTCTCGAAGGCGCCAGCGACGTAGTTCCCCGCACTGGACATCGCGCGCAGCAGTTCCGTGCTCACCGGCCGCGCGCCGGGCGCCGATTGCCAGATCGACTCGAAGAGGCCGACCACCGCGGCCAGCTCGGCGATTTCGGTGAGTTCGCGGATTTCGACGCCCGAAGCCGCGGCCGCGGCCCGCGCGGCGGCGACGGCTTCGTCGCACACCTCCGCCGACGCGAGGCTTTCCGCGTTCGTCGCAAGATTCGTCACGGGACAATCCTTTCCCCGCACGACGGCCGAGTCACCGTCGTGCCGTACCAGATTCGCCCGCGCGATTCGTCGCACCGGACGGATCCCGTTTCGCGAGCACGTTCTCGACGAGCGCGGCCAGCAAAGCGGTGCGGCGCGGCAGTTCCGCGACGACGACGTGTTCGTGATCCGCGTGCGCCCCGCCTCCGACGGCGCCCAGACCGTCCAAGGTGGGAACGCCTATCCCCGCGGTGTAATTGCCGTCCGAGGCACCACCGACCGACGCGGAGGTCAGGGTCCCGAGACCGAGATCGCCCGCCAGATCCTGGGCCAGCGCGAACAATCCGGCGGACGAGCCCGCTTCGAGCGGCGGCCGGTTGATCCCGCCGGTCACCCGGACCTCGGCTCCTTCCAGGACGGCAGGGAGTTCCCGCATGGCCCGGTCGACACGGAGCTGCTCGGCCTCGTCCCACACACGGACGTCGACGGCCACACTCGCGGCCGCGGGCACGGTGTTGACCGTCGTTCCCGCCGAGACGACGGTCGGTGTCACGCTCGTTCCGGCCACGGGGTCGGCGAGCGCGGCGATGGCGAGGACCTGGTGGGAGATCTCGATTCCCGCGTTGACCCCTTTCTCCGGTTCGAGCCCGGCGTGCGCGGCGCGGCCGATGACCTCGACCCGGTAGTGGGAAACGCCTTTACGACGGCATTTCAGCGCACCGCCATCGGCCGAAGCCTCCAGCACGAACGCCGCGTCACAGCCCGCCGCGGTCTCCTCGATCAGCGCGCGGGACGAGGGCGAACCGAGCTCCTCGTCGCCGGTGACCAGAATGGACAGTCCGTCGCGGTCGGGCACGGTCGCCGCGGCGTGCAGCGCCATCACGACGCCCGCCTTCATGTCGAAGCAGCCAGGGCCACGCAACACCCCGTCCCGCACCGAGAACGGATGTGTCTCCAGCGAGCCGTGGGGCCACACCGTGTCGTGGTGACCGAGCAGCAGCACCCGGGCCGGGCCGTCACCGAATCGCCAGCGGAGATGGGTGACGCCTTCCACCAGGATCCGCTCGGGCTCCGCACCGAGCAGCCTCAGGCCGACCTCGGCCACCACTTCGGCGCTGCGGGCCACCGCCTCGTGGTCCGACGACGGCGACTCGCAGCGCACGAGCGTCTCGATGTCGGCGAGCAGGTCGCTCATCGAGGTTCACCCCGCAGCGGTTTGCCGGGGAACGCGTCCGTGCGCAGATTCCCGTCGGTGACGACCGGGACCCCCGAGACGAACAGGTGCCGCACACCGACGGAAGGCCTGGTCGGGTCGAAGTAGGTCGCCGCGTCGGTGATGGCTTCCGGGTCGAGGACGACGATGTCGGCGTCGGCTCCGACGTTCAGCCGTCCCTTGGCCACCGCACCGGGAGCGACCTCGTCGAGCACGCGCGCCGGCAGGTAGGAGCAGCGCCGGAACGCCTCCAGCCACGTCCACGCCTTGCTCTCCCGCACCATCAGCCGCAACGTCTTGCTGTACGTCCCGGACGTACGCGGATGCGTCGCCCCGCCGGGCGGCAACGGCCATTCGGTGCTCTCGCTGGTGCCGTTCTTCCAGTACACGGGCAGCGCGTCGCTCGCGACGATGGCGTCCGGGAACGCGAGCGCCTGGTGCAGCAGGCCGAGGTCGTGCGGGCTGCTTTCGTCGAGGAATTCCAGGATGCACGGCGCGCCGGGATCCTCGGCACGCACCTGGAGCAGGCGGCCTTCGTCGGCGATCCGCTCGCCCGACTCCAGCATGATCACGCTGGACGGGGACAAGCCCTTCATCTTCAGGCGTTCGGGTGAGAGGAAGGCCGCGCCGATCCCCGTGCTGCCCGCCCCGTACGGATAGGCCTCGACGGTCACCCGCGATCCGGCCGCGCGGCCTGCTTCGAGTGCCGCGAGCACGCGCTCGATCTGGTGGCCGGAAGTGCTGTTCACATGGCAGTGGTGCATCGCGGCGCCGGTCTCGGCCGCGACGATCGCGATCTCCGCCGAGCCGTCGATGGGCGTCGCCGGATTCACCTCGACCAGTTCACGGACGTGCGTGTAGGTCGGCGCCCCGGCTTCCTTGGCCAGCCGGGCCAGCGCGAGGAACTCCCCTGGGTCGGTGTCGGGCGCATAGCCGAGGAGCACACCGACGCCGAGCGCGCCCGCAGCCAGTTCACCGTCCACAAGCGACAGCCAGGCGGCGAGTTCCTTCGGCGACGAAGTCCTTTGCCAGACGGGGTTTCCGAGTACCGCCAATCCGCTGTCGATGTTCGCGTCCGGTTCGATCCCGGCGAGCACCTGCGCCCGGGCTGCGCCCCAGGACGCGGAGAACCCGTAGTGCAGCGGCCGTCCCGCCGCGGCCGCCTCGGCGTAGGCCCGCTCGATCGGCATCAGGCCGGCTTCGAGGTCGAGTGCGGTCGTCACCCCGTCCATCGCCTGAAGCCGCTGTCCCGCGATGGTGTGCACGTGGCTGTGCAGGTCGATGAAGCCCGGCCCGACGACGAGCCCGCGGACGTCGATCTCCACGTCGCCCGGCTCCGCGGTCAAGCCCTCCCCGACGGCGGTGACCACCCCGTCGGATACCAGCACGTCGGCCGTACCGTCGAAGCCCGTCGCCGGATCGACGACACGACCGCCACGCAAGAGTGTCCGCATACTTCGCCTCCTAGGATCGCCTCGTTCATGGCGACCCTAGGAGGTTTCCGCGGGCGTCCGTTCGTACCGCGCGACGAATCCGGGCCCCTCGGTCCATCCGCCCGTACGAACCGCTTGCCGGCTCGGCCCCGACGGGAGGCCATGCCGCGAACCCGGCCGGGTCGGGTGTCATGAAAGGGCCGTTCANNGAACGGCCCTTTCATGACACACCGGGACCCCTCAGCGGCGACGGTGTGCCGCGATGATCTCCGCGTACCGGTGCCCGCTCGCCTTGACCGTGCGGACCTGCGTGTCGTAGTCGACCCGCACGAGCCCGAACCGTTTGCTCAGCCCGCTGTCCCACTCGAAGTTGTCGAGCAGCGACCAGGCGAAGTAACCCTTCACCGGCGCCCCGGCTTCAGCGGCTCCGGCCACCGCGCCCAGATGTTCCTCCAGGTAGGCGATGCGGTCGGCGTCGTGGATCGAACCGTCCTCGGCGACCTTGTCGTCGAAGGCCGCCCCGCTCTCGGTGACGTAGATGGCGCGGGCACCGTACTCGTTGGCGAGCCGGTGGATCAGGTCCGCGAGCCCCTGCCCGTGGATCTCCCAGCCCATCGCCGTGGTCGCCGCGCCCTCGACCGGCACCTGCCGGGCGCGCGGCGCGGGACCGTCCGGGTCGTCCTCGACGATCTGCCGGAAGTAGTAGTTCAGCCCGTGGAAGCCGACCGGGGCCGAGATCACCTCCAGGTCGTTCCCGACGACAGGCGGTTCGACGCCGTAGACCTCGATCATGTCCGCCGGGTAGCCGCGCCCGTTCGACGGATCGAGCCACCAGCGGTTGACGTGTCCGTCCATCCGTTTCGCCGCTTCGACGTCCGCCACCGAATCCGACGCGGGCTCGATCCCGCTGAGGTTGACCACGAGACCGACGTTCGCGGACCGCGCGGCGTTGGCGGTGATCGCCTGCACGCCGAGGCCGTGCGCGAGCAGGAGATGGTGCGACGCGTCGATGGCCTGTTTGAGGTCTTTGACGCCAGGGGCGAATCGGCCTTCGAGATAGCCGAGCCACGCCGAGCAGAGCGGCTCGTTGACGGTGTTCCAGTCCGCGACCCGATCTCCCAGCCGAGCCGCGACGACGGCGGCGTAATCGGCGTAGGCGTAGGCCGTGTCGCGCTCGGGCCAGCCGCCCTTCAACGCCGACGGCAGGTCCCAATGGAACAACGTCGCGAACGGCCGGATCCCGGCTTCGAGCAACGCGTCGACCAGACGGTCGTAGAAGTCGAGACCCGCCGCGTTGACCGTCCCGCGGCCGGCCGGGATCACCCGCGGCCACGCGATGGAGAAACGGTAGGCGTCCAGACCGAGTCGCTTCATGATGGCGAGATCCTCCGGCCAGCGCCGGTAGTGGTCGCACGCGACGTCGGCGGTGTCGCCGTTCACGACGGCGCCCGGGACCCGGACGAAGTCGTCCCAGATGGACGGGAGGCGGCCGTCGGCGTCGACGGCGCCTTCCACCTGGTACGCGGCGGTGGCCGCACCCCACAGGAAATCGGCGGGCAGGTGCAGATTCAAGGCGGACCTCTCTGTACGGAGCGACGGGCTGGTCATTTCACGGCACCGGCGGTGAGCCCGGCGACGAGATAACGCTGGAGCAGCAGGAATCCGGCGACGACCGGGACGGAGACGATCAGGGACGCGGCCATGACCTGGTTCCAGTACACCTGGACCTGGGTGGAGTACTCCTGGAGCCCGACGGCGAGGGTCCGCGTGCCCGAATCGGTCATCACCGACGCGAACAGGACCTCGCCCCAGGCCGTCATGAACGAGTAGATCCCCACCGCGACGATGCCCGGCATGGCCGCCGGGACGACCACCCGGATCAGCGCGCCGAACGGCCCGGTGCCGTCGACCATCGCGGCCTCGTCGAGTTCCTTGGGGATCGAGTCGATGTAACCGGCGAGCATCCAGATGGCGAACGGCAGGGAGAAGGTCAGATAGGTGATGATCAGCCCGAGCCGGGAGCCGTAGAGGACGATGCCGGTGGTGTTGCCGATGTTGACGAAGATGAGGAACAGCGGCAGCAGGAACAGGATACCGGGGAACATCTGTGTGGACAGCACGGTCATCTTGAAGAAGTTCTTGCCGCGGAAGCGGAACCTGCTCAGGGCGTATGCCGCGAAGATCGCGATCACCACCGAGAGGATCGCCGCCGAACCGGAGATGACCAGGCTGTTCACGAAGTAGTCGGCGAGCGGGATGGTCTCCCAGATGTCGAAGAACGGCTGGATGGTCAGCGTCGTCGGGACCCACTCCCAGGTGCCCTGCACGTCCCCGAGCGGCTTCAGCGACGACGAAACCATCGCGTACAGCGGAATCAGGGTGAACAGGGCGAGGAAGCCGAGGACGAATCGGCGGGCCCACGGGACCCAGCGAGGCTCAGACAACGGCGTTCCTCCGGCGTGCGGTCAGTCCCAAGTAGACGGTGCTGACGATCAACAGGAACAGCAGCAACAGGACCGACATCGCCGAGCCGAGGCCGAAGTTCCAGGTCACGAAGGAGCTCTGGTAAATGTGGATCGAGATCAGCGACGCTTCCTTCGGCGCGGACGCTCCGAAAAGGACGTACGGTGTGTTGAAGTCGTTGAACGTCCACAGGAACAGCACCAGCAGCAGAACCTGGTTGACCGGGCGCAGCATCGGCTGGGTGATCGCCTGGAACTGACGCCACCAGCCAGCGCCGTCGATGGCGGCCGCTTCGTACAGTTCGCCGGGGATGTTCTGCAGCCCGGCCATCACGATCAGGAACGCGAACGGCCAGTTGCGCCACACCGATACGACCACCAGCGACCAGAAGCTGTTGTCCCCGATGAGCCAGAAGGAATCGGTGCCCAGCATGTCGTTCACCAGGCCGGTGTCCTTCTGGAACATGAACGACCAGGTGATCACCGCGGCGTACATCGGCAGCGCGTACGGCACCAGGAACAGCGTCCGGAGCAGGCCACGGCCGCGGAAGTTCTTCTGCATCAGCACGGCGGCCGACGTCCCGAACAGCCAGCAGAACCCGACCGAGAGGACGGTGTAGAGGACGGTGATCCAGAACGAGCCGAGCAGCGACTTCCCCGCCGCGGCGTCGAAGTCCAGCACGAACTTGTAGTTGTCCAGCCCGGCCGCCGGGGCGGACGAGAAGTCCCGGATGTAGAACTGCGTGAGCTTGAACAAGCTCATCACGAGCCCGGCGACCATCGGGATCAGGTGGATGAGCAGTTCGAGCAGGATCGCGGGCAGCAGGAGCAGATACGGCAGCGCGACCCGGCGCCGGTCACGCCGGGCACGCCTCGGCTTGGGCGCCCCGGCCGCCTTCACGGCCGGGGCGTCGTCGAGCGCGGTCGGCATCAACCACCGGCCGCGATCTGCTGGTCCGCCTGGTTCAGCTGGTCCCGGATCTTGGCCCCGTCGACCGGCTTGCCCGCCGCGACGTCGGCGAACATCCCCTTCATCGCGGTGCCGATCAGGGTCTCGAACTGCGATTCCTGCGGGACCTGCGGCATCGGCTCGGCCGAATTCGCGAGCACGTTCTGGAACACCTTGACGTCCTCGGTCTGGAACGCCGCGTCACTGTAGGCGTCCTGGACGGTCGGCAGCGAACCGTAGGTCTTGTTGAGCAGCGCCTGCTCCGGTGCCGAAACCATGAACTTGACGAAGTCCAAGGCGGCGTCGGGGTTCTTGGTGTTCTTGAAGACCGACATGTTGATGCCCGCGACGAAACTGGTCACCTTCCGCCCGTTCGGCGGCGCGGTGGCCGGCAGCGGGATCGGCGCGACGCCGAGGTTCGCCATGTCCATCCCGATGTTCTTGAACGACCCCGCGGAAGCCTGGTTCATGAACATCGCGGCCTTGCCGTCGGACAGGTCTTTGAGCGATTTGGCGGTGTCGGCGTATTCGGCGTTGGCCGGGTTGACGATCTTGTCCTTCTGCATCAGGTCGACGAACTGCTGCACGGCCGCGACCGACGGATCCGACGCGAGCTGCGGTTTGCCGTCGGCGGTGAAGAACTGCGCGCCGTGCTGGGCGCCGAGGATCGCGGCGTGGTGGCTGTTCTCCGTGACCTGGCCTGCTTGGAGCGAGAGCCCCCACTGGCCCTTGTCGGGTTTGGTGAGCTTCTTGCCGTCTTCGACGAGCTCTTCCCAGGTGGCGGGCGGCTTGGTGATACCGGCCTCGGCGAAGAGTTTCTTGTTGTAGTAAAGGCCGTACGCCTGGCCGTAGAGCGGTACGCCGACCGGCGGCTGTCCGCTCGCCCCGGTGGCCGCCAGCGACGGGCCGAGGAACCGCGACTTCCCGCCGACCTTCTCCAGCGCGGCGTCGTCGAACGGCAGGAACGCCCCGGTCGCCTGCAACGAGGCCGACCACGTGTTGCCGATGTTGAGCACGTCCGGGCCCTTGCCGGAGGTGGTGGCCGCGAGGATCCGGTTGAGCAGATCCGTCCACGGGACGACTTCGATCTTGACCTTGATCCCGGAGGCCTTCTCGAACTTGTCCAGTTCGGGCTGCAGGACGGCCTTGTCGTTGTCGAGACTGGTGCCCTGATTGGACGCCCAGTACACGAGCTCCTTGGGAGCACTGGACGCCGTGTCGCCGCCGCCGCACGCCGTCGTGGCGGCGGCTGCCAGCGCCAGGACGAGCGCGGGAGCGATCTTTCCGATTCGCATCGATGGTCCTCGGGGTGAGTGGCCAAGCCGCGTCCGGAGCCTGTGACCCGGGACACGCCTTATTTCAGGGCTTGAGTTAAGCCGTGGCCCACCTTGCCGTCAAGACCCGGGGCACCATTTCGTCCGCCTCGGCACCGTATCGTTCACCAGGGGGTTCCGCCCAGGGTCGCGGGACCGCGATCGACGGTGATCAACTTCTCCATACGATAGGCGTCCAGGTCGTCGTGAAGCCAGGACTCCCCCGGCCGGGCACGGTGGAACCGGAACGTCCCGTTCGTACTGTTGGCGCCGACGACACAACGGACGGGGACCGGCGCCGCCTTGGCGATCATCTCCCGCTGCCCCGGCGCCAACCGGTCGAGCGGTAGCGCGTCCGACGGGCCGAGTGCGGCGGCGGCCAGGTCGTTGAACCGGATATCGAGCACGGTCACTTACCGGTCAGCACGTCGAAGGCCTCGCCGCGGTGGACGGCGAAGAGTTCGAGCGCCTTCTCCGCGTCACGGGCACGAAGCGCGGACGCGAGCCGTCGATGCTCGGCCGGGATGTTCGCGAGATAGCCGTCGGAGCTCACGCCGATCCGGGTCAGCAGGAACAGGTACACCTGGGACCGGATCGCCTGCCACGCCTCGACGAGCCGCCGATGCCCGGAAGCGGCATAGACCGCGTCGTGGAAGTCGATGTCGCAGCGGACCATCTCGTGTTCGTCGCGGGCCCGGTCCATCCGGTCGACGACCTCGTCGATCGCGGCCAGCTCCGCCTCCGGGGCGTTCGCGACCACCAGCCGGACGGCGAGCTGTTCCAGCGTCGAGCGCAGGCTGTCGAGCTCCGCGACGTCCACATCGGACAGCGTCGTGACGATCGCGCCGCGATGCCATTCGCTGCGAACCAGGCCTTCGCGCTCCAGCTTCAGCAGCGCCTCGCGCACCGGACCTCGACTGACCCCGAGTGCCTCCGAAAGCTCGACCTCGCGCAGCTGCGCGCCGGGCGGATAGGCGCCGCCGAAGATGGCGTCCCTGACCCTGTCGGCGACCTCGTCCGCCAGCCCGCGACGACGCGCCGGCACCACCCTGCCGGGTTCGCTCATCCTCATCCTTCCGCCGGGACGCCCGATCGTAGCGACCCGACACTTTGTCCTAATGTTAACATTGTGACAAGTGCTCGTCCCGCCGGAAAGGATCCCTCGGAATGACCGTCCTCGACTCCCCCATCCCGCGCTTCCACCTCGCCATGCCCGTCGACGACCTGTCCGCCGCGCGGACCTTCTACGGTGAAGTCCTCGGCCTCGAACAGGGCCGCAGCTCCGACACGTGGATCGACTGGAACCTCCACGGCCACCAGTTCGTCACGCATCTCGCGCCGGAGCGGCCGCAGCGGATCCACAACCCCGTCGACGGTCACGACGTGCCCGTCCCCCATTTCGGCCTGATCCTCAGCGTCCCGGAGTTCCAGAAGCTCGCGGATCGGCTTCGCGCCGCGGACACTTCGTTCGTGATCGAGCCCTACGTCCGCTTCGAAGGCCAGACCGGTGAGCAGTGGACGATGTTCCTGCTGGACCCCGCAGGCAACGCGCTGGAGTTCAAGGCTTTCGCCGACGACTCGCAGGTCTTCGCCGCCTGACCGAGGGGCGCGCAAGTCCGTGAAGGACTCCTTCATTGCGTCTAGCGCAG
>NZ_LQMT02000007.1:14215-141509 GCF_001620365.2 Amycolatopsis keratiniphila subsp. keratiniphila
AGCCGAGGAAAGGGGGCCTTCACGCGCGGCAGTTGCGACTGCTGATGCAAGCGAGGCACATGTGGCGACCATCGCTCAACGCTTCCCGCTCCGGGTATCGCAAGTCCCCCGCATCGATAACCTCCGCATTATCGATCAGGGCGACTTTCCGCGTTGATCACCCGCCACCCCCGGGAGAAGCTGGGTTCTGTCAGCGAGCCGCTGAACACGAAGAACCAAGGAGACGCCACCATGTTCGACCCCATCCTCCTCCGGGCCGCCGACGCCGAGATCGTCAGCGACGCGCCGGGCAGCGAGATCACGCTGCTGGCCGACTCGGACACCACCGACGGGGGCTTCACCGCGAACCGCGCGACCCTGAAGGACGGCGTCTTCGGCACCCCGGCCCACTTCCACACCCTCGCGACCGAGTTCTTCTTCGTGCTCGAAGGAAAGCTCCAGGTCCTCGTCGAGGAAACCCTGCACACCCTGGAGAAGGGCGACTTCCTCGCCGTGCCGCCCAAGGTGCCGCACGCGTTCGGGCCCGCCGCCGGATCGGACGCCGACGTCCTGGTCACCTTCACGCCGGGCATGGCCCGCTTCGACTACTACCGGCTCCTCGACCGGGTCGCTCGCGGCGAAGCGGACCCCTCGGAAATCGCCGCGTCCGCGAAGCAGTACGACAACCACTACGTCGACAGCCCGGTCTGGCGTGCCGCGCGCGGCCAGTGAGCGTCAGTCGATGACCGCGGTCGCCTCGATCTCGACGAGGTGCTCGGGCACATCGAGTGCCGCGACACCGATCAGTGTTCCCGGAGGAACCGGGGTACCGCCCAGTTTCGCGGCGGCCCGGTCCACGCCTTCGAGGAACAGCGCGAGTTTGTCCGGCGTCCAGTCGACGACGTAGACGGTCATCTTCGCGACGTCGTCGAAGGTGGCGCCGGCCCCGGCGAGCGCGGCGCCGATGTTCAGGTAGCACTGCTCGACCTGCGCGGCGAGGTCGCCTTCGCCGACAAGGGCACCGTCGGCGTCCCAGGAGACCTGCCCCGCGATGAAGACCAGCTTCGACCCGGTCGCGATCGACACCTGCCGGTAGGCGGGGATCTCCGGCAGTCCCGCGGGATTCACCAGGGTGATGCTCATCCGTACTCCTCATAGGTCACTTGTGGTTACCCAGAAACCGTAGGAGAGTGTGCGGCGACCTGGAAGAACGCACTTTTTCGTGACTGGGGAACCTGATGGTGACCAAGCAGCTCGACGGTTCGGACGACGCCGATCTCCTGCGGGCGGACTCACTGGCGCGCGAGATCTTCTCCGACGTCGCCAACAAGTGGGCGCTCCTGATCATCGAAACGGTCGGCGACAGCACTCGGCGATTCACCGAGCTGCGCGACGACATCGAGGGCATCAGCCACAAGATGCTCACCCAGAACCTCCGCATGCTGGAGCGCAACGGCCTCCTCGAGCGGACGGTGCATCCGACGGTGCCGCCGCGCGTCGACTACACCCTCACCGAGGCAGGCCACGGCCTGCGCGCGACGGTCGACGGGATGTGCGACTGGACCCACCGGTTCCTCGGCCATATCGAGAACTCACGACGCCGGTTCGACGCCCCCGCCTGAGCTTCCGGAATACGTCGCGAGTCCGGCCGGTTAACCTTGGCATCAAGTAGTTCAATGCCAAGCTAACTGGGTGGGTGCGATGAGCGAGAACATCGATCTGTTCCTTTTTCTCGAACCGGGTTCCGACCCCGAGACCGACCGGGTGGTGCAGGACCTCGGCGACGCGGAGGCGCTGCTCGTCTGGGTTCCGGACGGCGCCGCCGCCGCGAAGGTCGCGTCCGAGGCGGTGGCCGACGGCGCCCGGCTCATGGAGCTGTACCGCGGTTTCGACCTCGCATCGGCGGCTCAGGTCATCGAGGCCGTCGACGGCCGGGCGGCGGTCGGTGTCGCGGGGTACGGCGTGCCGGCCGCCCGGCCGGTCCGCGATTCCGCCACCGTCTTCGTCGGGCATCCGAGCGCCGATCCGGCGAAGCACCGCCTGGTCCGCGAGCACGCGAGCGGCGGCAGGACGACGGTGGTCTCGGTGCCGGACTCCCCCGCCGCGGTCCGGATCGCCCGCGAACTGGCCGACGCCGGGACCGGGGCGATCGAGATCTGCGGCGGCACCTCACTGACCGTCGCGCGTGACGTCGCGGCGGCGGTCAGCGACCGGGTACCGGTGAGCCTGGTCGCCTGGCCGGTCGACTCGATCGAGCGCGCGGCCGCGTACAAGGCCGAGTTCGAGGCGGAGAACGATTAGCCGGTTTCGGCGTGCAGGAGGAGCTTCTTCAGCAGGGCCGCCAGCGTCCGCCGTTGCGCCGGGCTGAGCGGCGACAGGATGTCTTCGTCGGCGACGAGGACGGCGTCCAGCGCCTTCGCCGCGAGGTCGGTCCCGGCCTTGGTGAGCCGGATCCGGACCGCGCGGCGATCTTCGGGATCGGAGTGGCGCTTCACCAGGCCACTCCGCTCCAGCCGGTCGAGCCGCGCGGTCATCGCGCCGGAGGTGATCAACGCGGTCTCCGCCAGGTCCCGCGGATGCGTCCCTCCGGGGTCGCCGCGGCGCCGCAGGGTGTTCAGGACATCGAAATCGGCATAGCTGAGACCGAACGGCCGAAGCGCCTCGACGACGGCCGACTGGCCGTGCCCGGCGGCGCGGAACAACCGGCCGACCACCTGCAGGGCGCTGACGTCGAGCGCGCCGTCGCTGGCGGCCCACTCGTCGACCATGCGGTCGATGGAATCCTTCGGCACCGCGAAAGCCTAGCCGTGCCCCTCGGCCGCGGACCACTGACGACGGCCTTGCCCGTCAGCGCGGTCATGGCTCAGCACACCGACCGAGGTCGCGTTCGGGAAGGTCCCGCAGCACCAAGCCGTTCAAGACGGAAACCGTGTCCACAGTGGTCTTTCGACCTGGATCTGCCCGCGGGCGTCTTTTCACCGTGCTGCCAACGAAAATCCGGTCCTCCGGCTTGCGGCCCGGAGCCGCCCGAAAAGGGCAGTGACCGTACTCACTACGGAAATTCACGTGACAGGCACCGACCGGCACAGGCAGACTGAAGGACGAATTCACCTCGCCTTCGCTGTCACCGTTGCCGTCGTCGAAGGCGGCCCACGCGGACCCGCGCCCTTCCAGGAGCCCTTCACTGATGACCGAGACCCTGCCCGAAACCACCCACGACCAGGAACGGGCACCGGCCAAAGCCGGGCTCCTGATCGGAGTCCTGGTCCTGTCCGCGTTCGTGATGATCCTCAACGAGACCATCCTGAGCGTCGCGCTGCGTGACCTGACCGTCGACCTGAAGGTCCCGACCACCACCGTCCAGTGGCTGACCAGCGGCTTCCTGCTGACCATGGCGGTCGTCATCCCGACCACCGGGTTCCTGCTCGAACGGTTCACCCCGCGCCAGGTCTTCCTCGCCTCGCTGACCCTGTTCAGCACCGGCACCCTGGTCAGCGCGCTCGCCCCGGGCTTCGCCCTCCTGCTGACCGGCCGGGTCATCCAGGCCTGCGGTACCGCGGTGATGCTGCCCCTGCTGATGACGACGGTGATGCGCCTGGTCCCGGTCGAGAAACGCGGCGCCACGATGGGCACGATCACCATCGTCATCGCGGTCGCCCCGGCGATCGGCCCGACCATCGGCGGTGCCGTGCTCTCCTCGCTCGGCTGGCGCTGGATGTTCTGGATCGTGCTGCCGCTCGCGATCGCGGCCCTGGTGGTCGGCATGCTCCAGCTGCGGCTGGAGAGCGACACCCGCAAGGTTCCGCTGGACGTGCTGTCGGTGATCCTGTCCGCCGTCGGTTTCGGTGGCGTCCTGTACGGCCTGTCCGTGTCCGGCGAGTCCGCCGGCGGGCATCAGCCGGTGCCGCCGTGGGTGCCGATCGTCATCGGGGCCGCGGCACTCGCGGTGTTCACCTGGCGCCAGTTGCGCCTGCAGAAGGAAGATCGAGCCCTGCTGGACCTGCGCCCGTTCACCCACCGCAGTTTCGTCGTCTCGCTGGTGCTGACGGCGCTGCTGTTCATGTGCCTGCTCGGCGCCGCGGCGATCCTGCTGCCGCTGTACCTGCAGACCGTCCTGCGCACCAGCACGTTCGTCAGCGGGCTCGCGGTGCTTCCCGGCGGTCTGGTCCTCGGGCTGCTCGGCCGTCCGGTCGGCGCGTTGTACGACCGCTTCGGCCCCCGGCCCCTGGTCATCCCCGGCGCGGCCGCGATGGCGGTCTCGCTGTGGCTGTTCGCGCTGCTCGGCCCGGAGTCGCCGCTGATCGCGGCCATCGCCATCCACGTCCTCCTGATGGGCGGGCTCGGCCTGATGATGACGCCGCTGATGACCGAGTCGCTGGGGTCGCTGCCCGAGCACCTTTATTCACACGGCAGCGCGATCCTCGCCACCCTGCAGCAGCTCGCCGGCGCGCTCGGCACCGCCGTGTTCATCGCGGTGGCCACGGCGAGCACGGCCACGGCCGGGGCGGCCAGCCCCGACTCGGCGGGTATCCGCACCACGTTCATGGTCGCCGGTTGCGTCGGGCTGGCCGCGTTCGTCGGTTCGCTGTTCGTCAAGAAGAGCGCCGGCGGCACCTCGGTGGCCGCTCACCACTGATCCACCGCTTCACCGCGCGCCCGTCGTGGCCTCCACCCGGGGCTCGGCGGGCGCGCGTCGTTCGACCACCTTCCGGCCGTAGGCGATGGCGGGCAGCTCGACCCAGCGGCGCAGCGCGCAGGCGAACACCAACGCGACGCCGGTGGTCGCGGCGGCCTTGGCCAGTCCGCTGGGCAGCAGCCAGCCCGTAACCCCGGCGGCACCGGTCTGGGCAAGATAGAGCGCGTACGAACGATCGCCGACGAAGGTCATCGGCCTGCACGAGAGCAGTGTCCGCACCGGGCCCGGTGAGACGACGGCGACGAGCAACAGTGCCGAGCCCGCCGCGTAGACCGGGACCACGAACTGCCAATGCCCGCCGACTGCCTTCGCCAGCGGGCCGACGGAGAACTGCAGCACGACGAAGCCGCAGCCGGTCACCGTGGCGACGGCCGGGCTGGTCAGCGGTCGGACCAGGGCGAACCCGCGCGGATGGTGGAGCGTCATCGCCAGGAGACAGCCGACGACCAGCGAGCAGTAGTGCACCGAGAGGCTCGCCCAGGTGTGTGACGGCGCCAGCGGCAGCGCGAACAGCACCACACCGAGAACGGCCGAGGCGCCCAGCAGTAGCCGCAAGGCGGTCTTCCCGTTTCGCGCGAACGACGTCAGCACCAGCAACGCGGGCCACACCAGGTAGAACTTCTCCTCCACCCCCAGCGACCACGACGTCGGATAAGGCGTGTTGAAGTCGACGAGTTCGTTCCCGAAGACGAGGTAGTACGGCATGGCGTCGGCGAGCCTGCTGCTCTGATACGTCCCGCCGATCGTCACCGCGATCGTGGTCAGCGCCAGGAGCAGGAAGTACACCGGCATGATCCGGAAGACCCGGCGCAGGTAGAACCCGCGCAACGAGATCCGGCCGTCGCGGTCCTCCTCGCGCAGGGCCAGTGTCGTGATGAGGAACCCGGACAGCACGAAGAACAACTGCACGGCGATCCAGCCCTGGAGGCGGTCCACGACGGGGCCTCCGTAGTGGAAGAACACGACGGCCACGGCGGCGAGCGCACGCACTCCGGTGAGGCCGGGGAACCACGACGAGGCCAGGTAGTCGGCGTGGCCGAGGGGCCGCCACCAAGAGCGGAGCGAAGGAGCGAACATGGCCCGAAGGGTCGGGCCGGGACGCTGAACCGAAGCTTAAGGAAGCTGAAGACGTCTTCAGCTTCGCGCTTCCGCCAACGGAAGGCGGACGACCAGACGGGCGCCTCCGTCGTACTCGGCGACCTCGACGGTGCCGCCGTGCGCATGGGCGATCTCGGCCACGATCGCCAGCCCGAGGCCGGCGCCACCTTCGTCACGGGCACGTCCGTCGTCCAGCCGCACGAAGCGGTCGAACACCCGCTCACGGTCCGCGGCGGGGATGCCGGGCCCGTCGTCGGTCACCGTCATCACGGCGAGATCGTCCACAGTGGACGTGTGCACCTCGACATCGGTCCTGGCATGGCGTTGCGCGTTGTCCACCAGGTTCCGCAGCAGCCGTTCGAGCCTGCCGCGATCGCCAAGAACCGTCGGATCGTCCTCGATCTCGGCGCGGACGCCCTGCCGCCCGGACAGACAGGATTCCACCACTTCGGACAGCCGCACCGGGGTGGCCCGCTCCGGCTCGGCGTTGTCGAGCTTGCCGAGCAGGACGAGGTCGGCGACGAGGTCCTGCAGCCGTGTGATGTCGAGGAGCGCGTTGCGGCAGGCGTCGCGCCAGTCCAGCCGGTCCGGATGTGCGAGCAACACCTCGAGCTGCGTCCGCAGGGACGCCAGCGGGGTGCGCAGTTCGTGCGACGCGTCCGAGGTGAACCGGCTCTGCCGGGTGACCGCGGTGTCCAGGCGCGCGAGCATCGTGTTCATCGTTTCGGCGAGCTTCGCGATCTCGTCGGCGCTGTCCGGGGCCGGGACCCGGCGGGAGAGGTCGTGCGCGCCGATCTCCGCCACCTCGGACCGGATCGCCTCGACCGGGCGCAGTGACCGGCGGACCGCGAACCACGCGATCGCCCCGATCAGCAGCGCGATCACCGGGACACCCACCAGCAGCGTCACCCGCACCGAATCGAGCGCGGCCTGTCCGGACTCGTCGACGATGGCGGCGCCGTAGATCCGGTACTTGCTGTCCCCGCTCACGGTGACCGCCACGTGCAGCCGGAGCCCGTTCCTCTCCGGATCTTCCCCGAGCTCACGCGCGCAGCCGACGGATTCCCGGCTGGCGAGGTCGATGTCGCCGGGTTTGAGCTCCTGGACGGCGTCGCCGTACGCGAAACCTCCGTCCGGGACGATCGCCCTGGAACGCAGGCCGGGACAAGACGCGACCCGCTCGCCGGTCTGGGTGGTCACCTCGTAGATCGAAGCCCGCACAAGGAACCCTAGATCAGCCGGGGCGGCCCCGGTGTTCAGCACGTGGACGACCGCGGCCGCGCGCTCCCTCGCCACCTGCGCGGCGCCGTTGCCCAGCCGGTTCTGGGCGTCGAGCACCAGCCACGCCGACACGACGCTGAGCGCGACAAGGGACGTCACGAACGACGTCAGCGCGACCCGGAAGCGAGTCGACCGCCACGCCTTAGGCACCGGAGCCCACCACGTGGTAGCCGGCGCCGCGCACCGTCCGGATCGTCTCCGCGCCGAACGGCACGTCGATCTTCCGCCGCAACGCGCTCACGTGGACCTCCACCAGGTTCGCCGTCGCCGAAGCCGCGAAATCCCAGAGGTTCTCCAGCAGCTCCGCCTTGGTGACCACCTCGCCCTGCCGCTGCATCAGATACGCCAGCAGGGCGAACTCCTTGGTGGTCAACGGGATCTCGGCGGTACCGCGACGGCAGATGCGACTCGCCTGGTCCAGTTCGAGATCGCCGAGCCGCAGCGTGCCCGGCCGGATCGCTCCCCCGCGCCGGATCAGCGCCCGCAGCCGGGAGAGCAGCACGCCGTAGGAGAACGGCTTCGGGAGGAAGTCGTCGGCGCCGGTGTCGAGCGCCTCGATCTCGTCGTCCTCGCCGTCCTTCGCGGTCAGCATGAGGATCGGGGTGGTGTCGCCCCGCTCGCGCAACCTCCGGCACACGCGATACCCGTTCAGCCCGGGCAGCATGATGTCGAGGATCATCGCGGCGTACGGATGTTCGGCGGCGTACCAAAGCGCGTCGCGGCCGTTGTGCGCGACGTCCACGGCGTAGCCCTCGGCGCTCAATCCCGCCCGGAGCGACTCGGCCAGGCGTCGCTCGTCCTCCACGAGCAAGATCCTCATCCGCTCACGATCCCATACGGCCCCGCTCGTGAGTGATCGAAGGCGGAACTCGCGTGATTGGAGCCGGAACACACGAGTTCCGCCTCTGATCACGCGAGTCACGTCCCTGATCACGCGAGTCACGCCTTCACTCACGCTGCGCCCTGCGTGCCCAGTCCGTGAAGGCCTCCTTGAGGGACCCAGAGTCCCTCAAGGAGGCCTTCACGGACTTACCACTCGCGAGGTTCAGGCCTCCGTGTGCCCCAACAGCGGCCGCGGCACGAACCTCGCCTCGGGTTCGAGCATCGTGTCCAGCTCCAGCACGACGAGGTCGTTGCGCCCCGCCCGGACCACCGGCCGCGGCACGTACAGCGTCCTTTGTGGACCGCGACGCCAGTATCGGCCGAGCATGAACCCGTTGACCCAGACCATCCCCTTGCCCCAGTGCCCGGTGTCCAGGAAGAGGTCGGCGGGCTCGTCGAGATCGAAGCCGCCCCGCACGGTCACCGGCCCGGCCAACGGCCCCGCCGGGCGCTCGGCCACGGTGACCTCGGGCAGGAGATCCGGCAGCGCGGGCACGTCGACGGGGATGACCTCCCAGCCCGTCAGGGGTTCGCCGTGCAGCTGAACGCCGCCGATGATCCCCTTCGCCTCACCGATCCGCTCCCCGTAGTTCACCCTGCCCTGGTCTTCCACCAGCACCACCAGCTCACCGCGAGCCCGGGGCAACGGGATCGCGCGATCGTGGTGCTCGCGGAGCAGGGTGCCGAGGCGGTCACCTTCGAAGAACACCGTCGCCCGGTCCCGCACCTCGCCGAAGGTGAGCACGCCGGGCTGCCCGGCGTCGACGGTCGTCCGCAGGAACGCCAGGCGCGGGGCCGGGGTCAGTTCGTCGAAGGTGGGCAGGTTCTCGTGCTCCTGCGCGGTCCCCCAGCGGTGTGGCGAGTCGAGCAGCCGCGTGGGGTCGCTCAGGGCCGCGACCGGCGCCGGAGCAGGCCGTGCCTCGGGCGGAACGCTGTCGGGAACCTTGTGATAGCGCGCGATCACCTCGCGGAAGGCGTGGTACTTCGGCGTCGGGTCGCCCGCTTCGTCGAGCGGGGCGTCGTAGTCGTACGAGGTGACAAGCGGCTGGTAGACGCCCTTGTCGTTGGCCCCGTTGGTGAGCCCGAAGTTGGTGCCGCCGTGGAACATGTAGAGATTGACCGAGGCACCGGCCGCGAGCAGCGCGTCGAGATCCGCCGCCGACTCTTCGACCGAGGTGGTGTGGTGGTGCGCGCCCCAATGGTCGAACCAGCCGTTCCAGAACTCGCTGCACATCAAGGGACCCGTCGCCTGATGCTCCCGCAGGGTCTTGAGCCGTGCCGTGCTCTGCGAACCGAACGACGCCGTCCGGTGGAGCACCCCGTCGAGACCGCCGTTCGCCAGCATCTCGTGGGTCGGCTGGTCCACCGTGGTCAGCGGGACGGTGATCCCGGCGGCGCGGGTGTGGTCGGTCAACGCGGTCAGGTACCGCTTGTCGGAACCGAAGGCGCCGTACTCGTTCTCCACCTGCACGAGCAGCACCGGCCCGCCGCGGTCGATCTGGTGCGGCGCCACCACGCGGTAGACGTCGTCCAGATAGCCGCGGACGGCGGCGAGGTAGCGCGGCTCGAACTCGCGGACGCGGAGTTCGGGGTCCCGCAGCAGCCAGGTCGGCAGGCCGCCGTTGTCCCATTCCGCGCAGATGTACGGCCCGGGCCGGACGATCGCGTACATCCCGGCCTCGGCGATCAGCCGGAGGAACCGGTCGAGGTCGAGGCCGCCGGAGACATCGAATTCGCCCTGCTCCGGCGAGTGCGCGTTCCAGGCGACGTAGGTTTCGATGGTGTTGAGACCCATGCGGCGGGCCTTGTCGATCCGATCGGCCCAAAGGTCGGGATGCACACGGAAGTAGTGCAGCGCCCCGGAGATGATCTGGAACGGTTTCCCGTCGAGCAGGAAGTCGGTCTCCCCGATGGCGAACTCAGGCATCCCGGACCACCTCCGAGGTCAGCCGGAACGCGGTCCAGGAAAGGGGTGGGAGGGTGACGGTGATGATGGTTCCTTCCGGATCGTGCGCGGCTGTCGCGCCGGGCAACGGGACGGGCCGGACCGGCTCCGCGTCGGCTGAATTCGTGAGATGACGGTCGTGTCCGTCCGGGACCGCGATGGTCCAGGTCTCCGCGAGCGCCAGTCGCGCGCCGCGGATACGCAGCCGGACGTCGGTCGAGGAGCCGGTCGCGCGATTGGTGAGGAACACGGCACAGCGGCCGTTTTCGTCGAAGGTCGCCGCCGCGTCGACGACGTCCACGCGGCCGCGAAGTCCGGTGTGGACGGTGTCACCCGTGACGGTGAGCCAGAGGCTGTTCCCCACGGCCAGCGCCGAGGTGAGGCTGAACGGGTGGAACGTCGACTGCCGCCACGCCCGGCCACCGGGTTCGGTCCGGATCGGCGCGATGACGTTCACCAGCTGCGCCTGGTTGGCCATCGTGACGCGGTCGACGTTGCGCAGCAGGGAGCCGAGCAGTGATCCGACGACGACCGCGTCGGTGACGGTGTAGTCGTCTTCGATGATCCTCGGTTGTTCACGCCAGCCGCCGTCGATCAGTTCCCGCTGCTCGACTTCGTTCCAGTGGCGCTGATCCCACACGTTCCACTCGTCGACGCTGATGCCGATCTTCTTGTCCAGCCCGGCCTTCGCCAGGACGTCGTCGATGATCCCGCCGGTGGTCCGGATGTAGCCGTCAAGCGCGGCGGAGCTGGCGAGGTAACTGGCGACGTCGCCGTCGTGTTCCTGGTAGTAGGCGTGCAGTGAGAGATGGTCGACGAGCCCCGCGGTGTGCTCCAGGACGGTGCGCTCCCACTCGCCGAACGTCGGCATCTCGCTGTTCGAACTCCCCGCGACCACGAGTTCGACACCGGGGTCGATCATCCGCATGAGCCGCGCGGTCTCGGCGGCAAGCCAGCCGTACTCGTCCGCGGTCTTGTGCCCGACCTGCCACGGCCCGTCCATCTCGTTGCCGAGACACCACAGGCGGAAACCGAACGGGCGGTCGGCGCCGTTCGCGTGCCGCCGCTCGCTCAGTTCCGTTCCGCCGGGGTGGTTGCAGTACTCGAGGACGTCGGCGGCCTCCTGGACACCGCGGGTGCCGAGGTTGACCGCGTACATCACCTCGACCTCCGCGGCCCCCGCCCACGCCGCGAACTCGTGCAGCCCGAAGCGGTTCGACTCGATGCTGTGCCACGCGGGATCGAGCCGGACGGGCCGGCTTTCCACCGGTCCGACGCCGTCCTCCCAGCGGTACGCGGAAACGAAGTTCCCACCGGGATATCGGATCACGGACGGCCCCAGCTCGCGGACCAGCCCGAGGACGTCGCCACGGAAACCCTGACCGTCCGAAGTGGAGTGTCCGGGTTCGAAGATCCCGGTGTGGACGGACCGGCCCATGTGCTCGACGAAGGAGCCGAAAAGCCGTCGCGGCACCGGCCCGATCACGTCGGAGACGTCGGCTTCGATCTCGATGCCCACGCCTCACCCCGCGCTGACGGTGAAGCCCTGCTGGTTGCCGTAGTCGACGATCGCCTGCTGCCAGGCGTTCAGTCCGGCGTCGAGCGAGGTGCCCCCGAGATAGGCCTTCCCGACGGTGTCGCTGAAGACGCTGTTGGCGTAGGTCTGGTACGGCAGGTAGCTCCAGCCCTTCGCGACGTTCTTCGACGCGTCGTTGAGCACCTGGTTGATCTTCTGGCCGCCGAAGTAGGGATCGGCCTGATCGAGGAAGGCCGGCGAGCCCAGGTCGGCCGTCGTCGCCGGGAAGCCGCCGCTGGCGATGAACGGCTTGACCCCGTTGCCGTGGTTGAGCCAGCGGACGAACGCCGCCGCCAGCGCCGGGTTGCCGCTCTGCTTCAGCACCGACTGCGTGCTGCCGCCGTTCTCCGCGGTGACCGGCTGCCCGTCGTAGGTCGGCATCGGCGCCACCGCCCATTTGCCCGCGCCGCCGGGCACCGAGGACTTGAAGTTGCCCGGCATCCAGGCGCCGGTGACCAGCGAGGCGATGGTGCCGTCACCGAGTGCGCGGAACCAGTCGTCGGACCACTCCTTGATCGGGGCGAGGAGCTTGCCTTCGACCAGCTGGTTCCAGGTGGCCGTCCACTTCTTGGTGCCCGCGTCGGCCAGGTCGACCTTGACGTTCCGGCCGTCGGAGGTGAACGGTTTCCCGCCCGCCTGCCAGATCATGCTGGTGGCGAAGCCGGGGTCGCCGGTGTCGGAGGTGAGGTACTTGCCGGGGTCGGCCGTGTGCAGCTTCTTGGCCGCGGCGACGTACTCGTCCCAGGTCTTCGGCACGGCGATGCCGTGGGCGTCGAAGACTTCTTTGTTGTAGAACAACGCCATCGGACCGGAGTCCTGCGGGAGGCCGTATAGGCCGTTATTCACCCGGACGCTGGACCAGGTCGAGGGCGTGTAGTCCTTTTCGAAAGCCCCGAAGCCGTACTGATCGAGATTGGCCAGCGAATCGGTGAGCGCGAACTGCGGCAACGCGTAGTACTCGATCTGCGCGACGTCCGGCGCCCCGGAGCCCGCCTTGATCGCGTTCTGCAGCTTGGTGTACTGCTCCTTGTTGGTACCGGCGTTGACGTAGTTGACCTTGACGTTCGGGAACTCCTTCTCGAACGCGGCGACCTGGTCCTTCGCGGACGGCGTCCAGCTCCAGTAGGTGATCGTGCCGCCCGCCTTGAGCGCGGCGTCGACCGAGTCCTGCGACCCGGTGACCGGGCCCTCCGCGCCGGACGAACAACCGACGGCCAGTGCCGCGGCCAAGGCGACGGCGACCGCTGCCTTGACGCGTCTGTGGATTCGCGACATCGAATGTCCTTTCGGGACGGTGATCATTGCTTGACGCTGCCCGCGCTCAGGCCGGACTGCCAGTAGCGCTGCATGAGCAGGAAGGCGATGACGAGCGGGACGATGGTGAGCAGCGAACCGGTCAGCACCAGGTGGTACACCGGCTGGGCGCCTGCACCGGAGGCCTGGGCGCTCCACTGGTTGAGGCCGACGGTGAGCGGATACCACTTCGGCTCGCTGAGCATGATCAGCGGCAGGAAGTAGTTGTTCCAAGTGGACACCACGGTGAACAGGGCCACCGTGACGATCCCCGGCGCCAGCTGGCGCAGTGTCACGGTGAGGAAGATGCGGATCTCCCCCGCGCCGTCGATCCGCGCCGCTTCCAGCAGTTCGTCGGGGATCGCGTCGGAGGCGTACACCCAGATCAGGTACAGGCCGAACGGGCTGATGAGCGACGGGATGATGATCGCGAGCGGCGTGTTGGTGAGGCCGAGTTCGCTGAACATCAGGAAGGTCGGCACCGCGAGCGCCGTACCGGGGACCGCGACCGCGCCGAGCACGACCGCGAACACCGCACGGCGGCCGGGAAAACGGTACTTCGCCAGGCCGTATCCGGCCGCGGTGGCGAGGACGGTCGCTCCCCCGGCACCCGCCACGACGTAGAGCAGCGTGTTCCCCAGCCAGCGCAGGAAGATCCCGTTGTCGTAGGTGAAGGTCTCGCCGATGTTGTCGAACAACGCGAACGGCCCGCCGAACGCCAGGCCCGACGTGGTGAACAGGGCGGGCTGCGTCTTGGTCGCGTTGATCACCAGCCACACCAGCGGCACGAGCGTGTAGATCAGGTACAGCGCCATGACGGCGGTGAGGACACGCGACTTCCGTGGCCGCGTCACCGAGAACGTCGCCATCACATCCCCTTCCGGGATCCGCGCAGCTGCACGACATAGGCGATGATCGCGGTGATGACGCCCATCACGATCGCCACGGTGGCGGAGTAGTTGTACTGCTGCGCGCCGAAGGAAAGGTTGTAGGCGTACATGTTCGGCGTGTAGAAGGTGCCGATCACGTTGGGCGCCAGGGTGCGCATGATGTTCGGCTCGTTGAACAGCTGGAAGCTGCCGATGATCGAGAAGATCGTCGCGATGACGATCGCCCCACGCAGCGCGGGCAGCTTCACGCTCAGGATGGTGCGGAACGCGCCGGCGCCGTCGATCGCCGCGGCCTCGAACTGCTCCTTGGGGATCACCTTCAGCGCGGAGTAGAAGATGAGCATGTTGTACCCGGCGAACTCCCAGGTGACGACGTTGCCGATGGAAGCGAGCATCCAGTTGTCCGACAACGGTTTCACCACGTCGCGGCCGAGCAGGTGGTTCAGGTCGGCGGCCAGCCCGAAATGGTCGCCGTAGAGGAATCCCCACATCAGCGCGGCGACCACGGCGGGCACGGCGTAGGGCAGGAAGATCACGACCCGGAAGAAACCGGCGGCGTGCAGCCGGGCGCTGTCGATCGCCAGCGCCGCGATCAGCGCGAGCACCAGCATGATCGGCACCTGAACGACTAGGAACACCAGCACCCGCTGGAAGGAGTCCCAGAACTTCGGGTCGGCCAGCACCTGCGCGTAGTTGTCCACCCCGACGAACTTCGTGCCCCCGAAGAAGGCCTGATCACGGAACAGGCTCAGGACGAACGCGTAGCCGATCGGGGCCAGGAAGGTCAGGGCGAACACCAGCATGAACGGTGCGACGAAAAGCCAGCCTCGCCAGTCGCGGCGGGCGCGGCGCGCGGGGGCCGCACGGCGGGGCGGCGCCGGCGTCGGCGCGACCGCTGTGGACGTCATCGTCCCTCCGGATTCTGGCGAGAATGGCGCGGCTCGTGAGATGTTTACGTCAACATCAGACCGGCGGAGGCTATCGTGTTGACGTGAACATGTCCAGGAGCGGCCGCGGGCCGTCGATGGCCGACGTCGCCAGGGAAGCCGGCGTGTCCGGCCAGACCGTCTCCCGGGTCGCGAACGGCAGGTCGAACGTCGACGAGGCGACGCGCGAACGCGTGCTCGCCGCCATGCGCCGGGTGGGCTACCGCCCCAACAGCGCCGCCCGCGCGCTGCGCAACGGCCGCTTCCGCAGCATCGGCGTGATCATCTCCGCGCTCTCGACGTTCGGCAACAGCCGGACCCTCGACGCCGTCGCGTCCGCGGCCGCCGTCGAAGGGTTCTCGATCGTCCTCATGCCGGTGAGCAGGCCGTCCCAAGGCGAGGTGTCGGGAGCCTTCAGCAGGTTGGACGAGCAGGCCGTCGACGGCGTCATCATCCTGATCGAACAACACGAACTGGACCAGAGCGAGATCGAACTCCCCCACGGGCTCCCGGTCGTCGTCATCGACGCGGGCGGGCGGCGCGACCATCCGGTGGTCGACTTCGACCAGGCCTCCGGCGCCACCGCCGCGACCAGGCATCTGCTCGACCTCGGCCACGAGACCGTCTGGCACGTGGCCGGACCGCCCGAGTCCTACGCGGCCGAACGCCGCCGGAAGTCGTGGCAGGAGACCTTGGAGGACGCGGGAAGGAACGTGCCGCCACCGCTCACCGGCGACTGGTCGTCGCGGTCCGGGTACGAACACGGCGTCCGGCTGGCGGGCGATCCCGCCGTCACCGCCGTGTTCGCCGCCAACGACCAGATGGCGCTCGGGCTGTTGCGAGCGCTCCACGAAAAGGGCCGGTCCGTTCCTGGCGAGGTGAGCGTCGTCGGCTTCGACGACATGGACGAGGCCGCCCATTTCTGGCCGCCGCTCACCACCGTCCGGCAGTCGTTCGGCGAGGTCGGGAAGCGAGCCGTCGCTGCCCTTCTGGCCGGGATGTCCGAGGCGGGGGCGACGGAGGCGATCAGCGTCCCGACCGAACTCGTCGTGCGCTCCAGCACCGCCCCACCAGCTCACTGAAGGCGAGCCTATACGCGCGCGGGGGTTGCGAAAGCCACTTTCGCAACGTTGAAGGTTGCGAAAGTGGCTTTCGCAACGTCGGCCGTGGCCGAGCCCGGTACCACCCAGGCGACACACCTCCAGCACGTCCACGGACCGTAGGCCGGAAGCCGGTAGGTAGCCAACGTGTCCTTGTGGACCATCGACATCGTGATCGGCTCACGACGATACGTTCGCCTTCCCTCTCAATAGGTAAGCCCGATGCCCCACTCGCCACAACAACACCCAGCGGCCACGACGCCGCACCGGTTCGAAGTCCCCGTCAGCTCCCGGATACACCGGCTTCTCCTTGCGCGGCACCGGTGATGTTGCGGACCATGCCACCGAAGACGACACCGTGGAACGGCGCGATCCCTTTCCAGTACGCGTGCCCGGCCAGCCCGTGCGGCTCGAACACCGCGCGCTGCCGGTAGATCGTCCGACCGTCCTCATCGGACTCGACGCCGAGTTCGAGCCAGGCGCGGCCCGGCAGCTTCATCTCCGCGCGCAACCGCAGCAGCCGCGGCCGGTCGAGGTATTCGACGCGCCACCAGTCCAGTGCCTCGCCGAGATGCAGCCGTCGCGGATCCCGCCTGCCGCGCCGCAACCCGACGCCGCCGACCAGCCGGTCGGCCCAGCCGCGGACCGACCAGGCCAGCGGGAACGAGTACCACCCGTGTTCGCCGCCGATGGACTCGATGACGTCCCACAGCGCCTCCGGCGAGGCGTCCGTCCGCTGCTCGCGTTTGTCCTCGTAGACGGTCCCGCCCGCCCAGTCCGGATCGCTCGGCAGCGGATCCGAGGGCGCCACGTCACCCGACGCGTCCGACCAGCGGGTCGGCACGTCGGCGTTCCGGATCCGGGACAGCGCCAGTTCGACGGCGCGCTCGTAGTGGGTCAACCCGGCTTCCGGGTCGGGGATGTGCTCGGCGATCGCGTGGTCGTGACAGACGACCTCGTGCACCAGCGACTCGATCAGCGGTACCGCGATCGCCTTCGGCACGGGCGTGACCAGGTTGACCCATTGCGCGGACAGCCACGGGGTCAGCACCGGCACCGGCACGACGGCACGCCTCGGCAAGCCCGCCACGACGGCGTAACGGCGCATCATGTCCAAATAGGTCAGCACGTCGGGCCCGCCGATGTCGAAGGCACCGTTCACGTCGGAGGGCAGGTCCGCGGCGTGCACGAGGTAGTGCAGCACGTCCCGGATCGCGATCGGCTGGATGCGGTTGCGCACCCAGCGCGGCGTGACCATCGCCGGGAGCCGCTCCGTCAGGTAGCGCAGCATTTCGAAACTCGCCGAGCCGGAGCCGATGATCACCGCGGCCTGCAGGACGATCGCGGGCACCCCGGAGTCGAGCAGGACCCGGCCCACTTCGGCGCGCGACGCCAGGTGTGGCGACAACTCCTCGTCGTCCGGCACGATGCCGCCCAGGTACACCAGCCGCCGCGCGCCCGCCGTCTTGGCCGCCTCGGCGACGGTTTTCGCCCCCTCGCGGTCGACGTCGACGAAGTCCTTGCGCGCCAACGAATGCACGAGGTAGTAGACGACCTCGCAGCCGGTCAGGGCCGTCTCGATCGAGGACGGATCCGTGACGTCCCCTCGTTCGACCTCGACACGGTCACGCCACGGTTCCTCGGCGACCTTCTCCGGCGAGCGGGCCACCACCCGGACCTCGTGACCCGCTTCGAGCAGTTGCGGCACCAGCCGTCCGCCGACATAACCCGTCGCCCCGAGCACCACACATCGCATGCTCCCGAGTGTTCACGGTGCCAGCCGGCCCCGCACTTCGACAGTCGCGGCGATGGTGCCCCGAAGGAACCGGGCGACCGTCCGACGCTCGTCCTCCCCCATCTCCCGCCACGCTTCGGCGTAGCGCTTTCCGAGAGGCAGGAAGAACTCGGCGCCGATCTCCCGCGCCTTCTCGTGCATCCGCAGCTCGACCTTGCGCCGGTCGGTCGCGCTCCGGTCGCGATGGACGTGCCCGGCCCGCTCCAGCCGGTCCAGCACCGCCGTCGTCGCCGACGCGCTCAGGTGCAACGCGCTCGCGAGCGTGCTCGGACTCATCGGCGCCCCCATCCTGGCGGCGTCCATGATCACCGCGAGCGCGTTGAGGTCGGTCCGGTGCAGGCCGTGCTTCTCCCCGAACATTTCCGCGAACCGGTCCGCTTCGACGGTCAGCTGCCGCAGCAGGAGTACGAGCAGGTCGTCCGTGACCTGTCCGGCGTCCTCAGCCATGTCGGGTAGCTCCCCTCACGTTGCCCCGTCCGGGTGACCACTCTACTATTTCGATGGTCGAACTATTCACTCGTCGAAGTAGCACTGGAGCCATCCGTCCATGATCTCGGAAGTCGAACGTCCCGCCCGCACGCGGTCACGTCTGCGGTGGCTGCTCCCGGCCCTGGTGGCGGTCGCCTGGCTGATCTTCGGCGGCTTCAGCGGCCCGTACGCGGGCAAGCTCAGCCAGGTCACGGAGAACGACAGCAGCAGTTTCCTGCCGGCGTCGGCCGAAGCGACCGAAGTGGGCGAACTCCAGAAACAGTTCTCCAGTGCCGCTGTCATCCCGGCGATCGTCGTCGCCGAGCGGCCGTCCGGCCTGACCGAGGCCGACAAGCGGTTCCTCGCCGACCGGACGTCGAACGCGCGGCTCGTGCCTGCCCCGCAGAGCGACGCGGGCGCGCAGGTGGTCGTACTCCTGGACGCCACGACCGACCCCGGCGACGGCGTCGAGACACTGCGGGAGTCGCTCGCCCGCGACACCCCGGACGGGTTGAAAGTGCTGGTGACCGGCCCCGCCGCGCAGGTCGCCGACCTCAAGGAGGCGTTCGGCGGGATCGACGGGCTGCTGCTCCTGGTCGCGGGCGCGGTGGTCGCGGTCATCCTGGTCATCGTCTACCGCAGCCCGCTCCTTCCCGTGCTCGTCCTGCTGTCGGCGGTGTTCGCGCTGGGCACGGCGAGTCTCGCGGTGTACCTGCTCGCGGATCACGACGTGCTGGCACTGAACGGACAGAGCCAGGGGATCCTGTTCATTCTCGTCTTCGGCGCCGCCACCGACTACGCGCTCCTGATGATCTCGCGCTATCGCGAAGAACTCCGGACGACCGGCGACGCCCGCACCGCGCTCCGCACGGCCTGGCGCTCGACCATCGAGCCGATCGCGGCCTCCGCCGGGACCGTGATCCTCGGCGTGCTGTGCCTGCTGTTCAGCGATCTGAACTCCAACAAGGGGCTCGGCCCGGTCGCCGCCATCGGCATCGGTGCCGCGTTCATCACGACCATCACGTTCCTGCCCGCCGTGCTGGCCTTGTGCGGGCGCAACGCCTTCTGGCCCTTCCGCCCGGCGGTGACCCCGCCTCGCGACGAGACCGGCGGACTTTGGGCACGCGTGTCGGGCCTGGTCGCCCGCGCACCGCGCACGATCTGGATCGTCACGACCGTCGTCCTGCTCGCGGGCGGCGCGTTCCTCCCCCAGCTCAAGGCGTCCGGCACCGCGCAGTCCGACGTCTTCCTCACACCGGTCGATTCCGTCGCGGGACAAGAAGTCCTCTCGCGCTACTTCCCCGGTGGCTCCGGCTCGCCGACGGTGATCATCACCCCCGCCGGCCAGGCTCAGGCCGTCACCGCGCTGGCGCGTGTCCCCGGCGTCTCCGACGTCCGGCAAGGCCCCGAAGCGGGCGGGCTCGCGAAGATCGACGCCGTGCTCGCCGATCCCCCGGACTCCGACGCGGCCGTCGCGACGGTGCAACGGATCCGCGACGCCGTGCACACCGTCGACGGCACCAAGGTCGGCGGGCCCACGGCGACGCTGCTCGACACAAGGGATACCTCGGAGCACGACCGGATGGTGATCATCCCGATCGTCCTGGTCGTGATCTTCCTCGTGCTCGCGTTGCTGTTGCGATCACTGCTGGCGCCGCTCCTGCTGATCGGCACGGTGGTGCTGTCCTTCGCCGCGACGATGGGAGTGTCGGCGCTGGTGTTCAACCACGTCTTCGACTTCCCCGGTGCCGACCCAGTCGTCCCGCTGTTCGGCTTCGTCTTCCTTGTCGCGCTGGGGATCGACTACAACATCTTCCTGATGACGAGGGTCCGCGAAGAGGCGGGCAGGATCGGCACGCGGGACGGGACGCTGCGGGGTCTGCGTGTCACCGGCGGCGTGATCACGTCCGCCGGCGTGGTGCTGGCCGCGACCTTCGCCGCCCTCGCGGTCCTGCCGATCCTCTTCCTGGCACAGCTGGCTTTCATCGTCGCGTTCGGCGTCCTTCTCGATACGCTCCTGGTCCGTTCGCTGCTGGTCCCGGCTCTGACGGTGGACGTCGGACGGAAGATCTGGTGGCCGTCGAAACTGGCAAAGACCGGCCGGGAATGACGCCTTGCCCGTAACCTGGTGACCATGAGCGCTGACCAGGACGCCGTCGACGAGCAGATCCAGGACGCCGCCGAACGCGGTGACCTGGCCGAACTCCGGCGGCTGGCCGACGCCGGCAGCAGCGACGCGGTGGATCAGCTGATCGAAACGGCGACCGAACTGGGCGCGCTGGACGAGCTACGTCGGCTGGCCGCAGGCGGGAACCAGGACGCCGCGGATCAGCTGGCCGAGCTCACCGAGGAGTAGTGCCCCGCATAGCCGGGATGAGCACCGGAAGCGCGGCCAGGAGCGCGAGACCGCGCGCGACGCCCGCGACGGGATAGGGAACGCGAAGCCCGAACCTGTGCGCGAGCAGCCCGCCGGTCAGCGCGCCGAGCGGCATCAGTCCCCAGCCGAGTAGCCGGTAGACGCTGTTGACCCGGCCGAGCAGAGCCGGCGGAACCTCCTGTTGCCGGACGCCGACGGTGACCACGTTCCAAATGGTCGTCACGAAACTGCTCACCGCCCAGAACCCACCGAGTACGGCGATGTTCGGGCTGAACCCCATTCCGGCGAAAACGACGGCGTTCACGGCGAGGGAGACGAGCAGCGCGCGGAGGTCGCCGAGCCAGGCGACCAGCCGAGTGATCACCAGCCCGCCCACGACGCCGCCGATCGCCGCACCGGCGAGCAGCAGACCGAACACTCCCTCGCCGAGGTGCAGCACGTCGGTCACGAAGAGGACGAGCGTCGCGTTCCCGAGCTGACCACAGAAGGTGTTGATGCCCAACAGCACCGCGAGAGTACGAAGCAGGCGGTGTCTCATCAGCCACCGGAGTCCGTCGAGGACTTTCACGCTTTCCGCCTGACCACCTCGTCTGGGCAGCTTCGCGAGGAGCACCGCGGCGACGACGAACGACAGGGCGTCGACGGCGAACGGCAACGTCCAGGCGAGTGCGAAGAAGAGACTCCCGAGAGGCGGGCCCAGGAACTGCCTGCCCACGATCATCGCCACCTGCTGCCTGCCGTTCGCCTGGTGCAGCAAGCCTTTCGGGACGAGATCCGGAACCGCCGTCTGCGCCGCGTTGTCATAGAAGACGTCGCACGCCCCCAGCGCGAACGCGAGCAGGACGAGCACGGGCACGGTGATGGCCCCTGCCGCGACGAGCGCGGTGAGCACGCCGACGATCAGGGCTTGGAGCGCCTGCGTCCGCCACATGAGCGTCGTCCGGTCGACCCTGTCGACCACGGAGCCGGCGGTGAGCGACAGCAGAAGCCACGGCAGGTACGTCGCGGCGGAGACCAGGGCGACGTCTCTGGCGTCATGGCTCACCGTCACCGCCAGCAGAGGCAACGCCGCCGTGAAGACGCCGTTGCCGAGACTGTCGATCCCGGTGGCCCACCAAAGCCGTCGGTAGGCGCGGGGTAGGTCGGGCATGGCCGGATCGTGGCGGCGCCCGATGTTCCGGGGACACCATTTAGGTCTGGGCTACATACTCGGACGATGCCGATGACCATCGAGCTGGGTGTCGCCGAACTGGCCGCGACCCGGTTCGCGATCTCGCCGCTGTCCGAGACCGTGGCCTGTCTGCTGCAGATCGCCGGTCTCGATCCGAATCCGGTCAATCTGCCCTGGCTGCGGTGGGCGCGGGAAGAACTCGATCGCGCGCCGCTCGATCTTCCCCGGACTTGGCCACTGCTCGTCAACGGCAGGCTCAGCTGGCCCGAGTTCCTCGTCCCCGCTCCTCGGGGTTCGGGCGCATCGCTCGAAAAAGACCTCGACGCGGTGCGGCGAACCCCTGAAGCCCAGGTAAGGGCGAGCCTCGACCGGGTCTTCGGCACGAAGCTTCCCCGCGCCGCAGCCGCACTGGCCGGCAATCCTCGATCCGGCCTGCGAGAAATCGCCGACGAACTGCGCGAAGCCCACGATCGCCTCGTCTCACCGCATTGGCCGCGGATGCGAGCGGTACTGGACGCCGACGTCGGATTCCGCGCGCGGCAACTGACCGCGGGCGGTGCCGAGCGTCTGTTCGCGGATCTGCATCCGGATCTGCGCTGGTGCGCCGACCGGGTGACGCTCGCCGGTGAGCGCTGGCGGAATCGGCACAGTGTCGTCACACGAGGACCTGGCGGTCTCGTGCTGATGCCGGTCGTCCTCGGCTCGCCGTATGTCCTGATCAAGAAGAACACGTCGACCCAGACCACGATCCGCTATCCGGCGCGGGGAACCGGCGCACTGTGGGCTGCCGGGACACGTGCAGCCAAGTCCAGCGCCGTACGACTCCTTGGGCGGATGCGAGCCACTCTCCTGAGCTCGTTGTCCTCCCCCGCGACCACGACCGACCTCGCGCGCGCCTTGGGCGTGACACCGAGCGCCGTCTCCCAGCACCTCAAGGTCCTGCGGGACAGCGGACTCGTCGCACGCGAACGCTCCGGCCGCAGCGTCCTCTACCTGACGACGCCGCTCGGTGAACGGTTGCTCTGACGGTCAGAGGTCGATCAGCTCGACGGTCACTTTCGCCACATCACCTTCCTCGATTCCCTCCGCCATGCGGACCGCTTTCTTGACCGGCAGCACGTACGCACCCCGTTTGGAGTCCGGGAAGATCGACGTCTTCCATTTGCTGCCGCCGATACCGACCTGGACACGGACCGCACCGAACCCGCGGCGCGGCCCGTCGCTGATCTCGCGGATCTCCTCGGAGATGTCCTGGGGCAGGCTGACGAAGGTCCAGGTCTCCCCACGGCGGGCGTCCCAGACCCAGAGCTCGGCATCGAACACGACGATCATCGGTGGAGCGTCGCATACGGGACCGACAATTCCGCGCGCCCCGCTACCGTGGCCGAGTGGATTTCGTCGTGATCTTCGGACCACCCGCCGTCGGCAAGATGACCGTCGGCGAGGAACTGTGCAAGCTCACCGGGTTCAAGCTGTTCCACAACCACATGGCCATCGAGCCGGTGCTCGGCATCTTCCCGTTCGGCTCGCCGCCTTTCGGCAAACTCGTCAACGAGTTCCGCCGCCGCGTCATCGAGGAGGCGGCCGACGCCGCGCTTCCCGGCCTCGTCTTCACCTACGTCTGGGGCCTCGATCTCCCCGAGGACACCGACCTCATCGCCTCGTACGTCGACATCGTCCGGTCGCGGGGAGGCAGGACGCGTTTCGTCGAGCTGTACGCGGATCTCGACGAGCGCCTCGAGCGGAACACCACCGAGCTCCGCCTCGACCGCAAGCCCAGCAAGCGGGACCTCGACTTCTCCCGCGCCAATCTGCTCGAATTCGACCGCGACTACGTCATGAACACCGAAGACACGCGGCGCACCCATGCCCAGGACCTGATCGAGCGGCACGATCACGTGCGCATCGACAACACCCGCTCGAACCCGGCGGAGACCGCGGCCTTAATTCTCCGAAAGATGCCGCAGTGACCGGGTCGTCGTCGCGCCGAGCACCCGCGAAGCCATCCACGCCAGCGCGTCGGCCGTACGTGCCGGGGTGTCCGACGGCTGCATGACGTGGCTCAGCACGGTCCGGACCACGACGTCGATCGCCACATCCAGCTGCGTGGCGTCCAGCGGCGGGCCGTAGGCGCGGACACGGCCACGCAGCATCACGGTCGCTTCGCTCAGCAGGCTCCCGGCCCGCACCGTCAGCAGCGGCAGCAACTCGGTGTCGGCGCCGTGCGTGGCCGAGACGATGGCGCGCAGCAGGAGATTGTCGTCGGCGAGTTCGAGGACACCGCGAACGGCGTCGTGGATCGCCTCGACGAGGTCTTCGGGATGCCGTTCGAAAGCGTCCCGGACCACCGCGAGGAACCGGCCGAGTTCGTGCGAGATCATCGCTTCGGCGAGCTGGGTCTTCGAGCCGAGTTCGTTGTAGACGGTCTGGCGGCTGACGCCGACGATCTCCGCGAGCTTGCTCATCGTCACCGAGGACCAGCCGGAGCGCACGGTCAGCTCGATCGCCGACGCGACGATCGGTTGACGGTACGGACCTCCCGTAGCCGGTGCCTCACTCATGATCGTCATTCTAGGCGGCCGATTCGGCGGCGAACGCCAGCGCCTCGGGCCACGGCGCCCGCCCGGCGATGTGGCGACGGTACTTCATGATCTCGCGCGGCCGGTCGACGGTCAGCGCGCCGACGATCCGGTCCCCACGCCGGTACAGCGCGGTGAAACCACCGGACTCCGGGACGGCGGTCACCACCTCGTCCGCCCGCGGGGTGCCGACGAACTGGATCCGGTGGTCGTACCAGTCCGACCAGAAGTACGGCACCGGCGACAGCGCCTTCGCCGTTTCCGAGGCGAGCGCGTGACGAGCGGCCGCGGCACCCTGCTCCGCGGCGTTCGTCCAGTGCTCCAGCCGCATCAGCTCACCGTCGAACAGCGGGTTCGCGGCATGGGCGACGTCGCCGGCGGCGTACACGCCGGGCACTCCGGTCGCGAGCGTGGCGTCGCACACCACACCGCCGTCGCACTCGTGCAGCGGCACCCCGCTGCCGGCCAGCCAGCCGGTGGCCGGGACGACGCCGATGCCGGCGACCACCAGATCCGCGGGCAGCACCTCGCCGGTCGAAAGCCGGACGCCGGTCACCACGCCGCCGTCGGACTCCAGGCCGGTGACCGTGGTGGACAACCGCAGTTCCGTGCCCGCCGCCCGGTGCAGCGCGGCGCACACCGCACCGGCCTCGGCGCCGACGGACCGGGTGAGCGGGACGTCGAGTGTCTCGACGATCGTCGACGACAGCCCGCGCTTCCGTGCCGCGGCCGCGACCTCCGAGCCGATGAAACCCGCGCCGATCACGACCGTGCGTGCCCCGGCGTCGAGCGCGGCACGGACCGCCAGCGCGTCCTCGGCGGTCCTCAACGTGTGGACCCCGGCGATCCCCTCGCTGCCGGGCAGCCGCCGCGCGGTGGCGCCGGTCGCGATCACCAGTGCCTCGTACGGAACCATCGTCCCCGCCACCGAAACCTCGCGGGCGGTGGTGTCGAGTCCGTCCGCGGCGGCCCCGAGCATCAGTTCGACACCGAAGTCGTCGCGCAACGCGTCCTCGCCGTGGAACGGCTCGACCTTGCCGGGTCCTTCCTCGTCGAGGAACGACTTCGACAGCGGGAGCCGGTCGTAGGGCGGGTGGTCCTCCGCGCCGATCAGCACGATCCGGCCCCGGTATCCGTCCCGGCGCACCGCCTCCACCGCGCGCAACCCGGCCAGTGACGCGCCCACGACGACCAGTGTCACGATCAGCCCCGCAGTTTGAGGGCGAGGACCGGGCAGGCGTCGACGGCGGCCGACAGGTCCTGGCGGTGTTCCTCACCGGGCTGCTCGTCGAGCACCACGACCGTGCCGTCGTCGCCCACCTCGAAGAAGTCGGGCGCCATCGCCTCGCACATGCCCAGCCCGTCGCATTTCGTGCGGTCAGCCTCGATCTTCATCATGCTCCAACCCTTCCCGGTGCCACGAAATCGACCTTCTCCCGCACCCCGCAGTCCGGGCAGCACCACGAATCCGGGATCGCCGACCACGGGGTCCCGGCGGGGAAACCCTCCCGCGGGTCGCCGAGTTTCTCGTCGTACACATAGCCGCAGCCGGGGCACATCCCGCCCTCGGTAGCGTCGCCGTGCGTGTCGGCGACGTGCCGCGACGGCGCGGTGACCCGCGTTCCGTACCGCGCCAGCACTTTGGCCCGTTTCGACGGCTGGATGTTGGCGCGGGAGATGTCGCCGTCGAAATGGGCGAGCACCCGCGGATCCATCACGCGCCGCCAGACCGGCGGGACCAGCGCCAGCACGATCATCCCGGCGTAGCCCGTCGGGAGCACCGGCGATTCCGCGAAATCACGCAGCGTCTGGTAGCGGCGGGTCGGGTTGGCGTGGTGATCGCTGTGCCGCTGCAGGTGGTAGAGCAGCACGTTGGTGGCGATGTTGTTGGAGTTCCAGCTGTGGCTGGGGTCCACGCGTTCGTACCGGCGGCGGTTCGCCCGCCCGACCATCTGCCGGCACATGCCGTAATGCTCCATGTAGTTCACGACCTCCAGCAGCGAGAAACCGACCACCGCCTGGATCACCAGGTACGGCAGGATCCCCGGCCCCAGCCACACGGCCATCGCCGCCCACAGCACCGCGGACATCAGCCAGGCGTTGAGCACGTCGTTGCCGATCCGGAACGGATGCCGGTCGCGCCGGGCGTAGCGCTTGCGCTCCAGCCCCCACGCGGATTTCAGCGAGCCGAACACGGTGCGCGGCCAGAACCGGTAGAAGCTCTCCCCCACCCGGCTGCTCGCCGGGTCCTCGGGAGTGGCCACCCGGACGTGGTGGCCGCGGTTGTGCTCGATGTAGAAGTGGCCGTAGAAGCTCTGCGCCAGCGCGATCTTCGACAGCCAGCGCTCGTGGCTCTCCTTCTTGTGCCCGAGTTCGTGCGCGGTGTTGATGCCGATCCCGCCGATGCAGCCGATCGAGATCGCCAGGCCGATCTTGTCCGCGACGGACAGGTCGCCGCGGGCGATCAGCCAGAACGCCACCACGAAACCCGCGTACTGGATGGGCAGGAACGCGAAGGTGATCCACCGGTAGTAGCGATCCCGCTCCAGCCGCTCGATCACGTCGTCGGGCGGATTGCTGCGGTCCAGCCCGGCCACCAGGTCGATCAGCGGCACGATCACCAGGATCACGATCGGCCCGATCCAGAACCACACCCCCCAGCCGGTGGCCGCGTGCAGGCCGATGGCCAGGAACGCGAGCGAAGGCACCACCAGGCCGATCAGCCACAGATATCGCTTGCCGTCGGTCCAGCGTTCGGTCGAGCCCGCCGGGATCGTGCCCGTCATCTCGCTCATCGCACCCTCCTCCGTTGGCTGGGTTTACAAAACCATAGGTGATGTACACCTGATTTGACAAGATGCCACCTTTTGTAAACCCAGCGTTGCTTCATTTCGTGAGAATCTGGCGATATCTTGTGTTCGTAAGGAAACTTACTTAACTTGTGACGACACGCCGCGACCCACTTCGTCCGCCCGAAGGAGCGCGAATGCCCAGATCACCTCGCCGGATGCGACCCGCCGCGGTGGCCACCGTCGCCGCCGCCCTGCTGGTCCTCCCCGCCACCGCCGCCACCGCGACCACTACGGCGAACAGCCCGTGGCCGGGCGGTTCCGCCGTCACGAACGCCGACGGTTCGAACGTCCTCGGCGGCAATATGAGCGGCCTGTCGTTCAGCGGCCCCGACGTCCTCTGGGCGGTCAAGAACGGCCCTGGCACCCTCTACCGCCTCGTGCGCAACGGCTCGAAATGGCAGCCGGACACCGCAAACGGCTGGTCGTCGGGCAAGCAGCTGCGCTACCGCGGCGGCAGCGGCGACCCCGACGCCGAAGCCGTCGTGGCGACCCCGGACGGCGTGGTCGCGGCCACCGAACGCGACGGCGACAACAGCAAGACGAGCTCGCTCAAGGTGCTCCGGTACGACGTCTCCGGTACGGCCAAAACCCTCAGCGCGAAGGCCGAATGGGATCTGACCCCGGATTTGCCGAAGGTCTCGGCCAACGACGGCCTCGAAGCCGTCTCGTGGATCCCGGACAGCGCCCTCACCGCCAAGGGGTTCGTCGACCAGCGCACGAAGGCGCCGTACAACCCGGGCAGCTACCCCGGCCACGGGACCGGCCTCTACCTCGTCGGTCTCGAGAGCAACGGGATGATCTACGCCTACGCGCTCGACCAGGCGGGCGGGAAGTACACCCGGGTCGCGAGTTTCGCGAGCGGGCTCGACTCGATCATGGAACTCGAGTACGAGGCTTCCACCGGCAAGCTGTGGGCGGTCTGCGACGACAACTGCGGCGGCGATTCGGCGACGCTCGCCGTCGGCGCGCAGGGCGCGTTCGCCGTCACGGCCACGTACGACCGTCCCAGCGGCATGCCGGACTACAACAACGAAGGCTTCGCGATTTCGGCCACGTGCGCCTCCGGGACCAAGCAGGTGGTCTGGGCCGACGACGGCAACGAAAGCGGCCACGCGCTCCGCGCCGGCACCCTCTCCTGCGGCTGAACGGGACACGACATGAAATTCGCCTCCCTCGCGATTCTCCCGGCACTGACCATTCCCCTGTTCCTGCCGTCCGCGGCACTCGCCGGCGACGGCTGGGAATCCATCGGCACCGGCATGACCTCCGGCGCCAGCGGCATCGCCGTCCTCGACAAGGGCGACGACCGGGTCGACGCGCTTGTCTTGCGGGACAACAAGAAACCCGGAGAGAACCGGGCGGTCCGGGTCCGGCTCGAGCACGGCAAAGTGTCCAAGGTGGACTCGATCGACTGGCCGGGCGAGCTCCCGGTCGACCTGGAAGCCGCCGAACCGGTGCCGGGGAAGACCGGCGAGTTCATCGCACTGGCCAGCGACGGCAAGGGCTTTCACTTCAAGCTGAAGGACCGGAACCTGAAGGTGCTCGGCACTTTCCAGGTACCGAAAGGCGACCCGAAGGACAACTACGAGGGTTTCGCACTGAAAAAGGTGAATGACCGGTTGTTCGCGGTCTGGGCGGACCGCGGGCAGGACGCCCGGCCCGCCACGCTGTACTCCGCGGAGTTCTCGGTCTCGAAGCTGTCCTTCAAGAAGCCGAAGTCGATCCCGTTCCGGGTCCCGTACCCGGCCACGGACGTCCGGCACACCTCGGACGTCGAGATCACCGCGGACGACCGCGTCCTGGTCTCGGCCGCCTCCGACCCCGGCGACGAAGGACCGTTCGATTCGGCCGTGTACGAAGCGGGCGTGCTCCGCTCCGACGGGTCGATCGCGCTCTCCCCCGTCCCGGTGAGGATCGGCGACTTCCCCGGCCACAAGATCGAGGCGTTGACCTGTCTCTCGCGCTCGTGCCGCAGCCTGCTCTACGGCACCGACGACGAGGCCGCGGGCGGTAGGCTCCGGATCGCGACCAGGAACGAGCCGGAGGACCAGTGATCAGCGAAGACCTGCGCGAGCGCCGCCACAAGATCATCGAAGAGCACATGGACACCGAGGTGGCCCACGAGTTCGACCGGACGCTGGGCACCTTCAACGGCCATCCGCACTACGAGATCATGGCGACCGGGCAGATCTTCGACGGCGGCGAAGAGGTCATGGCGTACTACCGCATGACCCGCACGGCGTTCCCGGACCAGCGGCACGACAACGTCCGCTACCACTTCGCCGACGAGTCGGTCATCGTCGAATTCGACCTGCTCGGCACCAACCTCGGCGAGTTCTACGGCCGTCCGCCGACCGGCAAGGCGTTCCGGGTGCCGATCATCGCGGTGTTCTTCTTCGACGAAGACCGGATCACCAACGAGCGCATCTACTTCGACGCCGCCAGCCTGATCACCCAGGCCGGGCACGCCGAACTGCTGACCTTGCTGGCGTCGGGCGAGGTCTGACCGGCAGGCCGATGATCACCCGAGGCGGGATAGACCGAACGCGGTGAGGAAACCCGTCACCGTGATCAACCCGGTCCACAGCTGAGCGTCTTCGAACGCCTCGGGGATCATCGTGTCGGCGATCATGGCGAGGATCGCGCCTCCCGCGATCGCGGTGATCACCGCGAGGCCGGCACCGGACGCTTCGCCGAGAACGCCGTAGCCGAGCAACGCCGCCACACCGCTGATCACGGCGATTCCGCCCCAGAGCGCGAAGACATAGCGCGGGCTCCGGCCCGCCCGCTTCATCCCGGCGGCGCTGGACAGCCCTTCCGGGACGTTGCTGATGAACACGGCGGCCACGGTCACGACACTGACACTTCCGCCGCCGAGCAGGCTGGTGCCGATCACCATCGATTCGGGGACGCCGTCCAGCAGGGCGCCGAGCGCGATGGCGGTGCCGGAGCCTGCCTGATCGGCTTCGGACGGCTGCTGGTCACCCGAGCGTTTGCGATGACGGGCACCTCGCCGGGCGAGTCCGACGTTCGCGAGGGTGTAGACCAGGGCACCGCCGAGCGCACCGAGCGCGGTCGGCAGGAAACCGCCCTTTTCGTGTGCTTCGGCGATCAGCTCGAAGGAGACGGCTGAGATCAGCACGCCGCTTCCGAAAGCCATGACGCCTGCGACGGCCCGGCCCGGGATCCGGATCAGGAAACCGACCATGGCGCCGAGTAGCAAGGCCGATCCGGCCAGGAGACCCCAGCCACCCGCCGCCAGCAGATCCGGCACACGTTCCTCCCGCTCACCGCTCGAAACCCGGACGCACCTCAGTCTGGACGCCCCGGTGGCCGGACGCGCGCCGGAGGATTACGCCAACGCAGCCGGGGTATCCGGCCGCCATGGAACGAGAAGACACGGCGCGTGGTTCCCACCCGGCGGAGCAACGCAAGAGCGCCGCGCGGCGTCCGCCGCAGGTGGCGCGCTCGTCGTCGGCGCGGCCTTCCTGCTTGTCGGCGTCCTCGGCTTCATTCCGGGCATCACCACCGGCTACGACGGCCTGGAGTTCGCGGGACACCATTCCGGAGCCCGGTTGTTCGGCGTTTTCGCGGTGTCGATCCTGCACAACCTGGTGCACCTGCTGTTCGGCGTCGTGGGCGTGCTCGCCGCGCGCAAACGCGCCGCTTCCCGCGTCTTCCTCATGGTCGGCGGCGGGATCTACCTGCTCCTGTGGATCGTCGGCCTGGCGATCCCGCAGAGCAGCCCGGGGAACTTCCTCCCGTTCAACGTCGCCGACAACTGGCTGCATCTGGGCCTCGGCGTCGGCATGATGGCGCTCGGTGTCTTCACGACCGCGCTCGAACGCAAGGCGGGCGACTATCCGGAACCGGATCTGCAGCACCAGTGAAAAGGGTCCGGGCCCGCCGCGGAAGCGACGGGCCCGGACTCTTTCAGACCTTGATCACGCCACGTCGTAGCGGTCGAGGTTCATGACCTTGTCCCACGCCGCCACGAAGTCGCGGACGAACTTCTCCTTGGCGTCGTCGCTGGCGTAGACCTCCGCCACCGCGCGAAGCTCGGAGTTCGACCCGAACACGAGGTCGGCCCGGGTACCGGTCCACTTGACCTCGCCGGTCGCGGAGTCGCGGCCTTCGAAGACCTCCGCGTCGGCGGACGTGGCCGTCCACTGCACGCCCATGTCGAGCAGGTTCGTGAAGAAGTCGTTGGTCAGCGCCCCCGGCTTCTCGGTGAACACGCCGTGCTGGGACTGCTGGGCGTTGGCGCCGAGGACACGCAGACCGCCGACGAGGACGGTCATCTCGGGCGCGCTCAGGTTCAGCAGGTTCGCGCGGTCGATGAGCAGGTACTCCGTCGGGAGACGGTGCCCCTTGCCCCGGTAGTTGCGGAACCCGTCCACGGTCGGCTCCAGCGGCGCGAACGACTCGACGTCGGTCTGCTCCGCCGTCGCGTCGGTGCGGCCCGGCGTGAACGGCACGGTGACCTCGTGGCCGGCGTCCTTGGCCGCCTGCTCGACGGCGGCAACGCCGCCCAGCACGATCAGGTCGGCGAGCGAGACCTTCTTGCCGCCGGTCTGGGCGCCGTTGAAGGCCTCCTGGACACCTTCGAGGGTCCGCAGCACCTGAGACAGCGTCTGCGGGTCGTTGACCTCCCAGTCACGCTGCGGCTCGAGGCGGATGCGGGCACCGTTCGCGCCACCGCGCTTGTCGCTGCCGCGGAAGGTCGAGGCCGACGCCCACGCGGTCGAGACCAGCTGCGAGACCGACAGGCCCGAAGCGAGCAGCTTCTCCTTGAGGGAGGCGATGTCCGCGTCGTCGATCAGCTCGTGGTCGACGGCGGGCACCGGGTCCTGCCAGATCAGCGTCTCCTGCGGCACCAGCGGGCCCAGGTAACGCTGGATCGGGCCCATGTCGCGGTGGGTCAGCTTGAACCAGGCGCGGGCGAAGGCGTCCGCGAACTGGTCCGGGTTCTCGTAGAACCGGCGCGAGATCTGCTCGTAGACCGGGTCGAAACGCAGCGCCAGGTCGGTGGTGAGCATGCCGGGCGCGCGGTTGAGCTTGCCGTCCTCGGGGTCCGGGACGGTGTTCTTGGCCTTGCCGTCCTTCGGCGTCCACTGGTGGGCGCCCGCCGGGCTCTTGGTCAGCTCCCACTCGTACTCGAAGAGGTTGTGGAAGAACCAGTTGCTCCACTGGGTCGGGGTCGGCGTCCAGGTGACCTCCAGGCCACTGGTGATCGCGTCGCGTCCCTTGCCGCTGCCGAAGCTGTTCTTCCAGCCGAGGCCCTGCTCCTCGATCGAAGCGCCCTCGGGCTCGGCCCCGACGTACTTGTCCGGGTCGGCCGCGCCGTGAGTCTTGCCGAAGCTGTGGCCACCGGCGATCAGCGCGACGGTCTCCTCGTCGTTCATCGCCATCCGGCCGAAGGTCTCGCGGATGTCGCGGGCCGCGGCCAGCGGGTCCGGGTTGCCGTTCGGGCCTTCCGGGTTCACGTAGATGAGGCCCATCTGCACGGCGGCCAGCGGGCCCTCGAGCTGACGGTCACCGCTGTAGCGCTCGTCGCCGAGCCAGGTGCGCTCGGGACCCCAGTACACGTCCTCGTCCGGCTCCCAGACGTCGGCGCGGCCACCGGCGAAGCCGAAGGTCTTGAAGCCCATGGTCTCCAGCGCGCGGTTGCCGGTGAAGATCATCAGGTCGGCCCACGAGATCTTGCGGCCGTACTTCTTCTTGACCGGCCAGAGCAGGCGGCGGGCCTTGTCGAGGTTGCCGTTGTCCGGCCAGCTGTTCAGCGGGGCGAAGCGCTGCATGCCCGCGCCCGCGCCGCCGCGGCCGTCCTCGATCCGGTAGGTACCGGCGCTGTGCCACGCCATGCGGATCATGAAGCCGCCGTAGTGGCCGAAGTCCGCGGGCCACCAGTCCTGCGAAGTCGTCAGGACGGCGTCGACGTCCTTGGCGAGTTCATTGAGGTCGAGGGTCTTGAACTCGGCGGCGTAGTCGAACCCGGCGTCCATGGGGTCGGAAGCCGCGGAGTGCTTCCGGAGGATCTTCAGGTTGAGCTGGTTCGGCCACCAGTCGCGGTTGCCCGCGCCTTCGGTGGGGTGGTTGCGGCGGCCCGACGAGACGGGGCAGCCGCCCGCGCTCTCTTCGTTCATTTCGCCGATGACGGCGTCCGGGCTGTCAGACACGGGAATCCTTCCGGGAATCAGAACTGCAGGGCTCAAGAACGGGGTTCGATCGCACAGTCGGGGCACAGGCCCCAGTAGATGACCTCGGCTTCTTCGATCAGGAAGCCTTGGTCGTTCGACGCGGTCAAACAGGGTGCGGGACCGACGGCGCAGTCGACGTCGGCGATGGCACCACAGGTTCGGCACACGACGTGGTGGTGGTTGTCCCCGACCCGGGACTCGTAGCGTGCCACGGACCCCGACGGCTGGATCCGCCGTACGAGACCCGCGGCGGTCAGTGCCCGCAACACGTCGTAAATGGCCTGGTGAGAGACCTCGCCGAGCTCCGTACGCACGGCACCGATGATCGAGTCGGTGTCGGCGTGCGGGTGATCGCGTACCGCTGTCAGCACGGCCACCCTCGGACGCGTCACGCGCAGGGAGGCCCCGCGCAGCATCCGCTCGAACTCCTGGGTCGTGGGCACGGCCGCAGTCTGGCCCATTTTCTGGAATGAATCAAGTTCGCAGGATCCCGGGCGTGTCTCCGCACGCGCATGCCCGGGCACCGCACGCGCGTGCCCGGCGCCGGGACTCGCGTGATCCGGGATGGGCGGTCACCGTTGACGACGTCGGCTCCGTGACGTTCGTTACGGATTCTCGTCAAGATTTTCGCCCTTCGTCGACAATCGAGTGAAAACGCGATGTGAAGTGGCTCGCGATAACCGCTTGCCCACCCGAAGGTGCGAAATTCGGATGAAACTTGCACCCCCGAAAGGGAATCTCCACTGCCACAGCGGGTTTTCCGCGTACTCCAAACACAAACCGGTGCACCCGCGATGCCCTGGACGAGTGAGAGGCCATGCCGGAGCGTGGCCGCGGCGACCACGTTCACCTTCATCCGGAGGCCGCAATCCGTTGCCAGAGCGTGATTCCCGGCATCTTCGCTGCTCCGAGGCAACTCGCATAGTCGCCCCACGACGCATGTCCCGCGTGATAGCGTCTGCGCCCTGCTCCCCATAGTCCGGCTTCACCCACCAGCAAGGAAAATCATGCCCGAACAAGGTCTCGGCACCGTCGTGGCGGTGGACGGCCCAGCGGCGGCGGGCAAGACCACCACCTGTCTGGCACTGTCGAAATCATTCGACCTGCGCTATCTCGAAAGCGGCAAGACTTACCGCATCATCGCTTTCGAAGCACTTCAGCGCCGCATTCCGGTCGACAACGCCACGAAAGTCACCTGCCTCTGCGACGAATTGATCACGGCGAGCCGTTCCGCGAGCCTGCTGACTTCCGACCGCTACGCCCCGGACAACCTTCGCGCCACCCGGGTCAACGTCGCCGTTTCGGCGGTCGCCAAGATCGCGGAGGTCCGCCAGCGGGTCACCAGCCTCATCAGGCTTTGGGCCGGCGCACAGCCTCGCTGCGTCATCGAGGGCCGGGACATCGGCACCACCATTTTCCCCGCCGCGACCGTGAAGTTCTACTTGACCGCGAAGCCCGAAGTCCGGGCGATGCGGCGTGTACGGCAAGAGCGCTCGGCCTCCTACGAACACGTTCTCGACGACGTGATCCGCCGGGACGAGGCCGACATGTCCCGGGCGACGTCGCCGTTGGTCCCCGCCGAGGACGCCATCAGAATCGACACCACCGACCTCACCGTCGAGCAGGTACTGCGGCTGATGACATCGGCGTGTCGCGACAGAGGATTAGAGATCAACCGTTAGTGCGAGTACGCTTCTGCTTTGTCTGCGACGAAGCTAAGTTGACCATGGGTATGACTTCAAGTGATCGATCAATGACGAGGAGTATTGGTTATGAGACCGGCGATGGCGAAGAAAAACGTAGCCGAACCGGTGAACACCGATTGCCTCTTTTGTCATTTCGATGACGCATCGGTGAATGACGTACTGGTCGACGGAAACGAGATCTACGTTCGGTGGGACAACTTCCCCGCCGCCAAGGGACATGTCGAGGTCGTCCCGAAAAGGCACGTGGAGTCCTACTTCTCGCTCACGGCGAGCGAGCACGCCGAAGTCTATGCGCTGATCAAGCAGGCCTGGCGCCGGATCCAGGACCAGTTCCAGCCGGACGGCTACACCATCGGCGTGAACGAAGGGCAAGCGGCGGGCCGGACGATCGACCACCTGCACATCCACCTGATCCCCCGCTACGAGGGCGACGTGGCGGATCCGCGAGGCGGTATCCGTCATGTACTACCGGGGACCAACCCCGACGAGTGGCTCGGCCGGTAGCCCTTTCCTCGCCTCCACGACGAACCAGCTGCCGCGTCCGCTCGGCCATACCCGTGCCGAGACGAAGCCGGCGGCGGCCAGCTCGTCCACCACGACTTCCCGTCTGCGCAACGAAAACCATCTCGGCGACGGCATCCGGGCACTGCGCGCCCACCCTTCGCCGTCCCCTTCCTTGAGGCTGATCGCCGTGACACCGCCGGGCGCGAGCACTCGATGGATTTCGGAGAAGACGCGCGGGTGCGCCTCGCTCGGTAAGTGCACGATGCTGGCACAGGCCCAGACACCGTCGAACACTCCGGCGGCCAGCGGCAGGGCCAAGAGATCGCAGAGCACCGCACCGTCCACCGCGCAACGACTTCGGGTGTGCCGGAGCAACTCCTCACTGAGGTCGGCCGCCATCACGGCCGCGCCGCGTCCGATCAGATATTCGGCGTCCCGGCCCGCGCCACAACCGAGGTCCAGCACCGAACTTCCGGGCAGGGCATCGAAGAATCGGTCCAGTTCGTGGTCCAGGCCGGGAAACAGGTCGAGTGTGCCGGTGGCCCGGACGTACACCGCGGCGTTCTCGTCGTAGGCTCGGCGAGTACTCGACACCAAGGCGCGAAGGTTCTTGTCGTTCAGGTGCATTCGAAGTCCTCGCGACCGATGGCCATGCCCAGATTGGTCATCTCCTCCAGCAGTTCCCGCCGCGCGAGCACCTCGTAACCCCGGCCGGCGTCGACGCTCACACAGCCGACGAACTTGTTGCGCCCGCTTCTGATCGGCGTGACGAACAGCGCGGTCCGGTGTTTGAGGGCCTGGAACTCCTCCCACGTCAGGTTCATCACCGATTCCGCACCGAAGCGCGCCACGTGGTCGTCGAACTTCGCCTCGTCGGTGAGGCAGGCCGCCAACGGTGCGACATCGAACGTCACCTCGCGATCGTGCTGCCAGCACAGTCCCACCGCGCCGATGCCCCGCACCGGCGCGAAACTCCGCGTCGCCGGAAAGGAGGACATCCGGTAGGAGGACAGTCGTTTCAGGACCCCGCGGATCGGATGCCTCAGTGTGCGCGTCTTCCGCCACACGTGGAGCGCCAGGTCGCCGGTGTCCAGCGGCGGATCGATCTTCGCGCTGATCTCGAGCAACCTGCCGAACGTGGACAACACGCGACGGCGCATCATGACGTTCCGGTCCACGAAGGCCCGTCGTTGCCAGCTTTCGAACGGTGCGAAAGCACCGAACACCCCGGCCGTGACGAGCGCGACCAGCAGCAGGTACGAGCGGTCGTGCAGGAGGTCGTCCCAGAAGGCCTTCGCAGGTACGTTGTACGCCTTGCCCGCCAGGAAGAGCGTCGCCGACAGCAGGATCGCCTTGTCCGCGATCTTGGCCGCCTTCCGGCTCATGCCTTTCCGTCGCGCTGGTGCCGCCACGCCTCGCCCGGCAGGTCCGCCCGCTCGCCGTTATTCCCGGTCATGACCACTTCGGGCCGCTCCGTGACCACACCGATCCGATGGAAGCTCAGCGCTTCGGCAAGGTCGTCCACCTGCGTGGGCGGCACGGTGAAGACGAGTTCGAAGTCGACCGAGTCGCCCATGACCAGGCTCAACGGCTCCACATCCACGTGAGCGGCCACGGCGGCCACCGCCTTGGGGACGGGAATGGACCGCTCGTCGACGTCGATCCCGACTCCGCTCGACTCGGCGATGCTCAGCAAGGCCGCCTTCAGCCCGTCGGAGGTGTCCAGACAACTCGTGACCACTCCGCTGGCGCCGAGCGCGAGTCCCTCGTCCACTCTGGCCACCGGTCGTTTCCAGGCGGAAAGCAACGACGGCACCAGGCTGTCGATGACCAGGTCCGGGACGCCCGAGCGCAGGTACGCCATCGCCGCTCCGGCGGGTCCGGTCGGCGCGGTGAGGCAGACGACGTCACCGGGTTTCGCGCCGGACCGCAGCAGCGCCCGGCCCGCCGGGCACACCCCGAGAGCCGACGCCGAAAGGATCAGGCGTTCCGCGCCACCGATGTCGCCACCCACGTTGAGGCAGCCGAAGGCGGCGCACGCGTCGCGGATGCCGCGCATGACGAGACCGAACAGCGCGTCGTCCATTTCGGCCGGATACCGCACGACCGAAAGCAGCCCGATCGGCTTCGCGCCCATCGCCGCGATGTCGCTCAGATTCGCGGCGACCAGGTAGTACCCCAGGTCGTATTCGTCGAGGTGTCCCATCTCGTACAGCCTGAACTTGGGCCCGCGGACGTAATCGGAGCCCACCACGAGGTCGTGCTCGCCCGCCAGCCGGAAGACCGCGCAGTCGTCTTGGGCGTCGGCTCCCGCGGTCAGGTCCACCCGGCCACCGTCCGGGAACGAAACCGGGACGAACTCGCTTGCCTGCCGGGCGAACAACGGCACGATGGCCGTGGCCAGTCTCGTCGGTTCGTCCGAGAATTTCTCACTCACCACAGGGCAGCTCCACCTCGTCGCCACTGAGTTTCCCAGGCCAGTAATCCACCATTCGCATGGTCTCGCGAAGATCCCTTTTCCGCATCACCACCGCGTAGTCCCATTCCGGATCCTCGATCGCCAGCACGGCGCCGACGATCGAGCGGAGATACTGCCTTTTCTGCGCACCGGTCGGCAGGTAAACCCGGACTTTCTCCCGGTACACACGGAGGAAATAGGCCGAAGACGGCCAAGGCGCGAGCGTGAGTTCCCCGAGCGAATCCAGGTCCCGGTGGAACAGGCCGTCCCCGATCAGGAGGTCGTCAACGGCGTCTCCGTCGACGGGGAGAAAGTGCAGATGCGCGTGCGTGATGCACGCGTGGCTCTCCTGTCCGGCACTCGAACCGTGTTCGAGGATCAGCGGCTCGCCGAAGGTCTCCCGGTACAGCGGCATGAACTCGTCGAGAAGGCCGCACACCTCGTCCTGATGAAGGGAAAGCACCTGGGCGAACGACAAGTGGTGATTCGACGGCAGCAGCAGGAGATGTCCGAGCACGAGCGGCGACATATCGGCCAGCAGCGTCAAGTTTTCCGTCGAATGTATTAGCCGGGACGGTGGGTCGCCTTCGTAGAAACGGGCGAAGGAAGTGTCAGCAGAACCCGAAAGCTCTTCGCAGAAGTCCGCACCCGCGCACTGCATGGTTTCGATCATGTCTCCCCCTGCCGCCTCGCTTCGTCCTGGCCTTCGCCGAGCAGAGCACCTGGATTTTTGCGCACGGTCATGGCGGACTTGAACGGTCAATGCGGAGATTAGCTCGAACGTCGTAACCCGCTCACGGATTCGTGACGACGGGAATTTGGACAAAAGCAGGACACATCATGGCCGATACATACTCGCCTGCCGCACGACGTGAAAAAGCGTCCGTCACCCGGTGGATGACGGACGCTTTCCGACTGTCGCTATCCGTTCGAATTCACGGCGATTTCGGCGAAATCCGCACTCAGCCGTCTTCGCGTGCCAAGAGTTCCCGGACCCGTTCCTGCAGCGCCTCCCTCGGGTACGCGTTCACCTGGGCGCCGGCCATCCGCACCGGGTCGCCGAAGAAGAAGTACTCGTACAGCGACTCCCGCCCGGCGAAGCTCGAGACCGACGCGTCGAACGCCAGCTTGAACAGCCGCGCGCGGTCCTTGGCCGGCAGGGTGGCCGACTGGAGATAGGTGTCGATGTCGGGGCGGCCCTCCGCCTCGAAGTCCGCCTCACCCGGCAGCGCCATGAGGCCGGAGGCGGAGAACTTGCGGATGATCTCGGTCAGCCTCGGCGAGACCTTCGTGGGGTACCAGTTCCTGGCGGCGTTCAGGACCTCCCACTTGGGCAGGAAGACGCCGTCCTCGCTGAGCTTGCCGTCGGCCTCCGCCGCGCGCAGCACGGCCTTCTCGATCTCGACGTAGGAGATCAGCTCCGACAGATCCTGCTGGATGTGCTGGAAGCCGCCGATCCCGATCGCGGCGGCGATCTCACTGGCGAGCCCGAGGTAGAACTCCGTCTTGGCCAGCGTGCGGGTGACGACCTGGTGGGTCATCAGCGCGCCGGCGCCGGTCTCGGAGTACCACGCGTTGCACAGTTCCGGATGCCCCAGCAGGAAGACGCGCTCGTTCGGGACGAAGACGTCGTCGAAGACCACGACCGCGTCCATCTCCTCGAACCGGGAGGCCAGCGGTTCGTCGAAGGTCGAGCGGCCGTGGTCGAGCCCGGCGCGACAGAAGTACTTCAGCCCGGGCGCGTCGTTCGGGACGGCGAAAGCGTAGGAATACGGGGCGTCCTCGGGAGTTCCGCGCAGGACGGTCGACGGGAAGACCAGGAGTTCGTCGGCGATCGGCGCGATCGTGGCGAGCATCCGGGCACCGCGGACGACGATGCCGTCCTCCCGTTCCTCGACCACCTTCGCCGACAGGTTTCCACCGCCCTGCTGACTGCCCGACACCGAACGGTTGACCTGCGGCGGGATCAAAGTGTGCGTCGCGAGCAGATCGTTCTCGCGCGCCATCTCGTAGTACTTCTCGATGCGCTCGCCGTAGACAGGATCGGCCTGGGAAAAGAACTTCTTCGCAGCCGAGAGGGCCGTGAGCGACGAGTTCATGTAGTCGCCGGTGCGGCCGAGGAATCCGTTCGAGTACTCGGCCCACACGGAGAACGCGGCGCGGCGGCGCTTGAGGTCCTCCTCGCTGCGCGGCACCAGGAACGACATTCCGACCCGCTCCCCCGTGGCCGGCGATTCGTAGGTCAGGACGTCGCGGTGCGCCGGGTCGTGCTGGAGGTCGAACAGCTTCGCGTAGGTCAGCGCGTTGTTGCGGAAGGCCGGATGCTCGGCGACCTTGGCGGTCACCTTCTCGCCGTCGACGTACAGCTCCGGTGTCATCGCGTTGAGCTTGTCGAGGTACTGCTGTCCGGTACGGGCTCCCATGTCGTGCTCCTTCTCGGGTGGACGTCGTTGTCAGAACAGGGATTCGTGACCTTGCGCGGATTCGTGGATCGTCGAGAACCGCCCGTCGACGAAGCCGAGCGCGTCACCGGAGCGGTAGTCGAACTCCCGCACCTCACCGAGGAACAGGGTGTGATCGCCGCCGTCGTAGGCGGCCCACGGCGTGCAGTCGAACCAGCTCAGGGCGCCGGCGAGTCGCGGCGCGTGCCCGCCTTCGACCCACGTCGGCGCGCCTTCGGGAGTCGGGCGGCCGGCGAAGTTCATCGCCAGCGCCTCTTGCTCGGCGCCGAGGACGTTGACCGCGAAGGGACGGTCGGCCAGCAGGTCGTGGCTCTTCACGGTGCGCTGGATCGAAACGAGGACGAGCGGCGGATCCATCGAGACCGCGGTGAAGGAGTTCACCGTCAGGCCGTGCCGTTTCGTCGCGGCGTCGAAGGTCACCACCGCGACACCCGTCGCGAACCGGCCCAGGCAGCCCCGGAAGAACTGCGCCGGCGGCCGATAGAGGCTCGATCCCGGCGGAAAACTGGTTTCGCGTGACATCATCGTCTGTTCCTGTTCTATAATCGAACAGCCAGTTCAACTATCGAAATGGATCGTATACGATGGTTTCGGACTCCCGCAAGGCCGCGAGCACGTCCCAGACACTCAGCCGCGGCATCCGCGTCCTCGAAGTCCTTGCCGACGCCCAAGAACCGCTCAGCGTCGACCGGATCGCCGAACGGCTCGGGGTGCACCGCTCGATCGCGTACCGGCTCATCCGCACGCTCGAAGAGCACGGACTCCTCACCCGGGACCCCGCCGGGAAATACGAACTCGGTGCGCGATTGGCGGCCCTGGCGGCGGGGATCAAACACGATCTGCAGGCCGCGGCGCTGCCCGAATTGACCGCGGTCGCGAACGAGCTCGGCATGACGTGTTTCGTGGCGGTGATGGACCGCGAGGAATGCGTGACCCTGGTCAGCGTGGAACCCCGGCACGCCGTCGCGTCCGTCGCGCAGCGCCCGGGGTCCAGGCATCCGTTCACCGCGGGCGCACCAGGCCGCGCGATCCTTTCCCAGCTTCCGGAAGAGAACTGGCCGGCGGGAATCGAGGAAGTCGCAGGCCGCGGCTACGCGGACAGCCACGGCGAGGTGATCGAGAACCTCAGCTCGGTGGCCGTGCCACTCCCCCTGCGCGGGCACGCCCCGGCGGCCCTCGCGGTCGTCTATCTGTCCAGCACACGTACCCCCGCCGAGCTCGCGGAGCGGCTCAAGGCGGCGGCGAAGGCCGTCCGTGACGCTCTCGGCGGGTGAGCGTCACGGACGGCGGGATCACTTGGGGAAGCGCAGCGGGCTGACGGTGGGATGAAGGCTCCCTTCGCCGCGCCTGATGCGGTGAAAGGAGCCTTCATTCCCGGTCAAGGGTGGGTCGTGAGTGCCGTTTCGGGTTAGGGCCAAGGCTGTTTTAGGTACCTACTGGTTCCCGAAAAGATTGGCCGCGGACCGGTTTCTTACGGCGGTTTCGCGTGACTGGACGGACGACACGCGTGTTCGGACGGACGCCTCTCGGTGAAACCCCGCCCGCGCTCGTGTCGTCCACCCAGTCACGCGTGTCGTCCGCCGGATCACCGTGTCGTCCGGTCAATCACGGACACCGCCGATGCTGAACCCTCGTGACCACCCGCACCGACCAGGCCACGTTCGGCTTGACCTCACTTGGAGAAGCGCAGCGGGCTGACCGCCTGCTCGGCTTCGTGGTCGGGCCCGAGCGGGATGCCCGACCGGTCGCGCAGCAACAAAGTGGCGATGAGGCCGATGACGGTCATCCCGCCCAGGTAGACGGCGACGGACACCGAAGTTCCGGTCGCGTCGACCAGCGCCGTGGCGATCGTCGGTGCGAACGCGCCACCGAGGATCGCGCCCAGCGCGTACGAGATCGAGACGCCGGAGAACCGGATGGACGCGGGGAACAGTTCCGCGTAGAACGCCGCCTGCTGGCCGTAGGTGAACCCGAGCCCGACACTCAGGATGATCAACCCCAGCGCCAGCAACACGATGTTCCCGGTGTCCACCAACGGAAAGAGCAGCGCGACGCCGGCGAGCTGGGCGATCCAGCCGACGACGTAGGTGCGCCGCCTGCCGATCCGGTCGGAGACCGCGCCCGCCGCCCACGTCGAGATCAGCCAGGTCGCCGCGGACGCGGTCACCGCCCAGAGCACCGGGCCGCGGTCGAGTCCGAGCGGCCCCTTCGGGTTGGTCGCGTAGTTCTGGATGTAGCCGCCGGTGGTCATGTAGCCGACGGCGTTGTTGCCCGCGAACACCAGCGCGGCCACCACCACGAGCACGGCGTGCTTGCGGAACAGCTGGATGATCGGGGTCCGGGTCCGCTCACGGCGTTCGGCGATCTCCCGGAAGACCGGGCTCTCCTCGACCCGGCGCCGCACGTAGTGACCGACCAGGATCAGCACGACGCTGAGCAGGAACGGGATCCGCCAGCCCCAATCGAGGAACGCCTGCCCGGGGACGAGCAGGCTGGTCAGCGCCAGCACACCGGAAGCCAGCAGCAAACCGAGCGGGACACCGATCTGCGGCGAGGCGCCGAAGAGTCCCCGTCGCTTCGACGGCGCGTGTTCGACGGCCATCAGGACGGCGCCGCCCCATTCCCCGCCCGCCGAGATCCCCTGCAGGATCCGAAGCAGGATGAGCAGTACCGGCGCGAGCACCCCGATCTGGTCGAACGTCGGGAGCACCCCGATCAGCGTGGTCGCGGCGCCCATCAGGATCAGGGTGAGCACCAGGACCACCCGGCGGCCGTACTTGTCGCCGAAGTGCCCGGCGAGGAACGCGCCGAGGGGGCGGAACAGGAAGCTCACGCCCACCGTGGCGAAGGAAACGAGCGTGCTGTTCGCCCCGAGGCCGGAGAAGAACAGCTTGCCGAAGACGAGACCGGCCGCGGACGCGTAAACGAAGAAGTCGTACCACTCGACGGTGGTACCGACGACGGTCGCGAAGGCGACCCGGCGCCGGTCGGAGGACGGTGGGGCGGTCCGGCCGGATATGCGTTCATCCTGGGCTGGGTTCGACACGTGGACTCCTTTGTCGTCGGCCACCTTGCCACTGTGGCACGGAATCATATACGTTATTAGATACGAAGCAAGGGTCGAGAATTCAGGGGAACATGGGCACTTACGAGGCAACATCGCCGTCCGGTCCGTTGGAGACCCGGCCGGGCAAGATCATCGCCGTCCATCTCAGCTACGCGTCACGCGCGGAGCAGCGCGGACGGCGTCCGGCGAACCCGTCGTACTTCTTCAAGCCGTCGAGCTCGATCGGCACGTCCGGCGGCACCGTCGAACGCCCGTCCGGCACCGAACTGCTGGCCTTCGAAGGCGAGATCGCGCTGGTCATCGGCACCACGGCCCGCTGGGTCAAACCGGACCAGGCGTGGGACCACGTCGCCGCGGTCACCGCCGCGAACGACTTCGGCCTCTACGACCTGCGCACCGCGGACAAGGGCTCCAACGTCCGGTCCAAGGGCGGCGACGGCTACACCCCGCTCGGCCCCGGCCTCATCGACGCACGCGACGTCGACCCGTCGTCGCTGCGCGTCCGCACCTGGGTGAACGGCGATCTGGTGCAGGAGGACACCACGGCCGGGCTCATCTTCCCCTTGCGGCAGTTCGTTTCCGATCTCTCCCAGCACTTCACGCTCGAACCGGGCGACGTCATCCTCACCGGCACCCCGGCCGGATCGACCGTGGTCTCCCCCGGCGACGTCGTCGTGGTCGAAGTGGACGTTCCCGGCACCTCGCTGAGCAGCGGACGGCTCCACACCACCGTTTCCCAGGGCATCCGGGCCTTTTCGGACATCGGCAGCCTGCCCGAGGTCGACGACAAGCAGCGCGCGGAAGCCTGGGGAACGCCCGTCGAAGAACCTGCCGAAGAGAAGGCTCCCTCGCTCAGCGAAGAGCTCCGCGCCAAGCTGCTGCGTGCGCCCGTCGCGGGTTTGTCCGCCCAGCTGCGCAAGCGCGGGCTGAACAACGTCGCGATCGACGGTGTGCGTCCGAATCTGCCCGGGTCGAAAGTCGTCGGCACGGCTCGGACCTTGCGTTTCGTCCCGAACCGCGAGGACCTCTTCAAATCCCACGGCGGCGGCTACAACGCCCAGAAGCGCCTCTTCGACTCGGTCGGCGCCGGCGAGGTGATCGTCGTCGAAGCCCGCGGTGACAAGGGGTCCGGCACGCTCGGCGACATCCTGGCGTTGCGGGCGCGCTACCTCGGCGCCGCCGGCGTGATCACCGACGGCGGGGTCCGCGACTTCGACGCCGTCGCCGCGACCGGGCTCCCGGTGTTCTCCCAGGGCGCGCATCCGGCGGTGCTCGGGCGCAAGCACGTGCCGTGGGACACCGACGTCGCGGTCGCCTGCGGCGGGGCGACCGTGCTGCCCGGCGACATCGTCGTCGGCGACGACGACGGCGTGGTGGTCATCCCGCCGTCGCTGGCCGAAGAGATCGCCGACGCGGCGCTCGTTCAGGAGGACGAAGACTCCTGGATCGCCGAGCAGGTCGGACAGGGCCGCCCGATCGAGGGGCTCTTCCCGCTGAACCCGTTGTGGCGGGAAAGGTATGAGGCATGGCAGAAGAAGCAGTGAAGACGACCAGCAAATCCGAACTCGCCTACGAGTGGCTGCGTGAGCGGATCGCCCGGCACGAGTACGGACCCGGCTACCGGCTGGTGCTCGCCGAGATCGCCGGCGCGCTCGACATGAGCGTCGTTCCGGTGCGCGAGGCGATCCGGCGGCTGGAGGCCGAACGGCTGGTGACCTTCGAACGCAACGTCGGCGCGCGTGTCGCGATGGTGGACCAGAACGAGTATGTCCACGCGATGCAGACGCTCGGCGTCGTCGAAGGCGTCGCCACCGCGCTCTCCGCACCGCAGCTGTCCGAAGAGAACATCGCGCGGGCTCGGCGGGTGAACGAGCGCATGATCGCCCTGCTGGACCATTTCGACGCGCACGAGTTCACCGCGTTGAACCAGCAGTTCCACTCGCTGCTCTTCGAATGCTGCCCCAACCCGCAGATCCTCGACCTCGTGCACCAGGGCTGGACCCGGCTGTCCGGGCTGCGCGACTCCACGTTCGCGTTCGTCCCCGACCGCGCGCACCGGTCGGTCGAGGAACACGAAGAGATCCTCCGGCTGATCACCGAGAAGGCCGACCCGCTCGACATCGAATTCGCCGCGCGCAACCACCGCTGGGCCACCATGCAGGCCTTTTTGGACGCTCGAGAGCGCGCCAAGCGCTGACTGAGGAGGAATCTTGACCAGCACGACTCCCCGGCCGATCCCGGACGGTGTCCCGGAGCGGATCCGGCACTACATCGGCGGCGAACTCGTCGATTCGGCCGACGGCGCCGTCTTCGACGTGATCGACCCGGTGACCAACGAGGTCTACGTCCAGGCCGCCGCGGGAAAGAAGGCCGACATCGATCGTGCCGTCGCCGCCGCGCGGAAGGCGTTCACCGAAGGCCCATGGCCGAAGCTGCTGCCGCGTGAGCGTTCGCGTGTGCTCAACCGCATCGCCGATCTCGTCGAGTCGCGGGACAAGCGGCTGGCCGCGCTGGAGAGTTTCGACTCGGGCTTGCCGATTTCGCAGGCGCTGGGCCAGGCACGGCGGGCCGCGGAGAACTTCCGGTTCTTCGCCGACCTGATCGTCGCGCAGGCCGACGACACCTACAAGGTGCCAGGCCGCCAGGTGAACTACGTCAACCGCAAGCCGATCGGCGTCGCCGGGCTGATCACGCCCTGGAACACGCCGTTCATGCTGGAGTCGTGGAAGCTCGCGCCCGCGCTGGCGACCGGCAACACCGTGGTGCTCAAACCCGCGGAGTTCACCCCGCTTTCCGCGTCGCTGTGGGCGGAGATCTTCGAGGAGGCCGGGCTGCCTGCCGGGGTGTTCAACCTCGTCAACGGCTTCGGTGAGGATGCCGGCGACGCGCTGGTGAAGCATCCGGACGTCCCGCTGATCTCGTTCACCGGCGAGAGCGGCACCGGCAGCCTCATCTTCGGCAATGCTGCGCCGTTCCTCAAAGGACTGTCGATGGAGCTGGGCGGCAAGTCGCCCGCCGTCGTCTTCGCCGACGCCGATCTGGAGACCGCGATCGACGCGACGATCTTCGGCGTGTTCTCGCTCAACGGCGAACGCTGCACCGCGGGCAGCCGGATCCTGGTCGAGCGCGCGATCTACGACGAGTTCGTCGAGCGCTACGCCGCGCAGGCCAAGCGCGTCGTGGTCGGTGACCCGAGCGACCCCAAGACCGAAGTCGGCGCCCTGGTGCACCCCGAGCACTACGACAAGGTCATGAAGTACATCGAGATCGGCAAGACCGAGGGCAGGCTGGTCGCCGGTGGCGGTCGTCCGGACGGCTTCCCGACCGGGAACTACGTGGCGCCGACGGTGTTCGCCGACGTCAGACCGGACGCCCGGATCTTCCAGGAGGAGATCTTCGGCCCGGTCGTCGCGATCACGCCGTTCGACAGTGAAGACGAAGCACTGGCGCTCGCGAACAACACGAAGTACGGGCTCGCGGCGTACGTCTGGACCAACGACCTCAAGCGGGCGCACAACTTCGCGCAGGCCGTCGAGGCGGGCATGGTGTGGCTCAACTCGAACAACGTCCGCGATCTGCGCACGCCCTTCGGCGGGGTGAAGGCGTCCGGGCTGGGGCACGAGGGCGGCTACCGCTCGATCGACTTCTACACCGACCAGCAGGCGGTGCACATCAATCTCGGCGAGGTGCACAACCCCGCCTTCGGCAAGGGCTGAGCCCACCCTCCACTGTCCACAAAGGATGACGCAATGAAGCCGATCCCCACTCCGAAATCGCCGCCGCCGGACGTCCTGCGCTGCGCGTACATGGAACTCGTCGTCACCGATCTGGCGCGGTCGCGTGCCTTCTACGCCGACGTGCTCGGCCTGACGGTGACCGAAGAGGACGAGACCACGGTCAGCCTCCGCACGATCGACGAGTTCATCCACCACAACCTCGTGCTGCGCCAGGGACCGGTCGCGGCGGTCGCGGCGTTCTCGTACCGGGTGCGATCGCCCGAGGACCTGGACAAGGCCGTCGCCTTCTACACGGAGCTGGGCTGCCGGGTCGAACGTCGCGCTGACGGCTACACCAAGGGCATCGGGGACTCGGTGCGGGTGCAGGACCCGCTCGGCTTCCCGCTCGAGTTCTTCCACGACGTCGAGCACGTCGACAGACTCAGCTGGCGCTACGACCTGCACGTCCCGGGCGCGCTGGTGCGGCTCGACCACTTCAACCAGGTCACCCCGGACGTCCCGCTCGCGGTGAAGCACATGGAAGATCTCAACTTCCGGGTCACCGAAGACATCCAGGACGACCAGGGCACCACCTACGCTGCCTGGATGCGCCGCAAGCCCACCGTGCACGACACCGCGATGACCGGCGGCGACGGGCCGCGGATGCACCACGTCGCCTTCGCCACGCACGAGAAGCACAACATCCTGTCCATTTGCGACAAACTCGGCTCGCTGCGGATGTCGGACCACATCGAGCGCGGGCCCGGCAGGCACGGCGTGTCGAACGCGTTCTACCTGTACCTGCGCGACCCCGACGGGCACCGCGTCGAGATCTACACGCAGGACTACTACACCGGCGACCCGGACAACCCGGTCGTCACCTGGGACGTACACGACAACCAGCGTCGCGACTGGTGGGGCACGCCGGTGGTCCCGTCCTGGTACACCGACGCCTCGCTGGTGCTCGACCTCGACGGCAAGCCGCAGCCGGTCGTCGCGCGGACCGACGACAGCGAACTCGAGGTCACCATCGGCGCCGACGGCTTCTCCTACACCCGCAAGGGTGACGACGAAGGCGAACTGCCGGCCTGGAAACAGGGCGAGTACAAACTCGGCAACCAGCTCTGAGGCGGGGACATGCTCGAACAGGAAACGATCACCGCGATCGCCGACGAACTGGCGGCCGCGGAGGAGGCGCGGGAGACGATCCCGCTGCTGACGGCGCGGTATCCGGACATGACCGTCGAGGACTCGTACGCCGTGCAGAACGAATGGCGACGGCGGGGCATCGCGGCGGGCCGCCGTCCGGTCGGCCGCAAGATCGGGCTCACCTCGAAGGTCATGCAGGCCGCCACCGGGATCACCGAACCCGACTACGGCGCCATCTTCGCGGACATGGTGTTCGAGAACGGTTCCGTGATCGAGCACAGCCGGTTCTCGAACGTGCGCATCGAGGTCGAGCTGGCCTTCGTGCTCCGTGATTCCCTCGCCGGACCGGACACCACGGTGTTCGACGTCCTGCGGGCGACCGAGTACGTCGTGCCCGCGCTGGAGATCCTGTCGTCGCGGATCGAAATGGCGGGCCGGACCATCGTGGACACGATCAGCGACAACGCGGCCATGGGCGGCATGGTCTACGGCGGCAATCCGGTCGCCGTGGACGCCGTCGACCTGCGGTGGGTTTCTGCGCTGCTGTACCGCAACGAGACCATCGAGGAGTCCGGGGTTGCCGCCGCGGTGCTGAACCATCCCGCGACCGGTGTCGCCTGGCTGGCGAACAAACTCGCCCAGCACGGTGACAAGCTCGACCCGGGCGACATCGTGCTGGCCGGATCGTTCACGCGGCCGATGTGGGTGCACGCCGGCGACACCGTGACCGCCGACTACCGGGACCTGGGGGCGATCACATGTCGCTTCGTCTAGACCCGCCGTTCCGGGACCAGCTGGGCGAGCGGCCGCGGATCGGCATGTGGGTCACCTCGGGTAGTCCGGTCGTCGCCGAGATCTGCGCGGGCTCCGGGCTCGACTGGCTGCTCGTCGACACCGAGCACTCCCCCGCCGGGCTGGAGACCGTTCAATCGTTGCTGCAGACGATCGCCGCCTATCCGATCACGCCGGTGGTGCGCGCTCCGTCCGGCGACGCGGTCGCGCTGAAACAGCTGCTCGACCTGGGCGCACAGAATCTGTTGGTGCCCATGGTCGACAGCGCGGAGGAGGCGGAGGCCGTCGTGCGGGCCGTCCGCTATCCGCCGCGAGGCGTGCGTGGTGTCGGCAGCGCACTTTCCCGGTCCGCGCGCTGGAACCGCGTCGAGGACTACCTCGCGAAGGCCGAGGAGTTCACGTCGCTGTTCGTCCAGATCGAGTCGACGGCGGGGGTCGCAGCCGCCGCCGAGATCGCCGCGGTCGACGGCGTCGACGGGGTGTTCGTCGGACCGTCCGATCTGGCCGCCTCGATGGGCCTGCTGGGGAAGCAGACGCATCCCGATGTCACGGCGGCCGTCATGCGCACCTTCGAGGCCGTCCTTGCTGTGGGAAAACCAGTAGGAGTCAACGCGTTCGACCCTGCGCAGGCGCAGCGCTACCTCGACGCCGGCGCCTCGTTCGTCCTGGTCGGCGCCGATGTCACGCTGCTCGCCCAAGGTTCGGAGGCGCTCGCGCGGCGGCATCAGGCCTAAGGTCTTGGGCATGATCCCGTGGCTGCTCGACTCCGATCCCGCCCTGCGATGGCAGGTGGAACGCGACCTCGCGCACGAACCGCCCGAGGTGTGGGAGGCGACGCGGGCACGGATCGCGACCGAAGGCTTCGGCGCGCGTCTGCTCGCCCACCAGGACCCGGACGGTCAGTGGGCGGGCGGCGCGTTCTTCCCCGCCGGATTCACCGGCCAGGAGGACGGGCAGCCGTGGACGGCGACGACGTGGTCGCTGAACACCCTGCGGGAATGGGGCGTGGACGCAGGTGTCCTGCGCGGGACCGCCGAACTCCTCGCCGAGAACAGCCGGTGGGAGTACGACGATCTCCCGTACTGGGGCGGCGAGGTCGACTGCTGCATCAACGCGTGGACCCTCGCGAACGGCCTGTGGCTCGGCGCCGACGTCACCTCGCTCGCCTCGTGGTTCCCGGCACACCAGCAGCCCGACGGTGGCTGGAACTGCGAATGGGTCTCGGGATCGCGGCGTTCGTCCGTGCATTCGACGCTGAACTCGCTCAAGGGCCTGCTCGCCTTCGACATCGCGACCGGCGGAACTGCGGCTTCACGTGCCTCGCGGCACTCGGGTGAGGAATACCTGCTGGAGCGCGGCTTGTTCCGGCGGCTGTCGACCGGTTCGGTCATCGCGCCGTGGATCACGGTCTTCGCTTATCCGTTCCGCTGGTTCTACGACGTGCTGAACGCGGCCGACTACTTCCGCGAGGCCTCGCTGCACGACGGGACGGCGCCGGACCCGCGGATGGCCGAGGCCGTCGAGGTCATCCGTGCCGCACGGCAGCCGGACGGGACCTGGCTTCAGGCCCACCGGCACTCCGGGCGGGTGTGGTTCGAGGTCGATGTCGCGGCGGGTGAGCCTTCGAAGTGGCTGACGTTGTATGGGACTCGGGTGCTGAGCTGGTGGGACTCGGCGGTTTAGGTCTGGGCTGCGGGTCAGCACCGAATCGGTCCTGTCGGCCGTGAGCGGCGGATTCGGGTTTAGCAGACGAGTGGCCACGCCGGGGGACCCGGCCGACGGGATCGGGATCAAGCCGGTGGCGGCCACTTCTTCGATCGCCGCTCCGCCTTCGTCGTCCGGTGCTTCCACGCCGCCCGCGATGGCCGGCCGCGTGAACTGAGCTTCGGCTTTTGCCGGGAGGTGCTCGGCCCTCGACCGTGATCGGTCCGTTGGTGATGGACTGTGTGGGTTTTGGGACGTCAGATGTCCCGAAATCCACACGGTCACCGGCGCCGGGCATGCCGAGGGGCCCGTCGCCTGGCTGGCTGGCGGGCTCCTCGGGCCTAGACGTGATGAAGCGTGTTGCGCCAGGGATGTCGGAGCGGATCCCGGTATTGGGGTGGGATGAACTCCGGTAGCCCGTCGGCCGCCATCCGTACTTCCCAGTCACCGTGGTGAATCAGCCGATGATGAAAACCGCAGAGCAGCACGAGATTCCGGAGATCGGTGGGACCTCCGTCTGCCCAGTGCTCGATATGATGAGCGTGGCAGTTCTTCGGCCTCCGATGACAGCCGGGGAACGCGCAACCACCGTCGCGGATGTTCAGTGCCCGTCTCTGGCCGGGCGTGACAAATCTTCGCAGCCGCCCCATATCCAGCGGCTCACCCGAGCCGCTCATCACCACCGGCAACATCAAGCAGTCGCAGGCCGCCAGTCGTGCTTCCCGCGCGGTCATCGTCCCGACAAAGTCCAGGCACGCGGTCCCGAGACCCGATCTGAGTTCCTCAAGCCCGACGGTGACGTGCACCAAGGTCCGGTAACCACTGGTTCCCGGCTGGTCCGGGCAGGCGATCGCCATATCCAGGAGTTCAACCCAGGCGTCGCCCATGCGTTCGCACTTCATCCGCAGATCCGCCTGCCCGAACTCGTCCACCGGCCGTGGCTGCGCATGCGCCTCCAACGCGGCCGCGGTCCGGGCCCCGGTCTCGTCATCCAGCAGACCGGTCAGCTTCCAGAACCCGTCCTTGCGGCGCTCCAGGGTGATCTCGCGACGTGGTTCTTTGGGCTCGGGATCCTTCGGCTCGTTGCCGTCGGGGTCGAGCCAACCCAGCAGTTTCGCCTCAGCCTCGACGAGCTGCCGGGGACCGGCGTTCGGGGCAAGCTCACCCAGGATCTTCTCCGCGACCGCCCGATCCTCAACAGAAGTGTCGGCCGGGAGCCGTTTCAAGATCTCCAGGATCTGATCGATCCGCTCATCCCCGACCAACCCCTGAGCAGCGACAGCGGCGGTGGCGGGAGCGACAGGCGGAACCTCCGTGCCATCCAAGGCCCGGGTGGGATTCAACGCGAGAGCCCGCTTCACCACCGCGCCCGCTTCACCGCGCGAGAGCCCGGCCATCTCCGCGAACCAACTCGCCGTACTGCCATGCCCATACAAGTCTTTCGCGCCCCGATTCTCGATCTCCGCCAGAAACTGCCCCAACCCGGCAGAGGCCATGCGAATCACCTGCAAGAACTGCTGCACACCATGCGCAAGCTCCAGCTTGCCGGCGCGCCACAACTCCTGCGGCAACTCGGGGAGGAAGGTCTCGGACACCCCTCAATAATACCGCAAATCTATCGCACACGTGTTCGTAATTTTAGGCAACAAACCAAATCGCACGAACCACACTGAAGAGTGATTTGATTAAATCAGCTCGCCCCACTCAGTCACCCTCGCGTTCCCGCAATTACGGAACGGCAACCGAATCAGCCGACCTCAACACGAACAACCCCCGGAAGCCGAAACGCCGCCACAACCCCACCGACCGCGACCAGCCCCACAAACCCGAACACCACGACAAAACCCAACCCCGGCCGACCTTCCAGCCCCGCCAGAATCGCCCCGGTCGCCGCAACACCGCCCACCGCACCCACCTGCCTCACCGTGTTGAACAGACCCGAAGCGCCACCCGCGGCATCCGGGTCGACCGACGCCATCGCGATGGCCGAAAGCGGTGACCAAGCCATCGCGTTGGCGGCACCGAGCAGCGCGGCGCCCACGGAGATCCACCACGGATTCAGGTTCAGCACCACCACCAGCCCGATGAGCAGCAGGCTCGTCGCGAGCAGGCTCATGCCGAGGATCGCCGGTCGTCGCCCACCCACTCGGTCGACCCAGCGGCCGGCCGGTGGCGACAGCAGGATCGCGACAATGGCGTCCGGCGCGAGGACCATCGCGGCCTCGATCGGCCCGAAGCCTCGCATTTCTTGGATGTACAGCATCGTGGGGAGTGCCATCGCGAGCACTGTCGCGCCGAGCGACGCCATCGCGAGGCTCGCGGACAAGTACCCGGACGAGCGATAGAGGCGCAAGGGCGCGAGCGCGTCCGCGCCTAGCCTTCGTTCTTGGAACCAGAAAACGACCAGCAGCACGACGGCGAGCGCGGCGGCAGGCAACGAGAGCGGGCTCCAGGACAACAGAGCCCAGACGAGAAGGCTCAAACCCGCCGTGCTCAGCGCGGCGCCGAGCAGGTCGAAACGGGCGGCGCCTCCTCGGCTGCCCGGAATCAGGCGGACACCCACGACGACGGCCACGGCGCAGAGCGGCACGTTGACCCAGAAGATCCAGCGCCAGTCCAGGCTCGCGGTCAACAGTCCGCCCAGCACGGGACCGAGCAGGGTGGCGGCGGCCGCCACCGAGCCCCAGATACCGAAAGCGCGGCCTCTCTCGTCGTCGGCGAACAGCCGACGGATCAACGTGAGCGGCTGAGGCGACATAGCGGCCGCCGCCAAGCCTTGCAGAATCCGGAACGCGATAAGCCAGCCGATCGACGGCGCGAGCCCGCACAGCGCGGAGGCGACGGCGAAGCCTCCCATGCCGAAAAGGTAGACCCGCTTAGGGTCGAAGAGATCACCGAGCCTGCCGGCGACCAGCAACGGGACCGAGAACGCGAGCAGGTAGCCCGCCGTCACCCAGAACAGCGCGGAGACGTCGCCGCCGAGGTCGGCTTGGATGCTCGGGCTCGCCACGGCGACGATCGTCGTGTCGAGCAGGAGCACGAAGAATCCTGCCAGCAGGGCGGCGAGGCCGCCCCATCGAGAAGATGTCATTCGCCCCCGCCCGGTAGACCGATCACGATAGGGCCACGGATCCTGCCCGTCGCGCGTGGCTGGTGGGTTCGTTGCCGCGGCCTTTTCGCGGGGCCTGTCCAGACGGCGCGGACACCCTGATCCGGCCGAAATAGAATCCCGTCCATGACCGCTCTTCCACGCGGCGGGCGCCCTGCCGAGGCCTTGGCGGCCGTCGAAGCGAGTATCGAAGACCGTTGGCGACTGTTCCTCGCGGAATACGGTGTCACCGCCGGGACGACGGAGGAAACCGACCTCGCCGAGTCGGTCGTCGCCGACACTTCCGTGTTCGAGTGGCGGGTGGTCGACGCCGCTTACGACAGGTTGACCTGCGCCGACTGCGGCAGCCGGCTCGGCTCGGGTCCCACAGGCTGCGAGAAATGCGATCAGGCAGACGGATTCCGGTACGCGGCCATCGAAATCGACCGTCCCGCGACGCCACCGGGCACCGAGCACGGGCTCCGTGTCGCCACCGCGGTCGCCCGCGCCCGGCACCGCCATGGGGCACGGGCCCGCTGCGGTTTCGAACTCGGGCTTCCGCTCCTCCTCGACGGAGAACTGCCCGGCACGGCCCAAGCGCAGGCGTACCGGGCAGCTATCGACAAGCTCACCGAAGAGGAATGCGAACGCGTGACCTCCCTCGAGGAGATCCCGGGGATCAGTAGTCGTCGCGTCCGGTGAACTGCTGTTCCAGCAGCTCCGCCGAGCCCGCGACGAGTTCGAGCGGATCGGTGAACTCGTTGATGTCGAGATTCACCAACGGCAGGGAATGGCGCAGCACCAGGTGCTCCCCCATCACCACCAGTCCCCCGACGACGATGGTGTTGCCGATCTCGGTCAGCACGGTCGTCAGGTCGACCTCGCTGACCCGCGCGAACGGTGTCGCGATCTGCACCCAGTCCTCGCGGCGGTCGAAGATCTCCCGCGCGATGACCACGGTTTGAGCCCGCTCCTCGTAGTCGTCGTCACCGTAGGACAACCGGATGCGAATTTCGTCCGGTTCGTCCTTCACCACCCGATATTCGTGCCGTACGAACGCGACCAGATCGGCCCATTCCGCCATGAATTCAGTCTCCCTCGCAGTCGAAGATCAAGACTAGCGACTGCCGGGACGAAGAGCCCGGCCCCGGTCCGACATCACCCGGACAGCGGCCGCCCGTACGTGTTCCGACACCGCTTGGCCCTTGATCTTGCTGTAGCCTCCTTCAGCATCTTTTCGCAGGGGAGACCATTTGACGAACAATGATCGCGACCGGAAGAAAACCAACCGGCCGGGAAATCACAAAACTTCGGATCCGGCGGTGACCGCGGCACTTGTCAGCCGACGAGGTGCAATTCTGGCGGCCGTCATAACCGCGATGGTGGGCCTGATCGGCGCGGTGCTCGTGGCACTCATCAACACCAGTGCGCAGCCGGCGAAAGGCGCCGACGACCGGGGCACGCACTCCAGGTCGTCGTCGCAAAGCGCCGCCGGCACACCACAACAGGAGGACAAGCCTGCTCAAACCATCCCTGAGCAGGTAAAGCTCGAGGCGGATACGGCGGTCGACCTCGACGTACCGGGCGCCACCCCGGTATCCGCGCCCGGCCCCAATGGCGACCTGGACCTCCACTTCGACGGAAGCAATTTGGCCTCCAATCGGTCGGGCCTGTTCTATTACCACGGAACCGAACAGGAAGCCACGACACAGTGCCCGAAGATCGTTTCCGAGGGAAAGGGAACGGTGCCCGGGCCCGAGGTGATATTCACCGGTGGCCAACATTGCCTGAGGACATCCAAGGGAACGGTCGGATGGCTCAGCGTGAACGACGTCAAGATCGCCACGAATTCCGGCTACCTCGTCCTCAATTACAAGTTGTTCCGCTAGCCGGGCAATGGTGAAGGCCTCCTTCCCTACCTTCAGAGTAGGCAAGGAGGCCTTCACCACCCACTTACGAAGCCGCGGGGTCAGCCGCCGGTCGGCAGCCCCGCCCGCGCCTCCTGCGGGGTCAAGGGACGCAGCGACAGCGTGTACTCGTACGTGCTGTCCGGCTGGACCTGACTGCGTTCCCGCACCGGGTTGGGCGTGTCCCCGACGCCGGTCACCGCGTGGCTCGCGTGCAGCGTGAACCAGCCCTTGTTGCGCTGCAACTGGAACGGGTACGCCGCCCGGTCGAGGTCGTCGAACGGGGTCACGCTGACGTCGCTCGCGCCCCCGACCAGCAGGCCACCGGTCCGACCGTCGGTGAGCAGCGCCCACCGGCTGTCGGTGTGGTTGCCGTGGTCCTGCGGCCGGTGGTACTCGACGTACTGTTCGTCGACGGTGCTCGACTGCACGCCGATCGGCGTCCCGTCCTTGCGGTCGACGTAACTCTCGGCTTTCCGTCCATACCAGGCGAACCGGTCATACCGGTCCGGCACCGCCAGCGAGACACCGATCCTCGGCAGATACGGCAGAGTGCGCACACTCCCCTGCGGGACCACCCGATTGCCGAGGCTCAGCGTCCCGGTCCGGTCGACGGCGTAGGTCATCGTCTGGTCGAACCACGCCCCGGCGACGTCCGGCGCCGCGACCCGGCTGTCGACGATCACCCGCACACCGCGTGAGCCGTCCCTCTCGACCCGGACGCCGGTGACCGTGGTCTTCAGCCGGTCGAGCCCGGCCTTGCGCCAATCCTCGCCCTCGGCCCGGCCCCAGGCGAAGGTCTCGTTGCTGATCGGCGCCCGCCAGGTGTCGAGCTTCGGCCCGCCGCTCAGCAGTTCCTTGCCCTGGTACCGGATCGACGTCAGCGTGCCGTCGGTCTTGTCGACTCGGTACGTGACGCCGGCCGCCGAGGCCGTCACCGAAGCGGCGTCCTCCACGACTCCGACCGACTTCCCGTCGAGCGGAGTCCTGTCCAGGCCCGGAACCCGTGTCCCGCCAAGGGAGAACTGGTCGTGCGCCAGGACGTGACCTCGCGCGAGCATCGGCTCGCCCTGGGTCGTCACCGCTTCGACGGTGAGGAACCGTTCGCGATCCGCGGGATTCGGCGGCACCGGGACGGCGACCTTCCCGGTCGACGCCGCGGCGACCCGCAACGGCTGCTCGCTGCGGGCAACCACCCGAGAGCCTTCCTGGATCCGCCACCGCAGGTTCAGCTCGTCCGTGCCCTTGAACTGCCGCTCGTTGGTCACCGAGACCGTGCCGCCCGAGTAGGCGAATCGCAGCGGCTGATGCGCCCAAGCCATCTGCGCGGTTTCCGGTTGCAGTGAACGGTCCGAGCCGATCAGGCCGTCCACACCGGACAGACTGGAGCCGTAGGACAGGTGACTCCCCCGCTCCGTGACGCTGTCGAAGTCCAGTGCCAGCACGGCCCCGTCCGCGGGAGCCGCGCCGGACAGCTCCGTGGCGGACAACGGCTTGTCGTAGATGCGGGCGTCGTCGACGGCTCCGCGGCCCATCCAGCCGATGGTCGACGGGTCGTTCCACGACGTCTCGAAGTCGCGGCCGACGTTGACCTCGGCCGAGGACGAGTCGATCGCGCCGGTGAACGGCTTGCTCCCGATCTCCTTGCCGTCGAGATACAGCCGCAGGGCCGTCCCGTCGTAGGTGCCGCTCACCCGGTGCCAGTTCCCGTAGAAGTCGGCGGGCACCTTCGCCTGCACCGCCTGCCACGTTCCACTGTGGATGAAGAACTCGAGCGTGTCCTGCGTCTTCATCTTCAGCGCGTACTGGTGGTCGCCCTTGCCGAGGATGCGGAAGTCACCGGTCCATTTCCCCGGTTTCACCCAGGCGTCCAGCGTGAGCGCCTTCCCGGTGATGTCGAGTTTCCGGTCGCGGTAGACCTCGACGAAATCGTCGAGACCCGACAACGCCAGCGCCTTGCCGCGATGACCGTCGACCAGCTCCGGTTTTCCACTGAGATGCGCCGAGATGTCGTTACCCGACGAATCCGGCGTGAGCCGGATCGGCTGCCGGATGTTCTGCTCCGCCCAGTCCCAGATGAACCCGCCCTGGGTCTGCGGATTCGCCCGGATCGTGTCCCAGAACTCCCGGAAGTTGCCGAGACTGTTGCCCATCGCGTGGGCGTACTCCCCGAAGATCAGCGGTTTCGTGGTGTTCTTCGCCTGTTCGGCGAACTTCTCCGGCGACGGATACCGCGGCCCCCAGACGTCGGCGAACGGCGCGTCACCGTCCGGGCTGTTCGACTGGTGGTAGATCGGCCGGGTCGGCTCGTTCGCGTCCAGCCATTCCGCCAGCGCGAAGTGGTGCGCGCCGAGACCTGCCTCGTTACCGGTGTCCCACAGGAAGACGCTCGGGTGGTTCTTGTCCCGTTCGACCATGCCGATCATGCGGTCGAAGAACGCGTCCCGCCAGGCCGGGTCGTTCGCCTGGCAATAGCGGGCACAGTTCTCGTGGTTGTGGGTCTCGATGTCGATCTCGTCGTCGATCCAGAGCCCGTGCCGGTCGGCCAGTTCGTAGAAATAGGGATCCGACGGGTAGTGCGAAGTGCGGACAGCGTTGACGTTGAGCTGCTTCATCAGCGCGACGTCACGCTCCTGCGCGCGCCGGGGCACGTGCCTGCCGTGATCGGGGTCGGTCTCGGCGCGGTTGACGCCCTTGAACAGCACCCGTTTCCCGTTGACCAGCAGCTGCTTGTCGCGGATTTCGATCTCGCGGAACCCGGTCGTCTCACTGGTGATGTGCGTGACGCGGCCGTCGGGCGCGGTCAGCGTGAGGACGGCCGTGTAGAGGTTCGGCGTCTCATCGGTCCACTTCGCCGGGTTGCGGACGGGCAGGCTCAACGCGGTCTTGCCGCCCGCGTCGACCTCCGCACTCGTGGTCCCGACCTCCTTGCCCGCCGCGTCGCGCAAGCTGAGCCCCACGCGGTGCTTGCCGGCGGTACCGCCGGGTTTGGTGGCGACCTCGACCGCGGCCTTGAGGGTGGCATCGGTGTAGGTCGCGTCGAGATCGGTCGTCAGCCCGACGTCCTGAATGAACGTCCCCGGCGTCGAATGCAGGGTCACCGAGCGGAAGATGCCCGAGTATCGCCACTGGTCGACGTCTTCCAGGTACGCACCGGCACTCCAGCGGTGCACCTGCACGGCGATCCGGTTCGGCCCCGGCCGCAGCGCGGAGGAGATGTCGAACTCCGCAGGCGTGTAGCCGCCCTGGTCATAGCCGATGTACGTCCCGTTCACCCAGACGAAGTACGCCGACGTGACGCCCTCGAAGCGCAGGAAGGTCTCGCGCTCCGACCACTGGGCGGGCAGGGTGAAGTCGCGGACGTAGGCGCCGGTCGGGTTCACGTCGCGGGGGACGCGCGGCGGGTCGTCGGGCTGGATCTCGGTGGCGATGTTGCGGAAGATCGGGTGGTCCAGACCGTCCGTCTGCCAGGTGTGCGGCACGGACACCTCGCGCCAGCCCGACGTGTCGTATCCGTCGTCGTGGAACCCCTTCGGCACCAGAGAGGGATTGTCCGCCATGGCGATCCGCCATTTGCCGTCGAGCGACATCGTGTAGGGGCTGCGTTCGTCACGGCGGGCCGCGGCGGAAACATCCGCGTACGGACGAAGGTGGGCGTGCGGTGGCTCCTGTCCTTCGGAGACTTTTCGTGGATCGTCGAGATAGGACTGGACGTCGGCGGCCGCCGGAGAGCCGGTCGCGACGAGGGTCCCGGCGAGCATCGCCAGAACCAGGACGATGGGGCGTGTTCGCAGCACTGCGTTCAACCTCCCAGGGAGTTCAGCCGAGCCGGAAGCTGACCCGTTGACGATCCCGCACCGCGGTACCGGGACGGAAGACCAAGATCCTTCCCTTGTCGTGGGCCAAATAGGTGGCAGGTTCACCCGGGAGACGGAACGACACCGCCAGCCGGTCGGAAAGGCCCGGCACCTGGGTGAAACTCGCCGCCCGGCCATAGGCGTCGCTTTCGTCGTACGGGTCGATCCGCACGGTCGTCGCGTCGACGACCCGGACATATCGGTCCGGGAAGTTCACCGACTGCAATGCGACGGTGCCCGCGCCGCGGAACCCCGCGACGATGCGGAACTGGGAATCGGCCAGCTCCCGGACATTGCCGTCCGCGGTCAGCCGGTATTCGTAGTGCCGCACGTACGACGCGGGATCGTCCAACGGGGACAGTCGCACGCAAGGTCCGCCTTTGCCGACCGGGACGCCGAAACTCGGCGTCCCGTCGTCGTTCCAGTACAGCCGCTGGATCCGGGTGTGCCGATTCGGGTCGTAAAGCGGGTCGCCGGTGATGTCGCGGTAGTCGCGGGCGTGGTACACGAGGACGTCGGAGCCGTCCTCGGCGACGGTGAACGAGTTGTGCCCGGGACCGTACTGCCGGGTCGCCTCGTTCGTGGTGAACACCGGCTGCGGCGACTTCGTCCACGACCGTGGGTCCAGCAGATCCGAACGTTCGTCGGCGGTGAGCAGCCCCATGCAGTAGCGGGCGTCGGTGGCGCTGGCCGAGTACGTCATGAACACCCGCCCGTTGCGGATGAGCACCGCCGGCCCTTCGTTGACTTTGAACCCCTGGATCTCCCAGGGCGGCGTCGGCACCGCGAGCCGGACGGGATCGCCCTTCAGCGCGAGCGGTGACGCCATCTCGGCGAGGTACAGATTGCTGTTGGTGGCGATCCCGGGTTCGCTCTGCGCCCAGGCGAAGTACCGTTTGCCGCGATGCTCGAACGTCGTCGAGTCCAGGGTGAAGGTGTCCCACTTCGTCACCATCTGTCCGCGAAGGACCCAGGTGCCCGCACGCGGATCGTCCGAAGTGGACTCCAGCACGTAGGTCCGGATGCGGAACACGTCGTCGGAGTCGCCCGCGGCGAAGTAGACGTACCAGCGCCCGTCGATCCGGTGCAGTTCCGGCGCCCAGATGTGGCCGCCCATCTTCCCGGACGACGGACGTCGCCAGATCGTCGTCTCCCGGGCGGTGGCCAGGCCGTCGAGCGTGGCTGCACCGCGGACGACGATCCGGTCGTACTCGGGCACCGAACCGGTCAGGTAGTACATCCCGTTCACCGGCCGGGTGATGAAGGGATCCGCCCGCTGCTCGACCAGCGGGTTCCGGGTGGTCAACGACGTCGGTGCGGCGTCAGCGGCCTGAGCCGTACCCGGCGCCAGGCTTCCGACGGCGGTGGCGGCCAGCAGCCCGCCTCCCGCTCTGAACAGGTCACGACGGTCGATGGTCATGGTCATCCCCTCACTCGGGCCGGGAACCGCAGGAAGGTCACGGAGTTCGGCGGGAAGGTGTACGTGAAGGTGTTCGAAACGCCGGAGAACCGCGATTCGCGCGGTGCGATCGGCGTGGTGAAGGCGGTGTTGACGTCGTCCGGCGAGCCCTGCAACGTCGTCACGCGGGCGGTCGCGCCAGGCTGGACGTGAGCTCCGAGGTCGACGCGGGTCCGGGCGGCCGATGCCTGGGCGTTGACCACCTTGACCACCAGTTCCCCGGTCTTGACGTCCCGAGTGACGACCTGACGGAACGGCTCGGCGACCTTGTCGTCGGTGAACGAACCCCACTTCTGCCCGTCGAGGAACAACGTCACTTGACGGCCCCGGACCTCCACCCGCAGGTCGTACTGCCTGCCGGTCTCGATCCTGGTGTCGTTCTGAAGCAGGGTCTGCTTGCCGCCGCCTTCGGTCTTCTCCACGGCCGAGACGGTGTTGTTCCAGCCGCCGAGGTTCCACCAGTAGTTGTTGCCGGTGTCCTTCACGCCGAACGCGATCAGGAAGCCTTCCTTGCCGCCAGTCTTGGTCGCCTTCACGGAGAAGTCGTAGTTGCTCCACGAGGGATCGCCGGCGGTCACGAGGGTGTTCTCGGCCGCCTGATCCGACTGGACGTAGGCACCGTTCGACACCGCCCACGATCCCCGTCCGGCCACCTTCGACCAGCGCGAATCGTCGCCGGAGAAGTCGTCCGAGAACAGTGGCACGCCGTCGGCCGAGGTGACCTTGACGTCGTCGTACGCCGCGCTCGTCGCCCAGGTGGACAGCCCGATCGCACCTGAGATGGGCGCGACCGTGGCCGGTGTGGCCGACGCCTTGCTCGGGACGACGTGGTCACCGACGTTGGTCATGAACAGCTTCTGCGTCTCGTAGCTGGCCGACGCCCACGAGCGCTGGTTGTCGAACCAGATCATGTCCGGTTTCCACTGCACGTAGTCGGTGTTCGCCAGCAGCGGCGCGTACGACGCGAGCTTGACGACGTCGGCATTGCGTTCCAGCCCGGTCATGTACGCGGCCTCGGCCAGCGCGTTGCCGAACTTGTTGTCCAGCGACGCGTACTCCCCGAGGAACACCTTCGGACCGTTGCGGTCGTAGGAGTCGTACCGCTGGTTGTTCTGCAGGAACCACTGTGGACTGTTGTAGTAATGCTCGTCGACCATCGAGACCTTCGCGTTCCGGTTCAGGTCCCACAGCCGGTCGAACGTCGTGCCGGTGTCGTCCGGTCCCGAGTTGCTGATCACCGTGATGCCCGGGTACTTCGCCGCGATCGCCTTGCGGAACTCGGTGAACCGGGCGAAGAACTCGTCGGGCAGGTTCTCCTCGTTGCCGACACCGAGATGCGTCAGGTTGAACGGCGCCGGATGCCCCATCTCGGCCCGCTTCTTGCCCCAGGTCGAGGTGGCCGGGCCGTTGGCGAACTCGATCAGGTCGAGGGTGTCCTGGATGTGCCGCCGCAGCAGCGCCGGATCATCGGTCGCCTTGTTCTGCCCGCAGCCGGTGACCAGCGCCGGCACCACTGGCAGCGGCATCGCACCGATGTCCTCGGAGAACTGGAAGTATTCGTAGTAGCCGATGCCGTAGGACTGGTTGTAGCCCCAGAAATTCGCGTTCGTGGCCCGCTGCTCGACCGGGCCGATCGTGTCCTTCCACTGGTACGAGCGCTTCCGCTCCCAGTTCGGCGCCTCGTAGCCCTGGTGGCTGCCGGTGTTGACGAGACAGCCGCCGGGGAAGCGCACGAAACCGGGCTTGAGCGCCGCGATCTTCTCCGCGAGGTCGGCCCGCATGCCGTTGGGACGGTTCTTGTAGGTGTCGCGAGGGAAGAGCGACACCATGTCCAGCCGCAGCGTGCCACCGCCGGACGCGGTCAGCGCGAGCCTGCCCAGCGCGCTCGACTCCCGCACTCGAACGGTGCCTGTGTACTTGACCCAGCCATCGCCGCGGACCTGGACCCGCAGCGGATCGGCGAGCGTCTTCCCCGCCGGGTCGGTGACGGCCACCGTGAGCGGGGTGCCCGCCGCGCGATCGGTCCGGGCGAACACCGAGAAGTCGTACTGCTTGCCCCTTTCGACCCGGATCCCCGAGTTGTAGCCCGAGTTCGCGACGCCGTACTCGCCGCTCGACAACTGGAGCTTGAGATAGCGCCGGTTCCGTTCGTTGAGCCGCAGGTCGTCGTCGGCCACCGTCGCCGTGCCGGTGCCCCCGTCGACCGACGTGGGTGCCCACGACGTCAACGGGGTGTACGACGCGTTGTCGGCCTTGTCGTATTCGAAGGAGCGGTTCTGCACGAGTTCCGCGTACAGCCCGCCGTCCGCGGCACGGTTGATGTCCTCGAAGAAGACGCCGTACATCGAACGGTCGATCGTGGCACCACGTCCCGCCGCGTCCACGGCGAGGCTGTAGTCGGTCGCCGGTGTCTGGCCCGAAGCGGTCTGAACGGGCACGAGGACACCGGCGGCGATGGTCAGGGACAGCACACTTATCCGGGCTGATCTGCTGCGCACAGCACTTCCTTTCGCGACGTTGCGAGGAAACCGGGGGTGAGGCGTCGGTCAAGTTGGTCGTGAGTGGCGATTCGGGTTAGAACCCGAATCGCCACTCACGACGTCAGGCGGCGGTCCGGGCCCGCCGTTTGGTCCAGATGTCGTAGGCGACGGCGGCGAGCAGCACGAAGCCCTTCACCAGGTTCACGCTCTCGGTCGGCGCGCCGATCAGGGACATGCCGTTGTTGATCACGCCCATGATCAGCCCGCCGGTGATCGCGCCGACCACCTTGCCGACCCCGCCCTGCACCGCGGCGCCGCCGATGAACGCCGCAGCGATCGCGTCGAGTTCGAACATGTTGCCCGCGGTCGGCCCGGCCTGGTTGAGCCGTCCGGCCACGATGATCCCGGCGAGCGCGGAGAGCACGCCCATGTTGACGAAGATCCAGAACGTCACGCTCTTGACCTTCACGCCGGACAGCGTCGCCGCCTGCAGGTTCCCGCCGATGGCGTAGATGTGGCGGCCGAACACCGCCCGCGTCGTCACCAGCGAGTAGCCGATCACCAGCACGGACAGCAGGATCAGCACCCACGGCAGGTTCTTGTACCGCGCCAGCTGCACCACCACGAACAGCACGACGGCGGCCGCCGCGGCGATCTTCAGCAGGAACATCGGCAGCGGATCGACCTCTTGCAGGTAGTTCAGCCGGGCCGTCCGCTTGCGCCACCGCGAGACGATCGCACCCGCGATGGCAAGGGCACCCACGAGCAGGCTGACCACGTCGGCGCCGCCGAGCGGGCCGAGCCCGATGTTGCCGAGATAGCCGCCGGTGAACCCGTTCGCCAGCGTGCGCACCTCGTCCGGGAACGGGCCGATCCCCTGATTCCCGAGCACGGTGAGCGTCAGCGCGCGGAAGATCAGCATCCCGGCCAGCGTCACGATGAACGCGGGAATCCCGAAGTACGCGACCCAATACCCTTGCCATGCCCCGATCACCGCGCCGACGACCAGCGTGATGAGCAACGCGATCGGCCACGCCACGCCGAGGTTCACCATCAGCACGGCCGAGATCGCGCCGGTCAACGCCACCACGGACCCCACCGACAGGTCGATGTGCCCGGCGATGATGATCAGGATCATGCCGATCGCGAGGATCAGCACGTACGAGTTCTGCACGATCAGGTTCGAGATGTTCTGCGGTTCCAGCAGCGCGCCGCCGGTGAGGATCGAGAACAACACGACGATCAGCGCGAACGCGACGTAGATGCCGCTCTCGCGCGGGTTGAACGAGATCCGGCGCGGCGCCCTGGCCGGCGCGGCTCCCTGCTGTTCACCGGCACCGGTGACGGTGTCGGCGGAGGCGGTGCTCATGTCTTACTCCTGTTCCCTGGTCATCGCCCGCATGAGGACCTCTTGGGTGGCCTCGGCCCGGCCGACCTCACCGGTGATCCGGCCGGCCGACAGCGTGTAGATCCGGTCGCACAAGCCGAGCAGCTCCGGCAGCTCGGACGAGATGACCAGCACGGCCTTCCCCTCGTCGGCGAGCCGGTTGACGATCGTGTAGATCTCGTACTTCGCGCCGACGTCGATACCGCGGGTCGGCTCGTCGAGGATCAGCACGTCCGGATCGGTGAGGATCCATTTGGACAGCACGACCTTCTGCTGGTTGCCGCCGGAGAGCGTGCCGGTCACGCTGCGCACGTCCGGTGCCTTGATGTTCATGCTCTTGCGGAATTCTTCGGCGACACGGTGTTCCTCGTTCTCGTCCACCCAGCCGCGGCGCGCGAGTTTGCCCAGCGCGGCACCGGAGACGTTGCGCTGGATGTCCTCGATGAGGTTCAGGCCGTAGCGTTTGCGATCCTCTGTGGCGTAGGCGATCCCGTTCGCGACGGCGTCGCCGACCGTGCGCACCTCGATCTCCTTGCCGTCCTTGATCAGGCGGCCGGAGATGTCCTTGCCGTACGAGCGACCGAACACGCTCATCGCGAGTTCGGTCCGCCCGGCGCCCATCAGCCCCGCCAGCCCGACGATCTCGCCGCGCCGCAGCGTCAGGCTCGCGCCGTCGACGACCACCCGGCCGTGTTGCGTCGGGCTGTGCACGGTCCAGTCCTCGATCCGGAGGACCTCGTCGCCGATCCGCGGTTCCCTCGGCGGGAACCGGTTCTCCAGCTTCCGGCCGACCATCCCGGCGATGATCCGGTCTTCGGTCACCGTGCTCGCGTCCAGCGTCTCGATCGTCCTGCCGTCGCGCAGGATGGTGATCGAGTCGGCGATCGCGGCGATCTCGTTGAGCTTGTGCGAGATCAGGACGCAGGTGACGCCGTCGTCGCGAAGCCCGCGCAACAGTTCGAGCAGATGCGCCGAATCGTCGTCGTTCAGCGCCGCCGTCGGCTCGTCCAGGATCAGCAGTTTGACCTCTTTGGACAGTGCCTTGGCGATCTCCACCAACTGCTGTTTGCCGACGCCGATGTCCAGCACCGGCGTCACCGGGTTCTCCCGCAGGCCGACGCGCCGCAACAGCTCGCCGGCTTCGGCGTTGGTCCGGTTCCAGTCGATCAGCCCGCCGCGGGCCTTCTCGTTGCCGAGGAAGATGTTCTCCGCGATGGACAGCTGCTGGCACAGCGCGAGTTCCTGGTGGATGATCACGATGCCGCGCCGTTCGCTGTCGCGGATCGCGGAGAACGCGCACGGCTCGCCGTCGAAGACGATCTCGCCGTCGTACGAGCCGTGCGCGTAGACGCCCGAGAGCACCTTCATCAGCGTGGACTTGCCCGCGCCGTTCTCGCCGCAGATCGCGTGGATCTCTCCCCGGCGCACCGACAGGTTGACGTCCTGCAGCGCCTTGACGCCGGGGAAGGTCTTGGTGATCCCCCGCATCCGAAGGATTTCGTCGGTCACGTCCCTACCTCAGCTGTTCCGCTTTGTAGTAGCCCGAGTCGATGAGTTCCTTCTGGTAGTTGCCCTTGTTGAGGATCACCGACTCCAGCAGGAACGCCGGGACGACCTTCTGGCCGTTGTTGTAATCCGTCGTGTTGTTGGTCTCGGCCTTGCCGCCCTTGAGCACCGCGTCGGCCATCTTGACCGTGGTCTCGGCGAGTTTGCGGGTGTCCTTGAAGATCGTCGAGTACTGCTCGTTCGCGATGATCGACTTCACCGACGCGACCTCGGCGTCCTGTCCGGTGACCACCGGATACGGCTGGCCAGGTGTTCCGTAACCATTGCTCTTGAGCGCCGAGAGGATGCCGATGGAGAGCCCGTCGTACGGCGAGAGCACGCCCTGGACCTTGTCGCCGGAGCTGTAGGTCTTGGTCAGCAGGTCTTCCATCCGCCGCTGCGCGGTCGCCGCCTGCCAGCGCAGGATCGCCGCGACGTTGAACGCGGTCTGGCCGCTCTTGACCACCAGCGTCCCGTTGTCGAGGTACGGCTTCAGCACCGACATGGCGCCGTTGAAGAAGAACGTCGCGTTGTTGTCGTCCGGCGAACCCGCGAAGAGCTCGATGTTGAACGGGCCCTTGCCCTCACCCGGCGAACCGTCCTCTTTGAGCACTTTGAGCCCGGTGAGCAGCGACGTCGCCTGCTGCACGCCGACCTTGAAGTTGTCGAAGGTCGCGTAGTAGTCGACGTTCGGCGTGTTGCGGATCAGCCGGTCGTAGGCGATGACCGGGATCTTCTTGTCCGCGGCCTCCTGCAGCTGGGTGGTGATCGCGGTGCCGTCGATCGAGGCGATCACGAGCAGTTTCGCGCCCTTGGTGATCTGGTTCTCGATCTGGTTCACCTGGGTGGGGATGTCGTCCTCGGCGTACTGAAGGTCGACCTGGTAGCCCAGCTTCTCAAGCGCCGCCTTGATGTTGTCGCCGTCGTGGATCCAGCGCTCCGAGGATTTGGTCGGCATCGTGACGCCGACGAGCCCACCCGCGGCACCTCCCGCGGCCGCCTGCTGATCGACGGTCTTCTGACTCGAACCGCAGGCCGTCAGCGCGGCACCGAGGCCGACCGCCACGGCCAATGTGGCCAGTTTCGTGAACTTCATTGTTCCTTCTTTCCGGTGGGGACCGATCAGAATCCTTGTGCGAGCCGGTAGTACGCCTGGTTCCAGCGCATCCGGTCGGCGATCGAGGCGGGCGTCGTGGACTGGTCGATCACCAGCAGTTCGACGTCGAGCATGGTGGCGAAATCCCGGATCGTTTCGGCGCCGACGGCCTGGGTGAGCACCGTGTGGTGCGGTCCGCCCGCGGTGATCCACGCCTCGGCGGAGGTCGCCAGCGACGGCGCCGGCTTCCACACCGCGCGCGCCACCGGCAGGTTCGGCAGCGGTTCGTCCGGTGCGACGACCTCGACCTCGTTGGCCACCAGCCGGAACCGGTCGCCGAGGTCGGCGAGGCCGATCACCACGGCGTCACCGGCGGCGGCGTCGAACACCAGCCGGACGGGATCCTCACGGCCGCCGATGCCGAGCGGATGGATCTCGCACGAAGGCTTGGCGGCGGCGATACTCGGGCAAACCTCGAGCATGTGCGCGCCGAGGATCTTCGGTTCACCGGGGCCGAAGTGGTAGGTGTAGTCCTCCATGAAGGACGTTCCGCGCTCGGAATCGCGGCCCATCGCCTTCACCGCGGTCAGCAGCGCGGACGTCTTCCAGTCGCCCTCGCCGCCGAAGCCGTAGCCGTCGGCCATCAGCCGCTGCACGGCGAGGCCGGGGAGCTGCCGCAGGCCGCCGAGGTCCTCGAAGTTCGTGGTGAACGCGCCGAAACCGCCGCCTGTCAGGAACGTGCGAAGCCCTTGCTCGATCCGGGCCGCGTAGCGCAGCGACTCGTGCCGCTCCCCCGCCTTCGTCAGTTCCGGTGCGAGCGCGTACGTGTCGGCGTACTCCTGGACGAGCTTGTCGACCTCCGTATCGGACACCGCGTCGACCAGGGCGACGAGTTCGTTGACGCCGTAGGTGTTCACCGAGACGCCGAACTTCAGCTCCGCCTCGACCTTGTCCCCGTCGGTGACCGCGACGTCGCGCATGTTGTCACCGAACCGCGCGAGCCTGAGCGAGCCGATCGTCTGGCGGCCGACCGCCGCGCGGACCCAGGCGTCGATCCGGTCGGCGACCGACGGATCCGCGGCGTGCCCGGCGATGGTCTTGCGCGGCACTCCGAGCCGGGTCTGGATGTAGCCGAACTCGCGGTCGCCGTGCGCGGCCTGGTTCAGGTTCATGAAGTCCATGTCGATGGACTCCCACGGCAGCGCCTCGTTGAGCTGGGTGTGCAGGTGCAGCAGAGGTTTCCGCAGCGCGTCGAGCCCGGTGATCCACATCTTCGCCGGCGAGAACGTGTGCATCCAGGCGATCACCCCGACACACGCGTCGTCCGCGTTGGCTTCGAGCATCACCCGCCGGATCGCCGACGGCTCCGTCAGCACCGGCTTGGCGACGATCTCCGCCGAGATCCGGCCGGTGTCGGCCAGCATCCGCTGGATCTGCAACGACTGGCCCGCGACCTGTTCGAGGGTCTCCTCGCCGTACAGCGCCTGGCTCCCGGTGAGGAACCAGACCTCGGTCTTGCGTTGTGTGCTCACTTCTCTCCCTGCTGGCCGTAGACGTTCTGGTAGCGCGCGTAGAGCCGGTCCACGTCCTGTCGGGACAGTGGTTCCGGCGTGCCCAGCGCGGAAGCGAGGTGGACGGTCTTGGCGACGTCCTCGACCATCACGGCGGCTTTGACCGCGTCGCGTGCGGTGCGGCCGACGGTGAACGGGCCGTGGTTGCGCATCAGCACCGCGGGCGACCGGCTGGACCGCAGCGTCTCGACGATGCCCCGGCCGATCGAGTCGTCTCCGATGAGCGCGAACGGCCCGACCGGGATCTCGCCGCCGAACTCGTCCGCGATCATCGTGAGCACGCACGGGATCGGCTCCCCGACCGCGGCCCACGCGGTCGCGTAGGTCGAATGCGTGTGCACGACCCCGCCGACCTCCGGCATGTGCCGGTAGACGTAGGCGTGTGCGGCCGTGTCCGAGGACGGCGCGAGGTCGCCGTGGACGACCTCGCCGTACAGGTCGGTGACGACCATCGTGTCGGCACTCAGTTCGTCGTAGGACACCCCGGACGGCTTGATCACCATCAGGTCGTGTCCGGGGACCCGCGCCGACACGTTGCCCGCGGTCCAGATGACCAGCTCGTAGCGGGTCAGCTCGCTGTGCAAGCGGGCGACGGTGTCGCGCAGCTCTTCGAAGGTGTCCGTGATCTCCACGGCGAGGCTCATCGGTGCAGTCCTTTCCGGACGGAACGGCGCCGGGCGGCGAGCCGGTGCATGACGTCGTTGGCCCCTCGGCCGAAGTAGTCGTGCAACGCGGCGTACTCGGCGTAGAGGTCGTTGTAGGCCTTGACGTTCTCGGCGATCGGGCGGTGGACCGCCCGGCGGACCGAGCCCATCGCGAGCGCGGCGGCCGGGACGTCGGCGTGCGCCCCGGCGGCGACCGCGGCGTGGATCGCCGAGCCCAGCGCGGGACTCTGCGCCGAACCGGCAACGGAAAGCGGCAGGTTCGTGACGTCGGCGTAGATCTGCATCAGGAGCGGGTTCTTGACCAGGCCACCGGCGACGATCAGTTCGGTGACCGGTACCCCGGCGCGTTCGAAGGTCTCGATGATCGTCCTGGTACCGAACGCGGTCGCCTCCAGGAGCGCGCGATAGGTGTCCTCGGGGCGGGTCGCGAGGGTCTGCCCGACGACGACGCCGGACAGCTCGTGGTCGACCAGTACCGACCGGTTCCCGCTATGCCAGTCGAGCGCGACCAGTCCGTGTTCGCCGATCTCCTGCATCGAGGCGAGCCGCGTGAGCAGTTCGTGGACCGAGATTCCCGCCTCCCTGGCGTCGTCCACATAGGACGCGGGCGTACCGTGTTCGACGAACCACGCGAAGATGTCGCCGACACCGCTCTGCCCGGCCTCGTAACCCCACTTCCCGGACACGATCCCGCCGTCGACGACACCGCACATCCCCGGCACCTCGCGCAGTTCGGCGCCGTTCATCACGTGACAGGTGGAGGTGCCCATGATCGCGACCATCTGCCCCGGCTCCACCGCCTGGACGGCGGGGGCGGTGACATGCGCGTCGACGTTGCCGACCGCGACCGCGATCCCTTCGGGCAGCCCGGTCCATTCCGCCGCTTGAGCGCTCAGGCGGCCCGCCTTCGCGCCGAGGGCGCCCAGCGGGTGCACGAGCTTGTCGTCCACAAAGGACCCGAAGCCGGGAGCCAGCTCCTCCAGGAACTCCGTGCTCGGGTAGTGGCCGTCCTGCAGGATGCCCTTGTAGCCGGCGGTGCAGGCGTTGCGGACGTAGGTTCCCGTGAGCTGCCAGACGATCCAGTCGGCGAGTTCGACCCAGTGGCGCATCCGGGTATAGACCTCGGGCGCCTCTTCGAAGACCTCCAGCGCCTTGGCGAACTCCCACTCCGAGGAGATCAGCCCGCCATAGCGCGGCAGCCAAGACTCGCCGCGCTTCCGGGCCAGCGCGTTGATCCGGTCGGCCTGCGGCTGGGCGGAATGATGACGCCACAGCTTCACGTAGGCGTGTGGGTCCCCGGCGAACTCGGGCAGTTCGCACAGCGGCGTGCCGTCGGCCGTCGTCGGCACCATGGTGCACGCGGTGAAATCGGTGCCGATGCCGATCACGTCGGCGGGATCCGCCCCGGCCGTACGGACGGCCTCCGGCACGGCGGTGCGGAGGACGTCGACGTAGTCCGACGGCACCTGGAGCGCCCAGTCCGGCGGAAGCCCGTGGCCGGTCTGCGGCAGGATCCGGTCGATCACGCCGTGCCGGTACTCCGAAACCGCGCTGCCCAGTTCCGCCCCGTCGCGGACGCGGACCACGACGGCCCGGCCGGACAGCGTCCCGAAGTCGACGCCGACGACCAGCGGCTCCCTTGTACTCACTTCTTCTCCCGAACTGTTAGCGTTCACATTTCTGGTCGAAAACCACGATCACCCGTGTTTGGAGCCGTGACTCGCGTGATTGAAGCCGGTCCGCCTTCAATCACGCGAGTCACGGGCACAATCACGCGAGTTCCGTCTTACGTCGCCCGCCTCCCGACGAGGCGTTGCAGCACGATGAAGGCGAACAGCAGCGCACCGGTGATGATCGAGGTCCACCAGGAGTTCAGCGTGCCGTCGAAGGTGATCAGGGTCTGGATGATGCCCAGCACCATGATCCCGAGCACCGTCCCGAGGACGTAGCCGGAGCCGCCGGTGAGCAGCGTGCCGCCGATGACGACGGCCGCGATCGCGGTGAGCTCCAGCCCCACACCGTTGAGCGGATCGCCGGAGGATTTGTACAGCACCAGGAGCAGCCCGCCGAGCGCCGAGCAGAACCCGCTGAGCGTGTAGACCGTGATCCGTGTGCGGCCGACATTGAGCCCCATCAGCAACGCCGACTTCGGGTTCCCGCCGATCGCGTACACCGTCCGGCCGAACCTGGTCCCGTACAGGACGTACGCCGCCGCCCCGACCACCACGAGCGCGACGACCACACCGATCGAGATGTGCAGCTCCCCGCCGAGCGGGATCTGCGTCTGCGCGAGGCTCGCGACCGTCGGATCGTCGATCGAGTACGCCTGGGTGCTGATCGTGTAGCAGAGCCCCCTGGCGAAGAACATCCCGATCAGCGTCGCGATGAACGGCTGGATCTCGAACACCTGGACCAGCACGCCCATCCCGAAGCCGAGCGCCGCGCCGATCGCCAGTACCGCGGGGATCACCGCGAGCACCGGCCAGCCCTGGTTCTGCAGCAGGTCGGCCGAGACCACAGTGGACAGTGCCACCACCGAGCCCACCGACAGGTCGATGCCGCCGGTGAGGATCACGAACGTCATCCCGACGGCGACGACCAGCAGGAAGGCGTTGTTGATGAACAGGTCGAGCACGACCTGGCCGGACCCGAACGCCGTGTAGCTCGAAGCGCCGTAGACGTACGCGCCGATGAGCATCGCCATCGTCGCCAGGATCGGCAGATGCCGTTGCCGGGGACGGTAACCCTTGATGCGGTCGAGTGTCGTCATACCCCGGCCTCCACCTTCTCCGGCCGGACCGCGGGCGACGGCGGGGCCGTTCTCCGCCGCCGGGCGAGCTTCCGGCGGAACACCGGCGACTGCATCAGGCAGACCGCCAGCACGACCACGGCCTTGAACAGCATGATCGCCTGCGGCGCGATGCCGAGCGCGTAGACCGTCGTCGTCAACGTCTGGATGAGCAGCGCGCCGATCACCGAGCCGGTGAGCGAGAACCGGCCGCCGGTCAGCTGCGTCCCGCCGATGACGACGGCGAGGATCGCGTCCAGTTCGATGAACTGCCCGGCGTTGTTGCCGTCGGCGCTGTGCACGTTCGCGCTGATCATCAGACCGGCGATGCCGGCGCAAAGCGCGCAGAAGACGTAGGTGAGCCAGATCAGCCGCGCCGACCTGAGCCCGGCGAGCCTGCCCGCCTCCGGGTTTCCGCCCACCGATTCGACCAGCAGCCCCAGCGCCGACCGGCGGACCAGCACGGCGGCGATGGCGAACACGGCCAGCGCGATGAGGATCGCACTGGGCAGGCCGAAGGTGAAGCCGCTGCCGATCCATTCGTACGGATGCGAATTGACGGTGATGATCTGGCCACCGGTGATCAGCTGGGCGATGCCACGACCGGCGACCATCAGGATCAGCGTCGCGATGATCGGCTGGATGCCCAGCACCGCCACGAGCCAGCCGTTCCACAGACCGAGCACGAGGGCGAGCCCCAGCGCCATCCCGACCGCCGCGAGCGTCCCGCCGACACTGTTCTGATCGCCGAGTCCGCTGAGGTGCAGGCACGCGAGCGCGCCACTGATCGCGACGACGGCACCGACGGAGAGATCGATCCCCCGCGTCGCCACCACCAGCGTCATACCGATCGCGATGAGGATCAGCGGGGCGCCGTTCTTGAGGATGTCGATCAGGTTCCCGTAGAGATGTCCGTCGCGGAACTCGATCGCGAAGAACGCCGGATGCGCGATGAGGTCGCCGAGCAGCAACGCCAGCAGCGCGACGACCGGCCAGAACAACCGATGCTTGGTCATCGTGCGACTCCTTCGGCCATCGTCGCCATCACCTGGTCCGCGGTCAGCGCTTCGTTGTCCAGCACGGCGACCACCGCGCGGTCGCGCAGCACGACGACCCGATGGCTCAGCCGGAGCACCTCCTCGAGTTCGGCGGAGATGAACACCACGGCCATCCCCTCCCCTGAGAGCCGCGCGACCAGCCGCTGGATCTCCGTCTTGGCGCCGATGTCGATCCCGCGCGTCGGCTCGTCGAGGATCAGCAGCCGCGGTTCGGTGATGAGCCACCGCGCGAGCAGCACCTTCTGCTGGTTGCCGCCGCTCAGGTCGCCGACCTTCGCCTCCGCGCTGGCGGGCCGGATGTCGAGCGCCTTGATGTAGCGCTCGGCGATCTCGTCCTGCCGCCGCCGCGGGATCGGCCGGGTCCAGCCACGTGAGGCCTGCAGCGCGAGCACGATGTTCTCCCGCACGGTGAGTTCCTCGACGAGGCCTTCGGTCTTGCGGTTCTCCGAGCAGAACGCGATGCGGTGGTCGAGGCCGGTCCGCGGTGTCTTGAGCGACACCGGCTCGCCGTCGATCCGCACCGAGCCGCTGTCCGCGTGATCGGCACCGAACAACAACCGCGCCAGTTCGGTGCGGCCCGAACCGAGCAGCCCGGCGAGGCCGACGACCTCGCCGGACCGGATGTCGAGCGAGAACGGCGCGACACCGCCCTTGCGGCCGACGTCGCCCGCTTCGAGGAAGACGGGCGCCCCGGCGACGTCCGACCGGCTGTGCCCCGCGTCCTCGATGTCTTCGAGCGCCGCGAGTTCCTTGCCGATCATCCTGGTCACCAGGTCGACCGGGGTGATCTCCTCGGTGCGGTACTCCCCGATCAGCTTTCCGTTGCGCAGCACCGTCATCCGGTCCGCGACGGCGAAGACCTGTTCGATGAAATGCGAGACGAACAGGATCGCCATCCCCTGGTCCCGCAGCGAACGCACCACGTTCAGCAGTTGCTCGACCTCGCCCGCGTCCAAACTGGACGTCGGCTCGTCGAGCACGAGCACCCGCGCCTCGACGTCGAGCGCCCTGGCGATCGCGACCAGTTGCTGCACCGCGATCGAGCAACTGCCCAGCTCGGCCGAAACGTCCACTTCGACGTCCAGCCTGGCCAGCAGCGCGGCCGCCCGGCGGCGCGTCTCGCGCCAGTCGATGCGGCCACGCCGTCGCGGCTCCTTGCCGAGGCAGATGTTCTCCGCCACCGACAGGTTCGGGCAGAGGTTCACTTCCTGGTAGACGGTGCTCACGCCGGAGCGCTGTGCCTCCCCCGGGCCGCTGAACGCGACCCGGGCGCCGTCGAGTTCGATGGTGCCCGCGTCCACCCCGTAAACGCCGGTGAGCACCTTGATCAGCGTGGACTTGCCGGCACCGTTCTCGCCCATCAGGGCGTGCACCTCGCCGGGGAACATCCGGAAGGAGACGTCGTCGAGGGCGACCACGCCGGGGAATTCCTTCCGGATATGGCTCATCCGCAGCATCGCAGGGGTTTCCGTCATCGGCTCAGTACTGGCGTTGCGGCAGCGCGGCCTTCGCCGCGGCCTGGTCGAATTCGGTCTCGGTGGTCTCGATGCGCGGCGGCACCTGCTCCCCGGCGGCGACCTTCTTCACCAGGTCCATCAGCTGCGGGCCGAGCAGCGGGTTGCATTCGACGACGTGGTTGATCTTGCCGTCGGCCAGTGCCTGCAGGGCGTCGCGGACGCCGTCGACCGAGACGATCTTGATGTCCTTGCCGGGCACCTTGCCCGCCGCCTCGATCGCCTCGATGGCGCCGAGGGCCATGTCGTCGTTGTGCGCGTAGAGCACGTCGATCTTGGGCTGGGACTTCAGGAAGGCCTCCATGACCTCCTTGCCCTTGGCGCGCGTGAACTCACCGGTCTGCGACGCGACGACCTTGAACTTCGGGTTCGACGCGATGACGTCGGCGAAGCCCTTCTTACGGTCGTTCGCCGGCGCGGAACCGGTGGTGCCCTGCAGTTCCACGATGCTGACGTCACCCGCCGCGGAGCCGAATTCCTTGGCCAGCCACTCGCCCGCCTTTTTGCCCTCGGCGACGAAGTCCGAACCGAGGAAGGTCTTGTACAGCGACTTGTCCGGCGAGTCGACGGCCCGGTCGGTGAGGATCACCGGGATGTTCGCCGTCTTCGCCTCCTTGAGCACGGTGTCCCAGCCGGATTCCACGACCGGCGAGAAGGCGATCACCTTGACCTTCTGCTGGATGTAGGACCGGATCGCGGCGATCTGGTTCTCCTGCTTCTGCTGCGCGTCGGAGAACTTCAGCTCGATCCCGGCCGCCTTCGCGGACTCCTGGATCGACTTCGTGTTCGCCGTGCGCCAGCCGCTTTCCGCGCCCACCTGGGCGAACCCGAGGGTGAGGGCGCCGCCGCCACCCGTCCCGCCGCCACCGCCGCACGCGGAGAGCAGGAGCAGCCCGGCCACTCCGGCCACGATCGCCGTCCACGGTTTTCTTGCCACATCGACTCCTAGATCCGCACTGATCAATTGAGTTAGCGTTAACATTCGCGCCTTGAGACGCAGGGACCGCTCTCGGCGCTACGAAAGACCGGTGCTCTCCCGCACGATCAGTTCGGGGACCACCAGGTCGCGATCTCGGTTCTCACCGCCGTTCATGCGGCGGCGGAGCAGGTCGAACGTGCGCCTGCCGACTTCGACGAAGTCCTGGCGCACCGTCGTCAGCGGCGGCGTGTAGTACGCCGCCTCGGGAACGTCGTCGAAGCCGACGATCCGCATCTCCCCCGGCACGTTCACGCCCGCCTCGGTGCAGGCGCGGAGGAAGCCGAGGGCCATCTGGTCGTTGGCCACGAACACCGCGTCCAGGCCCTTTTCACCGACGAGGGATCGCCCCGCCGCGTACCCGGACCGGGCGCTCCAGTCACCGCGGATGACGGGCGGGATCGGCGCGCCGTGCCGTTCCAAGGTCTCGCGCCAGCCGCGTTCGCGGTCGAGCGCCTCCAGCCAGTCCTCGGGCCCGGCCACATGCCAGACGGTGTCGTGCCCGAGGCCGAGAAGGTGTTCGGTGGCGCGGCGCGCGCCGTCGTACTGATCGACCGAGATCACCGGGACCGGCGCTTTCTCACCGCCGCCGACCGCGACGAGCGGCACGTCACTGGGCGCCGCCTCCAGCGCACGGGCGGCGGTGACGTGCGGCGCGATCACGACGATGCCCTCGACGGCCTGGCGGCGGAGGCGCTCCACGGCGTCGGTGATGGACGACCGGCCCGGGCGGCTGATGCTGGTTATGGTCGTCGCGTAGCCGGCCTCGCGAGCGGCGTGCTCGATGCCGCTCAAAGTGCTGGCCGGGCCGTAGAGGTTGGCCTCGAGCGCGACCACGCCGAGCGTGCCCGAACGGCCGGTGACCAGCGCGCGGGCGACCGAGTTCGGCCGGTAGTCCAGTTGCTCGATCGCCGCGTTGACGCGGACCCGCGTCTCGGCGCGGACCGGGCCGGTGCCGTTGATGACGCGCGAGACCGTCATATGCGAAACGCCCGCGAGCGCGGCCACGTCGGTGAGACTGGCCTGCTTGCTCTCGGTGGTTTCGCGTGCCATCGCCTGTCTCCCAATCCCGGTACCGTGTGACGAGTGCCGCAAGTGTTAGCGATAACACGAACCGGGTCAAGCGCTCGCCGAGTCACAGTCGGGTCACGGACCCGCTCGGTGTGCCAGCCGGGAGGTGTCGCCGGAACGTGCCAAGGACGCCTTCGGCACCTACCGCCGTGTACAGATGGACGACACACGTGATCAGCGGGACAACTCGCGTGACTGCCTGGACGACACATGTGTCCCGAGGGACGACTCGCGGTGCCGTCCGTCCACTCACGCGAAACGACCGGCTCCGCACAAGGGACCTCGTGAGTGGCAATTCGGGTTAGAACCCGAAACGCCACTCACGACCACCCTCGGCTCAACTGGAGGCGCGATGCGTGAGCGAGACCGGCAAGATCCGCTGACGGGGCTTGAGATCCCGGTCGTCCATCACCGCGAGCAGCGTCTCCACCATCGCGTGGACCTGTTCCCGAGGATCCTGATGGACCGATGTCAGCGGCGGGTCCATCTCCGGCGCGAGGGTCGCGTTGTCGTCGAAGCTGACGACGGCGACGTCCGCGGGAATCCGCCGCCCGGCGGAATGCAGCGTGCGGAGCGCGCCGAGGGCCATCATGTCGCTGGCCACGAAGACCGCGTCGAGGTCGGGCCGCCGGGCGAGCAGGTTCGTCATCGCCTTCGCTCCGCCGGTCAGGGTGAAGTCGCCCTCCTCCATCAGATCCGCCGGGTCGAGCCCGGCGTCGAGAAGGGTCTTGCGCCAGCCGGAGAGCCGGTCGATCGCCGCGCTCTGGTCCTGCGGGCCCGCGATCGTGGCGATCCGCCGGTGGCCGGCCTCGACCAGATGCGCGACCGCGAGCTTCGCGCCGCCCTCGTTGTCGAAGTCGACGACGTGGACACCGCGTTTGAGCCCGGCGGCCTGCCCGCCGTACACCACCGGGATCCTCAACTGCCGCAACGCCTTGGGCAGCGGGTCGGTGCGATGCGGCGCGAACACCAGCACGCCGTCGACGTGCCCGCCGTCGAGGAACCGGACCGTGCGGTCGAGGTCCTCGCGAGTGTCACTGAAGATCAAGACCATCTGACAGCCGATGTCGGCGAGCTCGCGATAGCCCGCACGCATGACCGCGGTGCGGTACGGGTCGTCGAGCAGCCGCGCCTCCGGCTCCGACAGGACCACCGCGACCGCGCCGGTCCGCTTGGTCACCAGGGATCTCGCCGCCTGGTTCGGGGAGTACCCGAGTTCGCGGGCCGCGGCCTGGACCTTCTCGCGGGAGCGCGCGCTGACGTAGCCGTCGTCGTTCAGCGCACGGGACGCCGTCGACCGGCTGACCCCGGCGGACGCGGCGACGTCTTCCAGCGTCGGCCTGCCGTCTTCCCCTGGTCGAGGCCCCACCAGCGCCACCTTCACTCTTCAGCTCCATCCGGACACCGACAGCTTAGTGTCCGGCGAGGCATCGCACTGAGAGCGCTCCCCTGTCGGAAACACTCTCATTACAAGCTATTGACACGGCCATACCTTGGCGACAGACTCTGCCCATCCTGGGAGCGCTCCCATTTCTTCCCACCCACCTGCAAGGGACATTGACGTGAGAAGCATCCGGAACGGCCTGGTGCTGGCACTGGGTATCACGATGACGACGTTCGGACTGGCGGCGTGCGGCGGTGACGACGGCGGCGCGCCCGCCGCGTCGGACCCGAACGCGAAGGTCGAACTGTCACTGGCGACGTTCACCGAGTTCGGCTACGAGGAGCTGATCCCCGAGTACGAGCGGCTGCACCCGAACATCAAGATCACCCACCGCAAGACCGGTCAGGGCGGGCCGTACCACCAGGACCTGATCACGAAACTGGCCGCCGGTTCCGGACTCGCCGACGTCACCGCCGTCGAGGAAGGGCATTTGTCGAACGTCCTCGACAAGGGTTCGAAGTTCAACGACCTGACCGAGATCGGCCCGGCGGAGGTGTCCCCCGACCGCTGGCTCGGCTGGAAGTACGACGCGGCGAAGACCAAGGACGGCAAGGTCATCGGCTACGGGACGGATATCGGCCCGCTGGCCATGTGCTACCGCAAGGACATGCTCGAAGCGGCGGGGATGCCGTCCGACCCCGAAGCGGTCAAACCACTGTTCGCGACCTGGGACAGCTACTTCGCGGCGGGCGAGCAGTACGTCGCCAAGTCCGGCGGGAAGGCGTGGTTCGACTCGGCCGCGCAGAACTTCAACGCCATGGTCAACCAGCTCCCCACCGGCTACATCGGCAGCGACGACAAGCTCGCGGTGGAAACCAACCAGGGCATCAAGGACGCTTGGGCCAAGGTGACCGGCGCCGTCGCGAAAGGACAGTCGGCCAAGCTCACCGCGTTCAGCAACGAGTGGAATTCCGGGTTCAAGCAGGGAGCCTTCGCCACGAAGGTGTGCCCCGCCTGGATGCTCGGTGTGATCGAGGAGCACTCCGGCCCGGAGAACGCCGGCAAGTGGGCGGTCACCGCGGCCTTCCCCGGTGGCGGCGGCAACTGGGGCGGTTCGTACCTCACTGTGCCCACGCAGTCGAAACACCCGAAGGAGGCGGCCGAACTCGCCGCCTGGCTGACCGCGCCCGAGCAGCAGATCAAGGCGTTCAAGGCGAAGGGCACCTTCCCCAGCCAGGTCAAGGCGCTGGAGGACCCGGCGCTGCTGAGCGAGACCGACGCGTACTTCGGTGGCGCCAAGATCGGGCAGCTGTTCGCCGAGCAGGCCAAGAAGGTCGCGAAGCCGCAGTACAAGGGCCCCGGTGACGGCCAGATCCAGGAGAACGCGTCGAGCCCGGCGCTGCAGGCCGTCGAACAGGGCAAGTCCGCGGCCGAGGGCTGGACGCAACTGCTCGACGCCGCGAAGAAGATCACGCGCTGACCGATGACCGTCGTCGACAAGATCGCGCCGGACGAGGAGAAGGCCGGGGCGCGCACGCCGCCCCGGCCCACCCTCCGCCATCGGCTGAGCCGGTGGGACGTCAAGGTTTCGCCGTACCTCTACATCGCCCCGTTCTTCGTGGTGTTCGGGATCGTCGGGTTGTTCCCGCTGCTGTACACGGCATACGTGTCCTTGTTCAGCTGGGAGGCGGGCGATGACGACCCCACCTTCCTCGGCCTCGACAACTTCAAGGAACTGTTCGCCGACACGCAGTTCTGGAACGCGCTCGAGAACACCGTCAGCATCTTCCTGCTCTCCAGTGTTCCGCAGCTGATCATCGCGGTGCTCCTGGCGGCGCTGCTCAGCGCCAGGATCCGCGGGGCGACCGGCTGGCGCGTCGGCGTCCTGCTCCCCTACGCCGCCAGCCTGGTGGCACTCGGGATCATCTTCGCGAACCTGTTCGGGCCGAAGTACGGGCTGGTCAACGGTCTTCTGCAGACGATCGGGCTGGATCCGGTCGACTGGCAGGCCGGCCGGTTCAGCAGCCATGTCGCGATCGCGATCATGGTGAACTGGCGCTGGACCGGGTACAACGCGCTGATCGTGCTGGCGGCGATGCAGGCCATCCCGAAGGAACTGCACGAGGCCGCGCTGATCGACGGCGCGGGGACCGCGCGCCGGTTCTTCAGCATCACACTGCCGTTGCTGAAGCCGACGCTGATCTTCGTCACGATCACTTCGACCATCGGCGGCCTGCAGATCTTCACCGAGCCCAAGCTGTTCGACGCCATGCCGGGTTCGAACAACGGCGGCTCGTCCAACCAGTTCCAGACCGTGACGTTGTACCTCTACCAAACGGCCTTCGAGAACTACGAACTCGGCTACGCCTCGGCGATCGCGTGGCTGCTGTTCGTGATCATCGTGCTGATCGCGCTGGTGAACTTCTTCCTCACCGGCAGGCTCACGGCGGTGAAGAAGAAATGACCACGATCCACAATGGACTCAAGCGGGGCGTCTCGGCACTCGGCAAACCACGCCGGGCGACCTATGTCGTGCTCACGATCTTCGTGCTGGGCTCGCTCTTCCCGTTCTACTGGTCGTTCCTGGTGGCCAGCCGGGACAGCGGGATGCTCACCGAGCGGGTGCCGCCCTTCCTGCCGGGCGGGAACTTCTTCGCCAACGCGGCGAGGGTGTTCGACACGGTGCCGTTCTGGAAGGCGCTCGCGAACAGCCTGATCGTGTCCGGCACGGTCACCCTCACCACGGTGTTGTTCTCGGCGCTCGCCGGGTTCGCGTTCGCCAAACTGCGGTTCCGCGGCCGGAACGGCCTGTTCGTGTTCATCGTCATCACCCTCGCCGTGCCGACCCAGCTCGGCATCATCCCGCTGTTCATGGCGATGTCGGAATTCGGCTGGGCCGGCGGGTTGCAGTCGGTGATCGTGCCGAACCTGGTGACCGCGTTCGGTGTCTTCTGGATGCGGCAGTACACGCTGGACGCGGTGCCGTACGAACTGATCGAGGCGGCCAGGGTCGACGGCTGCAGCATGATCCGGATCTTCTGGAACGTCTGCCTGCCCGCGGTCCGCCCGGCGGCGGCGATCCTGGCGATGTTCACGTTCATGACGTCGTGGAACGACTTCCTCTGGCCGCTCGTGGTGCTGGACGCCGGCAACCCCACCGTCCAGCTGGCCCTGGAGAAGCTGCAGAGCGGTTATTACGTCGACTATTCGCTGGTGCTGGCAGGAACCACCCTGGCCACCATCCCGATCCTCATCGTCTTCCTCCTCCTCGGCCGCCAGATCGTGGCCGGGATCATGCAAGGTGCCGTGAAAGGGTGACCATGTCCGCTCATCCCGACAGTGTCCGGGCGAAGACCGCGCTGCTGTTCCCGCCCGGATTCGTGTGGGGCGCCGCCACCGCGGCCTTCCAGGTCGAAGGGGCGACTTCCGCCGACGGCCGGACCGACTCGATCTGGGACGTCTTCGCCCGCCGCCCGGGCGCCGTCGTCGGCGGCGACACCGGGGAGCCCGGCGCCGATCACTACCGGCGCTATGCCGAAGACGTCGACCTGATGCGGCGGCTCGGGCTCGGCGCGTACCGGTTCTCCCTGTCGTGGCCCCGGATCCGGCCCGACGGCGGCGCCCCGAACCCGCGGGGGCTCGCGTTCTACGACCGGCTCGTCGACAAGCTGCTCGAAGCCGGAGTGGAACCCTGGGCAACGCTGTATCACTGGGATCTCCCCCAATCCTTGGAAGACCAGGGCGGCTGGGCGGCACGCGAGACCGCGTTCCGGTTCGCCGAATACGCCGAGACGGTCGTCGCACACCTGGGTGACCGTGTGCCGCGCTGGTCCACCCTGAACGAGCCGTGGTGCGCCGCGATGCTGGGCTACGCGCGCGGGATCCACGCGCCCGGCAGGCAGGAGCCTCGCGCCGCCGTCGCGGCCGCGCACCATCTGCTGCTCGGGCACGGGCTCGCGATGGACGTCCTGCGGCGGCACGCCCCGGCCGCGTCGTCGGGGGTGACGCTGAACCTGTATCCGGTGTCGGCGGTCGACCCGTCGTCCACTGTGGACGCGGAGGCGGCGCGCCGGATCGACGGCCTGCAGAACCGGCTGTTCCTGGATCCGGTGCTTCGTGGCTCCTACCCCGCCGATCTGCGGGCCGACCTGGCGCCGCTCGGCATCGAGGAACTCGTGCGGGACGGCGATCTCGCGACCATAGCCGCCCCGATCGATTGGCTGGGCATCAACTACTACCGCGGCTACCAGGTCGCGGGCACTCCCCTGCCCGGCAGTGAACCGGCGGGCGCCGACTGGCTCGGCGCCCCCGACGTCCACTTCGTCCCCGACGAGGCGGCGCCCCGCACCGACTCGGGCTGGGAGGTCCAGCCGTCGCGGCTCACCGAATGCCTGCTGCGAGTCCACCGCGACTATCGGCCGATCCCGTTGTACATCACCGAAAACGGCGCATCCTATCCCGACGCGCTGATCGGTGGGGACATCGCGGACACCGACCGGATCGCCTTCCTCGACTCGCATCTGCGCGCCGCGTACGACGCGATCGAGGCGGGCGTCGACCTGCGCGGCTACTTCTACTGGTCGCTGCTCGACAACTTCGAGTGGGCCGAGGGGTACGCCAAACGGTTCGGCCTCGTGCACGTCGACTACGAGACCCAGCGGCGGACGCCGAAGCGGAGTGCGCTCTGGTACGCCAGGACGATCAGCCGGAACGGGCTGAGCTGAGTCACCCCGCCGGGATTGCGGTGGCCGCGTCCCGGCGGGTCTTGTTATCGTGGAGCGGACCTGATCGAGAAACAGGGAGACCAGACGTGGCAGGTGAAGACGACATCTCCGGGTGAGCCGGAGTTGGCAGGCCACCGGCGTTGATGCCGATGTGGCCACTTTGTCGTCCCCTCTAAGCCACGTCCACCGCGGTGCTGCCTTGCGGCGCCCGCTGTCTTTCACGAGGTCATTTCCATGTCAGACGCCTTCGTCGTCGTGTCCGCCTTGTCGTTCGCCTGGCCGGACGACACCCAGGTCTTCGACGACCTGTCCTTCACCGTGCCCGGAGGCCGCACCGGCCTGGTCGCGCCGAACGGGGCGGGCAAGAGCACGCTTCTCAAACTGATCGCCGGCGAGCTTCGGCCGCTCTCCGGATCCGTCTCCGTCCAGGGAGTCCTTGGCTATCTGCCGCAGTCGCTGCCGCTCACCGCCGACCTGGACGTGGCCGAGGTGCTGGGCATCGCGCCGCAGCTCGCGGCGTTGAGCGCCATCGAGTCCGGTGACGCGAGCGACGAGCACTTCACCACCATCGGGACCGACTGGGACATCGAGGAGCGCACCCGCGCGCAACTCGACCGGCTCGGCCTCGACGGCATCTCGCTGGACCGGAGCCTGCGGACGTTGAGCGGCGGGCAGATCATCTCCCTCGGCCTGGCCGCCCAGCTGCTCAAACGGCCGGACGTCCTGCTGCTGGACGAACCGACCAACAACCTCGACCTCGACGCCCGCCGCAAGCTCTACGGCGTGCTCGAGGACTGGTCCGGCTGCCTTCTGCTGGTAAGTCACGACCGGGAATTGCTCGACCGGATGGACCGGATCGCCGAACTCGACCGCGGCGATCTCCGGTACCACGGCGGGAACTTCACTCAATACGAAGCGGCGGTCAAGGCCGAGCAGGAGGTCGCCGAACGCAACGTCCGCAGCGCCGAGCAAGAGGTCAAACGCGAGAAGCGGGAGATGCAGCAGGCGCGCGAACGGGCGGCGCGGCGCGCGGGCAACGCGGCACGCAACCTCGGCAACGCCGGTCTGCCGAAGATCTTCGCCGGCACCATGAAACGCAACGCCCAGGAGTCCGCCGGCAAGGCGAACGAGACGCACGCGGCCCGCGTCAGCGATGCGAAGAACCGTCTCGACGAGGCCGAACGCTCCCTTCGCGACGATCACAAGATCGCGTTGATCCTGCCGGGCACCAACGTCCCCGCCGGGCGCACGATGTTCCACGGCGAGCACATCCAAGTCCGCTACGGCGACCGGAACATCTTCGCGGGCGACGGCGTCGACCTGACGATCCGCGGCCCCGAGCGGATCGCGCTGACCGGCGGGAACGGTACGGGGAAGTCGACACTCCTGCGGGTGCTCAACGGCGACCTCGTCCCGGACAGCGGCGTGCTGAAGCGGTCGGAGGGCCGGATCGCGTACCTCTCCCAGCGGCTCGATCTGCTGGACCTCGACCGGACCATCGCCGAGAACTTCGCCACGTTCGCCCCGAGCCTCCCCGAGTCGCAGCGGATGACCCTCCTCGCCCGCTTCCTGTTTCGAGGCGCGCGAAGCCAGCTTCCCGTCGGCGTGCTCTCCGGCGGCGAGCGCCTGCGAGCCACGCTGGCCTGCGTCCTGTTCGCCGAACCCGCGCCGCAACTGCTCCTGCTGGACGAGCCGACCAACAATCTGGACCTGGTCAGCGTCGGACAGCTGGAGAGCGCGCTGGGGGCCTATCAGGGGGCTTTCGTGGTGGTGAGCCACGATGAGCGGTTCCTGAAGGAGATCAAGGTGGATCGGCGGGTTCGGTTGGCCGATGGGGCTCTTGTGGAGTCCTGATTCGGCGGCGGGTTGAGTGGCTCGGCAGTGGTAAGGACGGTTCTGACCAAGGGGGCCTTGGCTGCCTACCGGCTTCCGGTGCTGGAGGTGTGTCGCGAAAGCCACTTTCAGGACGTCTGACGTCGCGAAAGTGGCTTTCGCGACATGATCGCCAGTGCGGTATCGGGCCCGGCCGCGGTCGAGGTTGCGAAAGCCACTTTCGCAACGTTGAAGGTTGCGAAAGTGGCTTTCGCAACGTCGGCGGCGACGGCCGAGCGCTACCACCGCGCGACCGTAGGTACCTAAGACACCCTTGGCTAGAAATTCGTTACGTGTGGATATCAGGTCGTCCAACGCCCCAAAATCCACACAGTCCGTCGCCGACGCTCGACCGAATAGCGACAATCCCCCGCAGAAAAGAAAAGGTCCCGCTTCCGCTCAGCGAAGGCTGGGGGTTCCTGCGAGCAGGAAGCGGGAGTTTGTGGCCGGTACGGGGGCCGCCTCTCGGCGAGTGGCTCGACACGGCTCCGGCCGGACCGGTATTCCGTGAAGGCGAAGGGTGAGGCCCGGGGGCACCATCCGTACCGACACTCTCTACAACGCACCACCGCCGGAAATGTTCCCCGTCGGCGTGCCCGAATCGATGTGACCCGCGTCTACAACGAACAAAAAGACCCGCTCCCGCTCAGCGAAGGCCTGGGGGTTACCTGCGAGCGGAAGCGGGAGCAAAGGCCGATACGGTGGGCCGCCTCTCGGCGAAAGGCACGACATGGCTCCGGCCGGACCGGTATTCCATGAAGGCGAAGGGTGAGGCCCGGGGGCACCATCCGTACCGACACCCTCTACAACGCCACGCCCCCGAAAACGTTCCCCCCGAAAAGAGTGACGCGCGTCAACACACGAATGCGCTAACGCTCAGCAAGGCGGCGGAACCTGGGCGACGAGTTCCTCGGGAGCGGAAAGCCGCCACGCCTCGTAGACCAATTCGGTCAGCTCGTCGGATTCGATGCCGTCGAGGTAGACCACCACCCAGCCGAATCCCCCGGCCGTGAACTGCACCTCGAAGACGTCGGGCCGTTCGGCCACGAGGGCTTCCTGCTCCGAGAGGGTCTGCTTCAGGCCGACGGTCTGGGTCCGCGGCCAGTAGTAGCCGAACCGCTTCCCGCGCACGCTGAACGACTCCCACTCCTTCGCGTCGGAGCGCTCGACGTCGGCGAGCGTCTTCAGCATCCGGTGGAACTCGTCACTCGACACGCTCATCTGAACCCCAAACCCCAGGAACTCCGTCCGTCCCAGTCTAAACGGCCACTTCCTTTGAGGACGCGAGACGGCGATACGAAGCAGCGGTAGATTCGCCCGAGGAAGATCCACTCGATCCGGGGAGCTGCGTAATGGACCGACCCGTCACCGCGGCGGAACTGTTCGACGCCATCGGTTCCGACTACGAAGACGTCTTCGGGCGGGCCCCGGCGGTCGACCGGGCGGTGCGGCATCTGCTGAGCGCCCTGCCGCCGTCGTCGAGGGTGCTCGACATCGGCAGCGGCACCGGAAAACCGGTCGCCGAGGACCTGTCGTCCGCAGGCCATCGGGTGACCGGGCTCGACGTGTCGTCGGTGATGATCGACATCGCGCGCGAGCAGGTTCCGGCCGCCACGTTCGTGCACGCCGATGTGCGCGAGTGGACCTCGCCGCCCGAGACCTGGGAAGCCGTCTGCGCCTTCTTCCCGTTCCTCCAGATGCCCCGCAAGGACACCGAAGCCGTACTCGCCGACATCGCGCGCTGGCTGGTCCCGGGAGGTCTTTTCGCGCTGGTCACCGTTCCGAAGGACGCCGAGGACGCGCCGGCTGAGTTCTTCAGCCGCTCCTTCCTCGTGACCAGTTTCGCGCCGGACGACCTCGTCCGGCGGGTCGAGGCGGCCGGGCTGGAGGTCACCGGCACGCATTCCGAGGTCTTCACCGCCGACGAGCCGGGGACCCCGCCGGAGGAACACCTCCTGATCACCGCCCGGCGTCCGGCCTGATCATGCCGACCATCAGCGTGATCACCCCGGTCCATCCGCCGAGCCTGCCGTACTTGGCCGAGGCCTTCGAATCCCTCGCCGCGCAGGAACTCCCGCCGGGCTGGGCCTGGGAATGGCTGGTGCAGGAGGACGGCGAGACCGGGCTGCTCGACGGCGCCCTCCCCGCGGACGCACGGGTGCTGCCCGGCTCGGGCCGCCGGGGCGGCCCCGGGGTCGCGCGGATGATGGCCCTGTCCCGCTCCTCCGGGGAGCTGATCAAAGCCCTCGACGCGGACGACCTGTTGGCGCCCGGCGCACTCTCCCGGGACATCGCCGCGCTCTCGGACCCCGCGATCGACTGGACCACGTGCCGGGTCCTGGACCTCCTGCCGGACGGCACCACGACCGGCTTCGACAGCGACCCCGACGAGGGACCCATCGAGCGCGGAGCGATCCTGCGGCACTGGCAGCGCAACGGCTACGTGTCGTCGGTGGTGGCCGGGACCTTGTGCATCCGCCGCGAACTGCTGCTGGAGCTCGGCGGCTGGATGGCGCTGCCCGCGTCGGAGGACACCGGGCTGGTCCTCGCCGCCAACGCCTGCTCGGACGGCTACTTCATCGCCACGTGCGGCATGTTCTACCGCAAGTGGCCCGGACAGGTCACCAGGTCCGCGGCGCACAACGACGACGGCGAGCGGCTCGCGCGGATGAGGCTGATCGGGGAACGCGCCGAGGTCATGTCGGCAGGTCGACGATGTCGAGCAACGCCTTCGCGCACAGATCCCGGATCTCGTCCCGGGTCAGCCTCCGGTACTTGAGCCAGTCGAGGCAGACAGCCACGACGAAGGCCAGCCAACCGCGGACGAGCACCCGCAGGGCCTCCGGCGGCTCGCCGTCCGGGCACAGCACCTCGAGGATACGGCGGCCCTGTTCGGCGAAGTTGTTGTCCAGGACCTCGCGGACACCGTCGACGGCGATCGACGTGCCCGAGTGCAGCGCCCGGTACCCGTCCTCGTTGGCTTCGACGTAGCGGAGGTACGCGTCGAGGCCGGCCGTCAGCTGTTCTTCGACCGGCAGCGTGGGGTCGGACTTGGTCATCTCGAGCAGGCGTTCGCCCTGTGACCTGATGACCTCGGTGACGAAGTCCCGTTTCGTCGGGAAGTAGTGGTACAGCAGCCCCCGGGACACTTCGGCGATGTCCGCGACCTGCTCGATCCACACGTCGTCGTACGGCCGCTCCGCGAACAGGCGGGCACCGATCCGCAGCAGTTGTTCCCGCCGCTCGGCGGTGGTCAGCCTGCTGCGGGGCTTCCCGGAAGTACTCGGCGCCATCCGGGCATCGTACTTACTTGACACGGGTTCAGTAACAGGCCACGCTCGCTATTGGATGCCGGTTCAACAGCGCTCACCCTGGAGGGGCTCGATGGCCACCGCTCTCCCCCATCCCCCGCGACGGATTCCGCTGATCGGCGACGTGCTCGGCGTCTCGCCGAAGACGCCGGTCCAGGATTCGATGCGGCACGCGGCCGAGCTGGGCCCCGTCTTCGAGCGCAAGGTGTTCGGCCGCAGCATCGTGTTCGTCCACGGCGCCGGGATCGTCGCCGACCTCTCCGACGAGAAGCGGTTCGCGAAGCACGTCACCCCCGCGATCGCGAATCTCCGGCCGCTCGGCGGCGACGGGCTGTTCACCGCGCACAACGAAGAGGCGAACTGGCGGCGCGCGCACGAGATCCTCGCGCCCGCCTTCAGCCGCAACGCCATGCAGCGCTACCACCCCACGATGCTGGCGATCACCCGCGAACTGCTGGCGACGTGGGATAGGGGCGGCGAGGTCGACGTCGCGGACGACATGACCAAGCTGACGCTGGAGACCATCGGCCGGACGGGCTTCGGCTACAGCTTCTCGTCGTTCGAACGCGCCGAACCGCATCCGTTCGTCGCCGCGATGGTCCGCACGCTGCGGCACGCGCAGCGGACGGCGATCCAGCCGCCGGTCATCGGCCCGCTCTTGAGCCGGAAAGCCAACCAGCGCAACGAAGCAGACCTCGCGTTCCTGCACTCCGTCGTCGCCGACGTCATCGAGGCACGCCGGAACGATCCGAGTACCGAAGACCTGCTCGGGCTCATGCTGAACACCACGCAGCCGAGCACCGGCGCGGCGCTGGACGAGGACAACATCCGGCACCAGATCATCACCTTCCTGGTGGCGGGCCACGAAACCACGTCGGGCGCGCTGTCGTTCGCCCTGTACTACCTCGCCCGCAATCCGGACGTCCTTGCCCGCGCACGGTCCGAAGTGGACAAGGTCTGGGGCGAGAACCCGGATCCGTCCTACGAGGAGGTCGCCAAGCTCCGCTACGTCCGGCGGGTGCTCGACGAAGCACTCCGGCTCTGGCCGACGGCGCCCGCGTTCGCCCGCCAAGCCCAGGTGGACACCGTCGTCGGCGGCGAGTACCCGATGCGGAAGGGGCAGTGGGCCCTGGTCCTCATCCCGGCGCTGCACCGCGATCCCGTCTGGGGCGACGACCCCGAGTCCTTCGACCCGGATCGCTTCTCCCCGGAACGCAACCGTGCCCGTCCGGCACACGTCTACAAACCCTTCGGAACCGGCGAGCGCGCCTGCATCGGACGGCAGTTCGCCCTGCACGAGGCGACGCTGGTGCTCGGCATGCTGCTGAGCCGGTACGACCTGCGGAGCGACCCGTCCTATCGGCTGAAGGTGCAGGAGCTGCTCACTCTCAAGCCGGAAGGTTTCAAACTGAAGGTCTCGCTCCGCGATCGCGCGTCGGTGCCCGCCTGAGCGGTCACATCTCCGCTTCGGGATCCGTCAGCACGGTATGGAAACCCGAATCCCGAACCCCGCCCTGTCGAATCCCGCCACACTGAAGGCCCTGATCGCGTTGGCGGAGTCGACCGGCGACACCGGTGTCCCGAAGACCACGCACTACCTCATGCACGTCCGCGCGAGCCAGATCAACGGATGCAGCGGCTGTCTGGAGATGCACACCAAGGAGATGCGCAAGGCGGGCGAGTCCGACGAGCGGATCTTCACCGTGGCCGCGTGGCGTGACACGGCCTACTACACCGACGCCGAACGCGCGGCACTCGCGCTGACCGAGGCCCTCACCCGCATCGCGGACCGGGCCGACCCGGTCGACGACGCGGTCTGGGACGAGGCCGCTCGTCACTACGACGAAAAGCAGCTCTCGAGCCTGGTCCTCTCCATCGCCGCCATAAACACCTGGAACCGGCTCAACGTCGCCACCCGGCAGATCGCCGGCGCCGCCTGACCGGGCTATTCGGCCTGCCGCAGCTCCACACAGCACTCGGCCACGCCGGGAACGAGGGCCGCTTCCACGTTCCCGGCGCGGACGCCGTTCAGGAAACCGGCCAAGAAGGCCTGGTTGATCCCGCAGACCAGGTCCGGGGCCTTCGCGGCCAGCGGGTGGAACGGGCAATTCCGCAGCCGGACGCAGGTCCTGCTGTCCCGGCTCGGCTCGAAACCGTAGCGGCGAAGCATCCCTTCGGCCACGGTGAGCGCGCGTTCGGGACCGAGCCTGCCGGGCCGCGTCCGCGCGCGTTCCTCCTCGCCCGCCGCGAAGCCGCGCTCCCCCGCGACCCGGCGCACCGCTTCCCTCGCCGTCTCGCCGCTCTCTTCGGCGAGCACGGCCTCGGCGAGGATCCCCGCGAGGACTTCGTGCCGTCGCGCGGGAAGCTGCACCTGAATGGTGTCGTCGACGGGTTCGTAGACCTTCGGCCTGCGCCCCACCTTCACCACCGGGCCCGCCGCGAACCCGAATCTGAGCAGGCCGGCGTCCACGAGTTTGTCGAGATGGAAGGCGGCGAGCTTGCGGGAGATCCCCACCGCGGCCGCCGCCTCGTCCCGGGTGACCGGGCGCCGCGCGCGCCGCGCGTAGGCGTACATACCCCGGCGAAGGTCGTCGTCGAGAGCCGCCACCGCGGCGATGGCGGGGACGTCGAGGCCGTCCGGATCGGGCACTGTCACGTACACCACGATATCGCCTATCTCAACCGACGGAACACCTTGGATCACGGATCTACCATGTAAGATGAGCCCGCGGGTGGCAAAACACCCAAAAGTCTTGGTTAAATAACCACTGGGGATCACGTCCAGCCTAGGAGGCCCAATGTCCACTCCCGCCTTGCGCGTCGTGCATGAACCCGGGCCGGGGCCGGACTTGGTGGCCGCCGAGGCCGCGGCCGCCGATCTCCTCACCGCGCTGGGCATCCCGCTGGATTCTGAGAGCCTCCGCGGCACCCCGGGCCGGATGGCGCGCGCGTACGCCGAGCTGTTCACCCCTCGGCCGTTCGACCTCACGACCTTTCCCAACGACGAGGGCTACGACGAACTCGTCCTCGCCAGGGGAATCCCGGTCCGGTCCGTCTGCGAGCACCACTTGCTGCCGTTCGTCGGCGTCGCGCACGTGGGTTACCTGCCCGGCGACCGGATCCTCGGCCTGTCCAAGCTGGCGAGGATCGTCGAGCATTTCGCGTGCCGTCCGCAGGTTCAGGAGCGCCTGACGAAGCAGGTCGCGGACTGGCTCGAAGAGCAGCTCGAACCCCGTGGCGTCGGCGTGGTGATCGAGGCGGAGCACTCGTGCATGACGCTGCGCGGCGTCCAGGCCGTCGGGTCGAGCACCGTCACCTCCACCCTGCTCGGCACGCTCCGCGAAGACGCCCGCTCCCGGCAGGAGTTCTTCGCTCTCACCGGTATCAACGGCTGACAGCGGGCTCTTCCGCGTAGGCCGCGGAGACGACTTCACGGTCGAACACCCGCCAAGTGAGCGCGGAAACGAGCACCGCCACCACGAAACCGGCCCAGTACGGCGTCGTCAGCCCGAACTTCGACGCCACCGCCCCGCCGAGCAACGCGCCGACGCAATTGCCGCCCGCGATGATGAACAGGCTGGTGCTTCCGACCCGGCCGAGCATGTCGGGCGGGGTGAGCCGTTGCCGAAGGGAGCTGGCGACGATGCCCCACAACGCGCCGTGCACCCCGAACAGGAACAACGTCACCCCGACGACCGGCGCGTTCGTGCTCGTCGCCAGCACCAGATGCGTCGCGGCCTCGATCAGCAGCCCGATCCGCAACGTCCAGGTCGGTGTGCACCACGCGATCAGCCGGTCTCCGGTGACCGAGCCGAGCAGGCCGCCCACCGCCATGCAGGTGAAGAGCAGGCCGTATCCGACGGCACCCAGCTGGAGCCGCTCCTTCGCCAGCAACACCAGCACCGACGTGGCCGCGACGAGTGTCAGGTTCAGCATGCCGATCAGCCCGACCATGGTCCGCAGCAGACGCTGACCGGCCAGCCACCGGAATCCCTCGGCCACCTCCGACCGCATCGAACGACGCACGACAGGATAGTCGCCGGGCCGCGATCGATACGCACCGGCGATGAGGCCGAGCAGCAGGGCGCTGACCGCGTATGTGCCGGCGTTGACGTAGAACGGGATGCTCGCCGCGACGCCGAACAGGAATCCGCTCAGCGGACCGGAAAGCATGCCGTGGGCCAGCGTCGTTCCCGCGTACAGCCGCCCGTTCGCCCGCTCCAGCAACGACTTCGGAACGATGGCGGGCAGCATCGCCCCGCTCGCCGTCCGGAACACGACCTCACTCGCGTTGATCACGAAGAGGACCGAGTACAGCAGGGCGATGCCGACGTCCCCCGCCGTGATCGCGACGGCCAGCAACGCGACGGCGGGTACGCGGATCCAATCCAGGATGATCATCAGCTTCCGCCGGTCCACCCTGTCGACCAGCACCCCGCCCGGCAGCGCGAAGAGCAGCCAAGGCAACCACGCCACCGCGAATCCGCCCGAGACCACGAGCGGTTCGTCGGTGCGGGAAGCGATCAGCAGCGGCGCCGCCACCGTGGCGAGGCCACTGCCCAGCGCGGACGTCGTACTGGCCGCCCAGAGCTTCACGTATCTGCCGTCCAACCGCTCCCCAGTCATGAGATCGAACGTAGCGACCGGTGACCGAGCGGATGCGGAGTTTCACCCACAGCTGAGTAATCGCCCTCTAGACTGCCCTTCCGTTCGGCCTTGGGAGGGGACCACGGATGGTACTGGTGCGCGACGTCGATCCGGCGATCCTGCTGATCAACAAGTCGCCGGGCACGAAACCGGGACGGTATCTGCCCAGGGACATCGACCGGCAGCTCATCGAGGCGCTCTCGGCCACACCGTTCACTCTCGTCGTCTACGAGGTCTACTCGGGCGCACGGCGGTCGGCCTTGGAAGCTTTGACCGCGACACACGCCGGAGCAGAACTGCTGGTGGAGCCCGAGATCCACCAGCTCACCGCGGATGCGCACAACGGCCCGGCCGTGCTCTGGCTCGATCGAAATCTGCCTCAGACCCTGCTCAACGATTCAGCCGCGATCGGCGCATGGCTGAAGAAGGATCCCCAGCGGCGGCTTCTCGGTCTCGTCGGTGAAAGCCAGTATGACCACTCCGGCCTGCGCGCGGCGATCGATTCCCTCCGGCCCACCGTTGTCCGGGTCAATGGAGTCCTCTCCTCGCGGGAACGCATGCTCGCCGAACAAATGTTCCCAGGGGCGGGCCCCATCCTCACGATCGACGAGATCGCCGTAGCCTCGAATTCCGCCGGTGCCGAACACGCCGATCCGGACCCGTTCGCCGCCCACGTCGCCGATTACCGGCCCGATACCGACGACGGTGTCGACCGCCTCGGCATCGGCACCGACGTGCGCATGCTCGCCGATCTGGTGGTCTCCCGGATGATCACCCCTCCCCTGTCGATCGGCCTGTTCGGCAGCTGGGGTTCGGGCAAGAGCTTCTTCATGCGGCAGATGCAACTGCGCGTCCGCGAACTCGCCGATTCCGCGCGGGCGGCCGAAACCGAGGCGGGCGCGCACGGGAAGTCCGTCTCCTCCTACTGTTCGAGTGTCCGTCAGATCAGCTTCAACGCCTGGCACTACAGCGAAGCGAACCTTCTCGCCAGCCTCGCCACGCATATCTTCGACAACCTCGCCGCGAGCGGCGCCGAGAACGACCTTCAGCGCCAGGCCGACCTGCTCGCGGAGCGCCGCAAGACCGAGAAGACCCTGCTCGGCAGGCTCAGCGCGGTCCGGCTCGAACGCAGAACCCTGACGGCCCAGCAGAAACAAGCGAGCCGGAGGCGACGGAAACCGCGCGAGTACGTCCGCGCGGTCTTCGACAGCCTCACCGACGCGGACAAGGCGTGGATCGCCTCCAGGATCGGTGTCGACCGGCCGACCGCCGAAGACCTCGAACGGCTGGCACAGGAAACCGGCGGGCTGCGTTCGGACGTCGCCGAATTCTGGCGACGGCTCCGGCAGGACCCCGTCCCGCTGCTGGTCCTGATCGGCGGGCTGGTGACGGTACTGGTCGTCACGTTGCTCGTCGGCCGGTCGCAGGTGTCCGGCGTGCTCGGCGGGCTCACGGTGGTGAGTTCCGTGCTGACCGTCGTCCTGCGGATGCGCGCCAGTGCGGAACGGATCCACCAGGCGTTGGGCAAACTCGGCGGTCCGTCCGAAGAGGACGAAGAGACCGAGCGGCGCCTCGCCGAACTGGACGCGGAATCCGACCGGCTCGAGAAGGCGGTCGCCGAACTCGCGCCAGGGCTGGACCTCGTGTCGTTCGCCGAGTCCCGGGTCTCGGACTACGTCGAGCACCTGGGCGTGGTTTCCTTGCTGCGCAAGGATCTCGAAACCTTCGCGACGATGCTCGCCGAGGTGCCGCACGGTTCCGGCAAGATCGAGCGGACCGTGCTCTACATCGACGACCTCGATCGCTGCCCGCCCAAGGTCGTCGTCCAGGTCCTCGAAGCCATCCACCTCCTGCTGGCCTTGCCGGTGTTCGTCGTCGTGGTGGGGGTCGACTCCCGATGGCTCAAGAAGGCCGTCGAGCAGCATTACGAGCAGATGCTCGGCGACAACCCGGAAACCTTCGCCGAGAACTACCTCGAAAAGATCTTCCAGGTGCCGTTCACGTTGTCCCCCATGGACGATCCAGGGTTCGCGGGGCTCGTGCGCGGGCTCGCCGAAACCGAGGTCCCGGACTCCACCCCGGCGCCCGCACCCGCCGGAACGGGTCTGGCCACCGGCGACCGCCCTCCGGCGACGGTCGCTCCGCCTCCTCCCTCGGAAGAACCGGCACCGTCGTCCGAACAGTCCACAATAGACGTCCGCCCTCCTCGTCTGGTGATCTCTTCGGCCGAGCTGGACTTCCTGCCGACGCTGGCCCCGTTCATCCGGTCGCCGCGGGCCGCGAAGCGGCTCCTGAACCTGTATCGCCTGCTACGAGCGCGCTTTTCCGGAGAGGAACTGGCCGGATTCCTCGCCGACGGCGACCGCGAGGCACCGTTCCGCGCGGTGCTGGTGCTGCTCGCGGTCCACGTCGGGCATCCGGACGCCGTCCGATGGTTCACCAACCTCGACGGGACGGATCCCGGCGACAGCGCCCTCGAGGTCGTGTCGTCGATGAACGACCACGAACTGCGGCCGAAGCTCGAACGCGGCCTGTCCGGCGGCTCGTGGCCGCTCCTGGCCGGCTCCTATCAGCGCTGGCTGCCGTTGGTGAACCGGTTCTCGTTCGCCCGCGAACGCTCGATGTCGGGCCCGCGGTAGAGCCGCTCCGGGATCTTCGCCAGTGTCGACGGATGGACCTGCGGGCCGAGGCCGTAAAGCTTCTGGAAGCTCATGATCAGCGGACGCCAGCGGTCGGGATCGATGCGGTCCTCGGTGCCCGGCATCCGCACGTCGTCGTGGACGTGGACGCGCTGGACCCGCACCTCGAACACGAGCACGCCGCCGCGTTGTTTCGGATCGTCCTCGGCGAGGGGGTGCACGGCCTCGACGACGGCCTCCATCGTCACCGGGCATTCCGCGACGCGGGGCGGCCGGACCGTCTCCGAGCCGACCGGGGTGAGCCCGGCGCGGGCGAACTTGTCCGGTTCGTGCCGGTAGCCGCGTTCGTACTTGCGGGACGGGACCGGATCGGCTCCGGTGGTCAGCGCCAGCCGGTCGACGGCGGCCGCCAGCGCGTCGGAAGGGAGATTCAGAACACATTCACGATTGCGCATGAGATTCTGCGCGGTCTTGGATTTCGCGCCCAGCCCGAGCATGCCCCGCCAGCCGAGCCAGAACGCCGACGACATCGGGGCCAGGTTCGCGGTGCCCGCCTGGTCGGCCGTCGAAAGGAGCACCACCGGGGTGCCGAAGTAGAGGATTCCGGGCTCGATACGGGTGTGCGCGGCCTCGGCCGCCGTCGTGGAAACTGTCACGTTCGTCAGCTTCGCCGCCTCACGCACCGGAGGCTGGCGAGAATCGGACGTCGCGATCAACACCGTCGGCGGACGGCACAGCACCGTCCGAGCACTTACCCTCTTCCGAGACGGTTCCCTTGGGCGGACGCGAACCCGCGGTCGTTCGGAGTATTGCGTTCGGCCGATTGCTGGTAGGTTCGCCGAACTTGAACGACGAAGGAGGCGCCGGCAGCGGCCCGGTCAACACCCGAACGCGCGTGGTGAGGCGAATCGCATGCGAGACGATGTGGTCCAGGCGAGCTCGATTCTCGGGCATTCCCCCGGCCAGGTTTGGGAAGTGCTCGGCGATCCCGAGTCCTATTCGAGGTTCGTCGCGGAGATCAGCTGGTGCGAGATCCAGCGTCCCGCCGAACGCGGGCGCGGCCCGAAATGCCTTGTCCGGCTGGAACCGCGGCCGGGAACGCTCGTCGTCGGCGACATCGAGGCCCGCGTCTGGCGGCCGGGCGAACACGTCGTGTGGTGCGGCGTCGAGAACGACGGCATCTGGGTTTCGGTCGAGCTGCGGCAGGCTCCCGGTGGCGGCACGGAACTCCTCGCGCAATTGATGCTTCCCGCGCCGCACTCCGCTCTCGTTTCCGCCGCGTCCTTCAAACGCACCGTCCGCGCCGCGGCCCGGCGGATCGATCTCCACCTGTCGGGCCGGGCGGCGTCACCCCAGGACGAACCGGCGCATACCAAGGCCACCACGCTGCACACGGCGAGCACGCTGATCAAGGCCGGGGTGCTCGCCGCCGCGCGACCGGACAAGATCGCGCGGCAGCTCACCTCGCTTTCGCAGTGGGGCGCCACCGTCGCCGGCGGGTACTCGGCCAACGCCGCCCGCGTCCCCGAAGAAGTCGCATTGCGCGACGAACGCAACGTCCGGACGTTCAAGCAGGCGGCCGATCGCAGCAATCAGCTCGCGAACGCGCTGGCGGCCCGCGGCGTGCGCGCCCGCGACCGGATCGCCTTGCTGTGCCGCAATCACGCGGCGATGGTCGAGTCGCTGATCGCGTGCAGCAAACTCGGGGTGGACGCGATCCTGCTCAACACCGGTCTGTCCGCCGGCGCGGTCGCGGACGTGATCGGGCTGCACAAACCGGTCGCGGTGCTCGCCGACGACGAGTTCTCGCGGATCATCGCCGACATTCCCGGCGATTTCCTGCGGCTGTCCACCTGGCCGGAGACCGAGAACGGCTACCCGACGATCGATCAGCTCATCGCCGGGGTGCCCGCCACCAAACTCAAACCGGTGGACCGGATCGGCAGGCTCGTCGTCCTCACCTCGGGTACCACGGGAACCCCGAAAGGCGCACGCCGTCCGACGCCGAAGGGACTGTCGACGTCGGCCGCCATGCTCGACCGCATTCCGCTCCATTCCGGAGACCGATTCGTCGTGGCCGCCCCGCTGTTCCACAGCTGGGGGCTCGCCGGGATGCAGATCGGGATGGCCGTGCGGGCGTCGCTGTCGCTGATCCGCCGGTTCGACGCCGAAGAGATCCTGCGGACCATCGCCGAACATCGGTGCGGCGTGCTGTTCGCCGTGCCCATCATGTTGCAGCGCATCCTCGACCTGCCGGAACGGATCCGCAGCCGCTACGACCTCTCTTCGCTGAGGATCGTCGCCAGCAGCGGATCCGCGCTGCCGGGCACGATCGTCACCGAGTTCATGGACACCTTCGGCGACGTGCTTTACAACTTCTACGGCTCCACAGAGGTTTCGTGGGCCAGCATCGCCACGCCCGAGGACCTGCGCGCCGCGCCGACCACCGCGGGCCGCTGCCCGCCGGGCACCCGGGTCGCCATCCTCGACGACGACCACAACCGTGTCCCGCCGGGCTGGGAGGGACAGATCTTCGTCGGCAACGACATGCTGTTCGAGGGCTACACCGACGGCGCCAGCGTGCCCCGGGCGGAGAACCTGATGGCCACCGGCGACGTCGGCTACCAGGACGCCGCCGGCCGCCTCTTCGTCACCGGCCGGGCGGACGAGATGATCGTCTCCGGTGGGGAGAACGTGTCCCCGCGCCCGGTCGAGGAGGCCATCGTCGCCCTGCCCGGCGTCCACGAAGCCGCCGTGATCGGCGTTCCGGACCGCGAGTTCGGGCAACGGTTCGCGGCGTACATCGTCCCGAAACGCGGCGCGCGCATGAGCGCGGACGACGTCCGCGCCTACATCCACCACCGGCTGGCCCGCTTCGCGGTCCCACGAGACGTGTACTTCGTCGAGGAGCTGCCCCGGAACGCGACCGGAAAGGTGCTCAAACGGTTGCTACGGGACGAAACCTGGCCGATCGATCAGTGAGCCGACCCGCAACTCGCGTGTTTGAAGGCGGATCACGCGTGATTGGGGCCGGAAGACGGTGTTCCGCCTCCAATCACGCGAGTTACGCCTCCGATCACGCGAGTTCCGGGTTCGAGTGCCGCTTCCGCAGGAGGAATCGCTGGATCTTCCCGCTGGGTGTCTTGGGCAGCTCCGGCACGAAACGCACCTCACGCGGGTAGGCGTGCGCGGCGAACCGGGTCTTCACCAACTGCTGCAGTTCGGAAACCAGTGCGGCATCGGCGGAAACGCCGTCGCGCGCCACCACGTACGCCACGACCACCTCGCCGCGCAGCTCGTCCGGGACCCCGATCACGGCGCATTCGGCCACCGCGGAATGCTGCTGCAGAACGCTTTCCACGTCGAACGGGCCGATGCGGTAGCCGGCCATCAGGATGACGTCGTCATCCCGCGACGCGAAGGTGAGGTAGCCGGAGGCGTCCTTGGCGGCCACGTCGCCGGTGTAGTACCAGCGGCCGTCGGGGCTGAATCGCGCGGCGGTGCGCTCGGGGGCGTCGCGGTAGCCGCGGAACCACACCAGCGGGCTCGCCGAGAGGTCCACGGCGACGCGTCCGCGTTCACCCGGCTCGGCCACTACGTCGGCGTCTTCGCGAAGGACCTCGACGGCGAAACCCGGCAGGACGCGTCCCATCGAACCGGGCTTGACCTCCGAGCGGAGGTCCGGATGCCACGCGTTGCCGACCACCATGCCCAGTTCCGTCTGTCCATAGTGGTCGTAAACGCCGACACCGAGCTTCGACTCCGCCCACTCCAGGACGTCCGGGGTCAGCGGTTCGCCCGCCGACGAACAGTGCCGCAGCCTCAGGCCGTCCGGCACCGGGGCGGCCGAGTTCCGGAGCGCGCGGTACACCGTGGGCGCGGCGGCGAAGTTGGTGACGCCGTACTTCTCCAGCACCGCCCAGGTCAGCTCGGCCGAGAAACCCGCGTGCAGCAACAGGCTCCGCCTGCCGGTCGCCATCGGGGTCATGATCGCGTAGTACAGACCGTAGGCCCAGCCCGGGTCGGCGGCGTTCCAGAACACGTCGTCGGCGCGGACGTCGAGCGCGAAGTCTTGGTACGCCTGGAAACCCGCGAGCGCACGGAGGGGGATCGGGACGGCTTTGGGCGTACCCGTGGTCCCGGAGGTGAACAGCTCGACCAGGACCCCTGCCCCACCGGTCTCCGCGGCTCCGGACAGCGGCGCGGCGCCGGCCGGCATCTCGCGGAACGAGAGGTCGCCGTCCTCGCCGTCACCGACCACCACGATCCGCCGCGACGGGTCGGCGGGCAGATCGGCGGACGGCGTCAGCTTCGAACGCTGACCGGCGTCGGCGATGACGACCTTGGTGCCGTTGCCGGTGATGCGCAGCGCGATGGCGGGCGGGGCGAACGCGGTGAACAGCGGGACGTGCACCGCGCCCAGCCGCCAGATCGCTAGCAGCGCCACCACCAGCTCCGCCGACTTGCCCATCAGCGTCGCCACCCGGTCCCCTGGTCCGACCCCGAGTTCGAGCAGTGCCCCGGCGAACCGCTCCGACCGTTCACGCAGTTCGCCGTAGGTGAGGTCCACACTGGTCAGATCCGCGTCGACCACGGTGAACGCGACCGCCTCCGCCGGATGCCGGTCGCACAACAGCGTCGCCGCACCGGCCCGCTCGTCGTCGTAGACCTCGAGCAACCGCCGGACGTGAGCTTCGGTCATCGTTTCTCCCGGGACGTGGCGAAGGCGTACAGTTCCGGAAATCGTGCGGGCGGGCCCGACCTGCCCACCACCCCCGATCGAGGGGGATCACCGAGGAGGGTGAGCCGATGCCGGTCGACGACGCCCAGCTGCTCGGCGCGGTCTCGGACCTGCGCCGGGACACCGGCCTGCCGGTCGGATTCGCCGGGATCGCCGGCACCTCGCCGCGGATGCGGCTGACCGCGTTCCTCGGCAACCGGGGCACCGCACTGAACGGCCTGTCCGTCCGCGCGGGCTGCGGCCTCGGCGGCAAGGCGCTCGCGCTGACCCGGCCGGTGGTCGCCAACGACTACCACCGCGCCACCACGATCAGTCACGACTACGACGAGCCGGTCCGCGACGAGGGGATCCACTCGGTGGTCGCCATCCCGGTGGTCGTGCGCCGTCGCGTCCGCGCCGTGCTCTACGGCGGCCTGCGGGACGAGGCGACCCTTTCCGACCGGACGATCACCGCCGCCCTGCACGCCGCGCGCGACCTCGAACAGACGCTGGCCGTCGAGGACGAAATCGAGAAAAGGCTGGCCGAGGCACAGCCTCTGGCCGAACACCGCGAGGAGGCCGCGCCGCGTGAGCGTCTTCGCGAGGTCTACGCGGAATTACGGGCGCTCTCCGCCCAGATCGGCGACGGCGTTCTCCGTGACCGCCTCGACGCGGTGTGCGACAACCTCACCGGCGCGGTTTCCCCGGCACTGCGCCTCGCGCCGCGGGAGCTGGACACCGTCTCGCTCGTCGCGCTCGGGCTGACGAACGCCGAGATCGCGCACCGGCTGGGCCTGACCGCGGAAACGGTCAAGAGCTACCTGCGGGACGCGATGCGCAAACTCGACGCGACCTCGCGGTTGCAGGCCGTCACGCACGCGCGCCGGGCGGGGCTGCTCCCCTGACTCAACCCGCGGGAACGGGCGAGACCGAGGAAATGCAGTACTTGTCGCCCGCCTCTCGCCGGACCTCCATCGTCCCGCTGTGGGGCTCGGTCCGGTCCAGGGTCCCGGTCATCGTCACCACGATCAGGTCCGGGCTCGCCGCACGCGGATCCTTCGCGCTGAGCGACGCGTTTCGGTCGCCGTACTCCTTCGCGGCCTGACGGACCTTGTCCTTGGCGTCCGCACAGGCCGACTCGGCGGCCTTGTCGGGCTCGTCACCGAACACCGCGAGGATGAATTTGCCTGCCAGCACCGGGCCCCAGTTGAGCTGCAACGGGGTCTGCGTCGCCTCGGCCGAGCTCGAAGACTTGCTGTCGCTCAGCAGGAATCCGGGCGCGACGAACGCGAGGATCACGAAGACGACCACCACGAGCGCGCCACCACCGGCGATCAAGCCGATCAGCAGGCCGTTGCCCTTCTTCGGCGGCGGGTACCCCTGCTGCGGATAACCCTGCGGCGGGTACTGCTGCTGGGGATACTGCTGCTGCGGATGCCACTGCGGCCCTTGCGGTCCCTGCGGATACGACATCGACGGTTCCTTCCCCCGGCCGGCTGGTGCGCGAGGAATCTACCGTCCCCTTCGGACAGTCGAAAACCGGCTCCGTCGCAGGTCGGGTCTCCCTAGAATCGACCCATGAGACGACTGGCCGTGGTGGTCTTCAACGGGGCGTCGCTCGGCGCGATGTCCTTCGCGTTCGGCGTGTTCGAGATGGCTTCGGCCTTCGGGGAGCTGCCCGACCTCGACCTCAAGGTCGTCGGCGGCGAACCGGGCACCGCGTTGCGGGGCGGCGGCCTGACCGTCCCGGTCCCCGAAGACCTCGACGCGGTCCGCGACGCGGATCTGGTACTGGTCCCCAACTGGCGGTCGCCGATGGAGGATCCGCCGGAAGCGGCGCTGGCGGCTCTCCGCGCGGCGCACGACCGTGGTGCCCGGGTGGCCGGACTGTGCAGCGGAGCCTTCGTGCTGGCCGCCGCCGGACTGCTCGACGGGCGCCCCGCGACCACGCACTGGGCGATGGCGCCGCTGCTCGCGGCCCGGTTCCCCGCCGTCCGCCTCGACGAATCGGTGCTCTACATCGACGACGGCGACATCCTCACCGCGGGCGGTGGCGCGGCGGGGATGGACCTCGGCCTGCATCTGATCCGCTCCTGGTGCGGCGCGGAGGTGGCGAACCGGCTGGCGAAGGGCATGGTCGTCCCTCCGCACCGGCCCGGCGGACAGGCGCAGTACATCGAATCGCCGATGCCGGAACTCGACGAGGGCGACCCGGTGTCGGAGACGATGGCCTGGGCGCTGACCAGGCTGGACACGGCGCTCCCGGTCGACGAACTCGCCAGGCGGGCGCATATGAGCAGGCGTAACTACGACCGCCGGTTCCGCGAGATCACCGGCGCCGCACCCGGCACGTGGCTCACCCATCAGCGCGTCATCCGCGCGCAGCAACTGCTCGAATCCACCGATCTCCCGGTCGACGAGATCGCCAGATACTGCGGGTTCTCCTCGTCCGCGGCGCTCCGGCCGCATTTCCGCCGTCAGGTCGGGGTGACGCCGGTGTCGTATCGGGAGACGTTCGGGACCAGGCTGGGCGTACCGGAACCCATCCTGTCTTAAAACTGCCGCCGGTTGGCGAAAACACCACTCACGACGGGCGCCGCGGCCGGGCCACGATCAGGGCATGACCGAAAACAGCCGTTCCTTCCTCAACCGCCGGTCCATGCTCACCCTCGGCGCGGGGGCCGCGGCCGCGCTGGTGGCGTCGGGTGGCGTCGCCGAGGCGAGCAGGCCGACCGCCTCCGACGCCGAACTCGCGCGGTCGCTGCCCGGCGGTTTCCGCAGCGAGTACGCCCAGGTCAACGGGGTCCGGCTGCATTACGTCGCCGGCGGCCGGGGTGAACCGCTGATCCTGCTGCCGGGCTGGCCGGAGACCTGGTGGCAGTACCGCAAGGTCATGCCGGAGCTGGCGAAGCGGTATCGCGTGATCGCCGTCGACCTGCGGGGCATGGGCGGCTCGGACAAGCCCCGAGGCGGGTACGACAAGAAGACGATGGCCCGCGACATCTTCGAACTCGTCCGCGCGCTGGGCCACCGGCAGGCGCATGTCGCCGGGCACGACATCGGCGCCATGGTCGCGTTCGCCTTCGCCGCCAACCACGCCGAAGCCACGAAGACCGTCACGCTCATGGACGTCTCCCACCCCGACGAAAGCCTGTACCAGCTTCCGATGCTGGCCCCGCTGGGGCAGCCGGTGAACGTCTGGTGGTTCGCCTTCAACCAGGTCGCGACGCTGCCCGAGCAGCTGCTGGCCGGCCGGTCGCGCTTCCTCGTCGACTGGATGTTCGACCACCTGGCGGCCGACCCGGCCTCCATCGGGAGCCGGGACCGGGCCATCTACGCCGCCGCGTACGACCGCCCGGACGCCATCCGCGCCGGGAACGGCTGGTACCAGGCGTTCGGCCAGGACATCGAGGATCAGAAGGCGTACGGGAAGATCACCGCGCCCATGCTGGGGCTGGGCTCCGAGTTCAACTTCGACTACCTCGCCGCCGTCCTGCCGTCCAAGGCGGCCGATGTCCGGGTGCGGAAGGTCGCCGGTTCCGGCCACTTCGTCGCCGAGGAACAGCCGCGGACGGTCATCGACGAGTTGCGGTCCTTCCTCGGGTGAGGCGTATACCCCGAATGGGTCAACGCCGCGCGCCGAGCGCGCCGATTCACTCGGTCAGGTGAAAGACGCGGCGAGGCGTCATTCTCGCGGCGAGGTCCCCTCTTCTCTGGTGTGTCGGTACCGGCCGGGCAGCCCCCCGAACGGCCGGTACCGACATGGAAGTTCAGCTCAACCGATCCACCAGCGGGCCTTGTAGATCCACGCGCCGTGCAGCGCCAGCTCGGCGCGTGGAAAGGCCAGCCGGACGGTGTCCGTGCACCAGGTGCACAGGTGACCTTCCTGCACCGAGGCCGTCAGGATCTGCCCGGTCCGCGGGTTCGTCGACACGCTCTTCACATGCGGCCGGTCGATCTCCCGAGCGCCCGCGTAGTGCCGGCTGAACCCGCCGCTCGTCTTCGAGAACTGGTACACGCCCGCTTCCGTCGTCACCCACAGCAGATCCGGCCGGTCCGGGACCGGCTGGAGGTCGTGCCCGCCCTTGGTCGGGACCGGGACGGACCGCTGTTCAGTGAGCACCGGAGCGGTGGGTGTCCCGCCGATGCTCAACGCGACGAGCGCGTCCGTGCCCAGGGCCCACAACACGTTTCGTCCGGCGTCCCACACCACTCCGTGCGCCCCCACCAGCCGGTATTCGGCGTAGGTCGTCGAGCGCTGCCCCTGCGAGGCGGTGTAGACCCGTACCCAGCCGCCGGTGCTGGCCGCCACCGCGACGTTCCCGTCCGGCAGCAGTTCGATGCTGTGCGGATTGGCAGGGCCCCCTACGTTCGCAGCCCAGTACGCCCGGTCGCCCGCCGGGTACGGCACGACGGCCGCGAAACCACCGGACGCCGACGTCAACAGGTACTTCTCGCCGCCTCGTTCGGCGAGCTTCGCGTCGCTCGGGTTGCTCCAGGAGCCCGCCAGGTCCGCCAGCCCGTTGGCGGCGTTCGGCGCCCACGCCCAGCTCACCTTCCGCTCCCGCCAGGAGGCACGGTCGGCGGGCAGGACCAGGATCCGCTTGGACGCCTGCTCGGTGATGACGATCGAGCCGCGATCGCGCCCGGCGGCGTCCGCGTCCGCCGGCGCGGACGCCGCGACCGAAAGGCCCGCGATGGCCAGCGCCACCAAGGATTTCCGCATGATCTTCATACCCAGACCGAACCCGCCCGGGATGACCGGTGGGTGGCGGCGATCGGAAACGTGGATGTCGACGAGGTGACTCTGCTCAGAGGCTCGCCTCGGACCGCCGGAACAGTACTTCACCGATCGGACGGCGTGCCGTCATCGGAGCCGGGCGGCCGTATCCGAAGCGCAGCACGGCGTGCGGGCGGCCGAGGTCGGCGAACACCCGGTCCATCGCCGCCCGGGTCTCCGGGGTTTCGAACGGCCTGCCGACGAACGACGTCGCGAGACCGGCGGCCGTCGCGGTCAGCAGTACCCGCTGCAGCACCATTCCCGCCCGCAGGTCCGCGGCGGGCCCGCCGTCGGTGGTGAGGACCGCGCCGAGCACCGGCTCACTGCCCTCGGGTTCGGCGGCGATGAAGGACTCCTGTGCGGGAATGCCGTGCGGTGACGGCGGTCTGGCCGGCGCCTGGACACCGTCCGGCGCGTGAGCCGTCCGCCGCGTCCACAGCGCGACCTCCGCCTGGAACGCGCCGTTGCGCGCCTGCGCGGCCTCGGCCCGGTGCAGCACGCGCGCGACCGCGTTCGCCCGGTCGCCGCGGCCGAACAGTTCCAGCAGCCCGCCTTCCACCAGCGCCGCCGCGCGCAACGTCGTCCGCGCCCAGACGGGTACCGGCCGGTCCGAGAACGGACGGCGGTTCGTGTGACGGCGGAAGACGACTTCGGCCAGTCTCCGTTCCTCCGGCGACGAGAACCGGTCGCCACCGATCACGAGTTCGGCGAGCAGGTCCGGCTCCGCCGGCTTCGGCACCACCCGCAGCGAGACGGTCTTGCCGTTGGACCGCAACGAAACGATCAGGTTGAACAGCGCCGCGCCGCACGAAAGCCGCGCCTCGCGGGCGTCCGGGTCGGCGATCCGCAGCACCCTGGCGCGATCGAGCCGCACTTCGACCCGCCTCCGGTCGACGACGAACCGCCACGGCTGGGTGTTGAGCGGGGACGGCGCGCGGACGGCGGCCGCCACCGCCTGGTCGACGTGGGTCGGCAACGGGATCTTCATCGTGGGCTCCCAAGGAAAGCGGTTGATCCACCATCGGCCGGGGTATCCGGCGACCGCAGCGGCCGCCGGTCACGAGTTCCGAGGACTTTCGCCCCCGATTCGCGGAGAGCGAGGACCAAGGACCCTGTGCCACGGACGGCCGCGATGAGAGTCTCGATGACCGGAACGGAGCCCACGATGACGGACAAATGGACCATCGACGTGTCCCTGCAGCACGAGCCGTACCGGGTACGCGCGGAAGCATTGCTCCGTCTCGAAGACGGTGGCGAGTTCGTCGGTGTCGGAATCGCGGAGGCCGGGCTGAGAAACGGCTCGACCTCCCAGATCGGGGCCTATCTCGCGGTCACCCGGGCGCTTTCTGACCTCACCGCGGAACTGCTGGAGACCGTCGCCTCCGACGTCGCCCGCTCGATCGAGGTCGACGGGCTCCTCGCCACGCCGTCGAAGAACTGAAAACCGGTCAGCGCAAGGGGGCGGACCAGTCGATCCTGGTTCCGCCCCCTTCGCGCGTCTCCGCCCGGAACGTCCCGCCCGCCTTCTCCGCGCGCTCACGCAGATTCCGCAGCCCGCCGAACCCACCGGACTCGCCGATCCCGGTGCCGTCGTCGGTGACCACGATCCGCAGGACGTCGTCCTTCACCGACACACTCACCGAAACGCCGCTCGCCCGCGCGTGCCGGACCACGTTGCCGACCGTCTCCCGCACCACCGCCTCGGCGTGTTCGGCGAACGGCAGCGGGATCGAGTCGAGCGGTCCGGAAAGGCTGACCGTCGGATGGATGGGAGTGTCGTCGGTGAGCTCGGTGATCGAGTCGTAGAGGCGATGCCGCAACCGCACGCCCTGCTGGCCCGCCTCACCACCGTGGAGATCGAAGATCGCCGTGCGGATCTCGTGCACGATCTCGTGCATCTGGTCGATGCTCTCGCCGATCCGCCGCCGCAGTTCCGGCGAGTCCGCGCGGCGGTGCGTGCTCTGCATGGCGAGACCGACCGCGAACAGCCGCTGGATGACGTGGTCGTGCAGATCCCTGGCGATCCGGTCGCGGTCGGCGAGCACGTCGAGCTCCCTGGCGGTGCGCTGCCGCGCGGCCAGCTGGAGCGCGAGCGCGGCCTGGTCGGCGAACGAGGCCACCACCGGCAGCTGAGCGAGCTCGAACGGGACCGCGCCCGCGTTCCGCACCGCCATCAGCACCCCGGACGTCCGCTCCCGCGCGCGGAGCGGCACGACGAGCGTCGGGCCGAGGCCGATCTCCCCGTCGGAACCGAGTACCAGTTCCGGCACGCTGCGCGGGGTCCGGTCGCGGTAGACCGCACCGGGCAACGACGTGGCTACGCAGATCCGCACCCCGGTCAGCTCGACCGCCCGCGCGCCCGCGCAGACGGCGATGGTGAGTTCGTCGGCCTCGTCCTCGCCGTCCGGCCCGACGTCGAGCCTGCCGGGACCGGGCAGTGCCAGCAAAGTGAGATCGGAACCGGTGAGTTCGAGCGCCCGGCCGGCGATCAGGTTGAGCGCGTCGACCGGGTCGGTGCCACCCAGCAGTTCCGTGGTGACCTCGCTGGTGGCCGCCTGCCACCGCTGGCGGATCCGCGTCTGCTCGTACAGGTGGGCGTTCTCGATCGCGATCCCGGCCGCGGCGGCGAGCGCCTGGACGACCACCTCGTCGTCGTCGGTGAAGCTTTCCCCGCGTTTCTCGGTGAGGTAGAGATTCCCGAACACCTCGTCGCGGACCCGGATCGGCACGCCGAGGAACGAACTCATCGGCGGATGGCACGGCGGGAAGCCGACCGACGCGGGATGCCGGGAGATATCGGCCAGTCGCACCGGTTTCGCCTCGTCGATGACGAAACCCAGCAGACCGTGACCTTTCGGGAGATGCCCGATCTGTTCCTTCGTTTCGCCGTCGATGCCGTGATAGACGAATTCGGCGAGCGAACCGTCGTCCGCGATCACCCCGAGTGCGCCATAAGTGGCTTCACCGAGATCGATCGCCGCCTGCACGATCCGGTGCAGCGTCGTGTCCAGCTCCAGCCCCGACGCGACCGCGAGCACCGCTTCGAGCAGGCCGTCCATCTTGTCGCGCGTGCCGATGAGCCGCTCGATGCGGTCCTGGAGATCGCGCAGCACCTCACGAACCCTCAGCTGGGACAGGGCGCCGGTGATCCGGTCGTCGCTTCCGCCCAGCCGGTCATGAGCCGACATCCTGCTCCGCCTCCGAAGATCGGGACGACTCCCGGCCGTGGTGACTTTCTCCTCTTTCGGCCCCGCACCGCGGGCGGGACCGTCTCATCAGACAACCGTATTGCCCGTGGCGCAGCGGCGGGGGAAACCATGACCATACAAGTCACCAGGGTCGGACGTTTGAACTCCGAACAGGTGAATTCCGTGCTCCGGTCGGCCATGCTGGCCCCGTCGACGCACAACACCCAGCCGTGGCTTTTCCGGTGCACCGGCACCGGGATCGAACTCCACGCCGATCCGCGTCGTATTTTACCCGTCACGGACCCGGACGGACGCGAACTCGTGCTCTCGTGTGGTGCCGCCCTGTTCACGCTCCGGACGGCGATTCACGCACTGGGCTTCCACCCGGCGACGACCCTGATGCCCAGCCGCGCCGATCCCGATCTGCTGGCCGTCGTGCGCCCGCTCGCCGAACGCATGCCCGATCAGAAGGTCGTGCGGCTCGCGCGCGCGATCCCCCACCGCCGGACCAACCGGCGGCCGTTCCTCTCCAGCGTCGTCCCGAAACCGACGCTCGCGGCGCTTCGCCACGCCACCGAGCTGGAGCACGCGTGGATGCCGAACCTCGACGCCGAGCAGTGCCGTCTCCTGCGCGACCTCACCGCCCGCGCCCGCCGGGAGCAGCTCTCCGACCCCGCCTTCCTCGCCGAACTCGGCCGCTGGACCGGACTGGGCGCGAACGTCCGCGACGGTGTGCCGTCCTATGCGCTGGAGGGCAGCCCTGCCGACGAAAGCTGGCTCCTCGACGAATTCGGCGAAACGGCGGGCGATCCGCGGCCCGCCCCGCTCGTGGTGGCGATCGGATCGCTGACCGACGACCGGCTCGACCGGCTACAGGCGGGCCAGGCCCTGCAACGGGTGCTGCTCACCGCGACCGGTGCGGGTCTCGACGCGTCGTTCATCTCGCCGCCGATCATGGTCCGCGAGGCACGTGCCGAACTGCGGCGGATTCTCGGCTGCGGGGTGTGGCCGCAAGTGCTGCTTCGGCTCGGCTACGGCTCTCCGCTGCCGTGGACGCCGCGCCGCCCGCTGGACGACGTGCTGCTCGATACGCTCATTTCGGCTTGAGCGTGCCAAATCCCTCATCTACGAGACCCGGCTGCCGACGTCCGGCCGGCGCGTGCGGCAGCCGATGGTGTTGTTGCGCTGGACTTTGGCCGTGGCTGATCGCGGGTCGGGTCCGTGAAGGCCTGCTTGCCTACCCTGAAGGTAGTGAAGGAGGCCTTCACTACCATCAGCGATCGCCACCCGCAGCCCACCTGCACCAGCAACCACAGCAACCACCACGACGGCGCGTGAAGGCCCCCTTCCCTCGGCTCAGCCGAGGAAACTCGACCTTCACACCTTCCCCAAGTACATGAAGGCCCCCTTCACTGCGCCAGTCGCAATGAAGGGGGCCTTCACGTACTTCAGGGACCCAAACCGCGGTGGTCGTGAGTGGCGATTCGGGTTAGAACCCGAATCGCCACTCACGACCCGCTGGACCAGCGATCACCCGTCACTGCCGCCGCAGTTCCGTCGCCAGCACCGCCGCCTGGGTACGCCGCTGCATCCCGAGTTTCGTCAGCAACCGCGACACGTAGTTCTTCACCGTCTTCTCGGCGAGGAACATCCGTTCGGCGATCTGCCGGTTGGTCAGCCCCTCACCGATCAGCTCCAGCAGCGTGCGTTCCTGATCGGAAAGGCCGGCCAGCGGGCCCTTCTTGGCGGCGTCGTCGCGGAACTTGGCCATCAGCGTCGCGGCGGCCCTCGCGTCCAGCAGCGACCGGCCGAGGCCGACCTCCTTGACCGCCGCCACCAGGTCCATGCCGCGGATGTCCTTGATGACGTAACCGCTCGCGCCCGCCATGATCGCGTCCAGCATCGCCTGTTCGTCGGTGTAGGAGGTGAGCATCAGGCATTTCAGTTCGGGCATCCGGGATCTCAGTTCCCGCGCGAGTTCGACGCCGTTGCCGTCCGGCAGCCGCACGTCGAGCACGGCGACATCCGGCCGCAGCGCCGGGATCCTCGCCAGCGCTTGGGAAAAGGTCGCCGCCTGTCCGACGACGCACAGGGCGGCATCGTCCTCGAGCATGTCCGCGACCCCTCGGCGGACCACCTCGTGGTCGTCGACCAGAAACACCCGGAGCATTCCGACCTCCACGGTTCCCTCTCCTCGGCTGAGCGTACGGTGCACGGCCGGTCACTGCGACAGGCCAAAGGGCCCTGTTCGGCGCCCGTTCGGGTGGCTGCCGCCGACCGGACCAGGTTCATTTGCATCATTCGAGTCAGGACGTTCTGTTCTTCCCGAAGCAGTCCGGCCGCTGCGACGATCGCTTCATGCCCGAGACCACGCTTTCGCCTTCCCCGTCGTCCGACCCGGCCGACGACCTCGTGGCGATGCGCGACCGCATCCGCTTCTACCGGAACCGCGCCGAGCAACTCCAGTACGCGCTGGATCACCGGCTCCCCATCGAGCAGGCGAAGGGGATTCTCGCCGAGCGGTACCAGATCGACATCGACGCCGCGTTCGAGCTGCTGCGCTCGTTCTGCCGCAACAACAACATGAAGATCCACGACGTCGCGAGGACGCTCATCGAGCAGCCGAGCGAAGGCGACAGCCGGATCTCCTGCTGAGTCACACCATGTTCGGAGGGGGGCCCGCGACCACCACCGGCGCCGCAGACCGCGCGGGCACGGACTGGGTGATGAACCGTACGCCGCCCCCCAGACTTCGGGTGCTCGTCGCGGACGACAACCCGGTCATCGGCGATGCCCTGCGCGCCCTCCTGGACTCCGAGCCCGACATCGAAGTGGTCGCCGTCGCGCTGGACGCCGGCGAAGCGGTCGCGCTCGCCGAGCTGCTCTCCCCCGAGGTCGCCGTGCTGGACGTCCGGATCCCCGGCGGTGGCGGCGCGTGGATGGCACGGGAGATCCGGCGGCGGGTGCCCCACACGCGGTTGATGGCGTTCTCCGCGCACAGCGACACCCGGTCCATCGCCCAGATGGCGTCCGCGGGCGTCACCGAGTACCTCGTGAAGGGCAGCCCCAACACCGAGATCGTCGCGGCCATCCGCCGTATCTGCGCGAACAGGGCCAACGGGACCGAGTAGCCGGGCCATCAGTCCGTGAGCCAGCGTTCCATACAAGCCAGGAGTTCCTCCGCGTTCACGGGTTTGGTCACGTAGTCGCTCGCCCCGGCGGCGAGGCTCTTCTCGCGGTCCCCCTCCATCGCCTTCGCGGTCACGGTGATGATCGGCAGGCCCGCGAACTTCGGCATCTCGCGGATCGCCGCCGTGGTCGCGTGGCCGTCCATCTCCGGCATCATCACGTCCATCAGGATCAGGTCGATCCCGTCGTCGGCCAGCAGTTCCTCGATACCTTTGCGGCCGTTGGGCGCGTGCACGACCGAAAGTCCGTGCAGTTCGAGCATTCCCGAGATCGCGTACACGTTGCGGGCGTCGTCGTCGACGAGCAGGACCTTGCGTCCCTGCAGCCTCGCCGGTCCGGCGGGCGGATCGGACGGCTGGTCCACGGCGGGCACCGTCTCCTCCGGGGACACCTCGGGCTGGCGCATCAGCGGCAGGATGCCTTCGAGTTCACTCGCCGAGATGTGCAGCATGATCCGTTCCCGCAGCATGTCCAGCGACGGCAGGAGTTCGACCGGATGCACCCGCGCGTGCCCGTGCAGCAACCGTTCCTGCGCGGCGCTGAGCTTGCGGGTCGCGTACGCCAGCACCGGGACCTCGACCGGATCCGGCCCGTCGACGAGCCGTTTGAGGAACGTCAAGGCACTCGTCCCGGGGATGCTGGTGTCGAGCACGACGCAGCGGTAGCTGTCGCGCCGCAGTTCCTCGAACGCTTCCGCCGGATCCGACACCGCGCGGACCTGGACCGAGCCGTGGCTGTCCGCGATGTCGGCCGCGACCCCGCGGGCGAGCAGGGTCAGCAGACTGTTCTGCTCGCTCTCCACCACCAGCACCCGTCGCTCCGCGGCCGCGATGTCCACAGTGGACTCGTCGAGGCTCGCGGGCGCGGTGAACCTGGCCACCGGCAGGTAGAGGGTGAACGTGCTGCCGGTCCCCAGGACGCTGTCCGCCCGGATCTCGCCGCCGAGCAGGTACGCGACCTCGCGGCTGATCGACAGGCCGAGCCCGGTGCCGCCGTACTTGCGACTGGTGGTCCCGTCGGCCTGCTGGAAGGCGCCGAAGATCGAATCGAGGTTCTCCTCGGCGATCCCGATCCCGGTGTCGGTGACGCTGAAGGCCACCAGGGATTCGTGCGGGAGCCCTCTCGATGGCGAAACGACCGTGTCGACCATCTTCACCCGTAGCTCGACGCTGCCGTCTTCGGTGAACTTGACCGCGTTCGACAGCAGGTTCCGCAGCACCTGCCGCAGCCGCTGCTCGTCGGTGAACAGCAGCTCCGGCACGTTGGGTTCGACGGTGACCTGGAAGTCGAGCCCCTTCTCCGCGGTCAGCGGCCGGAAGGTCGTGCCGACGTAGTCGAGCAGCTGGCGCAGCGGGAACGGCTCGTGGTGGATGTCCATCTTGCCCGCCTCGACCTTCGACAGGTCGAGGATGTCGTTGATCAGCTGCAACAGGTCGGTGCCCGCGGACTGGATCACCTTCGCGAACTCGACCTGTTTGGGCGTCAGGTTCTGGGTCGAGTTCTGCGAGAGCACCCCGGCGAGGATCAGCAAACTGGTCAGCGGGGTCCGGAGTTCGTGCGACATGTTGGCCAGGAACTCCGACTTGTACTTCGACGCCAGCGCGAGCTGCTGCGCGCGTTCCTCGATCTCCTGGCGGGCCTGCTCGATTTCGAAGTTCTTCACCTCGATGTCGCGGTTCTGCCTGGCGAGCAGTTCGGCCTTCTCCTCCAGCTCCGCGTTGGACACCTGCAGCTTCGCCTGCTGCGCTTGGAGCTCCTCGGAGCGGGCCTGCAGTTCCTCGGCGAGCCGCTGGGATTCCTCCAGCAGGGAGTCGGTCCGCGCGTTGGCGATGATCGTGTTGACGTTGACCCCGATGGTCTCCATCAGCTGTTCGAGGAAATCCTTGCGGACGGCGGTGAATTCGCCGAACGACGCCAGTTCGATGACGCCCAGCACCTGGTCCTCGAACACGATCGGCAGCACGATCAGGGTGACCGGCGGCGCCGAGCCGAGGCTCGACGAGATCTTCACGAAGCCCGGTGGCGTCCGGTCGACCACGATCGGTTTCTTGGTCTGCGCGGCCTGCCCGATCAGCGACTGCCCCATCGCGAACTCCGACGGCGCGTCCGGTGCCTCACTGTGCCCGTAGCTGGTGATCAGCCGCAGCCGGGTGCCGCTCTCCCCGGATTCGGTGAGGAACAGCGTCCCGTGCTGAGCGCCGACCAGCGGGGTCAGCTCGTTCATGATGAGCGTGGCCACCACTCGCAGGTCCCGGTGGCCCTGCATCAGGCCCGAGATGCGGGCCAGGTTGGTGTTGAGCCAGTCCTGTTCCTCGTTCGCCCGCGTGGTCTCGCGCAGCGACTGGACCATCGCGTTGATGTTGTCCTTCAGCTCCGCGACCTCGCCCTGCGCCTCGACGGAGATAGACCGCGTGAGGTCGCCGGTCGCCACCGCGCTGGTCACCTCGGCGATCGCCCGGACCTGCCGGGTCAGGTTGCCGGCGAGTTCGTTGACGTTCTCCGTCAGCCGTTTCCAGGTGCCGGACACGCCTTCGACCTCGGCCTGGCCGCCGAGCCGTCCTTCGCTACCGACCTCACGGGCGACGCGGGTGACCTCCGCGGCGAACGCGGAAAGCTGGTCGACCATCGTGTTGATGGTGGTCTTGAGTTCCAGGATCTCGCCCCGCGCGTCGACGTCGATCTTGCGGGAAAGGTCGCCCTGCGCGACCGCGGTGGTCACCTGGGCGATGTTGCGGACCTGGCCGGTGAGGTTGTTCGCCATCGAGTTGACGTTGTCGGTGAGGTCCTTCCACGTGCCGGCGACGTTCGGCACCCTGGCCTGCCCGCCGAGGATGCCCTCGGTGCCGACCTCCCGCGCCACGCGGGTGACCTCGTCCGCGAAGGCCGACAGCGTGTCGACCATCGTGTTGATCGTCTGCGCGAGCGCGGCGACCTCGCCCTTGGCCTCGACGGTGATCTTCTGGGACAGGTCGCCCCTCGCGACCGCGGTCGCGACCTGGGCGATGGAGCGCACCTGATCGGTCAGGTTGTCGGCCATGACATTGACCGACTCGGTCAGGCCCTTCCACGTACCCGACACACCCTTGACATCCGCTTGACCGCCCAGCCGCCCTTCGGTGCCCACCTCACGGGCGACCCGCGTGACCTCGTCGGCGAACGACGACAACTGGCCGACCATCGTGTTGATGGTGTCCTTGAGCTCCAGGATCTCGCCCCTCGCGTCGACACGGATCTTCTGCGAGAGGTCGCCCTTCGCGACCGCGGTGGTGACTTCGGCGATGGACCGCACCTGATCCGTGAGGTTGTCGGCCATGACGTTCACCGACTCGGTCAGGCCCTTCCACGTACCCGACACACCCTTGACATCCGCCTGACCACCCAGCCGGCCCTCCGTCCCCACCTCACGGGCCACGCGCGTGACCTCGTCGGCGAACGACGACAACTGATCCACCATCGTGTTGATCGTGTTCTTCAACTCCAGGATCTCGCCCCGCGCGTCCACGGTGATCTTCTGCGACAGGTCGCCCTTCGCCACCGCGGTCGCCACCTGGGCGATGGAGCGCACCTGCGCGGTGAGGTTGCCGGCCATGAAGTTCACCGACGTCGTCAGATCCCGCCACGTCCCCGCCACCCCGGGCACCTGCGCCTGCCCGCCGAGCGCGCCCTCGGTGCCGACCTCACGGGCCACGCGAGTGACCTCATCCGCGAACGAGGACAACTGATCCACCATCGTGTTGATCGTGTTCTTCAACTCCAGGATCTCGCCCCGCGCGTCGACCGTGATCTTCTGCGACAAGTCGCCCTTCGCCACCGCCGTGGTGACCTCGGCGATCGAGCGCACCTGATCGGTCAGGTTGCCGGCCATGAAGTTCACCGACGTCGTCAGATCCCGCCACGTCCCGGCGACCCCGGGGACTTCCGCCTGCCCGCCCAGCCGTCCCTCGCTGCCGACCTCGCGCGCGACCCGGGTGACCTCGTCCGCGAACGACGACAACTGATCCACCATCGTGTTGATCGTGTTCTTCAGTTCGAGCATCTCGCCTTTGACGTCGACGGTGATCTTCTGCGAAAGGTCGCCCTTCGCCACCGCGGTCGCGACCTCGGCGATGTCACGGACCTGGCCCGTGAGGTTGCCCGCCATCGCGTTCACCGAATCGGTGAGGTCCTTCCAGGTCCCCGAAACCGAGGGCACCGCCGCCTGACCGCCGAGCTTCCCGTCGGTCCCCACCTCGCGCGCGACGCGGGTGACCTCGGAGGTGAACAGCGCCAGCTGATCGACCATCCCGTTGAACACGAGCGCCATCTCGTCCATCAGGACGTCGTCCACCTGGGGCAGGCGGGTGCTGAAATCGCCGTCGCGAACGGCTTTCAGCCCCTCCAGCAGCCGCTGCAGGCCCTGGTCGTCGATCGCGCCGCCCACCCGGACCGCTTCCCTCGACCCGCGTTTCGTTCCCGGTTCCGGCATCGAAGCGCCTCCTTCGTTCATCTTCGCGCGGGTCGCGGAGGGCCGAGCGGAATCCAGAAGGCCACCGACGTACCTTCGCCCGGCCTGCCGGAAACCCGGAACCAGCCCTGCGCCGCTTCCGCACGTTCACGCATCGACGCCATGCCGATGTGCTCACCCGACAAGGTTTCGTGCGTGTTCTCGCTGTCCGGTTTCAGCCCGTCTCCGTCGTCGGCGACGGTCGCCAGCAGGCCGCCGTCCTGTCCCGTCAGCGAGACCACGACGGACCGGGCGTTCGCGTGTTTACGCACGTTCACCAACGCTTCCTGGAGAATCCGGAACGCGGTGACGACGAGATCGGGCGGCGGTTCGACGGGGAGATCGTGCCGCAGCGTGCAATCGAGCCCCCAGCCGGCGACGACCTCGTCGAGGTAGTCGCGGACGGAGGCGACCAGATCCTCGTCGTTCAGCGCGGGCGGGCGTAATTGGGCGACGAGGATCCGCAATCGTCGGATCGCCCCTTGAATCGCTTCGTCGAGTTGCATCAAAACCGGATCACGCCGTTGTGCGGCGAGCATCTGCAACCGCATGCTCACCGCGATCATCGACTGAATGGAATCGTCGTGAACATCCCACGCGATACGACGGCGTTCGGTTTCCTGTGCCCGGACCAAATGCGCGAAGGCCTGTCGCCGCTCGGTCCTTTCTTCCTGCGTTTTCCGGCGTTCGGTGAGATCACGGGTCACCTTGCCGAAACCGACGAGGCGGCCCTGATCGTCCCGCAACGCGGTGATCACCGTGTTGGCCCAGAACCGTGCCCCACCACGGCGGACACGCCAGCCCTCGTCCTCGTGACTCCCCATCTCCGCGGCGACCAGCAGTTCCGCCGCGGGTTTGCCGTCGGCGACGTCGGCCTCGGTGTAGAAAACGGAGAAATGGCGGCCGAGGATCTCATCCTCGGCGTACCCCTTGATCCGTTCCGCACCCGGGTTCCAGCTGATCACCCGTCCGTCGACGTCCAAGAGATAAATGGCGTAGTCGACCACGCTGTGCATGAACAACTCGAAGAGCACAGCGCTGCGGTGATCGGGCGTCTGTTCCGATGGCAGCATGGCCATAGTGCAGCTTGGCACTCGGATACGACTCCCCGCTACGGCCGTTCGAGGAGGCCATTCTTCCGTGCGTGCACCACGGCTTCGAGTTTCGAATGGGTCCCGGTCTTGACCAGGATCCGCTGCACGTGATTCCGCACGGTATTCCGCGCCAGCCGCAGTTCTTCGGCGATCCGGTCGGTTCCGGCGCCTTCGGCGATCAACCCGAGCACCTGCCGCTCCCGCAGGGTCAGCACCGGGCCGACCCTGCCCGGACCGCCACCCAGCATGGCCAGCGCGCCGCTGAGCAACTCCGGATCGATGACCATGTCGCCCGCCGCGATGGTCCTGATCGCGGTGATCAACTCGTCGAGGAGGCCGGATTTCAGCAGCAGCCCGGCCCCGCCGACCTCGAGGATCCTGGCGACGATGGCACTGTTCGCGTCGCCGGTCAGCACCAGCACCCTGCTCGACGGGGAGACCGCGCGGAACCCGGCGATCGCCTCGATCCCATCGCCGTCCGGCAACCGGCGATCGAGCAGCACGATGTCGGGCAGATGTTCTCCGGCCGCGATCATGCCGTGCGCCAACGACTCCACGGACGCCACCAGGTCGATCTCCGGGAACTCCTCGAAGGCCGCTCCCAGGGCTTCGGCCACCATCTTGTGGTCCTCGACGAGCAGCACCCGGATCGGGGCCGCGGCCGGGGGCATGGGCTGCGGGGAGTTCGGGTTCGGCATGCACCTTCTCCGTCGATCGTGGTCTCGCCGGACCATTGTCCGGAAGACTCCCCGAAATCAATCCCGCCCACGGCCGTATTCACCCGCGTGCGGATTCACGATCACCGCGCCGGCGCATTGTCCCACCACCGCCGATCCGGATGTCGTTTCGACGCCAACCCGTGACCCGTCGTACCCGCCTGACGACCGAGTGGGGTCTTTGTGCCCTCGATGGCACAACCTTCGGCGCTGACCGGAACGGCCCTCGGTACCTCATCGTCGTAGGTGACGAAATCCGACGGCCGTGACCACGGGAAGAGGGTGACCGGGACGTGACCACGAGAATCTGCGAGACCCGTCGCCGCCCCGGCACGCGCGCCCCCGCCGGCCGTGCCCCGCTCGCCGCCGAACTCGAACGGCTGCCGAGGGTCGTGGCGAAACCGGAGACGCACGCCTCCCTGCTCGACGACGTCCTGACCGCCATCCGGCACCTCGACGGCGCGGCCCTCGCCACGCGGTCCCGGCGCCGGTTCCCGCGGTGGAACCCGAGGGACCGGCGCGTCCAGCGCCTGCGCGGCTGGCTCAGCGGTGTCCCCGGCTGACCCGTCACACGCGAGTTCCGCCTGTCATACCGGGCGCCACCGGCCGATGTCGGACTCCATCGGCACGATCCGGGTCAGCGTCGAGCGGATCTTCAGCTCCATCGCCCTGTCCCGGCCGCGTGTTCCGCGAGGCGCGTACGGGTAGAACGTGCCGCGCTCCCGGCGGTAGACCATCGTCAGCCTCGGGTGACGCATGTCCCGCAACTCGGCGAAATCGACCGTCGTGTGCAGCAGCCACGACGCGAACCCCGCCTGGGCGAGTCTCTCGTTGACGTCGACGAGATCGTCGAGCAGCCAGCCGAGGTCCCCGTTCTCCCGCCAGCAGCGGACGATCGTCCTGCCGTGCGCGTCGTGGGTGACCACGTTGCGGCGGGCGGAATCCCCGGCGAGACCGGCGATGATCTCCGCCTCCGTCCCCGCACCTGGACGTCCCTCCGCGACGAAACAGACCGTCCCCGAACCGGTCGGCGCGAGCGCGTGCCCGGAGCGCAGCGCCAGCACCCCCGACCTCAATTCCAGCAACGGGAGCAGGCTCGGCCGTACCGACCGGGTCTTCCCGCGCAGGCTTCCCAACAACACCATGACTCCACCGCACCTTTCTTCTGGGTGAAGCCTTTCCGATTACGTCTTCGCGCCCAAGGGCCGCACGGTCGCGCATCGCCGGGACAAGTCACCGGTTCCGGTGACCAACGGCCCTACCAGCGTCACCGCTTTCGCGGCCGAAGTAGTTTCCGGGTGCCGAGTGTTCCTTCGACGACGCCGCGCGCGACGTCCGACAGCTTCCTGTTCGAACTGCGGGCGTAGGAGCGCAGGCGGTGGAAAGCAGTGCCCAGGTCGATACCGGCACGCTCGGCGAGCATGCCTTTCGCCTGCTCGATGACGACCCGGCTGTCGAGGGCCTTCTGCAGCTGCGCCGAGAGCGTCCGATAATGCCGCAATTCCCTTTGCTGCAGGAGACACAGCGTCGCGACGTCGGCGAGCGCACGGCCCAGCCGCCGGTCCTCCACGCTCAGCACGACGGTTTCGGCACTGAGGAAAGCGATCGACCCGACGGTTTCATCCATCGTGCGCAACGGAAGCGCGGAAACCGCCGCATAGCCCTTCCCCGCCATCCTGGCGACGTAACCCGGCCAGCGTGAGACCTCGGCGGAAAGGTCGTGGACCGCGATGTCCTTCCCGGTTTCGAACGATTCGAGCGCGGGCCCTTCTTCCGCCACCGCGGGATGGCGTTCGAGTTCCACGCCCGGCAGGAAGACCTCGGTGGAATCGATCGGCAGCAGCCGTGCGCATTCGCTCGACAAGGTGTCCACGACCCGATCCGGGCCCGAGTCTTCCGTGACACTCGCCGTCAAACTCGCGAAGGCGGCACAGACCGCGGGTTCCCTGTTCGCTCCTGCGGCGATCCCCGCGTTCCAGCTGCCCATTCGAGCGATTCTGGTCCGCACCGCGACAACCGGCAACGACCAGATGGAGGATCCTGTGACCGAGCGCCACGCACAGCGACGACCGTTGATCTCGGCGGGGTAACGACCGCCGGGTTCTCAGTGGCTCCGCAAGGAAAACGGCGGCACCGTGTTCGCCCTCAGCGCGTCTTCGTCCATAGTGGACTCACCGATCCCGGCCTTGCCGATCTTCTCCGCGACGAGAGCGCCGGGATCGGCGAGCGCGTCGGCCCTGCCGCTCAGGAAGGCCCACTCGTGCTCGTCCGAACCGTAGTAGAGCACGGTCCCGAACGATTCGGTGAACCTGCGCCACGCCGCGATCAGCGTCTGGTTACGCCACAGCGTCGGGCAGCCGGCCTGGCAGCCGACCACTCCCCCGTCGGTGAGCAGCGCCGTGCACCGGGCCAGGAAGTCGGTTCCGTACAACCGGTTGTGCTGCGCCGCCGGATCGTCGTTCTCGTCCGGCAGGTCGATCACGACCACGTCGTAGGAGTCGCCGCGCTCCTGGGCTTCGGCGAGGAACTCCCACCCGTCGCGGTAGTGGACCCGGATCTTCCCCTCCCCGCGTTCGGCACGGGCGAGATCGTCGAGGGTGTAGCCGTAGGGAAGGTGTTCGGCGCAGGCACGCACCGCTTCGGCGTCGATGTCGACGTGGTCGACCACCTCCGCCCCGGCCGCGACGGCGAGCTGGGAGGCGACCCCTTCGCTGGACCCGATGATCAGCACCCGCTCGACGCGTTCGGCGAGCAGCAGTGTCGGCACCATCAGCGCCTCGTGGTAGACGAGCTGGCTCAGCTCGGTGCTCTGCCGTTCGTCGTCGCAGAAGAGCGAGACCCCCTGCGCGGTCCGTCCGATGAGGACGTTCTGGAACGCGGTGCGGCCCTCGAACAGGACCTCCTCGACGTCCCAGTTCCGGGTGAGCCCCGCGCCCATCGGCTCGACGATCACTCGCTGCGCCATCAGTTCTCTCCTCGTTCCACAGTGGACATCCGGACGGTGCCCGCGCCCAGCATCTTCGCCAGCAGCGCGACCGCGCGCTCCGGATCCGCCCGGTCCCCGCAGGTGAACACGTCCACGAACACCGAGCCGATCTCCGGGTAGGTGTGCACCGACGCGTGTGATTCGGCCAGCAGCGCGAGCACCGTGACCCCTTGCGGGGCGAAGGAATGCGACACGACTTCGCAGACCGTCGCCCCCGCCTCGGTCACCGCTTCGGCGAGGGTCTTCTTGAGGAGTACGGCGTCGTCGAGCAACGACGGCTCGATCCCCTCGAACTCCGCGAGTACGTGGCGGCCGGCGAACCGGCCGACGAGTGGTTCTTCACCCGGCATCGGCGAACCTCCCCACACAATAGGTGCGCAACGGCTCGATTCCGTTGAAGGCGACGGATGAATAGCTGGCGGTGTACGCCCCGGTGCCCGGGATGTCCAGCCGGTCGCCCGCCTTCAACGACCTCGGCAGCGCGCACGGCGTCCGCTGGTACAACACGTCGTCACCATCGCAGGTCGGCCCCGCGAGGACCACCGGTCCTTCCGGTCCTTTAACGCCGACGGGCTCCAGCCGATACGCGACGGCTTCGTTCTCGCACTCGGCCATTCCGTTGTACCTGCCGACGTCGAGATAGACCCAGCGGCGTTCGTCGGCGGCGGCGCGAGTGGTCACCAGGACGACTTCGGTCCTGATCAGCCCGGCGTCGGCGACGATCACGCGGCCGGGCTCCAGCAGCAGCTCCGGCTCCGGCAGATGCTCGCCGAGGGCGGCGTGGATCGCCGTCGCGTAGTCCGTCAGCGACGGCACGGGCTCCCGGTGTTCCGTGGCGAAGCCGCCACCGATGTTCAGCCGCTCCAGTACGACGCCCGCTTCGGCGGCGACCTTGGCCGCGGTCGCGATCCCGATCTCCCAGGCGGCCGGATCCGGCTGCTGCGAGCCGACGTGGAACGCGATCCCCGGGCGCAGCCCGGCTTCCACGGCCTGACGGAGCAGGACGGCCGCCACCGCCGGTTCGCAGCCGAACTTGTGGCCGAACGGCGTCACGGAGTCCGGGCCGCCGGTCAGCAGGCGGACCGAGACCAGCGAACCGGGCGCGTGCCCGGCCAGATTCGCCAGATCACCGGCGGAGTCCGTGGTGAATTCACGGACTCCGCGCGCGTAAGCGAAGGCGATGTCCGCCGGCTTCTTGATCGTGTTGCCGTACGCCAGTTCCGACGGCCGCGCGCCCCGGGACAGGCACAGCTCGATCTCCGCCGTACCCGCCACGTCGAATCCCGCGCCGGTCGACGCCACCGCGTCGAGTACCTCGGGAGCCGGATTCGCCTTCACCGCGTAACGGATCAGCGCACCCGGGAAAGCCGCCGACACCGCGGCCGCACGCTCCGCGACGAGGTCGGTGTCGACGACCAGGCACGGCGTCGGCGGCTCGCGATCCGCCAGGAAGGCGCGGATCCGGTTCAGGCTTTCGGTCACACGCCCCAGGGTGTCAAAGGCCGATCATCGGCCCGGAACCCGGGGTCACGCGCGGGCGTCACCCGAGGCCTGCTCCGGCAGGTCGACCCCGTGTTCGGCGGCCAGTCGCTCCAGGTTGGCCAGATCGGCGCCGACGGCCGAGGCCCGGTCCTCGTCAGAGGCCTGCTTGGCGATCTGAACGTCCTTCCTCGCCTGCCGTACCCGGTCCCGCAGATTCACCGCGAACTCGCTCATCGTGCACCCCCGATCTCCCGCACCTTGTCTGCTTTCACCCTAGGACCCTCCGAATCGGTCACCCACGTGATCTGCGTCATCACGGGTTCGTTCGCGTCGGAGTGAAGCAGTATGACGGCTGCGCCCGGGTTTCGCAGATCAGCGGAGCCCGGCTTTTTCACCGGCCTCCCGCACGACCGGCCGCCGGGCGAGCACCGCGAGCGGGACGAGGGCGCACAAACCGCCCGCGACGCCGACCAGGACGTAGCCACCCAGGCCGAAGAGCTGCCCGGCGAGCAGGCTCGCCCCGGCGGAAGTGCCCCACACGAAGGCGTCCACCGTGCCCTGCGCCCTCGTCCGCTGGGCGGCCGGGAGATCGCGGCTGAGCATGCTGCTGCCGCCGACGAACACCAGGTTCCAGCCGTAGCCCAGCAGGAAGAGCGCGACCGGGATTCCCACGTGATGCGAATCGGGGGCGCCGATCACGGTGACCGCCGCGACGGTGATCGTCCCGATCCCGCCGAAGATGGTCACGCGGCCGCCCCAGCGGTCGGCGATCCAGCCGGACAACGGCGCCAGCGCGAACATCCCGGCCAGATGGGCACTCAGCACCCAGCCGACGACGTCGAGCCCCTGGCCGTGCTCGTGCAACTGGACCGGGGTCATCGTCATCACCGCCACCATCGCCAGCTGAGCGCCGACCATCGCCACGAGCGGCCCGAGGACCACCGGGTTCCGCACGGACATCCGCTCCCCCTTGGGCACGCCCTCCACCGGGGCGGCGAGGCCGCGCGGCAGGGTGGCGACGGCGACCACGGCGATGGCCACGACGATCGCCCCCGCCGCGATCGGACCGGACAGGGCGGGGAGCTCGGCGGCTTCCGCCCGCGCTGCTGCGGGCGCGATCAGGGCGGGCCCCGCGACCGCGCCGACGGTGCCGGCCCAGACCATTGTGGACAGTGCGAAACCCTTGCGGTGCTCGGGCGACAGATCGGCCGCGGTGTACCGCGAGAGCTGTGCCCCGCTGTTGCCGAAGCCGATCAAGGGCATCCCCGCCACCAGCGCGAGCACGGATCCGCCGAGCACACCGGCGAACGAGATCAGCGCGCCCGTCACCGCCGCTCCGTACATCAACACCAGGACGAACCGCCTGCCGTACCGCGCGGCCAGCGCGCCCGACCACAACGAGCCCGCGGCGGAACCGAGAACCAGCACGGCGCTCGGCAACCCGCTCCAGGCCGCGCCGGCGTGCTCGACCATGATCAACGCGGCCGTGGTGGACAGCCCGACGACCGCGGTGCTGAGACAGGCGACGCCCATGAAGAGCGCGAACATCGGTTTCATGATTCAAACCTAGGGATTCCGGGCGCCTCGGCGAATAGGCTGACGAAGGCCTCGCGGGGGTGCGGGGCGCATCATGGAAGGAATCCAGGCGCGATGACCTTACGATCGGAAAGGGCGCTGGACGACCTCGACTGGCGGCTCCTCGAAACGCTCCAGGCCGACGGGCGGCTCTCGTTCAAGGAGCTGGGCCGCCGCGTGAACCTGTCGGCGCCCGCTGTCGCCGACCGGGTCAGGCGGTTGGAGGAGGCGGGCGTCATCACCGGCTATCGCGCCCAGGTCGACGCCAACCGTGCCGGGTACGGCCTCCAGGCGTTCGTCGAGATGCGCTGCTCGCTCGGCAGCTGCCTGCTGCGCACCAGCAAATCGGACGACTATCCCGAGGTGGTCGAGCTGCACCGGCTCAGCGGCGACCGGTGCACCATGCTGAAGGTGCGGGCCGTATCGCTCGAACACCTCGAAGGCCTCTTCGAACGGCTGGGCAAACACGGCGAGATCAGGTCGTCGGTCGTGCTGTCGACCCAGTACGAGGGCAGGCCGGTCGGCCCGCCGGTCGAGGACTACCTGAAGGCGACCAAGAGCGAGGGCTGGAGCGTCTGAAGACGGATCAGGAATCGAGAAGCGAAAGGCCCCCGAACTCACCTAGCGTGACCATCGTCGAGGACGAACGGCTCGAAGCTGGTTAGATCGAGCCCGGTGAGGCTGACGGAACGTACACGCGGCCCCCATGAGGATGGAGAAACGATGCGCAAGACCTCCCGGCCGCAGGTGCCCGAGGAACACCCCGCCGACAGTCACGACCTGATCCGCGTCTTGGGGGCGAACGAGAACAACCTCAAGAACGTCGCCGTCGAGCTGCCGAAGCGACGGCTGACGGTGTTCACCGGTGTCTCCGGGTCGGGTAAGAGCTCCCTGGTCTTCGACACCATCGCGGCCGAGTCGCAGCGGCTGATCAACGAGACGTACAGCACCTTCGTGCAGGGCTTCATGCCGACGCTGGCCCGGCCCGAAGTCGACGTGCTCGACGGCCTGACCACCGCGATCATCGTCGACCAGCAGCGGATGGGTTCCGACCCCCGCTCCACGGTCGGCACCGCCACCGACGCGTACGCGATGCTGCGCATCCTCTTCAGCCGGATCGGCAAGCCGCACATCGGTTCGCCGCAGGCGTTCTCCTTCAACGTCGCCTCGATCTCCGGCGCGGGCGCCGTGACCATCGAGAAGAGCGGCCGGACCACCAAGGAACGCCGCGAGTTCAGCATCACCGGCGGGATGTGCGCCCGGTGCGAAGGCCGGGGCAAGGTCAACGACATCGACCTCACCGCGCTGTACGACGACACCAAGTCCCTCAACGAGGGCGCGCTGACGATCCCCGGTTTCTCCATGGAGGGCTGGTACGGCCGCATCCTGCGCGGCTGCGGCTTCTTCGACCCGGACAAGCCGATCAAGAAGTACACCAAGCGGCAGCTGGACGATCTGCTGTACAAGGAGCCGGTCAAGCTCAAGATCGAGGGCATCAACCTGACCTACTCGGGCCTGATCCCCACGATCCAGAAGTCGTTCCTGTCCAAGGACCGCGAAGCGATGCAGCCGCATATCCGCACGTTCGTGGACCGGGCGGTCACGTTCGCGGTCTGCCCGGAATGCGACGGGAGCAGGCTCAGTGAGCTCGCGCGATCGTCGAAGATCAAGCGGATCAACATCGCCGACGCCTGCCGGATGCAGATCAGCGACCTCGCCGACTGGGTCCGCGGGCTCAAGGAGCCGTCGGTCGCGCCGCTGCTGGAGAAGCTCCAGCACACGCTCGACTCGTTCGTCGACATCGGCCTCGGCTACCTCTCCCTCGACCGGCCGTCCGGCACGCTTTCGGGTGGCGAGGCGCAGCGGACGAAGATGATCCGGCACCTCGGGTCCTCTCTCACCGACGTCACCTACGTGTTCGACGAGCCCACCATCGGGCTGCACCCGCACGACATCCAGCGGATGAACAACCTGCTCCAGCAGTTGCGGGACAAGGGCAACACGGTGCTGGTCGTCGAGCACAAACCGGAGACCATCGCCATCGCCGACCACGTCGTCGACCTCGGCCCCGGCGCGGGCACCGAAGGCGGGACGATCTGCTTCGAGGGCACCGTCGAAGGCCTGCGCGCCAGCGACACCAGCACCGGCAGGCATCTGGACGACCGGGCGTCGCTCAAGGACAGCGTCCGCGAGCCCACCGGCAAACTGGAGATCCGCGGCGCGGACCGGCACAACCTCCGGAACGTGGACGTCGACGTCCCGCTCGGCGTGCTGTGCGTCGTCACCGGTGTCGCGGGCTCCGGCAAGAGCTCCCTGCTCCACGGGTCGATCCCGGCCGACGAGGGCGTGGTCTCGGTCGACCAGACCCCCATCCGCGGCTCGCGGCGGAGCAACCCCGCCACCTACACCGGGCTGCTCGAACCGATCCGCAAGGCCTTCGCCAAGGCCAACGGCGTGAAGCCGGCGCTGTTCAGCGCCAACTCCGAGGGCGCCTGCCCGAGCTGTAACGGCGCGGGGGTCATCTACACCGACCTCGGCATCATGGCGGGCACCGCGACCACCTGCGAGGAATGCGAAGGCAAGCGGTTCCAGGCGTCGGTGCTGGAGTACACCTTCGGTGGCAAGAACATCAGCGAGGCGCTGGAGATGCCGGTGTCCGAGGCCGTGAAGTTCTTCGGTGAGGGCGACGGGCGAATCCCCGCCGCGCACGCGATCCTCAGCAGGCTCGACGACGTCGGGCTCGGTTACCTCAGCCTCGGCCAGCCGCTGACCACGCTTTCCGGCGGCGAGCGGCAGCGGCTGAAGCTCGCGACGCACATGGGCGACAAGGGCGGCGTCTACCTCCTCGACGAGCCGACCACCGGTCTGCACCTCGCCGACGTCGAGAACCTGCTCGGCCTGCTGGACCGGCTCGTCGACGCGGGCAAGTCGGTGATCGTGATCGAGCACCACCAGGCGGTCATGGCGCACGCCGACTGGATCATCGACCTCGGCCCGGGCGCCGGGCACGACGGCGGCAAGATCGTCTTCGAGGGCACGCCGTCCGACCTCGTCGCGAAGGCTTCGACGCTGACCGGTGAACACCTGGCGGCCTACGTCGGCAAGTGACGCCCTGCCGCAGCGGGCGTTGCGAAAGCCACTTTCGCAACCTTCAACGTTGCGAAAGTGGCTTTCGCAACGTCACCGGACAACGCCCCCACCCCCGCATGTAGTCCTCTAAATGCGGGGGTCGCGGGCTCGCGCACGTCGCGAAAGCCACTTTCGAGACATCTGACGTCCCCAAAGTGGCTTTCGCGACACCCCCAGTCGGCACCGACGCAAAGGCGCAGGTTCCGACGGAAAACGGCAGCCGCGCGTTGCGAAAGCCACTTCCGCA
>NZ_LQMT02000007.1:141518-149645 GCF_001620365.2 Amycolatopsis keratiniphila subsp. keratiniphila
AGTGGCTTTCGCAACCTCACCGGACAACGCCCCCGACATTTGGTCCTCTAAATGCGGAAAGGCGAGTCACTCGCCGTCGGCATCGAGGCCGTCCCGATCGGCCCATTCGAGCAGGGTGTCGAGCGAGTACGCCGTGTCGTCGATGCCCGCGTGCAGGTCGCCGAGTTCGGCGAAGCGCGCGGGCACGGTGGCGATCGTGAAGTCGCGGGGATCGACGTCGTCCACCTCGTCCCAGCGGATCGGGGTCGAGACGACGGCTTCGGGCACGCCGCGGACCGAGTAGGCGCTCGCGATGGTGTGGTCACGGGCGTTCTGGTTGTAGTCCACGAACAGCTTCGACGGATCGCGGTCCTTGCGCCACCAGGTCGTGGTGACGTCGTCGGGCATCCGCCGCTCGACCTCGTGAGCGAAGGCGAGCGCCGCCCGGCGCACCTCCTGGAAACCCCACCGCGGTTCGATCCGGACGTAGACGTGCATGCCGTGCCCGCCGGAGGTCTTCGGGAAGCCGGTGATACCGAGTTCGTCGAGGATCTCGCGGACGGTGCCGGCGACCTTCCGCACGGTGGAGAACGGGCAGTCGGGCATCGGGTCGAGGTCGATCCGCCACTCGTCGGGGCGTTCGGTGTCGGCACGGCGGGAGTTCCACGGATGGAACTCGACGGTCGACATCTGCACCGCCCAGATCACGTCGGCGGGATGGGTGACGCACAGTTCGTAGGCGTGCCTGCCGGACGGGAAGTCGACGCGGACGGTCTGCAACCAGTCGGGGGCACCGTTCGGGACCCGTTTCTGGTGGACCTTCTCCCCCGCGACCCCGGACGGGAAACGGTGCAGCATGCACGGCCGTTCCCGCAGCGCCCGCACGATCCCGTCCCCGACCGCGAGGTAGTACTCGACGAGGTCGAGCTTCGTCTCACCCCGCGCCGGGAAATAGACCCGATCCGGGTTCGAGACGCGCACCGTCCGGTCTCCGACCTCGATCTCCACCGCCGAGCTTTTCGCCATACGGGGAAACTAGCCCGAAAACCACCGATCCGCGCTCTGCCAGGACGATCGGCATGGCAGCGGGTCAGTGCGCCGGGCGTTCCGGAAGGCGCCCGCGATCACGACGACCGGAAGCGGTTCCTCGCCGGGACGACCGGTGGATCGCAGCGACCATGACCGCGAACACCGCGCCGAGGAAGGTCACGTCCACCGCGGGCACCCAGCGCACGTCACCGCCTTTGACCACATAGGCCCCGACGGGACGCGCGGCGAGAACGAACCCGCCGCCCTCACCTTCCTTGCCCTGCTCGCTGCCGTGCCCGCCGCCTCCACCGCCGATGACGCTCGCGGCCGGGATGATCACGACGCCGTCCTTCTCGACCGGCTCGCCGTAGACGCGCCGGACGGTGAGGTTGTCACGCATGACACCGACGATCTTCTCGAGTCCCATCGAGCTCAGCCTTCCTGAGGCAGTACCGACATCACTTCGGACACCGGGCGCAAATGCTCCTCCAGCAACCGCGACGCCTCTTTCGCGTCGTGGTCGTTCAGGGCGGCGACCAGTGCCCGGTGTTCCTCGTTGATCACGGTCAGCCGTTCCGGGCGGGCCTCCAGCGCGCGGACCGTGACGCGCTGCTGCCGCGAACGCAGGGTGTCGTACAGCTCGGTCAGGACGGTGTTGCCCGCGGCGTTCACGATGGCGCGGTGGAAGCGGCGGTCGAAGCCCGAGACGGCGAACCAGTCGCGTTCGGCGCCGGAGCTCCCCATCGCCTCGATGAGTTCCGGCAGTTCGGCCGGAGCGCCCGCCCGGTTCGCGCAGAGCGTCGCGATGGCGTGCCCTTCGATCAGCCGCCTGCTCTGGTAGACCTCTTCCAGCTCCCGTGCGGTGACGGTGCGCACCTGGGCACCCTTGCGCGGCAGCAGGCTGATGAACCGCTCCGCGGCCAACCGGTGGAACGCCTCGCGCACCGGCGTCCTCGACACGCCGACGACACCGGAAACCCACATCTCGTCGAGGAAGCGGCCGCCTTCCAGCTCGCCCGAGATGATTCCGTCGCGTAGCCACGTGTAGACCCGCTCGCGCGCCGGGCCGCCCCCTTCGGCGGTCACAGTCATCTCGTTCCCCCTCTATGCCGTCACTTTCCGCGACTGAGCCTACACCTGGACCCGCCAAGTATCCATCATGTATACAAGAGTTCCACTTATCGGAAGGGGTCCCATGGTGCACGTCGCGGTGGCGCAGTTCGCGCCCGGCAACGACAAAGAGGCCAACCTCGCCCGCGTCGCCGCCCTCGTCGGCGAAGCGGCCGACCGCGGTGCGCGGGTGGTCGTGCTGCCCGAGTACTCGTTGTTCACCGTACCGACGATGAGCCGGGAATTCGTGACCTCGGCCGAAGAACTCGACGGCCCGTTCGTCACCGAGCTGCGCGGGCTGGCGAAGGACCGGCAGATCACCGTCGTCGCGGGTATCAACGAAGCGCTCCCCGGCGGCGAGCGGATCTCGAACACCCTCGTCGCGGCCGGTCCCGACGGCGCCATCGCCGCGCTCTACCGCAAGCTGCACCTGTACGACGCCTTCGGTTTCCGCGAGTCGGAGCTGGTCCGGCCGGGCGACATCGAAGCGCCGGAAACGTTCGAGGTCGACGGGATCAACTTCGGTCTCCAGACCTGCTACGACCTCAGGTTCCCGGAGGTCACCCGCCGTCTGGTCGACGCCGGCGCGGACGCGGTGCTGCTGCCCGCGGAGTGGATGCCCGGTCCGCTCAAGGAGGACCACTGGACCACCCTGGTCCGAGCCAGGGCGATCGAGAACACGATCTACCTCGTCGCGTCGGGCCAGGCCGCGCCCGCCGGTTCGGGGCACAGCATGATCGTCGACCCGATGGGCGTGGTCGTCGCCTCGCTCGGCGAGCGCACGGGGACGGCGACCGGCGAGGTCTCCGCCGAGCGGATCTCCGAGGTGCGCGCCAAGAACCCGGCCCTGGAACTGCGCCGGTTCGCCGTCACCCCGAAGTCCTGAGTATCTTCTGACCCGGAGGTCCGTTCGTGAAGACACGCCCTCGGGCGTGGTGACGCGGCTTCCGTACGCCTGGGTGCCGGGTGGCCGCCCGGCACCCAGGCTCATTTCACGGCACCAAGAGTCCCCAGTGGACGGCCCACGGGACGAACAACGCCGCGCCCGCCAGCAGCAGGCCGACCCGGACTCCCCCGCGTTCCTTGCCCCGCCACCACGAAACGGCGGTCACCGCACCGGCGGCGACGACACCGACCGCGATCAGCTGCAACGCGAGCCAGGGCAACGTCCGTCCGAAAAGGACCGGACCCGGTGCCATCGCCGCCCCCATCGACAGGGCGATGTAGTAGACGAGGAACCCCGCCGTGGCGAGCGTCCCGGTCGACGCGAGCCAGCGCGCGGGCCCGGCGAGCGGAATGCTCTCGCGGCGGCGGAACAACGCCGTCACCGGATAGGCCGCGAAAGCGAGCAACGCCAGCGCCCAGACCCCGATCTGCACCCACGGCGCCTCGTACCAGGCGAGCGGTGCGAGGGCGACGCTCTGGCTCGCCTGGACCGGAGGCGGATCGGCCGACGGCCCCTCCTTCGTTCCGTTCACCCAGCTCGCCACGAGTTCGAGGTAGCCGGGAGCGAAGCCGTCGAGCTTGTCGAAACCGTCGGTGGTCCGCCGCAGCCCGTGCTGGGCCTGCGGGAACACCTTCAGCGTGTACTGACGGTTCCCCGCCCGGTCCAGCGTTTCCCGGAAGATCCGGACGGCCTCGCCGGGCGGGGTGAGCCGGTCCAGTTCACCCCACAGGCCGAGCACCGGCTGCCGCACCTTCTCCAGCACCGGCACCGGGTCGTATCCGGCCTCGGGGAAGGCGCCCGCCCCCGCGAGGGTGCGCATGTTGGTCGACGACACCATGTCCACCATCGAGCCGGTGACCCCGCCCCGCCGCAGATAGGTTTCGAGCGCCCACGCCTGCTGACGATCGGGCGAGACCCCGTTGGCGCCGACGGTGACCGCGAAAGCGACGTCCTTCGACCTCGACGCCGCCAACGGTGCGACCCAGCCCCCTTCGCTCAAGCCCCACACCCCGACCCGGGCGGGATCCACGCCAGGACGCGAGCGCAGCGCCTGCACGGCGGCGAGCGCGTCGTCGGCCAGGACCGAGTAGTCCCGCTCGAACAGCGAATAACCCTCGGTCCGCTTGTCGTAGATCAGGGTCGCGATTCCCGCCTTGGCGAAGGCTTCCGCCTCGGCACGGTAATCGTTTCGGTCGTGTTCGCCGGACCCGTGCACCATGACGATGCCCGGTGCCGGTCCGCCGCCCTCCGGCGCGACCACCGTTCCCCGCAGGGTGACCCCGTGGCTGGTGAACGCGACTTCGCCGTCCGGAGCCGCGGCCGGCAGCGGTGACGACACCGCCACGACGGCTGCGAGCACAGCGGCGATCATCGCCTGCTCACCCGGATCACCTCGAGTGACGGCGACGCGAGGATGTCCTTCTCGCAGTACCGTTCGGTGACCCACTGCTTGCGCGAGTACAGCTCCGTCTGGTCGCTGTGGTGCGCCGACTCGGGGTTCGCGGACTGCGAGTAGGTCATAATCGTCGTCGTGTCCGGGCAGCCGGTCCCGTTGAACGCCACGACGTGCAGGTACGTCCCGCCGTGCGTGAACTCGGTGTATCCACGGGCCGGATCCCAAGGCCCGCCGATGGTGTTGTAGACCCCGCGTCCCGCGGTTCCGCCGCCCAGCGGGATCTTCCGGCCGTCACGGACGACGTAGTGGTTGTCACCGTACGGCGCGTCGAGCGGGATCTTCGCCGCTCGCAGCTCCGCAACGGCGTCGGAGAGCGCCTTGCGGATCGCCGCGTTCCCCGTGTCGAGCGTGTTCGGCGTGTGGACCGGATCCTTGACGTCGAACGGGTTCTTCCAGATCTCCGGTCCCATCTGGTCCACGGCGGCCCAGAACCGGTCGAAGAGCAATGCGCCCCGGCTGCCGGCGTCCGACCGCCCGTCCCAGCCCGCCAGTGCCGCGCAAGCGTCGTCCAGTCCCGGCATCGTGCGGCACATCGCGACGACGTCGGCCCGGGTGAGTTCCGCGGCGTGGTCCCGGTTCGAGAACATCAGGTCCCGCATCGCTTGCCCCGTGAAACCGCCCTTTTTCAGCTGGTCGGCGATCTCGACGAGACCGGCGCGCGTCCGCATGTTCTGCTCGTACCGGACCGGGCCCACGATCCTGGGGAAGCCGGTCCGCGGCACGGTGGGATTGACCAGCCACGAGCTGTCGTTCGAGTTCGCCACGTAGTCCGACCGGCTCAGGCTCGGCAGGCTGGACGGCCCGAAAGTGCCCGGCCGCAGCGCGTCCCGGTCGCGGCCCCAGGCGCAGGCCGTCTTGGAGCCGTCGAGCACCGCGACCCCGTTGGCGTCGAACAGTTCCTTGCCCAGCGGCGTGTTGCAGCGCGCGGCCTTCTCGTCGGTGACGTGCGGGACCCCGTGGATCTGGCTGAATTCCACCCGGCCCCGGTCGTCGGTGGCGAGGATGTTCATCCACGGCAGCCCTTGCGTCTCGCGGACCGCGCCGATCATCTCCCCCGCCGTCCGGGCGCGGGCGATCGAGAACATCGAGTTCGTCATGCCGAGGTTCGTGGCGTTGGCGTCCGCGATGGCGAACGCGCTCGACGCCGTCCACGGCAGTTCGCGCTGCCCGAGCCTGGTCGTCACCGGGCCGTATCGCGTCGTCCACTGTGGATGTACGACGCGTTCCAGGCCGCCGTCCGCCTTGCGCGACAGCACACTCACGTCGGAACGCCGCATCCGCTCGGGCTTCCCGTCGACCAGGTACGTCGTCGGCGAGCCGGGCACGAGCTTCAGCTCGAACAGCGTGTACGTGCGCGTGGTGTCGGTGGCGGTGCCGCTCCAAGCCGCGGTTTCGTTGTGTCCCAGCCACATCAGCGGAATGCCGGGGATGCCGGCGCCGCTGACGTCGAGCTTGCCCGGCAAGGTCACCTGCGACTGCCAGAGCCTGGTCCCGCTCAGCTGCCACGGCAGATGCGGATTGGCCAGCGAGACACCTCGTCCGTTCGCCGACGCGGCCGAGCCGATCGAGATCGCGTTGCTGCCGATCCCGGTCTCCCCGAGCATCTGTTCGGTACCGCGACCCGCGGGCGGTGCGCCCGGCAGCGACGCGGTGATCGAGTCCGCGACGCCGCCCTGCCCGAAGATCATGCCGACCGCGTGGGCGTGCCGGTGGACGTCGAGTTCGGTGATCGGCTTCAGCCAGCCCGCACCCCGGCAGGCCGGGTCGGTGATCTCGCCGGTGCGCAGGTACTTGTTGACCCCCTCGACGTAACCGCGGATCAGCTCGCGGACCTCGCGGTACGGCCCGCGCGGCGCGGGCGCCGACAGGAGCCGCTCGACGGCACCGCTTTCGTTGAGCCCTTGGAAGTACAGGTCGCTCGCGAGGTTCGTGCTCGCCTGGCTCACCCCGCTCGTCGGCGGCGCGTCCGGCCCCAGCCAGCGGGAACGCTCGGCGCGCGTCGTGACCGCGACGTCCGCGATCGCGCAGATGTTGTCCTTGGCCGCGGCGAATCCCTGCCCGAAGCCCAGGCCCACCCAGTCGTTCGCGACGATGTGCGGGATGCCGAATTCGGTGTAGCGGATGGTGGCGTCCGACCGGGATCGCCCGTCCGGCGGTTGCGCGGCCGCCGCGGTCCCCGCCGCGAGCAGGCTCGCCGCGGCGCAGACGGCCGCGATTCTCTTCCAGAGCAGCATGCTGCTCCCCCTTTGCATGTGGAGTCGTTCGTGAAGACACGCCGTCGGGCGTGGTGACGCGATTCCGGTGGTCGAGTGGCCGCTCTCCCACCGGTTCTTCAGCTCCCTTCCTGCACCTCCCCGTCCGCGTCCGGGAACGCGGTCCAGCGCACGAGCACCTTCCGCGCGTCCGGGCCAGGCTCCGGCCGCCAATAGCGACGGAGCAGTTCCAAGTACTCGTCGAAGAACTCCTTGAGCTCTTCGAGGTTCAGATAGACCGAGCCTCGCGAGAACACCAGCGCGTCGCCCCATTCACCCAGCTCACCGCGACGTTCGAGGAAGGTCGCCAGCTGTTCGAGGTCTTCGGTGAACGCCGCCCGCTGCGCCTCGTCGAACACGGCGCGCATCTCGTCGTTCTGCTCGCTGTGCCGGGGCCAGCGGATGTCGCGCCGGCGGGCACGCCACCAGCGCTCCTTGCCGTGCGCGAGCTCCGGCGCCTCGTCGACGAAGTCGTATTTCGCCAGTTCCCGCAGGTGATAGCTGGTCGCGCCCGAACTCTCCCCCAGTTCCTTGGCCAGCTTGGTCGCCGTCGCGGGGCCGCGACCCAACGCCTCCATGATCCGGCGGCGCAACGGATGCATCACCGCCTTCAGCACGGCGGCGTCGGCGATCTCTTCAGGTGGCGGCGGACCGGTCATGACCCCAAGGTAGCCGTGCAAAGGTGATTGTGCAAAGGTCTCTTTGCACGCGGTTCAGACCACTCCACGAAGCGGTCGAGGATTCTGCTGACGTTTCGGTGAACTCAGCGTGAAATTGACAACTTCACTACGAAGGTCTTGTGCCGGGAGGACGAAAACTCGACAGGATCGCGGGTTTTTCGTTGCGTCGTCCCCAAAAACCGGTTGTATCGGATAGTTTTGCGCGGAGTCGACCTTGCGGGAGAGAACATGCCGAAGCACCGCCCTCGACAGACGGACAAGTTGTCCGCCCGGCACCGGACGGCCTTCGCGCTCGCCGGCGGCGCGCTCGCCGTGCTGCCCGCGGTCACCGCGTCCGCGGGCCCTGACGCCCCGATCGCCGCGCCGAAGCCGGCCGCGCCGCAGAACCAGGCCTCGGCCTGGCAACCGCCGGCGGGCACGGTCCCCGAGATCGCCGTCGACGGCAGCCTCCCCGAGCCGCCCACCCCGGACCCGCTGACCGTCCCCGGGCATTCCGGCAACGTCGGCGGCGCGTTCGCGCCGTCGGGCGCGCTCGGCATCCCCGCCAGCATGATGAAGGCGTACAAGAACGCCGCCGACATCCTCGCCAAGGAACTGCCCGGCTGCCACATCGACTGGGCGCTGATCGCCAGCATCGGCCGGATCGAATCGAACCACGCGCGCGGCGGTTACGTC
>NZ_LQMT02000007.1:149780-150140 GCF_001620365.2 Amycolatopsis keratiniphila subsp. keratiniphila
AGTCGAACCCGAACAACATCTACGACGCGACGCTGGGCTCGGGCCGTTACCTCTGCTCCGGCGGGGTCGACCTGACCTCCGAGCAGACCCAGCGCGTGGCCGTGTACCGCTACAACCACTCGCTGTCCTATGTGGACACTGTGATCCGCTGGGCCGTCGCCTACCGTGGCGGCGTCGCGACGATGCCGGACAGCCAGGTCCCCGTCGGCGCGCCCGACTCCCAGGACGTAGCCGCCGGCACCCCCGGCGGCCAGGTCCCGGTGCCGACCCTGCCCGGCACTCCCCCGCCCGGTACGACAACGCCGGGGCCGACGCCGCTGCCCGGCACGTCCCTTCCGCCGAGCAGCAGCACGCCGCCGA
>NZ_LQMT02000007.1:150378-243347 GCF_001620365.2 Amycolatopsis keratiniphila subsp. keratiniphila
CGAAAGCCACTTTCGCAACCCACCGCCACAACCTTCACCGACCGAGAGCCAGCGCCCGGAATGCCCTGAAGACAGGCCGCGTTGTCGCTTGTCGTAGCTCACCTACGAGAGAAGCGAGACACGGATGTCGTCTTTCGTCATGACCGCCGAGGAACGGGAAGCCTTCCTGAGCGAGGTCCACATCGGGGTCCTGGCCGTGGAGCGGGAAGGACGGGCACCGCTGGCCGTGCCGGTCTGGTACGACTACGAGCCCGGCGGCGAACTCCTGATCTGGATGGACGGCGGATCGGTCAAGGACAAGGCGATCAAGAAGGCGGGCAGGCTCAGCCTGGTCGCGCAGTCGGAGACGCTGCCGTACAAGTATGTGACGGCCGAGGGGCCGGTCATCGCGAACGACACGCCGCCGACCAGGGAACAGGCGCTGAAGATCGCGCACCGCTACCTGCCGGAGGACGAGGGCACGAAGTACGTCGACGGCGCGCTCAGCGACAACTCCGTGCTGGTCCGCGTCCGGCCGGAGAAGTGGCTGAGCAACGACCAGGGCAAGGCCTGACCGCACGACGGTGTCCCGGCGGGCAAGCCGCCGGGACACCGTCGTTCAGCCCGCGATCGGCTCGAACTCGACGACGCTGTCGAGCGCCTTGCCCATCGCGGCGTTCCCTTCGCGTTCGATCATGATCTCCACCAGCACCGGCCGCGACGTCCGCTCGGCCTCCTTGCGTGCCCACTCCAGCGAAGCCCGGATCTCGCCCGGTTCGGTGACGCGGGTGCCGGAGCAGCCGTAGGCCTCCATGACCTTCACGTTGTCCGTGCCGATCTTGTCGTAGTGGATGTCGACCTCGAAGTTCATCTCGTAGCCGGTCTCGGCCTGCCGGATGAGCCCGAGGTACTCGTTGTTCAGCATGATCAGCACGAACCCGACGTCGTACTGGGCGGCGACCGCCAGCTCCTCGACCAGGAACTGGAACGAGTAGTCCCCGACGACGCCGACGACCTCGGCCTCCGGTTTCGCCTTCTTGACGCCGATCGCCGCCGGGATCTCCCAGCCGAGCGGGCCCGCCTGGCCGCACACCTGGTAGTGCCGCGGCTTGTGCGCGCGCTGGAACTGCCCGGACCAGATCTGGTAGAGCCCGATCGCGGTGACGAAGTAGGCGTCCTCGCCGTAGAACTCGTTGATCTCCTTGAACACCCGGGGCGCCTTGATCGGCGTGTCCTCGAAATCCTCGCGCCGCGGCAGGCTCTCCTTGAGCTCGCCGATGCGCCGCGGCCACGCGCGATCCCGCGCCGGGGAACGCTTCGACGCCGCCTCGATCAGCGCGTCCAGGAAGGCGCCCGTGTCCGACACGATGCCGAGGTCCGGCCCGAACACCTTGCCCAGCTGGGTCGGCTCGATGTCGACGTGGATGAACTTCCGGTTCCCCCGGTAGACGTCGAGGTCACCGGTGTGCCGGTCACCGAACCGGGCGCCCAGCGCCAGCACCAGATCAGCCTCGAGGAACGCCGCGTTCGCCCAGCGCTGCGAGGTCTGGATACCCGCCATGCCGGCGAACAGTTCGTGGTCCTCGGGGAAGCTCCCCTTGCCCATCAACGTCACGCCGACCGGGACGCCGAGCAGTTCGGCCGCGGTGCGCAGCCGGTCGCTCGCGTCGCCGAGCACCACGCCGCCGCCCGCGAGGATCAGCGGCCGCTCGGCGGCCAGCAGCAGGTCCAGCGCCCGCTCGACCCTGGCCGGGGGCGGCGTCGCCCTGGTGACCGGGAGCGGCGAGTCGATGCTGGAGTCCCATTCGATCTCCTGCCGCTGGACGTCGATCGGCAGGTCGATCAGCACCGGCCCCGGGCGGCCGGACCGCGCGATCCGGAACGCCTCCCGGAACACCCACGGCAGCTGGGCCGCCTCCTTGACCTGCACCGCCCATTTGGTCACCGGCTTGGCGATCTCGACGATGTCGACGGCCTGGAACGCCTCGGTGTGCAGCTTCCGTGAGTCGGCCTGCCCGGTGATGCACAGGATCGGGATCGAGTCGGCCTGCGCGGTGTAGAGGCCGGTGATCATGTTCGTCCCGGCGGGCCCGGAGGTGCCGATCGCGACGCCGACGTTGCCGGTGGTCCTCGCCCAGCCGTCGGCCATATGGGTCGCGCCCTCCTCGTGGCGCACGATCAGATGCTCGATGCCGCTGTCCTGCATCGCGTGGTACAGCGGGAGGATCGCGGCGCCCGGGCACCCGAAAGCGGTGTCGACGCCCTCACTGACCAGGACGTCGACGACGGCCTGCATGGCGGGGATTCTTGGCATTCCTCACTCCTTGTTTTCCGCGCCGGACAGCGTTTCGACGACCTTCAGCAGGGCGGAGTGATCGAGCGAGCCATGGCCCATCGCCCGTCCGGCGGCGACGAGCTGGGCGACCAGCCCGGTGAGCGGCAGTGCGACGTCGGCCTGCCTGGCGGCGGCGAGCGCGATGCCCATGTCCTTGTGGTGCAGGTCGATCCGGAAGCCCGGTGCGAACTCCCGTGCCACCATGGACTTCCGCTTGAGTTCGAGGATCCGGCTGCCGGCAAGGCCGCCCGCGAGGACGTCCAGCCCGACGCCGGCGTCCACGCCCGAGGCTTCGAGCAGCACGATGGCTTCGGCGATCAGCCCGTACGTGCCGCCGACGACCAGCTGGTTCGCGGCCTTGACGACCTGGCCCGCGCCGTGCGGCCCGACGTGCACGATCGTCTTGCCGACCGCCTCCAGGATCGGGAGCCCGGCGGCGAAATCGTCGGCCTCACCACCGACCATAATGGACAGTGACGCCTGCTCGGCCCCGGCCTGGCCACCGGAAACGGGCGCGTCGAGCACGCGGATCTCGCGTTCCCCGGCTCGCTCGGCCACCTCGATGGACGTCTCCGGCCGGATGGTGCTCATGTCGATCAGCAGCGTGCCCGGCTTCGCCGATTCCAGCACCCCGCCCGCCGCGAGCACGACGGCTTCGACCTGCGGGTGGTTCGGCAGCATGGTGATGACGACTTCCGCGTCCGCCACGGCGTCGGTCACCCCGTTCGCGGCCCGGCCGCCCGCGGCCTCCAGCCTCGCGAGCGCGTCCGCGTTCGTGTCGAATCCGCTCACCTCGTGGCCGGCGGCGACGAGATGTCCCGCCATCGGCCCGCCCATGATCCCCAGGCCGATGAATCCCAGCTTGGTCATGCCAGTCCCCTTCGTTCGAAAGGCAGCCACGACAGCGAATCCGCGCTCGGGCCGTCGGGTTTGTACTCCACACCGACCTGCCCGCGATAGCCCGCCGTCTGCAGCTTCTCCAGGTAACCCTCGATGTCCAGCGTTCCGGTCCCCGGCTGGTGGCGCCCTGGGGCATCGGCGATCTGCACATGGCCGATCCGTCCGGTGTGGACGGTCGTGACCGTGTCGAGGTCGTCACCGTTGACCGCCAGGTGGTACAGGTCGGCCAGCAGCTTCACGTTGTCCCGCCCGAGTTCGTCGAGCACCTTCAGCACGTCGCCCGCGGTCTTGAGCGGGTATTTCTCCGCCCCCGACAACGGCTCGAGGACGATCTCCGCGCCTATCCGCGCGGCCGCGTCCGACGCGAGCGCCAGATTCGACAGGCCGAGCTTGTCCTGGGCGGCCGGATCCGCGCCGTCGATCCGGTTGCCGTAGAGCGCGTTGAACCGGCGGCAGCCGAGCCGCTCGCCGAGGTCGATCGCGGAGGCGATACCGCGGGCGTACTCGTCCTCGCGACCGGGCCAGGTGACCAGGCCACGATCACCACCCGCCATGTCGCCGGGGAAGAAGTTCAGCCCGGTCACCGCGACACCCGCCCGCTCCACCGACGCCACGAACGCGTCGACCTCTGCGGCGTCCGGCACCGGCGTCTCGAACGGCCACCAGTACTCGACCGCGGTGAAGCCCGCCGCGCGCGCCGCCTCCGCACGGTCGAGCAGCGGCAACTCGGTGAAGACCAGCGACAGGTTCAGCACGTAGGGCAGTGCGTGACGCGAACCGGCAAGATCAGCCATCGAAACCTCTGCAATTTCGCTCTGCGGAAACTTTCTTTCGTATATCGAGAATAGCCTGCTGACCTGTCCAGGTCAACGGGCGGTATACCGGCTACTGAGCGAAAGTCCGTGAAGGCCTCCTTGAGGGACTCTGGGTCCCTCAAGGAGGCCTTCACGGACTGGGGACACAGGACGCGCGGCGTGCGCGGAGGCGTGACTCGCGTGATCAGGGACGTGACTCGCGTGATCGGAGGCCGCACTCGGGTGTTCCGCCGCTGATCACGCGAGTTCCGTCTTCAGTCACGCGAGTCACGCCGCTGCTCACGTGAGTGCGGTGCCACGTCCTCGTGAGTGGCGACTCGGGTTATTGAGGGGCAAGGCAAACGTCGCGACACGGGCGCCGGTGGCGAGGTGGCCCGCGCGGGCGAGTGGCCGGGGCGAAGGCTCCCTTCACCGCATTCGACGCGGCGAAGGGCGCCTTCACCCCACCACCGATCACGACACGTTTGACTTACTGCTCAAGAGAACCCGAATCGCCACTCACGACCACCGTGAGGTTCAGCGGTTCTGGACGTGCTGCCAGCCGAAACGACCCTTGATGCAGAGGTTCCCGTGGGTAACCGAGCTCTCGTGGGGCGAGGTCACCTTGACGATCTCGTTGTCCTGGACGTGCAGCGTCAAGGAACAGCCGACCCCGCAGAAGGTGCAGACGGTGGTCGTCGCGGTCTGCCGCGACTCGTCCCAGGTCCCGTCCTCACGCTTGTCGTGCTCGCGTTTGAAACTCAGCGCGCCGGTGGGGCAGACCTCGACGCAGTTTCCACAGTAGACACACGCGCTGTCCGGCAGCGGGTTCGCGAACTCCGTCGAGATCCGCGCGTCGAAACCGCGTCCGGCCATGGTGATGGCGAAGGAGTTCTGCCACTGCTCGCCGCACGCGTCGACGCATTTGTAGCACTGGATGCATTTCCCGTAGTCGCGGACGTAGAGTTCGTTGTCCACTTTGACCGGCTGGCGGACGGTCGCCGCCGTCAGCCCGTCCGGGATCTCGTGCTCGCCGGGACGGCGGTCGTCGCGATCGTCCGAAGGGGGCGCGGGCGGGCCGAAACGGCCGGGTTCCGCCCCGCATTCGGCCATCCAGCCCGCGACGCCGGGCGTGGTGGACAGATCCGTCGCCGACCCGAGGAGTTCGAGCACCACCTTGCGGCTGAGCCTCGTCCGGTCGGTCTCGGTCCGCACCACCATCCCCGGTTCGGCCTTGCGGGAGCAGGACGGTACGAGCGTGCGCGATCCGTCGACCTCCACCATGCAGACCCGACAGGCGTTCGCCGGTTCGAGGGTGTCGCCGAAGCAGAGCGTCGGAATGTCCTTGCCCGCCGCGGCACAGGCGTCGAGAATCGTGGATCCCTCGGGAACCCTGACCGCCTCACCGTCCACAGTGAACTCGACGAGCCTGCGCGGGAGTCCCAGTCCGACAATGGTCACGATCGCTCCTCCAGTGCGCCGAGCCGGTCGATCGCCGACTCGATGGCGTTCCAAGCGGTCTGGCCCAGCCCGCAGATGGACGAATCCCGCATCACCTGGCCGACTTCGCGCAGCAGCGCGAGATCGTCGCCGCCGGTGCCGAGTTTGCGGCCGCCGACGATCCGGTGCAGTGCCTCCTCCTGCCGCACGGTGCCGATCCGGCACGGCACGCATTGCCCGCACGACTCGTCCCGGAAGAACGCCGCGATCCGCAACAGGAACCCGCCGAGGTCGGCTTGGTCGTCGAGCGCGAGCACGACCCCCGAGCCCAGCGTCGTGCCTGCGGCACGCGCGTCCTCCATGGTGAGCGGCAGAGTGGTTTCGTCCGGGCGCACGAAACCACCCGCCGCGCCGCCGAGCAGGACGGCCCGCAACTCACGACCCTCCGGCACTCCCCCGGCCAGTTCGAGCAGTTCCCCCAGGGTCGTCCCGAACGGCACCTCGTACACGCCGGGACGCCGGACGTTGCCGGACAGGCAGAACAGCTTCGGCCCGGTCGAGCGTTCGGTCCCGATGCGCCGGTAGGCCTCGCAACCTTCGGTGAGGATCAGCGGGATGTTGACCAGCGTCTCGACGTTGTTCACCACCGTCGGCTTGCCGAACAAGCCCTTCTCCACCGGGAACGGTGGCTTCGATCTCGGTTCGCCTCGATAGCCTTCGATCGAGTTGAAGATCGCCGTTTCCTCGCCGCAGATGTAGGCGCCCGCGCCGCGCCTGATCTCGATGTCGAACGTGAACCCGTGCCGCCCCAGGATGTTCTCGCCAAGAAAACCTCGTTCACGAGCCACGTCGATGGCGTTGCGCAGCACCTCCAGCGCACGCGGATACTCGCCGCGCAGGTAGACGTACCCCTTCTGCGCCCCGATGGCGAACGCGGCGATCGTCATCGCTTCGACGAGCGCGAACGGATCCCCCTCGATCAGCACGCGGTCCTTGAACGTGCCCGGTTCGCTCTCGTCGGCGTTGCACACCAGGTACCGGGTCCGTTCGGGCTGCCGGGCGGCGGCGTCCCATTTCCGGCCGGTCGGGAACGCCGCCCCGCCCCGGCCCATCAGTCTCGCATCGGTCACCTCCCGGATGACCCCGGCCGGCCCGAGCGGCAACGCGTTCCTCAACGCCGCGTAGCCACCGGCCGCACGGTAAGCGTCCAGGCTCCCGGGGTCGACGACGCCGACCCGGCGCAGCAGACGCAGGCTTGGTTCCCCTTGCTGCGGAACGGAAACCGGGGATTCCTCCCAAGTGGACGGTGCACGGGTGATTTCGCTTGGCGTGGCCGGTGCGAGCAGCCGCCCCTCCGCGGGATCACCCGCCTCGAAGGCCAGCGCCGCCGGAGCGCGTTCGCAGACGCCCAAGCACGGACTGCGATGCCAGGTGATCCCCGCGGCGTTGAAAGTCTCGGTCACCGCCTCCGCGCCGTTGACGCGGCAGGCCAGATCCGTGCAGACGTGGACCACGCGCGGCGGCCGTTCCTTGAGCGAGAACAGCGCGTAGAAACTCGCCACGCCATAGGCTTCCGCCGGCGGGACGTTCAGCCGGCGGCAAATGTGGTTCAACGCTCCCTGACTGATCCAACCGACCCGGTCGTTCACGGCGTGCAACGCGGGAAGCAGCTGATCGCGGCTTCCGGCGCCGAGCGCGTCGACCGCGTGCCGTTCGGCCTCCGTCGGTTCGGCGCTCAGGAAACGCAGGTCCATTCCGGCTCCTCACACGGTGACGGGCAGCTTCTCGACCCGGATCGCGGCGGCCTTGTACTCGGCCGTGCCCGCGACCGGACAGGTCGCCTCGATGGTGATGACGTTGACGTCGATCTCGTCCGGGAAGTGGAAGGTCATGAACGCCAGGCCCGGACGCAGCCCCTCGTCGATCCGGACCGGTGCCTCGATCTCTCCACGTCGGGACGAGATCCGCACGACCTCGTCCTCGACGACGCCGAGCCGCACCGCGTCCGCCGGGCACAGGTCGAGGGTCTCTCCACGGCGAAGCGGCGAAGGGAACCCGCCGGACTGGACGCCGGTGTTGTAGGAGTCCAGCCGCCGTCCGGTGGTCAGCCGGATCGGGAAGTCCTCGGTGAGCAGGTCCACCGGCGGGCTGTGGGCGATCACGGTGAACGGCGCCGGTCGGCCGCGTTTCGCGGGATCCTCTTCCCAGAGCCTGCCGTGCAGGAAGGTCGGTTCGAGCTCGTCCTCCCGGTAGCAGGGCCACTGGATGCCGCCGAGTTCCTCCAGACGCGCGTAGCTCATCCCGGCGTGCATCGGTGACAACGTCCGGAGTTCGTTCCAGACGTCCTCGCCGCCCTGGTAGTTCCAGTCGTGACCGAGGCGCCGGGCGAGTTCGCACAGCAACTGGATGTCGTCGCGCGCACCCTCCGGCGGTTCGAGCGCCTTGCGGACCCGCTGAACCCGGCGTTCGCTGTTGGTGAAGGTCCCGTCGGATTCGCACCACGCGGCCGAGGCGGGCAGCACGACGTCCGCCAGCTGTGCCGTCTTGGTGAGGAAGATGTCCTGCACCACCAGGTGTTCCACATTGGACAGACGTTTGATCGTGTGCGCACAGTCCGCCTCGGACTGGACCGGGTTCTCCCCGATGATGTACACGCAGGTCAGGTCGCCGCGTTCCATCGCGTCGAGCATCTGCGTGAGGTTGAGTCCCTTGCGCGGTGGGATGTTCGAGCCCCAAGCGGTGTCGAACCTCGCCCGGACGTCCGCGTCGAGGATGTTCTGGAACCCCGGCATCCGGTCCGGAATGGCGCCCATGTCGCCGCCGCCCTGGACGTTGTTCTGCCCGCGCAACGGGTTGAGCCCGGCGCCGTACCGGCCGACGTGGCCGGCCAGCAGCGCGAGATTGATCAGGGACAGGACGTTGTCGGTGCCGTTGTGGTGCTCGGTGATCCCGAGCGTCCACGACAGCTGACCGCGGTCGGCGCGGGCGTAGGTGTGCGCGAGTTCGCGGATCAGCTCGGCCGGGACGCCGGTCGTCTCCTCGGCGGCTTCGAGCGTCCACGGCTCGACAGAGGCCGCGAACTCGGCGAACCCTTCGGTGGCCCGTTCGACGAAGGCGGTGTTGGCCAGTCCCGAATGGATGATCTCGCGGGCGATCGCGTGCGCCAGCGGGATGTCCGTGCCGACGTGCAGCTGGAGCTGGCGGTGCGCCCAGCTCGCGGTGCTGGTCCGGCGCGGGTCGATCACGAACAGTTTCGCCCCGCGATGGACGGCCTTGAGCACGTGCTGGAAGAAGATCGGGTGGGCTTCGCGTGGGTTGCCGCCCCAGACGACGATGACGTCGGCGTCCTCGATCTCCTGATACGACGACGTCCCGCCGCCGCTGTCGAACACGCGCGCCAGCCCGGCGACACTCGGCGCGTGGCAGGTCCGGTTGCACGAGTCGACGTTGTTCGTACCGATCACCGCACGCGTGAACTTCTGTGCGACGTAGTTCATCTCGTTGGTCGCCCTGGCACAGGAGAACATGCCGAAGGCTTCGGGCCCCTTGGTGTCGAGCGTGCGCCGGAACCCGGCGGCGGCGCGCTCCAGCGCCTCTTCCCAGCTCGCCGGGCGCAGTTCGCCCGAATCGCGGACCAGTGGCCGGGTGAGCCGGACGTACGGCTCGGTGTTCTTGCGCTTCATCGGGTTCCTCCGATTCAGTGCGCTCCGACGGGAACGGCGTTCGCGGTCTGGCCGAGCAGGCCGATCGCGGCGTGGACGTGGCGCAGTGCGGGGGCGGGCACACCGGTCAGCTCCGCGAGCTCGACGACGGCGCCGATGATCGCGTCGGTCTCCAGCGGCTTGCCCGCCTCGAGGTCCTGCAGCATCGACGTCTTGTGGTGGCCGACGCGCCAGGCGCCGTTGATGCGCTTCTCGACCGACACCCGCGGGTCGCTCCCCGCGGCACGGGCGATCGCGAGGGTCTCGTTCATCATCGCGGCGACGAGCTCGCGGGTGTCCGGATGCTCGCACATCTGGACCATGGTCGCCCTGGTCAGCGCGCTGAGCGGGTTGAAGGCGACGTTACCCATGAGCTTGACCCAGATCTCGTCGCGCAGGTCGAGTTCGACGGGTGCCTTCAGCCCGCCCGCGATCATCGCGTCGGCGAGCGCCGCGCACCGGGACGTGACGCCGCCTTTCGGCTCTCCCAAAGCGAAGCGGGTCCCTTCGAGGTGCCGGATCACGCCCGGTTCCTCGATCACCGTCGAGCAGTAGACGACGCAGCCGATCGCGCGGCGCAGTTCGAGGACCTCGCTCACCGCGCCGCCGGGGTCGACCGTCTCGATGCGGCGGTTCTCCAAGGGATGTCCGGTCAGACCGTGGAAGTACCACCACGGGATCCCGTTCTGCGCGGCCACGATCGCGGTGTCCTTACCCAGCAACGGCGCGATAAGCGGGCCGCAGGAGGCGTAGGAGTTCGCCTTCAGGCCGAGGAAGACGAAGTCGACAGGTCCGACCTGCGCCGGATCGTCGGTGACGTGGGGACGGACAGTGAAGTTCCCGCGCGGGCTGAGCACCCGCACGCCGTGCGCGCGCATCGCTTCGCCATGCGCCCGTCTCGCGATGAGGTGGACCTCCGCACCGCCTCGGTGGAGCGCGGCGCCGGCGTACGCGCCGATCGCCCCCGCGCCCAGAACAGCGACCTTCATGACGTGCCTCCCGCTCAGCCGAAGACCAGATTGCATACAGTATCCTGTAGATGGTCGGCATGTCACGTCCCTCTTGCATTTCGTCCTCTCAATGCGGGCTGTCCCAAGCCGGAACTCGCGTGATTCCAGGCGCATCACGCGTGATTGGGGGCGGAACACTCGGCCTCGCGCGTGTTCCGCCTCCAATCACGCGAGTTCGGTCTCCAATCACGCGAGTTACGGCCAGGAGACCCCCCATTGAGAGGACGAAATGCGGACGAAGCGGTGAATGTCGGGATTTTGCATACCAAAACCTGTATCCTGAACCGGACGAGTCATCCGGAGGTCCTGTGAGCCAGCCCGTTTCACCCCTGCCCGACCGCGGCCCTACGGGTCGCCGCACCAAGGGCACGCTCAACCCGGCGACGGCCAAACGCGTCGAGCGGCCCGCTCCCCTGCGCCAGGTCGTGTACGAAGCGCTCGCGGAGCTGATCATCAACCGGACCCTCGAACCCGGCCAGCACCTGGTCGAGGCGGACCTCGCCGAGTACCTGGGGGTCAGCAGGCAGCCGGTCCGCGAGGCGTTGCAGCGCCTGCAGAGCGAGGGCTGGGTCGACCTCCGACCCGCGCAGGGCGCCTTCGTGCACATGCCCACCGACGAAGAAGCCGATCAACTGCTCAGCGTGCGCACCGTGCTGGAGGCGCACTCCGCACGTCTCGCCGCCGACAGGGCCGGCGAAGAAGACGTCGAACGCCTGTGGGAACTGCAGAAGACCGGATTGGAGGCGTTGGCCGCCGACGACACCGAAGGCCTCGTCGCGGCCAACGCCGCGCTCCACGCGTTCATCACCGAACTGTCCGGCAACGCCGTCCTCGCCGAGATGATCGGTATGGTCGACCGCCGCGTCCGCTGGTACTACACCCCGATCGCCCGTCCTCGCAGCCACGACGCCTGGCAGGAACACGAGGACCTGATCAAGGCCATCGCCGCCGGTGACCCCGTCGCCGCCGAACGGATCATGAATCAGCACACCGAACGCACCCGGCAGGCCTTCCACGAACGCCCGAAAGAGGCTTAGGCCGGGTTCAGCTCCTGCTCACGCTTCGGCGTCCGCGAACGTGAACGCCCGGGCTGGCGGAGCAGCAGACTGAGCCCTGCCGCGAACAGGCTCGTCCCGCCCGCGAGGAAGAACGCGCCGCCGTAACCCCAGGCCACCACGACCATCGCGCCGACACCGGAGCCGACCAGGCCCGAGATCAGCTTCGAGCTGTAGACCAGGCCGTAGTTGCTGGCGTTGTTGTTCTCGCCGTAGAAATCCGCCGTCATCGCCGCGAACAGCGGGAAGATCGCGCCGCCGCCGAAACCGGAGATCATCGAGGCCAGCAGGAACAGCGGCATGCTGCCGATCGAGCCGGACAGGTACACCGCGACCTGCGCGAGGCCGAGCACCACGCAGACCATGAACAGGGTCTGGCGCCGCCCGTAACGGTCGGAGATCCAGCCGATCACACCGCGGCCGGTGCCGTTGATGATCGCCTTCAGGCTCATCGCGAGCGCGACGATGCCGCCCGCGAAACCCATCTCGTTGCCGAACGGGACCTGCATCGCGATGCCGAAGATGTTCACCCCGGCCGTGCACAGCAGGCAGAACCACATCAGCGGCAGCATCCCGGTCCTGAGCGCCTCCTTCGGCGTGTACTGCTTCACCGCCGGCGGATTCTTCTGCAGCGACCGGCGGACCCGGGGATCGTCGGACACCTTCAGCGGATCGACGTGCGCGGGCCACCAGTTCTTCGGCGGGTCCTGGAAGTAGAAGCCGCTCACCGCGACCACCGCCGCCAGGAAGAGGCCGACGACGAGCAGGACGCCCGAAAAGTTGGAAAGGTCCATATAGGACGTGAAGAGGAAGATGAACGGCACCGAACCGTAGGCGAAGCCGCCGTTGACGAAGCCGGTTTTGCCGCCCCGGCGCTCCGGGTACCACTTCCCCACCATGTTGACGCAGGTCGCGTACACCAGCCCGGCCCCGCCACCGCCGAAGAAACCGAAGCCCAGGTACGCCCAGATCTCGCTGGGCGCGTAGGCGAGCGAAAGGTACGCGAGCAGGGTGCCCACCGCACCCAGCAGCATCGCCGCCTTGGCGGGCAGGGTCCCGTTCTCTCGCATCTTCCCCGCCGGGAAGGCGACGATCGCCTGGAAGAACACCCAGACCCCGAGCAGCCAGAAGATGGTGGCGCCGTGCCAGCCGTGTGCGGCCGACAGCGTCTCCTCCGCCGACGTGAACGCGTATTCCGACGAACTGATGGCCATCATGGCGATCCACGGCAGGATCACCATCGTCCATCGTGGACGGCCCATGATGTCGCGATCGGTTTCGCCGACACGATAGATCCGGCCGTTCGAATCGATTACTTCCTTGTACGCTCCGGGTGGTTGAGCCGCGGTCGATGACGTCATTGTCATTCTCCTTGGTCGGTTTGGGTCCGGAAATCAGCCGAGCAGTCCCGCGGAACGTGCCCAGCGATACTTCGCACCGAGCACGGCCACCGGTTTCTCCGTCGTGTAGGGATAGGCGACGACACCGTGCTCGTACAGAAAACTGCTGGCCTGTTCGACCTCGACATCGCCTGCCAGCGAGGCGACGACGGGCTTGTGTATCCCCTTCGCCCGATATTCGGAAACGACCTCCGAAACCAGTTCCGCGAAGATCATCGGCGGAGTGACGATAGTATGCCAATAGCCGAGGATCAAGGCATGGATTCGCTCGTCCGCCAAACCGAGCGCGATCGTGTTCCGGTAGGTGGCAGGTGGTTCGCCGCCGGTTATATCCACCGGGTTGCCCGCGGCACCGAACGGCGGAATGAATTCCCGGAAGGACGCGTCGAGATCGGCCGGGATCTCCATGAGATTCAGCCCGTTGTCCACACAGGCATCCGAGAGCAGGACACCGGAGCCGCCCGCGCCGGTGATGATCACGACGTTCTCGCCCTTCGGCGTCGGCAGCAACGGGATGCCTCGCGCGTATTCGAGAAGATCGTTGAGGCCGGGTGCCCTGATGACCCCGCTCTGGCGCAGGATGTCGTCGTAGACCTTGTCGTCGCCCGCCAGCGCGCCGGTGTGCGAACTCGCCGCTTTCGCCCCTTGGGAGGTGCGGCCCGCTTTGAGGACGACGACCGGTTTCCGCACCGAAACCCGTTTCGCCGTTTCCGCGAACGATCGCCCGTCTTTCAGATCTTCGAGATGCATGGCGATCAGGTCGGTGTTTTCATCGTGTTCGAAGAAGGTGAGCAGATCGTCCTCGTCGATATCGGCCTTGTTGCCGACTCCGACGATCGACGAGACACCCATTTTCGCCGACCGGCTGAAACCGAGGATGGCCATCCCGATGCCGCCACTCTGCGACGAGAGCGCGACACCGCCCTTGACGTCGTACGGCGTGCAGAACGTCGCCGAAAGATTCTCGGGCGTGTAGTAGTAGCCGTAGATGTTGGGGCCGAGGATCCGGACGCCGTGCTCCCGCGCGATCGCGACGACCTGGTCCTGGAGTTCGATGTTGCCGGTCTCGCCGAAGCCGGACGGGATCAGGATCGCCCCGGCCACCCCTTTCCGGCCTGCCTCCGCCAGCGCGGCGGGGACGAATTTGGCCGGGATGGCGAACACGGCGACGTCGACATCGCCCGGAACGTCGGAAATGCTCGGATAGGCCTTGCGGTCGAGGATCTCGGCGGCCTTGGGGTTGATGGGATGGATCTCCCCCGCGAACCCGCCGTTGACGAGGTTCTTCATCACCGAGTTGCCGATCTTGCCCGCCTCGGCGGACGCGCCGATCACCGCGATCGAAGCCGGTTTCATGATCCGGGTCATCGACGCCAGGATCTCCTCCTGGGAGAACCGCACGGGCTCTCGCGCCGCTTCGGGATCCACCAGGATCCGGACGTCCACCGCGGTGGCGCCGTCGGGAGTGGCCAGCACCGGGTTGAGGTCGACCTCGGCCAGCTGCGGGAAGTCGGTGACCAAGGTGCCGACGCGTGTGAGCACGTCGGCCAGCGCGTCCCGGCTCACCGGCTCCGCGCCCCGGACGCCACGCAGGATCTCCGCGGCCGCGATGCCGTCGATCATCGAGAACGCCTCGTCCCGGTCGAGCGGGGCCAGCCGGAACGTGACGTCCTTGAGTACCTCGACCAGCACCCCGCCGAGGCCGAAGGCGACGATCTTGCCGAAGGTGGCGTCGGTGGTGGCGCCGATGATCACCTCCTGCCCGCTGCTGAGCATCCGTTGCACCTGCACGCCGGTGATCTCGGCGTCGGCGTCGTAGGCCTCGGCGTTGGCGACGACGGCCCGGAAGCCGTCCGCCACCTCGTCGGCGGTCGCGAGGCCGACGAGCACCCCGCCGGCCTCCGTCTTGTGCAGGATGTCCGGCGAGACGATCTTCAGCACCACCGGGAGGCCGATCTCCTCCGCCTGTGCGACGGCCTCCTCCGCGGTGGTGGCCAGCCGTTCCGCCGGGGTCGGGATCCCGTAGGCCTCGCACACCTGACGGCCTTCCGGCGCGGTGAGCGACGTCCGCCCCTCGGCGGCGACCTTCTCGAGGATCTTCTCGACGATCTCTTTGTCTGCCATGAGCCCTCCTCAGATCACGCCGGCCGCGCGCAGCCGGTCCAGGTCGTCCGCGCCGTAACCGAGTTCGCCGAAGACCTCGGCGTTGTGTTCGCCGAGCAACGGCGAGCGTTCGACCTCGACCGGCGAATCCGACAGCTTCAGCGGGCAGCCCACGGTCTTGAAGGCACCGCGTTCGGGATGGTCGACCTCGACGACCGAGCCGAGCTCGGCCAACGTGGCGTCCTCGGCGAGTTCCTTGGTGGACAGGATCGGGCCGCAGGGGATGTTGTGGGCGTTGAGCGCCTCCATCACCTCCCATTTGGTGTGCTTCTCGGTCCACTCCTCGATCATCCCGAAGGCCTTGTCCAATTTGGACAGCCGAGCTTCCGGGGTGGCCCAGTCCGGATCCTCGGCCAGTTCGGGTTTGCCGATCAGGCGGGTGATCGGCTGCCAGCCGACCGGCTGGATGATCACGTAGATGTAGTCGTTCGGTCCGCCCGGCGCGCATTTCACCGCCCAGCCCGGCTGACCGCCGCCGGACGCGTTGCCCGAACGCGGGACCTCGTCACCGAAGACGTCGTTCGGGTACTCGTCGAGCGGGCCGTGCGCCAGCCGTTGCTGGTCACGGAGCTTGACGCGGCAGAGGTTCAGCACGGCGTCCTGCATCGCGACCTGGACCCGCTGCCCGCGGCCGGTGTTCGTCCGCTGGTAGAGCGCGGCCAGGATCGCGGCGACCAGGTGGATACCCGTCCCCGAGTCCCCGATCTGCGCGCCGGTCGCGGTCGGCGGGCCGTCCTCGAAGCCGGTGGTGCTCATCGCGCCGCCCATCGCCTGCGCGATGACCTCGTAGGCCTTGAAGTCCGCGTACCGGCCGGGTCCGAAACCCTTGATCGAGGCGTAGATCAGTCTCGGGTTCAGCTCCGCCAGCCGCTCCCAGGGGTAGCCGAACCGGTCGACCACGCCGGGCCCGAAGTTCTCCACCAGGACGTCCACACTGGACACGAGCTGGTCGAAGACCTGCTTTCCCTGCTCGCTCTTCATGTTCAGGGTGATGCTGCGTTTGTTGGCGTTCAGCATCGTGAAGTAGAGGCTGTCCACCCCCGGCAGGTCCCGGAGCTGGCCGCGGGTGATGTCGCCGCGGCCGGGGGTCTCCAGCTTGATCACGTCCGCGCCGAGCCAGGCCAGGATCTGCGTGGACGAAGGTCCTGATTGGACATGCGTCATGTCGAGGACGCGGACGCCGTCGAGTGCCTTTCCCATCGGTGATCCCTCCCGGCTACTTGTACATGGTCTGGTTCATGGTTCCGGGCGCGTACACGTCCGGGTCGATCCAAACGTTGATCAGCGAAGGCTTCCCGGACTCGCGGGCGCGCAGCAGCGCCGGGCCGATGTCCGCGGGGTCGCGCACCGCCTCGCCGTGCCCGCCGAGCATCCTGGCGAACTCGTCGTAGGGCACGTCGCCGAGCGTGTTGCCGACGCGCTCCCGGCCGAGGCCGTACTTCGCCGCCTGGCCGTACCGGATCTGGTTCATCGAGGAGTTGTTGCCGACGATGCCGACGAACGGCAGGTTGAACCGCACCAAGGTCTCGAAGTCCCAGCCGGTCAGGCTGAACGCGCCGTCGCCGAAGAGGGCGACGACCTCCTTTTCCGGCCGCGCGTGCTTCGCGGCGAGCACGAACGGGATCCCGACGCCGAGCGTGCCGAGCGGACCGGGGTCCATCCAGTGCCCCGGCGCCTTCGGCTGGACGACCTGTCCGGAGAACGTCACGATGTCGCCACCGTCGCCGATGTAGAGCGAGTCCTCGGTGAGGAATTCGTTGATCTCGTGCACCAGCCGGTACGGATGGATCGGGCTCGCGTCGGAATGCTGCAGCGGCAGGCGCTTCTGTTTCGCCTTCGCTTCGACGTCCTGCAGTTCTTCCAGCCAGATCTTGCGCGCGACGGCACCGTTGTCGACCCGTCCGGTGGCCGCCTCCGCGACCGCGGCGAGCACCTGCCCCGCGTCGCCGACGATGCCGAGGTCGACGTCCCGGTTCTTCCCGACGGTGCGGTAGTCGAGGTCGATCTGCACGACGGTCGCGTCCGGCGAGAGCCGTTTGCCGTACCCCATCCGGAAGTCGAACGGGGTGCCGACGATGACGATCACGTCGGCGTTGTCGAAGGCGTACCGGCGCGAGAGCTGGAAGTGGTGCGGATCGCCGGGCGGCAGCGTTCCGCGGCCGGCGCCGTTCATGTACGCCGGGATGTTCAGCCCGCGCACCAGCTCGGTCGCCGGTCCGGTGGCTCGGGTCGTCCACACCTGGCTGCCGAGCAGGATGGCCGGCTTCTTCGCGTGGACGAGCAGGTCCGCGAGTTTCTCGATGTCGGCCGGGTCGCCGGCGTTCCGGGTGGACGCCCGGTACCGGCCCTCGCTGGGGATCCGTGCCTGGTCCACCGGGACCTTGGCGTCGAGGACGTCCCTGGGAATCTCCAAAAAGGACGGACCAGGCGCGCCGTGGTAGCACTCGCGGAACGCCATCGAGACCAGGTCCGCGACCCGCGCGGTATGCGGGACGGTCGCGGAGAACTTGGTGATCGGCGCCATCATGTCGACGTGCGGGAGATCCTGCAGTGAACCCATCTTGTGCTGCGTCAGCGCTCCTTGCCCACCGATGAGCAGCATCGGACTCTCCGCACGCAGCGCGTTCGCGACACCGGTGACCGCGTCCGTGGTCCCCGGGCCCGCGGTGACGACCGCGCAGCCGGGGCGGCCGGTGATCCGCGCGTAGCCGTCGGCCGCGTGCGCCGCGACCTGCTCGTGCCGGACGTCGATGACTTCGATGCCCTCGTCGACGCAGCCGTCGTAGATGTCGATGATGTGCCCGCCGCACAACGTGAAGATCGTGTCGACGCCCTCCGCCTTGAGCGCCTTGGCCACCAGGTGGCCGCCGGAGATCAGGTCCGGGGCGGGTTCGGAACCGTTGGTGGTGGCCTTCGTCGCGGTGTCCCCCGCAGCGGTGCCGGTCGTTGGCGCCATCGTTCAACTCCTCCATCTCGCACGCCGGACCTCTCTGATCCGTGCGCTCGTCTCCGGATCTGCTCCGTCCGCCCGTCCCTGCTCGAAGCCCCCTGGTCGCGGCAGACTGTAGATTGCATACCGTATGAGGTAGGCATATAGTTACTCTTCGAACGCTCCGGTGTCCAGGGCCGCAAGCAGGTTTCCTCTCCCTCCGCGAAAGGACTTCACGTGGACCTTTTCGAGCACGAGGCACGGGATCTCTTCGAGCGGCACGGTGTCCCGGTCCCCCGGGGAAAGGTCGTCACCACCCCGGAATCCGCGAGGGCGGCCGCCGCCGAGCTGGGTGGATCCGTCGTGGTCAAGGCACAGGTGAAGACCGGCGGCCGAGGTAAAGCCGGCGGGGTGAAGGTCGTCCACTCCCCCGACGACGCCGAACAAGCCGCCGACGACATCCTCGGCATGGACATCAAGGGACACTGCGTTCATCAGGTGCTCGTCACCGAGGCCAGCGCGATCGCCGAGGAGTACTACCTCTCCTTCCTTCTCGACCGCGCGGCCCGGACCTTCCTCGCGATGGCGTCGGCCGAAGGCGGGATGGACATCGAGACGGTCGCGGCCACGAAACCCGGGGCGCTGGCCAGGATCCCGGTCGATCCGCTGACCGGGGTGGACACCGCGCTGGCGGCGCGGATCATCGAAGAGGCCGGGCTACCGGCCGCGGCGGCGGGCGCGATCCGTGCACTGTGGACGGTCTTCGCCGCGGAGGACGCCACGCTCGTGGAGGTCAATCCGCTCGTGCTGACCACGGACGGGACGGTCGTCGCGGTCGACGGGAAGGTCACCCTCGACGCCAATGCCGCGTTCCGGCAGCCGTCCCACGCCGAGTTCGTCGAGTCGCCGGACGAGAACCCGCTCGAACGCAGGGCCAGGGAGACCGGGCTCAACTACGTCAAACTGGACGGCGACATCGGCGTGATCGGCAACGGCGCCGGTCTGGTCATGTCCACTTTGGACGTTGTGGCCGCAGCCGCCGCGGAGGCGGGTGCCCGAGGGCCCGCGAACTTCCTCGACATCGGCGGTGGCGCGTCGGCCGAGATCATGGCGGCCGGGCTCGGCGTCATCCTGGACGACGAACAGGTGCGTAGCGTCTTCGTCAACGTCTTCGGCGGGATCACCGCTTGCGACGCCGTCGCCGCCGGGATCGTGCACGCGCTCGCCCTGCTCGGCGACCGCGCGGCCAAACCGCTGGTGGTCCGGCTCGACGGCAACAACGTCAGCGAAGGCAGGCGCATCCTCGTCGAGGCCGCGCATCCCCTGGTGACCCTGGTGGACACGATGGACGACGCCGCATCCGCGGCGGCGAAGCTGGCGGCCGCGGAACCGGAGGCGTGAGATGTCGATCTTCCTCGACGAACACAGCAAGGTCGTCGTCGCGGGGATGACCGGCGCCGAGGGGCGCAAGCACACCGCGCGCATGCTGGCCGCGGGCACGAACGTCGTCGGCGGGATCAACCCGCGCAAAGCCGGGCAGGAAGTCGTGCTCTCCGGACGCGCTCTGCCGGTATTCGGCAACACCGCGGAAGCCGTCGCCGCGACCGGCGCGGACGTCTCGGTGCTCTTCGTCCCGCCGCCCGCGGTGAAGGACGCCGTCATCGAAGCCGTCGACGCCGCAATCGCGATGGCGGTCGTCATCACCGAAGGGGTTCCGGTGCACGACGCGACCGCTTTCTGGGCACACGCGAAGGAAAGCCCGACGCGGGTGATCGGGCCGAACTGCCCGGGTGTGATCAGCCCCGGCCGGTCCAACGCCGGCATCATCCCGGACGGGATCACGAAACCCGGCCGGATCGGGCTGGTCTCGAAATCCGGCACGCTGACCTATCAGCTGATGCACGAACTACGCGAACACGGGTTTTCGACGTGTGTCGGCATCGGCGGCGACCCGATCATCGGCACCACGCACATCGACGTCGTCGAGGCGTTCGAAAAGGACCCCGAGACCGACGTGATCGTGCTCATCGGGGAGATCGGCGGCGACGCCGAGGAACGGGCCGCCGAGTACGTCCGGGCGAGGGTGAGCAAACCCGTCGTCGGCTACATCGCCGGGTTCACCGCTCCGCCGGGCAAGACGATGGGACACGCCGGCGCGATCGTGTCCGGGACCGGTGGAACGGCCGAGGCGAAGAAGAAGGCGCTGGAGGCGGCCGGGATCCAGGTCGGCCGCACACCGAGCGAGACCGCGGCGATCGTCCGGGAAACCCTCGTCCGGTGAGCGAGATCGACGCGCTGCTGGCGAACGCGCGCGCCTACAAGGAGACCGTCGGCGAGGCGACGAGGCGGCCACGGCGGCGGATCGCCGTCGTGGCGTGTATGGACGCGCGGATCAGCGTGTACCGGCTGCTCGGGCTCCGTGAAGGCGAGGCACACGTCATCCGGAACGCGGGCGGCGCGGTGACCGAGGACGTTCACCGACACCGATTTCGCCCGGCAGATCGAGGCGAGCACGGGGATCCGGCCACCGTGGGCGGCGGAGACGTTCATCGACTCCGCCCAGGACGTCCGGCAGTGCATCGCGCGCCTCCGGACGTCACCGGTCCTGCTGCTAAATGTGGCGTGTTGCGAAAGCCACTTTCGCAACGTCAGCTGAAAGGTCAGGACAAGCCGAGGCGGTCCGGCCGGCTGTAGACGTTCATCGACGTGCCCCGCAGGAACCCCACGAGCGTCAGGCCCATCTCCGCGGCGAGGTCCACCGCCAGCGACGACGGCGCGGAAACCGCCGCCAGCAACGGGATCCCGGCCATCACCGCCTTTTGCACCAGCTCGAACGACGCCCGTCCGCTGACCATCAGCACCGTCCCGGACAGCGGCAGCCTCCCCTGGCGCGCCGCCCAGCCGACCACCTTGTCGACGGCGTTGTGCCTGCCGACGTCCTCCCGCAGGCACAGCAGCTCCCCGGTCGCACTGAACAGACCCGCCGCGTGAAGCCCGCCGGTGCGGTCGAAGACCAGTTGCGCGGTACGGAGCCGATCCGGCAATTCGGCCACTGTGGACGGTGAGATCACCAGACCGTCGCCGTCCACCGGCCACGTCGCGGTGGTCCGCACGGCGTCAAGGCTCGCCTTGCCGCAGAGCCCGCACGACGACGTGGTGTAGAAGTTGCGCTCCAGCGAGGCGTCAGGTGGCGCGACCCCTTCGGTGAGGAGGACGTCCAGCACGTTGTAGGTGTTGGCCCCGTCGGCCGTCGCGCCCGCGCAGTACCGGATCGACCGGATGTCGTCGCTCGACCGTGAAACCCCTTCGCCCACCAGGAATCCGGCCGCGAGATCGAAGTCGTGACCGGGCGTGCGCATCGTGATCGTCAGGGGTTTGCCGCCGACGCGGATCTCCAGCGGTTCTTCGACGGTCAGCGTGTCCGGGCGGGCACCGGGCACTCCCTCCACGACACGGAGTACCCGCCGCCTGCTCGTCACCCGGCCCATCAGCGGATCGCCGGCAGCAGCGATTTCGGCCGTCCCGGCTGGGAAAGCCGCCCGCCGAGCAGCGCGCCGAGAACGCTCAGCACTCCCGCGACGGCGAACGCGCCGAGATAGCCGTGGGTGGACACGACGAACGCGGCGAGGCCGACTCCGAGCAGTGCCCCGACGGCTTTGGCGGAATACAGCACCCCGAAGTTCTGCAGCGCGGACTCCTCGCCGAAGTAGTCGCGGACGAGGGACACCAGCAGCGAGTAGCAGCTCCCGTTGCCGAGCCCCGCCAGCGCGGCACCGGCGACGAGTCCCGCCGCGTTGTGGCCCGCGTAGAGCAGGACGAACTGGGCGATCCCGCCCGTGGCCAGTGCCAGGCGCAGGATCCGGCGACGGCCGAGCCGGTCGGAGAGTCCGCCGAGCAGGACCCGCCCGGCGCCGGTCACCCCGGCGAGTACCGCGAGCGCGACGGCGGCGAGCACCGGCCCACCACCTTGCGCGGCGACGAAGGTCGCGAGGTAGGCGACGTCGAAGAGCAGGACGGCGGCGGCCAGCACGACGATGAGGTACATCGCCACCGCGGTCGGGCATCGGAGCACCTCCGACGGCCGGTACTCCCGCAGGGCGGGCCGGTTGACCGCGACGCCGCGGTTGCGCACCTTGTCGGCCGCCCACACCCGCGGGTCCGGGTGTTCCGGCCACCACCGGGGCGGCGGATCGCGCAGCAGTACCGCGGTGCTCGCGATCATCATCAGCACGGCCACCGCGACGACGTCCAGCAGCGGCCGCCGAGTGCCCGCCGTCAGCCAGAAACCCCCGGCCAGCACGAAAACCACGCTCCCGTAGGCGAAAGCCCCGCTGACGGCGCCGACCCGGGCCGGGATTCGGTCAGGGAACCAGTTCATCACCGTGCCGACACAGGTCGCGTAGACGACGCCCGTCCCGATCCCGCCGAGCACCGAGTAGCCGATGAACATCGTGAGCAGATTGCTCGCGTGCCCCAGGGTGAACATGCCGGTGGAGCAGAGCACCCCGCCGATGATCACCGCCACCGCGGGCGGGAACATCCCGCGCTCGCGCAGCCTGGCGACCGGGTACACCACGCACGCCTGGCACACCGTCCAGAGCGCGAAGGAGACGACCACTTCGGGGAACGTCCATCCGTAGGTGGCCATCAAGACCGGCGCGACGACACCGAAGCCGTACTGCTGGATCCCGGCGGCGAACATCGCGGCCCAGCTCAGCCACGACATCCATGACCGCGGCTTGCCGAGCAATTCCACATCGCTTTCGCCGACGCGATACCGGCGGCCGTAGTGGTCTCGCAGAATTCGAGGATCGGGCATGGGTCCCACCCCGCTCACGGCAGATTGTATACAGTATGTAGTCTGGTTATAGCACTCGGCCCGCCGGAAGTCCACGAATTGTCGGACCCCCTCGTTAGCGTCGGCCGTCATGGACACCACCCCGTTCCGAGCCCGGATCCCGGAGGCCGATCTCGAAGACCTCCGTGGCCGGCTCCGTCGCGCCCGCTGGCCCGAGGACGAGACCGTCGAAGACTGGTCGCAGGGCGTTCCCGCCGCGTACCTGCGCGAACTGTGTTCGTACTGGGCCGACACGTACGACTGGCGGGCAGCGGAGTCCCGGCTCAACGCGTTCCCCCAGTTCCGAACCACGATCGACGGGCTCGGCATCCACCATCTGCACGTCCGCTCCCCGCATCCCGGCGCGCTGCCGCTGATCCTCACCCATGGCTGGCCGGGTTCGATCTTCGAGTTCCTCGACGTGCTCGGCCCGCTCACCGATCCGGTCGCCCACGGCGGGGACGCGGCGGACGCCTTCCACGTCGTCGTCCCGTCCCTGCCCGGGTACGGCTTCAGCGACAAACCCACCCGCGTCGGCTGGTCGATCCAGCGCATCGCCGACGCGTGGATCCAGCTCATGGACGGCCTGGGCTACGAGCGCTTCGGTGCCCAGGGCGGCGATTGGGGCACCAGCATCACCACGCTCATGGGACGGAAGGCGCCGGAGCGGCTGGCGGGAATCCACCTCACCCCGCCGCTGGCCGCGCCGGATCCGGCGACGTTCGGCGAGCTGACCGAATCGGAACGTAAATCGCTCGACGACCTCGAAGGCGCCAAGGCGGACGGCTCGGGTTACGCGATCCAGCAGGCGACGAAGCCGCAGACGATCGGCTACGCCCTGGCCGACTCGCCGGTCGCCCTGTGCGCGTGGATCGTCGAGAAGTTCCAGGCGTGGACCGATTGCGACGGCCATCCGGAGAACGCGCTGACCCGGGACGCGATGCTCGACGACATCACGCTCTACTGGCTGACCGGCACCGGCGCCTCGTCCGCCCGCCTGTACTGGGAGAGTTTCGCCGAGGTGTCGGGCTGGTTCTCCGAATCCACTGTGGACACGATCACCGTGCCGACGGGCTGTTCGGTCTTCCCGCGCGAGATCCCGCGCCCGTCGCGCCGGTGGGCCGAACGCCGTTTCACCGACATCCGGTACTGGAACGAGCTGGACCGGGGCGGCCACTTCGGGGCCTTCGAACAGCCGGCCGTCTTCACCGAGGAGGTGCGCTCGTTCTTCCGGCTCGTGCGGTGACCGTTGACTGTGACACCGTGTCAGGCTGTCTGGTGGGAGGACCATGTTCAGTATCGGAGACTTCGCCAAGCACGGCCGGGTGTCGGTCCGGATGCTGCGTCACTACGACGCCATCGGGCTGCTGCGGCCCGCCCACGTCGATCCGTTCAGCGGCTACCGGTCCTACACCGGCGACCAGCTGGCCCGGCTCAACCGGGTGATCGCGCTCAAGGACCTCGGATTCACGCTCACCCAGGTGCAGGAGATCCTCGACGCGGAGATCGGCGTGGACGAGTTGCGCGGGATGCTGCGGCTGCGGCGTGCCGACCTCGAAGCGGCCATCGCGGCCGACGAGGCACGGCTCAAAGCCGTCGAGGCGAGGCTCCGGTCGATCGAAAGCGAGGGAACCATGCCTTCCGAAGACGTCGTCGTCAAAAGCCTCCCCGCGGTGCGCGTCGCCGAGCTCACCGCGACAGCGGGCGGATACGTGAACGACGAGATCGGGCCCATCGTGCAAGGGCTCTACAAGGATCTGTTCGGCGCGCTCGGCCCGATCACGCCGTCCGGACCGCTCGTCGCCTACTACGAGGACGACGCCGACGGCGAGCGGGTGCTGATCCACGCCGCCGTCCCGATCTCGGCCGAAACCGACGGCACCGAAGGATTCTCGACCGTCCGCCTCGCCGAAGTCGAGACCGCGGCGACGATCCTGCACCGCGGCTCGATGGAGACCGTGCTGTCCAGCTACCAGGCGCTGGCGAAGTGGGTCGACACGCACGGCTACCGCGCGAACGGCCCGGCGCGGGAGTTCTATCTGGAGTGCCCGGACGACGGGGACAAGTGGGTCACCGAGCTGCAGCAGCCGATCACCAAGGCCTGAGCAGGTCGTGGACTGCCCGCGCCTCGTGAGTGGCAAGGACGGTCTGGCCAGGAGTCGTCCATCTGATCACCCGTGTCGTCCACGCACGACCGCTGGATGCCGGCCTTGACCGGCGTTGCGAAAGCCACTTTCGCAACCTTCACCGTTGCGAAAGTGGCTTTCGCAACGTCGGCCGTGGCCGGGCCCATACCGCCTGGCGATCGTGTCGCGAAAGCCACTTTCGAGACGTCTGATGTCCCGAAAGTGGCTTTCGCGACACACCTCTCGAACACTCACGAACCGTGGCGTGGGGCCGACACAGCCGGAAGACAGTAGGCAGCCAAGACACCCTCGGTTATTGAGCGGTAAGGCAAAGGTGTCGTGGTCGCGGACGGGTCGGTGGTGGGGTGCAAGCTCCCTTCGCCGCGTCTAACGCAGTGAAGGGAGCCTTCACCCCGGTCACTCATTCGCGCCGACCACCTCGCCGCCGGCGCCCGTGTCGCGAAAAAGCGCGGTGACCCCCTACACCACATTTGACTTACCCCTCAAGAGAACCGTCCTTGCCACTCACGAACCGGCGAGGAAATCGGTCACGGCGGCCCGGAACTCGGCGGGCGCCTCCAGCCAGGGCACGTGCCCGACCCCGTCCAACCGCACCCGGGTCACCGAGGGCAAGGCCCGCTCCAGCGAGTCGACGGCCCATCGTGGCCGGTTGTCCGCCATCCCGTCCACGATCAGCGTCGGCACCCGCAGCGACCGGCAGGCCGAGACGAGCTCCGCCTCCGGCACCGTCCGCATCTCCTCGCTCAAGGCCGCGTTCGCCTCGTAGTTGACCGGGAACCAAGGCGTCGCCATCGCCTCCGCGTGGCGCTCGCCGTCGGTCACGAAATCGGCGGTCCATTGCCGCACCGCGCGTTCGCGTCCCTCCCCGCGAAGCTCCTCACCCAGCGCCCGCTCGAAGTTCCGGTCGAACTCCGCGTGCCACTCGTGGCCGAGGCCGACCCCCGACACGTAAACGAGCGCGCTCACTCGTTCCGGATGCGCGAGCGCGTACAGCAGAGCGAGATGCGCGCCCCACGAATGCCCGAGCACCGGGACCCGGTCCACGCCATGCCATTCCCGGACGGCTTCGACGTCGGCGACCATCCGTTCGAGCGTGTACGGGCCTCGCGCTTCCGAACGACCGGCGCCGCGCTGATCCCACCGGATCAACCGGAATCGCGGACCGAGGTCGAGCGTGCCGAACATGTCCCACAGGCCGGGACCGCCGTGGCAGCACAGGATCGGTTCGCCTCGGCCGGTCGCCGAGGTCCACAGCTCACGTCCGTCGTCGGTGATCATCACGGGATTATCCGATAGGCGACGACGCCTTCGTTGGCTATCTTCCGCGGCATGACGACCTACACGCCGCCGCAGCGGACGGCCACCCTCGCCGACGCGCCCGCCATCGCGGCGCTGATGCGGGCCTCGGTGCTGGAGTTGTTCCCCCGGTTCTACGACGAGCGGCAGACCTCGAGCGCGGCCGAACACATCGCGAGCCTCGATCTGCGGCTGATCGAAGACGGCACCTACTTCGTCCACGAGGCCGACGGCGAGATCGTCGCCTGCGGAGGCTGGAGCAGGCGTAACAGAACGCACGCCGGCGCGGGCGACGCGGCGGACGACGACCGTCCCCTCGATCCGGCCACCGAACCGGCCCGGGTGCGCGCCATGTTCGTCCGCGCCGACTGGACCCGGCGCGGGCTCGGGCGCGCGATCCTCGAGTCCTGCCGTCTCGCGGCGAAGGCCGAAGGTTTCAGCTCGCTCACCCTGACGGCGACCCTGCCCGGTGTCCCGCTGTACCTCTCGTTCGGCTTCACCGAAGTCGAACGGGTGACGGTGACGACGCCCGACGGCGTGGAAGTGCCGGGCGCCGTCATGACCAGGGACATCGACGAGCCGGATAGCATCGAAGCATGATCTCCGGGGCCACCGCACTCTCGTTCGTCCTGATCTGCCTGCTCGGCGCGATGGCACCGGGCCCGGACTTCCTGGTGGTGACCCGCAGCGCGATCCTCGGCGGGCGCAAGGCCGGGATCTCCGCCGGCCTCGGCATCGCGCTCGGCGTCTTCGTCTGGGTGGTCGCCATCGCGCTCGGGGTCGCGGCGATCCTCACCGCGTCGGCGATCGCGTTCACCGTGGTGAAGCTGATCGGCGCCGGGTACCTGATCTTCCTCGGTGTCAAGGCGTGGCTGGCGGTGCGCCGCGGCGACTACAGCGAACTCAAGGACAAGGTCGCCCCGGTCGTCGCGCCCAAGGAGGCGTTCCGGCAGGGACTGTTCACCAACCTGCTCAACCCGAAGGTCGCGATGTTCTTCCTCGCGCTCATCCCCCAGTTCCTCCCGCATTCGGCCTCGACCGCACAGACCCTGCAGCTCGCCGTCCTGGCCACCGCGGTGGCCGTCGTCTGGACGTTCGTCCTCTCGACGCTGGTCGGTTCGCTGCGGAGGTTCTTCGGCTCCGGCCGCGTCCGCCGCATGTTGGACGCGGTGATGGGCACCTTCCTGGTCGGACTCGGCATCCGGGTCGCGGTCCAGAACTGACGAAGGTACCCATCACACGGCGTCAGAGTGCTTCGGCGGCGAGACGTGTGCCCTCGACGCGGGCGGCGATCTTGGCGAACGCGATGTCCCGCAACGTCGAGGTGTCGTCGGCGAACGGGGAGAATCCGCAGTCGTCACAGGTACCCAGCCGGTCCGGCGGGAGATACCGCGCCGCCAGGAGAACCCGGTCCCGGACCTCCTCGGCGGTTTCGACCCGCGGGTCGATCGGGTCGGTCACGCCGACGAAGACCCGCTGGTCCGGCCGCGCGTGCTCGGCGATCACGCGCAACGCCCGCTCGGGATCCGCCTCGCTGGCGAGCTGGATGTAGACGTTGCCGACCTTCAGCTGAAACAGCGTCGGCAGTAATCCGGCGTAATCGACATCGAGGCTGTGCACGGAGTCCTGATCCCCGCCGGGACAGGTGTGCACCCCGATCTTCTTCCGTTCCTCCTCGGAGAAGCGATCCAGTACCGCGTTGTTCAAGTCCACAAAGGACCGGAGCAGGCCACCGGACGGATCGAGCTTCAGCGACAGCCTGCCCTCGGTGAAGTCGATCTGAACGCTGTCCGCGCCCGCGTCGAGACTGCGGCGGATATCGGCCTCGGCCTCGTTCACCAGGTCGGCGATGAACTGTTCTTTGTCATATCCGGCCAATTCCTCACCGGGATAGACGAGACTGACCGCCGAGGCCGCGATCACCGCCTGCTTCACCGGTTTGGTCGCGTACTTCTTCGCCTCACGCAGATACGTGTCGGCGTAGGCCTGATAGCGGAACGGTCCGGCGGTGAGCCTCGGAAGCTGCCGGGTGTGCCCGTCGGCGAACGGGATCACGACGCCGTCCGGCGCCAGCGAAGTGAGGCCCGCCAACGGATACGTGGCGAAGCTCGGCTTGCCCTGCTCCCCGTCGGTGATGACCGGGGAACCGGTCTCCTCCAGGCGTTTGATGGTGTCCACGAGAGCTTTTTCGCGCAACTCGCCGAGCCCGTCTGCGTCGAGCCGCCCGGCCGCGTGCTCACCGAGCGCCTCGATGAGGTAGCCGGGCCGGGGAATGCTGCCGATCGGTTCGGTGGGCATGGTCATCGTTCGGGTCCTCCCAGATGGCCGACCGCGGCCGCCCTGGCCGCAGGCGCAGAAAGCTACCGAGATCTCCCCTCTTTGACGATCTTTTCGTGTGCTGAAACCCCCAATGGCGCAACCGTTCGATCGAAATGGATCTTCTTCGGCCGGTACGTATAGGTCGTTATACGAAGGTGAGCGAAATTCGATGCTTATCGAGCCCTGCTCCTGGGTATTCCGAGGTTGTCGACGGCCGGGGCGCGCCGAAGGAGAAACCGATGCTGAGCCATCACGATCGGCAAGAGCTGGAGAAGATCGAGCGCTGGTTCGAGCTCACCGAACCGGCGCTGGCAGCCCGGCTCCGCGCCGGGACACCCGCCCGGCCCCCGCTCCTCCGGCTGGCCGTCCTCCTGAGCCTCGACATCACCGCGGGCCTCTTGATGCTGTTGGGCTTGATCCTGAACAGCCCGGCCCTGCTGCTGACCGGGATGATCACCGTGACCGCGGCGGTGATCGCGCATCTGTCCCGGTTCGGGCGCGACTGACCGTCTTCCCCGCCGCCGGTAGAGTCCGGGCGAAACGTCCGGTTCACTGGGAGGAAGACGTATGCGGTTCATGATCATCATCAAGGCGGACGAGGATTCCGAAGCCGGGAAGATGCCGCCGATGGAGGCCTTGACCGCCATGGCGAAGTTCAACCAGGAGATGCTCGACGCCGGGGTGCTGGTGGGCGGCGAAGGGCTGCAGGAAAGCTCGAAGGGCGCGCGCGTCACGCTCGGCGCGGCCGGGGCCACCGTCACCGACGGCCCGTTCGCCGAGGCCAAGGAACTCGTCGGCGGCTTCTGGATCGTCGATGTCGCGTCGCGCGCCGAAGCGATCGAATGGGCGAAGCGCTGTCCCACTCCCCCGACCGGCGACACCGTGCTGGAGATCCGCAAGATCCTCGAAGCCGAGGATTTCGGTGAGAACTTCACGCCCGAACTGCAGGAGAACGAGCAGCGGATGCGCGACGAGATCGCGGAACGGTCCTAAGCTCGGCTCATGGCCGTCCGGGAGTGGGTGCTCCACGTCGACCTCGACCAGTTCATCGCCGCGGTCGAGGTCTCCCGGCGGCCTGAGCTGCGTGGCAAACCCGTGGTCGTCGGCGGCACGGGCGACCCGTCCGAACGGGCCGTCGTGGCGACGGCGTCGTATGAGGCGCGGGAGTTCGGCATCCGGTCCGGGATGCCGTTGCGAACCGCCGCGAAACGCTGTCCTGACGCGATCTTCCTCGCCACGGACGCACCCGCGTACCAAGAAGTCTCCGATCGGGTGATGGTGACGCTGCGGGAATTCCCCGTCGTCGTCGAAGTGCTCGGCTGGGACGAAGCGTTCCTCGGTGTCGGCACCGCCGATCCCGAAGCGCTCGCCGCCGACATCCGGCGGGCAGTGGCCGAAGAGACCGGGCTCTCCTGCTCGGTCGGCATCGGGGACAACAAGCTGCGCGCCAAACTCGCCACCGGGTTCGCCAAACCGGCGGGGATCTTCCGTCTGGTCCAGGACAACTGGTGGGAGGTCATGGCCGAGAAGCCGACGGACGCGCTCTGGGGCATCGGCGGCAAGACCACGAAGAAGCTCGCCGAAGCCGGCTACCACACCGTGCTGGAACTGGCGGGCGCCGATCCGGCGGACCTCGCGGCGCGGTTCGGCCCGAAGCTCGGCCCGTGGTACCGGATCCTCGCCGGCGGGCTCGGCGACGCCGAGGTCACCGCGACGCCCTACGTCGCACGGTCCCGCAGCCGCGAGACGACTTTCCAGCAGAACCTCACCGATCCCGAGGTCATGGCCACCGAGGTCGTCGCGCTCGCGAGACGGGTCTCGCAGGACGTCGCCGACGAAGGCAGGCCCGCCGCCCGGGTCGCGGTCAAGGTCCGGTTCGCCCCGTTCCAGACCCATACGCACAGCGTGACCCTGCCCGCACCGACCTCCGACGCCGCCGAAATCGAGAAGGCCGCACTGGCCGTGCTCGGCATGTTCGACCTCGGCAGACCGGTCCGGCTGCTCGGGGTCCGCGCGGAATTCGGCACGCCCGCGTCGCCTTGACAGCGCTCGCGGCGTTTTGCCATTCTGGTTCCGGGTCGAGAGGCGCTGCGACGGAATTTCTTCCGCCACGCTCGGCCCGCCGCGACAGACGTAAGGGCGCCTCCCACTGTGGAGGTGCCTTTCTTGCGTCAGAACCCTTTTCCGGCCTTCGTCGTCGAGGCCGTGCGCTGAACCCCCGCACTGACACCGTCCTTCCCGCCATCGGCGAGAAGGACCGCTCCGCCCTGCCTTCCTTGATGAATGGAGAACCAGTGAGCCCCACCCTGTCCAAGGTCAACGGGATCGAATTCGCCGTCGCCGACCTTTCCCTCGCCGAGGCCGGCCGCAAGCAGCTTCGCCTCGCCGAGGTCGAGATGCCCGGTTTGATGGCGCTGCGCCGCGAATACGCCGACTCGCAGCCGCTGAAGGGCGCCCGGGTCGCGGGTTCGCTGCACATGACCGTCCAGACCGCCGTGCTGATCGAGACGCTCGTCGCGCTGGGCGCCGAGGTGCGCTGGGTGTCCTGCAACATCTTCTCCACGCAGGACGAGGCCGCCGCGGCCGTCGTCGTCGGCCCGAACGGCACCGTCGAGAACCCCGCGGGTTCCTCGGTGTTCGCGTGGAAGGGCGAGACGCTCGCCGAATACTGGTGGTGCACCGACCAGCTCTTCGACTTCGGTGACGGCCGAGTCCCGAACATGGTCCTGGACGACGGCGGCGACGCGACCCTGCTGATCCACAAGGGCGTCGAGTTCGAGGCGGCCGGCGCCGTCCCGCAGGCGACCGAGGAGGACGGCGAGGAGTACGGCCTCGTGCTGGAAACCCTGCGCGAGAGCCTCGGCCGCGACACCGGCCGGTTCACCCGTATCGCCAAGGAGGTCCGCGGTGTCACCGAGGAGACCACCAACGGCGTCAAGCGGCTCTACAAGCTCGCCAAGGAAGGCGAGCTGCTCTTCCCCGCGATGAACGTGAACGACTCGGTCACGAAGTCGAAGTTCGACAACAAGTACGGCATCCGCCACTCGCTCATCGACGGCCTCAACCGCGGCACCGACGTGATGATCGCGGGCAAGGTCGCGGTCGTCTGCGGCTACGGCGACGTCGGCAAGGGCGCGGTGGAATCGCTGCGCGGCCAGGGCGCCCGCGTGGTCGTCACCGAGATCGACCCGATCTGCGCGCTGCAGGCGGCGATGGAGGGCCTCGACGTCGTGGAACTCGACGACGTCGTCGAGCGCGGCGACATCTTCATCACCACCACCGGCAACTTCGACATCATCATGGCCGACCAGATGGCCAAGATGAAGCACAACGCGATCGTCGCGAACGTCGGCCACTTCGACAACGAGATCGACATGGCGGGCCTCGCGAAGATCCCGGGCATCCAGAAGATCGAGGTCAAGCCGCAGGTGCACGAGTGGATCTTCCCGGCGACGGCGGACCGCGAGGCGCACTCGATCATCGTGCTCTCCGAGGGCAGGCTGATGAACCTCGGTAACGCGACCGGCCACCCGAGCTTCGTGATGTCGAACTCGTTCACCAACCAGACGATCGCGCAGATCGAGCTGTTCACGAAGCCCGGCGAGTACGCCACCGACGTCCACGTGCTGCCGAAGCACCTCGACGAAAAGGTGGCCCGCCTGCACCTGGACGCGCTCGGTGTCCGGCTGACCAAGCTGACCAAGCGCCAGGCCGAGTACATCGGCGTGGACGTCGAGGGGCCGTACAAGCTGGACCACTACCGGTACTGAGCTCTTCACGCCTCGTGAGTGGCGAGGGCGGTTCTAACCCTCCTCGTATTTACCTGCCGACTGGTGTGATTGGCGGTCGACGGGGGATCGGGGACGTTGAGTGTCCCGAACCTTCCGTTGATCAGGATCCAAGACCGGGCATCCCTGGCGACGATGGAGGATTTGGGACGTTGAACGTCCCAAATCCTCCATCGTCGCGCCCGGCAGCCGCGGAACCAGCGCTCTTGCCCTTGCTTGTCGCAGTACACGAAGGCCCCCTTCATTGCGCTAGACGCAGTGAAGGGGGCCTTCACTCGCCGCCACTGTGACTGCTGATGCTCACAAGGCGTTTGTGACGAACCCGCAAGTCTGTGAAGGCCTGACGCGCCGGCGTACGTCGACGCTTGAAGCCGTTAGGCCGAATGCGTGAGAACTTCGGCCGGATGGACCTGTTTCTCACGAAATCGAGGCGGGAATCCCTTGCGTAGCCACACCCCGGCAGCACACGGGCCGGGCGACTACGAAGGAGAAGGTGTTCCCGTGATCATTCTCGGCGTCATCCTGATTGTCGTCGGTGTCATCGCCAGCATCCCCGTCCTGTACTCGATCGGGATCGCGCTGGCGGTCATCGGCATCATCCTGGCCGTTCTCGGGAACACCGGGAAGGCCATCGGCGGTCGCGCCCACTGGTACTGAGCACCGGACCGTAACCGGTACCGAGCCCCCGGTACCGGCGCCGAAACAGCCCGGGCACCCGGCGTTCCCCTCACGCCGGGTGCCCGGGCCGTTTCCGTTCTCCGTCCGCCGGGTATCCGCCCCGGACAACAAAGAAGGAGGGAGAGCCGATGCCAGGGACGGACCCTCGCCCGTACTTGACGGACGCGAAGTACCCGTGTGGACGCGACGAACTCCTGCGAGCCGCCGCGGCGGCCGGGGCGGGCGACGACGTCCTCGGCCCCTTGGGCACCCTGCCCGCGCGTGATTACGCGGACGGGGACGGTGTTTGGGAGGCCATACGCTCCTACAACGGGGCTCCGATCCACGACACCGCGAAGGAAGCACCGTGACATGAAGGGGTCCCCCGGCTCCGAGGGGGAGGGAGAGCCGGAGGACCCCGTCATAGTTAACACATTCCCGGCCGCGATGTACACGAACGCCTACACCTTCGAGTGGCAATCGGTCGCGATCACCCGAATCGGGCCGGATTGGTGTATTGGCCGCCGGTCAAGAAGCCCGCAGCAGCACCTGAGCCGAAACCTCCGCGCACGAGCAGCCGCCGTCGACGTCGAAGCAGTCGATCGTCAGCGTGTGCCGGGCGAAGTCGAAGTCCACGCAGCCGTCTTCGCTGCATTCCGTGAAACCACCGTCGAGGTGGACCACCAGGGTGCCGTGGCAGTGGTCGAGTCCGACGGCGCAGAACGCGCACTCCATGCTCATACCGCCTCCCGCGATCAGGAAAGTTCTCCTCGATTGCCTTACTACCACCGAGGGACGACAGATCCTGGCATACGCGCGGCGTGTCGCGGCACCCGGCGGAGTGACACCGGGCACAACCGTCCACATTGGAGAGTCAGGCGCTCTTCGGGGTTCGCTTGCCGGACGCGGGTTTCTTCGCCGCGGTGGCCTTCTTGGCCGTCGACGGCTTCCGGCTCTTCTTCGCTTCGCTCACGCTGGCTTGCAAGGCCTCCATGAGGTCGACGACGTCGGCCTTCGCGCCGACGACCTTCGGCTTCGTCGTCTCGTTCCCCGCGGCCTTGGCCTCGATCATGGCCTCCAGCGCCTCACGGTAGGAATCGGTGTACTTGTCCTGTTCGAACACCGGCTCCGACAACGAGTCGATCAGCGAGCCCGCCATCGTCAGTTCCTGCGGCCGCACCTGCGGCGGATCGTCGTGCAGGAAACCGAAATCCGGGACGCGGACCTCGTCGGGCCACAGCATCGTCGTCATCGTCAGGACGTCGCTGTGCACCCGCAGGATCGCGAGCGTCTCCCGCTGCCGGATGGCGACCTTCGCGACCGCCACGTGGCTCGCCTTCTGCAGCGCGTCACGCAGGACCACGTACGGTTTGACGGCGTTCTTCTGTGGCTCGAGGTAGTAGGTCTTGTCGAACTGGATCGGGTCGATGGACTCCAGCGGCACGAATTCGAGCACGTCGATCGCCCGCGACGACGCCAGCGGCAGTTCGGACATGTCCTCGTCGGTGAGCACGACCATCTCGCCGTCGGGCAGCTCGTATCCCTTGGCGATCTCGGCGTAGGGCACTTCCTCGCCGTCGATCGTGCAGAACCGCTTGTACTGGATACGGCCGCCGTCGGCCTCGTGCACCTGGCGCAGCGAGACGTTCTTGTTCTCGGTGGCCGCGTAGAGCTGGATCGGGATGCTCACCAGCCCGAAGGACACCGAGCCCTTCCACATCGAACGCATCGAGCCGCACCTCCGCTGCCGTCACCGACCGTACTCACACACGGTGACAACGGTAGCCCGAAACGGCGCACCGCGACAGTCCCGCGTACCCGGACGCGGGACCGTCGCACTACCGGAATCAGGCCTCGGCCAGGTACTTCTCCGCCTTCGCGGGATCGAGGAACCAGTGCTGGAAATCGGTCGGATCGGAGAACCCGTTCGCGAACCGCTTCGCCACGGCGGGGTTCTCCCCCGCCGCGCCGATGATCTGGAGCACGTGCGGGGGCGGCGGCTGCAGCATCGCGTTCGTCCAGGTCGTCACGTGCTGGGCGTACTCCCAGTACTTCTCGAACGACGCGGTCATCCACTCCTCGTCGAACGGTTTGTCCCCGCGTTCGAGGATCGAGTCCAGATAGGACGCCGCGCAGTGGCTCGCGTTGTTGGAGCCCTGGCCGGTGATCGGATCGTTGGCCACCACGACGTCGGCCATGCCGAGCACCGCGGTCCCCGAGCCCAGCTTGCCGACCGCGTTCCGCACCACCGGGGTGTACCCGCCCGCCAGCGTCGCCTTGTCGTCGGTCAGCACGGCGTTCCGCGAGCGCTCGTACTCCCACGGGAGGAACTGCTTCATCAGCGACAGGATCCGGTCGAGATGCTGCTGAGGCGTGGGCCTGTCGTCCCAGCAGTCGAGCGGGCCACCGGGAATCCCTTCGAAGAAGAGGATGTCGCAGTTCCCGCTCAGCGTGTACGCGGGGATCATGAACAGCTCACCCACGCCGGGGATGATGTTGAACCGCACCGCCGCCTTGTCCGGATGTTCGGGCCGGCGCTCCAGCCCGTGCACGTACGCCAGCGAGAGCGCGCGCTGCGGCTCGGTGTACGGCGACCGCTCCGGGATCCGGTCGAACAGCTGGACCAGTTCGCCCTTGCCGGCCGCGATGACCACCAGGTCGTACAGCTTCGCCAGCGGAGCCAGATCCGAGGTGGTGACGCCGTGGATGACGACCTTGCCGCCGCGCTCCTCCACCAGTTCCAGCCAGGCGGCCATCTTGACCCGCTGGTCCACGGACTGCGCGTAGTGCTCCAACGGCCCGAACCAGTCCAGCACGCGGCTGGAATCCGGGCCGGCGATGGAAACGCCGAGTCCCTCGACCTTGACGGTCTCGTCCTCCCACAGGTTCAGCTTGTGGTCCCGCTCGTGCTGCAGAGCGGAGTGGAACATGCACTGGGTCGACATCACCTTGCCGGAGCGGATCTCGTCCGGCGTCCGCGCCGACATCACCGTGACGTCGTAGTCGTGGGACAGCAGGCTCAAGGCCAGCTGCAATCCCGACTGCCCGGCACCGACGATCAGAACCTTGCGCATCCTCTGCGTTCCTCCCAGAACCGTTCAGCCGAGTGAGGCGAATTCCCGCCCTGGCCCGGAGACCACGGCGAGGGACAACGTGTGCGACACCAGTTCCTGCAGCGTCGCGACCGCCGACTTCGGGTCGCGGGCGTCGCAGGTGACCAGCGGGATGTCCGGGGAGAGCGCCAGCGCGTCGCGGACCTCTTCGAGGTCGTGCACCGGCATGCCCTCGAACTGGTTGACCGCGACGATGAACGGCAGTTCCGAGTCGTTCTCGAAGTAGTTGATCGCGGCGAACGACTGGTCGATCCGGCTGGTGTCGACCAGGACGACGGCACCGAGCGCGCCGCGCGAGAGGTCGTCCCAGAGGAACCAGAACCGGGCCTGACCGGGTGTGCCGAACAGGTACAGGAGCAGGTCTTCACGCAGGGTGATCCGGCCGAAGTCCATCGCGACCGTGGTGGTGGATTTGGTTCCGGGCGGCACCAGCTCGTCGACCCCGGCCCCGGCCTCGGTCATCCAGGCCTCGTTGCTCAGGGGCGGGACCTCGGAGACGGAGCCGACGAACGTCGTCTTGCCCACGCCGAATCCACCGGCGACCACGATCTTGGCGGAGATCGCCAGCAGATCGGCGTCAGACCGGGAGGCGCTTGAGTCCATCGAGGATCCTCTCGAGCACGTTCGTATCGTGGTTGTAGGCGTGGGCCGTCGGGTGCACGAAGACGGCGCCCTGGGTGGCGAGGTCGCCGATGAGCACCCGGACCACGCCCAGTGGCAGATCCAGTCCCACCGAAAGCTCGGCGATCGACGAGCGTTCGCGGGCGCGCTCGTACAGCGAGCGCGACTCGGGCATCAGCGCCTCGGCCAGCGACGGGTCGTAACGCGGGACCGAGATCAGGGTCTCCACCAGCAGCAGCTGGCTGCTCTTGGTCCGGCCGCCGGTCAGCGCGTACGGCCGGATTCTGCGGCTGCGCATCTTCACGGGCCGGTCCGGAGATTGGTCGCTGGACACGGTCATCCCTTCCTTCTCCGGATTCTCAGGCCTGCGGCCGTCGGGCGGTCAGGACCTGCCGGAGTCCCGCTCGCACCTCGGGGGTGAGGGCGTGACCGGCGTTGGTGATGAACTGGGTCATCTCGTAGGCGACGACCTTCATGTCGCAGTCCGGTTCGGTGAGCACCGCGAGCCCCGCCTCGGCACCGATCCCCATGAAGAGGAAGTACCCGCGGGTGAGCCGGATGATGATCTGCTCGCAATTGCCCTTGCCGAACAGCGCGGCACTGTTGCCCGCGAGGCTGAGCAGGCCGCTCGCGATCGCGGCGAGCTGCTCGGCGTCGTCACTGGACACCGATTCCGATGCGGTCAAAGGGAAACCGTCGACGGACATGATCAGCGCGTGGCTGGCACCGTGCACCTTGCGCACGAAATCGTCGAGCAACCACGTGAAATCCGTGGTCGCGTCCTGGGCGGTCACTGGGTGTTTCCTCCGGTCTCACGCTCGTGCCGGTCGTCGAGGGCGGCACGCTCGCCGTCGGTGAAGGCATCGAGGTCGGCCAGCAGCGCCTCGTGCCCGTCCGCCGCGTCGGCGGGCGGGGTGGTCGGCGGGGCCGGTTCGTCGGGCAAAGTCCTGATACTGCGGGAAACCCGGCGTGGGAGGCCGCTGGCCGTGGTGCCGCCGTCGGCGGGTGGCTGGAAGGCCGAGCGCGGACGCGGGCTGGGCTTCCGTTCGGGTTCCGGCGCGGCCGAGGGAGCGGGGCGGCGCCTCGGCAGCCCGGACGGCGTCGCGACCGGGTCGCCCACGGGCGTGCCGTTGGTGATCCTCGCCTGCGGCAGCACGACCGTCTGCGAACCGGACCACTGCTTCTCGGCCAGTTCCGAGACCACCGGGACCGGCAGCAGCACGGTCGCGACCGTGCCGTGCGGGGTGCGGCGGTCGAGCTTCACGGTGATCTCGTGCCGGTCGGCGAGCCTGCCGACGACCGCGAGTCCCATGTGCCGCACGGAATCGTCGTCGAGCACCGGACCGGCCGCCAGCCGCTCGTTCAGTGCCGCGAGCCGGTCGGGCGGCATACCGATGCCCTCGTCCTCGATGCGGATCAGCACGCTCCCCTGTTCGGTGAGATGCGCGCTGACGCTGACCGGCGAACTCGGCGAAGACTGGTTCGCCGCGTTGTCGAACAGTTCCGCGAGGATGCGGCTGACGTCTTCGGCGGCGAAGCCGACGACGCCGAGCGAAACGACGCGGCCGATCGTGATCCGCGAGTAATGGTCGATCGACGACATCGCCGCCCGCATCACGTCGAGCACGGAAGAGATCCCGGCCGTCGTGTCGTCGGCGTCCCGGCCGGCGAGCACGCGCAGGTTCTCCGCGTTGCGCCGCAACCGGGTGGCGAGATGGTCGAGCCGGTAGAGCTCGGCGAGGCGGTCGGAGTTCTCCTCCCCCGCCTCCATCGTCTCCAGCTGCGCGAGCAGCTGGTCGAGCAGATTGAGGTCGCGCAGCGCGACATTGGAGCAGACACCGGCGAGCGCGCCGGCGTCCGGCGCCTCGACGGCAGGCCGCTGCTCCACTTCCGGTTCGACCGGTGGAGCCGACGGAGCGTGCCGGGGCGGTGCGGCGAGGAACTGCGCCGCGGCGACCCTGGAACGGTCCAGAAGAACCCGTGAGCGGTCAAGCAAGCCTCGAGCCCGCGTCACCATGTGCTTCCACTTCTTTCTCTTCGCATACCCGGACCCGTGTCGCACTCCCCAGCACAACGACGGCCATGCAAGCAGAAGTCACTATCCGTGTCCACAGTCGGTTTCCGTTCAACCGCTGGCAGTGACCTGGTCACGAACGCGTTACGGCTGGTGAGCGCGGCGCGCTAGGCCATTCGGCTGCATCTTGCGTGTTGCACGCCACGGGTGATGTCCGAAAAGTGCGGGGTGCGCATAAATTTGCGCGTCCCGCAACTTTTCCCTAATCTGATGGCATGACCGCCCCCTTGGGACTGCGTGAACGCAAGAAGCGCGCGGCCCGTCGCGCCATGGGCGAGGCAGCGCTCAGGCTCGCTATGGAGAAGGGTGTCGAGCAGGTCCGCGTCGAAGACATCGCCAACGCCGTGGGCGTCTCGCCGCGCACGTTCAACAACTACTTCTCCAGCAAGGAGGAGGCGATCTGCTCGTTCATCGTCGAGCGGCAGGAACTCCTGCGCGAGGCGCTGCGTGAGCGGCCTTCCGAAGAGACGCTGTGGGAGGCGGTCGGAACGGCGACGCTGGAAGCCTATGGCAGCTTGGGCGAACCGAATCGCGACGCGGTCGAGCTGGCCCGGTCGCTGCTCCTGCACCCGTCGATGCAGGGCGAATTCCTCAAGGCGCACGCCAAGGTCGAACAGGTGCTGGCCGACGCCATCCTGGAACGGGCGGGCGCGGGAGCGGAAAACGCGTTGAACGCGCGGCTCATGGCGGCGATCGTGGAGTCCGCGGTGAAGACCGCGTTCTTCAGCTGGTTGATGAACGAGGGCACCGGGCCGTTCCTGGAGACGCTCGAGGTCCTCCTGCGCGAGGCCGCGGCGGGCATCCCGTCCCTCACCGGACCCGAAGCGGTGAAGAAACCGAAGAACCAGTAACACCCTACCCACCACTGGGGAGAAACCGTTGTGCTGACGAAGTTGTTGCGCATTCACCTGCGCCCCTACCGGCGAGACCTGTGGCTGATCGTGCTGCTGCAGTTCGTCCAGACCCTCGCCGGGCTCTACCTCCCCACCCTGAACGCCGACATCATCGACTCCGGCGTGGTCAAGGGCGACATCGACTACATCCTCGGTGTCGGCGGCGTCATGCTGCTGGTGTCGCTGGTGCAGATCGCGTGTTCGATCGGCGCCGTCTACTACGGCGCCCGCACCGCGATGGGGGTCGGCCGCGACGTCCGCGGCGCGATCTTCCACCGGGTCCAGGACTTCTCCGCCCGCGAGGTCGGCCAGTTCGGCACGCCGTCCCTGATCACCCGCACGACCAACGACGTCCAGCAGGTGCAGATGCTGACGTTGATGGCGTTCACCCTGATGGTGTCCGCGCCCATCATGTGCTTCGGCGGCATCATCATGGCGCTGAACCAGGACGTCACCCTCTCGTGGCTGCTGGTGCTCGTGGTGCCGATCCTCGGTGTCTCGGTCGGGATCATCATCGCGAAGATGCGGCCCGCCTTCCGGCTGATGCAGGAGCGGATCGACAAGATCAACCAGATCCTGCGCGAGCAGATCATGGGCATCCGGGTGATCCGCGCGTTCGTCAAGGACACCCATGAGCGGCGGCGGTTCACGAAGGCCAACACCGAACTGCTGGACGTTTCGCTGGTCGTCGGCAGGCTGATGGCCCTGATGTTCCCCATCGTGATGCTCGTGATGAACGCCTCCAGCGTCGCCGTGCTGTGGTTCGGCGGGCTGCGCATCGACGACGGCAGCATGCAGATCGGCGCGCTCACCGCGTTCCTGTCGTATCTGATGCAGATCCTGATGGCGGTCATGATGGCCACCTTCATGTTCATGATGGTGCCCCGTGCCGAGGTCAGCGCCGAACGCATCACCGAGGTGCTGGACACGCACACCAGCGTCGTCCTCCCGGCGAACCCGGTGAAGCCGGGCGAGGTGCACGGACGGCTCGAACTGTCCGATGTGGAATTCCGCTACCCCGGCGCCGAAAAGCCGGTGTTGCAGGAGATCTCGCTGCTGGCGCTGCCCGGTGAGACCACCGCGATCATCGGCAGCACGGGCAGCGGGAAGACCACGTTGCTCAACCTGATCCCCCGGCTGATGGACGCCACCGACGGCTCGGTGCGCGTCGACGGCGTCGACGTCCGTGAACTGGACGCGACCGTGCTGTCCGACGCGGTCGGGCTGGTGCCGCAGAAGCCGTATCTGTTCGCCGGGACGGTCGCGAGCAACCTCCGCTACGGCAAGGCCGACGCCACCGACGAGGAACTCTGGCACGCGCTCGAAGTGGCGCAGGGCAAGGACTTCGTCGAACGGATGCCGGAGGGGCTCCACTCCCCCATCGCCCAAGGCGGCACCAACGTCTCGGGCGGGCAACGGCAGCGGCTCGCGATCGCCCGGATGCTGGTGCGGCGCCCCGAGATCTACCTCTTCGACGACTCCTTCTCCGCGCTCGACTACGCCACCGACGCCGCGCTACGGCGCGCGCTCGTGGCCGAGACCGCCGAAGCGACCGTGGTCATCGTCGCGCAGCGGGTCAGCACGATCCGCCACGCGGACCGCATCGTCGTACTCGACGAAGGCCGCGTCGTCGGCATCGGCACGCATACCGAACTCATGGACGGCAACGAAACCTACCGGGAGATCGTGCTGTCCCAGCTGACCGAGCAGGAGGCCGCCTGATGAGCGCGCCCGATTCCACGACGAAGGCCAAACCCCTCGGCGAGCGCGCGAGCGCGGCCAGGGGACCCGGGCCCGGCGGAGGCGGTTTCGGCCGCGGCCCCGCCGCTGTGATGGGCGGGCCGTCCGCCGAGAAGGCCCTCGACTTCAAAGGATCCTTCAAACGGCTGATGCGGCTTCTCCAGCCACAGCGTGCCGTGCTCTACGGCATTCTCCTGTTCGGCGTGGTCAGTGTCGCGCTGAGCGTCATCGGGCCGAAGATCCTCGGCATGGCGACCGACCTCATCTTCGCGGGTGTCGTCGCGAAGGACATGCCCGCCGGGGCGAGCAAGGAGCAGGTCATCGCCGGCCTGCGGGCGCAAGGCGACAACACCCTCGCCGATCTCTTCTCGGGGATCGACTTCGTACCCGGCCAGCGCATCGACCTCGACGCCGTCGGCCAGGTCCTGTTGTGGGTGCTGCTGCTCTACATCGTGGCGTCGTTCTTCTCGCTGCTGCAGGCGAGACTGACCACGAACCTGGTCCAGCGGGCGGTGTTCGACCTGCGGGAACGGATCGAGGAGAAGTTCGCCAAGCTCCCCTTGAGCTATTTCGACCGCCAGCCGCGCGGCGAGGTGCTGAGCCGGGCGACCAACGACATCGACAATCTCGCGCTGTCGCTGCAACAGACCCTCGCGCAGATCGTGACGTCGCTGCTGACGGTCGTCGGCGTACTCGTGATGATGTTCCTCATCTCGCCGCTGCTGGCACTCGTGGCACTGCTTTCGGTGCCGGCGTCGGTGTTCGTCGCGGCCAAGATCGGCAAGAAGGCGCAGCCGCAGTTCATCAAGCAGTGGTCCACGACCGGACGGCTGAACGCGCATATCGAGGAGATGTACACCGGGCACGCCCTGGTCAAGGTGTTCGGCCGCCGCGAGGAGGCCGAAGAAGTCTTCCGCGAGCACAACGACACGCTCTACAACGCGAGCTTCAAGGCGCAGTTCATCTCGGGCACCATCCAGCCGGCGATGATGTTCATAGGCAACCTGAGCTACGTGCTGGTGGCCGTGATCGGCGCCCTGCGGGTGGCGTCCGGGACGCTGTCGCTCGGCGACGTCCAAGCGTTCATCCAGTATTCACGGCAGTTCAGCCAGCCGGTCACCCAGATCGCCAGCATGGCGAACCTGCTGCAGTCCGGCATCGCCTCGGCGGAGCGGGTCTTCGCGCTGCTCGACGCGGACGAGCAGGAACCCGAACCGGACGAACCCGCGCGAGTGGAGAACCTGCGGGGTCAGGTCGAGTTCGAGCACGTGTCGTTCCGGTACACCGAGGACACGCCGCTCATCGAGGACCTGTCGCTCACCGTCGAACCGGGGCACACCGTCGCCATCGTCGGCCCGACCGGCGCAGGGAAGACCACACTGGTCAACCTGCTCATGCGGTTCTACGAACTCGACGGCGGCAGGATCACCCTCGACGGCGTCGACATCGCCGGGATGGACCGCGAAGACCTGCGTGCCAAGACCGGCATGGTGCTGCAGGACGCGTGGTTGTTCGGCGGCACGATCGCGGAGAACATCGCCTACGGTTCCGCGGGCGCCACACACGACGAGATCGTGGCGGCGGCCAAGGCGACCCACGTCGACCGCTTCGTCCGCACTCTTCCGGACGGCTACGACACGGTGATCGACGACGAGGGCGGCACGGTCAGCGCCGGCGAGAAACAGCTGATCACCGTCGCGCGGGCATTCCTCGCGAAGCCCGCGATCCTCATCCTCGACGAGGCCACCAGTTCGGTCGACACGCGGACCGAGGTCCTGATCCAGCGTGCGATGAACTCGCTGCGCGAGGGAAGGACGAGTTTCGTCATCGCGCACCGGCTCTCCACCATCCGCGACGCGGACGTCATCCTGGTGATGGAGAACGGCTCGATCGTCGAACAGGGCGACCACGAAACGCTGCTGCTCACCGGTGGTGCGTACTCCCGGCTCTACGCCGCCCAGTTCGCGGAGGCACTGGCCGAGACCGACTGAACCTCATCGGCGCCGAAGGCCCCTTTTCCTTCTTTTACCGTGGGAAAAGGGGCCTTCGGCGCACGGAAGGACCGTGAACGGCGCTAGGCTTGCGTGACCCGATCCGGAAAGGGGTGCGCCGGCCGACCATGGCGGAGAAACTCGGCGAATATCGCCGTAAGCGCAGACCTGGGCGGACTCCCGAACCCCTGCCGGATCGCGACGGGAAGACCGGGGCCGACGACCTCTTCGTCATCCAGGAACATCACGCGAGCAGCCTGCACTGGGACATCCGCCTCGAACGGGACGGCGTCCTGGTCTCGTGGGCGGTGCCGAAGGGCCTGCCGATGTCACCGGACCAGGAACGGCTGGCCGTGCACACCGAAGACCACCCGATGGAGTACCTCACCTTCGAAGGCGAGATCCCCGCGGGCGAATACGGCGGCGGCACCATGACCATCTGGGACACCGGCCGGTACGAAACGCTGCACTTCAACGACCACAAGGTCGAAGTCGTCTTCCACGGGACGCGGGCACGCGGGAAATACCTGTTCCTCAACGTGAAGAAGGACGGGCGCGACAACGGCTGGCTGCTCAAACGGCTCGACCCCGCCGACCCCGGCCGCAAGGAACTCCCCTCCTTCCTCGCCCCGATGCTGACCAAACCGGGACGTCTCCCGTCGACCGGCGAAGACCCGGAATGGGCTTACGAATTCGACTGGTCCGGACGCCGCACCCTGATCCGGGTGTCCGGGGGCCGGATCACCGCCTACGACGATTCAGGCGACGACGTCACCGGGCTGTATCCCGAATTACGCGGCCTCGGCGAACAACTCGGTGCCACGGAGGTCTTTCTCGACGGGGAAATCGTCGTCTTCGACGGCGGGAAGCCGAGCGCGGAAGGGCTCGGGCACCGCGCGCGGGCGACGAAGAACTCCGCGAAACGGCTCACCTCTCGCTATCCGGCGTTCTACCTGGTGAACGATCTCCTGCACCTGGACGGCCGCGCCTGTGTCGGGACGCCGTACGTCGAACGGCGCGAACTCCTCGACGAACTCGGGATCGCCGGACCGCATTGGCAGGTCCCCCGGTACTACCTCGGGGACGGCGGCGCGGTCGCCAGGGCGGCCCGCGAGCACGGGCTGGCCGGTGTCGTCGCCAAACGGGCCGACTCCGCGTACCACCCGGGAAAGCGTACCGGGGAATGGCTTTCCATCACCGGACCCCTGGTACAGCAAGTGGTGCTGGGCGGCTGGCGGCCGGGTGGCGGCAGCCGGGCGGGTACTTTCGGTTCGCTGTTGCTCGGCGTCCCGCACGAAGACGGCTTGCGGTACATCGGAAACTGCGGTGTCGGTTTCGCGAGTGACGAACTGGAGGATCTCTCCAAGCAGCTGTTCCGCTTGGAGCGCAAGACATCCCCGTTCCACTCCGTTCCGGACAAACAGGCCCGGGACGCGCGCTGGTCGCGGCCGACCATCGTCGGAGAGGTCGTCTTCGGCGGCTGGACCGACGCGGGCTGCCTGCGCAATCCGCGGTGGCGTGGTCTGCTGCCGGACGTCGCCGCCGACGAGGTCGAACTCGACTAGATCAGCACGTCCTCGACGTCCCACCGGACGTCGAGGTCGGCTCCGACCCCGCTGACGTCGAGAATCCGTGACACCAAAGCGGTCTTTACGATCACCGAGAACCGGGGGGACGCCGCGTTGGCCTCCTCGAGTGCCTGCAACCCCGCACAGCTGAGGAAACCGACGCCGGAGAGGTCGAGGATCACATGCCTTCCTTTGACGCACGCGCCACTGAGCTCGGTGCGGAAGCGCCCGACGGTCGCCGCGTCGATCTCCCCCACCGCGGTGAGGATGAGGACGCCGTCCTTGCGGCGGCAGGTGGTCACGGCCAGGCCCGGCCGTTCGCCGGGAACGCGCTGGCCAGGCAACATTGGGGGCGCCTCTCTCCAGACCACCAAGTTCCCTCGACGTTACTCGGCGACGGCGGCAGGTCAACCCGGGCTACCTCATTTGAGCCATTTCGGACGAGAACCTTTACCCACCTTTTGCCATTCCCCGGCGAAGCGCCGGTGCGCGGCCTCGGCTCCGGCGATCGAACGACCGTGCAGAAGCCCATATGTGAAAGCGTTTTCGTTCTCGGCGTAGGCGCGGAGGCCGAGGAGTCGCAGGACCTCCCGGCTGACCACGATGTCGTGGTGCTCGCCGAGCGTGCTCTGCACCGCCTTGACGTTCTTTCGCCATTTTCGAAGCTTCTTGCCGGTCACCGGCCGGACCGCGTCCGCCGCGTAGCGGGCTCGCTTGGCCTTCTTGCGTGCCTCGTGCAGGGCGGCGTCCTGCTCCGCGCCGGGCTCGAGCTCACTCGCCGCGGCGACGGCCTTGCGCAACTTCCGGTCCGACCGTGCGACGGCCTTGCGCAGTTCCTTCTTGCCTTCCTTGATCTTCCGTGGTTCGCCGACGAGGTTTTCCAGCGCTCGCAACAGTTTCGTGTACCGCTTGCTGTCGAGCGCCCGGATGGCGCGCGCCTTCGCCTCTTCGGCCTCGCGAGCGAAGTGCCGGGTCATCAGCTGCTCGACGTTCCCCAGCACCAGCTCGACCGGGAGCGCCTTGACCTCGTCGCCGAGGCGCGCGGCCATGACCTCGCCGTCCCTCGCCGGCCCGAGCTCGCCGCCGAGCCAGCGGAGTTCCTCGGCGAGCTCCTCGGCGACGTCCGCGTCCAGCGAGCGGCGGAAGGTTTTCAAGCCGCTCCGCAGCCGCCTGCACGCGACGCGCATCTGATGTACCGAGTCCTCGACGTCCCGGCGAACCCCGATGTCGTTGCGCCGCAACGCGTCCAGCTGCGCGGCGAGGTAGTCCGCCAGTACCGAACCCGAAGCCCCGCCTGCCGAAGGCACGAGCTCGTCGGTCAGCCGCCGGAGCTTCGACGGCCACCTCGACCGCTCGGCCCCACCTTCCACGACCGCCCGCTCCAGACTTTGGAGCACCGCGGGATCGGCGCCGGGCGCGAGTTCGATCTCGATCTCCCGCCACCGGTCGAGATGCGCCGTGTCCCCGCCGGCCTCGCCGGTGACGACGTCGTCGGTCAGCGTCGCGAGCTCTCGCCCCTCGGCGTCGAGCAAGGCGTACGAAGTGCGCTCGGTGCGTAGATGTGCGGCTTGGACGAGTTTCGCGCCGAGGGTGTGCGCCCGGACCAGTTTCGCCAGCGCGCCGGGCACCTTGTCCGGCTTCCCCGCCAGCGGGAGGCGGAGTTCCTCTCGCCTGTCCTCGCCGACCGGGAGTTTGAGGTGCCAGCCCTCGTCGCTTCCGCCGAGCCTCCGCCGCAGCGTGATACCCGCCTGCGCGAGCCGGAAGTCGGCGGTGTCGAAGTACGTGGCGTCGAGGACGTCGACCCTCGGATCGGCCTGGTTCGTCACCGGACCGGCCGGGACCAGCGGCGGGATGGGCCGGTCGGCCGCCAGGTCGTACTTCCGCTCGATCTCGGCCTCGGCGACCGGGGCACCACCCTGCGTCTTCGTCACCACGAACTCCTTCTCCTCGGCTACCCGGAATGATTACCCCGTGCGGAGGTGCCGGGAAACCCCGGCCGGATCATTCCTCCATCCGGTCGTACCGGTCCGCCCATTCGGCCAGCATTTGCCGTGATCTCTCCTCGGTCAGCGTATCGCTTTCCAACCTCGCGACGAGCGAATAATAGGCCTCGACCGCGACCCGGTCGTCGATGAACACCCCGGCCGCGTAGGAATCCGTGTACACCACCGCCGGATGTTCCGCGAATTCCATGATGGTGAAGGAATTCTCGAGCACCCTGCCCACTTCGACGCTTTCGGGGACGATGCGAATCGAGCAATAGGGCAGGTTCGCCGACAGGACGAGGTGGAGCAGTTGCTCGTGCATGATCCGGGGACCGCCGACGACCGACCGCAACGCGCGCTCGTGCACGAAGAACTTGCAGCGCGGCGGACGATCCCGCCGCAGCAACCGCTGCCGTTCCATCCGGGCGTTCACGACCTGGTCCAGCTGGGCCGGATCGCGGTTGCCGATCAGTTCGAAGGCGGTGCGGGCGTACGGTTCGGTCTGCAGCAGCCCGGGGAGCGTCAACGACTCGTAACGCACCAGTGTGTGGGCGAGGTTTTCCTGTATCTCCAGGGATTTCATCGGGTCGACGAGTTCGTCGAAGTACGGCCGGACCCAGTACAGGTCGCCGCCGGGCTGCGTCAGCTCCAGCAGCAGATCGCGTTCGGGCTCGGCCTCGCCGCAGGTCGCGAGATACAGCGCCGCGTCCACCACGGACAGCTCGCGCAGCCCTTGTTCCCACCTCGTGACCTTGCTCTGCAACCAGCCGTTACGGCGGCTGACGTCGGCTCCGCTGAAGTGCCTGCGCTGCCGGAACGCCTTCATGCGGTGGCCCAGTTCCCGGGTCCGCGCCGTCGAATCCTTCTCAACCATGCGGGACAAAGTAGGGCCGAACTCCGGCCGCGCGGCGATTGCCACGCGGCAATTCACCTCAATTGCTGATCACTTGCACTCCCGCACGTATCTTAAACGCTGCTTCGCAGGCGAAGCACCTTCGCGCGCGAAGGGTTCTTTAAGCTTTATAGCGGAAGAAGGAAATGCGATCCAGTTATTCGGAAGTGGATTTCTTGCGGTGCCGCAGTCTCGGGGCCGGTCCGTGAAGGCCTCCTTGCCTACCCTGAAGGTAGTGAAGGTGGCCTTCACGTATTTCGGAAAGACCCGCGCGCCGCCCCAAGTGCAGGCAACCGCACACGCTCCCACCTGACGCACACTTTGAGGCTTTCGCACCAGCTCAGCAGGCCATACAAGCTAAAGTTTCAACCGGAACATCAACGATATGCTTGAACCTCATGAGTCAAGACATCCGAGACTTCGTAACCCCCTCTTGCGACCTGCTGGCATTGGGCGAGCCGACCCACGCGACCCCCGTTTTCGCGGAGATCCGCAACGAGCTGTTCGCCCAACTCGTCGAGCGCGGCTTCCGTTCGATCGCCCTGGAAACGGATCGCGTGGCCGCGCTCGTCGCGAACGACTACGTCCGAGACGGCACCGGAACCCTCGACCTCGCGATGAGCGAAGGCTTCTCACACACCTTCGGCGGCGTCGAGGCGAACAGGCGACTGATCGCGTGGATGCGCGAGTACAACGAAAACCGGCCTCCCGAGGACCGCCTCACGTTCCACGGTTTCGACACCCAGACCGAGAACACGTCCGCGCCCAGCCCACGGCGCTACCTCGAGTACGCGCGCGACTTCCTGGGGCTCGACGTGGACATCGCCGGGCCGGCGGGCGACGACGAGCGCTGGAGCCGCACGGAAGCCGTCATGGACGCGGCTTCCTCGCCCGGCGCCACGGCCGATGCCTACCGCCTGCGCGCGATCGCGGCCGACCTGCTCACCGCGCTTCGCTCCCGGGAGCCCGGCACGGAGGCGTGGTCGCGGGCGGAGATCCACCTCATGGCGGGGATCGACCTGCTGCGTTACCACCGGCAATGCGCCGAGCCTCTCGAGCCGCACGAGCGCTACATGCCCCTCGTCGCGGCCAGGGACGCCTTCATGGCGCGGAACCTGCTCGACATCCGCGCCGCCGAAGCCGGGCGCGGCCGGACGCTGGTCTTCGCCCACAACCTCCATCTGCGGCGCCAGGCGAGCACCATGCGGGTCGCCGATACCGAGACCACCTGGTTCCCCGCCGGCGCGCTGGTGGCGCCGCTGCTCGGCGATCGCTACACCTTCGTCGCGACCAGCCTCGGCGGAAGCGAGGACATAGCGCTGGCCGAGCCGGAGCCCGACACCTACGAAGGGTTCCTGCAGAAACACGTCACCACGGCTTGGGGCCTGCTCCCCGCCTCCGACGTCCCGCCCGCGACCGTCCGCACCGATCCCACCCCGCGGCAGGGCTACTTCCCGCTCGACCAAGGGATGCTGACCGACGCGGACGCGATCCTGCACGTCCGCGGGTAGCTCTACGAACCGGGTGACGCCTCCCGCCCTCTGAAGGCGTCACCCGGCCACGAGCACGCGCCGCCACCCCCAGTTCCGCGAATTCGGGGCGGCGCGAAGTCCGCTCACATGAGCAGCAGTCAACACACCGTCGCCATAACTTCGCCAAACGCGGCGGCCGCCGGTCCTCCGCCGGGCTATGCCGGAGTCGCCCCGAAGCGGATCTTCGTCAAGGCTTCACGAGCCCGGTCCCGCTGGCGTCCGCTCCCGTCGACGGCGGAAAGGCCCTGGAGCGCACGCAGTTCCCACACCGGGAATCCCAGTTCCCGGAACAGTCCCGCCGCGGTCCGGAGCCCTTCGGCGGCTTCGGTCGCGACGCCTTCGTCGGCCCGTAGGCGTCCGAAGCTGAGCAAGGCGTATCCGCCGCCTCGGCGGTCTCCGAGCTCACGGAAGGTACTCATCGCCAGGCTCAGGTGTTCGGCGGCGCGGCCGTGTTCACCCGCCAGGCGCAAGGACTCGCCGAAGCTTCGGTGCGTGTAGGCGGCGGCATGCCGATGTCCGACGTCCTCGAACAGTTCAAGCGACCGTGAAAGGCATCGTTCGCTCTCCCCCGCGTCGCCGGTTTTCGCGTGAAGGTCACCGAGGCTCCGGAGGACGTGCGCCTCCCAATGACGTTCGCGCGAACTGCGCGTGCCGATCAGGGCGCTCGTCAGCAGGGCGCCGGCCTCGTCCACACGGCCGTTCCGTCGCAGGACGTCGGCGTACCGCTTCGCCGACCTGTCATGCTGGTGCCCGTCTTCGCAGTGGAGCGAAAGCAGCAGACTCGCGTCGAAGCACTCCTTCGCCCGGCGGAAGTCGCCGAGGTCGTCCCACAGCGAGCCGAACTGGGCCGACGCCATCGCCTGCCCGGCGAGGTCGCCGCAGTCCCGCAACAGGTCCAAGGCCTCCCGCAACGCGTGGACCGCCGCACCGGTCCGGCCGGAGTCCGCGTCGACGTCGGCGAGCGCGACGAGTGCGGCCCCGGTGCCCGGCTGATCACCCACGGTGCGGAACCTGTTCTCCGCCAACGAGAAACACGTCCTCGCCCGCGCCAGATCCCCCGCGTCGGCGTGGGCGTGTCCGAGCTTCAGCAGCTTCTCCGCCTCCGCGGGGACATCGAGGCGATCACGCACGATGCCGAACCCGAGCCAGGCGGGGGAACCGCCTTTCCGCGGGCCGACGAGATCGCTGTAGGCGTCGGCGAGCCGCATGGCCAGGCCGGTCCAGCCGTGGTTCTTCGCGGTGCGGACGGCGAGCGCGAGGTTCGTGGTTTCCGCGAGCCGCCAGCCGGCCGGGTCGGCCGCGACGCGGTCCGAAACGGCCGCCGGGACGTCCGCGCGCCGGGACGGCGGGTATCCGGCGCCGAGCGCGGCGGAAGCGTGTTCGGCCAACGCCGCCATCACCGTCAGCGCGCGCCTGAGGGCCCCGGGATCCGGCGGTTCCCGGAGCGCGAGCCGGATCAGCCCCGGCAGCCGGTACCGGAGGAACCCGGCCTGGTCCGGTTCGGCACGAAGCACGTGGTCGTCCACGAGTTCGTCGAGCAGTTCCGTCGCCTCGCGCGGCGAACAGTCCAGCATGGCCGTCGCGAACCAGTCGGCGATCTCGGTCGCGCCGGGGAAACCGAGCAGCCGCAGGGAGTTCCGTTGCCGTGCCGACAACTCCGCGAGGGACTCGGCGAGCACCGGACGGACGGCCAGGTCGCCGGCGGCGAGCTCGTCGAGGCGCAGCCGCTCGTTCTCCAAGCGGGTCGCGAACTCTGCGACGCTCAGCCGGGGCCGCTGCAGCAGCTTCGTTCCCGCCGCCCGCACCGCCAGCGGAAGACCGTCGCAGCAGGCCAGCACCCGGCGGACGGCGTCGGGTTCGGCGGACAACCGGGCTTCCCCGACGATCTCGCCGAGCAGCAGCCGCGCGTCCTCGTAGGGCAACGCCCCGACCTCGACCGGCCTGGCGCCGCCGAGACCGGCCAGCCGCCGTCGTGTCGTCACGATCGTCGCGCAGCCGGGACCACTCGGCAGCAATGGCCGCACCTCGGCTTCGGACCGGCCGTTCTCGAGGATCACCAACAGCCGCCGGTCCGCGGAATGGCTCTGCCACAACGAGAGCAGTCCCGCCCGGTCCGCGGGGAGTTCCGCTTCCGCAAGCCCGAGCGCGCGAAGGAACCCGGCGAGGACGTCACCGGGTTCACGCAGGTCGGCGACGAGCTGGCCGTCCGGGAACCGCTTGCGCACGCGCCACGCGGCCTGGACGGCCAGCGCGCTCTTCCCCGCTCCCGCCGCCCCGTGCAGCACGATCGGCGCGGGAGACCGCACCGCGCGACCCAGTTCCGCCAGCTCTGGCGCCCTGCCGGTGAAATCCGGCGTCGCGGCGGGCAGACGGCACGGCGCGCCGCCCGCCGACCAGCCGGTGCCGGAGATCCGGCGGCGGACCGCGAGCAGGTCGTCCCCCGGTGAGACGCCGGCGTGTTCCCACAGCGCCTGGCGGCAACGGTCGAGGACGGCCAGCGCCGCGTCCCGCCTGCCGAGACCGTGCAACGCCTCGGCCAGCCACCCGGCGAGCCGTTCGTCGCCCGGCCGGGCGGCCAGCTCCGGTCCCAGCCGGTCCGCGACCGCCTTGTGGTCACCGGCGGCCAGGTCCAGCTCCACGAGCTTGCCCAGCACCGAGCAACGCCGATCCTCCAGCCACAGCCGGTGCGCCTCCACCAGCGGGCCGACCGGCACGTCGGCGAAGGCCCGGCCGCGCCACAACCCCAGCGCCCGTTCGAGCAGCTCCTTGCGTTCGTCACCGGTCGCCCGCGCGGCCGCGGCCGTCAGCTCCGAGAAACCGGTGACGTCCAGCTCGCCGTCCGAGACCACCAGCCGGTAGCCGCTCCGGCCGGACCGCAGCCGCTGCCGTTCGTCGTCCACCGGCACACCGGGCGACAACGCCTTGCGCAGCTTGGAAACCGCCATCTGCACGACGGCCGCGGCACTCGACGGCGGTCCCTGGGGCCAGAGTTCGTCCACGAGGGTGTCCCGGTGGACGAACTCGTTCGGCCGGGTCAGGAGCACCGCGAGCACCCGACGGGGCTGAGCCGCCGACGGCAGCGGGACCGAGGCCGCGAGCGGGCCGAGCACCTTGAACTCCACGAACCACCTATCACCTGGACGGATGACCCGAATGTAACCCGGTGCTGTCCCCGAGTCGGCGAATTCTCACCCGGATGGCCGTCCCCCTTATTTCCCGGTGTGCGCGAGGAGCCGGTCCCGCAACGCGGGTTCGTCCGCGAGTGCCTCGTTCAGCGTGTGCTCCAGCAAGGGCTTGAGATCCCCGTACGGACGCTTCGACCAGTCCAGCGGCCCCTGCGGCGGCTCCGGGTCGTACTCGATCACGAACTGGATCGTCCGGGCGATCTCGGCGCCGACGAGCCGCTCGACCAGATGCAGCGCGAGGTCGATCCCGGCCGACACCCCGGCGGCGGTGATCACGTTCCCGTCCTCGACCCAGCGCTCGGCGACCGGTTCCGCGCCGAACGCGCCCAGCAGTTCGCGGAACATCCAGTGCGTCGCGGCCTTGCGGCCCTTCAACAGCCCGGCCTGCCCCAGCAACAGCGATCCCGTGCACACCGAGGTCACGAGTTCCGCGTTCGCCGCGGCGCCGCGCAGGTACCCGACCAGTTTCTCGTCGGCGAGCGCCTTCAGCGTCGGCGTGGCGCCGCCGGGCACGAGCAACGCGTACGGCGACGGGACCTCGTCGTAGGTGTGGGTCGCCACGAGTTTCAAGGGGTTGTCGGTGGTGACCGGATCCTTCGTCTCACCGACCACGACGGTGCGGTATTCCTGCGTCGTGGTCGCCATCCCGTCCAGCACGGTCAGCGGCCCGACCATGTCGAGCGGGGTCATCCCCGGGTACACCACGAACGCGATCGTCTTCTTGTCGTCTGTCATGGCGACAACGGTGTCCGAGAGACGGGCCCTCGGTGGCCCGGATGTCCGGATTCCTGCGAACAACGTCCGACGGCCGGGCACTACTGGTAGCGTTCGATCATGCCGGGTTCACCCAGACGAGTGTTGATCGTCGGCTACAGCAACGCCGAGTTGCTCGACATCGCCGGCCCGTCGGACGTCCTGGACGCCGCGACCAAACTCGGCGGCAAGCCGGGGTACGAGATCATGCTCGCCAGCGTCGACGGCCGCGGCATCCGCTGCGAGTCCGGGCTGACCCTGCAGGCACAGCACCGGCTCGACCAGATCACCGGCGAACTGGACACGCTGATCGTCGCGGGCGGCACGGGACACGAGGCCGCCGCCGCGGACGCCAGGTTCGTCACCCATGTCCGCAGGCTGGCGCAGCAGAGCCGCCGGGTCGCCTCGGTGTGCACCGGCGCCACCGTGCTCGCCGCGTGCGGGCTGCTCAACGGCCGCCGCGCCACCACCCACTGGCGGTTCGCGAACCGGCTCGCGACGAACTACCCGCAGGTGAACGTCGACCCGGTGCCGCTGTACGTGCGCGACGGCAACGTCTACACGGCGGCGGGCGTCACCAGCGGGATCGACCTCACCCTCGCGTTCGTCGAGGAGGACCACGGACCGAGCGTCGCCAGGGAGGTCGCCCGCATGCTCGTGACCTACCTGCAGCGGCCGGGCAACCAGGCGCAGGTGAGCATGTTCCTGTCCGGCCCGCCGCCGGAGAACCGGCTGGTCCGCGACATCACCGCGTACGTCGCCGAACACCTCGCCGGTGATCTCGGCACCGCCGTCCTCGCCGAGCGGGCCGGCATCAGCACCCGGCAGCTGACCAGGTTGTTCGACGCGCACCTGAGCACCACGCCCAGCAGGTACGTGCGGGCCGCGAGGACCGAGAACGCGGCGAAACTGCTGTGCGGCACCGAACTTCCGCTGTCCTCGATCGCGCGGCGATGTGGTTTCGGCTCAACCGAGACCCTTCGCCAAGCCTTCCTCGACCACTTCGACACCCCGCCCTCGGCCTATCGCCGTGTCCACCTTCGGCAGGCATTCGGATAGGCCGTGTGCGGGACGCGCCGCCGACTGTGGAGGATGTGCGGGTGAACCGCCGCGACATCTCCGACGACGACACCGGCCCGATTCGCCGGGTAACGGACACCCCGTCCGATCGTTCGCCCGGAACGTCCCGTTCGCCGCGCCGGACGCCGCCACCCGAGGGCACGCGACGTCCCCGCCCACCGGCCCAGCGGCCGCGGCCGGCGGAACCGGGCAGACGTCGCGCAGCCGAACCGAAGCCCGAACCCGAGCCGGTCGGCCACGGGCACTCGCACGGCCACGGCCCGGCGGCACCCGCGTCGCGCCGGGTCCGGCTGCTGCTGATGTGGCTGCTGATCCCGCTCGCCGTCGCGACCGTCGCCGGGATGGTCTTCCTCTATCCGTGGGGCAAGGATCCGGCGAAAAGCGTCTTCCCACAGGGGACACCGGTGAACGCGACGGTCACCGGGACGATCACCGGACCGTGCCTCGCCGAAGGACAGGTGCAGGTCGGCGAGCCGCCACCGGACGCGAAGCCGTGTCTCACCAGCGAGCTCACGATGACCGACGGTCCCGCGTCCGGGAAGCCGCTGAAGCTCACGCTGCCCATCGAGCCGAGCACGCCACGGTTCGCCGCGGGCGACAAGGTGGTGCTGTCCTACAACGGCGGCGACGTCGCGAACCCGGCGTCGTTCCAGATCGTCGACTTCCAGCGTGGTACGCCGCTGCTGCTGCTCGCAGGGTTGTTCGCGCTCGCGGTGATCGTCCTCGGCCGGTGGCAGGGGGTCGCCGCGCTGATCGCGCTCGGACTGAGCTTCCTGGTGCTGGCACTCTTCGTGCTTCCTTCGATCCTCGCCGGCGAAAGTCCTTTGCTGGTGGCGATCGCGGGCGCGGGCGCGATCATGTTCGTCGCGCTGTACCTGACGCACGGGCTGTCCGCGAGAACCTCGGTGGCGGTGCTGGGCACCCTGGTGAGCCTGGTCCTGATCGGCGTCCTGTCGGCGATCTTCTCGGCAGCCGCGTCGCTGACCGGGCTCGACGACAGCACCTCTCAGCTGATCGGCTCGCTCGGGCACGGGATCGACGCGCGGGGACTGCTGCTGGCGGGTGTCGTGATCGGTGCGCTCGGTGTGCTCGACGACGTCACCGTGACGCAGACGAGCGCGGTGTGGGAGCTCCGGCGGGCGAACCCGGCGCTCGGGTGGCGTGAGCTGTACGGCGCCGGCCTGCGGATCGGGCGCGATCACGTCGGCTCGGCGGTCAACACGCTCGTGATGGCGTACGCGGGGGCGGCGCTGCCGGTGCTGCTGTACACGTCGCTCTCGGGCGTCGGACTCGGCTCGATCCTGGGCGCGGAGAACATCGCCCAGGAGATCGTGCGGACGCTCGCCGGAAGCGTCGGCATCGTCGCGGCGGTCCCGGTCACCACCGTGCTGGCCGCGCTGATCGCCTCGCGGGAGCCCCAAGAGTCCCTGTAGCCACAAGCGCCCCAAAGCACGAGCCCACCCCGCGATCACGGGCCGGAGTCGGGTACGAAGAGGCCGCACCCGAGGTTCGGAGGGGCCATGTTCGCCGTGTTCGCCGTCCCGAGACAACTGACCGCGGTCGCGCGGCGCGTGCTCGTCTCGACGCTCGAAGCCGTCGAGGCGGTCCCCAAGATCGCCGCCGCGCTCGACGACGTCCGGGCGACGCTCAAGCACTCGGAGCGGCTGGCGACCTTCGCCGCGGGCGAGCTGCCGGAGATCGTCTACCAGCTGGAGGAGATCAAGACCCGGCTGGAGAAGCTGGAGACCTCGGGCACCCGGCCGGATCGAGTGTCATGAAAGGGTCGNNCGACCCTTTCATGACACTCGGCGCTGTCTCGCCCGGCTCAGTCCAGGGTCGCCACGAAGCGGCTGACCGCCTCCATCGTGAACCGCTGGATGTACTTCCCGGCGGGAGCCGCCGAGGCCAGCCGGTAGAGCGGACGCTCCGCCGCCGCGTCGCCGCGCGCTTCCGATTTCAGCTGCGCCACCAGCAGTTCCGAGAACACCAGACCGTTCGCGTCGGTGTTGTTCAGCAGTGCGTTCGCGAGCTTGCGCAGCTGCAGGATGCCCAGCTCCCGGCCGCCCGCGCCCGAGTACACGGCCAGGTCGACCTTCGCGACCTTGCGGCGCTTGCCCGCGTTGACCAGCAGGCTGACCGTCCGGGTCCCGCGCACATCGCTGATCACCAGATCGATGCGTTCGGCCGCGGTCAGCTCGATCCGCCGCACGCCCCAGGTCCGCACGATGAGTGTGTCGCCTTCGAGCCACACCCGGCGGCGCAGGTTGTAGAACATGACGTACAGCAGCGGCAGCGCGATCACGCCGGCGACCACGAGCCCGGCGATCTCACCGCCGATCAGCCCGGCGATCCCGCCGAACGCGGCCGCGAAGATCACGACGCCCGCGACGCTGGAACAGCCGCGCTTGCGACGGAGTTTGGGGTCGTCGTGGAACAGCGGGAGTCGTTCTGGGGTCTCCGGGGTCCCGGTGGGCTCGGTCATCACGCGCCCGTCCCGGCCAGGAACGGGTTCGCCGCCCGCTCTCGACCGATCGTGGTGGCCGGACCGTGGCCAGGGAGGACGACGGTGTCGTCGGACAGCGTCATCACCTTGGTGCCGAGGGAACGCACGAGCTCACCGCCGTCACCGGAGGACCGGCCGATCGAACCGGCGAACAGGCTGTCCCCGGTGAGCACGATCCTGCCGCCCTCGGCGGAGGTCAGCCCGAAGACCACCGAACCGGCGGTGTGACCCGGTGTGCCGGACACCGTGATCTCCAGCCCGGCCAGCCTCAGCGGGCCATCGACGAGTGGCACGATCCCGTCCTTCCGTTGACCGGCGTCCTGGCCGAGGAGTGGCCGGTCCGCCTCGTGCAGATAGAGAGGTATCCCGTGGCGCGCGCCGACCTCGCCCGCCGAAGCGACGTGATCGGGGTGGCCGTGGGTGGCGAGCATCGCGACAGGCGTCAAACCGTGCTCGGCGAGCGCGGCCTCGATCGGCTCGGCTGCTTCCTCGCCGGGGTCGACGATCACGCACTCACCGCCGCCGTCCGGGGCGAGCAGGTAGCAGTTGGCTTCGAGGGGGCCCGCCGGAAAACCGACAACCAGCACGAAACGCCTCCTCAGATCTTCCGCCGAACAGGTGACAGGATGGCCCTGATCACGATCAAGTAAGCCTAGCGGCCCCTGTACGGGGGCCTCACAGGCTGTGCCAATAGACTCCCGCTACCTCAGACGTGTGACATCGAGTGGAAACCGGGAGGGCGGGTGCCGACCAACCAGCAGCGCCGCGAAGCCGCGAAGCGCAAGCTCGAGCGACAGATCGTGCGACGGGCCGAGAAGGCCAAGCGGCGCAAGATCGTCGGCTCGGTGGCGGTCGTCGGCGTCGTCGCCGTCGTGGCGGGCGCGGTGTGGTGGATCGTCAGCAGTAACAGTGGTGACGATGCCGCCTCCGACGCTTCCCCGAGCTCGGCTCCTCCGACCCCCGAGGTCACCATCCCCACGGAGCGCACTCCGATGCCGAAGCGGCCGACACCGCTGGCGAACCCGGTGACTTGCGACTACAAGGACGACGCCACCAAGCCGGCTTCGAAGAAGGTGAACAAGCCGGAAGGCAAGGACGTCTCTTCGAACGGCACGGTGAACGTCGTGCTGAAGAGCACCGCGGGCGACATCCCGCTGACGCTGGACCGGGCGCTCGCCCCGTGCGCCGTGCAGAGCTTCATCAGCCTTTCCCAGCAGGGCTACTTCAACGACACCAAGTGCCACCGGCTCGGCACCAGCGGCCTGCAGATGCTGCAGTGCGGTGACCCCGAGGCCACCGGCATGGGCGGCCCGGGCTACACGATGCCGGACGAGGCGTTCAAGGAGATCAAGTACGGCCGCGGGATCCTCGCGATGGCGAAGACGCAGCAGCCGAACTCCGGCGGAAGCCAGTTCTTCATGGTCTACGGCGAGGCCGAACTGCCCGCGGAATACTCGGTCTTCGGCAGCATCTCCGACGAGGGCCTGAAGGTGCTCGACAAGGTCGCCAAGGCGGGCGCGAACGCGCAGGCCGGCAACGGCGACGGCACCGGCCCGCCCAACACCGAGGTCAAGTTCACCGGCGTCACGGTCAACGCCTGACGTGAAGCTGGAGATCAACGGCGCGCCCGCCCGGTCGGCAGACCTGGCGGGCGCGTTCGGCTATGGCCACTTCACCGCGATGCAGGTCCGCGACGGCAAGGTCCGCGGCCTGGACGTCCACCTTCGCCGCCTCGTGACGAGCACGCGGCGGATGTTCGGCAGCGACCTCGACACCGACGCGGTGCGCGCGTACGTGCGGCAGGCGATCCGAGGCGAGGACGCGCTGTCGGTGCGAGTGCTGATCTTCTCCCGCGCGATGGACTGGTCCGATCCCGGCGCGCCCGCGGCACCGGATGTCCTCGTCCGGACCGGGCCGCCCCGCGAGCACGAGATGAAGCCGCTCCGCCTGCGGTCCGTGCGCTACGAACGGGTGCTTCCGGAGGTCAAGCACGTCGGAACGTTCGGGCTGCTCCACCACATGCGCGAGGCGAAGCTGGCGGGATACGACGACGCGTTGTTCGTCGACTACGACGGCCGGGTCAGCGAGGCGTCGATCTGGAACGTCGGATTCCTCGACGGCGGCACGGTGGTCTGGCCGCAGGCCCCGGTGCTCGACGGCATCACCCAGCAGCTCGTGCGACGCGGGCTGGAGCGGAACGGGATCCCGCAGGAGATCCGTGACGTCCGCCCCGCCGACCTGCCGGGGTTCGACGCCATGTTCCTGACCAATTCGGAGTCGGTCGGCTGGCCGGTGGCGTCGGTGGACGACGTCGAGCTGTCGCACGCTCCGGAAACGAGCCGGATCCTCGCCGAAGCGTACGACAGCAATCCCTGGGACGAGATCTATTGAAGGGAAGGGCGAGAGTGGCGCACCACTAGACGTTCTTCGCCAGCTTCAGACGGGTAAGAAAGCCCAGGCGACGTGAGTCCGGACTGGCGATGCAGACAGGCCTGATCCCGAGTGTCCACAAGGGGCATATCGCGCCGATCGGACATCCAATGGATACCTTTATGTCCGTTTCCGGGCAGGGTCGTGAGTGATAATGAGGGTTAGAACCACCCAAATCACTCACGACCCCTGCGCAAAGTGACCAAATCGGGCATTTTGCCTTTACAGGTATCCCTTGTGGACAGTCAAGAGCGCGCCAGGTCTCTGTGGTGAGCATGCTCTCGCCACCAACTCCATCACGCCATGTTTGACTTACCTCTCAATAGCTCGGCGCTTGGAAGCCGCCGAGCGTCTGTTCGAGCAGTTCCGCCAGCCGCAGCGGGGTGCGGTCCTCGAACGCCGGACCGATGAGCTGCACTCCCACCGGAAGTCCCTCGTCGGACCGGCCGGTCGGCACGGCCGTGGCGGGCAGGCCGGGCATGGTGGCCACGCCCGCCCAGACGAGCTGGTCGAAGTACGGATACCCGACACCGTCGATGTCGATCTGGCGTCCCAGCAGATCGGGGTCGTGATCGTGCGGGAACGCGGGGGTCGGCGTGATCGGGCAGACCACGGCGTCGAACTCGGCGAACAGCTGCCGCCAGCCGTGCCGGTGGCGTTCGCGATGGTCGTACACCGCCAGCCAGTCGCGATGGGTGAACACCATGGCGCGTAGCCGCGCCGCGTCGAGGCTCCGGTCGTCCGCGTTCAGCCCGGCGGCATTGGCCTGCAGTTGCTCGTACGCCTCGACGGGGAAACGCGCGACGGTGCTCGAGAACAGCAACTGCGTGTAGAGCGTCGCGGACTCGGTCAGATCGGGGAACAACGGGCTGTAGCGTTCGACGCGGGCGCCACCGTCGGCCAGCGCGTCGGCCACCCGGTTCACACCGGCCCGCACAGCCGCCCCGGTCGGGATGAGCGGATGGTCCTCGATCACCAAGACCCGGAAGTCGCCGAGCCGCTCATGGCGCGCGGGCGGCAGCTTCACCTCGTACGCCATCCCGTGTGTCAGCGGATCCGGTCCGGCCATGACGTCGAGCAGGAGCATGAGGTCGCGGGCGGTGCGCGCCATCGGACCGGCGACAGCCAGGTCGAGTTCGACCGGCAAGGCAGGAGCCGGAGGCGGGACCATGCCGCGGGTCGCCGCGAGCCCGACCGTCGGCTTGTGCGCGTAGATGCCGCAGAAATGCGCGGGGGTGCGCAACGAGCCGGCGAGATCGGAGCCGATGGACAGCGCGCCGAAGCCGGATGCCAGTGCCGCCGCCGATCCGCCGGAGGATCCGCCCGAGGTGCGATCGTGATCCCACGGGTTGTTCGTGGTGCCGTAGAACTCGTTGAAGGACTGGATGTCCTGCAAGCCTAACGGCACATTGGTCTTGCCGAGCACCACCGCCCCGGCGGCCTTGAGGCGCGACACCTGCACCGCGTCCTCGGCGGGCACGAAGCCCTGGTGCTGCGGCATGCCCCAGGTCGTGGGCAGGCCGGCCATGTTGAAGGACTCTTTGACCGTCACCGGGATGCCGAGCAGCGGCCGGTCCTCGCCGCGCGCCCGCGCCTGGTCGGCGTCGCGCGCGGCGGCCCGCGCCCGGTCGAAGTCCGGTACACAGATCGCGTTGATCGCCTTGTCTTCCCGCTCGATGCGGGCGATCGCCTCGTCGGTCAGTTCCGCCGAGGTCACCTCACCGGCGCGCAAAGCGGTCGTGAGTCCTTCGGCCGATTGAAATTTCCACTCCATGAATCGACCATAAGCACGTCCGGCTTAAGCCATAAAAAACTTTCTCACGCAACATCGCGGCCGGCGGGAAATCGACTTGCGTAGGCACAGAAAGCGCGACGACACAAGGCTTTTCGAGGCAGATTTGATGCCGCCGCGACTGTCCACACGGAACGCCGTCCGAAGGTGCCGCGAAGTCCGTGAAGGCCTCCTTGAGGGACCCTGGGTCCCTCAAGGAGGCCTTCACGGAACGCCGCGATGAAACGCGAACCTCAGCGATAAGTGAACTTCGGCGGTCGCCGCGCCAAGAACGCCGCCACCCCTTCGGCATAGTCCTCACCGTGCAGGGCACCGAGCCGGATTTCGTCCACTTCGGCATCGGATTCCTGCTGCCCCGCAACGATCTTCTCGATGATCCGGTTCATCCCGCGCACCGACGCCTGCGAACGCGAAGCCAGCGTCTCGACGAACTTCGCCGTCGAGGTCTCCAGCTCGCCAGCCGGGAAGACGTCGTTCAACAGCCCGATCTCCCGTGCCCGCCGCGCGTCGACGAGCTCGCCCGAGAGCAGGAAGTACTTCGCGTTCGCCGGGCCGACCAAGGAGACGAGCTGCCGTGTCGAGTCGAAGTGGTAGACGATCCCGAGCTTCGCCGGCGTGATACCGAAGCGCGAGCCCTCCGCCGCGAACCGGAAGTCGCACGCGACCGAGATCTGGCATCCGCCGCCGATGCAGTTGCCCTGGATCATCGCGACGGTCGGCTTCCGCGACGCCGTCAGCGCCGCCACGGCCCCGTCGACGGCCTTGTCGTAGGTCTCGGCCGCGTCGGCGGTCGACCGCAGGTCCCGGAACTCGCTGATGTCCGCGCCCGCCGAGAAGTGCGCGCCCGCGCCGGTCAGCACGAGGACCTTGATCGCCGGGGCCGCCTCCACCCGCGCCACCACGTCCGGGATCGCCGACCACATCCCGTAGGTGATCGCGTTCATCTTCTCCGGCCTGGTGAACGTCAGCCGTGCGACCTCGCCGTCGCGAGTGAATTCGAACCCGTCAGTCATCCTCGGACTTTAGCCGGGACCCACCGGCGGTCACGAAGCCGAAGTGACCCGATACACGTCGTAAACGCCTTCGACTCCCCGGACCACCTTCAGCACGTGCCCGAGGTGCTTCGGGTCGCCCATCTCGAACGAGAACCGGCTGACCGCGACCCGGTCGCGCGACGTCGTCACCGACGCGGACAGGATGTTGACCTTCTCGTCCGCGAGCACCTTGGTGACGTCGGAGAGCAGACGGTGCCGGTCCAGCGCCTCGACCTGGATCGCGACGAGGAACACCGAAGACGCCGACGGCGCCCATTCGACCTCGACCAGCCTCTCGGGCTGGGCCCGCAGGTCGTCGGCGTTGGTGCAGTCGGTCCGGTGGACACTGACTCCACCGCCACGCGTGACGAAACCGAGGATCTCGTCGCCCGGCACCGGCGTGCAGCAGCGGGCGAGCTTGGCCCAGATGTCGCTGGCGCCCTTCACCACGACGCCGACGTCGTTCGAACCGCGGCGGCGGGTGACGGTGGACGGCGTCGCGCGCTCGGCGAGCTCCTCCTCCGCCTCGTCGACGCCGCCGATGAGCGCGACCAGCCGCTGCACGACATGCTTCGCGCTGGTGTGCCCCTCGCCGACGGCCGCGTACAGCGAGCTGATGTCCGGGTGCCGCAGTTCGGTGGCGACCGCGCCCATCGACTCCGCGGAGACCAGCCGCTGGATCGGGAGGCCGACCTTGCGGACCTCCTTGGTGATGGCCTCCTTGCCGCCCTCGATCGCCTCGTCACGGCGTTCCTTGGCGAACCACTGCCGGATCTTCGCGCGCGCCTTGGGCGAACCGGCGAACTGCAGCCAGTCGCGGCTCGGCCCCGCCGTCTCGGCCTTCGAGGTGAAGATCTCGATGACCTCGCCGTTCTCCAGCTTGCGCTCGAGCGCGACGAGCCTGCCGTTGACGCGGGCACCGATGCACCGATGGCCGACCTCCGTGTGCACGGCGTAGGCGAAGTCGACCGGCGTCGAATCGACCGGCAGCGTGATCACGTCGCCCTTGGGCGTGAACACGAAGATCTCGCGCGAGGCGAGCTCGTAGCGCAGCGACTCCAGGAAGTCGCCCGGGTCCGCCGCTTCCCGCTGCCAGTCGAGGAGCTGGCGCATCCACGCCATCTCGTCGACGTCCATGGCGTTCCCGTTGTGGGTGCCTTTGGTCTCCTTGTACCGCCAGTGCGCGGCGATGCCGTACTCGGCGGTGCGGTGCATCTCGTAGGTCCGGATCTGGACCTCGAGCGGTTTGCCGTCCGGCCCGATCACCGTGGTGTGCAGCGACTGGTACACACCGAAGCGAGGCTGCGCGATGTAGTCCTTGAACCGGCCGGGGACCGGCTGCCACAGCGCGTGGACGACACCCATCGCGGCGTAGCAATCACGGACGTCCTCGACCAGGATCCGCACGCCCACCAGGTCGTGGATGTCGTCGAGGTCGCGGCCGCGGACGATCATCTTCTGGTGGATCGAGTAGTAGTGCTTCGGGCGGCCTTCGACCTTGGCGGTGATCCGCGAGCCGTCGAGATGGCTGGTCAGATCCGTGATCACCGACCGCAGGTACGTGTCGCGCGAAGGCGCGCGATCGGCGACCAGGCGGACGATCTCGTCGTACTTCTTCGGCTGCAGGATGGCGAAGGCCAGATCCTCCAGCTCCCATTTGACCGTCGCCATACCGAGCCGGTGCGCCAGCGGGGCGAGGACCTCCAGGGTCTCTCGCGCCTTGCGAGCCTGCTTCTCCGGCGGCAGGAAGCGCATCGTTCGCATGTTGTGCAGCCGGTCGGCCAGCTTGATGACCAGCACGCGCGGGTCGCGCGCCATCGCGATGACCATCTTGCGGATGGTCTCGGCCTCGGCGGCCGTGCCGAGCTTGACCTTGTCCAGTTTGGTGACGCCGTCGACGAGCTCGCCGACCTTCTCGCCGAAGTCGGCCTTCAGGCTCTCCAGCGAGTAGCCGGTGTCTTCGACGGTGTCGTGCAACAGCGCCGCGACCAGCGTCGTGGTGTCCATGCCGAGTTCGGCGAGGATGGTCGCGACGGCGAGCGGATGCGTGATGTACGGGTCGCCGGACTTGCGCCGCTGCTCGCGGTGCAGCTCTTCGGCGACGTCGTACGCGCGCTGGAGCTGCGCGAGGTCCGCGTTGGGATGCAGCTCGCGGTGGATGACTGCGAGCGGCTCGAGAACCTGCTTGACCGGCGCGGCCCGTTGCGCGGTGATCCGGCGGGCGAGACGGGCGCGCACGCGGCGTGTCGCGGACGGTGTCGGCGCCGCCCCCTGTCGCGCCGCACCGTTCTGCTCGGTGCCGTCCTTCGAGGACACCGCGGCATCGAGCTCTTGGCTCACCCGCACCTCCTGCGCTTCGTGCGGCCTTCGGACATCAAGGGTAACCGCTCCCCCTCGCGGCTCACTTGGTGCGCCCGGTCAACACACCCGGAGGGCCTCCACACGGCGTCCCTCAAGCACGGAACGACCGCCGAGCGCGCCGAGTTCCATGACCACCGAAACGCCGCTGACCTGCACCTTCGCGTCTTCCAGCAGTTTGCAGGTCGCCGCGACCGTGCCACCGGTGGCGAGCACGTCGTCGAGGATCGCGACACGCTGGCCGGGCTCGACGACACCTTCGGGCAGTTCGACGGTCGCGGTGCCGTACTCCAGCGTGTAGCCGACCCTGCCCGCGACGCGCGGCAGCTTGCCCGGCTTGCGGATCAACGCGACGCCGAGGCCACGGGCGTAACCGACGGCGGCCGCCAGCAGGAATCCGCGCGCCTCCACACCGGCAAGCAGATCGACGTCCGCGTCGACGGTGGCGGCCAGCGCGTCGGTGACGGCCTTGAAGCCCGCCGCGTCGGCGAACAGCGGGCTCAGGTCCCGGAACAGCACGCCGGGTTCCGGGAAGTCCGGTACGTCGGCGATGAGGTCGAGTGCCTTGGGCAGCTCCATGTACTTCCTGCTCTCCAGTCGTGCTTCCGGGTCCCTGAACGCTATGAACGGTCCGTTCCTTGCAAATTTCGCAAGGAACGGACCGTTCATAGCGTTCGACGGCCGGGATTACCTCTTGCGCTTACCCGACGGACGCCCCTTGTGGGCCTTCTGGTTCCGCGCCGGCACGCTCGCCGCCGCGGCGTACGCCTTCTCCTTGCGGAGCTCGGCGGCCAGCGCGTCCTCGTCGTTCGGGTCGAAGTCGTCGTCGCGCTCGGCGGCCTTGCGGGCCTGGTTCGCGCGCCGCGCGGCCACCCGGTCGGCCTGCTGACGGAACTTCGGGTCACGCATCTTGAAGTCGACCAGCAGCGGGGTGGCCAGCGCGACCGACGACAGCACGCCGACCACGGTGCCGGTGAGCTGCACGAGCGCGAGCTCCTGCAGGGTGCCGGAACCGAGCAGGAGGTAGCCGATCACCAGCAGGCCGAGGATCGGCAGCGCCGCGATCAAGGACGTGTTGAACGAACGCATCAGCGTCTGGTTCAACGCCAGGTTCGCCGCTTCCCCATAGGTCCGGCGGGTCAGGCCGAGCAGACCGCGCGTGTTCTCACGGACCTTGTCGAACACCACCACCGTGTCGTACAGCGAGAACCCGAGGATCGTCAGCAGACCGATCACCGTCGCAGGCGTGACCTCGAAGCCGATCAGCGAATAAACACCCGCCGTCACCACGATGTCGTTCAGCAGGGTGACCAGTGCCGCGGCCGCCATCCTTGGATCGAAGTACAACGCCAGGAACAACGTGACCGCCAGCAGGAAGACCCCGAGCGCGATCAGTGCCTGCCGGGAGATCTCCCCACCCCAGGACGCGCTGACCGCGCTGTCACTGATCGCCTGGACGCTGGGCTGGCCGGAAGTCCCGATCGGGCCCAGTTCCTGGAACAGCGCCTGCTTCACCTTGGCGACCTCGGCCGCGTCCAGGGTGTCCGAGCGGAGCTGGATGGTCGACGAGACGCCGCTGCCGACCTTCTGCGCCTCGTCGGCGGGCTTGCCCAGCGCGTCGGCGAAGACCTCCTTGGCCCGCTCCTCGGTGATCTGCCCGCTCTTGCCGTTGGCGGGCAGCTGGATCTGGGTGCCGCCTTCGAAGTCGATGCCGAAGTTGAAGCCCTTGACCCCCATCGACGCGATGCACACCAGCACCAGCGCACCGAAGAAGAGATACCAGCGTTTGCGGACACCGACGACGTCGAACACGCCGGTGCCCACATACATGCGGTGGAAGACGCTCTCGTGCTTGGTATCGGTGGTGTTCTTCTCGTCGACCACGGTCACGCCTCCTTCGCGTTCGGGCGGCCGGGAACGGCGCGCGCGGCCTTGCGGTCCGAACCCAGCTGCTGCACGGCGCCGAGGCCGAGGTTCTTGGGGTTGGACAGGAACTTCGACTTGGACCGGGACACCATCGCGACCAGAGGGTGCGTCACGAGGTAGACCACGACGAGGTCGAGCACCGTCGACATGCCGAGGGTGAACGCGAAGCCCTTCACGTCACCGACGGCCAGCAGGTAGAGGACCGCCGCGGCGAGGAAGCTGACCGCGTCCGCAGCGAGAATCGTGCGCTGGGCCCGGGACCAGCCGCGCGGGACCGCGGACCGGAAGGTCCTGCCTTCGCGGATTTCGTCCTTCAACCGTTCGAAGTAGATGACGAACGAGTCCGCGGTGATACCGATCGCGATGATCAGGCCCGCCACGCCCGCGAGGTCGAGGGTGTACCCGATCCACCGCCCCAGCAGCACCAGGACCCCGTACACGATGGTGAACGACAAACCGAGCGACAGGATCGTCAGCAGGCCGAGCAGCCGGTAATAGAACATGCAGTAGATGAACACGGCCAGCAGGCCGATACCGCCGGCGATCAGGCCCGCCTGAAGCGACGCGAGACCCAGCGTCGCGGACACCGTCGTCGCGTCCGAGGATTCGAACGACAGCGGCAGCGAACCGTACTTCAGCACATCCGCCAGGTCCTTCGCCTCGGTCTGGCTGAACCGGCCGGTGATCTGGGTCTGACCACCGAGGATCGCGGACTGGATGGTCGGCGCGGAGACGACCTGCGTGTCGAGGACGAACGCGGCCTGCTTCTGGACGTTCTTCGAGGTGAAGTCGCCCCAGATCCGCGAACCCTCACCCTTGAAGTTCAGGTTGACGACCCACTGGGAGTTCTGGGTGTCGTAGCCGGAGGAGGCGTCGGAGATCTCCGTTCCGGGGAGGAACTCCGGCTCCAGCAGGTACTTCATGGTGTTCTTGTCACCGCAGGCGACCAGCGGCTTGTCGGTGAGGTCGTTGCCGACCAGCGGGTCCGACACCTTGGGGTCGCAGTTGAGCGCCGCGAAGGCCTTCTCGGCGGCCGCGGCCTGCTTCGCCTGGTCCGTGGAAAGCAGATCGGGGTTCTGCCGGAGGTTCCGGGCCTCCTCGATCTCCTTCTTCGTCTGCTCGTCGGAGTCCGCGCCGGGCTGCTGCTGCGGCGCGCCGGCGGCGCCACCGCCGTTGGCAGGGCTGGTCGGCGGGGCGCTCACGCCCGGGGAGGACGGCGGTGCCGAAGACGGCGCGCCGGAGGCGGGCGGGGTCGACGGCTGCTGGACCGGGGTCACCGGCTGCGACGTCACGACCTTCCGGAAGCCCAGCTTCGCGGTCTTGCCCAGGGTCTTGGCCTGGTCGCCCTGCTCGCCGGGGACGGTGATCACGACGTTGCTGCCGTCGAGGACCACCTCGGTGCCGCTGACGCCGATACCGTTGACCCGGCGCTCGATGATCGAGCGGGCCTGTTCGAGGGACTCTCGCGGAGGGTCGCCGCCGTCGGGGTTTCGGGCGGACAGGGTGACCCTCGTGCCGCCTTGCAGATCGATGCCGAGCTTCGGCGTCGGCTTGCCGCTACCGGTGAAGAACACCAGGGCGTACAGCGCCACCACGATCAGGGCGAAGAAGGCGAGATAGCGTCCCGGGCGGAGATGCCCGGCCGGTGCGGCCACTGTGCTTCGGTCTCCTCGGACGGACTGGGTTTTTCCCCAATGGACTTGGCTGTTCACTCATCCGGGCGGGAGCCCGGTGGTACCGCGAACGAGCACGACTATGACGACGGACACGCACGCAGCACCGAGACACTACTCGGTGCTGCGTGAGCCCGGCGTTGGCCCCGCACCTACGAAAGTCTGGTGTCGGGGATGGCCTTACAAGCGCTACTTCTTGCCGTGTTCCAGCGGAGGAGCGATCTGCGCGCCCGACTTCTCCTCGACGCGCTCATCGTCCTTCGACTCGACGACCGGCGCCTCGACGACCTCGTCGGTGTCGGTGGCGTCAGTGGTGTCCTCGTCGGTCTCCACGACCGGCTCGACCTTCTCGCGGACAGCCTGGCGCAGCCAGGTGGTCACGACGCCGGGAGCGACCTCGAGGTCGATCGTGGTGTCGGCGGAGGCGTCGGCGACAGTCGCGTAGAGACCGGAGGTGGTCATCACCCGGTCACCGGGAGCCAGGCTCGAGAGCAGCTCCTGCTGCGCCGCCGCCGCCTTCTTCTGCTTACGGGTGCCCATGACGAGCGGAATCGCCACAACGAGCATCAGGAGCAGCGGCAGCAATAACTGGTTCATGATTCTCCATTTCGAGCGGACGCCGCGCGGTGCGCTGTTTTGTCCGGTTTGGCGGGGTGTGCTCTCCCCGAGTGTGCCAGGTGCCAGCGGAAACTCCACCACCACCCGTCGTCACCACGGGCCTCGAACCGCGTGAACGGTCCGTTCAGTCCTGGTCGAACAGGTTCGGGCCGCCCTGCTCGCCACGCGTGGCACCGGCCGGGGCCGGCAGGCCGAGGTGCTCCCACGCGGCCGCTGTGGCGACCCGGCCGCGAGGAGTGCGGGCGAGCATACCGGCGCGGACCAGGTAAGGCTCACACACCTCTTCGACGGTGGTCGGTTCTTCCCCCACCGCGACGGCCAGCGTCGACACGCCGACCGGGCCGCCGCCGAAGGAGCGGACCAACGCGGTCAGCACCGCGCGGTCGAGCCGGTCGAGGCCGAGTTCGTCGACGTCGTAGACCTCCAGCGCGGCACGGGCGATCTTGCGCGTGACCTTGCCGTCCGCCCGGACCTCGGCGTAGTCGCGCACGCGGCGCAGGAGCCGGTTCGCGATCCGCGGTGTGCCGCGGGACCGGCGGGCGATCTCCGCGCAGCCGTCCCGGTCGATTTCGATGTCGAGGATCGTGGCGGCACGGCGGGCGACGAGTTCCAGCTCGGCGTCGCTGTAGAACTCCATCTGGCCGGTGAAACCGAACCGGTCGCGCAGCGGACCGGTCAGCGAACCGGACCGCGTCGTGGCCCCGACCAGCGTGAACGGGGCGATCTCCAGTGGGATGCTGGTGGCACCGGGGCCCTTGCCGACCACGACGTCGACACGGAAGTCCTCCATCGCGAGGTACAGCATCTCCTCGGCGGGGCGGGCGATGCGGTGGATCTCGTCGATGAACAGGACGTCGCCGGGCGCCAGGTTGGACAGCATCGCGGCCAGGTCGCCCGCGCGTTCCAGCGCGGGCCCGGAGGTGATGCGGATGGCGGCGTTGAGTTCGGCGGCGACGATCATCGCCATACTCGTCTTGCCCAGTCCCGGCGGGCCCGAGAGCAGGACGTGATCCGGCGGCACACCCCGGCGCCGCGCGCTTTCCAGGACGAGTTCGAGCTGTTCACGCACTCGCGGCTGGCCGACGAACTCGTCGAGCTTGCGCGGGCGCAGCGTGGTCTCGACCTCTCGTTCGCCCGTCTGCGGCAGCGCCGAGAGCGTCTCGTCGGTTTCGAACTCCGTCACGGCCTCATAGTCCATGTGGCCGGTTACCGCTTACGCCCGAGGGTGGCCAACGCGGCGCGCAGCACGGACGACGTCGTGTGGCCTTCGCCCTCGCCGAGCACCTTGTCGACGGCCTGTTCGGCCTGCTTGGCCGGGAAGCCGAGGCCCGCGAGCGCCTCGACGACCTCGCCCCGCAGCGCGCCGGGCGCGACGACCGACGGCGAACCGTCGGTCGGGCCCGCGAGCGCGGTGACCTTGTCGCGCAGTTCGAGCGTGAGCCGCTCGGCGCCCTTGCGGCCGATGCCGGGCACCTGGGTGAGCACGGTGATGTTGCCTTCGACCAGCGCGGACCGCAGTTTGTCGGGATCGAGGACGGCGAGCGTCGCCAGCGCGAGCCGCGGGCCGATCCCGGAGACCGTCTGCAGCAGGCCGAACAGCTCGCGGGCGTCCGCGTCGGCGAAACCGAACAGCGTCAAGGAATCCTCGCGGACCACGAGCGCGGTGTGCAGCATCGCCTGCTCGCCGCGGCGAAGCGTGGCGAGGGTGGCGGGGGTGGCCTGCACGGCGAAGCCCACTCCCCCGACCTCGATCACGACGTGGTCGAGACCGATGGAGAGGATTTCACCGCGTACCGAGGAGATCATCGAGCCGCTCCTTGCGTTTTGGCTTGCTTGGCCGCGGCGGCGAGCCTGGCCTTGTGGTTCTTGGCGATCTCGGCCGCCCTGGCCTCGGCTTCGGCGAGCCGGACGCGCATCGGCTCGCGCCACAGGTGGCAGATGGCGAGCGCGAGCGCGTCGGCGGCGTCCGCCGGATGCGGTTTGACCTCGAGGCCGAGCAGTCGCATGACCATACCGGTGACCTGCGCCTTGTCCGCCCGGCCGGAGCCGGTGACGGCGGCCTTGACCTCGCTCGGGGTGTGGAACACGACCGGGAGCCCACGCCGGGCCGCGGCGAGCGCGACGACGCCGCCCGCCTGCGCGGTACCCATCGCGGTGCGTACGTTGTGCTGCGCGAACACCCGCTCGACGGCGACGGCCTCGGGCTTGTAGCGATCCATCCAGCGCTCGACCGCGTCGGAGATCCCCAGCAGGCGCACGGCGAGATCGGCGTCCGCCGGGGTCCGCACGACGTCGACGGCCACCGGGCGGACGGTGCGGCCCGTGCCGCCGTCGACCACCCCGAGCCCGCACCTGGTCAGACCGGGGTCGACCCCGAGTACCCGCACGCGTTTTCCTCCGCTCCGGCGAACATCAGTTCGAGATCCGAGGCTACCCGGCGCGGGGTCCGGGCAAGATGAGGACATGCCGAGTCCCGACGACTTCACCGCCTATCTGGGTCTTCAGCCGTTGCCCGTGGAGGGTGGCCGCTGGGCGCAGAGCTGGCGCGACGAAACCGCGTCCGCGATCTACTACCTGCTCGCGCCGCCGGAAACCTCGGCGCCGCACCGGTTGGACCGGCTGGAGATCTACGCGCACCACGCCGGGGCGCCGGTGCGGATGCTGCTGCTGTTCCCCGACGGGCGTGTTTCGCGGCCGGCGCTGGGGCCGGACGTCGCGGCCGGTCAGCGGCCGCAGGTGGTGGTGCCGGCCGGGGTGTGGCAGGCGTCGGTGAGTACCGGTGAGTGGAGCCTGGTCGGGACCGTGGTGGTGCCGCCTTATACGGACGACTGCGTCGAGTTCCGGTCCGCGGCGGTTTTGGCCGCCGAGTGGCCGGACGCCGTGGAGGACCTGGCGCCCTGGCTGGCTTGAGCTTCGGCCTTGATACTCGCCGAGCCGCCCCGAATGTCATGAAAGGGTCGTTCAGGACGAGAAACGTCCTGAACGACCCTTTCATGACACGCACTTAAGCGGCAGGCCACACGAGTACGTGAAGGCCCCCTTCATTGCGTCTAACGCAATGAAGGGGGCCTTCACGTACTTAGCGAACCTCAGGGGCCGTCGACGCCCGGCGTCCAGCTCTCCGGGTCACCGGATTCGGTCAGCACCGGCTGGTACCGCGCGAAGCCCTCGGGCGCGTCCGGATGCCACGGGAAGTGCCCGTCCGGCGTGGCGACGATCAACTGCAGCGCAGGGAAGTCCCCGTCCGGGTAGATCAGGAACGCGCTCCCGAAGTACTCGGGATAGTGCCCCTTCGCGACCCGTTCGAAGACCACCGGCGCGCCCTCGAAGAAATCGTCGTACTGCTTGCCGACCTCGAAGATCTCGCCCGCGGCCGCCCGGTCGACGTAGGCGTCGAGAAGGACCGGGCCCATGTGCTCGGGCAGTCCGATCACGACCGCTTCCGCGACGTTGTGCAACGCCCAGGCGCAGGCGGTGAAACAGAACGCCGCTTCCTCCTCGTCGCCTTCGACCGCGATGACCGCGTTCCCTCTCGCCTTCGCCTGTCCCTCGATCCACTGGATGAGTTCGGTTTCTTCGGCGGTGAGGGCATCGGCTTCGGAGGTCGTCACGCGCGACATTGTGCCCCACGCGAGCGCCCGCACCTAGTCCCGGGACCGATTTTCCGCGGCATGGCGGGAAAATCGATCAGCCGACCTCTGCCATGACCTCGTCGGACACATCGAAGTTCGCGTACACATTCTGCACGTCGTCGCAATCCTCGAGCGCGTCGATGAGCTTGAAGACCTTCTTCGCGCCTTCGACGTCCAGCGGGACGCTGACCGACGGCAGGAACGTGAGATCCGCGGACTCGTACTCGAAACCGGCTTCCTGCAAGGCTTTCCGGACCGGGACGAGGTCGGTGGCCTCGGAGACGATCTCGAAGTTCTCGTCGAGGTCGTTGACCTCTTCGGCGCCCGCGTCGAGGACGGCCATGAGAACGTCGTCCTCGCCGGCGTCACCCTTGGGCATGATCACGACGCCCTTGCGGTTGAACATGTAGGCGACCGAACCCGGGTCGGCGAGCGAGCCGTTGTTCCGGGTGAGCGCGGTGCGCACCTCCATGGCGGCGCGGTTCTTGTTGTCGGTGAGGCATTCGATCAGCACGGCCACACCGTTCGGGCCGTAGCCTTCGTAGGTGATGGTCTGCCAGTCGGCGCCACCGGCCTCTTCACCGGCACCGCGTTTGCGGGCGCGCTCGATGTTGTCCTGCGGGACCGAGTTCTTCTTGGCCTTCTGGATGGCGTCGTAGAGCGTCGGGTTGCCGTCCGGGTCGCCACCGCCGGTCCGGGCCGCCACCTCGATGTTCTTGATCAACCGGGCGAAGAGCTTGCCGCGCTTCGCGTCCAGGTTGGCCTTCTTGTGCTTCGTGGTGGCCCACTTGGAGTGGCCGCTCATCTCTCCTCCATCTACTCCTGTGCCCGCCGCTGAGCACAGTGTCGGTTTTGCTCAATCCTGCCGCACGAGGTCGACGAACAGCCTGTGCACGCGCTCGTCCCCGGTGAGTTCGGGGTGGAACGACGTGGCGAGTACCGCCCCCTGCCGGACCGCGACGATCCTAGCGGCCGCCTCCTCGGAGCCCGGCATTTCGGGGACACTGGCGAGTACCTCGACCCCGTCGCCCGCTTTTTCGACCCACGGGGCGCGGATGAACACAGCGTGCACCGGGCCGCCTTCGATACCGGTGAAGTCGAGGTCGGCCTCGAAGGAGTCCACCTGCCGCCCGAACGCGTTGCGCCGGACGACCACGTCGAGCCCGCCGAGTTGCCGCTGGTCAGGCCGCCCGTCGAGGGCCTGGCGGGCGAGCAGGATCATCCCGGCGCAGGAGCCGAACGCGGGCATCCCGTCCGCGATGCGCTCGCGCAGCGGCTCCAGCAGTTCGAAGGTCTCCAGCAGCCTCGACATGGTGGTCGACTCGCCGCCCGGCAGCACCAGACCGTCCACTTCGGACAGTTCGCTCGCACGACGGACCGGCAGCGCCCGCGCACCCGCGCGTTCCACCATCGCGGCGTGCTCCCGCACGTCGCCCTGCAGTGCGAGCACGCCGACCACCGGCCGTGCCCCCGTCGCGATCGCCACCCGACCTCCCGAAAGACCTTCCCCTTAGCTTAGGCGCCTCGGGGAAGGACCAGGTCAGGGGACCCCGGCCAGCCGCAGGAGGGCGGCCGTCGCGGCCGCCGCGACGACGACCAGCGCGAACGGCGCCTTGCGCCAGGCGAGCACGCCGCCGACCAGCACCCCGGCGGGCCGGGCGTAGCCGGCGAACTCGTGTCCTTCGGTGAGCGCGGCGACCGCGACCAGGGCGGCCAGCAGGACGACGGCGGAACGCGCCATCAGCTTCTCGGCCTTGGGCGACACGGTGAACCGCGCCTTCAGCACCGGTCCGGCGAACCGGAAGGCGAAGGTCCCGGCGGCGAGCACACCGCCGGCGATGATCAGTTCCAGCGGGTCCATCAGCACACTCCCTCGGGTTCGCGTTCGGCGGGTTCCTTGGCGGCCAGTCCGGCCAGCACGCCGACCAACGCGAGCAGCACGGGCAGCCCGGCGGGCAGGAACGGCGTCGTGGCCAACGCGACGGCGACGCCGACCAGCACCGGCAGCCGGGCGGCGCGGTCGCGCAGCGACGGCAGGACCAACGCGAGCAGGACCGCCGGGAAGGCCGCGTCGAGCCCGAACGCGTCGGTGTCGCTGATCGCCGTCCCGGCGTAGGCCCCGGCGAGGACGCCGAGGTTCCAGCAGACGAACAGGCCGATCCCGCACACCCAGTACGCCGCCTTGCGCCGCTGTTCGTCGCGCTGGGCCAGCGCGAACGCGACGGATTCGTCGATCATCAGGTGGCTGCCGACCACCCTCGACGACCACCGTTTCCCGAGGACGTCACCGATCGCGAAGCCGAACGGCAGATGCCGCGCGTTGGCCAGCAGACCCGCCGCGACGGCCGCGACCGGGCTGCCGCCCGCGGCGATGATGCCGACGAACATGAACTGCGAGGCACCGGCGAAGACCAGCACGGAAAGCAGCATCGGCGCCCAGATCGGGAAGCCGGAGCCCACCGCGATGGCGCCGTAGGAGATGCCGACAATGGTGTCGGCGAGGCAGACCAGCCCGATGTCACGGAGAAGATCGCGCCCCAGGACACGAGTGGTTGTTCGCCATATCGAACGCATAGCGTCATACAATGAACGAACGCCGCCGTGTTCGTCAAGGCGAACGCAACGACCGATGGAGCGAACGCATGTCCCCGACCGCGTCCGACGGTGCCCCACTGGACGTCATCGCCATGTCCCTGCGCCGGGAACGCGCCCGCACCGGGCTGTCCCTCACCGAGGTCGCCAAACGCGCGGGCATCGCGAAATCCACGCTCTCGCAGCTCGAGTCCGGCACCGGGAATCCGAGCGTCGAGACGATCTGGGCGCTGTGCGTCGCGCTCGACGTGCCGTTCTCGCGGGTGGTCGAGCCGGAACACCCCCGCGTGCAGGTCATCCGCTCGGGCAGCGGCCCGACGGTGTTCGCCGAACACGCCGACTACGCGTGCACGCTGCTCAGCTCCTGCCCGCCCGGTGCCCGGCGCGACGTGTACCTGATTCGCGCCGAGCCCGGGAAGCCGCGGCTTTCGGATCCGCATATGAGCGGCATCGTGGAGCACATCGTCCTCAGCGCGGGCCGCGCCAAGGTCGGGCCGCTGGACGAGCCGATCGAGCTGCTGCCCGGTGACTACATCTGCTACCCCGGCGACGTGCCGCACATCTTCGAGGCGCTCGAACCGGGCACGTACGGCGTGGAGATCGCCGAGTACACCTGATCAGGCCGGCTCCTCCGCCTTCTCCTCGGTGACGTCGGCGAGCTTCCAGCCGCCCCGCCGCCGCAGCACCAGGACGTAGTACGCGATCGACAGCAGCGCGACGCAGGCGGTGACGATCAGGCTCGGCCGCCCGACCGACGGGTCGAGCACGTTCTGGTAGACCACGAACACCAGGACGCCCAGCGCCAGCACCGGCGCGACCGGGAACCAGGGCATCCGGTACTTCGCGTGCGCGGTGGCACCGGTCCGCCTTCCGACGATCGCGCCGAGACAGAGCGCCGCGTAGACCGCCACGATCGACGTGCTGGTCACCACCAGCAGCAGTTTCGGGTCGACGAAGCAGAGCAGCGCGGCTACCAGGCCGGTGCCGACCGTGGCGACCCACGGCGTCCCGAACTTCGGGTGCACCGCGGCGAGCGCCCGGTTGACCGGCGACGGCCACGCGCGGTCGCGGCCACTGCTGAACAGCATCCGCGAGCTGATCAGCACGATCGCCAGCACGGCGTTGATGATCGCGAGCGCGACGGCCAGCCCGAGCACCGTGTCGAGGGTTCCGCCGCCGCGCGAGCCGATGAAGTAGGACAGCATGTTCTCCGAGGCGAACAGCGCGTTCAGGTCCGGCGCGCCGAGCAGGACCGCGGTCACCGGGATCAGTTCGGCGAGCACCGTGATGCCGAGGGCCATCAGAATCGCGCGGGCGATGCCGCGTGAGGCGTCCTGCGTCTCCTCGCCGAAGTACACCGCCGAGCCGTAGCCGTTGTAGGCGAAGATCGCGACCGAGGTGGCGATCGCGATGGCGCCGACCGTCGCCGGTCCGCCGTCCGAGGCGACCGGATTGGCCAGCAGTTCGGTGAACGATCGCGCCGGGTTCAGCAGCCCGAGCGCGCTGACCACGATAAGCGCGAGGATCTCGATGGCCAGGAAGATCCCGGTGACCCACGCGTTGAGCTTGATGTCGAACACCCCGACGACGGCCGCGACCACGCAGGTCGCGGCGGCGATCACCGAACCCGGCACCCCGGGCAGGAGCACCCCGAGATAGGTGCCGACCCCGAGCGCGATCACCGCGACGATGAGCACCTGCGTGATGATCATGAGGCCGAGTACCGCGAAGCCGGGCAAGCGGCCGAGTGTGCGGGTGACGATCGCGTACTCGCCACCCGCCAGCGGGAAGGCCGACGCGAGCTCGGCGTAGACGAAGGCCATGAACACACCGACGACCGCGGCGGCCACGAAGCTGTAGAAGGCGCCCGTCCCGGCACCGGAGATCACCCCCGGCGCGATGATGAAAACCGACGAGGCGGGGCTGATCGCGGAGAGCGTGATGAGCAGCGTGCCGAGGGTGCGCAGACCGCGGCGCAGGGCGGGAGTGGACACGGCCGACCTCCTACAAGGTGGGTTCCTTGAATCTCCTTCGAAAAACTGTTGAGCACGCATCAAAGGCCCTCGACGGTGTGACGTCAAGAGCTGACCGCGCGCGGCTCTTGCGTTTTTCGAACAAGATTCGAAGAATGAGGGCATGGCGAGACCGAGCAAGGCACCGGAACGACGGGCCGAACTGATCGAGGTGGCCAGACGGGCCCTCCTCGAACGCGGCGTGCTGAACCTGCGGCTGAGGGACGTCGCCGAGGGCGCGGGCCTCTCGCCGGGTTCGGTCCTGTATTACTTCCCCACCCTCGCCGACCTCCTCCAGGAGGTGCAGCGCGAGGCGGTGGCACGGTTCTGCTCGGCGAGGGAACAGGCCGCGAGCGCGACGACGAAGCCGTCCGACCGGCTGCTGGCGATGATCCGCAGCGGCCTGCCGACCGGCCCCGACGACGAACTCTGCGTGCTGCTGTACGAACTCGGCACGATCGCCCGCCGCGACCCCGCGTACGCCGCCCGGCACATCACGCTCTACGAGCAGCAGGTCCGGATCTACACCGGCATCCTCGAAGCCGGCGCGGCCACCGGCGAGTTCACCCTGACCGCGGAGCCGGTCTCGATCGCGCGGAACCTCGTCGCGCTGGAAGACGGCTACGGCCTGCACCTGACCCAGGCCGTGCCGACGCTGGAAACCGCCACCGCCGAGGCGATGTTGCTCTCCTACGCCCGCACCGCGACCTCGAACCCCTTGGAGGACCGTCCATGACCCGCGCCCGCGATCTGGGTGTCCCGCTGCCCGGCCGGACCGGCGAGCACAACGCGCTCACCGACGTCCCCGGCGTCGAGATCGGTTTCACGACCCTCGTCGAGGGCGAGTCGGTACGCACCGGCGTCACGGCCGTCCTGCCTCGCGGACGCGAGGACTTCGCCGTGCCGTGCGCGGCCGGGACGTACGCCCTCAACGGCAACGGCGAGATGACCGGCACCGCGTGGCTGGCCGAGACCGGCTCGCTGACGCTGCCGGTGCTGATCACCTCCACGCACGCCGTCGGCGCCTGCCACCGCGGCACGATCGACTGGGTCGTGCGCGAACGGCCCGACGTGGCCGCCGAATGGCTGCTGCCGGTGGTCGCCGAGACCTGGGACGGGTACCTGAACGACAGCACCGCGCCGACCATCCACAGTGGACATGTCATCGCCGCGATCGATGCCGCCCAAGCGGGTCCGGTCCGCGAAGGCTCCGTCGGCGGCGGTACCGGGATGACCTGTTACGGCTTCAAGGGTGGCACCGGTACGGCCTCTCGCGTGGTGTCCTATGGGGACGACGAGTACACCGTGGGAGCGTTGGTACAGGCCAACTTCGGCTCACGTCGTGAGCTCACCGTCGCCGGTGAGCACGTCGGAGCCGAGCTCGGCGCCGACAACCCGATGGAGGAGGCCTGGGCGGCACCCGCGGGGGCCGGGTCGGTGATCGTGATCGTCGGAACCGACGCTCCCTTGCTGCCCGGCCAGTGCACGTCGCTCGCCCGCCGGGTCCCGCTCGGTCTCGCCCGCACGGGAACCGCGGGTTCGCATTTCTCCGGTGACCTCTTCCTGGCGTTCAGCACGGCGAATCCGGGGGCGCTCACCAGCCGGTTCCCGCGGACGGACGAGGCCGAGTACGAAAGCATGCGCTTCATCCCGTGGGGCAGGCTCGACCCCTTCTTCGAGGCCGTCGTGCAGGCGACCGAGGAAGCGGTGCTCAACGCGCTGTTCGCGAACGAGGAGATGACCGGCCACCGCGGGCACCGGGTTCCCGCGCTGCCGACCGAGCGCTGGCGCTAGTGCCGCATGCCGTCCGGTCACCGTGGTCGTGAGTGGCGATTCGGGTTAGAACCAACCGTGTCCTATGTACCTACTGGTCGGAAGTCCGTGAGGGTCTCAGGCGCGGCGTGTGCAAAGACGTAACTCGCGTGATCAGGGACGTAACTCGCGTGACTGGAAGCCGCACTCGCGAGTTCCGCCTCTGATCACGCGAGTTCCGCCTTCGATCACGTGAGTGCGGTGCCTCGGCCTCGTGAGTGGCGATTCGGGTTAGAACCCGAATCGCCACTCACGACCACCCGTACCGACGACGAACCTCCAGTTCAGCGCGCTAGGTCCTGATCAAGATCTTCCCTGACGGCGGCCGGTCGCTGGATCTCGCGCGGATTCGCGCGAGATCCAGCCGGACCCGCGAGGCGCAGATCTCGTCGGACAGCGAGTCGAGCAGTTCGAGCGCGCGGCGCAGGCACGACATCGCGCTCCGCCGGTCTTCGCGCCGCAGGTGCAGTTGACCCCGCCTGCGCAGGACGAGCGCCGTGCGATGCGGGTCGTTCAGCTCGGCGCAAAGCCGCCCGGCCTCGTCCAGTTCCGCTTCGGCCTCGTCGAGCAGACCGAGTTCGGTGCTCGCGACGGCGGACGAGGTGTGGGCGTGCGCCATGCCGAGCACGTCACCGATCTCGCGGAAGATGGCCAGCGCCCGGCTCGCCGTCGCACGCGAGGTTTCGGGCCGCCCGGCCGCCCGCGCGAGCACGCAAAGCCCGGTCAGTGCCCTGGCCCGGCCCGCCCGGTCGCCGATCCGGTCGCTGATGCGGCACGACTCGGTGAGCGCCTCGCACGCCGTCCCGAAGTCGTCCCGGTACAGGTGGATCTGGCCGATTCCCCGCAGCAAGGCGGCTTCCCCGCGCGCGCATCCCGACTCCCTCGCCGCGGCGAGCGCGCACCGGTGGCACCGCGACCATTCCGCGTACAGTCCACTGTGGTCGAAGTACGACGCGGCCACGACGGCGAGTTCCCAGGCGAGTTCGCCGAGCCCGGCGCCGGCCGCGTGCGAGACGGCGGCCTCCAGCGCGGGAACCTCGTCCCGGAACCACGAAAGCGGTTCGGCCACCAGTCCTTCGTCGAGCGAGGTCCGGGCCGCGGTCCCGGGCTCCGGCCGCAAAACGCTGCGGGACAACCGGTCCGCGGCCTTCTCCGCGAGCCAGAGCCAGCCACCGAGCACTCGCTCGGTCGCGGCCGCGCGTTCTTGTTCCGGTTCGACGGCGACCTCCTCGACCGCGAACGCGCGCAAAAGATCGTGCACCCGGTAACGGGGAGCGCCGGTGGCCCGCGGCGCGGGCTGGACCATGTTCCGATGCCGCAGGTCTTCCAGCGCGCGAGACGTCGCTCCGGGTTCCCCGTCGTCGGCGAGCGCCGCCGCCCAGGCGGGGAAATCGGCCGCAGGCAGCAAGCCCAGCCTGCGGAACAGCCGCTGCCGATCCGGCGCCAGTTGCCGGTACCCGAGGGAGAGGCTGCCTCGGACCGCGAGATCCCCCGCACACAGCCAATCCAGCCGCCGCCGTTCGACGGAGAGCTCACCCGCGACGTCGGCGAGCCGCCAGCCCGTGCGGTCGCCGATCCGGCTGCCGACGATCCGCAGCGCCAGCGGGAGCCCGCCGCAGTGTTCGAGAACCTGTTGGGCGGCAACAGGATCGTCGTCGGTCTCGGTGAGCTTCGCGAGAAGCGCCTCCGCGTCGGGCAGTGGCAGGACGTCGACCGGGACCTGCCTGCCGAGTTCGAGTCCGGCCAGGACGAACCGGCTCGTGACGATCACCGCGCAGCCGCCGCCGGCGGGCAGCAACGGCCGCAGCTGGGCCTCACCGGCGGCGTCGTCGAGGACGAGCAGCACGCGGCGCCCGTGGACCAGGCTGCGGAAGAGGCAGGCGCAGTCGTCGACGTCGGCGGGGATCCCGTCGGTCGGAACGCCGAACGCGCGCAGGAACCCGGCGAGCACGGCCTCCGGGGACCTGGGCTCGTTCGTGGTCCCACGGAGGGCCGCGAACAGCCTGCCGTCGGGATAGTCGTCCGCGATCTGGTGCGCGAGCCTGATCGCGAGCGAGGACTTCCCGATCCCGCCGGCGCCGGTCAGCAGCACCACGGGAGGGGTGTCGCGGCCGTCGTCCCGGCGCAGTTCCGCCAGCAGCTCCGCGATCAGCGCGTCCCTGCCGACGAAATCCCGGATGCCCGGCGGCAGCTGGCTCGGCACGGCGGTTTCCTGGTACGCGGGATATTCGCGCGTCGTCATGCCCTGGCCGTCGCGCAGGATCTCGCAGTGCAGGGAGCGGATCGACGGCGACGGCTCGACCCCGAGTTCGTCCACCAGCCTGCGGCGCCATCCGGCGTAGACGTCGAGCGCCTCGGCCACCCGCCCGGCCCGCGCGAGCGCGGTCATCAACAGCCCGCAGACCCGTTCCCGGAACGGGGCGGCCGTGAGCAGGTCACGGAGTTCGGGCACCAGCCGGTCGTGCTCGCCGAACCCGAGTTCGGCTTCGGCCTTGTCCTCCAGCAGCGAAAGCCGTTCCTCCTCCCAGCGCGCGACGACCTCCGCCGCGGCCGGGATCCCGGCCAGTACCGGCCCACGCCACAGTTCGAGCGCGTCCCGGAAGTACTGGGCCGCCTCGCGATGGCAGTCACGGGCCAGCAGTTCGCGGCCCTGCGCGGCGAGGCAGGTGAACCGGCCGGTGTCGGTGTCCTCCGGCCGCGCGTCGAGCTGATAGGCCGCTCCCCTGGTGAGGATCGGCTGATCGCCCCGCGGCGAACGCAGGGCGCGGCGCAGACCCGAGATGAGCCCCTGGATCTGAACCTTCGCCGACGCGGGCGGCGTTTCGCCCCACAGCTCGTCGATGATCCGGCCCGACGGCACCGGGCGACCCGCCTCGATCAGCAGGAGCGCGAACACCCGGCGCGCCTGTGGCGGGCCGAGTGGCAGGTCCGTGCCCTGCCACTCGGCCGCGGGTTCACCGAACAGGCGATAGAAATAGAGGTTCTTTTCCTTCACCGATTTCTCCCCCAGTAAATCGAGACACCCCAGTCGAGAGTCTCAGAAATATCCGGGGGCGGCGTCCGGCATTCGAAGGAATACTTCGCTCAGCAGGCGCTGGCGGACGTGTAAATTCTCAACGAACTCGCCTGGTCGTTGTCGGCGTTCCCGACATACGACGACTGCGAGTTCGCCTGCATGCAGCGGCTGGTCCCACTGCCGATGTTGTAGTACCAGCGGGCGTCGACGGAGCGTCGGTTGTGCCAGGACGACATCTGGTCGTTGAATCCGTAATCGACGAGGTTCTTCAGCCCCGGGTCCCGGAACTGCAGCCGCCGTCCGCCGAAGTCGCGGTGCTCGTACAGGCACACGTAGTTCGCCTGGCAGTTGCTGGCCGCGATGGACGACAACGACAGCGTGGTCTCCCCGCCGTTCCAGACGATCTGGCCGCCGTCGACCTTCCACCCGGGAGCGAGCTTCGCCGCGTCGATGCCGGCTGCCTTCAGCGTGGCCGCCCCGTCCGTCGCGGCGGAAGCGGGCGCTGCCACGAGTGCCGTCGCGATCGCGGCGGCCCCCAAAGCGGCGGAAACGAACCGAAGTGTGCGCATTTGTCCTCCTTGATCCCGGCGTGCCCTTCGCACGCCGGAATCAAGGTCCCGCGCCCCGCTTCCCGACGCCTAAGCAGTCGAAAAGGGAACGCGGTTCCTTCGCTTAGCCCCGCTGGTCGCCGATCAGAGCCAGTCCGCCTCGATGCCGCGGGCGCGCAACGACTCCAGCGCCTCGTCGTTGCCCGTGAAGAGCAAGGTCATCGACTTCAGGTTGGGGAAGTGCGCGACGTCGGCGAACTCGTCGACGTCGAAAAGGGAGTCCTCGCCGTCCCAGTTCGGCGCGATCTCGAGGTAGATCTCGTTGCCGCCGTCCATCTCGATCTCGGTGATCTTCTCCGCGAGCTCGGCGGGGACTTCGAGCTCGGCGAAGTAGGCCAACGCCTCGGGGACCGCTTCGACGCTCCCCGCGTCGTAGGTGAAACCCTTCTCGGCGGCGTACTCCCGCAAGTCGAACTTCGGGAGGAGTTCCTGGTTGTACATCAGTTCCTGGACCACGGCGAGCTTGAAGTTGCGGTCGGCGAACTGGATCGTCTGGCTCATGTCCGGACCTTATAGGCCGCCATGTCCGCTTGGGTCCGGATCCGGGAAGTCGTCGGATGGCAGGATGGTGGCCTGATGACAGCACTGACACTCGAAGACGCCCGGAAGGGCCTCGCCTCGCAACCGTTCAGCGTCCTGCTCGGCGCGAGGGTGGCCTCGTTCGGGAGCGGCGCCGCGACCCTGGAACTCGACATCCGCGAAGACCTGTTGCAACAGAACGGGTATCTCCACGGCGGCGTGCTCGCCTATGCCGCGGACAACGCGATCACCTTCGCGGCCGGGACCACGCTGGGACCGGATGTCCTCACCGGCGGCTTCAGCATCAACTACCTGCGGCCGGCACAGGGAATCCGGCTCGTGGCGGAGGCATGGGTCCTGCACAGCGGCCGTCGTCAGGCGACTTGCCGCTGCGACCTGTACGTGATCGGTCAGGACGGGACCACGACGCTCAGTGCCGCGGCGCAGGGAAGCGTGCTGACCAGGAACGGCCCTGCCCGCTGACGGACGCGGGACGGCCCGGCGCTCGTGGAAGAGCGCCGGGCCATCGGCCTACCAGCCGCGCTCGGAAAGACGGTGCGGCTCGGGCACGTCGTCGACGTTGATCCCTACCATTGCTTCACCGAGGCCACGCGAAACCTTCGCGATGACGTCCGGGTCGTCGTAGAACGTGGTGGCCTTGACGATCGCCTCGGCACGCTGGGCCGGGTTGCCGGACTTGAAGATGCCGGAGCCGACGAACACGCCTTCGGCACCGAGCTGCATCATCATCGCGGCGTCGGCCGGGGTCGCGATGCCACCCGCGGTGAACAGCACGACGGGGAGCTTGCCCTTCGCCGCGACCTCCTTGACGAGCTCGTACGGGGCCTGGAGTTCCTTCGCCGCAACGTAAAGCTCGTCCTCGGGGAGCGAGGAGAGGCGGCGCAGCTCGGCGCGGATCTTGCGCATGTGCGTGGTCGCGTTCGAGACGTCGCCGGTGCCGGCCTCGCCCTTGGAGCGGATCATCGCCGCGCCCTCGTTGATGCGGCGCAGCGCCTCGCCGAGGTTGGTGGCACCACAGACGAAGGGCACGGTGAAGGCCCACTTGTCGATGTGGTTCTCGTAGTCGGCCGGGGTCAGCACCTCGGACTCGTCGATGTAGTCGACGCCGAGTGACTGGAGCAGCTGAGCCTCGACGAAGTGGCCGATGCGGGCCTTCGCCATGACAGGGATCGAGACGGCCTCGATGATGCCGTCGATCAGGTCCGGGTCGCTCATCCGGGCGACGCCGCCCTGCGCGCGGATGTCCGCGGGGACCCGCTCGAGCGCCATCACCGCGACGGCGCCGGCGTCCTCGGCGATCTTCGCCTGCTCGGCGGTGACCACGTCCATGATCACACCGCCCTTGAGCATCTCCGCCATCCCGCGCTTGACCCGGGCGGTGCCGGTGAGCGAGGTGGTGGCCGTGTTCGTGGAGTCGTCAGACACTGCTGAACCTTTCGGAAAGCGCACGAGTGAGGGTGACGCCTCCGAGGGTAAGCCGCTTTTGGACCTCTGAAGCAGGCCAGTTCGCGGCGATTTCAGCAGTCCACTGGGTGATCTGGCCCGCACCCCTCCCCCGTGTCAGCGGGCCAGGCCCTGTTCGAAGGCGAACAGGCCGTCCGGGTCGTACTTCCGCGCCACCCGGCGCAGCCGGGGCAGGCTGTCGCCGTAGTACGCCTTCGCCCACTCCGGCATCTCCGGGTCGATGTAGTTGATGTACCCGGCATGCCCGTATTCGCGGCCGAGTTCGTCCCGGACCCCGCCGATCACGTGGCGCGCGTACGCCTCGCCGCCCTCAAGGCCACGGATGATCTGGATGCTGCCCAGCGCGGACCGGTGCGGGAAGCACGACTCGCTCGACGGCACCCGCGCGATCGCGCCGCCGTAGGCGTCCACGATCGAGTACAGATGCGGATCGCTCGCCAGCAACGTCGCCAGCCCGTCCGGGTCGGGCACCGGATGGGTCAGCATCCGCGAAGTGGCCACGTATCTCCCGCGTTCCGCGACCGCGGCGGGGAAGGCGGTCTCCTGGGAGAAGGTCCGCATCGTGGCCAAGTGGCCTTGTTCGGTCACTTCCCGTTCGAGCGGCTGGACGCCGACGCGGCGGACCAGATCGTCAAGCAACGGGTTCACCTGCGCGGCGGAGCCCACGAAACAGCCACCGCAGTTCGCGGTCGCGGCACCGAGGCCCATTCCCGACCACAACTCGTCCGGCATCGCGGGCTGCCACTCCTGCCAAGCCGCCACAAGTGCGGCCAACGCGGCGGGCGGGAAGACCAGGTTGAAGTTCGCCAACGTCCTGGCCGCCGCCGTGCGGAAGGTGAACGACGTGACGATGCCGAAGTTGCCGCCGCCCCCGCCGCGCAACGCCCACAGCAGGTCCGGCGCCGTCTCCTCCGACACCAGGCACGCCTTCCCGTCCGCGCCGACGAACCGCACGGACTCGACGTTGTCGCAGGTCAGACCGTACTTTCGGGCCAGAACGCCGATCCCGCCGCCGAGGGCCAGCCCGGCGATGCCGACCTGAGGGCAGCTGCCGGCGGGCAGCGCGCGGCCCGCCGCCGCCAAGGCCTCGTACACCGGGCCGAGCTGCGCGCCCGCCCCGATCTCCGCCCGGCCGCCGGGCAGGATCCGGACCGCGTTCAGCCGGGACAGGTCGACGACCAGTCCTCTGTCCACTATGGAATAACCGGCGTAACTGTGCCCGCCCGACCGGGCCGCGAGCGGAATCCGCTGCCTGGCCGCGAAATCGACACAATGACGGACGTCGTCCTCGTTCGCGCAGACCGCGACGCCGTCCGGCATCCGATGGTCGTAGAGGCTGAAGAACCCGAGCCGCTTTTCGTCGTAGCCGGGGTCGCCGGGCCGGAACAGCTCACCCGTCAACCGGGCACGAAGCCGTTCCCACGGGCCACCGCCCCCGGGGATCGCGGCGGGCACCGCCGCCATCATCGGGACCGCTCCCGCCAGCCGTAACACCGTGCGCCTGTCGAGCTCCATCGCTCATCCCCCACCGTCGGATCAGCCTCCGGGTGTCCGCCATCGAGCATAGCGGCGCGTCGACATTCGGGGGGTCCCTCGCCGGTCGCCTTGCCGCGACGCCCGTCGCGGGTGTGTGATCGGGGACACACCTGTACGCGGCATCGTGTGGTGAGGAGACCGGCATGGCCGACAAACAGAGCAAGAACGGAGACTCCGGGGCCGCCGTCGCTGTGGACGACCCGGCGAAGGTCCGCAACGTCGTCCTGGTCGGCCCCTCGGGATCGGGCAAGACGACACTCGCCGAAGCACTGCTGGCCGCGTCCGGCACGGTGACGCGGGCAGGCTCGGTGGTGGAAGGGACCACGGTGTGCGACCACGATCCCGCCGCGGTCCGGCAGCAGCGATCGGTCGGCCTCTCGGTCGCGCCGGTGCTCCACCAAGGGCACAAGATCAACCTCATCGACACCCCCGGGTACGCCGATTTCGTCGGCGAGCTGCGGGCCGGGCTCCGCGCGGCCGACGCGGCGCTGTTCGTGGTCTGCGCGGCGGAAGGCGTCGACGCGGCCACGATCGCGGTCTGGGAGGAGTGCGCCGCCGTCGGGATGCCGAGGGCGGTGGTCGTCTCCCGGCTGGACCATCACCGCGCCGACCCCGAAGGCGAGATCGCAGCTTGCCAAGAGGCCTTCGGCGCCGGCGTCCTGCCGCTGTACCTGCCCGCGCGCGATGGGCTCGTCGGGCTCATCACGCGCCGCTACTTCGACTACTCGCAAGGCTTCCCGCCCGAAGTCGGCGAGCCGGACGCGGCCGAACTCACCCGGATGACCGAGGCCCGCAACGAGCTGATCGAAGGGGTCATCGCCGAGAGCGAGGACGAGTCCCTGATGGACCGGTACCTCTCCGGTGAGGAGATCGCCGAGGACACGCTGATCGCCGACCTCGAAACCGCCGTCGCCCGCGGTTCCTTCCATCCGGTGATCCCGGTGTGCGCGGCGACCGGGGTCGGGCTGGCCGAAGTCCTCGACGGGATCGTGCGGGCCTTCCCGTCACCGCTGGAACACGTCCCGCCGGAGGTCACCTCCCCCACCGGAGAGCCGCACGCCGGGCTCCGCGCCGACCCCGACGGCCCGCTGGCGGCCGAGGTGGTCCGGACCGCCGTCGACTCCTACGTCGGCAGGGTCTCGCTGGTGCGGGTGTTCTCCGGGACGCTTCGCCCCGAACGGCCGGTGCACGTCTCGGGCCACGGCCTCGCCGAACGCGGCCACGAGGATCACGACGCCGACGAGCGGGTCGCGCATCTGTACTCCCCGCTCGGGTCGAACCTGCGCGAAGTCCCGTACTGCGTCGCGGGCGACCTCTGCGCGCTCACCAAGGTGGGCTCGGCGGAAACCGGCGACACCGTTTCGTCGCCGGAAGACCCGCTGATCATGAAGCCGTGGGCGATGCCGGAGCCGCTGCTGCCGGTCGCCGTCGTCGCGAAGACACGCAGCGACGAGGACACGCTGGCGCGCAACCTCTCCCGGCTGGTCGCGGGCGACCCCACGCTCCGGCTGGACCGCAACGCCGAGACCAACCAGCTCGTGCTGTGGTGCATGGGCGAGGCCCACGCCGACGTCGTGCTGTCGCGGCTCCGCGCGGGAGGTGCCGACGTGGGTACCGAACCCGTCCGCATCAGCCTGCGTTCGACCTTCGCCGGGCCGGCTCGCGGGCATGGCAGGCACGTCAAGCAATCCGGTGGGCACGGCCAGTTCGCCGTCTGCGACATCGAGGTCCAGCCCCTGCCGAGGGGGGCGGGCTTCGAGTTCGTGGACAAGGTCGTCGGTGGCTCGGTGCCACACCAGTTCATCCCGAGCGTCGAAAAGGGGGTCCGGGCGCAAGCCCAGCGGGGACTCGTCGACGGTCATCCGCTGATCGACATCCGGGTGACCCTCGTCGACGGGAAGGCGCACAGCGTCGACTCGTCGGACGCCGCCTTCCAGACGGCGGGCGCGCTGGCGCTGAAGGAGGCCGCCGCGGCGGGCAAGATCGCGCTGCTCGAACCGCTCGAAGAGGTGGCGGTGCGGCTTCCGGACGAGCATCTGGGCACCGTGCTGGGTGACCTCTCGTCCCGGCGGGGCCGCGTACTCGGTACCGAATCGGGTGAAGGCGGCCGCACGGTCATCCGCGCCGAGGTGCCCGCCGTGGAGCTGCTGCGCTACGCGATCGACCTGCGTTCCCTGACCTCGGGGACGGCGACGTTCACCCGCAGGCACGCCCGGTTCGAGCCGATGCCGGAAGGGGCGGTGGCCTACTGAAACTCGAAGCCGCCCGGCCGCCCGTTCCGGTCGGCCAGCAGACCGGCCAGGGTGGCGACGGCGATCTCGGGCGGCGTGCGTGAGCCGATGTTCAGCCCGACCGGGCGATGGACGCGCGCGATCTCGCGGTCCGGGACGTCCAGTGCCTTGAGCGCGGCGACGTGCGGGCCCGCGTGGCGCGGGTTGCCGAGCACCCCGACCCACCGCGTCGGGCGGTCCAGCACGGCCTTGAGCACTTCCCCCAGCTCGGACCGGTCGTGATCGGTGACGACGACGTCGGCGTCCGCGCCGAGGTCCGGCAGCGTCGTGACGGCCTCCAGGCCTGCCTCGACGTCCGTCGCGCGTGCGCCGTCCGGCTCGAACAGCACGGCCTTGTAGCCGAGATCCTTGCCGTAGCGCAGGAGGAACGACGCGACCGGCGTCGCGAACACCGCCACCAGCAGCCGATCGCTCATCGGTCCGTCCTCCTAAAGTTCGGGCTCGGCGATCTCGAAGTATTCCGGAAGCCGGGCGGTTCCGGCGAGACCGAAGTACCGGACCTTCCGGCGCCGCCTCAGGTGCAGGGTGTCCCGGACGGCGTCGTTGTGGACGCGCCGCGCGATGACGACGCGGTGTTCGGCGTCGGTCAGCTCTTCGGCCAGCGACGGCGGCAAGGCCGCGCGATCGACGCGCGACAGCCGCAGCGTCAGCTCGCTTTCCTCGGCTTCGCGTTCCGGCCTCGGCGCGCGCTCGGCCCGCTCGCCCAGCGTGCGCAGCTCCTCGTCACCCAGGATCGCGGCAGCCGCCCTGGCGACGACGGCGCGCCGCGCGAGGGCCGCGTCGAGCGCCGCCCAGCCCGCGTCCGTGCGGACGTGCAGCCGGTCGAGCCGGTTCGCCGTCGCGAGCAGGAACAACCCGCCCAGTACCACGATCGCGGCCACGAGACCGCCGATCCACACCCAGGTCGTCACCGGCTGAACTCGCGTTCACCCGCGCCGACCCGCCGGGGGTCGGCGGCGATCGCCGTCTCGTACACCCGCAGGACCTGCGTGGTGACCACGGACCAGTCGAACATCGCGACCCGCTCCCCCGCGGCCGCCGCCAGCGAGGCCCGGCGAGCGGGGTCTCCGAGAAGCTCGCGCAACCCGTCGGCCAGCGCCGCCGCGTCACCGGTCTCGGTCAGCATCCCGGCCTTGCCGTCGTCGAGGACGCGGCGGAACGAGTCCAGGCCGCTCGCGAGTACAGGCGTGCCCGCCGCCATCGCCTCGGTGAGGATCATCCCGAAGCTCTCGCCGCCCGTGTTCGGCGCGCAGTAGACGTCGACACTGCGCAGCGCCCGCGCCTTCGTCTCGTCGTCGACCTGGCCGAGCAGATCGATATGCGGAGCCAGCTCCGGCCCGGCCTCGCGCCGCAACTGGTCGGCGTCGCCGCGGCCGGCGACCAGCAGCCGCAGCTCCTCGAACTCCGGGAGCAGCATCCGCAACGCCTCCAGCAGGACACCCATCCCCTTGCGGGGCTCGGTGTACCGCCCGACGAACCCGACCGTGCCGCCCGCTCGCGGGTAGCCGTCCAGCGGGAGCGCGCGGGAGAAGAAGTCGACGTCGACGCCGTTGGGCACCTCGACCGCGTCGCCCCCGGCGTGTTCGACCTGGACCCGGCGGGCCAGCGCCGAAACCGCGATCCGCGCGGTGATCTTCTCCAGCAGCGGCCGCAGCACCGGCTGGAACGCCGCCAGCGTGCGCGAACGGGTCGTCGCGGTGTGGAAGGTCGCCACGATCGGGCCGTCCGCGACCTTCAGCGCCAGCAAGGAAAGGCTCGGCGCGGCGGGCTCGTGCAGGTGCAGGACGTCGAAGTCGCCGTCGCGGATCCACCGCCGCACCCGGGCGTAGGACACCGGGCCGAACTGCAGGCGGGCGACCGAACCGTTGTACGGGATGCCGAGCGCCTTGCCCGCGGGGACCACGAAATCCGGGACGTCGGAGTCCTCGTCCGCCGGCGCGAGCACCGAAACCTGGTGTCCGCGCGCCAGCAGCGCCTTCGCGAGATCGATGACGTGCCCCTGCACGCCGCCCGGCACGTCGAACGAGTACGGGCAGACGATCCCGATCTTCATGACCCGCGACTGAGCCATCCGCTCAGCTCGCTTCGCCGAGTTCGGCCTGTTCCCCGGCATCGAAGTCGGAGAGCCAGAACTTCTGCATCATGTGCCAGTCGGCCGGATGCGCGGCGATGTCACCGGCGAAGATGTCCGCCAGCGCCTGGGTGGCCGCCGGGACCTCGGACCGGTTCGTGACCCGGATCCGCGGGTGCAGCCGGATCTGCCAGCCGTCCTCGGTGAACCAGCACCCGGCCGGGATCAGCGCGGCGCCGGTGGTGGCGGCCAGCCGGGCGGGCCCGCCCGGCATGCGGGTCTGCTCGCCGAAGAACTTGACCGGCACGCCGGAGTTCGTCAGGTCCCTGTCCCCGACGAGGCAGATCGCCTTGTTCTCCCGCAGCCGCTTGAGCAGCACGCGCATCGCGGAGCTGTCGCCGGTCAGCGGGACGATCTCGAAACCGAGCGACTCCCGATAGGACACGAAGCGCTGGTACAGCGATTCGGGCTTCAGCCGCTCCGCGACCGTGGTGAAACCGCCGAGATAGTCCGCGAGCCAGACGCCGGCGGCGTCCCAGTTCCCGCTGTGCGGCAGCGCCATCACCGCGCCGTTGCCCTCGGCTAGGGCGGCGTCGAGGTTCTCCACCCCGGTGATCGACTGGGCGACCTTGCGGCTGACCTCCTTGTGATCCATCGAGGGCAGCCGGAACATCTCGTGCCAGTAGCGGGCGTACGACCGCATCGCGCGACGGGTCAGTTCGTCGAGTTCGACGCCGTCGGCCTGCGGCACGACCCTGGCGAGGTTGCGCCGGAGCTGGCGCACTCCGCCGCCGTCCCGCCGGACGGCCAGATCGGCGCCCAGCCCGAAGGTCACCGAGCCCATCGACTCCGGCAGCCAGCGCGCGAGCCGCCAGCCCGTCGCGTAGCCGAAATCACTGAGCCGCTGGGAGAACCCGCTCATGCCCCGCCCTCCGCGGCGGGTGGCCCCGCCGCCTTGGCGGCCCTCGCCGCCTTGGCCACCGCGGCCGTCCGCTGCAGCAGGGTGATCACCGAAAGCACCGCGAGGAGCCAGAGCGTGATGTCCACGGTGTACGGAACGCCCAGACCGTGCAGTCCGGTTCCCACCAGTGCGATGATCAGGCGTTCCGCGCGTTCGACGAGGCCGCCGTCCGCCTCCAGCCCGGAGGCCTCGGCGCGGGCTTTGACGTAAGAGATGACCTGCGCGAGCACCAGGCAGATCAGCGCGGCGGCCGCGGCCGGACGGTTGTCGTCGTGGACGAAGCACCACCAGGCGATCGCCGCGAACAACGCGCCGTCGACCAGCCTGTCGCAGGTCGCGTCGAGGACGGCCCCGAACGCCGTGCCGTACCCGCGGGCGCGGGCCATCGCGCCGTCGAGCAGGTCCAGCATCGCGAAGCCCCAGACGGTGAAGGTGCCCCACAGCAGCATGTCGTTGGGAAAGAAGCCGAGCGCGCACAGCACCGCCCCGGCCGTGCCGATGACGGTCATCGCGTTAGGGGTCAGACCGGCGCGCACGAGCACCTTCCCCATCGGGTCGGTGACGCGGGAAACGGAGGCGCGCGCGAAAATGTTGAGCATCGGTTCTTCAGGTGCACCTAAAGCAGCAGGGTCGGGTGGCCGCCCGAAGCCTATCCACCCGCACCGACACTCGTCGTCGCGCCCGCCCCTGGACCGCCTCCAGGTCAGTCCGCTTTGGCCAGTTCGGCCGAGTCGGCGAGGTCCGCGAGACTCTCTTCCCGCAGCGCCAATTCCGCCTCGGCCGCGGCGCATTTCGGCGACAGCCGCGCCAGCAGGGCGGCGCTGATCTCGCCGAGCGCCTTCACCTGTTCGGGGGTCAGCGGGTCGAAGAGGCTCTCGCGGACCGCCTCGACGTGCCCGGGCGCGGCCTCCTCCAGCGCGGCGAAACCTTCGGCGGTGAGCACCGCCCAGGAGCCGCGTTTGTCGGTGGGACAGGACTCACGGCGCACCCAGCCGTTCGCCTCCAGACGCGCGACCGCGTGCGAGAGCCTGCTGCGCGACGCCTTGCGCGCGTCGGCGAGCTCGCTCATCCGCAGCCGCCGCTCCGGCGCCTCGGAAAGAGCTACCAGCACTTCGTAGTAGGTGTGGGGCATGCCCGCCTCGTGCTGAAGCTGGCCCTCCAGATGCGCTTGCAGCATCCGCGTGGCCGCGGAGAAGTCGCGCCAGACTTTTTGCTCCTCGTCGGAGAGCCATCGGGGTTCGGACATGACGCCCATTCTACCCCTGGTTGAGCGTTCAACCAAATTGCGCTACAGTCACGGTTGAGCGCTCAACCAGCTCAGGGTTCACCACAGACTTTGGAGATCGAGTTCATGACCACCACCGAAATCCCGGGCTACGTCGCAGGCAAGTGGACGATCGACACCGCCCACTCCGACATCGCCTACACCGTGAAGCACCTCGGCCTGGCGAAGTCGCGGGGCAACTTCACCGCCTTCACCGGTGAGGTCGTCACCGCCGACAACATCCTCGACTCGTCGGTCACCGTCGAGATCGACGCCTCGTCGGTCGCCAGCGGTGTCGACGGGCGTGACACGCACCTCAAGTCCGAGGACTTCTTCCACGTCGACGAGCACCCGGTCATCACCTTCCGCTCGACCGGTATCCGCGAGGACGGCGGCGACTACGTCATCGACGGCGAGCTCACCTGGCGCGGCAAGACCGTTCCGGTCTCGCTCGAGGCGGAGTTCAACGGCATCGGCACCAACCCGGCCAACGACAACGCCACCACCCTCGGCGTCTCGGCCACCGCCACGGTGAACCGCCGCGACTTCGGCATCGGCCCGGAGGGCAACGCCTTCCTGTCCGAGAAGGTCAAGATCGACATCGAGCTGCAGGCCGCGCTGAACGCCTGAGCCTCGCCTCCCCAAGTGTCATGAAAGGG
>NZ_LQMT02000007.1:243357-592765 GCF_001620365.2 Amycolatopsis keratiniphila subsp. keratiniphila
CGACCCTTTCATGACACTCGCAACCACTGGCCGCGCCGCGCCCCCGAGTACGTGAAGGCCCCCTTCATTGCGCTAGGCGCAATGAAGGGGGCCTTCACGTACTCAGAACGGCCAGACCTACCAGGCGTCCGCCAGCAACTGCCGCGTCTCGCCCAGCAACTGCGGCAACACCTTCGTGTGCCCGATCACGGGCATGAAGTTCGCGTCGCCGCCCCACCTCGGCACCACGTGCTGATGCAGATGCGCGGCGATCCCCGCGCCGGCGATCACGCCCTGGTTCATCCCGATGTTGAACCCGTGCGCCGACGAAACCTCCCGGATCACCCGCATCGCGTGCTGGGTGAACTCCGCCACCTCGACGGTCTCCTCCGGCGTCAGATCCGTGTAGTCCGCGACATGGCGGTACGGCACGGCCATCAGGTGACCGGGGTTGTACGGGTACAGGTTCAGCACCGCGTACACCGTCTTCCCGCGCGCGAGGATCAGCGCGTCCTCGTCACGCTTCTCGGGGAGATGGCAGAACGGGCAACCCTCATCGGGTCGTTTCGACCCCTGCACGTAGGCGAGCCGATGCGGGGTCCACAGACGCTGCAACGCGTCCGGGACCCCCACACCGTCCTGTCCGACGGCTTCCGGGCCATCGAGGCCCGTCACCGGAGTACCGCCTCCAAGCCCGCCACGGTCGGCGAAGCGTTCTCACGGCGCTGGACCCAGCCGGCGATCGCCTCGACCGCGTCGTCCACCGAGACGCCGTTGATCTGGCCGCCGTCGCGGAACCGGAACGACACCGCGCCCGCCTCGACGTCCTTCGCGCCCGCCAGGAGCATGAAGGGCACCTTCTGCGTGGTGTGGGTGCGGATCTTCTTCTGCATCCGGTCGCCGCTCGCGTCGACCTCGACCCGGATCCCCTTGGCCCGCAATGCCTTCTCGACCCCGCGCAGGTGCTCGACCTGGTCCTCGGTGATCGGGATGCCGACCACCTGGACCGGCGACAGCCACGCCGGGAACGCGCCCGCGTAGTGCTCGGTCAACACGCCGAAGAACCGCTCGATCGAGCCGAACAGCGCGCGGTGGATCATCACCGGACGCTGACGGCTGCCGTCGCCCGCGGTGTACTCCAGTTCGAACTTCTCGGGCAGCATGAAGTCCAGCTGGATGGTCGACATCTGCCAGGTGCGGCCCAGCGCGTCCTTCGCCTGCACGGAGATCTTGGGCCCGTAGAACGCGGCGCCACCCGGATCCGGCACCAGTTCCAGCCCGGAGTCCACGGCGGCGGCGCGGAGCACCTCGGTCGCCTCGTCCCACACCTCGTCCGAACCGATGTACTTCTCGTCGTTCCGAGTGGACAGCTCGAGGTAGAAATCGTCGAGACCGTAGTCGCGCAACAGGTTCAGCACGAAGTCCAAAAGGGACTTCAGCTCACCGGGGACCTGCTCCAGGGTGCAGAAGATGTGCGCGTCGTCCTGTGTCATGCCACGCACGCGGGTCAGGCCGTGGATCACGCCGGACTTCTCGTACCGGTACACGGAACCGAACTCGAACATCCGCAGCGGCAGTTCCCGGTAGGAACGCCCGCGCGAACGGAAGATCAGGTCGTGGAACGGGCAGTTCATCGGCTTGAGGTAGTAGTCCTGGCCGGGTTTGCGGACGGAACCGTCCTCGTTGTGCTCGGCGTCGAGGTGCATCGCCGGGTACATGCCGTCGCGGTACCAGTCGAGGTGACCGGAGGTCTCGAACAGCGCGCCCTTGGTGATGTGCGGCGAGTAGACGAAGTCGTACCCGGCTTCGACGTGCCGCTGCCGCGAGTAGTTCTCCATCTCCTGCCGGATGATCCCGCCCTTGGGGTGGAACACCGGCAGCCCCGAGCCGATCTCGTCGGGGAAGGAGAACAGGTCCAGCTCCACACCGAGCTTGCGGTGGTCGCGCCGCTCGGCCTCGGCCAGCCGCTCCAGGTAGACGTCCTGCGCCTCGGCGGACTCCCACGCGGTGCCGTAGATCCGCTGCAGCTGCGGGTTCTTGTCGTCACCGCGCCAGTACGCGGCGGCGACCCGGGTGAGCTTGAACGCCGGGATGAACTTGGTGGTCGGCACGTGCGGGCCGCGGCAGAGGTCGCTCCACACGCGCTCCTTGGTGCGCGGGTCGAGGTTGTCGTAGATGGTCAGCTCGCCGCCGCCGACCTCCATCACCTCGGAGGTGTCCACTGTGGAGTCTTCGGACTTGATGTCGACGAGTTCGAGCTTGAACGGCTCGTCGGCCAGTTCCTTCTTGGCCTCGTCGACCGAGTCGAAGACGCGGCGGGAGAACTGCTGCGCGCCCTTCACGATCTGCTTCATGCGCTTTTCGAGCGCCTGGAGGTCCTCCGGGGTGAACGGGGTGTCGACGGCGAAGTCGTAGTAGAAGCCGTCCTTGACCGGCGGGCCGATGCCCAGCTTGGCCTGCGGGAACTGCTGCTGCACGGCCTGGGCGAGCACGTGGGCGGCCGAGTGGCGGATGACGCTGCGGCCGTCCTCGGTGTTCGCCGCGACGGCTTCGACCTCGACCTCGGCCTCCGGGGCCCAGGAGAGGTCGCGGAGGTTCCCCTCGGCGTCGCGCACGACGACGATCGTGTCCGGCCCCTTGGTCGGCAGCCCGGCTTCGCGGACCGCGGTGCCCGCCGTAGTGCCCGCCGGTACCACCACGCGCGAGGCGGTTGCGGCTGCTACTGACGACGGCTGGGACACGATGGACTCCTCGTGGTTAAAGCGGATGGTTCCCGTGATGTTAGTCGTCAGGTGCGGCGCGGCTCACGCGCATTACCCCAAGCACCACGAAGGCCTCCTTCCCATCGGAAGAAGGCCTTCGCGTATCGGGGAACGAGGTCAGACGGTCTCGACGACCTCGTCGAAGTCCAGCCGCGGCAGGCGGTCGAACCACGGGTTCTCGCCCGGCTTGCCGACGTTGATCACGACGAGGGACTTCCACGGCTTGTCCGCGAAGAACTCCTTGTCGATGCCCTCGGCGTCGAAGCCGGTCATCGGGCCGGCGGCCAGCCCGGCGGCGCGGACGCCGATGATGAAGTAACCGACCTGCAGCAGCGCGTTGAGCTTGGCGGTCTCGACGCGGGCAGCCTCGTCCGCGAACAGGTCCTTGGCACCCGGGAAGTGCGGGAAGGTGCGCGGCAGGTTCTCGTGGAACTCGGTGTCGGCGGCCAGCACGACGGTCACCGGCGCGGCCTCGGTCTTCGCGCGGTTGCCCTCGGACATCAGCGGGGACAGCCGCTTCTTGCCCTCTTCGGTGCGGATCACCAGCGCGCGCAGCGGCTGGTTGTTCATCGACGTCGGGGCCCATTTGACCAGCTCGTAGATCGCGCGGATCTGCTCGTCGGTCACCGGCTCGTCGCTGAAGTTGTTCGCGGTGCGGGCCTCGCGGAACAACAGGTCCTGAACGTCCTGCGGGAGGTTCAAGGCTTCGGTCGGCTCAACGCTGGTGGTCATGGGTGGATCTTCCTTCCGTACGCGTCCTTGTACCCGTCCCAACCTAGTTGAGCGCTGAACTATTTCTCGCTCAACTATCTCTACGTGTGGGACCGGTCACAGGAAAGCGTCAGTAGGCACCTCGTCCCTGCACCACGGCGCGGAAGGTCTTCCAAAGGATCACCAGGTCGAGGGCCAGCGACCAGTCCTCGACGTAGCGCAGGTCGAGGCGGATGCTCTCGGCCCAGCTGAGGTCGCTGCGGCCGCTGACCTGCCAGAGCCCGGTCAGCCCGGGCTTGACCAGGAGACGGCGGCGCGCGTCGGGAGCGTACTTCGCGGTCTCCTCGGGCAGCGGCGGACGAGGGCCGACGAGCGACATCCGCCCGCTCACGACGTTGAGCAGCTGCGGCAGCTCGTCGAGGGAGTACCGGCGAAGCAGACCGCCGACCCGGGTCACCCGCGGGTCCTTCCGCATCTTGAACAGCGGGCCCGCGCCTTCGTTGTCCGACTGGAGATCCTGCTTGAGCTTGTCGGCGTTCGTGACCATCGTGCGGAACTTCAGCATCGTGAAGGTGTGCCCGTCGCGGCCGACGCGGCGCTGCCGGTAGATCACCGGACCGTGGTCGTCGAGTTTGATCGCGATCGCGATGGCCAGCAGCACCGGGGAAACGAGCGTGAGGAGCAGGGCGGAACCGAACCGGTCGAGAGCCTCCTTGACCAGACGGCGGCCCCCGGTGAACATCGGCGCGGTCACGCGCAACAGCGGCATCCCGAGCACGCCGGAGACGTTCAGCCGCGGTCCGGCGACCTCCATCAGCATCGGCGCGACCACCATCTCGGCCGAGGTTCCTTCGAGATCCCAGGCGAGCCGCTGGAGGCGCTTCGGGTTCCAGTGCTGATCGGCGGTCACGGCGACCACCCGGTAGCCGCCGCGGCGGACGTGGCTCGCGAGGTCGTCGAGCTTCCCGACGATCGGGACGCCTTCCACCTCTCCGCTCCCCCGCTCCGCGCCGGCCCCGGAATATGTGCAGACGGCTTCCACCCGCCAGCCGACATGCGGATCGGCCTTGGTGCGGGCGATCAGGTCGGCGACCGTGTCGGGACTTCCCGCCGCGAGCACCGGCAGCAGGCATTCACCGAGCCGTCTGCGCCGGTGCAGCACCTGTCTCAGCGCGTATCGCTGCAGGAACATGAAGACCGAGATCATCGGGACGACGATGAAGACCCACGGCTGCACGGCGAGCGCACCGAAGAGCAGGCCGCCCAGCGCGACGAGGACGGCGGTGGCCACGAGGCCGCGCCCCAGCGTCCGGTACTCCTCCGCACCCTCGCCCAGAACACGCGGGCTCCAGGCGCGGCAGGCCGACAACCCGAACAGGAAGGCCGCGGCGGTGCCGAGCGCGTGCATGTCGTGCGGATCGGATCGATCGATCAAGAAGGCGCTCATCACGATGAGCACGAACGCGGTGAAAACGTCACTACCGATGACCCAGGCGCGGTAGCGCGATTCCCAAGCCGCGTAAGGGGGCCGCGCCGACGTGGTGTCGACCGCGGCGGCATCGCCCGCACCCCTTTGGGGAGGAAGCGGAATCGACTGGAGGTCGATGTGCTGCGGCGTCCCGTTGACGGTGGACGACGGCCGCACCGACTCTTCCATCAGACCTCCCGGAGTGGGGATTCCCGAACGCCGGATCAACACGCTGAGTAAATGAGAGCGATCTCGAAGAGTGATCGATTCTCACTGTCTCTCAGCGGCCGATGGGGCGACACACGCCAAGGTATCGGCCACTCTCCGGCCATCGTTACAAGGATTTCCAGCCACACCCTGGGCGAGCATCCGGCAAATGAATGCCGTGTTGATAACAAGATGATGACGATGCGTAATAGACCGTATCCCCCGAACAACTACTCAAAGTAGTCACCAATTATCAGGACTCCCGGCCACTTGGAGCACCGCTTCCCCGATCGGCCGAACGGCCCGGAAAACTCCACAGTGGACGGTTCACGGAAGTCGATCACCGGCCGGTCCATTGTGGATTTCACGCACCGGGAGGACTGCGGCCCGTCCGGCGCGCCCACCTACCTTGTCAATCGGTCACCGGTGTGGCGTTTCGTCACATCACGTCAGCGTCACGACGGCCCCGCGACCGGAGCCGGACGAGTGAGCCGCCCAGCCATGCCCCACATCACCTTCTTCGTGGTCTGGACCTTTCGCCGGACGTTTCGTGCCGAGGATCACAAAGAAGTCTCGACGGTCGGATCATGCGACATTTTCGTGGCGCCACACGAGATCTCCGGCGAATGTCCACACCGGCCGGAAGGATCGACTTCGGAGATCTTCGAACCGGCGGCTCCCCGTGCCCCCGATCGGCCAGTGTGGATCCACCCGCACGAGCCGGGCCGGCCGCGACGGTAGAAGTACCGCCCCCACACAACCCGCGTCCGACCTGGGGATCGAATGCCGCCGGACGGCTCACCGCCGTCAAGCGGCCGAGAATGAATCAAGGCCCCGGACCAACGGTCCAGGGCCTTCATCCGGTGGGCGATACTGGGATCGAACCAGTGACCTCTTCGGTGTGAACGAAGCGCTCTCCCGCTGAGCTAATCGCCCGCTCGCGGTGTTCGGCAGACTCTACCCCACGACTTTAGGGGGCCTGCAAACGGGTGGTTCCCTCCGACCACACTCCGCTCACCAGCAAGTACGGAGCGAACAACCGCGAGCTAGTCGGGGTTGTCCGGGCCGGGGGCCGCCCGCGACGCGTTTCGACATTCGTGCGACGGTGCTATCGCGTGACGACTAAACCGCGCAGTATGTACATGTGGACTGCCTGCAGGGCGCATGTAGGGCTGCGCGTCGCGCGGGTGATGATGGGGTGACGGAGCACGGACCCGGGGTCCGATGACCCCGTCCGGGTGATCTGCGGCAAAACCGCGTTCCGATCAGCCGGCCGATACGTCACATCATCGCCACTCGGTTCGACCGGGCCGGGAAGGAGACGAAGGGTAGGACGATGCGCAACGATCACGTGACGCTCCGCTCGACGGCGGTGTTCGACCTCCTGGCGCCGCGGACCCCCGCGGTTCCAGTCAAGGTGGAACTGCGATACGACACTCGCGACCCGTACGCGGTCGTGGCCGCCTTCCGCACCGGCCGCGCCGGCTGGGTCGAGTGGGTCTACGCGCGCGATCTCCTCGCCGACGGCCTCCTGGCCGACGCGGGCGACGGCGACGTACGCATCCGCCCCTCCGTGGAAGACCCCGAGTCCGTCCTCATCGAACTGAACTCGCCGTCCGGGCACGCCATGTTCGAGGCGTCCGCCCAGGAGCTGGCCGACTTCCTCGACCGGACCTACGACGTCGTGCTTCCGGGCAACGAGCACCTCTGGGTCGACGTCGACGACGCCCTGACACACCTGATCCCCAACGATCTGGCCTGATGACGGCCTTGCGAACAGCAAGTGGCACCCCGGTTGCAGAGCCGTTTTCGGGATCGGATAGTGTTCACACACACCACGGCGACGGGGTGAGAGACAGAACCGCGAGGCTCTGAACTCCCATCCAGACCGAGGATGTGCGGATGTAGCGCAGCTGGTAGCGCATCACCTTGCCAAGGTGAGGGTCGCGGGTTCGAATCCCGTCATCCGCTCGGAAGGCCATCTCGGGCCTGACACGGTGGAGTGGCCGAGAGGCGAGGCAACGGCCTGCAAAGCCGTGTACACGGGTTCGAATCCCGTCTCCACCTCGCGCGATTAGCTCAGCGGGAGAGCGCTTCCCTGACACGGAAGAGGTCACTGGTTCAATCCCAGTATCGCGCACCATCTGTTTTCGCAGGTCAGAAGCCCTGCTCCTCCTCGGAGGGGCGGGGCTTCAGTCGTTCAATGGCGATGAAATGGCGATGGCCCTCGGGGCCGTCTCCAACTGCCCGTCACGGAAAGTGGCGTGCAGGTGCGGGAACCACTCCCCCCAGCTTCGTCCGCTCACTCGGCGTGAGCGCGACCAACGAACCGATCCACCGGGTCTCGAGCGCCTGCAGAATCTGACGGCGCATCAGCGGAGTCACGTGGTCGTAGACCCTCGCGATGCCTTTCATCTTCTGCCCGAGCCGCGCTCGCCGGGCGACTTCGGGGATGCCGTCCTCGGCGAGCCAGGTGCTGTGGCTATGCCTGCCCTCGTGGAAGGTGAAGGTCGGCAGGATCGGCTGCACCACTTCCGCCGACCGCGTGTGTTCAGCGTCACTGCCGTCCCACACCGGGCGCCAGTACCGGTTGCGGAAGTTCGACCGCCGCAACGGCGCACCCTCGGCACTGCAGAGGATGAACGGGAAGCTGTGGCTGTCGATCAGCTCTTCGTAGAAGACCGCGATGCTCGGCGGCAACTCCACGCTCCGCGTGCCCGCCGGAGTCTTGGTCCTGCCCTTCTTCGCCCGACCGCCCTGTCGTCGCGGTGTCACCGGGCGAGTCGGCCGGGGACCGAGATCGGCGAGCCGCGAGGTGTCGACCCGGCGACCACCCTTGAACAATCGTCCACCGATCTCCTTCAGCGGCTCGCGGATCTGGATCGCCCGTGCTTCGCTGTCGTACTCGTGCCGCTGCTGACCGACCAACTCGCCCCACCGGGAACCGGTGTAGAAGTCGAGCAGACCGTGTGGGGTTCCAAAAGTCACTCACCGGCGTTGACCAGTGAGTTTACGCGGCCCGTTCGTATTCGTTGATGAGGCCTCCGAGCAGCCGATGTCGCCTGATCCGCTGAGAGTTGAGGTCCGCCACGGGGTGGGTTACCCGGGCCGCCGCGGACCACCGCTACCGCTCGAGCCTCACCCGTCATCTTGTGGAGCGAGGACTCGATACTGACTAGCCCCGTCATCAACCAGGCCGCGCTCAGGTCCCTAGTCGGCCGGCTGTGCCTCACGCTCGGCGATCGCGCGGCGTACCGTGGTGGCGGTGAAGGCCAACGCGCCGCCGGCGACCGCGGCCAGAGCGGCCAAGCCCACCGCGTACGAGCCCAATGCGCCGTAGAGGGCACCCATCACCAGCGGCGGCACGAATCCGCCGAGACCACCTGCTGCGCCGACGATCCCGGTGACCGAACCGACCTTGTTCCCCGGCGCGAGCAGGGCGACGAGCGCGAAGACCGCGCCACTGCCGGCGCCGAGCGCGGCGGCCATGGACAGGAAGGCGATCGTGCCGAGCGGCATCAGGGCCGGGGTGAACGCCGTGACCGCGGCCGCGGCGGTGACCACCGTGAAGACTCCGGCCAAGACCCGCACCGGTCCGATCCGGTCGGACAGCCACCCGCCCGCCGGGCGCATCAGAACTGCCAAGAGCACGAAGCCTGCCATCCGGTTGGCCGCGTCGGCCTGAGTGAGCCCGTAAGCGGCCTTCAGATAAGCGGGCAGATAGACGGAAAACGCGACGTAGCCGCCGAAAGCGACCGCGTACAGCGCCGAGGCCTGCCACGTGATGGGCAAACGAGCCGTGTCCGCCAGGCGACGGAGGGCAGGTTCGGTCGGCACCGTCCGGCCTGGCGCGTCCTGCAGCAACAGGAACGCGACGGCGGCGTAGAGTGCCAGTACGACGGTGGTGATGACGAACGGTGTCGCAGCTCCGCCGGCGTCCACGAGCTGCACCGTGGTCAAGGCACTGATCGCGGTGCCGCCCATGCCCGCCCCGAACACGCCGATCGCTAACCCACGTCGCTGCGGCGGGAACCAGGCGTTGACGAACGGCACGCCCACGGCGAACGCGGTGCCGCCGATGCCGAGGAAGAATCCGCCGATCAGCAGGGCCGCCAGCGAGGTACTCCCCACCAGGCCGAGGAAGAGCACCGGCACGATCGTCGCCGCCGAGACCAGCGGGAACATCACGCGCCCGCCGTACCGGTCGGTCAGCGCGCCCACGGGGATCCGCCCGACCGAGCCGACCACGACCGGTACGGCGACCAGCAGCGCCTGCTGGAACGAGCTCAGCCCGAGGTCCTCTTTGAACAGTGGGCCGAGTGGGCTCAGCAACGCCCACGCCCAGAAGTTCACCGCGAAGCCCGCGGTCGCGATCGCCAACATGAGCATCCGACGCCCGGCAGGCGGTCCGCCGTGGTTCTCGTCCTTGTTGCCCTTGGCCGGATGCGTGCCCGGCGTTGTCACGTGCGTCGTCATGTCGCCTCGGACGTTCTCGTCGTAAGTAGTGGACAGCTCAAGGATGCGAACCGGACCGGCGGATCGACAGAGATCGACGGTCCCGTCCTCGCGGGTCGAACGTCCCTTCCGGCGGAATCGCCGTCCGGCTTTCCTTGATGGCGTGGACGAAACACCTCGGATCGCTCTCGCACCACCGACCGCGGCGCGCCCGCGAGGGCCGCTGTTCGTATGGGCCAACGCGGTGGTGCTGGGGGCTGGCCGTCGCCGTCATACTGTCGGCCGCGCACGAGGTACTCGGCTTGCCGGGCTGGGCCCCGCTGCACGCCCTGCTGCTGGGCGCGGTCACCAACGCCATCGTGATCTGGTCCGAGCATTTCGTGGTGACGCTGTGCCGCGCACCGGCCCCACCCGCACGGCGGGTGGCGGCCGGACTGATCGCACTGAACCTTTCCGTGGTCACCGTGCTCGCCGGAGTCACGGCGGACGTGGCCGTGATGACCGGTGCCGGCGCCGCAGGCATCTGCGTGATCGCAGCCGTGCACACCGTTTTCTTGGTGCGTATACAGCGAAAGGCGCTTCAGCGCCGGTTCGGCCACCTCATCGGCTTCTATGCCTCGGCGAGCGTCGCGCTACTGGCCGGTGCCGTCACGGGTGCGGCGCTCGGCACCGGGGCCGCGACCCCGGTCTGGTACTCGCGCCTGTGGGGTGCGCACGTCCATCTCACCTTGCTGGGCTGGGTGGGTTTCGCGGTGCTGGGCACCCTGTTCACCCTGTGGCCGACCACGCTCGGCACCCGGATCGCCGACGGCACCGCCTCGGCGGCGCGTCGTGCGCTTCCGGTGCTGGCGGTGGGCTTGGTCCTCGCCGTAGGCGGCATCCTCGCGGCGCGCCAATGGCTGACCCTCGCCGGTCTCGCGTGCTACGCCGCCGGTGTCACTGTCGCGGTGATCCCGCTCGTTCGCGTGCTCGCCACCCGGCGTCCGCGTGGTCCGGCGGCGTGGATGCTGGCCGCCGGCACCGGGTGGCTGGGCGTGGCGGTGCTGATCGAGGCGGTCCGGTTGCTCGTCGCCGGATCGATCGACGCCGTTCCGGACGTGGTCGGCGCTGTGGTGCCGGTGTTCGTGCTCGGCTTCACCGCCCAGGTGCTGGTCGGTGCGCTGACCCAGTTGCTGCCCGTCGTGCTGGGCCACGGTCCCGCCGAGCACAAGTCCCTCTCCGCTGCATTGGCGCGAGGCTGGCAGGTGCGTGTCCTCCTGACCAACCTCGCCGTGCCTCTCGTCGCCGGGGGCTGGCCACGACCGCTGCCGCTGATCGGCTGGGCGTTCGGCGCCCTCGGTATCGGAACCTTCGTCGTACTCGCCCTGCGTGCCACGATTCCGGTGGCGTTACGTGGCGCGGTGACCACGGTTCATGAGCCGGACCGGGTGAGCCCGGCCGCAGGCACCACCACCGGGATCGCCGCCGGGCTGGCCGTGGTCGTGCTCGCCGTGGCACTGGCCACCACCGGCGACGGCGACGCCAAGCACACACCGGTTTCCGGTGCGGCGGACACCGTCGAGGTGACCATGAGCGCGATGCGGATCCGACCGTCCACTGTGGACATCCCGCCGGGCACCCGCTTGGTGCTGCGCGTGACCAACCAGGACTCGATGCCTCACGACCTGCGCGCGGACAGCGGACAACGCACACCTCGGCTCCGGCAGGGCGAAACCGCGCTGCTCGACCTCGGCGCGATCCGAGGCGACCACCAGGCCTGGTGCGACGTCGCCGGACACCGCGCTGCGGGGATGACCATGACCATCCGCACCTCCCCCGCCGCCGCGGACACCGTCCAAGACCACGATCCGGGCACCGGGAACGGTCTGGACCTGGGTGCCGCCCCTTCGCCGGGCTGGACGCCTCGTGACGCCCGGCTCGCGCCGCCGACCGGGACCGTGCACCGGGTCGAACTCCACGTCACCGAGCAGGACCTGGAGGTCGCGCCCGGAGTGCGCGAGCGACGGTGGACGTTCGGCCGGACAGCACCCGGCCCGGCGTTGCGCGGACGGGTGGGCGACCGGTTCGAGATCACCCTCGTCAACGACGCCGCCATGGGCCACGGCATCGACTTCCACGCCGGCGCACTGGCTCCCGATCAGCCGATGCGCACCATCGAGCCGGGCGAGCGCCTGGTCTACCGGTTCACCGCGCACCGCGCGGGCGCCTGCTCTACCACTGCTCCACGATGCCCATGTCCCAGCACATCGCCAACGGCATGTACGGCGCGGTAGTCATCGATCCCCCGGACCTGCCCGCCGCCGACCACGAATATCTGCTCGTCTCCTCCCAGCTCTACCTCGGCGTTCCCGAAAGCGACCAGCACGTCGCCAAGATCCACACGGGACGACCGGACGGCTGGGCGTTCAACGGCATGGCCGCCCAGTACGACCACGCGCCGCTCACCACCCACACCGGTCGGCGCGTCAGGATCTGGCTGGTCAATGCCGGGCCCGGCGACCCCGGCGGCGCCCAAGTGCTCGACCTCGCGCCGGCCCAGGGCGGCTTCGTCGAACTGACCTTCCCCGAAGCCGGCCACTACCCGTTCGTGGACCACGACATGCGCCACGCCGAGAACGGCGCCCATGGTCAGTTCACCGTCACGGAGCCGCCGCGGTGATCGACATCTGGACCGTCGTGCGGTTCCTGCACGTCCTCGGCGCCATCATCTGGGTCGGCGGTCAACTCACCATCACGGTCGTCGTGCTGCCGCCGGTACGGCGCCTGCTCGGCCTCGCCGAACGGACCGAAGTCCTGCGGACCGTGGGCAAACGCTTCGCGCTGATCACCGCGGCGCTGTTCCTACCTGCCCAGATCACCACCGGTGTGCTGCTGGCGTGGCGGCACGGGGTCACCTGGGCCGCGCTCGTGGAACCCGGCTACGGCCGCGTCCTGGCCGCGAAGCTGATCCTGTTCACCCTGGTGATGGCCGCGGCGACGGTGCACGGCATCGCTCAGGCCAAGCGCAGGCCGGCCGCCGCACGAGCCGCGTCCATCACCGCGCTCGTCGGCTCGCTCGGCGTGATCCTGCTCGGCACCGGCCTGGTCGGGCAGTAGCCCGGCAGGACGGGACCGAAGGTCCCTCGGTGCGGGACGTTCGCCTGGTGATCGGCAGGTCGCTCTCACCGAACATAGGTGATGCCTTACCGGCCACCCGCCCCCTGTCCCGGTGCCCGGACCACCCGAAGGAGCCGCGTCCCCGTGTCTTCCCATCCTGCCCCTGCGAACGACCACGTTCCCGGCCATGGGCCGCTGCTCGGTGCCCGTCGTTTCCTGACCAAGGAGACGGTCGGTGACCACGGACGGACTCTGCACCAGATCGATTCCGGCGCCTGGGAATCGTTCTACCGCGACCGGTGGAGCTACGACCGGGTCGTGCGTTCGACCCACGGCGTCAACTGCACCGGTTCGTGCTCGTGGAACGTGTTCGTCAAGGACGACCTCATCACCTGGGAGCACCAGGCGACCGACTACCCGACCACGGGACCGGACAGCCCCGACTACGAACCCCGGGGTTGTCCGCGCGGCGCGTCGTTTTCCTGGTACGAGTACTCGCCTTCCCGTGTCCGGCACCCCTACGTGCGCGGCTCGCTGATCACGATGTTCCGGGCCGGACTCCAGCGGTTCGGCGATCCGGTCGCGGCGTGGGCGGATATCGTCGAGGACCCGCGCAAGGCATCCGTCTACAAAGGACAGCGTGGTCGCGGCGGGTTCGTGCGCGCGTCGTGGGACGAGGTGACCACCATGGTCGCCGCCGCGCACGTGTACACCACCAAGACCCACGGCCCTGACCGTGTCGTCGGATTTTCGCCGATCCCCGCGATGTCCATGGCGTCCTTCGCGGCGGGCACCCGCTACCACGCGTTGCTCGGCGGCACGCTGCTGTCGTTCTACGACTGGTACGCCGACCTCCCGGTCGCGTCGCCCCAGGTGTGGGGCGACCAGACCGACGTCCCCGAGGCCGGCGACTGGTGGAACTCCACCTACCTGGTCATGTGGGGCTCCAACATCCCGGTCACCCGCACCCCGGACGCCCACTTCCTCGCCGAGGCCCGCTACCGCGGCACCAAGGTCGTCGCCGTCAGCCCCGACTACGCAGACAACGTCAAGTTCGCCGACGACTGGCTCGCCCCCCGGCCCGGCACCGACGGTGCGCTGGCGATGGCCATGGGCCACGTGATGCTCACCGAGTTCTTCCGCGACCGCCAGGTCCCCTACTTCACCGACTACGTGCGGTCCTACACCGACCTGCCCTTCCTGGTGACGCTTCGCGAACGGGAACCGGGCGTCTATGTCGCGGACCGGTTCCTCACCGCCGCGGACCTCGGCGACGAAGACCCTGGCGCGCAGCACAAGACCGTTCTGCTCGACGACGCGTCTGGTGCCCCGGTGGTGCCGGGCGGGTCGCTGGGATTCCGCTACGGCCCCGAGGGTGAAGGCCGGTGGAACCTCGATCTCGGCGACGTCGTGCCCGCGCTCGGCGTGCTCGATCACGCCACCGGGCAGGTTCCCGTGGATCTCGCCCGGTTCGACATCGGCGAGACCGAGGGCGGTGCCACCATGCGCCGCGGTGTCCCGGTCACGCGTGTGGGCGACCACCTCGTCACCGGCGTCTTCGACCTCATCATGGCCCAGTACGGCGTCCGTCGCGGCGACCTGCCCGGCGAATGGCCCACCGGGTACGACGACGCCGACGCCCCGCACACCCCCGCGTGGCAGGAGCGGCTCACCGGCGTGCCCGCGGCGATGGCGGCCAAGATCGGGCGCGAGTTCGCCCGCAACGCCGAGCGCAGCCGTGGCCGGTCCCTGATCGCGCTGGGCGCGGGCGCGAACCAGTGGTTCCACTCGGACATGACCTATCGCGCGTTCATCGCGCTGGTGACGCTCACCGGTTGCCAGGGCGTCAACGGCGGCGGCTGGGCGCACTACGTCGGCCAGGAGAAGGCGCGGCCGATCACCGGGCAGCAGCACATGAGCTTCGCCTTCGACTGGCAGCGTCCGATGCGGCATCAGGCGAGCACCCCGTTCTGGTACCTGCACACCGACCAGTGGCGCTACGAGAAGGTGCCGGCCGACGAGCTCGCTTCGCCGCTGGGAGAGGGGCGGTTGGCGGGTATGGCGTTCGCCGACACCGTCGCGGCAGCTCAGCGCATGGGCTGGTCGCCGGGCCATCCGGCGTTCGACCGCAACCCGCTCGACCTCACCGACGAGGCCGCGGCCGCGGGACTGAGCACGAGCGAGCACATCGTCTCCGAGCTGCGCGCGGGACGGCTCAAGGCCGTCGCCGACGATCCCGACGATCCCGCGAACTTCCCCCGCTGCCTGACCTTGTGGCGGGCGAACCTGCTCGGTTCCTCCGGCAAGGGCAACGAGTTCTTCATGAAGCACCTGCTCGGCGTGGACTCCTTGGCGTCGGCCGACGAATGCGCTCCCGATGAACGGCCCCGTGACGTGGTGTGGCGGGACGAAGCGCCCACAGGCAAGCTCGACCTGCTCACCGCGATCGACTTTCGGATGACCAACACCGGGCTGCACTCCGACGTCGTCCTGCCCGCCGCCACCTGGTACGAGAAGCACGACATCTCCACCACCGACATGCACCCGTTCGTGCACGCGTTCTCCCCCGCCGTCGCCCCGCCGGGTGAGGTGCACACCGACTACGACGCTTTCCTCTCCATCGCCGACAAGGTCAGCGAGCTGGCGGTCACCCACCTCGGTACCCGCCGCGACGTGCTCGCCGCGCCGCTGCAGCACGACACTCCCGACGAGCTCGCGACGCCGTCGGGCAGGGTCCGTGACTGGAAGCGCGGCGAGTGCGAACCAGTGCCGGGCGTGACGATGCCGAAGCTGATCGAGATCGAACGCGACTACACGCTCATCGGTGCGAAGATGCGCGCCGTCGGACCGTTGCTGGACAAGCTCGGCACCACGACCAAGGGCATCACCGTCGACGTCACCTCGGAGCTGGAGTACCTGCGCCACCAGAACGGAGTCGTGACCGACGGCCCGTTCGCCGGTCGCCCGTCACTGTCCACAGCGGACCGGATGTGCGAGGCGATCCTCGCCCTGTCCGGCACGACGAACGGCCGCGTGGCCCACGAAGGCTTCCTGCAGCTGGAAAAGCGAACCGGACACCAGTTCACCGACCTCGTCGAGGGCCACGAAACCGATCACGTCACCTACGCGTCCACTCAGGAGGCGCCGCAGCCGGTGTTCACCAGCCCGGAGTGGTCCGGCTCGGAAAAGGGCGGGCGCCGGTACTCGCCGTTCACCATCAACGTCGAGCGGCGCAAGCCATGGCACACCCTCACCGGCAGGCAGCACTTCTTCGTCGAGCACGACTGGGTCGCCGAACTGGGTGAGCATCTGCCCGGCTATCGGCCGCCGCTGAACATGGCCCGGCACTTCGGCAAGCCCGGCGAACTCGCCGACGGTGGCGTGACCGTCCGATTCCTCACGCCACACGCCAAGTGGTCGATCCACTCGATGTACCACGACAACGAGCTCATGCTCGCGCTCTCCCGCGGTGGTCCGGTGATCTGGATGAGCATCGAGGACGCCGCCAAGATCGGTGTCGCCGACAACGACTGGGTCGAGGCCGACAACCGCAACGGCGTGATCGTCGCCCGCGCCGTCGTCAGCCACCGGATGCCCGAAGGCACGGTGTTCCAGTACCACTCCCCCGAGCGCACCGTGAACGTCCCGAAGACCGAGAAAAGCGGCAAGGGCAAGGGAAAGCGCGGCGGCTACCACAACTCGATGACCCGGCTGCTCATCAAGCCGACCCATCTCGCGGGCGGCCATGCCCAGCTGACCTACGCCTTCAACTACTACGGCCCCATCGGCAGCCAGCGCGACGAGATCACCGTGATCCGCCGCCGCGGCCAGGAAGTGGAGTACTGACATGCGCATCCGCGCCCAGGTCGCGATGGTGATGAACCTCGACAAGTGCATCGGCTGTCACACCTGTTCCGTGACCTGCAAGCAGACGTGGACCAACCGCGAAGGCACCGAGTACGTCTGGTTCAACAACGTCGAGACCAAACCCGGTATCGGTTACCCCAAGCACTACGAGGACCAGGAACGCTGGAAGGGCGGCTGGAAGCTCGACAAGAAGGGACGACTGGTCCTGCGCTCCGGCGGCCGCGCGAAGCGGCTTTCGCGGATCTTCGCCAATCCCGACCTTCCGACGCTCGAGGACTATTACGAGCCCGCGACCTTCGACAAGGATGTCCTCGTCACCGCGCCCGTCGGGCTCACCGACACCCCGGTCAAGCAACCGAGGTCGGCTCTCACCGGGGAACCGATGAGCCTCGAATGGGGCGCGAACTGGGAGGACGGCCTCGGCGGCGCCCACGAACGCGCCGGGACCGACCCCAACATCACCGCGATGGATCCCGACGCGGCGGCACGGGTGAAGTTCGAGTTCGAGAAGACCTTCATGTTCCACCTGCCGCGGATCTGCGAGCACTGTCTCAACCCCGCCTGCGTTTCGGCCTGTCCGTCGGGCTCGATGTACAAACGCGAGGAGGACGGCATCGTCCTGGTCGACCAGGACCGTTGCCGCGGCTGGCGGATGTGCGTGAGCGCCTGTCCCTACAAGAAGGTCTACGTCAACCACGCCACCGGCAAGGCCGAGAAGTGCACCTTCTGCTTCCCGCGCATCGAAGCAGGCCAGCCCACCATCTGTTCGGAGACCTGCGTCGGCAGGCTGCGCTATCTGGGGCTGCTCTTCTACGACGAGGACGCGGTGCTCGCCGCCGCCTCCGTCGAGGACGAGCAGGAACTCCTGGCCGCGCAACGAGCGGTGTTCCTCGACCCGCACGATCCCGAGACGGTGCGCCTGGCGACCGAGGCGGGGCTGCCCGAGGAGTGGGTGCTCGCCGCGCAGGCCTCGCCGGTGTGGAAGCTGATCAGCGAGTACCAGATCGCTTTGCCGCTGCACCCGGAATACCGCACCCTGCCGATGGTCTGGTACGTCCCGCCGCTCTCCCCCGTGCTGGACGCCGTCAACGCCGCGGGGCGCGACGACACCGACGCCGACGACGTCTTCCACACCATCCGTGATCTGCGGATCCCCGTGGAATACCTCGCCGAACTGTTCACCGCGGGCGACGCCGACGCGGTGGCCGGCGTGTTGATGAAGCTCGCCGCGATGCGTTCCTACATGCGCGCCCGCACCCTCGACGGCACCGTCGCCGAGGAACTCTGCGAGGCCGTCGGCATGTCCGGCAAGGAGATCGAGGCGATGTACCGGCTGCTCGCGATCGCCAAGTACGACGAGCGCTACGTCATCCCCGCCGCCTACGCCAGGGACGCTGCCGCGCTCGAAGCACAGGCGGCGTCCACTTCGGACTGTTCGCTGGACTGCACCGGCGGCCCCGGGATGACCGAATCGGCCGCCACTGCGGAACGGTTCCACCTGGTGACCGACGACCAGCAGGTCCGCCCGGGCCGCCGGAGCCTGTTCGCCCGCCGCGGCGACGGCAGGCTCGGCCTGACCATCGACCCCACCGGAGGCCGCTCATGACCGCGCCCGAACAGTCCTTTGTGGAGGGGGCCGACCGAACCCGGCTGTTCGAACTCGCCTCGGTGCTGCTCACCTACCCCGACGCCGCACTGATCGGGGCGGGGAAGGAACTGATCTCCGCCGTCGGCGACATCACCCACGACGAGGTGCGGGAACAACTCACGACGTTCCTCGGCTGGTTCCTGACCACCGACTCCCTCCAGGTCGAGACCCACTACGTCCGCACGTTCGACCTGCGCCGCCGCTCGGGGCTGTACCTGACCTACTACCTGCACGGCGACACCCGCAAGCGCGGCATCGCCCTGCTCACCCTCAAACAGCGCTACCGCGCCCACGGCCTGCGCCTGACCGCCGGCGAGCTGCCCGACCTGCTGCCGGTGGTACTCGAGTTCGCCGCGGTCGCCGGCCCGGGCGACGGCGAGGCTCCGCTGCGCCAGCACCGCCAGGGCCTGGAGCTCCTGCGGTCCACTTTGGACGAAAGCGGATCGCCCTACCGGCACCTGCTCGAAGCGGTCGTCGCCGCGTTGCCTCCCCTGACCGAGGCCGACCGGGACACGATCCGCGCGCTCGCCGAAGACGGCCCGCCCGTGGAATCGGTCGGGCTCGCGCCATACGGCACCGATGTCGACACCATCGGCTTCGGCCCCGATCTCAGTACCGAAGCGTGTGCCCACGCACGCCCCTTCACCAATCGTTCGATGGAGAGTGTCCCGTGAGCACGTTCGTCTGGATCGTCGTCCCCTACGCCTGCCTGGCGGTGTTCGTGCTCGGCCACGTGTGGCGGTGGCGCCACGACCGGTTCGGCTGGACCACCCATACCAGCCAACTGCTGGAGAGCCGCATCCTGCGGCTGGGCTCACCGTTGTTCCATCTCGGAGCGTTCGGTGTCATCGCCGGCCACGCCATGGGCCTGCTAGTGCCCGCTTCGCTGACGGCGAAGATCGGGATCTCCGAGCACGTCTACCACGCCACCGCCGTCTGGGGCGGCACCGTCACCGGTGTCATGCTCGTGGCGGGGCTCGCCTTGCTGATCGCCCGCCGCTTCGTCAACCGCCGAGTCCGCCGGGTCACCACAACGATGGACAAGGTGCTCTACGCCGCGCTGGCCGCGATGGTGGTGCTCGGGATGACCGCCACAGTCGGGACCAACCTGTTCGGCGAGGGCTACGACTACCGCGAGACGATCGCCGTCTGGTTCCGCGGCGTCTTCTGGTTCTCTTCCGAACCGCACCTGATGACCGGAGCGCCGCTCGTCTACCAGCTGCACGCGATCGGCGGATTCCTGTTCCTCGCGCTGTGGCCCTTCACGCGGCTCGTCCACGTGTGGTCGGCGCCGCTGGCCTATCTGTGGCGGCCCTACGTCGTTTACCGCGGCCGCCGGGGGAAGCCCGCCACTCCTGCACCGACGCCGGCCACCGTGCGAGATCGAACCCTGCACGACACCCGGCGCTGAGAAGGACAGAGTCGTGACCACGGTCCGATGCCCGGCTCCGGATCCCCACTCTCACGACGAAGGCGTTGCGAAAGTGGCTTTCGCGACACAGAGCCGGCCCTGTCCGGGGCCGCGCCACGTTGGCCCTCAAGTGAAGAAGGACATGCCGTGTCTGTTTCCGCTCCGCCCGGGTTGATCGGCAAGACTGTCGGCGACGTGCTGGTGCGACAACCCAAAACGTCACCAGTGGACATTTCCGTCGATCAGGCCCGAGCCTGCTTCGCCGACGACCACGTCCACATGCTCCTGCTCACGGAGTCCGGACGTCTCATCGGCACCCTCCTCCGCACCGACCTGCCCGCGGATCTGGACGGTGCCGACCTCGCTCTGCCCCACTCGCGGATGTCGGGCCGGACGGTCACCGCGGACATGCCCGCCGAACAGGCACGCCTACTCCTCTTGGCACGCGAACAGCGGCGCCTCGCCGTGGTCGATCACGACGGCGCCATCTTGGGCCTGCTCTGCCTCAAGCGCCGTCTGACCGGGTTCTGCAGCGACGCCGACGTCTTCGCCCGTGCCTCGGAACATTCATCGCGGCTGAAGTAGGCCGACGGGTGTCGTGGGGTCCGTCAGGCGACGGGATCCCGCAGGATGGTGCGGAAGCCTTCCTGTGCCGTGCCCTGGTCGAAGTGGTCAAAATAGATCTCGTGATGGGGTCCGTTGCGGCGCAGGCCGTGAGCATCGGCGAAAGTACCGAGGCGGGCCAGCGTCGTCTTCTCCTGCGAACGGGCCGTAGTGGGTGACCTGGACGACTTTGCCTTCTGAGTACGGAAAGAGCGACAGCCCAGAGGCAGCGAGGTCGGGAGGAAGCTCGGTGTCGTCGGGTACGCGCATGAGCAGCCTCCACCGCAGGTGCTCCAGCGGCACGGTCCAGTAGAAGCCGGCGATGTCGACGTCGCCGTGTTCGGGGTCGAACCAGTAGAGCCCTTCTACCGGGGAGTCGTGGCCGAGCCGTTCGGCCGCCGCGATGAGCTTCGCTTTGCGGGCGTAGAACTTCTCGGTGCCGGGCAGCCCGGTGCCGGTCACCGCCAAAAACGTGGCGGCGTCGATGGTCGTGATTTCAGGATCGGCGGGGAAGGTCATGAAATTCTCCTCGGGTGGGTCAGAGGTCCGTGACGGTGGTGCCGTCGATGGAGGTCGCGAGCTCGGCTCCGTACGCCGACGCCGGGGTTCGATAGCCGGCGGTGAACTGTCCGGCGAGTACCCGGCGCGCGATCTCGACCGAGCTGTGCTGTGTGAACGTGTAGCCGGTGGGGGTGGTGATCAGGGACCGGGCTATCTGGCCATCGCGGCCGGTCACTTCGGCCAGAGCGTGGTAGTGACCGCGGGCACGTTCCTCCGCGGTAGGACCGTCTGTGGTGGTGGCAGGGAAGCCGTCGTCCGTGCCCAGGTAGACCTCGATGTCTGCGAGGCCGGTGGACCGCGAAGCGGTGATCAGGTCGCCCATCGGCACGGGCAGGCACTTCTCCGGGCCGGCGCCGAAGTCGAACGTCCGGGGGGTGGCCGTGTCGAGGCGGACGAGTTCGCCGGAACGGCGGACGAGGGTGCCCAGCTCTTCGATTCCGGCGGAGCTGGCGAGCGAACCGCGGGAGAAGCCGCCGGTCACGCGCAGGGCGATCGTGACCTTCTCGGGCTCGGCGACCCGGCGTGCGGTGTGCAGGGCGAGGCAGTCGCATGGGACCACGTCCCAGCCGGTCCCGGACATCAGCATGATCCCCGCGCGGCTCGCTCGCCGGTCCAGGGATTCGGCGAGGACGAAGGTGTCGAACTCCGCGGTCGTGTCGAGGTAGTGGACCCCGCTGTCAAGGCAGGCGTCCATGAGTGGCCGGGCGGTGTGCCGGAACGGGCCGGCGACGTTCAGCAGGCAGTCGATGTCTTCGAGCGCCTCACGAGCTTCGCTCGCCTCGAACGTCCGGCCCTCGACGTCGAGTTCGTTCGCGAGTTCGTCGACACGGTCGGGATCGCGGCCTGCCACGACGACGTCCAGGCCGATCGCGACGGCCCGCCTGGCGACGAGCCGTCCGGTGTAGCCGGTGGCGCCATAGACGAGAAGACGTCCGTTCACAGGGATTTCCTTTCACTGGCCGGGATTCGATGACGACGCTAGGGACGTTCCCGGACAGGTCGGGTCCGGGTAGGCCGCTCGATCGTGTGATCCGGCGGACAGCGTTTCCCGGACCCGACCTGTCCGGATTCGCGGTTACGGTCGCGTCTGTCACGACATCGACCACAGGAGACCGCATGAGCCTCGAAGACGCCGACGCCCGCGCGCTACAGGTGCGCGCGCTGTACGAACAGCTCGAAAACCGACTGCTGGGCCGCACCTGGACTTTGCCCGAGCTCGCGCTCGGATTCACCAACGACGCCGCCTACGTCGGGCGCTTGGTGCTCGCCGCGGAGCGCACCTGGGGTATCGACGGTGACGTCGACGACGAACTGCGGCACAAGCTCGCGGAATGCCTCTGGTGGGTCTTCGTCCTCGGCGACCGGCTCGGCGTGGACGTGCCGGCGGCCTATGAGTCCACTATGGACAAAATCGGCGGCGGACTCGAACGGGCGGTGCGAGGTGCGTCCTCCTAGGCGGCTCGATTCCTTGCGTGCTAACCGCGGTTCGACGTCCATGGTCCCCGCCGCGGGGCCGGGGCGACGGGGTGGCGGTAGCCTCGGCGACATGGCCGCTGCCTCCAGCACACCGCTCGGCGATTTCCTCCGAGCCAGCCGCGCCCGCCTCGACCCCGCCGACGCGGGGCTTGTCGGCGCCGGCGCCAACCGGCGGGTGGCCGGGTTGCGCCGGGAAGAGGTCGCGGTGCTGGCCGGGGTCAGTGCCGACTACTACGCCCGGCTGGAACAGGGTCGCGAGCGCAACCCCTCGGCTCAGGTCCTCGCCGCGATCGGCCAGGCGCTGCGGCTGACCACGGATGCCAAGGAACACCTCTATCGCCTGGCCGGGCTCAACCCGCGCCTCGCCGCTGCGGGTGACCGGGACGCCGTGCACCCGTCGCTGCTACAGCTGCTCGACGCGTTCCCAGCCTCGGCGGCCTACGTGCTGAGCCCTGGCTTCGACATCCTGGCCACGAACACGCTCGCCTCAGCGCTGCTGGCGCCGTTCGAGGGCATGCGGAACATGGTCCGCATCCAGTTCACCCACCCCGCCGCGAAAACGGTGTTCATCCAATGGTCGACCGTGGTCCGCGACACCGTCTACGCCCTGCGCCTCAACGCCGGGCGCTTCCCGGACGACCCGGAGATCAGTGGCCTGGTCCGGGAGATGCTGGGGATCTCCGACGACTTCCGGAAGCTGTGGGACGACCAGCTCGTCGGAGCGCTCACGCGGGCGTTCAAAGTGTTCGTGCACCCCGAAGCGGGCCGGATCGAGCTGACCTACCAGACCTTCGACGTCCACGACGCGCCAGGCCAGCAGCTGCTCGTCGGCACCGCCGACCCGGGCAGCCGCAGCGCCGAGGCCTTGGTCTTTCTCGCTTCCCTGCACGCCGGGCACTGACCCCGGAGCCCGGACGGTGAGCGTCAGCTGTTGTTCTCGGCCAGCATGAGCGCGCGCCGCCGGACCGCCTCGCGGACTTCGGCGGGGGCAAGGACGGTCAGTGGTATCGCCAGGCCGATCAGGCGCCGGGCGAGGGATTCGGCGTCGACGCCGCCGAGTTCCACGATCGTGGCGTCCGGGCCGTCGGGCCGGTGAACACCCTGAGGCGGAGGCACCGCGCGCATCGCCTCGTCGAGGTGGACGTGCAGGCGCACGACCGCGTAGAGCGGGTAGCCGCCGGCCAGGGTTTCGGCGACGAACCGGGCGGCGTCGGGCGGGTCGTCGACGCGCACGACCTGACCGGTCGGTTCGGCGCGGACGACGCGGTCGGCCCGGAAGGTCCGCCATGCGCCGCGCTCGACGTCGCGCGCCACGAAGTACCAGCGGTTCCCAGTGAACACGAGCCGATGCGGGTCCACCATGCGCGCGCTGTCGGTCCCGTGCGCGTCGCGGTAGGACAGCCGCAACCGCTCGCCGCGGCGGCAGGCCGTGGCCAGGCCGGCGAGCAGACCGGGCGACAGCGGCAGGCCGCCGGCTCGGGCGGTGTGTTCGAAGACGTCGTCCATCGCCCCGAGCTGGGAGGCGACCCGGGCGGGTAGCAGCTGCCTCAGCTTGAGCAACGCCGACAGCACAGCCTGGTCGTCGCCGAGCAAGCCGGTCTGCGCGGCCTCCCGCAGGGCGACGGTGACGGCCAGCGATTCCTCGTCGTCGAGCACCAGAGGAAGCTGCCGGTGCCCGGGCCGCATCCGATAGCCGCCCCAACGGCCGGGATCGGATTCGACGTCGTACCCGAGTTCCCGCAGCCGCGCGATGTCCCGGCGCACGGTGCGGTCGGTGACCCCCATCCGCCGGGCGAGCTCGTCGGCGGTCCAGCCCGGCCGCGACGAAAGCAGCGACAGCAAGCGAAGCAGGCGTGAGGAGGTACCGATCACGCGGTTCGACGGTAACGGACCACAGTGGACGCTCATACGTCGGCGGCGTTGTTCCACATCCGGAACGTGCTCACCCGGCCGTTCGACGCGAAGATCAGGGTCCAGAGGTTGTCGAACACCCCGAACTCGGCGTAGGTGCCTCGCCCGCGCACCGCCGCGGTATCGCCGGTGATCATCAGGATCTCCCAGTCGAAGGTCCAGCCCTTCTTCTGCCACTCGTCACGGCTTTGCCAGCCTTCGACGATTTCGTCGCGCCCGATCCAGTCGGTCTCGTACGGCCCTTCGTGGTACTCGGCGCCCTTCGTGAAGAGCGCTTCGATGTCTTCGCGCGTGCTGGTGGTCCAGGCGTGCACGTACTTCTCGATCCACTTCTCGACCACGTCGCGGTTCGGCATGGCGCTCCTTTCGATCACCCTCGATCCTCGAGCCTGCCGGCCCGCCGGAGAAGGCACGGGCTTCCTGGGTGCCGCACACCCAGGATCACGCGGCCTTCTCGCTCCGCGCGCGGCCGGGCATCGTCTTCCGTGGACACACCACATCGGACACGGAGAAGCAGATGTCACTGACCGACTACCGCACCCTCGGCCATTCGGGGCTGCGTGTCAGCCCGCTCGCACTGGGCGCCATGAACTTCGACGACGGCAGCTGGGGCTCGGCCCCCGAGACGTCGTTCGAGATCCTCGACCGCTACCTCGACGCGGGCGGGAACTTCGTCGACACCGCCAACATGTACAACGCCGGCACCTCGGAAGAGACCCTCGGCCGGTACTTCGCCGCCCGGCCGGGCCGCCGGGACCGGATGGTGCTGGCCACGAAGTTCACCGGCAGCATGAACGCGAGTGACCCCAACTCCGGTGGTGCGGGCAGGAAGGCGATCCGCTCGCAGCTCGATGACTCCCTGCGCCGGCTCGACACCGACCATGTCGATCTCTACTGGATGCACCAGTGGGACCGGCACACCCCGATCGAGGAAACACTGTCCACACTGGACGATCTCGTCCGCGCGGGCAAGGTGCACGCCATCGGCCTGTCCAACACACCGGCGTGGTGGGTCTCCGAAGCCGCCACGATCGCCCGTTTCCGCGGCTCGGTGCCGGTAGCGGCGCTGCAGGTCGAGTACTCGCTGCTCGCCCGCACCGTCGAGGGTGAGACCTTCGGTGCCGCCCGGCACTTCGGCCTTGGGATCACGCCCTGGAGCCCGCTGGCCAGTGGCGCCCTCTCCGGCAAGTACTCCCGGACCAAGACCACAGCCGAAGACTCCGGCCGCAGCGCGTACGCGGGCACGCATCTCACCGAGTCGACCTTCGTACTGCTCGACGCCTTGGAGAAAATCGCCGCCGAGCTCGGCACCACCGTCGCGGCGACCGCGCTCGCCTGGGTCCGTCAGCGCTCCGAGGTCACCTCGACCCTGATCGGCGCCCGCACCGTGGCACAGCTCGAAAGCAACCTCGCCTCGATCGAGGTCACCCTCACCGCGGAGCACGTCGCCGAGCTCGACGCTCTCACCGCACCGTCGCTGAACTACCCGCACGACGTGGCCGAGTCGATGGTCGGTTTCCAGCAGGGTGACACCACCATCAACGGCCTGTCCGCCCAAGCCTTCGTCCGCTGAAAGGAATTCTCATGACCATCACCTTCATCACCGGCGCCAACCGCGGCATCGGCTACGAAGCCGTCCGTCGGCTCGTCGGCCTCGGCCACCAGGTCCTGCTCGGCGCCCGCGACCCCGAACGCGGCGCGAAGGCCGCGGCCGAACTCGGTGCTCGGTTCGTCGCCATCGACGTCAGCGACCAGAACTCGGTCGAAGCCGCGGCCGCCGACGTCCTCGCGCACGAGGGCCGGATCGACGTCCTGGTCAACAACGCCGGCATCGCCGGACCGGTCATCACCGACATCCACGATCTCACGGCCGAAGACGCCGAACGAGTGATTCGAACCAACTACCTCGGGACGCTGCGCACCACCCGAGCTTTCCTTTCCCTGCTGGAGAAGTCGGACGCGCCGCGGATCGTCAACGTGTCCAGCAGCATGGGGTCGTTCACCCGGTCGGTGGACCCGTCGACGCTGGAGCACGCGAATCCGCTGCCCTTTTATCAGCCCAGCAAGGCAGCGCTCAACATGCTCACGCTGAAGTACGCCGAGGCCCTGCCGCGGTTCCGGGTCAACATCGCCGACCCTGGCCCCACCGCCACCGAGATCAACGGCTACCTGGGCACCCAGACCGTCACCGAAGGCTCCGACGCGATCATCGAGCTCGCCACGGTCGCACCGGACGGGCCCACCGGCACCTACCGCGACCGTGACGGCGTCGTCCCGTGGTGACCGCCGACGATCGCGCGGAGATCACCGAACTGGTCCTCGCCCGCGCACGCGCGGTCGACGACGGCGACCGGGCGGCGTTCACCGGGCTGCTGCGGGACGCCATGGTGGTGATCGGCGGCGAGGAGACGACAGGCTCCTCGATCGGCGACCTCATCGCCGAAGGTGCGCAGCCCACCCGGCATCTGGTGACCAATATGCGGATCAGCCAGGCGGGAACCGGCGCACACGTCGAGAGCTACTTCACGCTCATCGGCTCCCACCGGCTGGTCGCTTCCGGTCGTTATCGCGACCGCCTGGACCGGCACGAAGGCCGGTGGACTTTCATCCGTCACGAAATACTCGTCGATCCGGGCGTGTCCTAGATACCGGCCAGGACGGCCGGGTCTCCCTCGGTCCAGGCGTTGTCGACGGTGAGGCGCTGGACAACCCACGTCTCACCGCGCCGGATCAGGTCGACGTCGTACCGATTGGTCATGAGGACATGCCGGGAGTGATCCTCCCGGGGCAGGTGCTGGCACGCCATGATGCCCTCCAGGTGTGCGGTGTCCCCGTCGAGGCTCACCCGTGGATTGCTCAGGGAGTGCGTGGTGTCCAGATGGCTGAGCGAGCTCGACAAGGCCGCGGCGATACTGTCGCGGCCGCCCACCGGCGGGTACTCCTGCCCCGCTTTTCTCGTGGCAGGGCCGAAATCGGCCACCGCGTCCTCGGCGAACGCGGAGGCGAGCAGGTCCTTGTCCCGCAGGTCGAGACCCGCGGCGTAGCGGTAGAGGGTCTCGACGACGGCGAGCTTGTCCGCGGTGGTGCTGGTCTGCGACACGGTGCGTCCTTACGTGGCGGGATGGTGCCCTTCCGACTGTAGCCCTCTATTCGACACCTGTCGAATAGAGGTAAGCTACGCGTCATGTCCGAACTGGATCCGCGGTTCACCCGCTCGCGTCGCGCGATCGCGGACGCGCTGGCCGAACTCATGGAGCGGACCCGGGTCTGCCCGTCGGTCTCGGCCCTCGCCGACGCCGCGGGCATCCACCGGGCCACCTTCTACAACCATTTCGACTCGGTCGAGGAGGCAGCGGTGTACGTGATCGCCGACGATTTCCGCGTCCTCCATGACTTGAACATCAGCGACAGGAAGAAGGGTGCGGACCCGGCCACCGTGGCGGTCGCGACGCTGAACGCCATGCTCGACTCGCTCCGGCGGCGTGAAAGCCTCTTCCTCGTGGCATCGGCGTGGCGCTCAGCGAGCGGGCTGATGGGGATCGGCGATCTACTCCTGGATCGGCTCCGCGCTCTGCGACGCGACCTGGGTGTCGAGGATCTGGAGCCGGAGCGTCACTCGGTCGAGGACGTTTACGCGGCCTCCGGCGTGCACGGAGTCTTCTCGGCCGCGATCAGTGGGACCACCGACTGCGACCAGGAGGAGATCGCCGCCCGGCTGTACGCCCTCCTGCCGGACTGGCTTCGTCAGCCCCGGTCGAGCATTCCGGGGCCGAACACCTCGTAGTGAACGCGCTCGGCGGGCAGGCCGCGCCGAAGCAGTCCGGCGCGGATCCCGTGCATGAACGGCAAGGGACCGCACAGGTAGGCAGTGGTGCCCGGAGGCAACGGGAGCGCGTCGACGTCCATGAGACCGGGCCGTGAGCGGTCGTCGTGGTCGTGCTCGTACCAGTACAACTCCTCGACCTCGCCCAAACCCGTTGCGGCCTGGGCACATTCGCGGCGGAGCCCGTGGTGGGCGGGTGAGCGATCGGCGTGGGCGAGGATGATCGGCCGCGTCGGCTGGGTGCGGGCGAGGTGATCCAGCATGGCGGCCATCGGGGTGATCCCGATGCCCGCGCTGACCAGGAGCACCGGTCCGTCGCCGGTGTCGAGGGTCGTCTCGCCCGCGGGTGGCCCGACCAGCAGGGTGTCGTCTTCGGTCACGTGGTCGTGCAGGTGATTGGACACCGCGCCGTCCGGAGCGCCGTCGTGGCCGCGAACCCGGCGGACGGTGATCCGCAATGAGCCCCTTCCAGGGCCCTGCGACAGGGAGTACTGGCGAGGCTGGCGACGGCCGTCGGGCAGATCGACGGCGACCGAAACGTACTGGCCCGGCAGGAAATCCGGGACGGCCGCGCCGTCATCGGGCACCAGCGTGAACGACACCACGTCGACGGCCTCATCGAGGCGCTTGGCCACCCGCCAGCGTCGCCAGAGGTCGACGGGATCGAGGTCGCCACGTTCGTAGAGGCGGGCCTCGGCCGCGATCAGCCGGCAGGCGAGCAGCCAGTAGACCTCGTGCCACGCCGCGGAGACTTCAGGGGTGACCGCGGCACCGAGGACCGTGCCGACGGCGGTGAGCAAATAGTGACCGACAAGGGGGTACTGCTCGGCCCGGATGCCCAGCGACACGTGCTTGTGCGCGATCCGCTCGGCGACTCGCTCGAACGGCGCGGCGTCGTCGCCGTCGAGCAGGTGCTCGGCGAAGCCGGCGACGGCCGACGCCAGCGCGAGCTTCTGGCGGCCGTCGGCCTGGTTGCCCTGGTTGAACAGGTCGAGCAGTTCCGGATGCGCGGCGAACATCGACGAGTAGAACTCGCCGGTGATTTCCACTGCGTGCGCGCGCACGACGGGCAAGGTGGCGCGAACCACCGCGGCGGATGCTGGGGACAGCAAGGAATTCTCCTTCTTCGGGGAGTAGGACCAGGCCTCGCAAAGGCGCCGATGCGGCCACGGCCGATCTCTCGCCGATCCTGCCGGGAACGCGTTGCGGCACCTAGGGATCTTCGGCGTACTCGGCCGGGGACCTTGGTCCTTACGAAACTCGGCCGATGGCACTGGGACCGGAATTCGGGGGACGGCAAGGTGGGTGACGTGATCAGGCCCGCCCCGTGGGGCGGGGACCTACTCCCGATTCGAGGACACGATGACCGCACCAGACGTGCGACCGGTAGTGGTGGGTGTGGACGGCTCTTCTTCGGCCCTCCACGCGGCGCGCTGGGCCGCGACCGAAGCGGCAAGGCGGAAGGCGCCGTTGTCGATCACGCATGCCTGCATGCTCATCCCGGTACAGCTGCCGCCCGGGGTCGAGTTGCCGAGGCCGTACGCCGACGCGCTGACCGAACAAGGACGGGAAATACTCGCGGCCGCCGCGGATGCGGCCAGGGAAGTCGCCCCCGAGGTCGACGTGACCACCGAGCTGCGCGGCGGGGCAGCGGCCGAGCACCTCATCGGGCGATCGGCCTCGGCGGAGTTGATCGTGCTGGGCTCTCGCGGCCTTGGCGGGTTCACCGGGCTGCTGGTCGGCTCCATCGCGGTCGCGGTCGCGACGCACGGACATTGCCCGGTCGTCGTCGTCCGGGGAACGGACCGGCCACAGGACGCGCCGGTCGTCGTCGGTGTGGACGGTTCGCCGACGAGCGATGCGGCTTTGGCTTTCGCCTTCGACGCCGCCGCGGCGCGCGGTACGCGTCTGGTCGCCGTGCGCGCGTGGTCGGACTTCGCCGTGGGCAACGCCTGGGAGTTCGGCTCCGCGCTGGACTGGGAGGCCGTCCAAGCGGCGGAGGCCCGGCTGGTGGAACAGCAGCTCGACGCCTACCGGAGCAAGTACCCCGACGTGCCCGCCCAGGGTGTCGTCGTTCGCGACCGGCCGGCGCACACGTTGCTCGAACACTCCGAGGACGCCCAGCTTGTCGTTGTCGGTTCTCGAGGCCGTGGCGGTTTCCGCGGCCTGCTCTTGGGTTCCACCAGCCAGGCGCTGATCCACCACTCCGCCTCTCCGGTGGCCGTCGTCCCGCCCGCCCGACAGTGAAAACCGCACCGGCGAAGGGGCCCGCGACCCGCCAGGTGCCGGAAGTCTCCGCTCCCTGGTCCGTCGAGACCACGGAGCTCGCATCTCGCCTCGGCGTCGATCCGGGGCGAGGTCTGGACTCCTCGGACGCGAACGACCGGCTCGAGGTGACAGGTACCAACCGGCTCGCCGAGGCACCGGCCAGGCCGTGGTGGCGGGTGCTGGTGGCGCAGGTGGCCAGCCCGCTGAACCTCGTGCTCGTGGTGGCGGCCGCGTTGGCCGGCGTGGTGGAGCGGTCGTATCGGGAAGCGCTCGTCATCGGACTGGTCCTCGGTCTGAACGGCGTCCTGGGGTTCGTCCAGGAACGACGGGCAGATCGCGCCGTCGCCGCGCTGAAGAGCCTGCTCAGCCCGTCGGCCCGGGTCCGCCGTGACGGCAGGGTGACCGAGGTGCCCGCGGCCGAACTCGTGCCGGGTGACGTCGTCCTGGTGGAGGCCGGTGACCGCGTGCCCGCGGACGGCCGGGTGCTGTCGACGGTGAACCTGGAAGCCGACGAATCCGGGTTGACCGGCGAATCCGCCCCGGTGCCCAAATCCGTGGAGCCGCGGCGAAGCGAAGTGGCGCTGCCCGATCGAACGTCCATGGTCCATATGACGAGCATCGTCACGAGGGGCCGTGGCGAGCTGCTGGTCACGGGCACCGGCATGCGCACGGAGATCGGCATGGTCGCCGGGCTGCTGGAACGCACCGATTCGACACGGACGCCGTTGCAGCGGCAGCTGGACAAGCTCGGCGTGCGCCTGGCCTACCTCGCCGGCGTGGCGGTCCTGCTCGTGGCGGTACTGCAATTCGCGGCAGGCGGCGGTATCGGTGAGGTGATCACGCTGGCTGTCGCGCTCGGCGTGGCCGCCATCCCGGAAGGGCTGCCCGCGGTCGTCACGGTGACACTGGCGCTGGGAATGCGGCGCATGGCCCGTCAGCGCGCGATCGTCAAACGGCTCCCCGCGGTGGAAACCCTGGGAGCGACGACGGTCATCTGCACCGACAAGACCGGCACGCTCACGCTGAACCAGATGACCGCCCGTTCGCTGTGGTACGCCGGTCGCCGCTACCTGGTATCAGGTGAAGGCTACGGTTTCGAAGGCGCGATCACCGCCGAAGACGGTGGTGAAGTCCCCGATCTCGGTGAGCTGCTGACCACCGCGGTGCTGTGCAACGACGCCGTCGTCCAAGACGCCGCTCTGGTCGGCGATCCGACCGAGGGTGCGCTGGTGACCCTGGCGGGCAAGGCGGGGCTGGACGTCGCGGCGCTGCGCGGCGCCACTCCCCGCGTCTCCGAGATCCCCTTCGACTCCGCCCTGAAGTACATGGCGACGTTCCACCTGCACGGGCGAGCGCTCCGTGCGCACGTGAAGGGAGCGGCGGACGTACTGCTCCACCTGGCCACCCATGTGCGCCGGGAACACGGTGACGTCCCGCTCGACGACGACGAACGCCGCCGGGTCCTGGTGGAACTCGATCACCTCGCCGGACGCGGTCAACGCGTCTTGGCGATCGCGCACGGCGACACGGAGGTGCCCGTGCTGCCACCGCGATTGGTCCTGATCGGGCTGATCGGCCTGCTCGACCCGCCACGGCCGGAAGCCCGCGCCGCGGTCGCCGAATGCCATGCCTCCGGAATCGATGTCAAGATGATCACCGGTGATCACCTGGCCACCGCGACCTCGATCGCCCGCGCGGTCGGCATCGAGGGCGATGGCATGTCGGGACTGGACATCGACCGGCTCGACGACCGTGCCCTCGAACAGGCCGCGACCACCACCGGCGTGTTCGCGCGAGTGGCGCCGGAGCACAAGATCCGCATCGTCGACACGCTCAAGCGGCGAGGCGACGTCGTCGCCATGACCGGTGACGGCGTGAACGACGCACCGGCGCTCAAAGCCGCCCACATCGGTGTGGCCATGGGGATCACCGGCTCCGACGTGTCCAAGGAAGCCGCCGCGATGATCCTCACCGACGACAATTTCGCGACCATCGTCCGGGCAGTCCGCGCCGGCCGCACGATCTACGACAACATCGTCAAGTTCGTCCGCTTCCAGGTCGGCACCAATGTCGCCGCGATCCTCACCATGGTGGCGGGTTCCCTGCTGTTCAGTACCGGAACCAGCGTTCTGACACCGCTGATGTTGTTGTGGGTCAACGTGATCGCCGACGGTCCCCCGGCATTGGCGCTCGGCCTGGAACCACCACGGCGATCCGTCATGGACGAGCCACCACGACGCCCGGGAGCGCAGATCCTCAGCGCTGGACGCCTGACGCGGATCCTGTTGTCCGGACTCGTGATGGTGGCCGGCACCCTCTACGCGTTCGCCCACGGCCTGGACCGCGGCATCGAAGTGGCGCACACCCTGGCCTTCGTGACCTTCGTGATGTTCCAGTTGTTCAACATCCTCAACGTCCGCGACGAACACGCCTCGGCGTTCGGCAGGCTCCTTTTCCGTAACAGGCGGCTCTGGGCCGCACTGGGTGCGGTGCTCGCCCTGCAGATCTGCGCCGTCTACCTGCCCGCCGCGCAAGCCCTGTTCGGCACGACCGCCTTGACCGCCCTCGACTGGCTCGCCGCCACCGCGATCGCGTCTTCCGTCCTGTGGGCCGAGGAACTGCGCAAAGCGGTGTCACGCCGACGGCGGGCTCGCTGACCGAGGCCGATTCAGCGCTCTGTCCGTTCCGGGCTCTGTTCGAGTGGGACCGTCGCTTCGGCGATGCCTTGCGAGATCACCCGCTTCACGTGCGTTTCGTCGAGCAGATCGGCGACCGGCCGATTGTCGGCGAGGTAGGTGACGGTGAACCGATCGAACCCGTTACGCAGAGCCGCGACCGCGAGCCGTCGGATCAGCGCCGACGCCACGCCTGCTCGTCGCCAACGCGGGTCGACGGCCACCGCGATCTCGGCGACGCCGGGATCCTGGGTCGCCTCGTAGCGTGCGACCGCGACTCCATGTCCGTCGGGCTCCCTGGCCACCAACGCGTAGCGACGATGGAAGTCGAGCTCGGTCAGGTGCTCGAGCAGGCGGGGCGTCACCTTCGGAGGTGGCCCGCAGAACCTGCCGTGAAGCGTTCCTGCGTCGGCGTGGCGAATCGCCTCCCCCAGTTCCGCAGCGTCCGCCGAAGTGAGTCTGCGGACCGACACGGTCCGGCCGTCCCGCAGGGTCACCTTCGCGGTCTCGTCGACGTCCGCGTCGCGGGTGGACCGCCCGTTCATGAATGGCTCCACCGCCGGGACACCGTCTCCCACTCTCGCTGCCACCGGTCGATGCGCGCCCGGTCGAGGAAGAACCGGCTGACCCGGTACACCAGCCAGCTGAAGATCAGAACAGCGCCCCAGAGGCCCGCACCGGCCCCGAAGCCGCGGATGGCCGCGGCGGAGCGGGTCAGCGGTGCCTCCACCGGCTGACCGGCATCGTCGAGCCACACCGGCACCCGGGCGCCCGCCGGCGTCCCCCGCGTCGCGGGCACCTTCCCGACTCGAAGGGAGCCGTCGTGAAGCGTCCAGCGCGCCTTCACGGGCGTGGTGTCCGCGGTGGCCCCGGACCGGACCGCGATGGCGACCGGCGCTCCGGCCTCGAGCAGCATCGCTTCGGCCCGGTGCCGGACGGCGGTTTCGGCGGCCGACCTCTCCTTTCCGGCCGCGAACACCGCCGAACCCGCCGCCGCGGCGAACGGCAGTCCGGCCATCGCGATGAGCACAGCGAACACCAGGATCAGTCCCTCGAGCCGGTCCATGGACCTGGCCAGCGGGCCGTGGCCAGGATGAGCGATCCGCCAGAGTCGCAGGAAACGTGCCGGAATGTTCATCATCGGCCTCCAGCCGCTTCTCTGGGAATGGACGGTTCTCAGCGTCCCCTCACCAAGCCAAGGCCACGAGGGGCGACGGTCCCGCCTCATCGGGACCTCCAGCCCCTGCGACGACGCAAGCGCCGTCCCCCGGGCGTGGGTGACGGCGCTTGCGTTCGGCGGTCGCTCAGGCCTTGCCGACCTGGATCTTCACCTGCTTGTCCTGAGGCTCCTCCTTGTGAGGCACGGAGACTTCGAGAATCCCGTCGCTGTACTTCGCGCTGATCTTCGCTGTTTCCGCGCCGGGGGGAAGCGAGACAGTGCGGCTGAACCGGCCGTAGTAGAACTCACTGCGTCCGTGTTCGGCCGACTTCGCCTCGCGTTCGGCGTGGATGGTCAGCAGGCCGTTGTGCGCCGTGACGGAGATACCCTTATCCGGGTCGAAACCCGGGAGTTCGGCGCGCACGACGTAGTTTCCGTCCTCAGTGGACTCCTCGATGCGCACCGGGTTGTGCTCGGCGAACGGCCAGGGGTTTTCCAGCCAGGCGGCCAAACTCGGCAACGCCAGGCGGGGGCTGGACACGAGAGAGGTCATCTTCCTTCCCTTCGTCGCGATGGAAACCTCACCACTCCAGGAAACCCTTCCGAGCACGGTGCCGGAGCGGACGTTGTCCCCGAATGGGCGGGACCAAAGGCTCGACCGCCCGAGGACGCCACCGGGATCCCTTCCCGCACTTCGGGTTCATCGGCCGAGGGTGAAGTAGGCCTCCTCCTCCTGGGCGAAGTGGAGGTCGAGGACGGCGTCCAGGCCGTACAACGTCGCGCGGAGATCGTCGATCTGCTCGGGTTGGATCGTGTCGGGCGACTCACGCAGGTGTCTTCCCAGCCGTCGCACCAACCGTTCGATTTCGGCGTGCTCCCTGCTCATCGTCACGGTGCTCTCGGGACCGCCGAGTACCCCGGCCAGCGCCGGGTAGAGCTGGTTCTCCTCGGCGAGTTCGTGTGGGAGGACGCGTTCGGTGAGCAACCGGAACGCCCGCCGCACCGCGGCGTCGGCCGCGGGCCCGCCGCCGTCGCCGAGCGCGTCGGCCGCCTGCCGGACGGCGGTCCGGGCGGGCAGGAGGGTCTCGTGTTCATCCGCGAACCGGCGCAACAGGTCATCGGGGGCACGACGGCGGCGGAACGACACGGGACCGGTCAACGCTCGCAGCGCGTTCCCGATCACGGCGACGTCGATACCCTCCTGCGCCAGCGCCCCCAGCACCGGCGGCAGCCTGCCGGCCGCGGCGGCGATCATGGCGAGGACCGAGAGTCCGGTGCCGAGGCCGGCGCTCGCCACGGCGAGCCGTCTGGTCCGGCGGGCGATCTCGACGGCGTCGGCGAGACGGTCGATCCGGTCGTCGACGATGACCGCATCGGCGGCTTGTACCGCCGCCGTCGACCCTCGTGAACCCAGCGCGATCCCGATGTCGGCGGCCGCGAGCGCGGGTGCGTCGTTGATCCCGTCACCGGCCATCGCGGTGACCGTGCGTTCGCTTTCCCCGTTCACCCAGGAGATCTTCTCCTCCGGCGCGCACTCCGCCCGGACACCGTCGAGGCCGAGCAGAGAAGCCACCTCGGTGGCGTTCTCCACCCGGTCTCCGGTGAGCAGCACGATCTGCGCCATACCCGCGGCGCGCAGCCGCCGGATCGTGCGTGCGGCGTCCCGTCGCAGCCGGTCGCGGACCAGGAACGCGGCGACCGGAACGTCGTCGGCCTCGACCCACACCACGGACGCCAGGTCGAGCCGCCCCCGGCGCTCCACACCGACCGCCCATTCCGGCAGCGGGCCGGTACGCCTGCCGACCCGAACCCGTTCTCCCGACACCATGCCCACCGCGCCGCGCCCGACCTCTTCCGACACCGCCTCCGCGTGGGCCGGCGGCACCCCCGCCGAACGAGCGGCCCGCAGAACGGCACCCGCGAGCACATGCGACGAGTACGACTCGACACCGGCGGCGATGCCGATTACGTGCTCGGTGGTCCGGTCGGGCGTGCACAGCACCGCGGTGACCTCCGGCTGCCCCGCGGTCACCGTTCCGGTCTTGTCCATCGCGAGGGTCCGGACCCGGCCGAGCGTTTCGAGCGCCGCACCGTCCTTGACGACCACACCCGAGCGGGACATCCGCGACATCCCGCCGGTCACGGCGACCGGGACGGCGAGCAGCAGCGGGCACGGCGTGGCCGTCACCAGTACCGCGACGGCCCGGGCGGGCTCTCCGCTGAGCAGCCAAGCCAGCACGGCGATGAGCAGCGCGACGGGGAGGAACCACACGGCGATACGGTCGGCGAGCCGCGCGATCGGAGCGGTGGAAGCCGCGGCCTGCTCGGCGAGCCGCACCACCCCCGCATAGGTACTGCCCTCGGCGGTGGCCGACGCGCGGAGGTCGACGGCCGCTCCGGCGTTCACCACCCCGCTACGCACCGGCCCGCCCTGGCGAAGCACCGGTTCCGCCTCACCGGTCAGCGCGGATTCGTCGAAAACCCCTTGCTCGCAGACGATCGCGTCGACCGGTACCACCTCTCCCGGTAAGACCACGATCCGGTCACCAGGGCCGACCTCTGCGACCGCGATGGTCTCCATCGGTGCGCCGGCATCGTCGATACGCCGTCGATGGGCCGTGCTCGGGGCCCGCTCCAGCAGCGCGGAGAGATCGCGCCCGGCGCGGCGTTGTGCCGCCGCTTCCAGCACCCTGCCGGTCGCGACCATCGCCGCGATGATCGCTCCCGCGAGGTATTCGCCGACCGCCACCGTCCCGGCCAGCGCGAGCACGGCCAGGACGTCCGCGCCCCACCGGCCCGCCCGGAGGTCCGCGAGCACCCAGATCACGGCCGGGACGAGTGCCGTCACGGTGGCTGCCGCCCAAAGCGCCGAAGCCACGGGCGCGAGGCCGGCCGCGCGAGCGAGCCCGCCGGCGGCGAGCGAAGCGGCCACCGCGGCGAGCAGCACGACTTCCGCGGAAGGACGCCGGTTCACCGCCGCTCCCCTCGGTCGGCCGATACGCCTTCGAGCGTCGTTTCTCGTCCACTTCGGACGGACGCGCGTCCTTCGTCTTGCCTGCCGGTGGTCTCGGCGCCCGCTTCGGACCGGACGACGGCCACCGGGTACGACGCGTGCCCGGTCAGGTTCTGGCCCACCGAGCCCAGCAGCAGTCCGCCGAAGGCGCCGCGACCGCGGCTGCCGACCACGACCAGGCCCGCCCGCTCGCCGTATTCCAGCAACACCCGGCCGGGACGGCCACGGACGACGAGGCAATCGAAGGACACTTCCGGGAACCCGGCCGCGACCGCGGACATCTCGGCCTCCAATTCCCGTCGCAGCACCTCGTGCCGCGTCGCCGGTCCAGCCGGCGCGGCACTCCGCCCGTCCACCGGCCCGAAGTCGTGCCAGGTCTTGAGAGCCGTCACGGAAGCACCGAGCGCGGACGCCTCCTGAAAGGCGAAGCGCACAGCGGCGGCCGACCTGGCCCAGTCGTCCACTCCGACCAGCACGGGCCCCGATCTCGCCCGATCGCCCCGGACCACCACCAACGGGCAATGCCCCCGCATCGCCACGGCGAGACCCGAGGAACCCAGTAGCAGTCGTCCTATCCCGTTCAGTCCCCGCGAACCGAGCACCGTCACCGCCGCTCGTCTCGACTCGTCGACCAGGACGACCCTCGGGTCACCGGGTCTGATCTCGCTCTCGACGACCAGCGACGACGCGACCGTGCGAGCGGCCTCGGTCGCGGCACGCAGCCGCTTCGCGCCCGTCTCCCACATGGCGTCACGGACTTCGGCCGCGGTGACCTCCAGGTTCGGATAGTCGTGCCCCGGCGGGACGCAGGCGTAGACCAGCCGCAACGGCAGGTCACGCCGGACCGCGTCTCCGGCCGCCCAACGGACGGCCTGCAGCGCGGAATCCGAGCCGTCCACGCCCGCGACAACGGGATAACGCCTGCTCGCCATGGCGACCGCCTTTTCCACCGAAGACACTCAGCCGACCGTCCGCAGCGACACGAAGTGCTCGCCCAGCGAAGCGCCCCAGTCGCGTGCCCTCTGCAACTCGCCGTCACGCAGCACCGTCTCCTCCTTGTCGATATCGACGAAGAAGCTCTCCGGCGGCACGAGCGGGACGAACCCCAGTCGCTTGAGCCTGCGTTCCGCGGCGATCGCTGCGGAACCGGCAAGCCAGCGCGGTTTCCCGATCCTCGTGTCGAACGTGGCGACGGGAGTGCCGCCGGACGTCCGGTCCAAGGTGCCCAGCCAGTCACGCAAGTTCTTCTTCGAACGGACCTCGTCCATCGCCTGCCGCGCGGCCTCGGCCCGGCTGGAAGGCCACGAAAGGCCACGCACGTGGGTCGGCCCGCCGACCACGAGCAACCCGGTTTCCGGCACGCTGCCGACGTCGTCGACATTCACGACGTCGACCTCGGCATGACGCGACAGCCCATCCGCCACCGCCTTCGCCACACGCTCGGTGTTCCCGAACATCGACTCGTACACGATCGTCGCTTTCATCACAGTGGTCCTTGTCCTGTCAGGGAACGGTGTCGGGAAACGCGAGAGACCGGGATCGCGACGAGCGCGACGGCCGCCGCCAGGCCGGCGGCTCCGATGATCAGCAGCGACCAGGCCGTCCAGCCGAGCGCGGGAACGGTCGCGGCGGCTTCGGCACGCACGTCGAGTCCCGCCGAGCCGTCGGCGTTCATCACCACGACGGTCCAGTCACCCGCTTGGTCCGGCCACGCCACCGTCCGGGTACCGGGGCCGCTCGAGCGCGCCGTCCAGATGTCCGCGCTTTCCGGGATACCGGCCGAACCGGCACCTTGCCGCACGAGAACGGATCCGGACGCCAGGTCGGTGACCGTCGCGTAGGTGGTGCCCGCCAGATACCGCTGGACGTCCGCCGACGACGCGATCCCGATGAAGACCGGTTTCCCGGTGCTTTCCGTCACCGTCAGCCGGACATCGCCCAGCGCGTTCAGCGCGGGTACGGACTCTCCGGCGACACCGGCGAACCGGACCCGCTCACTGACCAGCGCGGGTGTCTCGGTGCGATAGGAGGTCGAAGTGGCGAGGTAGCCGTTGTCATCGCGGCCGCTCTGATCGAGCCACAGCAGTGCGGCGCCGCCGGTCAGCAGCCCCATCGACGCCAGGCCGGCGACGGCCCCCGCGACGACGGAGACGATCCTTCCCGAAGTCCAGCCGAGCTTGCGCGTCGGTGAGGGTCTGTCCTCCATGACGGTCTCCGGCTCGGTACCGCCCTCGTCCAACCGGAACGGCGGGTACTCGTCGGTCATGAGCGCGACGTACGCGGCGACCCGGACGACCCAGCGATCCATGCCCAGCACGAAGTCGTAGATCGGCTTCGGGTACTCGCCGGTGAACAGCAGCACGAAGCCCGCGATGACGACGAGCAGGGCGATGAGCCCGCCCGCACCCCAGCTGAACCCGTCGTCCTCCGGCCGCCACGCCAGCCACAGGCCACCGCCCGCGAACAGGGCGCTGATGAGGTAGTGCGGGATCGCCAGCACCCACTTCACCAGCACAAGGCCGCGCGAAAGCCGCTCCGGATAGGCGATTTCGAGCCTGGCCGGGTAGGCGGGGACGTCGGCGAGGGTGAACGGCGGGTACCGGTCGGTGCCCAGCGCCGCGTAGGCGTAGTAGTGCACCCGCCAGGTCCAGCGCAGCACACCGACGTTGAATTCGAAGATCGCCCTCGGGTAGCGACCGGTGAACAAGATCGCGAAGAACGCCAGCACCGTGAGAGGAACGAAGGCCAGCCACAGCAACGCGAGCACAAGGTAGTGCGGGATCGCCAGCACCCATTTCACCAGCCACAGCCAGCGGGACAGGCCGGGATCCAGCTCGGCCTCGGCACGAACAGACTGATTCACGGCATCTCCTCGGTATGAAGCGGACACCTTGACGATCCGGCTTTTCCCGCCCCGGAAACAGGCACCAAGGACCCTCTCCGGCAGGCCCAGTGGCCCTCCGTCCCGATCTCCCGAATGGCGGCCACTGTTCACGTCGACAGCACGAAGGCGGTCATGGCATGAAGGCCCTCTTCCTTGCGCCTGGCGCCAGGAAGAGGGCCTTCATTTACTGGGAGAGGGCATTACCGGCTTCGCGCCCGGAAGGCCTTGTGCAGCGTGTCAGCCAGCAAGACCACCGGGACGGTGGCGAAGGCCAGCACCCAGCCGAGCGGACCGGGAACGGCGCCACCGAGCACCCCCGGTAAGGGCGGCAGCAGCAGGAACAGGGCCAGCATCCCCAGTTCGAACACGAGCGCGTACCAGAGCAGCGGATTGCCGCGGACGCCGATACGGCCGATCCAGCGTGCCTCGCTGCGGCAGGCGAAGGCGTTGGCGAGCTGGCCGAGCACGATCGCGGAGAACGCCGTCCCCGACGCCACCGCCAGCAGTCCGGCGTCGGGCGTTTCGCCGAACCACCAGCCGCCGGCGAGCAGCACGATGAGGAACCCGGCCATCGCCATCGCGGCCTCCACCGGTCCGAGCACGCCGAAGGCGCGGCGAGCCAGCCTGCCGTCGATCAGCGAACCGCCCTTCGCCGGACCGGTCATCGTGCGCTTGTTCGGCGGCTCCGCGCCGAGTGCCACCGCGGGCAGCAGGTCCGTGCCGATGTCGAGGGCCAGCACCTGCAGCACCGTGATCGCGAGCGGGATCTGCCCGCCGGCGAGCGCCCACACCACGAACGGTGTCAGCTCCGCGACGTTGTCGGTCAGGTGGTAAGTGAGGAAGCGGCGGATGTTGACGAAGGTGGCCCGGCCGAGTTCGATCGCCGAGACGATGGTGCCGAAGTGGTCGTCGAGCAATACGAGATCCGCGGCTTCGCGGGCGACGTCGCTCCCCGACGCCCCCATGGCGACGCCGATGTCCGCGGTGCGGAGCGCGGGACCGTCGTTGACCCCGTCCCCGGTCATCGCCACGACGTGACCTCGAGCCTGCAACACCTTGGCGATCCGCAGTTTCTCCTCCGGAGCGACCCTGGCGACGACCACGCCGTCCACGTCGAGCAGTTCGCCGAGCTCGGTGTCGTCCGCGGGAAGGTTCTTTCCCTCCACGACAAGCTTTTCTCTGCCCAGCAAGCCGACTTCGGCGGCGATGGCGGCGGCGGTGCCCGGGTGATCGCCGGTGATCATCGCCAGCTTGATTCCCGCCCGGCGGCATGAGGCGATCGCGGCGCCGACGTCGGGCCTCGGCGGGTCCTGCAGACCGACCAGGCCGAGGAGCTCCAGCTCACTCTCAGCGTCCTTTGTGGACGGCTGGCCACGGCGGGCGACGGCGAGCACCCGCAGGCCCTGCTCGCTCATCGCGGTCACGGCGCCCTTCGCTCCTTCGGGAACTTCCAGGCACAGCGGGAGAACGCTGTCCGGCGCCCCCGATACGTGCACTCCGTCCCGGTCCTTCACCGACGAACGCCGACGGCGAGGGTCGAAGGGATGCCGTTCGGTCGGCGGCGGTGGATCCTGTACACCGGCGCGAGCGGCGAGGACGTGCAACGCCACCTCCATCGGATCACCGACCGGCTGCCAATGACCAGCCTGCTCGACCGCGTGGGCGTCCGGAGAACACCGCGCCGCCGAGTCGGCGAGGGCGGCCGTCGCCGCCAGCGCCTCCGGTGTTCCCGTCAGATCACCGGAAGGCCGGTATCCCTCACCTGCGACGGCGACGGTTCCGGCGGGCGTCCACACCCGCACGACCGACATCTCGTTCCTGGTCAGTGTCCCGGTCTTGTCGGTGCAGATGAAGGTCGTCGCCCCGAGGGTTTCGACGGCTTCTAAGCGGCGGACCAAGGCCTTGCGCCCGGCCATCTTCTGCGCGGCGCGGGCCAGGGAAAGCGTGACGGTCGGCAGGAGCCCTTCGGGCACGAGGGCGACGGTCACGCCGATCGCGAACAGGAAACTCTCCGTGCCGGTGCGTCCCAACCCCAGTGCGGCGGCGAAGAAGACGCAGCCGACCGCGACGGCGACGAGGGCGATGACCCGGACCACCCGGTGGAGCTGCGCGGTCAGCGGGCTTCTGGGGCGGACGGCGTTCGCCGTGACCGCGGAGATCCCGGCCAGTCGCGATCGGGCACCGGTGGCGGTCACCGACGCGGCGGCGTGGCCCTCGGTCACGTAGGTTCCGGCGTGCACCGTCCCACCCGGTTCGAGCCGGACAGGACGGCTCTCACCGGTCAGCATGGACTCGTCCACCGAAAGCCGTCCGGCCTCGATCAAGCGTCCGTCGGCGCAGATCCTGTCGCCGGCTTCGAGCAGGACGACGTCACCGACGACCAGGTCCGCCGCCTGCACCACCTTGGCCCGTCCGTCGCGCCGCACCGTGGCCCGTACCGGCAGCAGGTCGCGCAGCCGTTCGGCGGCCCGATCAGCGCGGTATTCCTGCGCGAAGGAGAACACCCCGTTCAGCACCACGACCACCGCGATCGCGATGGCGAGCGCGGGCATCCCGGCGATCAGTGCCAGCACCGCGGCCACCCAGAGCATGAGCGCGAAGAAGTGGACGAATTGGCCGGCCAGTACGAGTACCGGGTGCCGCCGCTTCGGAGCGGGCAGGACGTTCGGTCCGTCCCGCCGCAACGCGGTCGCCGCCTCGGCGTCGGTGAGGCCCCCGGCTTCCCGGAGAAGCCCGGCACCCGTCATCGTTTCCCGTCCCCCTGTGAGCGGGCGACGATCACCGGGCACAGGGCGGCGGACAGCACGCGCTGGCTGGTCGAGCCGAGCAGCATCCCGGCGACCCCGCCCCGGCCACGGCTGCCGACGATCAGCAGCCGGGCACGATCGGCGTATCCGAGCAGCTCATCGGACGCCCGGCCACGCGTGAGCACGCGCTCCACCTGTACCTCCGGGTACTTTTCCTGCCAGCCGGCCAGCCGCTCGGCCAGTACCTCACCCTCCCGCTCCTCGAAGTCGGAGGTGTCCAGGGTCGTCCGCGACTCGGCGAAGAGTGCCGCGAGGAAGGTGTCGTCCCAGCAGTGCAGGGCGACCAGTGGTGCGCCGCGCCAGGACGCCTCTTCGAACGCCAGCGCCAGCGCGGCCTCGCTCGCCCGGGAACCGTCGACGCCCACGACCACCGGGCCCTCCTCGGGAGCCTCGCCCTCCGCGATATGCGGGCGTACGACCGCGACCGGGCACCGGGCGTGCGTGGTCACGGCGATCGACACCGAACCCACCAGCACCCTGCCGAGCGCGTGGATCTGCTCGGTTCCCAGTACCAGCAACGCCGCGTCCTCCGACACCGCGAGCAACGCGGGCGCCGGCCTGTCATGCCGCAGGACCGCGGTGATCTTCACCGAGGGTTCCACCTCCCTCACGAGGTCACGGGCGTGACGCAGCAGGCGATGGCCGCGCGTTCGTGCCTTCTCGACCAGACCTTCGCCCAGCGGCAACGTCCGCGGGAATTTGAGCTCTTCCTCGTCGATCGCGTGGACCAACCGCAGTTCGGCGTGACGACGGCGGGCTTCGGCGGCGGCCCAGCGCACCGCCCGCGGGCTGGAGTCCGAGCCGTCGATTCCGACGACCACGGCCCCGTTCGAGTATTCCGGCATTGACTTCCCCACTTCGGTAGTTCGGTTCTTCCTGGCTAAAGCAGCACGCGCTCGCCCTGACGAGGCACGACGGCGGACCAGGCGTGTTCGTCGCGAAGCCGGCCGGCCACGGTCTCGGCGGCTTCGGGTTCCCCGTGCACGAGGTAGGTGGTCTTCGGCGGAGGACCGGCCGTCGCCCACGCCAGCAATTCGTCGGCGTCAGCGTGCGCGCTGAAGGCGTCGACCTGGACGACGTCGGCGCGCACGGGCACGTATCGGCCATGGATTTTCAGCTGCTTGGCCCCCGAGGCGAGTTGTCTCGCCCGGGTGCCCTGCGCGGCATAGCCGACGATCAGCACGGTGTGGCGGTGGTCGGGCAGCATGTGCTCGAGGTGGTGCAGCACCCGCCCACCGGTCGCCATCCCGGAGGCCGACACGACGATCGAGGGCATCCGTGGCGAGTTCACCCGCATGGATTCCTCGACCGTGCGCAGTTCCGTCAGCGAGCCGGGCGTGAGTGGGTCGTGCCCGGCGAGTTCCGGCCGGATCTCCGGCCAGCGGCCATGCAGTGCCTCGCGATAGATCCGCAGCGCGGCCAGCGCCATCGGGCTGTCCACGTAGACGGGCAACTCGGGTATGCGCTGTTCACGCATCAGCTTCGCCAAGGCCGACAACAGCACCTCGGTCCGGTCGACGGCGAAAGCCGGGATCAGCACACTGCCGCCACGGCGCGCCGTGCGCCGGATGCTGTCGGCGAGCAGATCCATCGACCCGGTGTCGTGGTGATCACGCGCGCCGTAAGTCGATTCGAGGACCAACGCGTCGCAAGCCGGCCGCGGCCGCGGGGGCCGCAACAGGCTGTGTGTCGGCCTGCCCAGGTCGCCGCTGAAGACGACACTTCGCTCGCCGGCCAGCACCCGCACCCACGAAGACCCCAGGATATGCCCGGCCTGTCCGAATTCGGCCGTCACACCCGGCGCGATCTCGATCTCCTCGTCGTACTCGACCGGACGCAGGAGGCTGATCGCCTTCTCGGCGTCGGAGGCGTCGTACAGCGGCAAAGCCGGCCGGTGTTTCGACCAGCCGTACTTGTTCGCGTGCGCCGCTTCCTCGGTCATCAGATGCGCGCTGTCCCGCAGGACGATCGGGACCAGTTGGGCTGTCCCCCTGGTGGTGAACACCGGCCCGCTCCAGCCCGCGCGCACGAGCACCGGCAGGTATCCGCAGTGATCCAGATGAGCGTGCGTGATCACCACCGCGTCGATCTCGGTGAAGGACGCAGGCACCGGCGCCCAGTTCTTTCGACGCAACTCGGCGATCCCCTGGAACAGACCGCAATCCACGAGCACCCGCGCCTCGGGTGTGTCGATCAGGTACTTGCTTCCGGTGACCGTCCCCGCACCGCCGTGAAAGGTCAGTGCGACGGATCCGGTTTCGCTGCGCGTGGGCATCGTGGTTTTCTCCTTCGAGGGTCAGGAATCGGCTCGGAAGCCGTGTCCGAGCACTTCGTCGACCGCGCGGCGGGGGCTCGTGGGTACCGCACCGGACGGATAGCCGAACCGCATGAGCGCCTGAGGGAAGCCGGGCAGCTCAAGGTCTTCGCACAGTGCGGAGCGCACCTCCGGCAGGTGCAGCGGCTGGGTCAGAATGGAGCCGGCCAGTCCCCCGTCGACCGCGTCCAGCCACGTCGTCTGCAAGGCGTGGCCCGCTCGCAGGTGGTCGTGCCGGGTGTCGTCACGCGTCAGGAACACCAGCAAGGACTCCTCGGCCAGCCTCCGCCGCAGCACCGCGCTGTCCGGCAGTGCTGTCGAGGCCCTGACGAGACCGGCCCACGGCAGCGAGCCCGAAGGAAGCGCGGCGGAGGCAAGGCCGACGCCGTGCCGGTGGGACACCTCGTCACGGATCGTCCAGAGCGCGAGTTCGCGTTGGTATCCGTGATCGTGCTGAAACGACTCCGCCGCGAATTCGAGCAACTCGGCGACCCGCGACAGTTCCAGCTCGTCCTGGATCGGCCGGGCCTCGACACCCACCGAAGCGGCGGTCGCCACCAGCTCACGGATCCGTTGATGCGTCACCGGACGCCCGGAGAACCGCTTGCGGTAGCTGCGGCGCCGCTCGATGGCGGAGTACCGGTGCAGGTCGTCGGCCGAGGGAAGGGTGCGCTCGCCCGGCTCCACCGACGCCACCACCTCAGGGCGGCCGGGATCGGGGAACGTCTCCGTCCGGGGCTCGAAACCGAGTACCCGGACCGCGATTTCCAGATTCGCGAGAGCGGCCCCGCAGGACATCGCCCGATCCCGGCCCAGCGGGTCGTGTACCGGCAGAGCCAGGTCCCGGCGCTCGATCAGCAGTAGCCGGTCGCGCTCGAACTCGAGAAGCCAAGGCTGGATGTTGTGCACCGAGGGCGCCCGCAACAAGGTTCGCGCCAGCACCTCGGTCTCCGCCGTCGACCATTGCCGCGATCGCTTCGCCATGTTCCGTCCCTCCGCGCCGGCCGTGTCGGTTTCCACGGTGCGGCAGGAAGGGGTGCCGCGCGCAGGTCCGGACGACTCCGATCGCCGGGACCTAAGCCCCGCCTCGTCCGATTAGGGTCCAAAGTCCCTCCTTCCCGGGACGTCCAGGCCGGTGCTTTCACCGAGACGGATCAGTACGGTCACCAGGACGGCCAGGACCCGGCTCAACAGGAGGATGCACACAGATGACCAAGGTGTTCCTGGTCGATGACCACGAAATCGTCCGCCGAGGACTCTCCGATCTCCTCGGCAGCGAGCCGGATATCGAGATCTCGGGCGAAGCCGCCTCCGTGTCCGAAGCTCTCACCCGGATTCCCGCCAGTGACACCGACATCGCGGTGCTCGATGTCCGGCTTCCCGACGGCAACGGCATCGAACTGTGCCGGGACCTGTTGTCCACCCAGCCGAATCTGCGCTGCCTGATGCTCACGTCCTACGCCGACGACGAAGCGCTGTTCACCGCGATCATGGCCGGCGCGTCCGGCTTCGTCCTCAAACAGGTACTCGGGAACGACCTGGTGTCCGCGATCAGGACGATCGCCGGCGGCGGCTCACTGCTCGACAGCAGGACCACCGCTGCGCTGATGAACCGGATCCGCCGGGAGAGCGATCACAACGATCCCACCGCCGGACTGTCGGAACAGGAACGCACGGTCTTCGAGCTGATCGGCGAAGGCCTGACCAACCGCGAGATCGGGGAGCGCATGTTCCTCGCCGAGAAAACCATCAAGAACTACGTCTCCCGCATCCTCGCCAAACTCGGCATCCAGCGACGGACCCAGGCCGCGGTCCTCGCGACCGAGTTGAAGAAACAGGACCGCAGCCAGCTGTTCGGCGACCGGTGACCGCCTTCGCCGTGACCCGGGATCGCGTCACGGCAGGGGTACCCGCCACACAACCTGTGTTCCCCCGCTTGCCCGCCCGACGAACTCGGCCCGGCCGCCACATCGCTCCGCTCGCTGCGTGAGGTTCTCCAAACCGCTGCGCCTGCCGGTCTCGGGAAGGCCGACGCCGTTGTCGGTCACTTCGATGATCAGATCGCCGTCGGCTTCGACGGACACGGTGATCTCGTCGGCACCGGAATGGCGGATGGCGTTGCTCAGCGCCTCGCGCACGACGGCTTCGGCGTGTTCGTGCAACTTCACCGGGACGAGGGTGTCGACGGCTCCGTTGATCCGCACCGAGGGCGTCACCGAGGGGTCCGTCGACAACTCCGTGACCACGTCGAGCAACCGGCGTCGCAGGCTGACCGACTGGTCCGCGCCCGAGGTGTGCAGGTCGAAGATCGACGTCCTGATCTCCCGTACGGTCCGGTCCAGCTGCTCGACGGCCTGTGTCACCCGGTTCCGGGCGAATTCGTCGGGCACGCGCGGCACGATGCTCTGCAGGCTCATGCCGGTGGCGAACAGTCGCTGGATGACGTGATCGTGCAAGTCCTGCGCGATCCGGTCCCGGTCGGCGAGCACGTCCAGCAGCCGCTGATTCCGCTGGTTCTCCGCGAACTCGAGAGCGACCGCCGCCTGGTCGGCGAACGACGACAACATCGGGAGCTGATCCGCCTTGAACTGCGGAGAGCCCTTTTCCCGGCTGACGACCAGAATCCCGCCCACGCCGCCCGCGCTGGTCAGCGGCACCATCACTCCCGGCCCACTGAGCGTGGAGTCCTCCGTGGAGGGGAACACCATGCCGAGATCGGGGATCAGGTTCGCTTCTCCCGCCGTGAAGACATCGTCGACAACAGGATGGTCCCCCGAGACCACCTTGCTGGACGAACCTCCCCCACTGGTCGACGAGGCGGTCACGGTCAGTGATCGCGAGGCGCCCTCGTCGCTTCCTGCCAGGAGGATCGTCACGCCATCGGCCTCGGCCAGATCCCGCACGCTCTTGACGATCAGGCTCAGTGTGTCGGTCACGGAGGCGCCGCCGAGCAGCTCGCCGTTGACCTTCGCGACCGCCTCCAGCCAGCGTTCACGGGAGCGAGACCGCTCGAACAGCCGGGCGTTGTCGATGGCCACCCCGGCCGCCGCTGCCAGAGCCTGGAGCACGACCTCGTCGTCGGCCGTGAACTCCGCGGCACCCCTCTTCTCCGTCAGGTAGAGGTTGCCGAACACCTCGTCCCGGACGCGCACCGGGACGCCGAGAAAACTGTGCATGGGCGGATGGTTCGGAGGGAAGCCCACCGACGTCGGATGCGCCGACAGGTCCGGCAGCCGGACCGGGTGTGGCTCTTCGATCAGCAGTCCCAGAAGGCCACGTCCCTCGGGAAGATGCCCCATCTTCGACCTGGTCTCCGGATCGATCCCCACGTAGACGAACTCCGAGAGCCCGTCCTCGTCACCGAGGACACCCAGTGCGCCGTACTGCGCGTCGACCAGCTCGACCGCCGCTTGCACGATGCGCTGCAAGGTCGAATCGAGCTCCAGCCCGGTACCCACCGCCAGCACCGCATCGAGCAACCCCTGCAGTCTGTCCCTGGTCTTGACGATCTCCGACAACCGCTCCTGGACCTCGTGCAACAACTCGTCCAGCCGCAACCCGGTGAGGACCGCCGCGCTCGGTGGCAGCGCGCTCTCAGCCGCTGTCGGCTCTACCGGCATCTCAGGCTCCCTCTGCGCGGACCGTGGCAATTGTCCATCGTATGATGGCCCTCAGCGTTTCAGTCGGCAGCCTCGATGCCAAGGCAGGACCGGTCCAGGCCCTCATCGACGGTGTCCCATGATCTCCGATCAGCGGAAGGCGGTAGCCGCGCGAACCGGGCGAGCGGCCCGGACGCCGTTGCCACGGCAGGCCATCGCCTCGCGACCGGTTCCGGGGTCCAGCCGCCGTCAGGCCGTCGTCCAGTCGTCCGCCACCCGCCGCCATTCCCGGCTCCACGCGGCGTCACGCCGCCTGGCCAGCGCCGAACGCGCGATCAGGAACACCACCGCGAGCAACGCGGCACAGCCGAGCCAGGCGCCGACACCGACACCGATGCCGTTGCGCGCCGCGTCATCCCGGGTGACCGGTGCCGGTACCACATCGCCCCGCGAATCCAGCCAGATCCTCACCTCTTGCCCCGCTACGGAACCGTTCCCGGCATCGACCGGTTCTTCCCGGACGACGTCACCGTCGATCCAGCGCGCCGGGACCCGGGACCTCCCCTCGATCGGCACGCCGTCGAGCCGGATGGCCACCGGTGGCGCGTCCACCAGCAGTATCGCGGTGGCCGGCCGCCGGTCGGCGGCCTGCTCGGCGACCTGCGCCATCCGGCCCGCGTAGATGTCGGAGCCCACCGCGGCCGCGAACGGTATCGCCAGCAACCCGGCCAGGATCACCGTGAGCGTCAGAGCCGCCTCGATCCGGTCCGACGTCCGCACGAGCGGGCTCCCGGCTGGGCGGATCCGCTGCCAAAAGGCGGTAAGGGTACGCATTGAAGTCTCCTGTGGCGAAGAGGGAAATGGGCGTCACGAGGTCTTCTGCCTGACGACCGTCTCGAGTGGGCGACGTGGGGTCGGGACACCGGGGTAGCCGTAGCCCAGCCGGAAAACCGTCTGCGGATAGCCGCTTCCGCCGAGCAGCGCACGAAGTTCCTCCCGGGTGGGCGGGATCTCCATGGGCTGGGAGTAGAACGAGGCGCTCAGCCCCGCGGTGGTCGCGGTGAGCAGCACGCGTTGCATGGCCCGTCCCGCGCGAAGCTGCGCCGACGGACCGTCCGCGGCGGTCGTCAGTACCGCGACGACCGGATCCTGCTCGAACGGCCGGGGCGCCTCACTGTCGTGGAAGTGCCGCACCGGCAGCAGCCCGCCCGCCGAACGCGGCCCCCCGGCGAACGCGGGCACCCCGTCGTCCCGGCCATGCCCTCGAGTCCAGGCCTGGAGCTCTTCGTGGAAGGCCTCGTCCTCGGTCTGCACGTGATCCGCGCGCCGGATCAGTGCCGCGGTCGCCTCCAGCTTGCCCACCTCGTCGACCAGGACAAGTCCCGCTCCGTCGGCGAGTGCCGCTCGTCGTACTGCGGTTCGCACGCCTTCCGGCACGGCCTGATCGGCGAACGGCCGGCGATTGCTGTAGCGGCGAGGGATCGCGGCGGCGAGGCGCAGTTCTTCGGTGCCGGGCCGGTGACGGCCGCCGATCTCGACCCTGGCCAGCAGCGAAGGGCGGCCAGGGTCCGGCATCAGCTCCGTCTCCACGAGCCGTCCGGCGGCCGCGATCGTGAGCTCGATGTTCAGCAAGGCGGCACCGCAGGCCAGGCGCGCCTCCCTGCCGTCGGGGTCGCACACCCGGAGCAACCGGTCCTCGTCGAGATGGACCTCGATCGCGTCCGGCTCCAGCTCGAAGAACCAGGGCTGGGTGTTGTGCGGCGACGGCGCCCTCACCGCGGCCTCCAAGGCGGTGAGTACCGGGAAATCGGTGGGGATCATGCTGTGGCTCCTAGCCGGTCGGTGGACACTTCCAGCCTGTCGCGGGACGGGGTCGGGCGGCAGAGCCGTGTGCCCCGGCCATCCGGGACCTTCGACACCCTCCCGGCGCGTGAGCGCGGAGAGGGTCCTCGGTCCCGGCAGGCCGGGACCTCCAGCGGTTCCGGCCACCGCGACGAGGGCTGCACACTGCGGTAATGCGTGTACGTGAGGTCATGACCACCCCCGTCGTCGCGGTAACCCCGGCCGCGACACTCGGCGAAGCGATCGCCGTGCTGGCCGGCAAGGGGTTCACTTCCCTCCCGGTCGTCGACGAGACCGGCAGGCTGCTCGGCGTCCTGGAGGAAGACGACGTCGTCCTCGCCTGTTACGTGCCCGGCCCGCGGTCACCGAGCGACCCCGACGCGGGTGTCCTGCTCGGGGGCCGCACCAAGGTCCGGGACGTGATGCGGACCCCGGGCGCCGGGACGCACCCGGACACGGAACTCGCGGACCTGGCGGAACGGATGCTGGAGCACCGGCTCCGCTCGGTTCCCGTACTCGACCACGGCCGCGTCGTCGGCGTTGTCACCTGGCGAGACCTGCTGCGCGCGCGAGCCACCGAAACCTCGTCAAGGGATATGCCATGAACCAGCAGTCAGCACACGAACGCCGGATCGTCGTCGGGACCGACGGCACCGCGCATGGCGAAGAAGCGGTCCGCTGGGCGATCGGCGAAGCCCGGGCGCTCGGCGCCCGGGTCGAAGTGATCCTCGTGCGACCGAAGGACGTTCTCCTGCCCGGAACACCGTTCGCGCTTCAGCCGCATGGCAGGCTCCCGATCCAGGACGGCTATCCCCTGGCGAAGGAGGTCGCGAGGATCCACGACGAGCTCGCGGCGGATCTCGCCGTCGAGACCTCGGTCCGCACAGGTGACCCGGCCTCGGTACTGCTGGCCGCCGCGGAAGGCGCGGACCTGCTCGTACTCGGCTCGCCGTCCGAAGGGCGTATCGGCAGGCTCGTCTTCGGGAGCGTGGCCGCCGCCTGTGTCCGGCACGCGCCCTGTCCGATCGTGCTCGTCACCCCTGAGGCGGCACACCACTTCAGCCCTAAAGCCTCCTGAACGCGCGTGAAGGCCCCCTTCCCTCGGCTGAGCCGAGGGAAGGGGGCCTTCACGCGCTTCACCCGGCTTCAGAGCCGCGCGGCGGCCAGGACGTCCTCGGCGTCGCGCGCGAGTTCGACGTCCTCCCCCGTTCCCAAGGCGAAGGCCGTGACCATCGCGCCTTCGGGACTCACGACGCGATCGCCCTCACCGAGGCAGCGCGCGGAGTCGACCGCGATCCCCAGCACACCAAGGGATTCCGCCAGTTGCCCGAGCAGCTCCGGCTGATGCGCGGTGACCCCGCCGGTGAAGACGATCGCGTCCAGCCGGTCGAGCGCCACGGCCATCGCGCCGATCTCCCGGCGGATGCGATGCAGGTAGACCTCGAGCGCGGTCGTCGCGTCGGGATCGCCGGTGGCGGCCAGCGCGAGTACCGAACGCAGATCCCCGTCCGTACCGCTCATCCCGGCCAGACCAGAGCGGTGATAGAGCGCGTCCTCCATCTCCTCGGCCGACATCGGCGCCGTCCGCATGACGTGCAGCAGAAGTCCCGGGTCCACCGACCCGGACCTCGTGGCCATGGCGGGCCCTTCCAGCGGCGTGAATCCCATACTCGTGTCGACGCTCCGGCCGTCGCGGATCGCGGTCACCGAGACGCCGGCGCCGAGGTGACAGCACACCAGCCGGGGTGCGGCGACATCGAGGAGTTCGGCGGTGCGGCGGGCGGCATGACGGCACGAGAGGCCATGGAAACCGTACCGTCGCAACCGTCCTTGCCTGGTCCACTCCCTCGGCAACGGATACTTCGCCGCGGCGGCCGGAAGCTCGGCGTGGAACGCGGTGTCGAACGCCGCCACGATCGGAAGCGATGGCCGCAGCCGGAGGACCGCCCGTGCCAGCCCGATCGCGCGGGGCTGGTGCAGCGGTGCCAGCGGAACGAGCCGTTCGAGCGCGTCGAGTGCCGAGTCGTCGAGTCGTTCCGGGCCCGTCCTCGAGCCACCGTGCACGAAGCGGATGGCGACGGCGTCCACTGTGGACCATCGGTCGAGCGCCTGCGTCACCACCGTGGCGTCGTCTCCGGCGCCATCCAGGGGCCACGCGGCCCAGCCGACCGGGCTGCCGTCGTGCACCAGGGACGCCTTCATGGTCGACGAGCCGGGATTCAGCGTCAGAACCCTCATCGGTCCTCCCACGCCCAGTCTCGGACCTCCGGCAGATCCTCGCCGTGCTCGACGATCCAGCGCCGGTGCCGTTCCTGCGCCTCGGTCATCCGCTGCCGCACCAGTCCCGCGCCGGTGAGCAGGCCGGGCACGCGGTCGATCACGTCGATCACCAGCTGGAAGCGGTCCATGCTGTTGAGGACCAGCATGTCGAACGGTGTCGTCGTGGTCCCGTGTTCGATATAGCCGCGCACGTGCAGGTTGTGGTGGTTCGTACGCCGGTACGCCAGCCGGTGGACGAGCCACGGATAACCGTGATAGGCGAAGATAACCGGCCGATCAGTGGTGAACAACGCGTCGAACTCCCGGTCCCCCATCCCGTGCGGATGTTCCGTTGCCGGCTGGAGGCGCATGAGGTCCACCACGTTCACCACCCGGACCGCGAGCTCGGGCAAGTGCTCGCGCAGCAGTTTCACCGCCGCCAGCACCTCGACGGTCGGGGCGTCGCCGGCACAGGCGAGTACGACGTCCGGTTCCCGTTCCGGGTGCGTGCTCGCCCAGTCCCAGATCCCGGCACCCCGCGCGCAGTGGATCGCGGCCTGTTCGTCGTCGAGCCAGACCGGGCTGTCGTTCTTCCCCGCCACGATCACGTTGACGTAGTCGCGGCTCCGCAGGCAATGGTCGGCGACGTGCAGCAAGGTGTTCGCGTCCGGAGGCAAGTACACGCGGACGACCTCGGCGCTCTTGTTCGCGACGTGGTCGACGAATCCCGGATCCTGATGGGAGAATCCGTTGTGGTCCTGGCGCCAGACGTGCGACGTCAGCAGGTAGGTCAGGGACGCGACCGGCCGTCGCCACGGGATCCTCCGGTGCACTTTGAGCCACTTGACGTGCTGGTTGAGCATGGAGTCGACGATGTGCACGAAGGCCTCGTAGCACGAGAAGAGCCCGTGCCTGCCCGACAACAGGTAGCCTTCCAGCCAGCCCTGGCACAGGTGCTCCGAGAGCACTTCCATGACCCGGCCGTCGGCGGCGAGGTGCTCGTCGACGGGCTCGACGCCGGCCAGCCAGGTCTTGGCGGTCTCGTCGAACACCGCGTCGAGCCGGTTCGACGCCGTCTCGTCGGGACCGAACAACCGGAAGTTCGCCGCACGACGGTTCATCGCGAACACGTCGCGCAACCATCGGCCGAGCACCCGGGTCGGCTCGGCGACGGCCGTGCCCGGCCGCTCGACCGGCACCGCGTGCGCGGACACCGCGGGCAGGTCCAACGGCCTCAGCAGGAGCCCGCCGTTGGCGTGCGGGCTCGATCCCATCCGGCGTTCGCCTCGCGGGATCAGCGCGGTGACCTCGGGCGAAGGTCGCCCTCCCTCGTCGAAGAGGGTTTCCGGACGGTAAGAGCGAAGCCAGTCCTCCAGCTGCCGCAGATGGTCTGGATTCCCACGAGCGTTGGCGACCGGGACCTGGTGCGAACGCCAGGTACCTTCGACCGGCTTGTCGTCCACAAAGGACGGACCGGTCCAGCCTTTGGGGCTGCGCAGCACGATCATCGGCCAGCGCGGCCGTTCAGGCATCCGGCTGGAGGCTCGCGCCCGGACCTGGATGCCCTCGATCTCGTCGAGGGCCCCGTCCAGCGCCGCGGCCATCGCCTGGTGCATGAGCGCCGGATCGGCACCTTCGACGTAGCGCGGGGCGAACCCATGGCCGCGCAGCAGCTCGTCGAGTTCCGCCTGCGTGATCCGGGACAGCACCGTCGGATTGGCGATCTTGTAGCCGTTCAGGTGCAGGATCGGCAGCACCGCCCCGTCACGGGCCGGGTTCAGGAACTTGCTCGACTGCCAGCTCGCGGCCAACGGACCGGTTTCCGCCTCGCCGTCACCGACCACGCAGGCGACGACGAGATGCGGGTTGTCGAACGCCGCGCCATACGCGTGCGCGAGGGAGTAGCCCAGCTCGCCACCTTCGTGGATGGATCCGGGCACTTCCGGCGCGACATGGCTGGGAACGCCGCCGGGGAAGGAGAACTGCCGGAACAGCTTGCGGAGACCGGCCTCGTCGTAGGTGACCGACGGCCACGCCTCCGAGTAACTGCCCTCCAGCCATGTGTGCGCGTACAACGCGGGACCGCCGTGACCTGGGCCAGTGACGAACAGTGCCTCGAGATCCCGCTGCACGATCGCACGATTCATGTGTGCGTACAGGAAGTTCAGCCCTGGTGAAGTCCCCCAGTGACCGAGAAGCCGGGGCTTCACGTGCTCCGGCTTCAGCGGTTCGGTCAGCAGAGGGTTGTCCATCAGGTAGATCTGGCAGGCGGCGAGGTAGTTCGCCGCCCGCCACTGCGCGTCCACTTGGGACAGTTCCGCCGAGGTGAGCACTGACGGGGTGGCCGGGGCGCCGAGCGCGGTCATCGGGTCTTCCTCGGCCGGACCACCATCACGGGGCATTCGGCGTGGCGGGTGAGCGCCTGGCTGACCGAGCCGAGCAGTTGCCCGGTGAAGCCGCCCCGGCCGCGGCTGCCGACGACCACGAGCTGCGCCGTGGCACTCCATTCCAGCAAGGTGTGGCGGGGCCGGTCACGGACGAGTACCCGCTCCACGGTGACGTTCGGGTACTTCTCCTGCCAGCCCGCCAGCCGTTCCGCGAGCAGACGGCGTTCGTCGCCCTCGATGCTCTCCCACTGCGTGACCAGCCGCGCCATGCCGTACACGTCGTCGTAGGTGACGTCCGACCACGCGTGCACGGCCACCAGGGACGCGTTCCGCCGCGACGCCTCGTCGAACGCGGTCTCCAGTGCCTGCTCGCTCAACGGGCTGCCGTCGATCCCGACGACCACCGGCCCGCTGTCGGGATAGTTCGTAGTGCCCTGCCGCCCCCGCAGAACCACCGCCGGGCAATGGGCGTGGGCGATGACGGCCGACGCCGTCGAACCGATCACCATTCCGGCGAAGAAGCCCTTCCCCGAAGCGCCGACCACCACCATCGCCGCCGACTTCGACGCGTCGATCAAGTACGGCGTCGGCGAGTCGGTGGGCATGGCGGTGTCCACCGGGACACCGGGAGCGACCCTTTCGGCGTCCGCCACGGCCTCGTCCAGCACCTTGCGCCCCGCGGCAGCGAGATCGTCCAGCCACGGAACGGGACCGGCGAGCCCGGCACCGTAGGCCAACTGCTCACTGTGGAGAGCGTGCACGATCAGCAGCCCCAACCCCCGCTCGGCCGCGAGGGAGGCGGCCCACCGGACGGCGGCCCGCCCCGGCTCGGCCCCGTCGGTTCCGACGACGATCCTGTTTTCCGCGGTGTTCATCGGTCTTCCTCCTGGTAAGTCACTTCGGCTTCGACGACACCGGGAATCGCTTCGGCGATGACCTTGGCCACGTGCCGGTCGGTGTCGTCGTCATAGGCGTCGGCGATACGGCAGACACCGTCGGTCACGTCGACGGTCCAGCGGCCCGAGCCGCCGTAGACGGAGAGGTGGTGCCGGACGTCCGCGGCGATCGCCGTGTCGTCGCGGGCGAAGGCACGGACGAAGTCGCCGCGGGTGAGGATGCCGATCACCCGTGCACCGTCCACGATCGGCATCGCGCGGATCTTCCCGTCGAGCAGCGCTTTGCCCACTTCGGCGAGATCGGCGCCGGCTCCCATTCCGGTCGCGGGTGAGGTCATCACCTCGCGCACGGTGGTGCCCGGTGTCACCCGGACAGCGGAGTCATCGCCGGACCGGATGTCGTGGGGGAACCGGTCGCGGATCAGATCCGCCTCGGTCACGATGCCGATCAGGCGGTCATCGTCATCCACCACCGGCAAAGCGGTGAAGCCGTGCTCGGCCAGCACTCCGGCGGCGTGTTTGGCGGTCGTCTCCGGGGTGACGGTGAGGACCGGCCTCGTCATCAGGTCTCGTGCTCGCATCTCGTCTCCTGAACAGGGGGTACGTGGTCATTCCGCCGGGGCCGCGGGCCGGATGACGGCGACCGGGCACTCCGAGTGCGCCACCAGCGCCTGGCTGGTCGAACCGAGCAACATGCCTTGGAACCCGCCGCGTCCCCGGCTGCCGACCACGAGCAGACTCGCCTTCGCGCCGAACTCGAGCAGGGTCCGCACCGGTCGCCCCTTGCGCACGACGAGTTCCACCGCGACGTCCGGGTACTTCTCTCGCCAAGGAGCGATCTGCGTTTCGGCTTCCGTGCGCTCGGCGGCTTCGATTCCGGCCGGATCGACATCGAGGAAATGCGGGCGGATGGTCCCGTGGTCGAACATCTCCGACCAGGTCCGGACGACGACGAGCGCCGTCTTCCGCCGCTCCGCCTCATCGAACGCGAACGCGAGCGCCGCCGTGCTGGAGGGCGAGCCGTCCGTGCCGACGACGACCGGGCCGGCCTGCGGGACCACACCGTCCGGCCGGTTCCCCCTGGCGACGACGATCGGGCAATGCCCGTGGTGTGCGAGGGCGACGGCGGTCGAACCGACCAGCATCCCGGTGAACCCGCCGAGGCCACGCGAACCCAGCACCACCATCGTCGCGCTCAGGGATTCCTGGACCAGCGCGGGCACTGCACTCCACTCGCGGGCCGCCGTCTCGACCACAAGTTCCGGATACCGGTCGAGCACGTCTTTCCGTGCTTCGGCAAGCCACTCGAGGCCGCGGCTCTCGAACCCCGCGCGAACCGCTTCACGGGGGACCGACACGCCGGGGGTGTTCACCGCGGGAACCGTGTACACATGCACGAGCCGCAACGGCAAACCGCGCCGATCAGCCTCACCCGCGGCCCACATCGCCGCCGTCCGGGCCGACCCCGAGCCGTCGATCCCGGCCACGATGGCTCCTTCAGCGGGCAACTGCATGATCACTCCTTGAGTTCGCTCGGCCGATCTCGTCGGCGATTCGGTTCTGCTCCAGCTTCGCCTGGACCGGCACTCGAATCGCAGAGCCCGACGTCCCGAGGCTCCACGCCGTCGGTCCCGGATACCCGGCCGACCGGTCCCGCACACAGGACCGAAAGGCCCTATTCGATCAACGGCTTTCAGAGCATCGCCGTGGCGAAGCGCCTTCCCAACGCGGCACCCCACGACCGCGCCCGCTCCCGCTCACCGTCCTTCAAGACCGTGCGCGTCCCGTCCGTCTCGACGAGGAAGCTCTCCGGCGGCACGACAGGGACGAAGCCGAGAGCCCGGAGCCGCCGTTCCGCGGAGACCGCCGCGGAGCCGGTGAGCCAGCGCGGTTTCGCCAACCGGGTGTCGAAGGCCGCCACCGGCATGCGCTCCGGCGCGTGGTCCAGGGCACCGATCCAGTCCCGCAGTCCGGTGTGCGACCGAACCGCGCCATCCGTCTCACGGGCGGCCTCGCTCCGGGTGCCGGCACGCGACATGCCGTGTGCGTGCGTCGGACCGCCGACCACGAGCAGATCCGCATCCTCGTAGCCACGTGCCTCGTCGACGTTCGCGACCTCCACCGCGGCGAAGGGCGCCAACCCTTCCGCCACCGCTCTCGCCACCCGTTCGGTGTTCCCGAACATCGATTCGAACACCACTATCACGTGCATCGGTGAGCTCCTCGTGTCATGGCCGGTCCTCAGCCACCTCGCGTCGTCCGGATCTCTCGACGATCCGGCCTGCCCGCGCCCGGGAACAGGCACCAAGGGCCCCATGGCCCGGGCCCTCCGCCCCTGCTTCGGCGATCCACGCGAGGCGACCATGAAAAGAACCCCACCGACACGGACCGGAGGATCAGGACATGGACCGGCTCAGCCCGCTGGACGCCGCCTTCCTCGAACTCGAGGACGGTGATCCGAACTCCACGCTGTCGATCGCGTCGGTCGCCGTGCTCGAAGGCCCCGCTCCGGCCAAGGACGAGTTCATCGACTCGATCACCGGTCGGCTGCCGAGGATCCCGCGCTACCGGAAGAAGGTCCACCGGCTTCCGCTCGACCTGGACGCCCCGGTATGGGTCGACGACGACCGCTTCGACGCACGACGACATTTCCACCGGGTCGCCGTCCCCGTTCCGGGTGACGAGAACGCACTCTGCGACCTCGTCGCACTGCTCATGGCGGAACGACTCGACCGCGATCACCCGTTGTGGGAGTTCTGGGTCATCGAAGGACTCGAAGGCGGCCGGTGGGCCGTGCTGTCGAAACTGCACCACTGCCTGGCTGACGGGATCAGCGGCACGCGGCTGCTCAGTGCGCTCTTCGACACTCAGGTGGCGACGGCTCCGGACGCGGCACAGGACGAGGATCCGGGGTCGATCGCGCTGCTGTGGGGAGCCGTGCGCAAGCTCGCCGCCATCCCCTTCGACCAAACGGTCGCGCTCACCCGTTTGGTGCGCTCGCCCGGTCTCACGGTGCGCCGGATCGCCGACGCCGCGAAGGGTATGGGTGCACTCGCTTCCGCTCTGGTTCCGGCCGCGCGGTCCTCACTCTCCGGTCCGATCGGCCCGGACCGTCGTTACGAACTGGCACACGCGTCGCTCCGCGAGATCCACGAGATCGGCGAAGTCTTCGACACGACCGTGAACGACGTCGTCCTCGCGTCGATCACCGCCGCCTTTCGCGCGCTGCTGTTGAGGCGCGGTGAGGAGCCGCGCCCGGATTCGGTGCGTACCTTGGTCCCGGTCTCGGTCCGCCGGGACTTCGCGAGCGTGGACAACCAGATCTCCTTGATGCTGCCGCTGCTGCCGGTGGACATCGAAGATCCGGCGGACAGGCTCACCGAGGTCCACCGGCGGCTGGCCGGGCTGAAGAACAGCAAAGAGGTCGAGACAGGAGCCGAACTGACCGGCGCGGGGCTGCACGTTCCCTTCGCGCCGATCTCGTGGGCGATCCGGTTGGCGGCCGGTCTTCCCCAGCACAACGTCGTCACGGTCACCACGAACGTCCCCGGCCCCCGCGAACCCTTGCACCTGCTCGGTCGCGCGGTGCTCGGCCTCTATCCGTACGTCCCGATCGCGTTGCGTCTCCGGACCGGAATCGCCGTCCTGTCCTACGGCGACGATGTCACTTTCGGCGTGACGCTGGACTTCGACAGCTCACCGGACTCGGGGTTCTTCTCCAAAGCCATCGAACGCGACCTCGTCGCGCTGCACGAGCTCGCGCTGCGCGGGGCGCACGCTCGTGTGACGGAAGGAGCGTGAGCGGCCGTGGCCGCTCACCCTCCTTTGTGGACTATCGACGCGGATGCGGGACGGTCGCGTTCACGGCTTTCCTCTTCCGGTGAACGGGCGACGATGACCGGGCACAGCGCGTACGACAGCAGATGCCGGCTGGTGGAACCGAGCAGCATCCCGGCCACTCCGCCCCGGCCCCGGCTACCGACGACCAGGAGCTGCGCGCGGTCGGCGTGGCGTAGCAGCTCGTCGGCAGGACGGCCACGGACGACCACCCGCTCCACCGCGACATCGGGGTACTTCTCCTGCCAGCCTGCGAGCCGCTCGGCCAGCACCTCGCTCTCCCGTTCCTCGATTTCGCGCGCGTCGAGCGTCCATCGCGCTTCCTCGAACAGTGCCGAAAGGAAGGCGTGGTCCCAGGTGTGGACAGCGACCAGCGGCGCCCGCCGCCACGATGCCTCCTCGAAGGCCAGCGCCAGCGCGGCCTCGCTGGTCCGGCTGCCGTCGATACCGACCACGACCGCACCCTCCGAAGGAGGCTGTTCCTCGGCCACACGGGGGCGCACCACCGCGACCGGGCACTTCGCGTGCGCCGCGAGCCCGATCGACACCGAGCCGACCAGCATCCGGCCGAGCGGGCGGATCTCTTCCGGGCCCAACACCAGAAGACCGGCATCCTCCGACATCGCCAGCAACGCCTGCGCCGGCTTCTCGTAACGCAGGATCAGCTGAACCTCCACGGAGGGTTCGGCCTCTCTGGCGACCTCCCGGGCTTGCCGGAGCAGACGCTGTCCCCGCATCCGCGCCATATCCGCGAGTTCGTCACGCGTCGGCAACGGCTGCGGATACTCCAGTGAGTCCTTGTCGAACGCGTGGACCAGCCACAACTCGACACGGCGACGATGGGCCTCCACGGCGGCCCAGCGCACCGCCGTCAGCGAGGACGCCATTCCGTCGACGCCGGCGATCACGGCCTTGTCGGGGAATTCGCTCATGAGTTCCCTCCTTGATGATGGACAACCAGTAGTGGTTGAAGCGGTACCCGCTCAGAACCCGGTGCCGAATAGTTCGTCGATCGAGCGTCGCGGGGAATGCGGGACGTCGCCCGCGGGGTAGCCGAATCGCATGAGTGCTTGGAGAGATCCGGGCAGCTCCAAATCCTCGGTCAGGGCGGCGCGCACCTCGGGCAGATGCAGTGGCTGTGTCAGGACCGAGCCGGCCAGTCCCTGGTGGACCGCGTCGAGCCAGGTGAGTTGCAACGCCCGCCCTGCCCGGAGATGGTCGTGCCGGGTATCGCCGTCGGTGACGAACGCCAGCAGAGTCTCCTCGGTGAGCCTGCGCTTGAGGACCTCGCGATCAGGCAGCGCCGTCGACTCACGCACCAGCCCCGCCCACGGCAGCGAACCGGCCGAGCGCACGCTCACGGCCAGGCCGGTTCCGTGTGCGTGCCCTCCGTCGCGAAGCGTCCACAGGGCCAGCTCCCGCTGATAACCGCGATCATGTTGATGGGTCTCGGCGGCGAACTCGAGCAGATCGGCGACCATGGTCAGCTCGATCTCGTCGAGGATCGGCCTGGCCTCGACGCCGTACGTGGTCGCGGTGTCGCGGAGATCCACGATCTGGTGCCTGGTCAGCGACCGCCCCGAAAACCGACGGCGATGGCTATGCCGCCGCGGGATCGCGGAATAGCGGTTCAGGTCGGCGGCGGCCGGGACCGCAGGTCCACCGAGTGCCACGGCGGCCACGACCTCGGGCCGGTCCGGGTCGGGGAACTCCGCGGTGCGCGTCACGCGGCCGAGCACCTTGATGGCGAGTTCCAGATTGGCCAGCGCGGCACCACACGACATGAGACGGTCACGGCCGTGCGGATCGTGCTCGGGAAGCTCCAATTCCCGGCGCTCGACCAGGACCAGCAGACCGTCCTCGAAGTTCAGCCGCCAAGGCTGGATGTTGTGCACCGACGGCGCGCGCAGCACCGCCCCCGCCAGCACTTCCAGTTCCGCAGGCGACCAGTCCTCCGAAGCCCTTCGTCCGACCATTTCAGTCCTTCCTGCCACTCCCGCGCTCTCCACGATGCGCTGCCGCGCCGAGTCGGCAGCAGTTACGGAGGGCTCGGATCACCAGGACCAAATACCCGCGCCGGGTGACGACCGCGTCGGGCCGGGACTCGGAAAGGACTCCAGCCCGGCTTATCCGGGCCTTTCGGCCCCAGAGAGGCGATCCAGGTCATTGAAGACTCGCATTCAACCGACAAGGAACGAAGAACCAGGAGACATCATGGCAACGATCGATCGTGGGCAGCGCGAAACCACCGGTGTCCGCCACAACACGAAAGAAGCACACACTGGCGCCGTGAGCCTCGCCGTCCTCCGTATCACCACCGGTCTGCTGTTCCTGTGGGCTTTCGCGGACAAGACCTTCGGCCTCGGTTACGCGACGACCACCCAGAACGCCTGGCTCAACGGCGGCTCGCCCACCAAGGGCTTCCTGAGCCGTGTCGACGTCGGCCCGTTCGCCGAAACCCTGCACTCCTGGGCGGGCACTTGGTGGGCCGACTGGCTGTTCATGGCGGGCCTGTTCGGCATCGGCGTCGCCGTGACCCTCGGCATCGGACTGCGGCTCTCGGCCATCGCGGGCACGATCATGATGGCGCTCATGTGGGTGGCCGAATGGCCACTCGACCGCACGACCGCCGCGGGCGAGCCGACCATGTCGACCAACCCGCTCATCGAGTACCACGTCATCTACGCGCTCGTCCTCATCGCCCTCGCCATGACCGCGGCGGGAAAGACCTTCGGCCTCGGCGAGCGATGGGCCCGGCTGCCGTTGGTCGAGCACCACAAGTGGCTCCGCTGAGCCGAATACGGAATCAAGTGCGGCGGACGGCACGGGACGTGCCGTCCGCCTTTTCCGCGTGTGCACCTCGCCCTGGTATTCGGGGCGAACCGCCGAATGGCCCGCAAGACGCGGACCTAAGCCCCATGGCGCCGCCGGATCGAACGTAGATCCTTTACCTGGAAACACGAACGAAGGATCGGAAAGACCGATGGCACAACAGGAACAACCGGGGGATCCCGACAGAGCGGCGCGCCCGGCGGGCGGCAAGGAGTTCTCGAACCGGTTCGGCTTGCCGACCGCGACGGCGTTGGTGGTCGGTTCGATCATCGGCACGGGCGTGTTCGCCCTGCCCTTGTCCTTGGCTCCGTATGGCTTGTCGAGTCTTCTGGCCTTCGCCCTGGTCACGATCGGCGCCTTGGCTCTGGGTTTGGTGTTCGGTTGGCTCAACAAACGTGTGCCGGGCTCGGGCGGGCCTTACTTGTACGCACGAGACGCCTTCGGCGACTTCGGCGGCTTCGTCACCGCCTGGGCCTATTGGCTGACCGCCTGGGTGGGCAACGCCGGGATCGCGGTCGCCTGGGTCGGGTACGTGGAAGTGTTCGTCAACACCGACCACAACCCGTGGTGGTCGATCGCCATCGCGCTGATCGGCCTGTGGCTGCCCGCCGCGATCAACATCTCCGGCGTCCGGAACCTGGCGTGGTTCCAGATCGTCACCACGATCCTCAAATTCGTGCCGCTGGTGTTCATGGCGACCATCGGACTGTTCTTCATCAAGGCCGAGAACCTCGGTTCGTTCAATCCCAGCGGGTTGTCGTGGGTGGGGGCCATCTCCGCGGCGGCCGCGATCGCCCTGTTCAGCTACCTCGGCCTGGAAACCGCCTCGGTGGCCGCCGGACGCGTCCGCGAGCCGCGGCGCAACGTGTCGAGGGCGACCGTGCTCGGCACCCTCGTCTGCGCGGTCGTCTACGTATTGGGGACCGTCACGGTGTTCGGCACGGTCGGACAGCAGGCGCTGGTCGACTCCACCTCACCGTTCTCGGATTCGGCCACAGCCATCTTCGGGGCGAGCTGGGCCGGGCAGGCCATGGCCGTGGTGGCGATCGTCTCCGGGCTCGGGTGCTTGAACGGCTGGACGTTGATCTGCGCCGAAATGCCGATGGCCGCCGCCCGTGACCGGCTGTTCCCGACCCAGTTCGCCAAACTGAGCAAGAAGGAGATACCGGTCTTCGGCATCGTGGCCGCCACCGTGCTGGCGTCGGTGCTCACGGCTTTCGGCTACTGGAACTTCCAGTCCGTGTTCACCAATGTGGTGCTGCTGGGTGTGTTCACCGCGGTGATCCCCTACCTGTACTCCGCCGCCGCGCATCTCTACTGGTTGATCGTCCAGGGTCGCGCGCTGAACTGGCCGCATCTGATCCGCGATCTGATCGTGACCGCCTTCGCGCTGCTCTTCAGCTTCTGGGCCCTGGCAGGCAGCGGTTACCAGGCGGTGTACTACGGAGTGTTCGCCTTCTTCCTCGGTATTCCCGTCTACGTTTGGATGAAATCCCAGCGCAAGGAGTACGGCGAAACCCCCGTCTCCCCCATCCGCTACCCCGCGGACAGCCCCTATTTCCTCTCCCCCAACGGAAACAACGGCGCGAGCGTCGAGAACGCCCCCACGTCGCCGTCCGAAACGCAGGAGCAGTCATGACTTTCGCCGTTCATTCGGAGGTCGGCCGGCTTCGGCAGGCCATCGTGCACCGCCCCGGCCTCGAACTCAGCCGGTTGACCCCTCGCAACATCGGCGAACTGCTCTTCGACGACGTCCTCTGGGCAAAGAAGGCGAAGCAGGAACACGACGCGTTCGCCGAGGCCCTGCGGGACAAAGGCGTCCGCGTGCACTACTACGGCCAGTTGCTGGCGGAGACGCTCGCACTGCCCGAGGGCCGGGCGTTCGTGCTGGACCGCGTGTGCACCCCCGAAATCCTCGGCCCGGCGCTGGTCGCGCCACTGCGGGCCCTGTTCGACGACCTCGACGGCGAGCATCTGTCCGAGTACCTGGTGGGCGGAGTCCTCAAAGCCGACCTTTCCCCGCTGCGAGCGCGGAGTCTTCGATGGGACACCCTCGCCGCCGACGACTTCGTCCTCCCGCCGTTGCCCAATCACCTGTTCCAGCGTGACGATTCCTGCTGGGTGTACCGCGGTGTCTCGATCAACCCGATGGCGAAACCCGCCCGGCAACGCGAATCCCTGCATACCCGAGCCATCTACCGCCACCATCCGATGTTCGCCGGGGCCGGATTCCACACCTATTACGGTGATGACGACGTCAGTCACCAGCCTGCCACGATCGAAGGCGGTGACGTGCACGTCCTCGGCGAGGGTGCCGTCCTCATCGGAATGGGAGAGCGCACCACGCCCATGGCCGTGGAGATCCTCGCCAAGGCGCTGTTCTCGTCCGGACAGGCACACACCGTCGTCGCCGTGGAGCTTCCGCACTCCCACGCCACGATGCACCTGGACACGGTGATGAGCATGGTCGACCGCGCCACCTTCGCGGTCTACCCCTACTTCGACCGCGGCGCCCGCAGCTGGACCATCACCGCGGGCGAAGAACCCTCCACGTTGAGCGTGAACGCCAACGAGAATCTCTGGCACGCCCTCGCCGAAGTCCTGAAAGTCCCCGAGGTCACCCTGCTCAGCACCGACGAGGACATCCGGGCCGCCGAGCGGGAGCAATGGGACGACGGCACGAACTACCTCGCCGTCGCACCGGGGGTCGTCCTCGGTTACGAACGCAACGTCGCCACCAACACCATGCTGCGCAAACGCGGCATCGAAGTCGTCACCATCGCCGGAAGCGAACTGGGACGCGGCCGTGGCGGCCCTCGCTGCATGACCTGCCCGATCGACCGCGACCCGAGCTGAACGGATCTCCCATGGCTTTCAACCTGCGCAACCGCAGCTACCTCACCGAACTCGACTTCACCAAGGAAGAGCTCGTCTTCCTGCTCGACCTCGCCGCGCAGCTCAAATCCGCGGCCTACGCCGGAATCGCGCAGAACCGGCTGGTGGGCAAGCATCTGGCGCTCATCTTCGAAAAGGCCTCCACCCGGACGCGATGCGCGTTCGAGGTCGCCGCCGCCGAGGAAGGGGCGACCACGACCTACCTGGGCCCCCAGGACGCCCACTTGGGACACAAGGAATCCGCCCGTGACACCGCTCGCGTGCTCGGCCGCATGTACGACGGGATCGAATACCGTGGCCACGAGCAGGCCACCGTCGAAGAGCTGGCCAAGCACTCCGGCGTACCCGTCTACAATGGACTCACCGCGACGAGTCACCCCACGCAGTCGCTGTGCGACGTGTTCACCATGCGCGAGCACAGCTCGAAACCCCTGCCGGAGATCGCTTTCTGCTACCTCGGCGACACCCGGAACAACGTCGCCCGCTCCCTGCTCGCGATGGGCGCCAAACTCGGCATGGACGTCCGGCTGGCCGGACCACGCGGACTTTGGCCGGACGAAGAGTACCTGGCGACCTGTCTACGGGAAGGCGCGGCCAGCGGGGCCAGGATCACCGTCACCGATGACGTCGAGGAGGCCGTGGCGGGCGCGGACTTCATCTACACCGATGTCTGGGTATCCATGGGCGAACCCGCCGGCACCTGGCACGAGCGGGTCGAGTTGCTGGCGCCGTACCAGGTCACGGCCAAGATGCTCAGCGCCACCGGTAACCCCGGCGTCCGGTTCCTGCACTGCCTGCCCGCGCTGCACGACCGCGAGACCGAGGTGGGAACCGAAGCGTTCAAGGAATTCGGGCTGGACGGTGTCGAAGTCACCGACGAGGTCTTCGAATCCCCGGCGTCGCTGGTGTTCGAACAGGCGGAGAACCGGATGCACACCATCAAGGCGATCCTGGTCGCCACGCTGGGGAGCTGACCGTGCGGATTCTCGTCGCGCTGGGCGGCAATGCCCTGCTGCGCCGCGGTGAACGGCCGGACGCCGACCTCCAGCAGGTCAACGTACTCGCCGCCGCCGAGGCACTCGCGGAACTCGCCACCGAACACGAAGTCGTACTCACCCACGGAAACGGCCCTCAAGTGGGGATGCTGGCCTTGGAAAGTGCGGCAGACCCCGCACTGACCCGGCCGTATCCACTCGACGTCCTCGGCGCGCAGACCCAGGGCATGATCGGCTACCTCCTCGGTCAGGCGCTGCGGAACGTCGTACCCGGTAGGCAGGTCGCCACGCTGATGACGCAGACGCTCGTCTCCGTCGCCGATCCCGCGTTCGGCGAACCCACCAAGTTCGTCGGCCCGGTCTACGGTGAGGAGCAGTCCGCCGCGCTGGCCGCCGAGCGTGACTGGACCATCCGCCGGGACGGCTCGTCCTGGCGCAGGGTGGTCCCCTCGCCAAGACCGCAGCGCGTGGTGGAGACTCCGGTGATCCGCGCGCTCGTCGAGTCAGGCACGATCGTGGTCTGCGCCGGCGGGGGCGGTGTTCCCGTCGTACGGGACGAACACACCGGACGATTGCGGGGGGTCGAAGCCGTCGTCGACAAGGACCAGACCGCCGCGCTGCTCGCCGAAGCCCTGGACGCCGACGCGCTCCTGCTGCTCACCGACGTGCACGCGGTCATCGACGACTATGGCACCCCGCACGCCACTCCGATCCACCACACCACTCCGGCACGGCTACGGTCCCGTGATTTCCCGGCCGGTTCGATGGGCCCGAAGGTCGACGCCGCCTGCCGCTTCGTCGAACTCACCGGCAACACCGCCGCCATCGGCGCCTTGGACTCGCCCGCCGCGATGCTGCGGGGCACCGAAGGCACCGTCATCACTCCCGACGGCAAGGTGTGAGCGCCGGGCAACGGCGCGTCTCGGACGTGGCGTGCCCGTGAGGACCGAACCCCGTTGAAGGGCGTGGGGGGGTGGCGGACGGCCGCGCACGCGAGCATCCGGTACGCAGGCCGTTGGTCCCGCCATCGGGGTTCCTCGGCCCCTTCTGCACGAAGGAGCCGGCGAGCAAGGTTTTCCCCATGGACAACGACTTCGAGGAAAAGGATCGACCTGCTGTCAACGGAGCACGGCTGTGGGCGGGCGGGGCCGCGACGGCGGTGACCGCCGCCCTGGCCGCGATCGTCGGGATCCTGATCGCGCGCGGCCTGGTCAAAGTCGCCGTGCTGGCCCCCAGCCGCGAAGGTGCGTGGGGTGGCGCGAGCAGCCTCACCTACTCCCTAGCGTCTGCGGCCATCGCACTCGCGGCGACCGCTCTGCTGCACCTCCTGCTGCTCACCGCACCGAAGCCCCGGACGTTCTTCGGCTGGATCATGATGCTGTTCACCGCGATCGCCGTCGTGATCCCGCTCAGCCTGGGTGCCGCACTGGACGCACGTCTCGCGACGGCGATCATCAACCTGGCCATCGGGCTCGCCATCACGATCACGCTCTCCGGCGTCGCGGGTTCGGCCATCCGATCGCGGCGAACGACCGGATCGTTCGAGCACGAAGCACCCTGACGCACGGCCCGTCCCCGGGGCGGGCCGCCTTCAAAGGAATGGAGGAAAACCATGACAGCGCGCGAAACAATGAGCGGGCGTCCCGAGGTCGCGGACGTCGGCGTCCTGGCCGCCGAACTGCTCCAGCAGGCCCGCGAACACCGCTCACGGCGTGCCGCCAGGACCCTGGTGGCAGGCAACTCTCAACGGGTCACCCTCATCGCGCTGGCCGAGGGCGCCGAGCTGGCGGAGCACGACTCGCCCCCGGCCGCCACCCTCCACGTCATCACCGGAAGCGTTCGCCTGAGCACCCACGACCACGACCGGCTCCTCGACCGCGGTCAGCTGACCGCCATCCCACCCGAGCGGCACCGCCTGACGGCGTTCCTCGACAGCGCCGTCCTGCTCACCGTCGCGCTCCACTGAGCATCCGGTCAGGCGGTGGTGGTCACCGGCTCGCGCAGACGTCGTCCGGTCACCTTCTCCACCTCGATCCGGATGAAATGGTCGCGGCGGCCGTCGACCCAAGGCTCCAGCCATGTCCCGGACACGTCCACAAGCTCGGCGACGTCCGTGATCAAGTTCGCGTGGCCGACGACGGTCACACTCCATCCGATCCGCAGATCGGGATCCAGTTCGTCGGCCTGAAAGGCCACCACGGTGTTGCCGGTCGCGGCGGCCAGTTTCGCCCCACCGGCGACCCGGATCACGACGTGGTCCCGCTTCACCCGGAAGTTGACCGGCTGCACCGCCGGCAAAGCGTCCTCGACGAAGACCAGCCGACCCACCCGCACCGTCCGCAGAAGGCCAAGGCACTGCTCGCGGTCCAGGACCTCGAGCTGTTGTCGATTCGCCACGATAACTCCCCTGAAGACGATGAAGAACAAGCACTTTCGAGCATGACCGCCGGTTCGCGCCGCCGGTCAGGGCCGGAGGTCCCGGTCTGCGAGGTCCATCGGCGATGACCGTGTTGTCAGTCGCAGCTCCGAAGCGGGTAGCCGTGATTCAATGGGTCACGCACTCGCTGCGGTGGAGGACAGTGTGCCTGAACACGACATCCGAGCGGATCCCCCGACCATCCCCGTCGATCCGCTTCAGTTCCCCGACACCGGCCGGTTGAAACTCGACCAGGCGATCGACGTACTGCTGGAACACGCCCGCACCGTCCGTGACACCCAGGAGCGCCTGCGGTCCTTGTTGCGGGCCAGTCATGTCGTGGCTTCCCACGTCGACCTGTCGCGCGTGCTGCGGCATGTCGTCGACGCGGCGAAGGATCTGGTCAACGCCCGCTACGCGGCGCTGGGCGTCCTCGGACCGGACGGAACGGTGGACGAGTTCGTATACAGCGGCCTCGACGATCAGCGCGCCGCCCGGATCGGGCACCCGCCCCACGGCCAGGGCATCCTCGGCCTGCTCATCACCGAACCCCGCCCGATCCGCCTCACCGACCTGTCCACTCATCCCGCATCGGCGGGCTTCCCACCCGGCCACCCGCCGATGCGGTCCTTTCTCGGAGTACCTCTGCTCGTCCGCGGCCAGGCGTTCGGAAACCTCTACCTGGCCGACAAACAGGACGAGGACGAATTCAGCGCCGACGACGAGCAGCTTCTGCTCTCGCTCGCCGGGTTCGCCGCCGTGGCCATCGACAACGCGCACCTCTATGAGGAAGCCCAGCGCCGCGCGGCGTGGCAACGCTCCAGCGCCGAGATCACCGCAGCCCTGCTCGCGGGCACCGAAACCGAAGACGTGCTGCGCCTGATCGCCGCCAAAGCCCACGAGGTCGCCCGCGCCGATCTCGCCGCCGTCGTCCTTCCGGTGGACGGAACCGGCGTGCTGACGGTGCAGGCGGCCGCCGGCGAGGACGATGTGGCGGGTTTGGTCGGCCGGCGGTTGGACACCGAGAACTCCTTGTGCGAGCTGGCCATGACCGGCTCGCAACCGCTCCTCAGTGAGGACTTGAGCAAGGACGAGCGTGGTCCGTTGTCCGACGAGACGTGGGCAGGCAAGGCCGGGCCCGGCATGGTCGCCCCGCTGATGGCCCCTGACCGGCCACCGACCGGCGTGCTGGTCGTGGCCAACGCTCCTGGCCGTCGCGGCTTCCACGAGCGCGACCTCGAAATGCTCGCGGCCTTCGCCTCCCAGGCCGCCTTGGCCCAGCAACTCGCACAGCACCGTACGCACTCCGAGGAGCTCCAACTTCTCGAGGAGCGCGATCGCATCGCCCGCGACCTGCACGATCACGTCATCCAAGAGGTCTTCGCCACCGGTCTGTCCCTGAGCAACCTCGCCTCGGCCGTCGACTCGGGCCAGCGAGACCGTGTGCTGGCGGTCGTGCACAAACTCGATCAGGTCGTGAGCGAAATTCGCGGCACCATCTTCAATCTGCATGCCCCGATGGGAGCGGGCGGGGACGCCGAGCACAGTTTGCGCAGGGCGCTCTCCGAGATCGCCCGGACCACCACCGACTCGCTCGGCTTCACCCCAGTTCTGCGACTCGACGGCCCGCTCGACACTCTCGTGCCGGCCCGGCTCGCGGTAGATCTTTCCGCGGTCGTCCGCGAAGCCCTCTCGAACATCGCCCGCCACGCCCACGCGACCACCGCCACCGTGCAGGTCTCCGCGACGCCCACCACGCTCACAGCCCGCGTCGAGGACGACGGACACGGCCTCGGCGACACCACCCGCCGTAGCGGCCTGGCCAACCTCCGCGCCCGCGCGGAGAAACACGGCGGCGACCTCAGCATCGACAGCGCTCCCGGCCAGGGCACGATCCTGAACTGGACGGTGCCGCTGCCCCACGGTGACCCGACGGCGCCAGGCTCGAGTAATTAGCCCTTTCCGGCAACCGGACACAAGGTGTCGACGATCACCGGTCACCTCCGGCTTCGCCAACCCGGAAGCCGGAACCCAGCAGTTCGTCGATCGAGCGTCGGGGGGAATGCGGGACGGCACTCGATGGGTAGCCGAATCGCATGAGCGCCTGGAGGGAACCGGAAAGCTCCAAATCCTCGGTCAGGGCGGCGCGCACCTCGGGCAGATGCAGTGGCTGCGTCAGGACCGACCCGACGAGTCCTTCGTGGACCGCGTCGAGCCAGGTCAGCTGCAACGCCTTCCCTACCCGGAGATGATCGTGCCGGGTGTCACCTGGTGTGACGAACGCCAGCAACGTTTCCTCGGCCAGCCTGCGCTTGAGAACCTCGCGATCAGGCAGCGCCGTCGACTCACGCACCAGCCCCGCCCACGGCAGCGAACCGGCCGAACGCGCGCTCACGGCCAGGCCGACGCCGCTGCGCTGGCCCTCGTCACGGACCGTCCACAGGGCCAGCTCCCGCTGATAACCGCGATCATGCTGATGAGCCTCGGCGGCGAACTCGAGCCGGTCCGCGACCATGGTCAGCTCGATCTCGTCGAGGATCGGCCTGGTCTGGACTCCTTCGGCCGCCGCACTGTCCCGGAGATCCACGATTTGGTGCCTGGTCAGCGATCGTCCTGCGAAACGACGGCGATGGCTGTGCCGTCGTTTGATCGCGGAATAGCGGTTCACCTCCGTGACCGAGGGGGGCAGCGGCCCGTCCGGTTCGACGGCGGCCACCACTTCGGGCCGGTCCGGGTCGGGGAACTCCGTGGTGTACGTCCGGTGGCCGAGCACCCGGATGGCGAGTTCCAGATTGGCCAGCGCGGTTCCACACGACATGAGGCGGTCACGGCCGTGCGGATCGTGCTCGGGAAGCTCCAGCTCCCGGCGCTCGACCAGGACCAGCAGACCGTCCTCGAAGTTCAGCCGCCAAGGCTGGATGTTGTGCACCGACGGCGCACGCAGCACCGCCCCCGCCACTACCTCGAGTTCCGCGGGCGACCAGCGCTCCGCCGCCCTTCGTCCGGCCATGTCAGTCCTCTCCTACCACTTCACGTACCTCTACGATGCGCCGTCGCGGCGGACCGGCAGCAGATTCGGAGGACTCGGATCACCAGGACCAAGTACCCCGCGACGGTGTGACGGCTGCGCCGGGCGGAACGGACGAGTACGGTCGAATTCGCGGGCCGGGTATCACGCAGCGAGAGGAAACGTATGACGACCAAGGTGTTTCTGGTCGACGACCACGAGATCGTCCGCCGAGGACTCGCCGATCTCCTCGGCAACGAACCGGACATCACGGTGACCGGTGAAGCGGCCTCGGTTTCCGAAGCACTCGCCAGGATCCCGAAGAGCGACGCGAACATCGCCGTACTCGACGTCCGGCTCCCGGACGGCAACGGCATCGAACTGTGCCGGGACCTGCTCTCCACCCAACCGGACCTGCGCTGCCTGATGCTCACCTCCTACGCCGACGACGAAGCGCTCTTCACCGCGATCATGGCCGGAGCATCCGGCTTCGTCCTCAAACAAGTACTCGGCAACGACCTCATCTCCGCCATCCGCACCATCGCCTCCGGCGGCTCACTGCTCGACAGCCGGACCACCGCTGCGCTGATGAACCGCATCCGCCGCGAACGCGACCGCGACGACCCGACCAGCGGCATGTCCGAACAAGAACGCGCGGTCTTCGAACTGATCGGCGAAGGACTGACCAACCGCGAGATCGGTGAACGCATGTTCCTCGCCGAGAAGACCGTGAAGAACTACGTCTCGCGCATCCTCGCCAAACTCGGCCTCCAACGCCGCACACAAGCCGCGGTCCTGGCCACCGAACTCAAAAAGGATTCCGGCCCGTCGCTGTTCGGCGATCGGTAGGTGTCGCCCTGCACCACGCGGCCACCCGCAACCTTCGCCGCCGGGCTCAAGCGGTCAAGGACCGTCGCAGCCGCAGAGTCGCCGCGCCGAGGAAGAGGGCCGCGAAGGCACCGAGCACCGCCATGGGCCCCAAGATGTCGCCGAGTCCGCCGCCCCGCGACAGAATCGTGGTCCAGGCGTCGACCGCCCAAGCGTGCGGCGTGACGTGTCCTGCCGCACGTACGGCGGGCGGGACGATTTCCAACGGCCAGGTACAGCCGCCGAGCATGCCCGCCCCGATGCCGAGCGCGGGTCCGATGGCCGACGCCTGCTCTGGGGTGCGGAACAGCGCGCCGCTCAGCATCCCCGCGCCGGCACCGACGAGACCCCACATGAAGGTCAGGGTCACAGCCGCGAGCGGGTCGCCCCAGTCCACCCCGAAGAGCAGGCCACCCACCCCGATGATCAGCCCGGATTGGAGCAAGGTCAGCGCGAGGTAGCAGAGCGTTTCACCGAGCATGACCTCACGCGGGCGGACCGGCCCGGCGAGGATCCGGGCATGGATACCGAGCCGCCTGGTCTGGATCAAGGCCGCACCACCGGCGAGCGCGTTGATGAAGACGAAGAACACGAGCATGGTCGGGGCGCTGTAGCTGAATCCCGGAGGCAGTACGTCGCCAGTGTTTCCCACCGTTTCGGCTCGCACGGCGACCTGGGGCACCGTCGGGTCGAGCGACCGGGCCAGCGGCAACAACTCGTCGAAGGAGGCAGAGGTCCGGCTCGCGGCGAAGGCGGCGGCCTGAACGGTCGCCGCGTGGTCCGCGACCACCGACGCGACCGCCGACCAGGCCCCCTGGCCTGTGCCCGAAGCGACGGTGGTGAGCAACGGGAGTTCGACCGCCGCCCCGGCCGTCAGGGCCTGGTCCATCCCGGCGGGAATGAGCAGAACCGCGTCGACTTCGTTGCGTCGCAGGGCGTCCTTCGCCGCCGGCTCCTCGGTGAACGGGCTGGTGACCAGCGTTCCCGCGGCGGCGAGACTCTGGGTCAGCTCGACGGCGAAGCGCCCTTCCGCAGCCACGACAGCGACCCTGAACCCGTTCTGACCACGCATCACCGCGCCGATCACCAGTATCACGACGACCGGCAGCAAGACGATGAAGAACAAGGCGATCCGGTCTCGCGCCAGCCTCCGGAGCGACACCAACGCGATGGTCACCACGTTCATCTGAACCTCTTCCGGTAGATCGGCACCGTGATGGCCGAGATCACCGCGCAGAACGACAAGATCGCCAAGACCGGCTGGACGACGCTGATCCAGCCCGCTCCCCCGGCGAGATCCGTGAAGGCCCGCAACGCCCACCCGTTCGGCGTCAGCAGGGCGAGCTTTCGCATGATCTCCGGTGCACCGCCGAGCATGATGAAGTTGCCGCCGATCAGGACCAGTCCGAAGATCACGAGTGAGGCGATGCCATCTGCCTGCCGATCGCTGCCGGCCGCCGCGATCACGAAGGCGGTCAGGCAGACCAGCGTCAATGCCAGCGCGACGATCATCATGCCGACAGCGAGCGGCGGCCCCCACCCCGAGCCGAGGACCAAGCCGGTGACCAACGCGACCGACGACAAGCTGGCGACGCCGTAGACGAACGTGGCCAGCGCCTTTCCGAGGAGCAGGGCACCGGCGCCGACCGGGGCGACGGCGATCCGGTCGAGGGTGCCGTTCGCGCGTTCCTCGAAGTATCCGCGCGCACCGAAACCGATCGCGAAGAACATGAAGAAGATCCCCATCGCGGGACCGTAATACCCGGCCGCGGTGAGCTGCTCGGTCCCTGCCGCCTTGGGCACGACCTGCTCCGGGAGCCGCAATCCGGCCATCTCCGACGGATCCACGGATCCGGCTCCGGCGGCCAGCGCCGTCGCCATCGAGAGGCGGTCGGCGTTCAGCTGAGCCACGAAAGACTCGCCGAGGGATCGGGCGACCGTTCCGGCGAGCGGCGAATCGACTCCGGAGAGCACGGTCATCGGCTCGGCCGTGCCACCGTGTGCAACGGCGGTGAAGCCCTGGGGAATCAGGAAAACCGCACCGAGTTCCCCCTCGTCGATCAAGGCGCGGGCATCGGTTTCGCTCGTCACGGGGACGACGTCGAGTACGGAGTCCAGCTGTGGTCCGGTAAGGAACGCGGTGAACGCCGTCGCCAACGCCCCGCCGTCCTGGTCGACGACGGCCACCTTGGTGTGGAAGTGCTCCCCTCCCTGGAAGGCGAAGCTCATCAGCAAGGCCACAGCCACCGGCGCGACGAATCCGAGCACCCACGCCGATCGGTCTCGCAGCCGCTGGCGCAGGTCCTTGGCCGCCACGACGAACGCCGCATGCATCTTGCCTCCCTCAGTCTCGGAGTGCGGTGCCGGTGAGGTGGAGGAAGACCGCCTCGAGGTCGGGCTCGGTCACTTCGACCGAGCGCACTCCGACTTCGGACCTCTCGGCCGCGTCGAGAACCGCGGGCAGCATGCGACGGCCCTCGCGCACGATCAGGTGGACTTCGTCCCCCGCGGAATCGACTCTCTCGACCCCCGCGACGGAGGCGATCCGGTCCACCAGCCGGGCCGGATCCCCGTCGGTGGAGAGCGTTATGCGGTCATGCTCGCCGAGCCGGTCGATCAGCTCGCGGCGGGTACCCTCGGCGATCAGGCGGCCGCGGTCGATGATGCCGACCCGGTCGCACAGGCGTTCGGCCTCTTCCATGTAGTGCGTGGTGTACAGGACGGCCATCCCGCTCGTGCCGAGCGACCGCACGTTCTCCATGATCGCGTGCCTGCTCTGCGGATCGACCCCGACCGTCGGCTCGTCGAGGATCAGCAGCGTCGGCCGGTGCATCAAGCCGGCACCGATGTTGAGCCGGCGGCGCATCCCACCGGAGAAGGACTCGACCCGGTCCCCGGCACGGTCGGTGAGGCCGATCAACTCCAGCACTTCGTCGACCCGCCGATCCAGCGTTTTCCCGCGTAGCCGGTACAACCGGGCGAAGAACCGCAGATTCTCCCGTGCGGTGAGATCCGGGTACAGCGCGATGTCCTGCGGGACATAGCCGATCCGTTCCCGGGATAGCACGGCCCCACCGCCGGCGGCACCCGCGATCGTGATGCTGCCGGCGTCCGCCCGCAGCAAGCCGCACACCAGCCGGATGATGGTCGTCTTCCCCGCGCCGTTCGGGCCGAGCAGGCCATAGGTTTCGCCGGCGCGGATGGAGAAACCGACGTCGTCGACGGCGACCCGTTCGCCGAAGCGCTTGGTCAGCCCCGCCACCGCCAGCACCTCGGCCTGCCCGGCGCGCGGTGACTCGGTCATGGGAAGAGTCACCTAGACCGCCGGGGTGATCAGGCCGTAGTGACCGTCGTAGCGGTGGTACAGCACACTGCCCCTGCCCCGCTCGGCGTCGAGGTAGAACAGGAACGGCAAGCCGGTCAGGCCGAGCCGCTCCACGGCCTCCACTGTGGACAGAAACGGCGCCGGCCGCCTGCTGATCGTGAGAGGAAGCTTGAAGGGACTCAAGTCGTGCGGGCCCGGTGGGACGATCTGAGCGAGCCGATGCATGGTCGGCCCGGCGTGGTAGAGCACGCTGTCCTGCCCGGTACCGGCCTCGGTGAACAGATGGAAGTCGTAGTCGAGGAGGTGCATGTCGACGAACGCCTCGTCGACCGTCGAACGGGCCATCGAGTAAGACTTGTGCCGCACGATCTCTCGTTCCTTCTCCGGCCTCGGGAACCACGGCTCCCGCACAGCGGGAGCCGACTCGTGGCGCCATTCGCCGGGATCCGGAACAGGACGCCCTCCACGCCGGGCTTCCCAGTGCAAGGCACTTTTCTCCAGCTGCCGCCGCAGTTTCGCGTCCATCCGATCGATCGCCTCGTCCACCGACGGCGCCGCCGCCTGCGCACGTACCGGCCTGCCGTTCACGTCCAGGGACACCTGCGCCGTCACCGACTGCTCCCGTGCGGGATCCCCGTACTTGGTCAGTCGCACCGACGCCGCCAGTACCGGCCGGTGGGCGAGCCTCATCAGGCGCGAAACCTTGGCGGCCGCAAGGCTCGCGGAATCCGGTTCGATATCGCCGCGTACCGCCACCCGCACCTCGGGCTTCGTCATGGTTTCCTTCGTCCGCATCGATCGTCCTTTCCCAAGTCGATGCTCTAATCGGTACGCCGGTCGGCCAGCGCGTCACCAGGGACCTAGGACGCCGTGGGAAGGGACCTTGGGGTCTCCGCCACGGTCGCCCGGCGGCTGATGCTCGTGTCATGACCTATGCAGTGGAACTCACCGAACTCGACTCCATCGACGCAGCACATCTGCGACGCCACACCACGACGACCGACATCGGCGAGTGCGTGGGGATGGGACTCGACGCGTTGTACACCTTCGTCTCCGAAGCAGGTACCGCTCCGAACGGCCCTCCCCAAGCGGCCTATCCGGGCGATTTCCAACCAGGCGAAGAACTCGATCTCGACCTCTACCTGCCCATTCCCGGCGACCTCCCATCGCAGGGCGATATCGACATCGTCACCCTCGACGGCGGACCCGCCGCCCGCACCTCGCATCACGGGCCTTACGACGAGATCGGTGCGGCGTATGAAGCCGTGTACGAATGGGTTCAGGAAAACGGCCGCGGACCCGCTGAAGCTCCACGGGAGTTGTACCTGTGTGGACCGGACAGCACGCCGGACCCCGCCGACTACATCACCGACGTTGTCTTGCCGTTACGGAACGAGTGAGGGCGTCTCTCGGACGATCATGACCGGGCACTTCGCGTGATGGATCAGGGCGTGACTCGTCGACCCGACAGCCAGAGCGTCGAAACCACCTCGCCCGCGGCCGCCTTTCTCGCTCGGCTCGAGCAGGCGGTGCCGAGGCTTGTCCCGCGCACCGATTCGCTGGGAAAGGCAGAGCACCTTCACCGGTGAAAAGTCCCGCTATGTCACCGTCGTGCCACGCATGCAAGGCGGCCAAGGGGACCTTCCGGTTGGCCGCTTCCTCGAAGGCCCAGGCGAGTGCTTCTTCGTTCAACCGACTGCCGTCCACCCCGACGACAACGGGCCCGGCGTCACCCGGTCCCCGGACGACCACGACCGGGCAGGCGGCATCCGAGGACAGGCGAGACGCGGACGCTCCGGCGATCTCTCCAGCGGGAGCCCCGATGGCGAGAAGCGAGCCATGACCGAGATTTCCGTCGACGCGGCGGCCGGGCCCGTATCGACGGCCGCGGTGGTCACTTTCACCTCGGGAACCGCCGACTCGCAGCCCGCGCGGGAACTCATGCAGTACTTCTTCGGTGATGGCTTCCTTTGCTTTCAACCAGGTATCAGGCGGAAACGATCGATTCCCGAAGGGCGCGCCATCGACACAGTAGGCCATCAGAAGCAGCAGTCCGCCTTGTGCAGCAACGCCTCTTCGGCCGCCCACAACGCGGCCGCCATGGAGCACGCCTTCAGCCGATCGGTTCCGGATACCGACTCCGTCGACGCTAGACACCCGTCCCGGTGGTGATGCGGCCGTACGTCGCTACCCGCAGGGGCTTTGGGCTCTGTGTCGAGCGGCCGCATCGCGACACGCTCGAACCGATGGCCCTTCCGCGAACAAGGAGAGAACATGAAGGCACTCGTTTACGACGGACCGGGGCGGCGGGCTTGGACCGACCGGCCGCAGCCTGAGCTCGCCGCGGCGACCGACGCGATCGTCCGCGTCGACGCGGTCACCATCTGCGGCACCGATCTGCACATCCTCAAGGGCGACGTGCCCGCCGTGGAACCGGGCACGATCCTGGGCCATGAAGCGGTCGGCACGATCATGGAAGTCGGCAAGGCGGTGACGAATTTGAAGCCGGGCGATCGGGTACTGGTCTCCTGTATCACCGCGTGCGGACGCTGCGAATACTGCCGGAAAGCCGTCTACGGGCAGTGCCTCGGCGGTGGCGGCTGGATCCTGGGGCACCGGATCGACGGCGTGCAGGCGGAGTTCGTGCGCGTTCCGTTCGCCGAGACCTCGACCTACGTGCTGCCGAACGGTGTCGCGGACGAGGCCGCGCTGATGCTGGCCGACATCCTGCCGACGTCCTACGAGGTCGGCGCCCGCAACGGACGGGTCCAGCCCGGCGACTGCGTCGCGATCGTCGGGGCGGGACCGATCGGGCTCGCCGCGATCACCACGGCGCAGCTGTTCGGCCCGAGTTCCATCGTGGTGATCGACAAGGAACCCAGCAGGCTCGCCGCCGCGAAGAACTTCGGCGCGGACGTCCTCCTCCAGCCCGGCGAGAACCCGGCCGCGGCCATCGCGGAGCTCACCGGCGGTCTCGGCGCGGACGTCGCGATCGAAGCGGTCGGCGTGCCGGAGACCTTCGAACTGTGCACGGAACTGGTCCGTCCTGGCGGCCACGTCGCGAACGTCGGTGTCCACGGCGCGCCCGCGACGCTGCATCTGGAGGACCTCTGGATCCGCGACATCACCATCACCACCGGCCTGGTCGACACGTCGAGCACCTCGATGCTGCTGCGGATGCTCGCCGCCGGCAGGCTCGACACGACCCGGTTCATCACCCACCGGTTCGGACTCGACGAGATGGACGAGGCCTACGACGTCTTCGCCCGCCCTCAAGAAAGCGACGCCCTCAAGGTCGCCCTCTTCCGAGGCTGAACACACGCGGCCGGCCCGGGCCTCGCTCGGTGTTGCGAAAGCCACTTTCACAACCTTCAACGTTGCGAAAGTGGCTTTCGCAACGCCTCGTTTCGGACGCTAGCCGGGCCGAAGGCTCCCTTCACCGCATTAGACACGGCGAAGGGAGCCATCACCCCACCACCGTCCCCCACCAGGGGACGGAAGCGGGCCGCGTTTGGTCACTAATGACGCTTCAGCGCCTCGATGACACCGGTCCCGACCGGTTCCTCGATCGGCAAGTGGCTGTCGTCCAGCTCGGCGGTGAGGTGTTCGCGGACGTCCACCACACCGTCGAGCCGCCGGATCAACGCCACGATCACCGGGATCATGCCGGTACGTTCGACCTGACCGCGCACCGTGACGACGCCGTTGTGCACGGAGACCGACAGGGTGTCCGGATCGATCGCCATCGCCCGCTTGACGACCTCGGTGTGAACCTCCTCACGCAGATCCGAATCGGATCGCAGAAAGCCGCGCAGAAGGTCCGCTCTCCCGACGATGCCCACCAGTTTCGCGTCGTCGTCGAGAACCGGCAGCCGATGCACCCGATGGTTCTCCATCAGCCGGATCGCTTCGTCCACCCCGGCATCCTGTGCCACCGTGATCGCGGGCCCGGTCATCAACTCGTCGGCTCGGCTTCCCTCCACCTTGCGCCGTAACCGGGGCCGGAACCGCAGCAGGCGGTGCTGGATCTCCCGTTCCAGCAGATCACGCTGGGAGACGACGCCGACGACCCTGCCTTCGTCGTCCACCACGGGCGCGCCGCCCACTCCCCACGACGTGAGCAGGACGGTGATCGCCTTGAACGGGGTCTCCGGCCGCACGGTGAGCACCTGGCCGCGCATCACCTCGCGCACTCGACGACGTTTGCTCATCTCGATCTCCTTTCCGAAAGTGTCAAGCAGCGATGTCCCGGCGCCTGAAGCCCGCCACACCGGCCGCGAGCAACGCGCAGGCGACCAAGACGAGCCAGGGAATGGACGTCATGCTCTCCGTCGAACCCGGCAGGTTCGGCAGGTGGGTGAACGGCGAGAGGTTCAGGACCACTTGCGGGACGCCGAAGAGCACGCCGAACTCGCCGACGACGACGATCGCCACGAGCACCACCCAGATCAGGCCGAGCTTGCTCGGAAACAGCCCGAACAAGGCGCAGGCCAGCCCGGCCAGCACCCACACCGCGGGCAGTTGCACCAGCGCGGCGGCCGTCAGCCTGCCGATCTCGGCGCCGGGGCGCCCAGTCTGCAGGCCGGCGGCGAGTCCCGCGCCCAGGCCCGCCGCGAGCATCGGGAGCGCGCTTCCGGCGATCGCGAGAACCAGGTAGCCGGTCAACAACCGGGTTCGTGAGACCGACGAGGTGAGGAGCGGATCGACGCGGAGTGCCTCTTCTTCAGCGTGTAAGTGGGTGAGCGCGGACATCCCGTAGACCGCGGCGACGACCCCAGCGACGCCGAACTCCAGAGCGAAGAACGCGTCCGACAGTGCCTTCTCCCCGCCCAACGCGAGAATGAGTTGCTCGGCCCTGGGATTGTCGAGGAATTTGCCGATGCCGTTGGCCAGGTTGCCGATGACAAGGCCCAACACCAGGTAGACCGCCGTCCAGGCGAGCAGACCGGCGCGGTTGAGCCGCCAGAGCAGACCACCGCTGCTTCGCAGGCCACGACCGGCGTGTGCGGGGCCGGCGCGGTCGGCCAGCAGGCCGGCGCCGATGTCACGGCGATCGCTCAGCCTGACCGCGATCAGCACCAGCACGGAGGCGAACGCGAGGGGTATCGCCACGACCCACCAGCGTTCCCCGGCGAACGGCCGGATCTGCTGCGCCCAGCCGATCGGGGACAGCCATTCCGGTCCGGAGTCCCCGATGGCACGCAGAAGATAGGCGAGTCCGAGAACAGCGCCTGCGATACCGGTCGCCAGCCGCGTGGACCGGCACAACTGCGCCGTCACTGCCGCGATGGCACCGAAGGCCCAGCCCGCCGTCATCCAGCCTGCCCCCAACGCCACCGAACCCGCCAACGGCAGCCCCGCGGCGACGAGCCCACCGGCGGTCAGGATCCCGAGGACCAGTCCGGTGACAGCGGTGACCGCGAGCGCCGCGGCGAGCGACGCGTGCCTGCCCAGGACACCGGAGCCGAGCAAGTCCAGCCTGCCGGACTCCTCCTCCGCCCTGGTGTGCCGGATCACCATGATGATGATCAGCAACGCGACCAGCGCGGCGCCGAAACCGGTCAGCTTGAGCACCGCGGCGGCACCGAGCGAAGTGGGATCGTAAATGCGGCCGTAGAAAGCGACAAGCGCGGGGACCGCGTTGACTGCCTCGGCGAAGACGGTCAGTTCCCGTTGTGACGGATAGAGGTCCGCAGTGGCGGCGGCCGCTCCGGCGGTGGTCGCCGCGCAGGCGAGTGTCCACAAAGGAACTCGCAGCCGCTCGCGGCGCAGGGCGAGGCGGAACAAGACGCCGGTCCCGGTCATGGTACTCATCGGGACTCCAGGACCGGCTCGCGATAGTGGCGCAGGAAGAGTTCCTCGAGGGTCGGAGCGTGACTCGTCAGCTCCAGCACTCCGACGCGGCTGAGCGCGGCGAGGACCGCACCGAGTTCGGAGTTGTCGACGGTCATCCGGAAGGTGTCCCGGTCGTGGCCGAACTCGTGGACGCCCGGCAAGGCCGCGAGCCCGTCCGGCAGCCCGGTCAGCCGCACGGTGAGCGACGTCCGCGTCAGGTGCCGGAGTTCGTCGAGGCTCCCGGTGTCGACCACACGACCGCCCCGGATGATGCTGACGCGGTCGGACAACGCCTCGGCCTCGGAGAGGATGTGGCTGGACAACAGGACGGTCCGGCCGCGGTCGCGTTCCTCCCGGATGCAGCCCCGGAAGGCGTCTTCCATCAGCGGGTCGAGCCCGGCGGTCGGTTCGTCGAGCAGGAGCAGTTCGGCGTCGGAGGCCAACGCCGCCACGACGGCCACCTTCTGGCGATTCCCCTTGGAGTAGGTGCGCCCCTTGCGGGTCGGGTCGAGGTCGAACAGGTCCAGATAGCGATCTCGCCGTCGCTCGTCGATGCCACCCCGAAGCCTGCCGAGCAGGTCGATCACCTCTCCCCCGGTGAGCGTCGGCCAGAGCGACACCTCACCGGGCACATAGGCGAGCCGCCGGTGAAGCGACACGGCATCACGCCAAGGGTCTCCGTCCAGCAGCCGCATCTCGCCGGCGTCGGCCCGCAGCAGTCCCAGCAGGATACGCAGAGTCGTCGTCTTGCCCGCACCGTTCGGCCCCAGGAAGCCGTGGACCTCACCGGTTCGAACGGTCAGGTCCAGGCCGTCCAACGCCTTCGTTCGGCCGAAGCTCTTCCGCAGACCGCGGATCTCGATCGCGTTCATCGGGCGGCGTCCAGCAGGACCCGGCGTTCGGCGGCCGCGATCGCACTCCGGGACGCGTCGACCACGTCGGGGTTGACGGAGATCGACGTGATCCCGAACCGCACGAGGTGTTCGGCGAAGCCCGGCTTCGCCGAAGGTGCCTGTCCGCACAGCGAGGAAGTGATTCCGGCGTCTCGCGCGGTGCCGACGATCCGTCCGATGGTGTCGAGCACGGCGGGGTCGGCTTCGTCGAACAGTTCCGCGCAGACCGCCGAGTCCCGGTCCACCCCGAGAACCAGCTGAGTGAGGTCGTTGCTGCCGATGGACACACCGTCGATGCCCATCCCGGCGTACTCGGGAAGCCAGTGCACCACGGACGGGACCTCCGCCATGATCCAGCGACGCAGTCCACGTTGCCGTCCGAGCGGGCTCGCGTCGATCAGGTCGAGACATGCCTCCAGCTCCCATTTCGTGCGGACGAACGGGATCATGAGATGCAGGTTCGGCGTCTGCTCGCGGACCCGGGCGAGCGTGCGGAGTTCGAGGTCGAACAGGTCCTTCTCCCGCACGTAGCGGAAGCAGCCGCGGTAGCCGATCATCGGATTGCTCTCGACGGCTTCGTAGGCCTCGCCCCCGGCGAGCCCGCGGAATTCGTTGCTGCGCAGGTCGGTCGTCCGATAGACGACCGGGCGCGTGCCGAAGGGTCGCGTGATCCGCAGCAGGGACTCGGCCATCGAGTCCACAAAGGACTCCTGTTCGCCCTTGGCGATGAGGTCACGGGGATGACGTCCGCCGAGCGCCTCGGTCAGCAGGAACTCCGCCCGAAGCAGCCCGACCCCGTCGACCTGCCGCGCGGCGACCTCTTCGGCGTGTTCGGGCATGGCGAGGTTGACGTACAGCCTGGTTCCGATCGTCTCCGGCGCGGCGGGCGCCACCGCGGGTTCGGTACGCGACGGCGGCCGAACGTAGCCGGACCGCACCTCGCCGGTCGTGCCGTAGACCGTCACGGGTCCACGTCCCGCGAGAACCCGGGTCGCGTCGCCGGTGCCGACCACACAGGGAACCCGTAGCTCCCGCGCGACGACCGCGGCGTGACAGGTCATCCCTCCTCCGTCGGTCACCAGCGCCGAGGCTCGCCGGATGGCGGGTACCCAGTCGGGGTTGGTCATCGGGGCGACCAGCACCTCGCCGTCCCGCAACTGTCCGCCTTCGGCCGGATCACGCAGCACCCGTACCGCTCCACCGCCGATGCCCGGCGACGCGGCCAGCCCGGTGACGAGAACGTCCGGCGCCGGTTCGCGGCCGGGCGGAAGAGTCGTGACCGGCCGGGATTGGACGACCCAGATCTCCTTGCCCGTCATGGCGAATTCGATGTCCTGGGGCGTTTCGTAGTGGTCTTCGATCCGGGTCGCGAGCCGTGCCAGCTCGAGTACGGTCGCGTCGTCGAGGACCCGGCGGCCCGCCGTATGCGCGGGAAGCTCGACCTTGACATCTCCCCCGCCCACCTCGGCGATGATCTTGTGGGACTTGCTGCCGACCCGGGCCGAAACCAGCCGCAGACCTTCCTTCGCCACCAGATAGGTATCCGGTTCGACCGCCCCGGAAACGATCGCTTCGCCTTGACCGAAGACCGCCTCGATCACCAAGCGATCCCGATCGCCGGAACGCGGATCCGCGGTGAAGATGACACCGGAACGATCAGCGGTGATCATCCTCTGCACCACCACGGCGATGGCGGGTTCCCCGGTGAAACCACGGCCGGCCCGATACCCGATCACCCGGGGCGAGAACAACGACGCCCAGCAGTCGACGATCCGCTCCCGGACGGCGTTGTCCCCCCACACGTTCGTGAAACTGGCGTTCATCCCGGCGAACGAGGCTTCCGCGCCGTCCTCCCCCGTCGCCGAGGAGCGGACCGCGATCGGTGTCGACTGCCCGACCCCGTGATAGGCATCGATCACGTCGGTAAGGACACCGGCCGTCATCCCCGCCCGGTGGACCAAAACGCGCAATTGGTCGCACAGCCCGGACAGCTGCTCAGGCGCGTCCGCGGACGCGAGCGCCTTCTCGTGCAGCTCCGCGATCTCACCACGCACACCCGCTTCGTCGAGCGAAGCGAGGTACGCCTCGCGAAGCACGACGAACCCTGGAGGGACGGAGAACCCGGCGGTGATCAGCTCACCGAGATTCGCGCCTTTGCCGCCCGCCGATTCGGCGTCGGCGAGGCTGACCGTCGACAAGTCGCGTACGTAGCTCATCGCTTTCCCTCCGGACGTTGGCCTTCCATGGAATCCATGCTCACCGGAGGTGCGGTCGCCGCTCTGCTGTCCAAGGTCCCGGCGCGCCGGGACTTCGTCCCCACGCCGCGGGCGCCCTGCCATCGGGGACTCGGTCATCCGGTTGGCCTGTTCGCCTCGTCGTCCCACCCGAACCGGACCAGATCGACAACGTCGACGACTCCCGTGATCCGGCGCACCAGCGCCGACAGCAGGATGGCCTGGCTCCGCCGTTCGACCTCACCTCGCAGGGTCACGATCCCGTTGTCCACATCAGCCCGCACCTCGCCCCGCGACGGGCGCCGGATCTGTTCCGAGATGTCCCGCAGGACCTCATCCCGGATCTCCGCGTCCGTCCGGACGAAGGCGTGCACGAGGTCGGCCCGGCTGACGATGCCGGTCAGCTTCCCGTAGCGGTCGACCACGGGCAGTCGCTTGACCCGATTGCCCACCATCAACCGGGCCGCCTCCGCTACCGGTAGGTCGGCTTCGACGGTGATCGCGGGGGTGCTCATCACGTCCGCCGCCGTACGTGCGTCCGATTTGGAGCGGATACCCGGCACCCTCGGGCGCGGTGCGCTGACCGACTCGACGTGTTTGAGCAGCAGGTCGGCCTCCGAGACGACACCGATGACATCGCGATCGTCGTCCACGACGGGAACGGCGCTGATCCCGCGGCCCGCGAGGATTCCGGCGATATCCGCGATCGGAGTGCCCTTCCGCACCGAGTAGACCTCCCGGGTCATGACCTCGCGGACGGCCGTTCCGGTCATGACGGACGCTCTTCGTCCTCTTCGGACGGTTCCTCGCGCTTCTGCGCGCGATAGGACTCCGCGGCGAAGTATCTCCGCATCGCCGCCTCCGCCAATTCACCAGAAGAACGGGACGGGCCGGCCCCGGCGGCGATCGCGTCCCGTGCTTCCTTGGCCGCACGCGCGTTCTCGACATCGTTCATGTTCTTTTTCCTTCCATGGAGTGCTGGTTCCGAATCCCGCCGCGGACCGTGAACCGTCGAAGTGGTCACGACCAGTACCGCACGGCGATGGCCTCCCGCACGGCCGCGAGCCGGGCGCGCTCCGCCTCGTCTGCGGCGTTCTGCTCCGCCTCCGACACGACAACGGCGTCAGCGCCGGGAAAGATTGTGGACACATGGTCATCCTGTGGCCAGCGCACGACATAGGGCGGTGTTCCGTCCGGATTGCGAACCTCGACGATCAGGGCACGCTGGTCCGGTTTCCCGATCGTCGGCCCTTTGATGACCAGCCAGTCTCCTCGCTGCGCACGCATGGGTTTCCGCCTTCCGCCTCGCCGCCCGATGTGTCCGGTCACGACTTTCTCGGTCGCACGTCGTTCACCGTCCTCCTCACGCCGTCGTCGGTGGAGTGCCGAAGGTCCTCGAGTCTCAGAGCCTGTTGGCGGAGCTGAGCCGAAAGTCGGACGTTCGTGTTCGGGGGCGGGTCGGGTGAGATGAAGGCTTCTTCGCCGCTTCTGATGCGGTGAAGGGAGCCCTTATACCTGGCCAAGCGCGAGCGCCTCCTTCCGACGACGAGCAAGCCGAGGTTGTCTCACTGGGCCGGGGCGTCGTCGACGTCAACCTCGCAGAAGCCGTCAAGCCCTTGCCGATCGCCCTGGCGACGACCGAGGTGTTGCCGACCATCGACTCGAACACCATGAGCACCCGCATCCCGCGCGGCCCCACGGGAGAACAGGAACGAACGGCCCGGCGAACCAGGCCCTCTGGCCCTCCACGACCCGCGGCGTCCGGAGAACCATGAAACACGAACCCTTCACCCACTGAGCAGAGGCAGGTTTCCGATGGACCACGGCCTTCCCGACGACTACACGGTCGAAACCGCGGTGGCCCTGGCCTGCCGCGCCCCCTCGGTGCACAATTCCCAGCCCTGGCAATGGCGCGTCGGAGATCGCACCGTCCACCTCTACGCCGACCGGACCCGGCAGCTGGCCGGGACCGATCCCGACGGCCGGGACCTGATGCTCGGCTGCGGAGCGGCGCTGCACCATCTCCGGGTCGGCTTCGCGGCCTTGGGCTGGCGGGCCGAGGTGCACCGGCTGCCCAACCCGGCGGAGCCGGACCACCTGGCGTCCATCGAGCTGCACCGGCACGAGCCCACCCAGGAGGACATCACGCTCGCCGCCGCCATTCCCCGGCGCCGGACCGACCGGCGCCGGCACAGCTCCTGGACCGTACCCACCGGGCACCTCGACACCCTCGCCCGGCACGCGGCGGACGAAGGCTCCATCCTGCGCCCCGCTCTCGACGCCGCCCGCTACCACCTCGCGCGCGCCATTTCCGAAGCCGCCGAAGTCCACGCGGCGGACCCGGCGTACCGCACCGAGCTCGCCGCCTGGAGCGGCAGGCACACCGCTCCCGACGGCGTCCCGTCGGCGAACGCACCCGCACAGGACGACACCCCCGGCGCCCTGCCCGCGCGTGCGTTCGCCGACCCCCTGCTCGGACAGCCCGAAGGCGCGACCGGTGAAGCGGACGAGACCGCGCTCCTCGTGCTGAGCACGGCTTCGGACGACGCCATGTCGCGCCTCCGCGCCGGCGAGGCCACCAGCGCGGTGCTGCTCGCCGCGACCAGCCTGGGCCTGGCGACCTCACCGCTCACCGAACCGCTGGAAGTCGCGGACACCAGGACGAAGGTGCGCGACCTGGTCACCGGCGGCACCTTCCCGCAGATGGTGCTGCGGACCGGCTGGGCACCGGTCAACGCCGATCCCCTGCCCGCGACCCCGCGCCGGAACCTCGACGAGGTCCTCGCACCGCTCGGGACGCCGGTGCTCCGCGAAGTGCGCTATCAGAGCCACTGAATCGAAAGGAACGGCCATGCCTTACTGGCACTACTCCAACGGCGGCTGGGTCAGCATGCTGCTCATGCTGATCACCGTGCTCATCCTGGTCGGCGGCCTCATCACCGTCTCGGTGATCGTGTTGCGCCGCACCACCAAGACCTCGACCGTGCACGACGACGCGGTCAGGATCCTGAACGAACGGTTCGCGCGTGGGGAGATCGACAAGGACGAGTTCGAGACACGGCGTGCCGTGCTCCGCGGGTGAGCAAACCCCCGCGCGAAGGGACGAGTGATGTCACGGATGGCCAAGCCCAGCACCGCCCGCCTGAAACCTCGGGCCGGCGGTGCTGGGTGGTTTCCGCGGTCTTCGTGGTGCCCTAAACACGTCGGTATCGAAAGGAGATCACCATGTCGAAGCGATCCGGACTTCGTCACACGACCAATCCAGGACTTCTCGGATTTCTCACCGGGGTCCAGTTGACTCTGGCCACTGTCGCCTGGACTGATCTCGCACTCCGTCCGACCGCCGAGATCCGCGGTTCCAAGCGGCGATGGGCGCTGATCATCGCCATCAACTTCGCCGGCCCGATCGCCTACCTCACCTGGGGCAGACGACCGGTGGACCCCGCGACTCACCCGTAGATCGTCCGATCGGCACGCGGCCCATTCGTTCATCCGGGTTCGGCAGGTGCCTTTCCCCTCGCCCGGAACGCGTCGACGACGCTTGTGGGGTTCCATAAGTCTGCTGCTAGCTCTGACCAGTAGGTTTACGCAGCCCGTTCGTATTCGTTGATCATGCCTCCGAGAAGCCGCTGTCGCCTGATCCGCTGAGAGTTGAGGTCTGCTACGGGGTGGGTCGGTTGTGGTGGGCGAAGCTCGCGTGCCCGGTGCGGCCGTCGACCGTTGTAATGCCAGACGTACTCGGCGAGCACGGCACGCAGATGCCGCTCGCCCAGAATCAACATCCGGTCGGTGAGCTCGGTTCTGGCCGTGAGCACAAACCGTTCGGCGTAGCAGTTCGCCCGCGGGCAACGCGGAGGAATCCTCACCGCCTCGATACCGACGTCGGCCAGGACGGCGTCGAACGAGGCCGAGAACTGGCCAGCCCGATCACGGATGAGAAACCCGAACTCGTCGACGCGATCACCGAGATCCATCACCAGGTTGCGGATCTGTTGCGTAGTCCACTCGCCGTCCGGATTCGCTGTCGTGCCCAGGATGTGAACGTAGCGGCTGCCGACCTCCAGCACGAAGAACACGTAGATCCTCCGGAGGGTGAGCGCACAGTCGATGTGGAAGAAGTCGCACGCCAGCATCGTCGAGGCCTGCGTGCGCAGGAACTGCCGCCAGGTCGTGTCGGTGTCCCGGACCGGCGCGGGAGGTATGTGTGCCCGCTTCAGGATCCGCCGGATCGTCGAGGCACCGACCCGGTGTCCAAGCTTGAGTAACTCGCCCTGAATCCTCTTGTAGCCCCAGCTGTGGTTCTCTGTGGCCATCCGTTCGATCAGCCTGGCGATCGCGTCGTCGACTGGTGGACGGCCGACCCGGTGTGGATAGGTCCACTTCGCGGCTACCAGGCGCCGGTGCCAGCGCAGGATCGTGCCCGGAGTGACCAACCGGCGCAGCCGCTGCGCCTTGGGCAGCAGACGGACCAACGCGGCGAACACAGCCCGGTCAGCCCAGTCGAGACGAGGTTTCGGGTTGCCTCTGCGCAGCACGGCGACCTCATGGCGCAGCACCAGCAACTCGACGTTCTTCGACGCCGACGAGCGGCCGAGCAACACCACCAGGCCCACCAGCCGAAGGAAGATCAGATAAAGCAGACGCAACGACATAGCCGACGATCATGCCTCACAGGTCACTTCCGTTCACAGACGCATTGTTCAGAGCTCCGACATCGGACATCGCTTGATCAGCTAAAACAGTCTTGACACATCACATTTTGTGCATAATGCTTTCGCTCGCCCTCCTCCTGCCGAGTGAAAGAGGTGTCCATGGCGGCCACCGAGCCCCAGGTGACGAACCGGACGATGCGGCGCATCGCGATAGCGAGCGGAACCGGCACCGTCATCGAGTACTACGACTTCTTCATCTTCGCGACGGCCGCGGCCCTCGTGTTCCCCAAGGTGTTCTTTCCCGCGCTGGGCTCCGCCGCCGGGGTCGTCGCCTCGTTCGCGACGCTCGGCGTGGCCTTCGTCGCCCGGCCGGTCGGCTCGGTCCTTTTCGGGCACTTCGGTGACCGGCTCGGGCGAAAGCGGACTTTGGTCACGACGCTACTGGTCATGGGCCTGGCCACCGCGTTGGTCGGCCTGATGCCGACGGCCGAGCAGATCGGCGTCACCGCGCCGATCCTCATCGTCATCCTGCGGTTCCTGCAGGGGCTCGCGGTCGGCGGTGAATGGACCGGGGCGACGCTGATGGCCGCGGAGAGCGCCCCCAAGGCCAAGCGCGGCTTCTGGTCGATGTTCGGCGCGCTTGGCGGATCGATCGGCTTCGTGCTGGCGAGCGTGACGTTCCTGATCATCGGCGAGACGATGTCCGACGAGACCTTCCACAGCTACGGCTGGCGGATTCCCTTCATCGCCAGCCTCCTGCTGATCGCGATCGGGCTGTTCGTCCGGCTGAAGATCGACGAGACGCCGGTGTTCAAGGGCGAGGTGTCCCAGCGCGGCACCGCCCGTGCGCCGTTCGTGGAGGCGCTCAAGAGCCAGCCGCGCGAGATCGCTTTCGCCTCCGGCGTGCTCGTGATGACTTTCGCCTTCTACTATCTCGCGGTCGGCTACCTGATCAACTACGGCACCGCTGTGCTCAAGCTGCCCCGGACGACCGTGCTGCTGATCGGCATCGCGGCGGGCCTGGTGTTCGGGCTGGCGATCGTGCTGGGAGCCGCCTACTCGGATCGTGTCGGGCGCAAGAAGGTCATTGTCGCCGGGAACGCGGTGGCGGTGGTGTGGGCGCTGGCGTTGTTCCCGATCCTCGACTCGGCTTCGACAGTCACCTTCGCGATCGGCTCCTGCGTGACGACGCTCATCGCCGGTTTCGCCTACGGGCCGGTCGGCGCGTTCATGCCGGAGCTGTTCCACACGCGCTACCGGTACACCGCCACCGGATTCAGTTACAACATCGCCGGCGTCCTCGGTGGCGCGGTGCCGCCTCTCGTGGCAGCGGCGATTACCGCTGCGTACGGCGGCTTCGCGTTCGGGATCTTCCTCACCGTGCTGTGCCTGATCAGCCTCGGCTGCACGCTCGCCCTCCGCGAGACCAGGCACGCGGAGATGAGCGAACCGGCGAAGGCTCCGGTTCACTGAGCCCTTGTGGTGCCGCCCCGGGAGGGGCGGCACCACAAGGGCTCAGCTGTCGAAGACCACGGTGGAGGCATCGACCGCGGCGCCTCCACCATCGGCGACCAGCACGTGGCCGGTCACCATCGAGGCGTCGCCGGAGGCCAGGAACGCGCAGCACGCGGCGATCTCTTCAGGCTCCGCCACCCGCCGCAACGGCACGTGGGCCGCGCTCGCCGCATAGGCTTCGTCGAGCGTGATGCCCTCGCGTTGGGCGAGGTGGGCCATGCTCCCTTCCGCGAGCGGCGTCCGGACGAAACCCGGGCAGACGGCGTTCACCCGTACTCCCTTGGGGCCGTAGTCGCGGGCGAGCCATTTCGTGAGGCCGATGATCGCCGCCTTGGCGGCGGTGTACCCGGCGGCTCCGGGCGGGCCCGCGATCAGTCCGGCGGTCGAGGTGAACAGGACCAGCGATCCACCGCTCTTCACCAGATGCGGCAGTACTTCAGCGGCGAGGTAGAAGGATCCGTGCAGGTTCACGTCGAGCGCGCGGTGATACGAGTCGAAGTGCTTCGGGTTCGCACCGCCGCCGATCGCGGCGCCCTGGGTCGCGATGACGGTGTCGAGACCGCCGAGTTCGGCTGCCGCCCGCGCAACGACGTTACGGACGGCTTCGCGATCGGTGCCGTCGGCGGGGAGGGCGAGTCCTCCGGTCTCCTCGGCGAGTCTGGCGAGCCGGGTTTCGTCGATGTCGGTGATCGCGATCTTCGCCCCGTCCTCGACGAGACGACGCGCGGTGGCGGATCCGACACCTCCCGCCGCTCCGGTGATCAGTGCCCTGGCAGGCCGACGCGGTGAATGAACCATCACGCGGCCAGGAAGAACGGGCTGACGGGCTTCAGGAACATCGTCGAGAACGGCGGGATCATGAAGTCCGGCAGGACCATCTCGCCGGAGATCAGCTGCCGTTTGACCTCGGCCCGGAAACCCTCCAGGTCTCCGGCTGTCTCGTAGATCGCGAGGTGCCCGAGATCCGGTGTCACGACGCCTGGCAGCGGTTTGACGTCGGAGACCTCGAACCGCTGGGCTCGAAGCATGCCGGGCGCCGACATGATCTGCGGGATGTGCTCCTCGTCGTACCACTTCGCGAAGGTCGCGTCGTCGCCGGTGTGGCGGCTCCAGGCGAAGAACAGATGCCGGTCGTCGAGGTCACCCGCGTCGGTGAAACCTTCGGCATAGAACGGTTCGCTGACAGCGGTCAGGAAGAGGGCCTGGAACGGCCTGTCCATGAAGTCCGGGAGCACCATCTCTTCCGACATCAGCTTCCGCTTGACCTCGGCACGGAACGGCTCGGCGGAGCCATCCATCTCGTAGATCGCGAGGTGGCCGAAGTCGAGCGAGTTCACGCCTGGTAGCGGCTTGGTGTCGGCGATGAGGAAACGTTGTGCGCCCACCATTCCCGGTACGTCCATCACCTGCGGGATGTGCTCCTCGTCGTACCACCGCGCGTAGGTGCCGTAGTCGGTGCTGTAGGTGCTCCACGCGAAGAACAGGTTGCGATTCTCCGGGGTCGGCACGCCTGACGCCATATCACTGGTTCCTTTTCTTACTGGTTAACGGAAATCGTTCAGACGCGACGCTGCAGGCCGTTCCACAGCTTTTCGCGCAGGAGTTGTTTCTGGATCTTCCCCGTCCCGGTCTTGGGGAGTTCGTCGACGAAGACGACCCTCTTCGGGACCTTGTAGCCGCCCAAGTGCGCCCGGCAATGCGCGAGCACGCCCTCCGGGGACAGCGACGGCCCGGGCTCGGTCGAGACGAAGGCCGTGATGGCTTCGCCCCACCGGTCGTCGGGTGCGCCGACGACGGCGACTTCGCGCACCCCTTGCAGCTCGGAGATGACGTTCTCTATCTCTCGCGGATAGACGTTGAACCCGCCGGTGATGATCATGTCCTTTCGCCGGTCGAGCAGGAACAGGAAGCCGTTTTCGTCGAGGTAGCCGACGTCACCGGTATGAGCCCACCCGTCGGCGAAGGTCTCCGCCGTCGCTTCCGGCTGACGCCAGTACCCGGCGCTGACGTGGTCTCCCCGCGTGCGGATCTCTCCGGACGTCCCCGGCGCGACCGGCCGCCGGTCGGCGTCGACGATCTCGACCTCGACGTGCGGAGTCACCTTTCCGGCGGATGCCAGCCTGGGCAGTCCGCGTTCGTTGGTGATCTCGACGTGGTCTTCGGGCAGCAGAGTGGCGATCGGCAGCTGGGCCTCGCTGGCGCCGTAGAGCTGCTGCATCGCCTCGCCGAAGTAGGCTCGCGCCTTCGCCGCGCGATCGGGCTGGATCGCGGATCCCGCGTAGGGCAGGACCCGGATGTTTCCGACGTGCCCGGCAGGCTTCCCTCTGACGGCGAGTTCCTCCAGCAGCATCGTGATCATGGTCGGGACCAGCGGCAGGACGGTGATCTCTCCGCCCTGCGCCGCGTCGGCCACTCGTGCCGCGTCGAAAACCCGTTCGTAGACGTTGAGCCCGCCGCTCGCGGTGACGACGTCCGCGATACCGCCGCTGAAATGGCTGATCGGCGCGGTGTGCAGGGCAACGTCCCCAGGCCCGAGCGCGGGAAGCGCCTCGCGGGCGTTGCGGATCAGCGCGCCGACCGTCAGGTGCGTCACCCGGACTCCTTTCGGCCGCCCGGTCGAACCCGACGTGTAGAGCAGCCAGGCGTCGTCCTCCGCGTCCGGCAGCGGCAGTTCGTCGTCCGTCCCGGAGGCCACGAAGTCCTCGTACGCGACCCGGCCGTGCGGCTCGCCGCCGCCCAGCACGATGATTTCCTTGACCTGCGGCGGTATCCACGCAGTACCGTGCTCGGCTAGCCAGGCAGCGTCCACGAGCGCGAACGACGGGTCCGCGTCCGCGGCGATCTGGGCGAGTTCGGCCGGGTGCAGCCGGGGCAGGAGCCCGACGCGGACGTGGCCGCCCAGCGCGAGTCCTTGGTAGGCCTCGGCCCATTCGCAACTGTTCGGGGACAGGATCACCACCCTGTCCCCTGGTTTCGCGCCGAGGGACCTGAACGCCCGCGCGACCCGACGAGCCCGGACGCCCAGCTCGCCGTAGTTCAGCTGCCGCACGCCGTCCCTGATCGCCGGGCGGCTCGCGTGGTCGCGGTGCGCACGCGCGTAGACGTGTGCCAGGGGGACTGGATTCATCCGGATCACCCGAGCCGCGAAGGGGCCCAGTCACGGGTCGGCGACCGCCACGCCGGCCAGTTGTCCTCGGGCTCCGGGCGGGTCACCGAGAGATGCGTGAAGCAGTCCTGACACTTCACGACCATGCGCGGGCCGAGGTGGTTGGCCACCGGGTAGCGGGCGATGTTCGTTCCCTGGCAGGAAGGGCAGGTGGCGTCTACGGGCATCCGTTCGACGGAGACGCGCTCGGTCTCCGGACGTGGGAAGAGAAGTCGGTCGACGGACATGGAGTGCTCCTCTCAGAGAATCCAGTTGAGGGGTGTCGCGACGGGAACCGACCAGGTCCCCGCCTCGCGACGGGCCGACAGCTGTGCACGGAGTTCGGCGGTCGCCGCCCGGTCGATCCGGCCGTCGGTCACGACGACACCGAACGCCAGCGCCGCGAACTCCTCGCTGTAGAGACCGTCGTCGAGATCGCGCTGGAGCCGGTCCACATCGCGGTCCAGCGGATCGCCCCAGCCGCCTCCGCCGCCGATGACGAAGCGGATCGCGTCGCCCGCCTTGAGCACCAGGCCGGAGAACTTGCCGGTCGAATACCGCGCGCCCCGGCAGAAACCGCCGCCGTTGGGATCGGGCCTGCCGTCGTCGTCGAACATGCCGAACAACGGCTCCGCGGCGCGGAGGTCGAGCGGGTGGGCGTGCCGCGCAAGGTCGAAGTTTTCGATGTACCAGCCGAAAGCGGGTGCGCCCGCACCTCCGCCCGCCGCACCGGGCGCGCCGATCCGGATGCGGTCGCAGGTGACCGTGACCATCGTGTCGGACTGGGCGGTGAGCGTGTACACCGAGCCGAGGCCTCCGCGATACTGCCCGGCTCCCGCGGTGTCGAGGACCATTTCGTGTTGCGCGACGATCAGCGGGCTTTCGATCTCGACGTGCTCCTGCACCGAGGTGCGGCAGTTGCCGATCGGGGTGACGCAGAAGGAGATCCCGTCCTCCTTCCAGGTGCCGCCCCACCCGCCGCCGGTGAGCGCGAAGGCGCCCCAGGGCATGCCTTCGTGCCCGGTGCGGGTGTCGATGCCGCCGAGGCTGATGACGAGCGCGGTCCCGGTGTCGCAGGCGATCGACCGGTCGCCGACGGCCTCGCTGAGCGCGCTCGCGACCGCGTTGATGCCGCGCGCGCCGATGTCGGCGTGGTTGGAGCAGCTCGACGGCGGGAGAACGCACACCACACTGCCTTGGGGCAGCAGGGTTTCGATGGGGCGAAGGGTTCCGCTGTTCACCGGCGTCCCCGGATCGACCATGAGCTTCACCGCTTCGATGCAGCGGGTGGCCTCGCACCAAGCGGTGCCGCAGTTGCCGAGAGGTTGTCGTCCCGAACCGGAGAAGTCGATCTCCATGCTGTCGCCGCGGACCTTCACCGTGACCCGCACGGGGATCGGCTCGTCGGTGACGCCGTCCTCGTCGAGGAAGTCCTCGACGGTGTAGTCCCCGTCCGGGATGGTGGCGATGCCGCGGCGCATGCTCGCCTCGGTCGCCTCGATCGCGTAGTGCCCGGCGGCCTTGACCTTCTCCAGCCCGCCGCGCGCGACGAGTGCCTGGAGCTGCCGCTCCCCCACGACGAGGCAGCCGTGCAGCGCCCGCAGATCGCCGAGCACCAGCTGCGGAACCCGGTTGTTCTCGAGGATGTAGTTGAACAGCGGCCGCACGGGGACGTCGTTGGCGTACAGCAGCGACGGCGGCAGCTTGATCTGCTCCTCGAACGAGGTCTGTGTGCCGTTGGAGAAGCCACCGGGGATCGGGCCGCCGAGATCGACCAGATGCGAGGTCGAGTGCAGGATGAATTCGACGCGGCCGTCCACGAACACCGGCCGTAGCAGGTTCACGTCGGACTGGTGGATGGTTCCGCGCCAGGGGTCGTTGACGAAGATGACGTCGCCGGGCTGAAGCGTGTCGAGGTCGAACTCGTCCATCACGAAGTTCACGATGTGCGGCGAGGTGAAGGCGTGCTGCATGCAGCCTTCCCACTGCGCTGCGGTTTCCCAAGCGTCGCCGCTGCGGATGTGGATCGCCGTCGTGCAGTCGAGGATGTCCCGGCAGACCGGGGAGAACGCGCTGCGCATCAGCGCCTCGTTCATCTCGCGCGCGACCTCGATCAGGCCGTACCGCAGGATGTCGAGTTCGGACTCGGCCGTCGTGTGTTCAGCGGACAGGGTCATGGTCGCTGCTCCTCAGCCGTTGTTCTCGATGATCAGGAGGCGGTCTTCGCCGAGCCGGGCGCGGCGGCCCGGCAGGACGACCGTCGTCGCGAACTTCTCCGAGACGATCGCCGGGCCTTCGACCACGGCACCGGCTTCGAGGCGTTCTCGGACGTGCACGGGGACCGAGACCACTCGGTCGGCGCCCGGCACACGGAGTTCGCGGTGGCCCAGCAGCGAGACACCGTCTTCCGCGGCCGCGCTCGGGACCTTGTGCGGCCGCGGGATCACCGCGGTCACCTCCAGGGTGGAGGCGACGACCGGGATCTCGGCGGCGGAGAAGCCGTACGACTCCTGGTAGAAGGCGTGGAAGTCGGCGACGGTCTCCGGCACGCTGTCGACGGTCACCCGGTCTCCCCGGATCGGCAGCCGGTTGTCCCACGTCTGCCCGCGGTACATCGCGAAGATCGCGCGGTCGAAGGTCAGGCCGTCGACGTCGACCCCTTGCGCGGTCAGTTCCTCGAGGAGGTTCCGTTCCATGGCCGCGAACCCGTCTTCGATCGCCGCGGCGTTGTCCGGCGACAACGGGACCATCAGTGACTGGGCGCGCGTGGTGCGCAGGTCGCTTTGCAACAGTCCCAACGCGGAGAACTGGCCGGGGGTGGTGGGGACGACGACGGTGTCCACCCCGAGGATCCGGGCGACGCGGTCCGCGAGCATCGGCCCGGCGGAGCCGAACGGCAGCAGCGCGAACTCGCGGACGTCGAGTCCCCGGTAGACGGAGATGGTCCGGATCTTGGCGGCGATGTCTTCGCACGCGATCTGGTAGGCGGCCTCGGCCAGTTCCTCCGCCGTGAGGTTCCAGCGCTCGCCGGCGCGGGTCAGGGCTGCGCGGGCGGCCTCGACGTCGAGGGTGATCCGGCCGTCGGCGAACAGATCCGGTTGCAGGACACCCAGCACGAGGCAGGCGTCGGTCAGTGTGGCTTCGACACCTCCCCGCCCATAGCAGGCGGGGCCCGGATCCGAGCCCGCCGACGCCGGCCCGACGGCGATCTGGCCCAGCGCGTTGGGCCCGATGATGCTGCCCGCGCCCGAGCCGACGCTCTCGACGTCGACCAGCGGCAGGGTGAGGGTAAGCCCCGTCTCCAGGGTCCAGAGGTCGGTCAGCGGTGTCTTGCCGTCCACGATCGCGGCGACGTCGGTACTGGTCCCGCCGACGTCCATGGTCAGCAGGTGCGGCCGTCCTGCGTCGCGGGAGAGGCCGATACTGCCGGTGACCCCGCCGACCGGGCCGGAGACCAGTTGGAACACCGGGGCACGGCCGGCGTCCTGCACGGTGGCGACGCCGCCGTTGGTCATCATGATCCAGAGCGTGCCGCCGAACGAGCGTTCGGCGAGCGCGGTCGTCAGCCGTTCCAGGTAGCCCACCACGGCGGGCCCGACATAGGCGTCGAGGGCGACGGTGGTGGTGCGCTCGTGTTCCTTGCTGACCGGATACAGCGCGGACGTCTGGATGTAGGCGTGCGGGATCTCCTCGGCGAGGATCTTCGCGGCCCGCTGCTCCTGCTCGCGATTCTGGTAGGAGTTCATGAAGCAGACGCCGACCGCTTCGACACCCTGCTCGGCGAAGGCGCGTCCCGCCGCGCGGACCGCCTCTTCGTCCAGCGGGAGCAGCTCCGAGCCGTCGTAGGCGATCCGCTCCGGGATCCCGATCCGGTTCCGCCGCTCCACGATGGGACGCTCCTGGTGCGGCCGCAGCCAGGTGGGGTCGTAGAACCGGTCGCCGAACTCCCGGTGCATCCGGCCGATGTCGAGCAGGTCGCGGTGCCCCTGCGTCGCCAGGAGCCCGGTCTTCGCACCCGCCCTGCTCAGGAGGGCGTTGATGCCGACGGTATGCCCGTGCACGATCTCCGCGACCTCGGGGACGGTGACGTCGATGGCGCCGAGGGCCTGCAACACCCCCGTCTCCTGTTCCCTGGTCGAGAGCACCTTCCCGTCGCGGATCTCCCCCGTCGTCCGGTTGAGCCCGATGATGTCGGTGAAGGTTCCCCCGACGTCGATGCCGACCAGCCAGTCGGCTGAGCCACGCTGCTCAGTCACTTCACGCCTCCACGGTCGTCCGTGTATGAGGCGTTCATTCTGGGAACGGGGCACCCGGGCCGGCATCGGCCAAGGGTCAGGGATTTCGTGCGACCTTAGGGCAGGTTCCAGGCCGCGGGTTCCCGGCGCAGCCAGTACGCCATCGCTTCGGTGCGGCTGCTGACGCCGAGCTTGCGCAGGATGCTGGTGATGTGGGACTTCGCCGTGCGCTCGGAGATCACGAGCCGCTGGGCGATGTGCCGGTTGGCGTGCCCCGCCGCGAGCAGTTCCATGACCTGGATCTCACGCGCGGTGAGTCCCGGACCCGGTGTGGGCGGCGCCGGCGGCGCTTGGCGGGGAACGGCCGACGGATTCGTCACCAGCCGGTCCGCCGCACCTCGTAGGAAGGTCACTCCTTCGAGCAAGGTCAGCCTGCCGAGCGAATGGCTGAGCGCCTCGGCCAGCACCGACAACAAGGCCTGGTCGGCTTCGTCGACATCGCGGCGCTGGTGGTAGCAATCGCCATGCAGCAGTCCGGCGACCTCACCGTGCAGGGTCAGTGGCGCGACACCGTACGAAGTGGACTTGGTGACGTGGATGAGGTCCTTGTCCACGCGGGTGCTCCGTTGCGCGTCGAAAATCAACCGCGGCCTGCCGGACCGGACGACGTCGCCCTCGACGAGTCGTTCGCCGAGCTGGGGCGGCGAGGCCTTCCCGACGGCGACGATCTCGTCGGCCCACCGCGGCTCCTTGGTCACGCACATGGTGTGCAACCGCCAGACCGAATCCTCCACTGTGGACACGAGAACCCGGTCAAACCCGAGACGGCAGCCCGCTTCCGGAACCCGGCTGAGGAACTCATCCACGGTGTTCGCGTCGCGAAGGGATGCCAGGGATTCCGCGACGCTGCGGAGCAGGACGTGCCTGTCGGCAAGCCTGGCTTCGGCGAGCTCGCTCTCGAAGGCGCGGATACGGCCAAGCAGTTCAACCAGCGCCGGTGACGCGGTTTCTCCCGTGCGACGCAGGGTTTCGCCCATGACAGCGTTCCAAAGTCTGCCGAGTACCGCTTTCGCCTCGTCCGCCCAGGGGCCTACCTGCCGAGGCGGAGGGATGTCGATGTCCAGCACGGATTTCACGTCGGCACACAGCTCGCGGTACCGCCGTGCGAGCACCGCGAGCGAGCCCGACGGGGAGACGACCTTGTCCGCTTCCATCGTCCACCTCGACAATCCCGCGAATCTGCCGACAATATATGATCTATTCGCTCCCTGCCAGCCCCAGCGCGGCGGCGAGGAACGGCCAGGACGTGTGCAGTTCTCGCTCCCAGTGCGGCCAGCTGTGCGTTCCGTCGCCGTAGTAGTCGACGGTCACCGGGATCCCGCGAAGCCGCAACCGGTCGGTGAAGGTGCGGGACGAAGCTGAGGCGGCCGCCTCGATCGGATCCGTCGGCCAGGAGGCCCCCGCCTGGCGTCCGTCGCCCGACGAGACGTACAGGGCGGTGCCACGCAGATCGTCGACGTGATCGAAGGGGTTGCGGGCGCTCCAGACAGCATGATCCCACCACTGTGAGCCCCACAAGTCCTCGGGCCCATGGCCCTGACGGACCAGGATCAGCTGGATCAACTGGGTCGCGGCGGGCAGCAATGTGTTGGGAAGGCCGCTGTAGGACGCGGCCGCGGCGAACATTCCCTTGTGGCGGAAGGCGTACGCCATCGCGCCATAGCCACCGGTGGACAGCCCGGCCACAGCCCGGGTCCGGTTCACGCGGTACTTGCTTTCGACCAATTCTCGAACTTCGTTGGTGTGGAACGTTTCCCAGTCCGGCATACCCGAGCGCCACGTGGAGTAGAACGCGGCATACCCACCGGCGGGCATGATCACCACGACGTCTTTGTCCACGGTGAACTCTTCGACGTCGGTGTGCGCGGCCCAGCCGAGGTAGTCCGGTGTCGGCACGGGGTCCTGGTCCGCGCAGCAACCGTGCAGCAGCCACAGTTGCGGAAACGAGCGCTCGGGGCGGGCGGCGTAGTTCGACGGCAGCAGCACCCTGACCATGGCGGTGGTGCCCAGCGCGGGCGAGTCGATCACGAGATCCGTGGTCCGGTCGTCGACCTGGACTTCGCCTACTATGCGGGCCCCTTCGGCGTACGCGGGCGGGATCGACACGCCCGCGATGACGACGAGCAGAACGATCGCGATCCTGAACAGCCGTCTCATCGGGATTCCTCCGGGAAGTCGAGCGCGGCGGACAAGGCGGCCGCGAGCGCCGTGACGTGCGGCGGGTCGATCATCGAGACGTGGTCGCCGGGCACCCGCACCACCCGCAACCGCGGGCTGAGCGCGTCCCAGCCGAGAGCCTCGTCGGTCCGCAGATAGCGCGGATCCAGCGTCGTGGTCAGCGGATGCGGCTGTTCGGCCCGCAGCAGCACGACCGGCCCGTGCCACGGGCGCGGGGTGTACCGCTCGGCCAGCAGAGCGTCCACATAGGACGTGTGCTGGTGACGCAGTACTCCCTCGCCGATTCCGGGCACGGCGGCGCGGACCCTGTCGAGTACGAGCCCGATCCGGTCGTCCTCCTCGGCGGCGGTCAGTTCATCGTGGGCCAGGCCGAGCGGGACGCCGTAAGTTCGTTCGACGTGCTCGGCGAATCGCATGAACCGGTCGAGTGGCGCGGTGTCCGGCCCCGGGAGCGGGAGGATCGAGTCGATGAGCACCACCGGCCCGACCAGCCTGCCCCGTTCGGTGAGCACCCTGGCGACTTCGTAGGCGAGGTAGCCGCCGAAGGACCAGCCCGCCACCGCGCAGGGTCCGTCCGGTTGGCGGTCGGCGATCAGATCGGCGTAGTGCACGGCCTTCTCTTCGACGGAATCGAGATGGTCCACCCGCTCGTAGCCGAGGCACGGACGGCCGAGCGCCGTCACCAGGGGCTGGTACACGCTCGTGGCCCCGCCCGCCGGATGGAACAAGTGCAGCGGCGGGCCGTCACCGTCGCGCAGTGTGCGGACGGTGCCCTCGGGAGAGGCGTCGAGCAGCTCACGGACGACGTCGGCCATGCCTGCCACGGTGGGGGTGTCGAACAGACCGGCAGGTTCGGTGCCGAGGCGGCGGGTGACGGCCTCGCGCAACCGCCCGGCGGCCGCGGCCGTGCCCGCGAAATCGTCGTGTACACCGACTTCCGGCACGTCCAGGACCTCACACCACAGCGACGATATCCAGCGTTCGGCGTGGTCGCGGGCTCCGATGACGACGGCGGCGGCGGGAGCGGCACCGATCTCAACGCCGAGGTCAGCGGCGATCTCGGCCGTTCCCGCCCCGCGCAGCAGCAAGGCGGTGGACGGCTGCGTGCCGAACTCCCGCAGCACCGCCGTGCGCAACCGCAGGGCGGTCAACGAATCCAGGCCCAGTTCCAGCAACGATGTCCGCGGATCCGGCGGAGCGATCCCCAGGACTTCGGTGACGCACGAGAGCAGGCGCTCTTGGACAGTGCCGCTTCTTCCGGCCGGCGTGGTGCGGGTGACGAGGCCTGCCAGGAACGGCCGGTCCGCCAGTGCGGGAAAGACCTCGGCGGCGGCGTTCAGGTCGCTGTCCAGCAGGCCGAACGCCGGACGGCCGTCGGCGAGGACCGCGCCGAGCGCGTCAAGGGCGGTGGTGGGATCGATCGACGCCAGACCTGCGTTGAGCCGATCTTCGGTGCCTTCACGGGTCCACGCGGCCCAGTTGACGGTCGTCGCGGGCAAACCGGCGGCCTGCCGGGCGGCTACCAACGCGTCCAGCCAGGCGTTGGCCGTGGCGTGCGCGGCCTGACCGGGCGAACCGACCAGCCCGGCCAGCGAGGACTGCGCGAGCCACCAGTCCAGTTCGACGCCCTCCGTGGATTCGTGCAGCCGCAGGCCACCGAGAACCTTGGGCCGCCATGCACGGGCGAGGTCGTCCGCGTCCAGCTCGGTCAGGACGCGATCCGCGAGCAAGCCCGCACCGTGCACGACTCCCCGCAGGCGGACGCCGCCCTCCTGTGCGCGTTCGACGAGCCGTTCGGCCACCCCGGGTTCGGCCAGGTCCCCGAGCACGACGTCGACGTGCACCCCGAGGGCATGCAATCCGTCGAGCACACCGGGAGCCGGTCCGGTCCGTCCGTTCAGGACCAGCCGGGTCGCCCCTTGGCGGGCCAGCCATTCCGCGGTCAGCAGGCCGAGTTCGCCCAGACCGCCGGTGAGCAGGTAGGCGCCCGGCCCGACCGGGACCGGCCCCGCCGCCAGGACGACGCGGGTCAGCTTCGCGGCGAAGCGGCGGCCGTCGCGCCAGGCGACCTCGTCCTCCGGCTGATCCGCGCGGAGTTCCGCGACCAGCGGGGCACCCTGGTCCAAGTCCACGTGCGTCGCGCGCATCGCGGGATGTTCGAAGGCCAGCACCCGGATCAACGCCCGGAGCGCAGCGAGACCGGGCCGACCGGACTCCTCTGGGACCACGGCGTGCGCTCCCCTCGTGACGAGCCATAGACGTGGCGGTTCGGGCCGGTCGGCCAGTACCCGAACTAGAGCGGCCACTCGGAGCACCTGTCGCTGGGCGGCGTCGGGGTCGGCGTCTTCCCCCGCGAGCAGCACCACCGCGTCGGCCGGGCGGGAGGGATCTGTGTGGACGCTGTCCCCCGCGTCGGTGAGGGCGGCGACCAGCTCCGATGTGTCCACTTCGGACACAAGCGCCCAGGTTTTCGGGCCCGAAGTCACCGGTGGCAACGGAACCGGCTCCCAGCGCGGTTCCAGGACGGTGACCGGCGTCTTCAACCGCGCAGCGCGGACCCGCGCGAATTCGACCAGTACGGTGTCGTCGTCGGCGAGCAACTGGACGGTGCCGGTGATGCCGTCCGGGGTGGATCCGGTGACTTCGGCGGCGCACCAGGTCCCCCGCGAGGGGTCTCCGAGCAGACGGACCGAGCCGAGAACGGTGGGCACGTACCGCCCGGAGGCCGTCCCAGCGCTCGCAGCGGCCGCGGCGAGCACGTGGAGGCACGCGTCGGCGAGCGCCGGATGTAGCGTGTACGCCGGATGGTGTCCCGCCTCCTCGGGGAGCGTCAGGCGGGCGGACGCGGCTCCGTTCGCCGCGTGCACCCCGTGGAGTGCGCGGAAAGCCGGACCGTACGCGTGTCCAGCGTCGGCGAAGCGGCCGTACAGGTCGATGCCCTGCCCACCGACCCGTGGCAGCGGCACAGGAGCGGCCGTGTCGTCGTCCACCACCGTGGCCCGGGCGTGCGTGACCCATTCGCCCACCGAACGCGCCAGCACCGTGAACTCCTCACCGATCAGGCTCGAGGTGACCTCGACAGGGGCCGACAGTTGCAGGAGGACCTCCAAGGTCAGCTCGCGGACGGCCTTGCCTCCCCCAGCCAGAGCCAGTTCCAGGTAGCCGGTCGCCGGAAAGACCGGGGTGCCGTCCAGGGCGTGGTCGGCCAGCCAAGGCAGGCGTTCGGTCGAGATCTCCGACTGCCACAGGTGACGGCCGTCCTCGGGCACCTCGACGTGTTCACCGAGTAAAGGATGCCTGGCGGAAGAAGGCGTCGTGGCGCGCCAGTACCGGGTGTGCCGCCAGCGTGGCCCGGGGAGGTCCAGGACCGGCGCCACTGGGTATTGCCCGCGCAGCGCGCCGGGATGCCCGGCGACGTGCAGAGCCGCGAGTGCGGGCGGGAAGCCGTCGGCGTCGCGGCTAGTGCTCGCCAACGCCAGCGCCTCCGGACCGCAAGTGTCCTCGATGGCAGCCAGTGTCACCGGGTGGGGCGCTATCTCCAGGAAGACCGCATGCCCGCGCTCTGCGGCGGCACGCAGGGCCTGTGCGAAGCGGACCGGGCGGCGCAGGTTGGCCGTCCAGTGGTCGAGGTCGAATTTCGGCTCGGCCAGCGGGTCTTCGAGCACGCTCGAGAACACCCGGACCGTGGGTGCCGACGAGGTCACCGTCCCGACGGCGTCACGGAAACGGCGCAAACCCGGCTCGACGGCAGCGGTATGCGCGGCAGCCCCGATCGGCAGCACGCGGGCGAACCGTCCCTCGGCCGTCGCCCGGGCCACGAGGCTCGCTACGGCCGACGCGGGTCCGGCGACGGTGCACTGGCCGGGCGAGGCGTACACCGCGACCTCGACGCCGGGAAACCGTCCGTCCACTTCGGACGCCGGTAGTTCGACCACCGCCATCGCACCCGAGTTCGCCGTGTCGAGCGCGGCGAGTAGCCGTGCACGCTCGCGGACCACCAGCAGTCCTTGCGGGACCTCCAGCGCTCCCGCGACGACCGCGGCGGCGACCTCCCCCACCGAATGCCCCACCACGGCGGCCGGGTGGACCCCGCGGGTTTCCCAGTAACGCGCGAGAGCGATCTGCACACCGAACAACGCCGGTTGCGCCACCCGCAGATCGCCGTCATCGCTCTCCAGTGCCTCACTCAAGGAGAACCCACACAGTTCGGCGAACACGGAGTCCAGGTCGGCCACGGCGGAGGCGAACGCGGGCTCGGCCGCCGCCAGCCGGGCCCCCACGCCGGACCAGGATGATCCGAATCCGGAGAAGACGAACACGGGCGCTGCCGCTTCGGCACGGACGAGGCCCGTGGTCACCTCGGGCGCGGCGTCACCGAGCCCCATCGCCCGCAGCCCGGCGACGGCCGCGGCACGGTCCGCCGCGCGCACGACCCCGCGGACGCGGCCGTGGTCTCGCCGCCGTGCCAGCGTGGCGGCGACGTCTGCCAGCGGAACGTCGGTTCGTTCTTCGAGCCAGTCCGCGAGATCCGCGGCGTGGGTGGCGAGCCGGGTGGTGTCGGCACCGGACACGGCGACGAGTTCGGTCCGCTGCTCGTCGGCCAGTGCGGGCGGCGGTGCTTTGGGCCATTCCTCGACCACGACGTGGGCGTTGGTGCCCCCGAAGCCGAACGCCGAAACGCCGGCGCGCGCCCGGCCCGAATAGCGTGGCCAGGGCACGGGAGCGTCGACCACGCGCAGGCCGTCGAAGTCGATGTGCGGATTGGGTTCGCGGAAGTGCAGGCCTGCCGGGACGGTGCCGTGATCGAGGGCGAGGACGACCTTGATCAGCCCCACGATCCCCGCCGCCCCTTCCAGATGTCCCAGGTTGGTCTTGACCGATCCCAGCAGAAGCGGATTCTCCGACGTCCTCCCGGAGCCGAGCGCCGCCCGGAGCGCGCCCGCTTCGATCGGGTCGCCCAGCAAGGTTCCGGTGCCGTGCGCCTCCACAAAGTCCACAGTGGACGCATCGACCGCGGCGACGTCGTAGGCCTCGCGCAGGAGATCGGTCTGCGCCGCCGGATTGGGCGCCATCAACCCGTTGGACCGGCCGTCGGAATTGGTGGCGCTGCCGCGCAGGACGGCCAGTATCCGGTCGCCCGCCGACCGGGCGTCCGCGAGCCGCCGCAGGACGACGACCCCGCATCCCTCGCCCCGCACGATCCCGTCGGCCGCGGCGTCGAAAGCCTTGCAGCGCGCGTCGACGGCGAGCAGACCGGCACGCCGGAAAGTGGCGAAGGGACCTTCGCTGAGCAAGAGGTTCACGCCTCCGGCCAACGCGAGGTCGCATTCTCCGCGCTGCAGGCTCACCAAGGCGTGGTGCACCGCGACCAGCGACGAGGAACACGCCGTGTCCACGACCGCCGAAGGCCCTCTCAGATCCAGCAAGTACGACAGCCGGTTGGCCACGATCGCGGCCGATGCCCCGGTGCCCGACCACGCGTCGACCCGTCCGGGGTCGGCCATGCTCAACGCGCCGTACTCGGCGGCCGAGACACCCACGAAGACGCCTGTCCGGCTGCCCCGTAGCTCTCCCGGCGGGATGCCCGCGTGTTCCAGCGCCGTCCAGGCGACCTCCGCCATGATCCGCTGCTGTGGATCCATCGACGCGGCCTCGTGGGCGGTGACGCCGAAGAACTCCGCGTCGAATCCGGCGACGTCGTCCAGGTAGCCGCCCGGTTCATCAGGTCCTTCACAGCCTGAGGGGCGCGGGCCGATGACGTCCCGTCCGGCGGTCAGCAGCTCCCAGAACCGGGCGGGAGAGTCGATCCCGCCCGGCAGGCGGCAGCCGACCCCGATCACCGCGATCGGCTCCGCCGCTGCGACGAGACCGGTCCTGTGACCGCGCGGATCGGGTGCGAGCAAAGCCGTCACGAGTTCGGTGATGCTCGGGTGCCGGTAGACCAGATCAGGGGCGACGGGCCTGCCCAGCACGTCACCGAGTTCGCCTGCGACGCCGATGGCGTCACGCGAAGAGACACCCAGGTCGCGCAGCGGCCGGTCCACTTCGATCAGGCCGGGCGGCAGCGACGTCAGTTCCGACAGCCGGGTGACCAGCCACGCGGTGAGCTCGGCGGGGGTCACGCGAACTCCGCCAGGTAACGGTCACGGCAGGCCGACCGGGCGATCTTCCCACTGGAGGTGCGGGGCAGCGTGTCTGGCTCGACGAGCCGGACGTCCTGCAGGGCCAGCCCGTGCCGCCGGGCGACCGCGGCACGTACGGTCGCGGCGAATCGCAGCGTGTCCACGTCACCCGGCTCGATCCGGCGGTTGCGCTCGGCGAGCACGACCGCGCGTTCACCACCCGGGGTGCTCACGGCGAACGCGACGCTGTTGCGCGGCCGGACGGCGTCGTGAGCGCTCTCGACGGTGTCTTCGACGTCCTGCGGGTAATGGTTGCGTCCGTCGACGATGATCAGGTCCTTGATCCGCCCGGTCACGTACAACTCCCCCTCATGTCGTGCTCCCAGGTCGCCGGTGCGCAGCCAGCGGCCGAGGCCGGGCCGGTCGGCCAGCCGCGCGCCGAACACGGCGGCGGACACCACCGGCCGGTTCCAGTAGCCGCGGCCGACGTTGGGCCCGTTCACCCAGATCTCGCCCACCGTTCCATCGGGCACCTCCCGCTCGGTGCCCGGATCGACCACCAGCACCCGCTGGTCGATCGACCGTCCACAGGAGACGAATTCGATACCGCCTTCCGGTGCTTCGGTGAGCCATCCGTCCGCCAGCGCCGCTCGGTCGAACCGCCGTCCTCGCGCCACCGAACCCGCCGTGCTCGCCGAGACGTAGACCGTGGCCTCGGCCAGGCCATAGGACGGGCGGTGCGCCTCGGGTCTGAGCCCGCACTCCGTGAACGCCTCCCGGAAGCGCTCGATCGCGGCCGGCCGGACGGGTTCGCTGCCGTCGACGAGGGCGAGAACGGTGTCCAACCGCAGAAGCGCCTTCTCCGGTCCACGTACCCGCGCGGCGGCGTAGGCATAAGCGAAGCCCGGTGCCGCGGTCACCGCGCCAGGGTTGTCGGACAACGCCTGCAGCCATCGCAGCGGCTGTTCCAGGAACGCCAGTGGTCGCATCAGGACTGTGCGTGCTCCGCTCACCAGCGGCCCGGCGACCGAGAGCATCAGGCCCATGTCGTGGAAAAGCGGCAGCCAGCTCACCGTGACGCCTTGCCCGCTGCTGACCCCGTAGGCGGCGCAAGCCTGCCTCGCGTTGGCGACGACGTTCCCGTGGGTGATGACCACGCCGCGCGGTGTGCCGGTGGAGCCGGAGGTGTATTGCAGGTAGGCGACATCGTCGGGCGCCAGGGTGACCGTCGCGATCTCTTCGCCCGCCTGAGGAACCTCCTCGACGGCGCACACGGGGACGTCGTTCATCCCTCGGTCGTCGAGAAAGGCGCGGACCTGCCCGAAATCGTCCGCGCCGGTCAGGACCAGCCGCGGTGAGCAATCGGCGAGCACGGCGGCCAGCCGGTCGCCGTGGCCCGGCAGATCCGGGCCGAAAAGCGGGACCGCCACCGCGCCCGCGCGCAGGATTCCCAGGAAGGCCGTGACGTACTGGGGACTCTGGTCGGCCATGATCGCCACCGGGTCCCCGGGGTCCACCCTCGAACGCAGCCAGACCGCGATGTCGGTGGCCCGGTCGTCGAGCTGCCGCCAGGTCAGCGAAATCGCGCGACCGGCGGGATGCCGGCGATGGTCCAGGAAGGTGAGGGCGACGGAATCGCCGTCCAAGGCGGCCCACGCCGCGAGCTGCCCCGGCAACGGGGCGATGGCCGTCGAAACAGATGCGACCGAGATCATCGAATCTTCCTCACTTCGTCGATGTGCCGGGGAAGGAGCAGGCGCGTGGCCAGCGACGCGGCCACGGCGGTCAGAACGGCGGAAAGGGCGAGCGCGCGGGTGTAGCCGTCGACGAGCGGGCCGAGCGCGACCAACGCTCCGGCCAGGCCGACACCGACGGCGCCCGACAGTTCACGTGACGCGGACAGCAGCCCCGCGGCGGTGCCCGCCAGCCGGGACGGGACGACTTCCAGTACCTGTGTGGTCAGCGGAGCGGTGAAAGCGGAACCGAACCCGACCAGCGCGAGCGCGGCGAGTCTCGGAACGATCGCGGGCTCGTTCCCCAGGACCGCGAGTGTTCCCAGGCCGGCGGCCACCGTGGCGAGTCCACCGGCGACCGCCGCACCGGCGCCCAGCCTGCGCACCGCTCGTCCGACGAGGGGCGTCGCCGCGATCACCGCCAGCGCCACGATCACCAGCGGCAGGGCGGCGGTCCCGGGCCCGACGCTGAACAACTCCCCGTACGCCAGCGGCGTGAAGAACGCGACGCCGGTGACGCCGATTCCCCAAAGTGCTTGCAGCAACAGGGATCCCGTCAAAGTCTGGTGTCGCATCAGCTCCGGCAGCGCCCGGCGGAGCCGTGGAGTCCTCTCCCCCTGTCCGGCGGGCGCCGCTCCGGCGAGCAGCAGCACGACCACAGCGCAGGCCAGCACCGCCCAGAACACCCACCGCCAGTGCAGGTACTGGCTCAGTGCCCCGCCGAGGACCGGCCCACCGGCCAGGCCGCAGGCCAGCGCTGCCAACCATCCGGCCGCACCGATGCTCCGGTGAGCAGGCGGAAGGGCCGACCGGAGCAGGGTCAACGTGGCGGGCACGATCGCCGCGGCCGCCACACCTTGCGCCACCCGGCCCGCCATCAGCGGGGCAGTCCCCCAAGCGGTCGCGGCGAGAAGAGCCCCGAGCGTGAACCCGGCGCCGCCCCATCGCAGTACCGCCCGCGCGCCGAACCGATCGATCACCGGTCCGGTGAACACCAGCAGTGCGGCAAAGGGCAGCGTGTAGCCCAGTCCCAGCCACGGCACCAGCCCGATCCCGGCGCCGAGATCCGCGACGATGGAACCGGCGGCCGCCGCGACGATCGTGTTGTCCACCGCGACCAGGAAGCCGACCGTGACGATCAGCGCGAGCACGGACGTTGTCCGTCCACAGTGGAGTGTTCGGTCATCCGGGCGGCAGATTCCCATTTCCACTCCACTCTCCATCGAGTCGGGCGGTGCTTTCCCGCTACGACGGTAAGGAGCGGACCCGTTACCGGCTGTCCAACTTCTTGGACAGTCACCAGCGGTCAAAGCTCCTTAACTTCGATGCGAGCCCCGCTCCGCTGATCTGGCTCAACGTCGAGAAGTTCACAACACGGAGGTTTCACGCGCTCATGTCCAGAAACCCTCTTCTCCGCCCCCGTCGCGCGGCGGCCGGTCTCACGGCCGTCCTGTCGCTCCTCGCCGGCGGTCTCCTGGCGTCGTCACCGGCGTACGCCGCCACCGCCACCCCGGGCAGGTTCCTGCTCGTGGGTGGTCTGCTATCCCAAAACGTCGCGGTACACGGAGTCGCCAAGGACGGCACGCTTTCGAAAGTCGCCGGATCGCCGTTCGCCGCCTCCGCCGGCTTTTCGATCGTCGTCACCCCCGACGGCAAGAATGCCTACGTCGCCACCCTGACCGGCTCGTCGATCACCGGGTACCGGATCGGCGCCGACGGCAAGCTCACCGCGATTCCCGGCGGCAAGGTCGGCACCGGCGCCGCGGTCGTCGGTCTGGCGCTCACCCCAGACGGCTCGCGGCTGTTCGCGACCATGGGCGGCGGTGAGAACGAGGTCCGCTCCTACGACGTCGCCGCATCCGGCGCCATTACGAAGACCACCGCACCTCCGGCGGCGGTTCCCGGCGACAGCGCGCTCAGCCTGCCCGCCCTCAGCCCGGACGGCAGGTTCCTGTTCGTCACCAGCACCCTGCTGTCCAAGGTGACCAGTTTCGCGGTCGCGCCGGACGGCCGCCTCACCCTGATCGGCCAGTACCCCACGGGTAACGTCCCAGCGCTGCCCGCGGTGACTCCCGACGGCAAGTTCCTGTACATCAGCAATGAACAGGGCGCCAGCCTGATCGGATTCGCGATCGGCGCGGATGGCACGCTCACCCCGACCCCGGGGGGCCCGTACCCGACCGGGGATCTCCCGCACGGTGCGGCGATCACCGCCGACAGCGGCCGTCTGTACGTGCCCACCGCCGGCAGTGGCGCGGTCGAAGGATTCCGGATCGGCGCGGACGGCGCGCTCGCCTCGCTGCCGGGTTCTCCCTACGACGCACCGGACGGCATGCCGGGCCGCACGATCCTGAGCCCGGACGGGAAGGTGCTGTTCCTCGCCGACGTCTTCTCCCCTGGGGTGACCTCACGGGTGCACAGCTACAACGTCGGCGAAAACGGCGGCCTGGCACCGACCGGGCTGCCCGCCACGAACACAGGCGTGCTGATGAACGACGGCCCGTCCGCCGTGCTCACCCCGGACCAGGGACCGACCGCGTCCGTGCGCGTGGTGTCCGCACAGGGCGGCACCGGCTTCTTTTCCGCGGCGGCGTCGTCCGACCCGGACGGAAGGATCGTGCGGTACGACTGGGACTTCGGTGACGGGCAGACCTTGACCACGACGGAGCCCGAAGTCGCGCACACGTTCACCGGCGCCGGCCCGCGGACCGTGAAGGTCACCGTGACCGACGACGAAGGCTGCTCGACGAAGGCGGTCTTCATCGGGCAGACCGTCAGCTGCAACGGCGGACCGCGGGCGACCGCGACCGTCACCGCTCCGTAACGCGTCCGGGGGAACATAGCGGCCCACCGTCCATATCGGACGGTGGGCCGTTTTTCTTCGCGGGAGACCAGGTGGCGAAGATCGCGAAGCAGACCAGCAGCAGACGCGAGCGCTTGAGAGGACGCGACGGCCGCAAGTCCGTCCAGCGGGCGCTCACGAACTCACCGCGTTCGTTCGGGTGCACCTTCCCGCCATCGACCTAGTGTGACAAGGTGCGACCGCACCGGGGAGGGACGGAGTTGTCCCTCCCTCGATCGTGGCCACTCCCGTAACTTAGAGACATTATATTTAATGCCTGTCTACCGTGCCGAAGGAGTCGCGATGGCAGACCGGATCGCACCGGAGCCGCGTGACGACACCACTCCGCTGAGCCGGGCGGCGAATCCGGTGCTCGAACGCTTCGCCGCCGAACTCGCCGGATCCCCCGTCGCGCTGGTCCTCGCCGATCAGACGGCGAAGGTCGTCGGCGTGCGCTCCGCGAACAGATCGTTCCATCGGACCATCGAGAGGCTCGGTATCGCTCCGGGCGTCTCGTTCGGTGAGGACGAAATCGGGGTCAACGCCGTGGGAACACCGGCGGAAACGAGGCAAGGACTGCTCGTCCGCGGCCCCGAACACTCGCTGGCGTCCTTTCACGCGTTCACCTGTTACGGGCACCCGATCGTCAATCCGGTCACCCGCAGGCTCGAAGGGGTGCTCGGTATCGGGAGGCCCTCCGGTGAGGACGACCGGCTGTTCCCGCCGCTCGTCCAGCGGATGGTCCGTGACATCGAAGACCGCCTGCAACTGGCGTCCCCCAACGCCCAGCACCGGCTGCTGACCGCGTTCCAGCAAGCCGCGCGGCGCCGCGACCGTCCGGTGATCGTGCTCGGCGAAGGGCTCGTGCTGGCCACACCCGCGGCGCTGGACCTGCTCCAGCCCGCCGACCACGCCGCCGTCCGGGCCTGTGCCGAACAGATTCCCTCTCGTCTTGGCGAGACACAGCGTCTGGACCTGGCTTCCGGCCGTACCATCGCGGTGCACTGTGCCCCGATCGACGGAGTGCAGGGTGTACTGGTGGACATCCTCGCGGATGCGCCGGCACACCGGCACGACCGGTTCGACAGCGAACCGGGTTGGCCACTCCTCGTCGTCGGCGAGCCGGGCACCGGACGCACCACCGCGGCGCAGGAGGCCGCCGGAGGTGATCCGGTCACGCTCGACGCCGCCGAGATCGTGCGGCAAGGCGAGCAGTCGTGGGCCGTCACCATGGACGAGATACTCGGGAGCCAGGGCCCGGCCGTGATCGTGGACAACGCCCAGCTTCTCTCCGAGCGGATGACCGCGATCCTGGTCCAGCGCCTGCGCGCGACCCGGCGTGAGGTCGTGGTGGTTTCAACGCCAGGCGAGCATCTGGACGGTGTGCACGCGCCATTGGCCGCGATGTGCACCGCAAGACGGAACCTGCTTCCCCTGCGCCGGCGACGGCACGAGATCCCGCAGCTCGCGCAACGTGTGCTGGACGAGGTCACGGGAGCGGGGCGCACCCGTCTCACCGCCGATGCCTTGAGCGTGTTGACCGCACAGCCTTGGCCCGGCAACTTCTCCGAACTGCGGCGGGTCATGCTCGCGATCGCCGACGCGCGTTCCGCGGGAGACATCGTCCCGGCGGATCTCCCCGAGTCGCATCGCGGGAGACCGTCACCTGGTTCCCCGCTGCGCCAAGCCGAACGCGAGGTCATCGTGGCCGCCATCGAAGCGGCAGGTGGGAACAAGCAGAAAGCGGCGACTGCGCTGGGTGTCAGCCGCTCGACGCTCTACAACCGGATACGCGCGCTGCGCATCGACTGACTTCACCAGTGGCTCGTGCCAGAGGAGCGCGCTCCGGCACGAGCCACTTCACTCAGTACAGCGTGTAGCCGCCGTCCACCGCGAGCGTGACCCCGGTGACGTAGGACGCCGCGTCGGAGAGCAACCACATCGCGGCCTGCGCCTGCTCGACCGGCTCACTGCCTCGGCGCAGCGCGTGCGTCGCCTCGACCGTCTTCACGTAGTCCGGGTTGAGCTTGATGTACTCCAGGTACATCGGTGTCATGGACGTCGAAGGACCGATCGCGTTGACGCGGATGCCCTTCTCACCGTATTCGGCCGCGGCCGCCTTGGTGAGCCCCATCAGCGCGTGCTTCGACGCGGTGTACTCCGCGGCCTTCGGGATGTAGATGAACGCCCCGACGGACGCGGTGTTGACGATCGAACCCCCGCCGGTTTCGAGCATCGCCGGGATCTCGTGCTTCATGCACAGGAACGGCCCGGTGACGTTGATGGCGAAGATCCGGTCGAAGTCCGCGCGGTCGATGTCGGTGAGCAGTTTGCCCGTGTTCGGGACGCCCGCGTTGTTGAACGCGCCATCAAGCCTGCCGTACGCCGACACGGCGGCGTCGACCATCGCCTTCACCTGGTCCTCGTCGGTCACGTCCGTCGTGACGAACTGGACCTCGTGTCCCTGGCCCTTCAATTCCTTCGCCAGGGATTCTCCCGCATCCTCCGTGCGGTCGGCGATGGTGACCTTGGCGCCGTTCTCCGCGAAAAGCCGCACGGCGGCCTCGCCGATGCCGCTGGCCCCACCGGTGACGATGACGGATCTGCCCGCGAGTCCGGACATGTCTTGCTCCTTCTGCCTTACCGGGTGGGATTTCAGACCGCGAGGTCCGTCTCGGGGCCGATGTACTCCTCGGCCTGGACGACCTTGCCGCCCTCGACGGTCGCGACCTGGATGAGGTGAATCTTGACCTCGGGCCCGTCCTCACCCTGCGGCTTGAGCACACCTGAGGTCTGGGCAAAGAAACCCTTCTCGGTCAACGTCACGCGCGAGTTCGTGAACTCGGGCAAGCCGCCGCGGTCGTGCACCGCGTCGATGGCGGCCTTGAGCGACATCCACTTGTCGTCGGCGCTGTGCCACACCCGGCAATCCGGTGTGCAGATCTCGTAGAAGTGATCGACATCGGTCAGGGCCTTGAGCCAGCCCTGGGCGAGTTCTTCCTTGGTGGCTTCGGACATCGTCGTCCTCACTTTCCTGGGGTCACGGGGATCTGCTCCGACGATAGGGAGCTGAGGAGTGCCTCACTGTCCAAGAATCTGGACACTCAGGACTCGTCCGCGTACAGCACTCCGGTCGTGATCAATTCTTCGATCTCTTCCGCGGTGAGCACTTCACCGGCAACCGCACGGGTGTCGGCACCGACCTTCGGCGCGCGGCCGGCGCGGTCCGGGCGTTCGCCGTCGAATGTCCACGGTGGACGAAGTAGGGCGAGACCGTCGTCCTGGCGTTCCACGAGATCCAGATGCCGGACCTGTTCGTGGTCGAGGTAGCCGTTCATCGACAGCACCGGGGCGAAGGGGACGTCGTGATCGGTGAGGACCTGTTCCCAGTGTTTCTTCGGTTTGGTCGCGAACTCCGCTTCGACGATGGGGACCAGCTCGAAGTAGTTCGCCTCGCGGGGCCGGTACTCGGCGAAGCGCGGATCCTCCGTGAGATCCATCCGGTCCATCGCCCGGCACAGCGAGGTCCAGAACTTCTGCGACGACGACAGGTGCACGGCCAGGTACTCACCCGTCGACGTCGGCACACAGAAGTTCTGCGCCTGCGGGTGACGGCTCGTACGGCTGGGATCGTGCCCGAGTTCGAAGGCCTGGGTGACGCCGTCGGCGATGAGGACGCTCACCGCCTCCATAATGGAGGTCTCCATCCGCTGCGGCTGCCCGGTCTTGAGCCTGCCCACCAGCGCGGCCAGGACACCGGTCGCCGTGCTGAGCCCGGTGACCAGGTCGGCGCTCAGCCCGCCGGCGAGTTGCGGATGGTCGCCATCGCTGAACAACGAGTAGAGGCCGCCGAACGCGTGGCCGATCGTGTCGTAGGCGGGACGGTTCGCCAGCGGCCCGGAGGAGCCGAAACCCGTGACGGAGCCGTAGATGACGTCCGGACGCAGGGCCCGGCAGTCATCAGGCCCCAGGCCCATCGCGGCGACCTTGCCGGGCCGGAGATTCTCGAGCACCACGTCGAAACGCGGAACGAGCGCCTTCACCACGGCGACCCCGTCGGCGGATTTGAGATCGACCGCCAGGCTGCGTTTCCCGGTGTTGTACTGCCGGAAATACGGGCTGCGGTCGTTCTGGTGGCGGCGGAAGTCCTCGCCGGAACCGGGGCGTTCCACCTTGACCACCTCGGCGCCGAGTGCGCAGAGCATCGAGGTCCCGAACGGGAGCGCGATGTAGCCGCCGATTTCGAGGATCCGGATGCCGTCGAGCGGCTTGTGCTGCATGCTTCCTGCCTTCCGGAGAATTCTACATATTTTATATAATCTACGGTAAGGTCGGTCAAGGCAGCGAACGACAAAGGAGCCGAACGCGATGAGTGCGCCGACCGAACTTTGGCAAGGTCACTACGACAAGTTGTTCATCGGCGGCCAGTGGGTGATGCCCGCGTCCGACCGCGTCATCGAGGTGGTCTCCCCCGCGACCGAGCAGACGGTGGCGCGCGTACCGGAGGCCGTCGAGGCGGATGTCGAAGCCGCCGTGACCGCGGCGCGCGAAGCGTTCGACAACGGTCCTTGGCCCCGGCTGCCGCTCGACGAGCGCATCGCCGTTCTCCGCAAGCTCAGCGCGGAACTCGCCGCCCACGAGTCGGACGCGGCCCACCTGGTGAGCGCCGAAATGGGCTGCCCGATCACGCTGTCGACCAAGATGCAGGCGATCGGCCCGCGCATGCTGCTCGACGCCTTCATCGACCTCGCGCCCACTTACCCGTGGTCCGACACCCGGCGGTCCGTGAGCGGGCACGCGCTCGTCACCCGTGAGCCGGTCGGTGTCGTCGCGGCGATCGTTCCTTGGAACGCACCCCTGCTCATCACCATGATCAAGCTCGCCCCAGCCCTGCTCGCCGGCTGCACCATGGTCGTCAAGCCGTCGCCGGAGACACCGCTCGACGCGTACCTGCTCGGCCACCTCCTGGAGCGAGCGGGACTGCCCGCGGGCGTGGTGAACATCGTTCCGGCACAGCGGGAAGTCAGTGAACATCTCGTACGTCATCGCGGCGTGGACAAGGTGTCCTTCACCGGGTCCACGGCAGCGGGCCGCCGGATCGCCGCCCTGTGCGGGCAGGATCTGCGGCGCGTGACACTCGAACTGGGCGGCAAATCGGCCGCCGTCCTGCTGGAGGACGCCGATCTCGACGCCGCGATCGCCGCCGTCCGCGCGGTTTCGCTGCGCAACAGCGGCCAGGTGTGCAGCAACAAGACGCGGATCGTGGTGGCTCGCTCGCGGCGGAACGAACTGCACGACCGGCTCGTCGATCTGATCTCCTCGATGCCCGTGGGCGACCCGCTCGACCCGGCCACCGAGGTGGGACCGATGGTGAGCGCGGCCCAGCGGACCCGCGTCGAGGGATACATCGCCGAGGGCAAGGCGTCGGGTTCGACGCTGCTCGTCGGCGGCGCGCGCCCCGAGGGACTCGACCGCGGCTGGTACGTCGCGCCGACGGTCTTCGCCGACGTCGACCCGGACGCGAAGATCGCGCAGGAGGAGATCTTCGGCCCGGTGCTCACGGTGCACACCTTCGACACCGAGGCCGAAGCGGTCGCGATCGCCAACAACTCGGAGTACGGCCTCAACGGCTCGGTGTTCGCCGCCGACCCCGAACGCGCGCTGTCGGTCGCGCGGCGGATCCGGACCGGGACCGTGGAGATCAACGGCAATCCGGTGGGCTTCACCGCGCCGATCGGCGGCTTCAAGAACAGCGGCATCGGCCGCGAGGCGGGCCTCGAAGGGTTCGACGCGTACGTCGAGCTGAAGTCCTACGGCCTCCCCCACTGAAAGGCGACAAGCATGGGAAATCTCGAAACAGCGGCGGCGCAGCTCGTCACCGGACTCACCTACGACCGGATCCCGGCGGACGCGCTCGCCGGTGCCCGCCGTCTCCTGCAGGACCAGCTCGGTCTGCAGGTCGGCAGTGCGGCCCTTCCGTGGAGCCAGGCGATCCTCGATGTCACCAGGGCGGCGCACGCGCCGGGCACCGCGCATGTGACCGCGACCTCCGACGCGATGAGCGCGGCCGACGCCGCCTTCGTCAACGCGACGTTCGGCCACGGCTTCGAGTACGACGACGCGCACCGCGCGAGCTCCTCTCATCCCGGGAGTTGTGTCGTCTCCGCGGCGTTCGCCGTCGGTGAAGAGCTCGGCGCCACCCTGCGCGACATAGTCACCGCCGTCGTCGCCGGGTACGAGGTGTACACCCGTATCGGGAACCTCGCGGCCCCCGAACTGCTGGAGCGTGGCTTCCACCCGCACGGTCTGCTGTCGACCTTCGGTGCCGCCGCGGTCACGGCCAAACTGCGCGGATTCGACGTCGAGACCACGGTCCACACGCTCTCGATCGCGCTGAGCCACGCCTCGGGCACGACGGAGTACACGTCTTCCGGCGGCTCGATCAAACGCGCGCACTCCGGGATCGGAACCCGTAACGGCATCCGCGCCGCGGAACTGGCCGCGGCAGGCATCACTGGTCCGACGACCTTCCTCAGCGGCCGCAAAGGCTTCTTCCAGACTTTCGCCGGACGCTCGGTGACCGACACCGCCGCGTTCGACTTGGACCAGCCCTTCGAGATCACGCGCGTATGGATCAAGCCGTACTGCTGCTGCGGGATCAACCACGCCTACATCGACGGCGCTCGCCAGATCGCTTCGCGCGCCTCGGAAATCGACTCGGTGCTGTTGGGCATCCAGACCGGTGGCGACGTCATCATCGGCAATCAGAATGCGAACGCCTACGCGCCGAAGATCATCGAGCATCTGCAGTACAGCCTGCCGTTCCAGTTCGCGCTGTCGGTCTTGGGGTATGGAAACGGGTTCACGACCCATCACGACTATCTGGCCGGAAGGCTCGACCTCGGTGAGGGAAGCGACGTCAACGCGATGGCGCGCCGGGTCAAGATCGAGGTCAAGCCGGAGTTGGACCGGGCGTATCCGGGCCGCTGGGTCGGCGACATCGCCGTCACCTATCGGGACGGCACCACCGAGCACGTGTTCGTCGACAATCCCGCCGGCACGGCGGAGAACCCGATGTCGCAAGATGATCTGGACGCGAAGTTCCGCGACGTGACCGTGGGCGCGCTGGGGCTGGAGCGGAGCGAGGCGCTTCTGCGGGCGATCCATACGCTGGATCCGGACCAGCCAGCCACTGAGTTCGCCACCTTGCTGACGGCCTGAACCGCAATTAGTCCTCTACTTGCGATCGGCCATCCCCCAATTTGGCAGGCCATCTCAGGTGAGATGTCCGAACATCTGGGGAAGCTCAGCTCCATCCGCTCTCACAGACCACCTTATTTCCTGGCTGCGTTTTCCTGAAGTCACGCATGGATCAGGTTGGGTGGACTGAAGGGAAGGGCGGGCCTTTATGCAGCAGGCTCGCCCTCCCCTTACTTATCTCACCCGCAATGCGCCAAGGTAGTGCCGACGCTTAAATGCTTGACAGCACACCGGTCGCCTTTTGTAACTTCAATGGGGATGACGTGTATGAAAGCGCCATGCCGAAGAGGCTGATGCTGAAGCCCCAAGAGCCGTCACCACCCTGATTGTGCTCATAGTAATACCGAGCTTGCAGTGCTTCACCCTCGCAGCCTGGCTTGGTGCGCTTGAAAGCCAGCTGGGTCCCCCCGTGATCCATCAGCATCTTGAACCCTGATGTCCGGTCCTCGATATCCCAAAGAGTTGCGGTTACGCCCGCGTTTTGTCGCGCGAAGTGCTTGACGGGATAGCTGTTCCCCTCATAGTCTTGCGCAGCAATTGCCTCTCCTGCCCACGCCCAGCAATTTGGAACAGCAGCACCGATTCCACTCGCATCCCCTGGCGCACCGGTGCCGATGAAGTTGTCTCGAAAGTTCCAGCTGCCATTGAAAAACCAGTACTCAATCTTGGGATCGTTGGAGTCCTTCGCGTAATAGGCGTAGCCATCGACTTCGAAGATGTCCCGCGGCAAGTCCATGATCCCGAAAGGGCTTGACTCCTTACGTTCGACTGCCGCCTGGTTATGCAACGCTTGCGCGGCTTGCGCAGAGAGTCCAGCACGTTCACCAATGGCGAAAGACACGCGACTTCCACCATTGGCAACTATCACCTTTTCCAGGCCGATATAATCGTCCGGGTGGCGGAGCTTGTAGTCGGTTGCCACCCGCGGCAAGTGGCTGCTCAAGGGTTCGGTAAACGCGTTTCCCATAGCAGTAGCAGGCGAGATGCCCGCCACTAAGGATAGAGTCACGCCAGAGATCGCAAGTGCTACCTTTGCGAACTTCATGGTCCCCCTAGAATTGGACTAGCCAAGGCGTACTGCTAGTCAGCCGAAAGATCTTACAGCATGATCATGTCGACAGTGTGATCTTCGGGGATATTTTGAATCAGCTTCTGCCGTGTTCGCCTGAACCAACGGCATTAACCTTGCCGTTCAGGCTAGTGGTTATGCGATCGCAATAAGGCAGCTTCAATTCTCAGCCCAATTCCAGTGATAGCTAGCACAACTGCAAGCAATCGCGGCCACTCCGGCGTTCCGGTACCAAAAATCTCTAATACTACAATTACAAATGCAGCCAATAGGGCAACTGTTCCAGCGGACCTAACTGCCGCAGCATCTCTGTGGCGACGGTCCGCCGACGGCTCTGCCATGATTGGCCCCCAACTATCCTTGATATCAAGCTGACTCTCACATCTTAGCGCAGCCCAGGTTCAGGCCTGAAGCGAGACCACCTCGACGATGAGTCGATGCCGACGATTTGAGTCACCTTCGTACCATCTGCAGAAACAACACTGCGCCCCCACTGTCGATCATGACTGCTTGACGATGACAGACTGACATGGGCGGCGGCTATCCGCGATTCGGGTGAATGAGCGGCGTCGAGCATGGGCGTACGGGCTAAAGACACAAACCAAAGATACTTCACTCGGCGCCGCGGTGGTGTCGAATCTGCAGATCACATCACTGCCCCTGGAAAAGTCAACGATTATAGTGGAAGTCGACGAATTCGAGTACGGATTCCTGACATGCGGGGTTTTGAGGCAGGGGCAAGTCGTGTACCGCTGAGTGAAGCCTCGTTCTCGCGCCCGATATAGGTGCAGATGTCTGAATGATGCTTTGTGCCCGCGTCGCAAGTGAGGAATATGTCCCGTTCCTCCGAAAACTACAATAGAGCCTAGTTTAATGGGCGCGTCGCGCCCGTGTATGCGTCACCGGGCCGACGGTAGTTATCGATCTGAACGGCTTCCCGAAGGTCGGCGCGTTGATCATTTTACCCTTTCCGATGTAGAGGCCGACATGGTGAATTCTCGCGGGCATGCTGTAAAAGACGAGGTCGCCCGGTAGAAGCAGTTCCTTGTCCGGCACCCGGGGTCCGGCGTGATATTGAGTGTGGTCGGTACGGGGAAGCGAGATCCCCGCTGCGCCGTAGGCGGCCTTGGCCAGTCCGGAGCAGCCGAAACCTTCATGCCCGCCGTCCGAGCCGTTTCCGCCTCAGACGTACGGAAGGCTACGTTGGCTGCATGCGTAGGTGATCGCGACCGTCGCGGCGGGGGTGAGTGTCTGGATCGCGGTTGCAATCGGCTGTTCCGCTGGTTGTACAGGTCGCCCCATGGACTGCTGCGACGATCTGACGAGCGGCTGGTTCGAACTGTGCGTAGCGGTCGGGAAGTCCTGATCGCTGCACTGTTTGGGCGGCTTCGGCGACGGTCATGTTCTGCCAGTTCGGTAGGTAGCGCTATGAGATGCCGGTAAAGATGCTCGCTGCTGTAGTTCGGGTTCATGATCTGGGCGACGGAGCCCCAGCCTTGTGAGGGGCGCTGATCGAAGAGGCCGACGCTGTCGCGATCGCCGTACGCGAGGTTCCGTAGTCGTGACTCGGTGATGGCGGTCGTGATCGCGATGGCCCGGCCCGGTTCGGGAACGTCCATCTGTTTGCCGACGGCGACGATCGTCGCCGCATGGCCCATTTCCGGGGAGCCGTATTCGGTTGTCGAGGTGCCACTTGCGCCGCCCACCGCCGATGAGAAGATCAGCACGACGAAGAACGCGACGCCGGCCGCGGCGAGACTAAAAGCGCGGAGCCCGGAAGATCGTCTTGTACTCCAGGTACGCGTCCACGCTCTGCGGACCCAGTTCGCGGCCGATCCCGCTTTGCTTCACCCCGCCGAACGGCGTCTCGATGGGCAGTGTCGACGTGTTCACCCCGACGCTGCCGCTCACGATCCTGCGCGCCACCTCCGTCGCCCGGTCGACATCTGGCGAGAACACACCGCCACCCAGCCCGTAGTCCGAGTCGTTGGCGATGGCGACGGCCTCGTCGACGGTCTCGTAGGGCATCACCACCAGCACCGGACCGAAGATTTCCTCACGCGCGATCCGCATGTCGTTCGTGACGCCGCGGAAGATCGTCGGCTCTACGTAGTAGCCGCGGTCGAGCCCGGCGGGCCGCCCACCGCCGAGGACGAGCTCGGCGCCTTCGGAACGGCCGAGGGCGATGTAGGACTCGACGCGGTCGCGCTGCGTCGCGTTCACCAGCGGGCCGAAGAAGTTCCCGGGATCCGTCGGATCCCCCTGAGGGATGGCGCTCATCGTCGCGCTGAGCATGTCGACGATCTCGTCGTAGCGGGACGCGGGCGCCAGCACCCTGGTCAGTGCCCGGCAGGTCTGCCCGGTGTTCGGCGCGCAGGCGGACATCACCAGCGGCCGGAAGGCGTCCAGGTCGACGTCGTCGAGAAGGATCCCGGCGGATTTGCCGCCCAACTCCAGCGTGACCCGCTTCAGCTGGGTCGCGCATTCGACGGCGATCGCCTTGCCCGCGACCGTCGAGCCGGTGAACGCGACCTTGTGCACGCCGGGATGCGCGACCAGGGCGGCGCCGGTTTCGCGGCCGCCGGTGACGATGTTGACGACACCGTCCGGGATCCCCGCGGCGGTCAGGATCTCGGCGAAGACGAACGCGTCCAGTGAGGTTTCCGGCGCTGGTTTGATCACCGCGGTGCAACCCGCGGCCAACGCGGGTCCGAGTTTCCACGCGATCAGCGGCTGCGGGCCGTTCCAGGGCGTGATCGCGCCGACCACGCCGACGGGTTCCCGGCGGACGACGGCGTCCCCGCTCGCGGTCTCGACGTGGCTCTCCGTCTCCAGTTTCTCCGCCAGCGAAGCGAAATACCGATAAGTGACGGGGACCTGACTCTGCATCGCGCGGGTGATGCTGATCGGTGTGCCGTTCTGCCGGGTGACCAGTTCCGAGATCTCCTCGGACCGGGCTTCGAAGGCGTCCGCGATCGCGCGCAGGTACCCGGCGCGTTCGGCGGGCGTCCGGGCCGCCCATTGCTCCCCCGCCGCGGTCGCCGCTCCGACAGCGGTGTCGACGTCGGTGGCGTCGCCGTCCACGATGGACGCGAATGCCTCCTCCGTCGCCGGGTTGGTCACCGCGATCCGGCCCGCCGAGTGAGCGGGGGTCAGTCTGCCGTCGATGAAATGGGTCGTCATGGGGACTCCAGGGATTCTCAGAACTCGATGACGGCTTTGCCGCCTGTCTGCCGATCGAAGGCCTCGTAGGCCTTGACCGCGTCGTCGAGCCGCCAGCGGTCGGTGAAGACACGGTCGACCTCGACGCCGTGCGCCGCGATGAATCGGGCGCAGTCGCCCTGCCCGACCAGGGAGAACGTGTACGAGCCGAGCACGGTCAGTTGTTTGCGGATCAGATCCGGGCTGACGTCCAGGGTGACGTTCGAGCCCTCGCCGACGAAGGCGACCGTGCCCCACTTCGCCGCAGACTTCACCGCGGCGGCCCGAGCGGGCGGTGCTCCGGAGCAGTCGAGCGCCTTTGTCACGCCCTTGCCACCGGTGAGTTCCCGGATGGCTTCGACGGGATCCGCTGCGCTCGAGTCGACGGTGTCCGCGGCCCCGAAGTCCGTCGCCCGTTCGACCCGTGCCCGCTCGATGTCGACCGCGATCACCCGGGCGCCCATCGCGGCGGCGAGCTGCACCGCCGACTGGCCGACCGGCCCCTGGCCGAACACAGCGATCGAGTCGCCTGCACCGACTCCCAACCGGGTCAGCGCGCCGAAGGCCGTGCCGGTCCCGCAGGAGATCGCCGCCCCGGCGGCGAAACTCAGTTCGTCCGGCAGCGGGACGAGCGTCCGGGCGGGCACTTTGAGGAAGTCGGCGTGCCCGCCGTGCGCGGTCGCACCGTAGATGACGTTCCCGCGTTCGCACAGTTGCGGCCAGCCGGTGCGGCACTGGTCGCAGAACCCGCACCCGTCGTAGTGGTGAACCATCATCCGGTCCCCCACGCGGACCGCGCGGGGGTCGACGTCCGCGCCCACGGCGGCGACCACGCCGCACGGTTCGTGTCCGCCGATGATGCCGGCGTCGTCGCCGGTCAGGCCGAACGCGGCGAGCGCCTGCCCGGCCGGCGCCCGGTAGAAGTGCAGGTCGCTGCCGCACATCCCGGATGCCTTGAGTTCCAGCACCACTTCGTCGCGGTCCGGAGTGGGGTCGTCGAAATCCTGGATCTCGACGACCCGGTCGCCCTTGAAAACAACTCCACGCATGTCTCGTCCTAGGGGTAGTGAGGGTTAGTGCACGGCGGCGAACATCAGGCTTTCTTCGTCGGCTTCCTCGGGGGAGAATTCGGCGGCGATGCTGCCCGCGCGCGCCACGAGCACGCGGTCGGACAGTGCCTGGATCTCCGGGAGGTAGGACGAGATGACCACGACCGCGACGCCGTCGTCGGCGAGCGCGCGGATCATCGCGTGGATCTCGGGAATGGTGCCGAGATCCACGCCCCGCGTGGGTTCGTCGATGATCGCGACGAGCGGTTTGCGGGTCAGCCCCTTGGCCAGCACGACCTTCTGCTGGTTGCCACCACTCAGTTCTTCGACGGTCGCCTTGCCGGGTTGCAGGGTGCGCACCTGGAAGCGTTCGACGAACCGTTTCGCGACCGACTTGCGGTCACCGGGACGGTAGAAGAACGGCAGGCGCAGTGCGCTGCACAGGTGCCCGAGGTAGATGTTGTCCGCGATCGTGAGATGGCTGAAGAACCCCGAAGCCTTGCGGTCTTCGGTGATGTACACGATGCCGGCCTTGCGGGCGTGGCGCGGTGTACGGAAGCGGACCGGTTTCCCGTTCAGCCGCACCGTTCCGCCGCGCAGCCGTCGCCGCTTCATCACACCGCTGATGATCATCGCGGTCTCGCTGCGACCGGCTCCGACCAGCCCGTAGATACCGACGATCTCGCCCGCGTAGGCCGAGAACGCCATGTTGCGCACCACCGGCAGCAGCGTGACGTCTTCCACTTGCAGCGCCGGAACGGGTTCCGGCGCGCGGCCGGGCAGCACGCGTCCCATCTCGACGGTGCGCCCGACCATCATCTTGACCACGCGTTCCCGGGTGAATTCAGGGCGCGCCAGGGTTCCCTGTACGACGCCGTCCCGCAGCACCGTGATGCGGTCCGCCTGCTCGAACGCCTCGTCGAGCATGTGCGTGATGAAGATGACGCCGATCCCGCGGCGTTTGAGCCGCTGCATCGAGAGGAACAACTGGAGCCGTTCCTCGGGCGTGACCGAGGACGTCGGCTCGTCGAGGATGACGAGTTTCGCGTTCCGGTGGACCGCCCGCGCGATCTCGACCATCTGCTTCTGCCCGATGCCGAGTGCCCCGGCGGGGACGTCGGGCCGGATGTGAAAGTTGTGCGACTCCAGCAGTTCGCGGGCGACGACGTTGAGGCGCCCGAGGTTGTTAAACACCTTCTCGTCGCCCATGAACAGGTTCTGCGCCACCGTCATCGACTCGACGAGCGAGCCCTCTTGGTAGACCATGGCCACTCCGGCCTCGACCGAGTCGCGCGGCGTCGTGAAGGACCGCTTGCTCCCCTCGATCTCCAGCGTGCCGGAGTCGTGCGCGACCGCGCCCGAGATGATCTTGACCATCGTGGACTTACCGGCGCCGTTCTCCCCCAGCAGCGCGTGGATCTCCCCAGGCTGTACGTCGAAGTCGACGCCGTCGAGGGCATAGGTTCCGCCATAACGCTTGCTGACGTCGGTCAGCCTGATCACCGGTGTCACGATCGCACCTCCAGGAGATTCCCGTAGCCGCGCGCCGCCGCGAGCACGCGGCCGTCGCGCACGGCCACGCCGGTGACGCCGTGTCGAGCGCTGTCGACACGGGCGTGCGCGCTTTCGGCCACCCGGCCCGCGTCGTCCACCCGGAACACGAGCCCGCAGGAGCGAGCGGGCGCCCAGCTCTTCACCACGCCGAGTACGCGCAGCTGCCCCATCTGCATGGTTTCCGTGAACGGGGACCCTCCTCGCAGGCGGGGCACGAACCACTCCGCGGGATTGATCGTCCCGGTCATCTCGGCGAGCACTTCGGGCTCGTCGAGGAGCATCTCGGTCACCCGGTTGCGGATGTACGGCGCGGCGAACCACCGGCCGGACACGCGTCCGGGGTAGACGGGCAGATTCGCGATCAGTGCCTTCCCCGACCTGCCGAGCGCGTCGGGTGATCGCGTCTCGACGCGGTGCTCGAGACTGAGCGACACGAGGACTTCTTCGTCCGATGCCTCGATCCCCGACGGCCAGGCCAAACCTTCGGCCACCACCTCGGCACGGGTGCCGTCCACCCGCACGATCGCCCCGGACCGGTCCCCGGTGACCAGCGCCCGCGCCCAGTCCCGCTCCGTCGTCGATCCGACGGTGGCGAGCAGCGAACCGTCCGGCGCCACGGTCAGATCGGTCACGCAGGACGTGACCGACGCTGCCGTGCACACCTCGTCCGAAGAGGCGGCCGAGACGATCCCGACGCCGTCCACCGCGGCGAGGATCTCGTCACCGCGGACGGCGAGAGCCCCGACGCGGCCGCCCGTTTCCGCGACGCGCGCCACGTCGCCGCCGCGCAGCGCGAGGATCAGGTTTCCACTGCTGAACACCACGTCACCGGTGCCGGTGACCACGACGTCGTCCGGCTCGAATTCACCGGACGGCAGTAGCTCGGCCGCTTCGTCGAGCCGGAGATTCGGCCGCAGTCCGGTGTCCATGGGCGGCACACCCCGTCGCCGTGCCCACTTCGGATTGATCAGTTCCTTGAGCGTGGAAAGACTCATCGGGTCACCTCCGCGACCGGGCGCGCTCCTGCCGTACCGGGCACGGCCGAGGGATCGATGTCGCCGATCTCGGCCGGATCCAGTTGCATCCGCCCGATCCGGTTGTTGCTGACCCCGCACAGGTACAGATACCCGTCGCGTTCCTTGACCGCGGTGACCATCGGGTAGTTCTCCATCGTCTCGTCCCACAGCACCGAGAGGATCTCCCCGCTGTCGCTGAACTTGATCGCGCACGACACGTTCAGCTGCGGCACCACCCAGTTGTCGACGGACACCTCGCGGGTCATCCGCCGCCGGACCGACGGGTACCGGCCGAGCAGATCCGACATCTGGGTCCGCATGGCACACAGCGGCATCCAGTAGTTGCCGTCCGAGGAGCGGTTGATGTTGTCCGGGTAGCCGGGCAGGTTCTCCAGCACCGGTTCGAGCTGCCCTTCCTTGGGGCCGGAGATCCAGAGCCGGTCGACGCGGCACAGGCCGGTGCTGGCGATGAGGATCGACTCGCCGTCGTGGGAGGTGCAGACCCCGTTGGGGAACACGTAGTTCGACACGACCACTTCGGTGGTTCCGTCCGGCCGCACCCGCACGATCCGCCCGTTGGGCCGGAACTCGACCAGTTCGAGCAGGAAGTCCGCGGTGTTGGTCCGGGTGGAGAAGTCCGAGGCGTAGATCGAGCCGTCGGGCGCGATGTCGAGGTCGTCGATCGCGCGCAGACCCGAATCGTCGATCAGTGACAGCGGGCTGCGTTTGACCTGGTTGGCGACCAGTTCCGGTTCGCCGTCCTGGCCGATGCGGTAGATCCCCATGCCGCCGACGGCGACGACGAGCCTGCCCTCGGCGTCCCAGACGTGCCCGCACGGGAAGCCGCCGGTGCGGGAGAAGACCTCGCCCTCGGTGTCCTCGAGCCCGCGGAAACGCCACACCCAGCCACGCTGGTCGCCGCAGTACACGTTGCCCTCGGCATCGACGGCGCAGTCCTCCGCGCCACGGATCTTCCCGAGCCCGACCGGTGGCGCGTCGGTGAGACGCCGGTTCGGGGACCACACGGTGCCCGGTTCGGTGACGTCGATCAGCGGACCGAGGGACAGCCGGGCGGGGTCGATCTTCAGTTTCTCGACCGCGCGCTGCCGGTATTTGCCCCATTTCAGGTCCAGGATGGTGAACACGGCGAGCACGGCTGCGAGGACGACGGTGTAGAACGAGCCCTGGGCCCCGTCGGCGACGGTCGCCTGCTGGATGATCGCCACCACCGCGACCCCGACGGTCGCCCGCAACACCGAACCGCGGCCGCCCTGGATGCTCACCCCGCCGAGGACGACGGCGGTGAGCACGATGATCTCCCATCCGTGTCCCACGTTCGGGTCGGTCCGGGCCAGCCGCGCCGAGGTCAGGATCGCCGCGGTGCCCGCCAGCGCGCCGGACAACACGTACGTCCAGAACGTCACCGCGGTGACCGGGATGCCGTTGCGCCGTGCCGAACGCCGGTCCGAGCCGGTCGCGGTGACCCACCAGCCCCAGCGGGACCGGGTCAGCGCGAGATGCACGACGAGCAGCACCATCGCGAAGAGGAACCAGGCGGCCGGGACACCGATGATCCGGCCGGTGCTCAGAAAGTCCCACACCAGGGAGTCCTTGGCGATCCCGATTCGGGTGCTGTTCGCGTTCTGCAAGACCGAGGCAGCGCCGCCGAAGGCGATCAGCGTGACCAGGGTGGTGATGAACGGGCGCATCCGCAGGATCGCGATGAAGAACCCGTTGACCGCCCCGAGCAGGGCGCCGGTCACGATCGCCGCCGGGACGACCACGGCCGTCGGCCACAGCCACACCCGGTCGGCGACCAGAGCGCCGAGCGCGCAGACCCCGACCATGGAGCCGACCGACAGGTCGATGCCGCCGCCGACCAGGACGACCGTCAGGCCGATCGCCAGCAGGCCGAACTCGGCCATCTCGTCCAGCACCAGCGGTGCGTTGTCGGCGCCGACGTTCGTGGTCATCAGGACGTACAGGCACAGCGCGAGCGCGAGTACCAGCGGGACGGCGCCTTCCATCCACCGTTTTTCGAACAGGTCGGAGATCGTGCGGAACCGCGCGATCCTTTCGGTGGGCCGGCCGCCGGTCATGCCGAAGGCGTCGAGCCCGCGCCGCAGCGGGGAGAACCCGCGAGGGCGCACTGGAGACGAAGTCGTCATCGGTGCCCGTCCCTACTGGCTCTCGTAGCAGGCGATGGTGGTCTTGTCGATGTTGGTCTTGTCGACGATCGTGTCCGACACGTAAGCGACCGAGTGCGTGCTGCCGGGCTGCGCGCCGTTCATGATCAGGTTCTGCGCGGCGACCGCGCCTGCCGCGCCGATGCCCTGGACGTCGTAGGCGGCCGAGGCGGTCACCAGGCCCTGCTTCAGGGCGGCGCACCAGTTGCTGTCCGCGTCGAGGGTGTAGACGCCGACCGAGCCGGGCTGTACCTGGCCGCGCGATTCGGCGGCCTTGACCGTCTGCCCGACGGTGATCGAGTTGAGGTCGAAGGTGACCATGAAGCCGCAGAGCTTGCCCTGTTGCTGCTGGAGCACCGATTCCGCGGCCGCTTGCGCCTGTGCGTTCTGGAACTGCGAGTGGGCGACGAGGACCTTGTAGCCCGCCGGTTCCACGACGTCCTTGATCCCCTGGTTCCACAGGATCGACGCCGGATCGTTGCCGGGGCCGTCGATGATCGAGATCGTCTTCGGCGCGTTGCGGCCGTCGCAATCGGACATCGCGCGTTTGGCGATCGACTGGGCCGCACCGTAGACGTCGACACCGACGAAGGCGTCACCGAGCCGGGCGGACATCATGTTGAGCACCACCGTGTAGATACCGGCCTTCTGCGCGCGGTCGATGGCGTTGTCGAGCAGGCCTAGATCCTGGTTCTGCAGCACCAGCACGTCGGCGGCCTTGCGGGCGATCAGGTCGTTGATGGTGCTGATCATCCGGTCGCTGCTGAAGTTCGAGTCGTACACCTTGAACTCGGCGCCGAGTTTGTCGAAGGTGCGCTGCATCGTCGTGCCCCAGTTCTCCGTAAGCTGGTAGCCCTTGAAGAGGATCGGCACGAAGGCGATCTTCTTGCCCTTCATCGTGTCGAGCGCCTTCTGCCGCGCGGGCATCAGCTCCACAGTGGACCCGAACGCTTGGTTCCCGTTGCCGGACTGGGCTTCCGACGAACCGCTGTCGACGGAGCAGCTCGCGACGGCGGTGGCCGTCACCGCGGCCAGCGCGAGGGCGACGATCTTCTTGGTGAGTTTCATGGTTCCATTCCCGTTCACAGTTCGCCGGATTTCTCGGTTTCGTCGTTGCGCGGATGCAGCCACGCGTCGAACGCGATCGCGGCGGCGAGGACGCCGCCCCGGATCAGGTCCTGCACCGCGGTGCTCAACCCGTGCAGTACCAGCAGGTTGTTGAGCACGCCGACGAAGAGGGCGCCCGCGAGGACGCCGAGGATGGTTCCGCGGCCACCGGACAGCGACACCCCGCCGATCACGACCACCGTCAGCGCGGTGAACAGGATCGGGGCGAAGGACGTGACCGTGGTCTGCACGCTCCCCTGCAGGGAGACCGTGACGTAGCCGGCAAGCGCGGCCAGCAACGCGGAGAGCACGTAGGTGAGGATCTGCAGCGGCCGGACCGGGGCGCCGGTCGACCGTGCCGTCGCGAAGTTGTCCCCCATCGCGCGGATCAGCCGCCCCGGTGAGGTGTAGGAGACGAACAACCACGCGAGCAGGAACACCGCACCGGCGATCAACACCGGACGGGGCACCCCCAAGACCGAACCGCCGCTGAGCTCGGCCAGGAACGACGCGGGCGGCACGCCGTAGACGTTCTCGGTGAGGAACAGGATGTCGATGCCGCCGATGGCGAGCATGCCGGTCGCGAGCGTCACGAACAGCGCGGGCACCTCGAACAGGGCGACAAGGACGCCGTTGACCAGGCCGATCGCCAGCGCCAGCGCGGTCATCAGGGCGATCGCCTGCCATTCCGGCATGCCGCGGTCGATGAACGCCAGCGTCGCCTGGGCACAACCGAGTCCGATACCGGCCACGGAGAGATCGAGTCCCTTGCCGAGGATCACGATCGTCTGGCCGATGGCCAGGATGCCGAACGCCGCCGACAGGTTCAGGATGCTGGCGAAGTTCCCGGTGCTCAGGAAGTTCGCCGTGGTCAGGCCGCCGGCCAGGGCCAGCAAGATGGTGATCGCGAGGACCGGATAGGTCTGGTCGTAGCCACCCAGGCGCGCGCGAAGCGACCCGCGTGGCTTCGTTGCCACAGTAGTCATGGAGATCCCGTATTCGGTCAGGAGGGAAGGACCGGGCGGAGCCGTTTCGTGAACTCGGTGACGTCCTCGACGTTCCGCAGGTCGAAGACGGCTTCGATGACGGCGTCCGCGTCGGCGTCGGTGAGGACGTCCTCGACGTTGTGCCGGAACTTGGCGATCAGTTCGTCGTCGGTCATGAACGTCGCCGGGTCGGGCGAAGGACTGCCCTTCGGATAGGCGCGTTCACCGGTGAAGGTGGTGCCGCGGGCTTGCACCTCGACGCGGGATCGCCGCGCCGCCGGGTTGCCGCGCAAGGCCGCGGTGTAGTCCGGGTGTTCCCGGAAAGAGGCTTTCTTGGTCAGCTCGAGCACGGACGGGTCGAGTACCGCTTCCGGTGTCTGCCAGTCCTTGCCCGGCGGGATCCGGTGCGCGGCCATCGACAAGCCGTGCGTCATGCCGAACTGGGCGTCACGCGGGTTGCGGATGTCCTCGTTGACCCACACTGGCTGCAGCACGAAGCTCTCGCCCCACGCGTCGATGGCGTCGATCTCGTCCGGACGGATGTCGTGGGTCTCGACGATCTCGGTGAGCGCGTCGAACAGCGCGTGCATCACCCGGCAATGTGGATACGGCTTGAAGGACTGGAACGGGGTGAAGGTCCATTCCGTGCCCAGGCCGGCGGTGATCGGCGCCGGTTCCCACCGGGAGGTCCCGATGAAACGTGGGAATCCGTAGTCACGGTCGTCGAGCATCTCCCGGTCGCCGGTGTGCCCGAGTTCGGCGAGGTTCGCCGCGGTGACCGCCGACAGCGCCATCCCGCCGGCGAGCTGGTACTTGATCGTGGTCGACGGCGCGTGCATCATCCACGCCCGCTGGGTGTTGGTGGGGACCGTGGAACCCATGATCCCGAGCGCGTCGGCCAGAGTCTCGCGGGAGAATCCCTTGACCACACCGATCGCGGCGGCCGCGCCGAACAGCGTGCTGCTGTAGCCGATGACGTCGGGGATGGTGACGACACCGTCCTTGATGTCGCGCAGGTAGTCGGTCGCCTTGCCGATGCGGAAGGACATCTCGTGCGCGACCGCGATCGCGGTCAGAAGCTTCTCCCCGCTGCCCTGCAACGATTCCGCTGTCGCCAGCGCTCCGGGCAGGACGTACGGCGTCACGTGGCCGGGCGGCAGGACGGCGTCCTGGTCAAGGGCGTTGATCAGTTCCGCGTTGGCGAAGGCCGCACCCGGCACCGAGGTCGTGGTCCCCGTGCCCAGGATCGACGCGGGCCCCTCTGTGCCGCCGAGGTACCGGCCGTAGCCGACGCCGCGTTGAGCGCCTTCGTCGTCGAGGGAGGCGACAGCGCAGCCGAGCGAGTCGAGCAGGATGCGCTGGGACTCGCTCACCACCTCGTCCGGCAAGTTCCGGACTTCGGTATCTGCCGCGAATTCCGCGAGTTGCTCGATGATCGTCGGCATCTTCAGGGCGCTCCCTCGGTGATCTGTGCCACGTTGCGGGAGTCAGTGTGGCCGCCGATCGGCCCAGGCCACATCTGTCGCCGGTCGGAGTCCAGTTCCTACCGGCGACAGATTTCGCGGATTCGACTGGACAACCGGTCGCGCGCTTCTTAAGATGCGCCGTCGTTCAAGAACCGAATCGTCACTCGTTACCTGTTGGACGTGTGACGGTCGCGTGCTGGCCCTGCTCTCGGCAGAGCGTGATCGAGGCCTCGGCGCTGCCGGTCTCGCGCCCACAGGACGTCGCTGCGTGTACGCCGTTCGGACGCATCAGGCGGGCCATGCCGGCGGTGGCTGCGGTTGCGACCACGAATATCTGTCGCGGATCGGCGACATCGGTCCCGGCACCAGCAAATGCTTTGCAGGACAGGCGTTCCCTCCATACCGCGCACAGTTCTACGTCACGTCTCGCGAGAGCCCAGGCCGTCATCGATGGCGACACCACGGAAACGCCGATCCGGCTGTGGACGGGTGTTTCATCGAAATTTAATCGACTGTAGATACCTTCGCGGAGAGATCGATGTCTCGGCTTTCAGGTGTATAAGCCGAGCCCAGAGGGGATGCTTCGCCCGAATGCACTACTTGATCACGACCATTTGATCGATCGCGTTTCCGCGCGCATCACCGCTCTATCCCGTACGCGACAGCGATTGCTCTTCGACGGGACCACCTTTAGCTGAACCTGTTGATCCACAGGAGGGTCTGGGCATGTCTGCCATCGCGTGGGTTCGTCGTCCGAGTCGGTACCGCCATAAGGCTGTGGTGGTGACGTTGATCTTGGCGTTACTGGCGGTAGCGGTCCCGGGGGCTGTTCCGCCTGCCTCGGTGCGCGGGGCGGGGCAGGCCTCGGGGGCGGATGGGGCGGTGGCGACTCCGGAGCATCCGGAGGGGGCCTCGTTCGATCCCAATCAGATCAAGGACATCAAGGCAGGCGTTCCAGGCGCAGGGGTGAACCTGATCGGGCCACCGGCAGCGAACAGTGCGGGTGATGCGCGACTGTCGTATCCGTTGGAGGTACCGAAGGGACGGGCGGGTCTGGAGCCGAAGCTGGCAGTCGCCTACAGCTCGGCGGTCACGAACGGTTGGCTGGGTATTGGGTGGGACATCGGCACTCCGACGATCACGGTAGACACCCGGTGGGGTGTACCGCGCTATGACGCCGGCCTGGAGACCGAGACGTACGTACTGGCCGGTGAACAGCTCACACCGGTCGCTCACCGGGGCGAGTTGCAGAAGCGGACGGCGGAGAAGGTGTTCCACGCGCGGGTGGAGAGCCGGTTCGACCGGATCGTGCGACACGGGGACAAACCGGCGAACTACTGGTGGGAGGTCACCGACAAGCAGGGCACGCGGACGGTGTTCGGTGGCGCGGAGAACACCACGCTGGCCGACTCGTCCGGCAACGTCGCGTCGTGGGCGGTGCGCGAGGTCCGTGACACCAACGACAATGTCATGCGTTACCACTATGCCAGGGTGGAAGACGGCGGGACCACGAAGTCGACGGTGCCGGGCAGCAACCTGTATCCGCGCCGGATCACCTACACCGGACACGGTGACGCCGAGGGTCGGTATTCGGTGACGTTCCTGCGGGACCGTGACCGGGGTGAGCCGCGCCGCGGCGATGTGCAGATCGACGCTCGTGGCGGGTTCAAGAAGGTGACCGCCGATCTGCTGCGGCGGGTGGAGGTCAAGCTGGACGACCAGCTGATCCGGGCCTACGAACTGAACTACCGGACCGGCGCGTTCGCGAAGACGTTGTTGGCGTCGGTGTCTCAGTTCGGTGAGGACAACAAACTGTTCAACACCCACTTGTTCGACTACTTCGACGAGGTGCGCGACCAGGCAGGCAACTACAGCGGGTTCGCTGACGCCGCGGGGTGGTCGGTCCCGGATGACGACCTGGGCGTGAACATCCGTGAAGGTGAGGCGAGTGCGATCTCGGCGAACACCTCCGTCGGGTTCGGCGCGCACTTGTTCGCCGGCTACAACGTGCAGGGGCTACCGGTCAAGCAGGGTGGTGTCGGGCTGAAGGTCGGGTTCAACGCCGGCCAGTCCGATGGCCTGTCGGCGCTGGTGGACGTGAACGGCGACAACCTGCCGGACAAGGTGTTCCGCAAGAACAACGAAGTGCACTACCGCCCCAATCTGAGCACCCCTGGAGGTGAACCGAAGTTCGGTGACCCGCCGATCAGGTTGCGCGACCTCCCGGGGATCTCGACCGAGCGGACGCTGTCGGGCACGATCGGTGTCGAGGCATTCGTCCTCGCTATCGCCGCGCAGCTGGACTTCGTGGGGACCACGACCACGTCGGACCGGTTCTTCAGCGACGTCAACGGCGACGGCATCACCGACCTGGTCAACAACGGCGGCGTGTTGTTCGGCTACCTGGACGCCAACGGGCAGCCCGCCTACAGCCCGGATTCCACCCGCACCCCGGTGCCGATCGGCGGCGGGGCGGTGACCGGCGAGATCGTCGGTGACCAGACCGCGCAGTTCAACCAGCAGGTCGACAACTCGCCGCTGCTGGACTCGGTGCGCCGCTGGGTCGCGCCGTTCGACGGCACCGTCCGCGTCGACGGCCCGGTGCAGCTGACCGTGGACCCCTCGCCCGCGCGCGCCGCGTACACCAAAGCCGACGGTGTGCGCGTCACCATCCAGGCCAAGGACACCGAACTCTGGGCGCAACGAATCGGCCCGGACGACCACACCGAGTTCACCCCGGCCAATGTGTCGGCGATAGCGGTGAAGAAGGGCGACGCGCTCTACTTCCGCACACAGTCCATTCTGGACGGAAAGTACGACACGGTTGCCTGGGATCCGACGATCACCTACACCGACCAGGCGGCCGGTACGGACGTGAACGGGATGGCGAATACCGTGTTCCGCGCGTCGGCGGACTTCACGCTCGGCGGCCGCTCGTCGCAGGTGATGGTCCCGGTGACCGGCAAGCTCCGGCTGACCGGCGACGTTGTCAAGAGCAAGGTGACCTCGGACGACGTGACCGTGGTGATCACGAAGGGCAACGGGGTACACGCTCCGGCGGAGGTGTTTCGCAAGGTCCTGCCTGCCGGGTCGACCGGGACCACCACGATCGACATGAGCCTCCCGGTGAGCCAGTTCGAGAAGATGTCATGGCACATCAAGACCGACTCCCCGATCGACGTCTCCGCAGTGTCCTGGGTACCGAAAGCGCACTACACGGAGGCGCCGGGGGTGGAGTCGCTGGTCGATGACAAGGGTCAGCCGAGTCTGGTGATCAGCCCGCCGTTCGACGTGGACATGTATCCCGCGGATACCCTCACGGCGCCGCAGCAGACCTACAAGGTGACCAAGACCGGCAAGCTGCGGATCCGGCCGGGCGTGAAGCTCAACTTCGGCTTCACCTCAGGGAGCAAGATCGCGTTCACCATCAAGAAACGCGGCGGGCAACTCCTGGGCAAGCGGGTCGTCGACATCGTCAACGGGCAGTACGGCTCGCCCGGCCAGAACCTGGACGTGATCGTCCCGGTCACCGAAGGCGACGAGCTGTATCTCGACCACTCCACAACGGATCCCAACCTGTTCGGCTTGATCGCCGAACAGTCCGCGAAGGTCACCTACGACCTCTCTTCCCCATGGCCGACGTTCAGCCCGGCGCCGAGCGCGGCACACGGCTCCGCTCAGCAGGGTGCGTTCCCGCAGCCCTACCGCGGCTGGGGAGTGATCGGCTACCAGGCCAACCGCGACCGCGCCACCCAGCCCATCAAGCAGGCCGAACTCGCGATCGACCAGAGCTTCAAGGACGCCCTTCCCCGGGAACCCAAGGAAGCCGACATCCCGGCGTTCGCCGCGAACCCCCGGGTCAACATGCCCCGGCTGGCGATCTTCGCGCCGAACCCGGCAAAAGGCGGCTGGGCCGCGCAGGACGAGTCGTCCTGGTTCACCTCCACCATGGCGACCAGTTCCCGGCTCGGCGCGGACACCATCGACGTGGTCACCGATGCCGATGTCGCCGGTGACCGCACCGTGATGCGTCGCGGCGTGACCGGTCAGGTGTCCGGCACGCTGTCCGCCGGCCCGTTCGGGGGCACGGTCGTCGGTGGGATCACCGCGGGTTCCGTCGACTACGTCGACCTCAACGGTGACCGCTTTCCCGATGTCGTCGGCGCCAAGGAGATCCAGTTCACCGACATGAACGGCGGGCTCGGTGCTCGACGTGGCACGCTCGGTGGCAACGTCCGCGAGTCAGACAACTTGTCCGGCAACGTGTCCTACTCCGCCGGCAGTGAGGCCGCGACACTGGCCAGTGCGCAGGGCCTGGCCGCTCCGGAGGCAGGCAGCAGCAACAACACCGCCACCTCCGGCCCGGTCCAACCGGCACTCGGGATCGGTGGCAGCCTCGGCGGCGGCGAGTCCGATACCCGCGTCGACCTCGTCGACATCAACGGCGACGGCCTACCGGACAAAATCTTCGCCAACGGCGACGCCCAACTCAACCTCGGCTACAGCTTCGCCGCGAGAGAACCCTGGTCAGCGGGACCGATCAACGACTCCTCCACCCGCAACCTCGGCGTCAACCTCGGTTTCAACGTCGACAACTACGGCTTCGCCGGAGGCTTGTCCGCCGAACTGGGCACCTCTTTCACCAACGCGAGCATGCTCGACGTCAACGGCGACGGCCTCACCGACCGCGTCTTCACCGATGGCACCAACCCGATCAAGGTGGCCATCAACACCGGTACCGGCTTCACCGCGCCCACCCCGTTCCGCGGCAGCTTCACCGACATCGCTGTCGACAAGAACGCCACCCTCGGCGCGGGCGTCTACTTCACGTTCCCAGTCCCCACCCCGATCGGCACGTTCGTCTTCAACCCCGGCGTCAACGCCTCCACCGGCATCAGCCGTGCCGAGATCGGCCTCCGTGACATCAACGGCGACGGCCTGGCCGACCACGTCAAATCCACCCGGGACAACGAACTGCTGGTCGCGGTCAACAAAACCGGACGTACGAACCTGCTCCGCACGGTGACCCGCCCAATGGGCGGGCGCATCGACCTGGACTACACCCGCACCGGCAACACCCAAGCCACGCCCGAGTCCCGCTGGGTCATGTCCCGTACCACCGTGTCCGACGGCCATCCCGGCGACGGAGCCGACACCCAGCTCACCACCTACCGCTACGAACACGGCAAGTACGACCGGCTCGAACGCGAATTCCACGGCTTCGGCAAGGTCATCACCGAAACCCGCGACCCGGGAGCCGGCGACGCACTCTACCGGACCAAGACCGAGGAATACCGCACCGACAGCCACTACACGCGGGGGCTGCTTGCCCGCACCCTGACCAGCGACGGCGCGGGCAAACCGTATCTGGAGACCGTCAACACCTACCAGCTCCGTGACGTCATCGACGGCGGCCCGGCGCAACCGGCCAGTGTGTTCGCGCAGCTGACCAGGGTGGACAAGCACTTCTACGAAGGCGCAGCCACACCTGGTAAGTCCACCCATGTCGAGATGTCCTACGACGAGTACGGGAACCTGATCCGCTCGCTCGACGCGGCCGACGACGGCGCCGCCGACGACGTGGAAACCACCTACGGGTACAGCGCGTCCGACCCGGCCTGCCGGGGCCGCAACATCGTCGGCACCGCCAACCTGCTCAAGCAGCGCGGCGACGCGGTAACGCGGCACCGGGAATCCACAGTAGACTGTGAATCCGGCGCGGTGCGGCAAATCCGTCAGTACCTCACCGAAAGCGTTTCGGCCGACACCGACATGGAGTACTTCCCGGATGGGAACCTGAAATCGGTCACCAAGCCTGCCAACCAGAACGGCCAGCGTTACCGGCTGGAGTACGGATACGACACCATCGTCGGTGTCCACATCGAGTCCATCGTGGACAGTTTCGGGTTGCGGTCGGGTGCGACGCACAACCTCAAGTACGGCCAGCCGGAGCGCACCACCGACCAGAACGGTCAGCAGGTACTACGCGGCTATGACAGCGTCGGGCGCATAGACACAGTCACCGGACCGTATGAGATCGGGTCGGGCAAGGTCACGATCGACTTCGACTACCACCCTGAAGCCGTCGTTCCCTACGCCACCACCCGGCATCTCGACCGCGATGCCGGTGGCGTGCGCGAGGACACCATTGACACGGTCACCTTCACCGACGGCCTCAGCCGTGTCCTGCAGGTCAAGAAGGACGCGTCGGTCGCGGACACCCCGGGCGAGACACCGCGCGAGGTGATGGTCGTGTCGGGGCGGTCGACATTCGACTTCGTCAGCCGCGCAGTCGAGCAGTACCACCCGACAACCGAAGCCAAGGGCTCCGGCGACACCACGTTCAACAACGGCCGTGACGCGGTGGCCCCGACGAAGACCTCGTTCGACGTGCTCGATCGCACCACCCGGACGATCCTGCCGGACGGCGTGACGACAACGGAGGCGTACGGGTTCGGTCCGGACCGCGGCGGGGTGAAGCGGTTCGAGACGATCACCACCGACGGCAACGACAAACAACGCCGTACCTACGCGGATGTGCGTGACCTGATCACCGCGGTCAAGGAATTCAACCCGGCGGGCGGGCAGCCGGTGATCTGGACCAGCTACACCTACGACGCGCTCGGCCAGATCAGCACCGTGGTGGATGACAAGAACAACACCACTCGCGCCGAGTACAACGGCCTGGGTGCTCGTACCGTGCTGGAAAGCCCGGACACGGGGCGTACAGAGGCTCGGTATGACTTGGCCGGCAACCTGACCGCCAAGGTCACCGCGAACCTGCGTCAGGCAGGTACGGCCGTGGAGTACGACTACGACCACAATCGCCCGACGCGGGTGCGGTACCCGAACTTCCCTGGCAACAATGTCACCTACGCCTACGGCGCCCCGGGCGCGGCCGACAACACGGCAGGCCGGATCACGGAAACCCGCGACGCCGCGGGCACCAAAACGCACGCCTACGGCCCGCAGGGTGAAACCACTCGGGAAACCCGGATCATCAAGATCGCCGGACAAGCGGACCGCAGCTACACCACCGAGTGGCGCTACGACGCGTTCAACCGCGTCCTGCAAATGACCTACCCGGACGGTGAGATCCTGCGCTACGACTACGACACCGGAGGCCAGGTCACCCGCGCCACCGGGGCCAAAAACGGCAACGACTACATCTACCTCGGCCGGCTCGACTACGACAAGTTCGGCCAGAAGGTGCTGCAGCAGGCCGGAAACGGGGTACGCACCACCTACACCTACGGCCAGGACGACCGGCGGTTGGCGAACCTGAAGTCGCAGCAGCCCAACGGGTCGGACTTCCAGAACAGCACCTACACCCGCGACAAGGTCGGCAACATCACGAAGCTGACCAACACCCCAGACCCCGGCCAGAAGATCGGCGGGCCCTCGACGCAGTACTACCGCTACGACGACATCTACCGACTCGTCGGCGCAGACGGCGAATACACCAACAAGAACAACCAGAAGGACAAGTACACACTGGCGTTGGGCTACGACTCCATCCATAACACCACCACCAAAACTCAGCACCACGAGATCACCCCCGCCGCCGATCCGTCGCAGGTCTCCGCCACCCACCGAGCAGGCGTTTCGTCGCTGTCCGGCCCGATCAAGTCAGTCGCCGAGGCGACCGACACGGCCGGGGTGCAGGACAAGACCAGCTACGACTACGGCTACACCTACGCCAACGGAAAGCCGCACGCACCCAGCAAAGTCGGCCCGATCACCCACGCCTACGACGCAGGCGGGAACCTCACCGAAACGGTGGACACCACGGCCGGCGGGACACGGCGCCAGTTCGTGTGGGACGAGGAGAACCGGCTCGCTTGCAACCACGACACCGCCACCGGCACCATCCCCCAGAACCCGGCCGGTTGCGATGGCGCCACCGTCCGCTACACCTACGACGACAAGGGCGGCCGGGTCGTCAAGAACGGCGACGGCCTGCATCTCTACCCGAGCCGTAACTACAGCGAGCGCGACGGAACCGGGTTCAAGCACGTCTTCATCGGTGACAGCCGCCTGACCACCAAGACCGTCAAACCGGACACCACCCGCGAAACCACACAGTCCTACTTCCACGCCGACCACGTCGGCTCCTCCGGCTACGTCACCGACGCGCAGGGCAACGTCACCGAACACCTGGGGTACTTCGCCTTCGGTGAAACCTGGGTCCAGGAGCACGCGGGCCAGCCAGGCACCCCGACGCCCCACCGGTACTCCGGCAAGGAAATGGACGAAGAAACCGGCCTCTACAACTACGGCGCCCGCTACTACAACCCGAGAACCCAGCTATGGGCCAGCGCGGACCCCGCCCTGGCCGAATACCTGGACAGTGACGTCGCCGGTGGTATCCACGAACCCCGAAACCTCGCCACCTACACCTACGCCCACAACAACCCGGTCAACCGCACCGACCCCACCGGCAAATACGTCGAACTTGTCCCCGCGGTCCCCGCGCTCGCAACGCCCGCCGGCGTCGCCGTCCTAGGCACCATCACGATCGCCGGCGTGCTGTATGCCATCTGGAACATAGAAGGAGGGGGAAGCGGTCAGCCTGCCGGCTGTAACGGGAATCCGCCCCGCGCATGTCCGCCCACAAACCCAACGACGCCACCGGCGCCGACCACCGCAGCGCCGCCGAACCCCACACGCCCGCCACCACCGCCACCTGCTGGGACATCGGATGACGATGATGACGACGACTATGTCGATTTCGCCCACGGAGCCACCACGGAATCCGCGACGGATATCATGACAAACGGGCTCAGCAAGGCCAAATCCCTGCAGAACCTGGTCGGCTCCCAAGACCCCGGGAGTTTCTACACGATCCGCATCGACCCAGCTGACCCGATGGCGGCACTGCAAACGGCCGCGTCCTGGGGCTCACGCCACAAACCAGGACCCTGGAGTGTCTTGGTCTTGAGCCTCCCCGCGCACGCTGTCGAGTCCCTGGAGACGGCGGGGCTCCTCCGGACCGACTACACTCCGTATCAGTCGGTCTTCAAGCCGGAGTCGTTCCCCATAATCGCCATGTTGTTGGCCAGTGGCGAAGCACGTTGGTCCATATACCCCGCGGGGTGAGGTACGCGATGAATGAATCTCGAGCAGACAAGTATGCGGACATGACGATCCGGCTGTTCCACTTCCCCGATCCGGTCCTGGTCGAGGGGTGGTGGCGGAGCGACTGGCGGTTCACTCTCCCGGAAACAGCAGATACCTCGACCTTCGAGGTTCCGCTACCGCCGGAAGACTTCAGGGAGGCGGTCGTCGTGATCCGCACGACCGAAGGCGGATCGGAGATCACGGTTCGAACGTTCGACCGGAGTGGCCCCGAAATCGCAGTTTCGTTGATTACCTACCTGAGCCTGGTCGCGCTGAGGTTGAAGGAGGAATACGGCGACGAGGTGGCGTTCGAAGGTCATCGGGACCATCCGCTTTTCACCGTCTCACGGAGGCCCTCGGACCCCCCTCAGACCCATATCCGCGAATAGTGCAGGACCCGCGACGGAGAGGGTGCTTGGGGTCGCTTTGATCTGGGATGATCGTGGTTGCGAGGCCACGATCATCCCACTGCGATACGAGAACGCCCGCAGCATGGTCCGCCAGCGACGGACGGCTCTGGCGGACCACCACCTGCTCGAGCGGACGGGAATGAGGCCGGCGGCGGTGAACGGCAGCATCGACTCGGCTTGAGAGCGGATCACGACCTGGCTGCGCAGCCATGCGCCAGTCACAACGGCCACCCTCCGGCCCCCGCCGATGACATCCGCGCCATGCAGGACGCCGTGGGACAGCTGACACGCTTGAGCTTAAACTGAACAGTCCTCACGGCACCCAAGACCCGATGCAAAGACCGCTCAATTGGCATTCGTCCGGCGAAGCCAGCGGGAGACCGCCTCGGCTCGGTTGGCGGCGCCGAGCTTGCGCAGAATATGGGTCACATGGGATTTCACGGTCCCCTCGGAGATGAAGAGCCGCCCGGAGATCTGCTGGTTCGACGCACCCGCCGCGAGCAACCGGACGATCTCGGTTTCGCGCTGAGTGAGCCCGAAGTCCTCCCGCACAACCTCAGGCGCCCGCACAGGCGGACGACCGCCCGGCGCGACGAGCCGTTCTATCCCGGCAGCCACTGTGGACAGTCCATCCAGGATGGTCACCCGGGCCAGGATCTGGCTGAGCCCCTCGGCGAAAAGGTTGAGCATCGCGCGGTCGGTCGCGTCGACGTCGCGGCGCTGGTGGTAGCAGTCGCCGTGTACCAGACCGACCACCTGCCCCTGGACGGTCAGCGGCGCGATTCCGTAGGAGCTACAGCCGGAGATCCGGACTAGGTTCCGCGCGACGCGGGGATTGTTCTGCACGTCGTACACAAGCCCCGGCCTCGCCTGCGAGACTACGTCGGTCTCGACGAGTGTGCCGTCGAGCCGGGGCGGATTCGCCTGCCCTGCCGCGACCATCTCTTCGGCCATCCGCGGATCGCGGATGATGCACATGGTGTGCAGCTTCCAGACCGAATCCTCCACGCGCGACACCAGCGCGCGGTCGAAACCGAGACCACAGCATGCCTCGGGGGCGCGGGCGAGCAGCTCTTCGACACCGGTGACGTCACGGATCTCGGCCAGCGCGCCGCGCACCCGATCAAGCAGACCGGCGCCAACGGCGAGCCGGAAGTCCGTGACCGCTGATTCCGCCGAACGGATGCGGGCGAGCAACTCGGTCAACCGTCGCCGGCGCTCCGGCCGGACGTCCGGCCCGGCCGAGTGCATCGTCTCCGCGAGCACGGCGTCCCACATGGCCGACAGCGAGCGCAGCGCGTTCGCCGCATTGCCCGCCGGACCTCGCGGCGGGGTGAACTCTCGGTCGAGCACGGCGCCGACCTCGGCGGCAAGCTGTTCGAGCCGGGCACCGAGGCCACCGTCGAGCACTGCACCGCCGGGCGACCTGCGAAGACGTTCGAGCGTCATTGCTCACTCCACGACAAGCGGAAATACACAATATAAATTGTGCTCGCCAGACGGTCAACCCGGAGGCGGCCTCAGTCCCCCACCACGAACACGGTGTCGTCCACCGCGGCGCGCTCCGTCCGGAACCGGTTCACCGGCTGCTCCGGGTCCGCGTACCCGAACGAAACAGCGCAGACGACCAAGCGGTCGGCCGGGAGATCCAAGTACTCGCGGACGTGACCGGAGTGCATGGCGACCGCAGCCTAGGGAATCGTCGCGACCCCGAGGGACCGGGCCGCCAGGAGCAGGTTCGTCACGTAGCCGCCGCAGTCGATCGCGCCGTAGGTGCCCTGTTCACGATCAGTGGTCACGATCGCCACATGCGGTGCACCGAAGAAGTCGAAGTTCTTCATCCGCTGCGCCACGCGGGCGTCCCAGTCCTCCTTCGAGATGCCGAGGCTGGCGTAGAGGGCGTACCCGGCGGCGCGACGGCGATCGCGATAGACGCCGTGGTAGCCACCCGGCATTTCGAGATCCGACGTTTCCTCGTGGGTCTCGGCATGCGCGGTCAGGCTCTTCGCGAACCGCCGGGTCGCCTCGCCTTTCGTCACGTGGACCTGCCAGGGCTGCGTGTTGCACCACGAAGGAGTCCGCTGGGCGATCTCGAACATCTCCCGCATGACAGCGTCGGGCACCTGATCGGGCCGGTACGCCCGGCAGCTCCACCGGTCGGTGACCAGCTGCCGGAAGTCCACAGCGGTCACCTCAGTACGACCGCGGCAGGCCGAGCACCTGCTGCGAGATGTAGTTGCGCACCATCTCCTGCGAGAACGGCGCGTTGCGCAGCAAGCGGACCTCCCGCCACAGCCGTTCGATGTGGTACTCCCTGGCATACGCGTAACCGCCAAGGGTCGAGAACGCCCGGTCACACGCCTCGAAACCGGCCTCCGCGCCGAGGTACTTCGCGGCGGCGGCCTCCGGTCCGCACGGCTTCCCCTCGTCGAACAACTCCGCCGCGCGCATCGCCATGCCCTCGGCCGCCTCCAGCCGGATCCACGAGTCGGCCAGCGGGTGGGCGACCGCCTGGTTCTTCCCGATCGGCCTGTCGAACACCACGCGGTTCTTCGCGTACTCCGATGCGAGCTCCAGCGCGGCCCGTCCGAGACCGATGCCCTCCATACCCACCACGATGCGCTCGGGGTTCAAGCCGTCGAGCAGGTAGTAGAAGCCCTTGTCGATCTCGCCGACCAGCCGGTCCTCGGGCACGAAGAGGTCGTCGATGAACAGCTCGTTGGTGTCGATGGCGGCACGGCCCAGCTTGTCGATCTCCCGCACCGCGATGTGCTCACGATCCATGTCGGCGAGGAACAGCGACATCCCCCAGAGCGGTTTGTCGTCGCGGCGGGGCGACGTCCGCGCCAGCAGGAGGATCTTCTGCGCGTTCTGGGCGTTGGTGATGAAGACCTTCTGGCCGTTGACCTTCCAGCCGCCGTTCACCTTCACGGCCTTGGTCTTGATCCGCGAGGTGTCGACACCGGCGTCGGGCTCGGTGACGCCGAACGCCATCAGCAGTTCGCCGGAGGCCAGCCTGGGCAGGAACTCGCGCTTCATCTCCTCCGAGCCGTACTTGACGACCGGTGCGGGTGGGAAGACGTAGAAGTGGATGGCCGAACCGCCGCTCATCCCAGCACCGGAGGACGAGATCTCGTTCATCATCACGGCGGCCTCACGGAGACCGAGGCCGATGCCGCCGTATTCCTCCGGGATCATCGCGCCGAGCCAGCCGCCCGCGGCGAACGCCTTGATGAAGTCCCACGGGTATTCGTGCTTGCGGTCCTTGTCCAGCCAGTAGTCGTTGTCGAACTTCCGGGCCAGTTCCCGGGTGGCCGTCCGGACGATTTCGACGGTGTTCTCGGTTTCCGCCATTGCTGCTCTCCTAGTCTTCGTCCGCGAGGACGGGGATGTCTTCCAACGGCGTCGCCGGGTCCAAAGAGGACAGGTCGCCGACTGGCGTGCCGGTGAACCGTGAGCGGATCGCGCGGCGCATGATCTTGCCGTTCTTGGTCTTGGGCAACGTCTTCACGACGTACACGGCCGGCGCGAACGACTTGCCCGCGTTCGCCAGCGCCGTCGCGCGCAGGTCGTCGAGGTCGACGTCCTCGTGCCGGAGTACGACGAAGGCCACCGCGCGCTGACCGCGGCGTTCGTCGGGGGCACCGATGACCGCGACCTCCGCGACTCGCCCGTCCTTCAGCAGCGCGGCCTCGATCTCGGCCGGACCGACCCGGCGGCCCGCCAGTTTCAGCGTGTCGTCCGAGCGGCCGTGGATCACCCACGAACCCTCGTCGTCCACACTCGCCAGGTCACCGTGGACCCACACACCGTCGAACCGCGCCCAGTAGGCGTCGAGGTAGCGCTCCCGGTCCTGCCAGAACGCGTGCGTCATCCCCGGGAAGGTGTTGCGAACCGCCAGTTCGCCGATCGCGCCCACGACCGGTTTCCCGTCGTCGTCGAGCACGACGGTATCGACGCCGGGCAGCGGCCCGGTGAACGCCGCCGGCGCGGCGGGCAGGAACGGATAGCCGATCAGGATGCCTCCACCGACCTCGGTGCCGCCGCTGTAGTTGACGATCGGAATACGCCGCTTCCCGACCTGGTCGAACAGCCACCACCAAGTCGGCTCGTCCCACGCTTCACCGGTGGACACGAACGCCCTCAGCGTCTGAAGGGCATGTGCGGGCTGCTCCTCCGCGGACCGCAGGGCGCGGGCCGCCGTCGGGGCGATGCCCTGCACGGTCACGCCATTGCGCTCGACGACGTCCCACAGCCGGTCCGCCGTCGGATAGGTGGGCAGACCCTCGATCATGACGATCGTCGCGCCGAGCTGCAGCGGTCCGGCAATCAGCATCGGGCCGACCAGCCAGCCGAGGTCGGTGACCCAGCAGACGACGTCGTCGGCGTGCACGTCGAAGCCGTAAGCGAAGTCGGTCGCGGTCTTGACCGCGAACCCGGCGTGCGAGTGCACGATGCCTTTCGGCCGTCCGGTCGTCCCGGACGTGTAGACGATGGTGAGCGGGTCATTCGACTCCGTGGCCGCGGTCTCGACCGGCGCGGGATCGGTGTCCAGTTCGTCGTAGTAGACGTCGCGTCCGGCACTCATCGGCACGTCGATACCCAGGTGCCGGAGGACGACGACCGCGCGGACGGACGGCGCGTCGGCGACCGCCGCGTCGGCGGTGGCCTTCAGCCCGACCTCCTTGCCGCGACGGGTGGTGCCGTCCGCGGTGATCAGCGCGACGGCTTCGGAGTCCTGCAGCCGGGTGGCCAGCGCGTCGGCCGCGTAGCCGCTGAACGCCGGGACCGACACCGCGCCGAGCATCGCGATCGCCAGGAAGGCGACGACGGCCTCCGGGACGACGGGCATGAACAGCACGACCCGATCGCCCCGTGCCACCCCGAGCGCTGCCAGGTTCGCGGCGAACCGGCGCACCTGCTCGTCCAGCTCGGCGAAGGTCAACGTCCGGCGCTGTCCCGAGTCGCCTTCGTACACCACGGCGAGCTTCTCGGAGTGCGCGTGACGATGGGCTGCCAAGGTCGCGACATTGATCCGGCCGCCCGGGAACCATCGCGGGAACGGTTTGCCCTCGGACTCGTCCAGGACCTGGGTGAACGGCTCGGCGAACTCCACGCCGAGGTCGTCGACCACCTCGCGCCAGAACCACTCCGGGTCCGCGATGGCCCGTCGGTTCAGGTCCTCCACCCCGGCGAAGCCCCATCGGCGAAGCGCGGCCAGCAGGCGGCTGCGTTCCCGGACCGCGTCGTCCGGGACCCAAGCGATGTCAGGCATGGTCAGTCCTGCTTCACGGGACGCTTCATCATGAGCCCGGCGCGCAGCGCGTCACAGACGATCTCGTCGCGCTGGTTGATCCCGAAGTGCCGGAACATCACGATGCCGGAGTCGTCACGGCTCTTGGACTCGCGCTTGCTGACGATCTCGGTGCGCACGTGGATGGTGTCGCCGTGGAACACCGGCTTGGGGAACTTGATCTGCTCGAACCCGAGGTTGCCGAGCGTGGTCCCCTGCGTCGTCTCCGGCACGGTCACCCCGGACACCAGCCCGAGGATGAACAGGCTGTTGACCAGCCGCTGGCCGTAGATCGAGTTCTTGCTGTACTCGGCGTCCAGGTGCAGCGGCGCGAGATTCAGCGTCATTACGCTGAACAGGGTGTTGTCCGCCTCCGTGACGGTGCGGCGGGTCGGGTGGTCGATGACCATCCCGGGTTCGAACTCCTCGAAGTACAGGCCTGCCATCGGATGATCCTTTCGAAAATATTATATATGTCTGATGTCACGCGTGGATCGACAAGGCGTCCGCCAGTTCAAGGACGCCTTCGGCCGTCTTCACGTGCGCGATGTCGATGTGCTGCCCCTCGAAGTCGACGGCCGCACTACCCGCGGCCTCCGCCTCGCGGAACGCGGCGATCATCCGACGGGCCTGGTCGACCTCCTCCGGCGAGGGCGAGAACACCTCATTGCCCACCGCCACATGCGACGGATGGATCGCGACCAGGCCCCGGTACCCGAGCCCGCGGTTGTCCAGGCAGAACCGGCGGCAGCCGTCCAGATCCTTGATGTCCTGCCACACTCCGACCACCGGGTGGTGCAGGCCGTTCGATCGGGCAGCGAGCACCAGCCGGCTGCGCAGGTAGAGCGTCTCCAGGCCGGCCGGGGTGAACTCGAACCCGAGTTCCCGTCCGACGTCGGCGTTCGGCCCCGTGGCACCCAGCAACGACGCCACCCTCGGGCTGGCGGCAGCGATTTCCTCGCAGTGCGCCATCGACGTGGCCGTCTCGAAGCTCAGGATCAGCTTCACCGAACCTGGTTCGAGTCCGTCCCGTTGCTCGAGATGGGTCAGGACGCCGTCGAGGCGGACGATCTCCCGCGCGGTGAACACCTTCGCGAGAAACAACCCTGCCAGGCCGGGGCGGACGGCCGCTTCGAGGTCGGCGCTCAGCAGGCCACTCACCTCGGGATTGGCGCGCACCCACAGGTCGGGGCGCACCCCGTCCGCGGTCAGCCGGTCGATCGTGCCGGCGACGGTCTTGCGCGCCTGATCCTTCTCGGCGGCCGGGACCGAGTCCTCGAGGTCGAGGATCAAGGCGTCCGCCCCCGAGGCGATGCCCTTGTCCGCCCAGGCCGCCTTGTGGCCGGGGACGAAGAGCATCGAGCGATACGGTTTCATCGTGCGTCTCCCTTGACTTCCTCGAAGCAGTTCGCCGTCGTTAAATATAAAATATATACTACGGCCCGTTCTGAAGCGAGAGGCGACCGACATGCTCCACCAGGAGACGACCACCTTCCAAGGCGCACACGGACTCCGGCTCAGCGCCGACCGGTGGGAACTCCCCGGTTCCGAACGCGGCACCGTCCTGCTACTGCATGGCGGCGGCCAAACCCGGCACTCCTGGACCCTCACCGCGCGCTCCCTCGCCGGAGACGGCTGGCAGACCTGGACGATCGACACCCGCGGCCACGGCGACAGCGAATGGTCACCGGACGGCCTCTACACCCTCGACGACTTCACCGCCGACCTCTACGCGATCGTGGCCCAGCTGGGCACGAGGCCTGTGGTGGTCGGGGCATCGCTGGGCGGGCGCACCGCCCTCACCGCCGAGGGTGAACGCCCCGGAACCCTGGCCGGGCTCGTCCTGGTCGACATCACCCATCGCACCGAGCAGTCCGGACAGTCCCGCGTCAAGCGATTCATGACCGGTGCGCCGCACGGGTTCGCCACCCTCGAAGAGGCCGCGGACGCCATTTCCGCCTACCGACCGGGACGACCACGCCACCGCAGCCTCGACGGCCTCAAGCGCAACCTGCGCCGACGTGAGGACGGGCGCTGGTATTGGCATTGGGATCCCCAGTTCCTCGGCTCCACCGCCGACGCGGGGCACTACTCCCCCGAACGGCTCAGGCGCGCGGCACGCGGGATCGCGATACCGACCCTGTTGGTGCGCGGCCTGCACTCGGACATCGTGACCGCCGAGTCCGCGGCGGAATTCCTCGACCTCGTCCCCACCGCACGCGAGGTCGGGGTCGCCGCCGGGCACATGATCACCGGCGACGACAACGACGTCTTCACCTCGCACCTGCAAGAGTTCCTGACCCACGACGTGACCTGACCCTCCGGTTGATGGTCCGCGAAGGCCTCCTTCCCTACCCTGAGGGTTGGGGAAGTCAAGTTGCAACTGACGCACCGAAAGCCTTATCGACATTTCCACAGCTCACAGGCACTGTTGCAACGGAGCGAGGTGGTGGTGGTGTGCACACGCCTACCACCTACTCCACTAGCCTTTCGATCTCGTTGACGCGCCACACGAGTCACGCGGAGTTCAGCGGCGGCGGATCATCGACGCGGCCGGGCTGACGAGTTCACCTACGAGGGCGTGGCCGCAACACTGCCCCATGACGTCGGCCCGCCGATGCGTGGAACGTCGACGACGTCCGAGCAACCGACAGCAGGACGACAAGGACGCCTTCCTCGCCGCCGCCGGTCTCGTCGTCATCGGGGACAAGTACCTCGACGGCTACGCCACCGCGGAACTGCTCGGCGTCACCATGCCCGAACCCGACGACACCGAGAGGGGGTGAACTGAATGCCTCCACGCACGCGACAGACCGCTGGCGCAGCCAAGCGACGCGGCACCGCACGCAAGAAGGCCACCACCGCCCCCAAGGCCAAAGGGACGGGGCAAGGCGTCCAGCGGCTCCAGCTAGTGCACTAGCGCCAGTGTCGCTACCTTGCGCTAGAGTCCGCTAGTCGGGCTTACTGACTTACTGACTTACTGATTTAAGTATCAGCGAATCAGTGTTCCCTGACAGAAGGGGCGGACACCCAAGGGTGCCCGCCCCCAAGGGCCTAGTGGCCGGTGGCTTTCCAGATCACTAGGCCCAGCGCGATCAACTGCGTGAGCAGTTGAATCCACGGTATGCCGCGGCCCCAGTTAGGGCTGGGGTCGCGGTTACCGTCGCCATCCTTCGGCATCCTCCGTGCGTCCTTTCCTCCTGGCCCGGGCTCTCCCCGGACTACCCCTTCCGGCGGGCCGGGTGGGAGCAGAGGGTGCACATCGATTGCGAACGTGACTTCGCGGGAGCGTATCGGTCCCCCTCTTATGCGTACTGGTTAGGGGTGCGTTCACATGGGAAAGCGCGGACCCGCAGGCAAGCCGACTTCGCTCCGAATTCTGCACGGTGATCGCAGGAACCGGATCAACGATGCGGAGCAGGTACCGCCGGAGGTGGAGATCGTGCCGCCGGAGTGGCTGTCGGAGAAGGGGCGAGCGATCTGGGGTCGGCTCGCGCCCAGCATGTCACCCGGAAGGTCTTGACGGCCTGGGACGTCGACGCGTTCGGTGTGCTGTGCGAGGCGCTGGCCCGCTACTCCGTGACTACTGCCCTGGTGAACGGTTCCGCGCTGTTGGTTCCTGGTGGCGGTGGGCTGGTGCCGAATCCGACGTTGAAGGTGCAGGCCGGTTCCGAGCGCACGTTCCTGACGTTCGCCGCGCGATTCGGGCCAGACCTGCTGCTGTACGGGCTCGACCTGCTCGACCTCTACCGCGGACCCCTGTCCTACCGGCGGGTATGCGCACTGGTGGCGCATCTGCCCGACGACGCGGCCGTCTGGCGAATGCGCCACCCGCACGGCGCGATGACCCGCGCCAAACTCGTGCTCACCACGGTCGAACGGCGGGTCACGGCGTTATGGGCAACCGTAGCCATCGCGCTAGGCAGGACGTCACGATGCTCAGGTGGCCGGGCCGCTGGACATGCGGCCTCCAGCCGGGCCTGCCCGGACGATCCGTGCGCCAGGCGATGCGGAGCTGAAGTCGCTGCGCGAAATCGCGCTATGGATGCGTGGCGACTGACCTTCCCGATGTGGCAAGGATCTAGACATTAAGCCTTCGGTCCATCACCGGAACGCTCGCTGGGACTGTCATTCCGCGTGCGAGTAAGCCGCCGCGGTTTTCCAGAGTCAAGAGGACTTTGCTCCAAACGCCATCCATCAGGCCACTCATGTCGACCTTTCGAGCTATTAACGCGAGCGCCGTCAAAGGTCACCTCGCCGTTGCATTTCACATCGCTGAAGATGGCATCCCTGCCGAATTCCACCCCGTTAAATACGGCGGCGAAGTCGAATTCAGCTAGACTGAACAAGGCGGCGGATTTGAACGTCGCGTCGCTGAACACGGCAGCACCGGCGAACTTCACTCTGGTGAACCAAATGGCTCCATGGAACGTCGCGTTGTGAAACACGGCGGCTCCACCAACCTTCGCCTCATTAAACACGGTGTCGCCGTCGAATTTCGTCCCCATGAACCAAATTGCACCGTAGAATGTCGCCCCTTCGAACACAACGGGCCCTTGAAACCTCGCATTTCGAAACCCCGCGTCGCCGTAGACCGTGACGTTTCGGAAGTCTGCGGAGGCGAATTGGCAATCGTTGAAGTCGATTTCGATGAGGACTGCGTCTCGGAGGTCGATGCTGATTTTCTCCCAGAACGCGTGGGGTGAGCCTTTTGAACGTGCTTCTGTTCGTAGATGGCGGTGCAAGATCTGCTGTGCGGTGCGGCGCACGTCCAGCTCCAGACGGCGAGCTGCGATCTCGTCATCGGACGGTCCTGGGGTACTCGATTCGGCTTGATCGGCGCTCGTGTCCGTTAGTGCAGACTTGGCATCGACTGCGGAAACGATCACGTTGGGTGGAGGCTGATAGGGGGCACGAAGGTACGCGCAAATCCGGTCGACCACGGTTTGCCGCAGATTCGGGTATTGCTCGGCAAGCCGTTCCAGGTCGGTGAGCCCGCCGATTCGGACGGCGTCCTTTTCGCTGCCGAGTTGCTCGCTGGCTTGCGAGGACAGCGTGTTGAACTGAGTGGCTTCGTCGTTGTCAAGTTGCCGGTGATGTTCCCGCTGGCTCAGGCGTAGCCGTTCGACCGTGACGAAGGCGGCGAGGATCGCGAGCACGGCGGCGGAGCTTTTCCATCCAACGTCGAACGCGTCGCGATGGCTGGTCGGCGTGTCACCCCACAGCAGCACAGTGATCGTGATCCCCGCAGCGACGCTGACAACCAGGGTCAACCACACCCAGACCCACGCGAACTCCCGCAGGGACTGACCTTTCCTCCCACCACTCATCCAGCTATTCCAGCACAGCGCACCGCCGAGACGAGGTAAGCCCGCCCTGACCGATCGATATGCCCGGGTGGTGCACGCCCATGACCTCGGTCGCTCACGCCTACCTCAAGATCTGCCGTCCCTACAGGGCCTGGGGCGGCACCCCGAAGGTCAGCCTCTCGGCTGAGGTGAAAACCGCGCTGCTGCGCGAACAGCTCCGTGTCGCTGCCCACGAGGGCGATCAGACCGCGATCCGATTACTGGCCGAGCTGGAGGCCGAACCGGCCGAAACCCGGTTCGCCGCGCTGAAACGGCGGCCCGACGGCCAGAACAGCACGTTCAAGGTCGTGCTGGCCAAGTCTGTCGGCGCGCGTTTTCGCAGCCTGTCCGAGGTGGACTCGTGGATGCGGTCGGTGACCGGCGCCGTGGCGCAGCACTCGCGTGCGGTTGGTCTGGCCACTTTGAAGTACGGGGTGACGGCGGCCGTTGCCGGGCAGGCCGTGACCGCGCTGGGCGGTCTCGGGTCGGTCGCGGCCACCGCGTCGGGCTCGCTGCTCGCGGTCCCGGCCGACAGGTTGTTATCCACCAGGACCGCGACCACGGCGATGCCGTGTTGGGAGCAGAACTTGCAGCCCGTCGCGATCTGCGAGGCCACCGAGACTTCCGCCCCTTGACCGCGTTCGACGCCCTCGCGTGAATGACCGCGCGCAGCTGCGGATACTCCCCAGCGTCCATTCCCTCTGACAGACGGCGAGTCAAAGCTTTCGTCATGAACAAACCCCAGCAAGCTCGCTGGGCGATGGTCGCCATTGGACGCCATGTTGTGCACGCCGAGTCTAGCCGACACAGCACGCAACACCAGGGCAGGGACATGATCAGTGGTGGAGTGCTGGACCCACGAATCTGCAGGTCCAGCACACTTTCTCACTTGGGTTCCGGTTATGAGTTTGGGAACCTAAGGCCTTCACGGACTTTCGTGAACGCAGGTCAGGGCGCGTCGAACACCGTGGTCGCCGGGTCCACCGCCGCCCCGCCGCCATCGGCCACCAGAACCTGCCCAGTGATGATCGAAGCGTCCGACGAGGCCAGGAACGCGCACACCGACGCGATCTCCTCAGGCTCAGCGACACGGCGCAACGGGACATGCTCCGCCACGAGACGGTACGCCTCGTCGACCGTGATGCCCTCACGCTCGGCGAGGTAGCTCATCGCGCCCTCCCCCAACGGCGTGCGGACCCAGCCTGGGCACACTCCGTTGACCCGGACACCGCGCGGGCCATAGTCCCGTGCCAGCCAACGCACGAGCCCGATCACGCCCGCCTTCGCCGCGCTGTACCCCACCGTGCCGGGAGGCCCGGAAAGCAACCCCGCGGTCGACGCGAACAGCACCAGCGAGCCACGCCGTTCCACCAGATGCGGCAGCACCTCACCCGCCAGGAAGTACGAGCCGTGGAGGTTCACGTCGAAGGCACGGAACCACGCGTCGTCCGCCTTGGGACTGGCGGTGCCGGCGACGGCGGCGCCCTGGGTGGCGATCACCGTGTCCAGGCCGCCGAGGTCGGCGACGGCCTGTCGCACTACTTCGGACAGGGCTTCGCGTTGGGTGCCGTCGGCGGGAAGGGCGATCCCGCCGATCTCGTCGGCCACTTCCTTGAGCCGGTCGGCGTTGATGTCGGTCACCGCGACGCGAGCGCCGTCTGCGGCGAACCGGCGCGCCGTGGCCGACCCCACTCCTCCGGCGGCCCCACTGATCAGAACGTTCATGTCGTCGTCTTCTCTCTGTCCACTTCGGACTCGATCGTCGCGTGGGTCTCCCGTAGCCGGAATTTGAGGATCTTGCCCGAGGCGTTGCGAGGCAGTTCGTCCACGAACACGAAGTACTTGGGCACCTTGTACCCGGCCAGCCGTTCCCGGCAGAACGCCCGGAGCACTTCCGCGTCGACGGCCTGGTCCGATTCGGTGACGACGACCGCGCAGCCGACCTCGGTGTAGCGCGCGTCCGGGACCGCGACGACCGCCGCCTCCAGCACCTGAGGATGGGTCGCCAGCACCTTCTCGACCTCGGCCGGGTAGATGTTCTCCCCGCCGCTGCGGATCATGTCCTTCGCTCGGCCCGCCAGATGCAGGAAGCCGTCGGCGTTGACGTATCCGAGGTCCCCGGTGCGACACCATCCCTCGTGGAAGGTCGCGCGGGTCGCGTCCGGGCGGTTCCAGTAGCCCTGACTCACCGCCGGGCCGCGCACCTCGATCTCGCCGACCTCACCGACCGCGGTCTGTTCGCCGAGCGGCGTGACGACGCGCGCCTCGGCGAGCGGCAACGGACGTCCGATGCTCTTCGGCTGCGCGAGGAAGTCCGCGTCTTCGAGGGTCGTCGCGATCGCGCCGCCTTCGGTCAGGCCGTACACCTGCGTGAGCTTGACGCCGGGCAATCGCCGTTTGACCTCCTCGGCGGTGGACGGCATGAGCGTGTCCCCACCGAGGATGAGCCGCCGCAGTGACGTCGGCAGCTGCTCTTCGAGGTCCGGCCGGTGCAGCAGTTCGTTGAGCATGAACGGGAACAGCAGGCAGTCGGTCACCTGCTCCGCACGCAGCACCTCCAGGAGCCTGTCGACCGTGAAGTTGCCCGAGGGCAGGAACACCCCGCGGCCGTGCATGAGCAGCGCGGGCGCGACAACCGCTTCGAAACCGCCGGCGTGGTAGATCGGCCCTGGGACGAGCGCGACGGTGTCCTCGGAGAACTGCCAGCGCAGCGCCTGTGCCGTCGCGACCGCGACGGTGTTGCGGTGTGTCCAGACCGCGCCCTTCGGCGAGCCGGTGGTGCCCGAGGTGTAGAGCAGGCTCATCGGATCCTGCTCCCCCAGTTCCGGGAGGTCGGCGAGCGGCTCATGACCACGCAGGACATCGAACGGTGTTGCCCATTCAGGCACAGGGTCGTCCGTGTCGGGGAGCACCACGTACGTGCCGACGCCCGCTTCGTGCCGCACCGGCGCGACCCTGTCTGCCAGGCTGCCGTGCACGATCACCACCGACGTTCCCGAGTCCGCCAGTATGAAGGCCAGTTCCGCGGGTGCGAGCCGGAAATTCAGCCGGACGGTGATCACGCCGAGCCTCGCGGCCGCGAGGAACAGCGGCACGTATTCGGCGTCGTTGAACAACATCAGGCCGAGCCGGTCGCCTTTGCGCAACCCGAGTTCGCTGAGGGCGCGTGCGTACTGTCTTGTCCGGACGTCCAGCTCGCCGTAGGTCATCCGCACGCGCGTGTCGAAGCTGAACGCGACCCGGTCCTTGACGGGCGCGGCCTCGAGAATCCAGTTGAACGTCATCTCGTCCCTCCCGGCCCTTGCAGGATCTGCTTGAGCTCGGTGAATTCGAGGATCCCCTCGGGCCCTGCCTCCCGGCCCCAGCCCGATCCCTTCATCCCGCCGAACGGAGCTGTGAGGGCCGGGCCGAACGCGTTGACGGCGACCGAACCCGCCCTGATCCGGCGGGCGTACTCGACGCCCTTCGCCCGGTCTGCCGTGTAGACGCTCGCCGACAACCCGTAGCTCGTGTCGTTCGCTAGCCGGAGTCCGTCCTCGGGATCGGTGTAGGTCAGCACGGCTGTGACCGGGCCGAAGACCTCGTTCTGCGCCAATTCCGAGTCGCGGGCGACGTCGGTGACGAGCGTGGGCTCGAAGTACCAGCCGCCGTCGAGCCCGTCCGGCCTCTTCCCGCCGGTGACGATCCGCGCTCCGTCGTCGACGGCACGCGCGAGGAACCCTTCAGTCCGTTCGACGACCGACGGCGAGGCAAGCGGCCCCAGCTGGGTCCGCGGGTCGAGCGGATCACCGATCGTGAGCCCTTCCCATGCCTGCCTCAATACCTCGACGATCTCGTCGTGACGCCGTTCGGGCACGAGGATCCGGGACAGCGCGGCGCAGACCTGCCCGCCGCCGCTGGTCGCCCCCGGCACCAGTGTCTTGAGCACCACGGTCAGGTCCGCGTCGTCGAGGATCAGCGCCGGGGACTTCCCGCCCAGTTCGAGATGGGTGCGGGCGAATCGGTGGCGGGTGGCCTCGATGATCTGCTGCGCGGCCACCCGCCCGCCGGTCAGCGAGACCATGTCGACGTACGGGCTCGCCGTCAGGGTGCGGCCGACCTCCGCGTCACCGCAGAGAATGCTCAACGCGCCCGCGGGGAATCCGGCGCCCGCCGCGCAGTCGGCGATGATCCGCATGATCAGTTGCGACTCGATCGCCGCCTTGACGATCACCGGACAGCCCGCCAACAACGCCGGGAGCACCTTGCTCGCGATCGTCACGAGCGGGCCGTTGTAGGCGATGATCGCGGCAACGACGCCCGCCGCCTCGCGCCGCAGCACGACGTCACCGAGCGCGGACTCGCGGGAGTCGTCGCACAGGACGTTGCCGGCGCTTTGCAGAAGTGTCCGCCACGCGGCCACGGCGGCGAACCGGTGCAAAGTACGGCTGTAACGGACCGGCATCCCGGATTCGACCGCCCAGACCGCCCCCATGTCTTCGAGCCGTTCCTCCAGCGCCGCACAGAAGCGGCCACAGATCTCGACCCGCTCCGTCACCGGAAGTTCCGCCCAAGTGGACAGCGCTTCGCGGGCGGCCTGGATCGCGGCGAGCGCGTGCTTTTCCGACGGCAGCCCGACCGTGGCGACCGGCTCGCCGGTGCTCGGCGACACGATCTCCCGGCGTCCGCCGTCGGCGGGCACCCAGTCGCCTGCCAGGAACAGCTCGTCCGGGTGCGGCACCGCCACCCCGCCGATGGTCACTTCGTCCCCTTCGCCGGAAAGAACGGGCTCACGGGACGCAGGAACATCGAGCCGAAGGGCAGCTTCATGAACTCCGGCAGGACCATGTCACCGGAGATCAGCTGCCGTTTGACGTCTTCGCGCATCGGCCCCAGGTCGCCGCTGGTCTCGTAGATCGCCAGGTGGCTCACTTCAGGCGTCACGACGCCCGGCAAGGGCTTGACGCCCGAGGTGACGAACCGCTGCGCCCGGACGAATCCGGGTGCCGACAGCACCTGCGGGATGTGCTCCTCGTCGTACCACTTGTCGTATTCGGCGCTGTCCTCCGGACGATCGCTGAAGACGAGCCAGAGGTGACGATCGTCGAGGTCTTCGAGCTTCTCGAAGCGTTCCGAGTGGTGCGGTTCGCTGACCGGTTCGAGGAACAACGCCTTGAACGGCTGGATCATGAAGTCCGGCAGCACCATGTCGCCGGATATCAGCATCCGCTTGACCTCTTCGCGGAAGCCCGCCGGACTGCCGTCCAATTCGTACAACGCCGCGTGCCCGTAGTCGATCGGCTCGGTGCCCGACAGCGGCTTGGTGTCTGCGACCACGAACCGCTGCGCGCCCACCATGCCCGGGGAGTCCATCACCTGCGGGATGTGCTCCTCGTCGTACCACCGGTCGAAGGTGGCGCGCTCACCCGTGAACGTCGAGAAGGCGAAGAACAGGGTGCGGTCTTGGAAAGCGGGGATCATTTACCAGTCCTCTTCGTACGGAGTTTCTCGGTGGCCTGCTCGTCGACGCGCAGACCTTCGGGGTCGTGGTGTGGATCGCCGGTCACCACGACGCCGTAGTCCCTGGCCGCGCCCTCGACGCTGACGTACTCGTTGCGCACGTCGGCGAGCACGCGGGCGGGGTCCCGGTCGAACGGATCACCCCAGCCACCGCCACCGTTGGTGACGCAGCGCAGGATCGTGCCGGGCGTCGTCTTCCACACCGGTTCGCTGGCGAAGTAGTGGTAGACGCCGTTTTCGGGGTCGAGCGCCTTGGACTCCGGGTCGAGCACACCGGCGACCGGGACACTTCCGGCGTAGACGTCGGCGCCGGTGCCGAGCAGGCGCCGCTCGTCCTTGCCGGGCGGGAAGAACCACATCGCCCCGGTCGGACCGGCCTGGCCGCCGTTGGCGCCGACACCGCTGGGCACCTTGGTGCGGAAGGGCGAGAGGTAGTGGCTCGCGTCGGACAGCCAGAGCGTGTCCTTCAGGTTCGCCGCACCGCCGCGGAACGTGCCGGCGCCGCCGGTGTCGATCGCGTGTTCCTTGCGCAGCATCACGACCGGGGAATCGTGTTCGATCGTCTCCGTCGCCGGATCGAGGTTGTTCAGGAAGAACAGCACCGTGTAACTGTCACCGTCACCGTCCTTGGTGGCACCCCACGGACCGTGCTCACCACCGCATTGGGTGGCACTCGTCCAGGGAGTTCCGTCGCCCGTCAGCCCGGAAGCGTTGTGGGTGTTGGTGGAGCCGTAGTCGCCCGCCACGCCTTTCTCGCCCAGCACCGGGTTGAGTGCGTCGAAGATGGCCGAGACCACGGCACCGGAGGCTTCCCAGAACATCATGATCCCGCCGTCCGGCGGCAGTGAGGAAACCAGCGTGCCGGGCGGGGTGGCGAGGTCGATGGTGCGCCAGGTCCCCGAGGTGAACGGCACTTCCGGGTCCAGCAGCATCGTCAGCGCGACGCCGACCGCGGTCTTCGTGTCGAGGACTCCACAGTTGATGCAGGTGCGTGCCTGCGACGAGGTCCCGTCGAGGTCTACCTCGATGTCCTGCCCGCGTTTTCGCAGGGTCACCTTCACCGTGTAGTCGACGCTGTCGTCCAGGCCGTCCGCGTCGATGACCGCGGAACCGGTGTAGTCACCGTCGGGAACCAGCGCGATCGCCTCGCGCATCCGTTCGGCAGACGTGTCACAGGCGTAGGTGAGCGTGCCCAGATAGGCGTCGAGGCCGTACCGCTCGATGTTCTCCAGCACGAGCTGCTCACCGAGCTTGAGCTGCTGGTGGATGCTCTTGAAGTCCGGCAGCAGCATCCCGCCCCAGCGGGTGTTGTCGAAGATCAAGCTGAAGGTCGACCGCACGGGTTCGTCCTTGGCCCACAGCAGGACCGGCGGGATGACGAGCCCGTTTTCGTACACATTGGACTTCGTGGCGGAGAACCCACCCGGGACGGTCCCACCCATGTCGAGCTGATGGGCGCGCATGTTGACGAAGGAGACGATCTCACCGTCGACGAACACCGGCCGGATGAAGCAGACGTCGTTGACGTGCGTGCCGCCGCGATACGGGTCGTTGCAGATCAGCACATCACCTGGTGAGAGGTTCTCCGGCCCGTACTCTTCGACCGTGTTGCGCACCGCGTCGCCGAGGGTGCCGAGGAAGACCACAAGGCTGTTGCTGACCACGGCCATCGGGTAGCCGCGGTCCGGCGGGCCGCTGATGGTGCAGGCGAAGTCGTACCAGTCGCGGATGATCGGCGAGAACGCCTCGCGCATGAAGCCGGTGGACATGTGCTCCACCGCGTAGCGCAGGCGATTCAGGATCACCGCCGTGGTGAAGCGGTCACTGCCGTAGGCGGCGTTGAACTCGTCGTCGGAGATGTCGCGCAAACGTGTGTCCACTGTGGTCACTTCCTCCGGATGATCAGTTCGCCGTAACGGCCGACGCTCGCGCGCTGCCCCGCGCCGACGTGCGTGGTCGACAGGCCTTCGTCCACAATGGCCGGTCCTTCGAGCACGTCATCGGCGCGCAGTGCGGCGCGGTCGTAGACAGCCGCTTCCTGTCCGGTCTCGCCGTCGCCGAGGTAACGCAGCACGGTCGTCCGGACCGGCCTGAGCGGTTCGTCGCCGCGAACCGGGAGTTCCGGGTAGGTCACCTTCGGGGTGTCCAGGACCGCCCGCACGCGGAAGGTCACGCCCTCGACGGGGAGCATCTCGAATCGGTTGCCCGACCGGCCCTCGTAGGTGTCGTGGAAGGCACCGATCATGGTGGCGATCGCGGTGTCGTCGATCGTGCCGTCGGGCACCGGGACGAACGGCGTCTCCCAGCTCTGGCCGACGAGATGGGCGTCCATGCTCCGGTGGAACGTCACACGGGCCCCAACGTCGAGCCCTTCACGCAGCCGCGCCTCCATTTCCGTGAACAGCGCGTCGATCTTCGGCGCCGCCTCCGGGGTGAGGACGAGGTAGGCGCTGCGGTTGACGGTGAAGACCTGGTCGGCCGACAGCAGGCCCAGCGCGGAGAACAGGCCGGGGTTCGGCGGCACGATCACCTGTTTGCAGTGCACGGTGTCGAGCACCGCGGGCAGCAGCATCGGACCGGCCGCGCCGTAGGCGACGAGGCTGTAGTCGCGCGGGTCGACGCCGTTCTTGATGGCGATGTTGAACACGCCTTCGGCCATGTTGTTGACGGCCATCTCGTAGGCGTAGCGGACCCGCTGAGCGAGCGTGAACTCCGAATCGAGGCTCTCGAACGCCTGCTTGGCCAGGGCCGAGTCCAGATCGACCTTGCCGCCTGCGAAGCGTTCGGGGTCGATGATGCCGATCATCAGGCAGGTGTCGGTGGTGGTCGGTTGCGTTCCGCCCCGGCCGTAGCAGGCGGGGCCGGGATCCGCTCCCGAGCTGTCCGGGCCCACCTTGACCTCGCCCGCGGAGCCGATCGCGACGATGCTGCCGCCACCCGCCCCGATGCTGGAGATGTCGTTGGCGAGCGCGTTGACGACCAGATCGTGTTCCAGTTCGAAGGTCGTGTTGACGAACGGTTCGCCCGCCGTCACGACGCTGATGTCGCACGACGTGCCACCGACGTCGGCGCACAGGAGGTCCCGCTCCCCGATCAGCGCGCCGAAGTGGGCGCAGGCGACCGTGCCGGCGGCCGGACCGGAGAAGACGATGCGGAACGGCTGCTCCATCGCGCGATCGGACGGGACGAGGGTGGCCGCGCAGTCGGCGAAGTTGAGCTGCCCGGTGAAACCCAGGTCGGCGAGCCCTTTCTCCAGCTTCGCGGTGTAGTCGGAGTAGATGATCTTCATCAGCGTGTCGACCACCGTGGTGGACGCCCGCGCGTACTCCTTGGCCAGCGGAGAGACCTCGCTGGAGATCGAGCAGGGGACGTCGCCGACCACCTCGCGAACCAGTTCGCGCAGCCGTAGTTCGTGCGCCGGGTTGACGTAGGCGTTGATCAGGCAGATCGCGACCCCGGTGACGCCGCACCGGCGGAGCACCTCCAGTTCAGCCCGCGCCTGAGCTTCGTCCAATGCGAACAAGACGCCGCCGTCGGCCGTGATCCGTTCGCTGATGCCCCGGCGAAGGTAGCGCTCGACCAGCGGACGGGCCGCGTCGCCGAAGCTGCGCCGCCAGCGCGGGTCAAGGATGGCCGACGCGGGCCGCCAGACGCGCCCCATGTCCAGGATGTCGCGATGGCCCTCGGTGGTCAGGAACCCGATCTTGGGCAGGCGCCGGGTGATCACGGCGTTGAGGCCGTGCGTGCTGGCGTGGTTGAACACCTCGGCGTTCTCCACTCCGAGGGTCGCGGCTCCTTCCAGAACCGGCCCGTAGACCTCGGTGTAGGACGTGGATACCTTCGCGGTGCGGATCTCACCGTCCTGCAGGGCCACCACGTCGGTGAACGTGCCACCGACATCGACTGCGATCATCGTTGATTCCTCCGCTACAGCAGGTCGGACAGGAGCTGGATCGGGCCGAGCCGTGACCACGGCGTGCGCTCGATCGACAGCAGGCAGTTCTGGCATTTGACGACTTGGAACCAGCCACCCTCGGAAACGACGGGGTAACGGCGGAGTTCGGCGGCCCCGCAGCGAGGGCAGGGACCGTCCACAGGGGTCCGTTCGAGGACCGGCGTCTTGCTCTGTTCACTCATGTCGCACAACTCCACTGGTGTGCTCGGTGCTGCACTGGTGTGGAGAACGTAAGCCCACGTGGCGGCCGTCACCATCCCGTGAGCGAAGCTCGGGCATCCACTTTTCGCAGGTCCCAGCCTCGGCGATCCAAATATGATATATTTAGAGACCGCAATGAGGCGCGAGGAGGACGTCATGCGCCCGCTCAACTTCCGCACCGGCGACCTCGACGTCGCCCACGAGCAGGTCACGAAGACCTTCGCCAGCCACGAGGTGCACGTGGCCGAGAGCCGCGACCTGAAGTTCCGGCTCGACCTCGCCCCTTCCTTGCGGCTGACGATCGCCCGGATGTCCTACGGCGCGGACACCACCATCCTCGGCCCCGCGATGCGGCTCTGCTACCACGTCAACCTGCCGGTCACCGGGCACAGCACGGTGGAGCAGAACGGCGTGGGCCGCAGTTTCGCCGCGGGCGAGGCCGGTGTCGCCTTCGTCCCCGAGGCCCCGGTCATGGTGCAGTGGAGCGCCGACTCGTGGCAGTACCACGTCAAACTGCCGAAGGACCTCCTCGAGGCGCACGCCGCCAAGCTGATCGGCCGGCCGGTGGACGACGAAATCGCCTTCGACCTGACGTTCCCTTTGGAATCCAGTTCGGCGCAAGCACTGCTCGCGACCGTCGGCTTCCTCTACACGGAGCTGAGCCGCGAAGGCGGAGTCGCGACAATCCCGGCCGCCTGCCACGAACTGGAATCGGCCCTGATGAGCCAGCTGCTCATGACGGTGCCCAGCCAGCTGAGCGCGGACCTGCACAGCAAGCCCGCGCACAACAGGCACTCGAAGATCCGGGAGATCATCGACCACATCGACCGGTTCCCCGAGGAGGAGCTCACGACCGCCGATCTCGCGGCCAAGGCCGGGATCAGCGCCCGCGCCCTCCAAGCGGGGTTCCAGGAGGTGGTCGGCATGTCCCCCACCGCGTACCTGCGCGGCGTCCGCCTCGACCGGGTCCACCTCGAACTGGTGTCGGACACGCGCTGGTCGGTCACCGAGATCGCGGCGCGATGGGGCTTCTTCCATCCTGGACGTTTCGCCCACCAGTACCGTGAGCGCTTCGGGATGCTGCCGTCGGAGACGGCGCGGCTGACCAAGCGCTGATCAGCTTTTCCGCGTCCAGAACGTCCGCCACCGGCGGCTGCGGCTCGCGAGCGGGCGTCCGCCCCAGCCGGGGCGCGGGGTTCGGATGCAACACGCCGCCGACCCGGCGGAAGACTTCACGCTCGGCGTTGTGCGGATGCTCCGCAGCTTCGTCGAACGTAAGCACCGGCGTGACGCAGGCGTCGGTACCTTCAAAGATTCGAGCCCACTCGTCACGATCCCTCGCCGCGAACGCCTCGGCGATCAGTTTTCGCAGCCGCGGCCATTCCGTGCGGTCATCCTGTTCGGGCCATTCGGAAAGGTCGACGCCGAGCCGCGAGACGAACTCCCGGTAGAAGTCAGGCTCCAATGCCCCGACCGCGACGTATCGCCCGTCTGCGCATTGGTAGGTGTCGTAGAACGGCGCGCCGGAATCGAGGTAGTTGGTGCCGGGCTCGTCGCTGTAGCGACCGGCGGCGCGCAGCCCCTGAAGCTTGGCCGTGAGCAGCGCGACGCCGTCCAGCATCGCCGCGTCGATCACCTGGCCACGGCCCGAGCACCGGGCTTCCAGGACGGCGCATACAATCCCGTAGGCCGCAGCCAGCGCGCCACCCGCGTAATCGCCGAGCAGGTTGATCGGCGGCCGCGGGGCCTCCCCCGCCCTCGCCATCGCGTGCAGGGCACCGGACTGTGCGACGTAATTGATGTCATGACCCGCCTGCTGAGCCAACGGCCCGGTCTGGCCGTACCCAGTCAACCGGGCATACACGAGCGCGGAATTGCACCGCAGAAGCGTGTCCGGCCCCAGCCCGAGTCGCTCGGCCACCCCAGGCCGGTATCCCTCGATGAACACGTCGGCGGCCTCGACGAGGCGGAGCACCGAATCGACTCCGGCGGAACTCTTGAGATCGATCTCGACCGTGCCCACCCCGCGATTGGCGAGATCGTGCTCGGGTGCCATCCCCTCGGTCTGCCCCAGCGCGCGCCCTCGGCGGTTCGCCGGGCGGGCGACCCGCACGACCTCGGCACCCATGTCCGCCAGCAGCATGCTCGCGAACGGCGTCGGCCCCATTCCAGCGAGCGCGATTACCCGCACCCCGGTCAACGGCCCGCTCACCTCGGTCGCCATCGCGCTCCTTCCACGAAATATTATGTTTCAGCTGCGCGATCGGCACTCGATGCCGTGCCATAATCGACAGAACGTTGTATATGATGTTCGCAACCGAATTGGGGAGGTGCCGGGTGGCCGACAACTCGATCAGGCTCCGGAGCAGCGAAGGCCGGCAGCAGCTGCCTGAGGAGGTCGCCACCTACGTGCGCGAGCTCATCATGTCCGGTCAGGTCAAACCGGGCGAGTTCCTGCGCACCGAGCCGATCGCGGAAGCAGTGGGCGTCAGCAACACGCCGGTCCGCGAAGGCCTGCTCTCCTTGCGAAGCGAAGGATTCGTCGAGCTGGTCCCCCGCCGCGGTTTCGTCGTCGCACCGGTTTCGCGGCAGGACATCCAAGACCTCTTCTGGGCACAGGCCCAGTTCTCCTCCGAGCTGGCCGCTCGTGCCGCGAAGAAGATCACTCCTGATCAGATCGCCCGGCTCGAAGCGATCAACGAGGACTTCGAGAAGGCCGTCGAAGCCGGAGACCAGGAAACCCTCGCCCGTCTCGGGCACGACTTCCACCGGCAGATCAACCTCGCTGCCGACTCGCACCGGCTGACGCTGCTGCTCAGCTCGGTGGTCAAGCACCTGCCGAACCGCTTCTACGCCTCGATCGAGGAGCACGTCACCGCCACCCGCAACGACCACGCGGAACTGGTCCAGGCGCTGCGCGGTCGGCACGTCCGCAAGGCACGAACCATCGCGGAGCAGCACATCCTCGAAGGCGCCGACAGCGTCATCAAGGTGCTCGAGGAGCGCGGTCTCTGGGCCGACGAGGAGTAACCCTCGCTGGTCACGAGCGGGGCGACGACCTTTCCGGCCGCCGCCCCGCTCGCCGTTTTCCCCGGTGTTCACGCCGCTTCGCCCACGTTTCCGGCGGCTGCCCCGCCGGCCGCGGTCAGCCGCGCGCGGACGCGATGTCCGATCGGCCCCGGCTGCGCTGGGACGATCAGGCCGCGATGAGCGAGCACATGCGCGGTGTACTGGTCGCAACACGGCAACCCGTCGATGAACAGATCGGGCTCACTGCTGCAGGTGATCTCCGCTCGCCCGGAGGCCACCGCGCGGAGGATCGCCAGCTCCCGGTGACTCAGTTCGTGATCCGGGGTCATGGTGGCCTCCTGCGTCAGCTAATTAATATTTTATATTATGCTTGCTCTTGCTGTGAGGTCAAGGAGAGCATCGTCAACGGGATCAGGCTGAGCACGCAGGCCGCGACGATGTAGCCCGAAACCGCCAGTGTCGTGCCGGTCGATTCGATCAGCGCGACCATGATGAACGGGGCCAGTCCCCCGCCCAGGATGTTCGCGAACTGGACACCCAGCGAAGCACCGGAGAACCGCACGTCCGACGAGAACATTTCGGCGAACATCGTGACCCCGGGGCCGAACATGGCGCCCACCGAAATCTGTCCGACCACGATGGCGAGCAGGATGCACCAGAAGTTCTTCGTGTCCGTCAACGGGAAGAGCGCGAAGGACCAAGCGCCCGCGAGGATCACGCCGGCCACGTAGACCGGTCGCCTGCCCAGCGTGTCCGAAAGCCGTCCGCAGACGACCGTGCTCACTCCCGTGGCGATCATCGAGAACATCACCGCGGTGAGCATCGTGCCCTTGGCGATCCCGAGGTCTCGTACGCCGTAGTCGAGCAGGCCGGTCGCGGTCGCGTAGAAGGTGATGGTCGCGGGCAGGAAGATGAGGATGACCAGCAGCAGCTGCTTCGGCCGACGCATCACCTCCACCACGGGCGACCGCCGAGGCTTAGCCGCCAGCTTCTCCTCGACGGAACGGAAATCCGGGGAATCCTCGATGTAGCGGTGGATGTAGAGAACGACCGGGAACATCAGGACGCCGAGCAGGAACGGCACCCGCCAACCCCATGCCGTGAACTCATCATGCGTAAGGACCCCGGTGAGCACCACGTAGACCAGACTGCCCAGCACCATCCCGGCGAAGATGCCCAGCTGCGGCAGTGCGCCGTGCAGACCGCGACGGTTGGCCGGGGCGTGTTCGACGGCCAGCAACGTGGCCCCGCCCCACACTCCGCCCACCGCGATCCCCTGCACTACACGCAGGAGTACCAGCAAGACCGGCGCAAGCACGCCGATCGAGGCGAAGGTGGGCAACAAGCCCACCAGAGTGGTCGCGACGGCCATCGCGATCGTCGATCCAAGGAGGGCGGGCTTGCGCCCGAAGCGGTCCCCGATGTGCCCGAAGAGCGCCGCACCCACCGGACGGCCGGCGAACCCGACCGCGAACGTCGCGAAGGCGGCCAACACCCCGGCGGCCGGAGTCGTCGACGGGAAGAACTCCCGATTGAAGACCAGCGAGGCGGCGGTGCCGTAGATCAGGAAGTCGTAGTACTCGATCGATTGCGCCGCGATGGCGGCGGTGAGCACCTTGCCCCGGCGTTTCGGTTTGACCACGGATGGTGCGGTACGTCCTTGTACGCTCATGTCTTCCTCATCCCGGAATCGGTGATCTTGGCAGACGCCCCGGGGGCTCGGCCGCCAGATGGCAGCAAAATATAAAATGCTCAATCTGGATAAACAAGGTCCATCCGGTCATCACCTGGTCCGTGACACCGTGAGCGCCGTCGTGCGTCGCGGTGGTCGCATGACCAACCGGACGACTCGTGTGATCCGGCGGACGACTCGCGTGATTGGACGGACGACACGTGCGCGACCGGCGCTCCAACGCGAGTCGTCCGCCCAATCACGCGTGTCGTCCATCCCAGCACGCGTGTCGTCCATCCAGTCACGCGAAACCGCGGTACGCACACCGGCGCGTAAGTGAGAAGGTCGAGTTTCCTCGGCTCAGCGAGGGAAGACGATCGACCTTCAGAGGACTAAACGCGGTCCCAGAATCCTTGCGCTTCGAGCAAGGAGACGGCCCGCTCGGCGCCGTCGGCGAAGTGCCTCTCCACCGCCATCCGCGCACGATCGCCGGAGCGCTCCAGCAGCGCGTCGACGATCCGACGGTGGTCTTCCCGCGCCTTGGCGGGCCAGTCTTCGTGGGCTTCGTAGAACCCGTGCGAGACGGTCTTCCCGAGGATGCCGAGGATCGAGATGAGCCTGCGCGACTCCGACCCGTGATTGATCCGCCGGTGGAACTCGAAGTTGAGCCGTTCCTGCTCGGCGGGATCGACGCACGATTCCGCGCGGTCGGCGAGGTCGGCCAGCGCCTGAAGACTCTCCGATGACAGGCTCTTCGCGGCACGCTCGGCCGCCAGACCGGAAACCAACCCGAACACCCGGTACTGGTCCCGGATGTCGTCACGGGTCAGCTCGGCGACGTAGGCGCCACGCCGGGCAATGTGCTCGACGACGCCCTCGTGGTCGAGCGTGATCAGCGCTTCGCGCACCGGCAGCTTGCTGATCCCGAGCTCCTCCGCGACAGCTTCCTGGTCGATTTTGGCGCCAGGGCGTAGTTCTCCCGCGAAGATCCGCCGCCTGATCTCCTGGGCGGCGAGCGCCTTCAGATTGCCTCGGCTCACCGGAAGACGCTAACCCGTGAACTGTGATCCACACCAGAACTTGATAAAATATATTTTGTGCTCGCCGCCGGGATGATGCATAGTGTGGAGCATGTCAGCCGTGACCCCCGAGGACTTCAAGCCGATCCTGACCCTCGTTCGCGACTTCGTCCGCGCGAAGGTCGTGCCGCGCGAGCGGGAGATCATGGACACCGACGCGATCCCGGACGATCTGCGCGAGCAGGTGGCCGAGATGGGCCTGTTCGGTTACGCGATCCCCGAGGAGTGGGGTGGTCTCGGTCTCGACTTGACCCAGGACGTCGAGCTCGCCATGGAGTTCGGCTACACCGCGCTGGCGCTGCGGTCGATGTTCGGCACCAACAACGGCATCGCCGGGCAGGTACTGGTGAACTTCGGCACCGACGAGCAGAAGGCCGAGTGGCTGGAACGCATCGCCTCGGGCGAGGTCGTGGCCTCGTTCGCGCTGACCGAACCGGGCGCCGGATCGAATCCTGCGGGCCTGCGCACCAAAGCGGTCCGTGACGGTGACGACTGGGTGATCGACGGCGAGAAGTGCTTCATCACCAACGCACCCATCGCCGGATTGTTCGTGGTGTTCGCCCGCACCCGTCCCGCCGACGCGTCCGGGACGGGGATCGCCGTCTTCCTGGTCCCGGCGGACACCCCCGGCGTCGAAGTCGCCGCCAAGGACAAGAAGATGGGCCAGGAAGGCGCCTGGACCGCGAACGTCTCGTTCACCGGCGTCCGGGTACCTGGCTCAAGCCTGGTCGGGGGTGACGAAGACACCGGCTATCGCGCCGCGATGACGTCGCTGGCCCGCGGGCGCGTGCACATCGCCGCGCTGGCGGTCGGCACCGCTCAGCGCGCACTGGACGAATCGGTCGCCCACGCCGCGACGGCCACCCAAGGCGGAACGGTGATCGGTGACTTCCAGCTGGTGCAGGCGATGCTCGCCGACCAGCAGACCGGGGTGCTGGCCGGGCGGGCGCTGGTGCGCGAAACGGCGAAGCGGTACGTGGCCGGGGAGGACCGGCGGATCGGGCCGTCCGCGGCGAAGCTGTACTGCACCGAAATGGCCGGGAAGGTCGCCGACCTCGCCGTGCAGATCCACGGCGGCAGCGGCTACATGCGCGAGCTCCCGGTCGAGCGGATCTACCGCGATGTCCGGCTTCTGCGGCTTTACGAGGGCACCAGCGAGATCCAGCGGCTGATCATCGGCGGCGGTCTGGTGCGCGGAGCCCGGCGATGACCACGCGGGCCGAACGTCTGGTGAATCGGGTGCGGGACGCGGCCACGCTGCTGTTCGTCCCCGGCGACCGCCCGGAGCGGTTCGCCAAGGCGGAGCGTGCCGAAGCCGACCTTGTCGTACTGGATCTCGAAGACGCCGTCGCACCCGAGCGCAAGGTGTACGCGCGGGAGCAGGTTGTCGCCTGGCTGGACGAGCACCCGCACTGCGCGGTGCGAGTCAACGCGGCCGGCACTCCGTGGCACGACGAAGACCTCGCCGCGCTGGCCCGGTTCCGGTGCGTGGTCATGTTGCCCAAAGCCGACCCGGTCAGCGCCCGTACCGCTGCGGGCGAGCTGGGTGTGTTGCCTGTCCTGATCGCCTTGATCGAAACCGCCCGAGGAGTACTCGACGCGCGGGAGATCGCGTCGGTGCCGAATGTGCACCGGCTGGCGCTGGGCACTTTCGACCTGGCGGCGGAACTCGGAGTCGATCCTGCGGACGTCGACGCGCTCGCCCCGGCGCGCGGGGCGCTCGTTCTCGCGTCGGCGGCGGGCGGCCTTCCGGGTCCGGTGGACGGGGTGACCGGCGACCTGCGCAACACCGAGCGGCTCACCGGTGACGTCCGCTATGCGCGCCAAGTGGGGTTCACAGGGAAGTTGTGTGTGCATCCCTTGCAGGTATCGGCGGCCGCGGCGGCGCTTCGCCCGTCTCGGGAGGAAATCCGCTGGGCTCATTCGGTGGTCACCACGGCCGGGGAAGGTGCGGTCGCGGTGGAGGGGCAGTTGGTCGACAAGCCGGTGCTGGATCGCGCGCGGCGCGTCCTCCGGCAGGAAAGGGAAGGGTTGCGGCGATGACGCTGTCCGACGACGAAAAGCAGATGGTGGCCCTGGTGGCGGAGTTCGTCGACGAACGGGTCCGCCCGCGCGTCCGCGAGTTCGAAGAGGACGACGTCTACCCGGCCGAGTTCATCGACGAGATGAAGAAGCTCGGCTTCTTCGGACTCCTCGCCCCAGCCGAGTACGGCGGCGTCGACGTCAGCACCGCCTGTTTCGCGCGAGTCACTGAAGAACTCGCCCGAGGCTGGATGAGCCTGGCCGGAGCGATCGGTGGCCATTCCGTCATCACCTACCTGATCAAGACCTTCGGCACGCCCGAGCAACGTGAGAAGTACCTGCCCGCTATGGCCGAGGGCACGATCCGCGCCACCATGGCGCTCACCGAGCCCGCCGGCGGCAGCGACCTGCAGGCGATGCGCACCCACGCCGCTCCCGACGGCGACGGGTACTCGATCACCGGCTCCAAGACCTGGATCTCCAACGCCGCCCACTCCGGGCTCATCGGGCTGCTGTGCATCACCGACCGCGACGCCTCCCCCAGCCATCGCGGCATGAGCGTCCTGCTCGTCGAGCCCGGTGACGGGCTGACGATCTCGAAGAAGCTGCCGAAACTCGGCTACCGGGGCGTCGAGGCCTGCGAAATCGTCTTCGACGGCCGCAAGGTCGGCGCGGACGCCGTGCTCGGCGGGACTCCGAACCAGGGCTGGGCGCAGATGATGCGCGGTCTCGAGGTCGGCCGGATCCAGGTCGCCTCCCGCGCGCTCGGTGTCGGGCAGGCCGCTTTGAACGACGCCGTCCGCTACGCGCAGGAGCGGGAATCGTTCGGCAAGCCGATCTGGAAGCACCAGTCGGTCGGCAACCTCCTCGCCGACATGGCCACCAAGATGCGTGCCGCGCGCCTGCTCACCCTCGACGCCGCCGAGAAACTCGACGCGGGCGAACGCGCCGACATGGAAGCCGGGATGGCCAAGCTCTTCGCGTCGGAATCGGCGATGCAGGTCGCCCTCGACGCCATCCGCGTGCACGGCGGCTACGGCTACTCCAAGGAATACGACGTCGAACGCTACTTCCGTGACGCGCCGCTGATGATCGTCGGTGAGGGCACCAACGAGATCCAGCGCAATGTCATCGCCGCCCAGCTCATCGCCCGCCACAAGATCTGAGGAACGACAATGTCCTTGCTGACCGATCGGACCGCGGTCGTCACCGGCGGAGCCCAAGGCATCGGGCTCGCCATCGCCGAACTGTTCGCCGCCGAAGGCGCCCACGTGGTGCTCGGCGACCTCGACGGCGACGCGGCAGCACGCGCCGCCGAGAAACTCGGCGGCATCGGCGTCCGCTGCGACGTGACCAACGCCGACGACGTCGACGCCTTGCTGGCCGCCGCCGAAGACACCTTCTCCCCCGTGGACGTCCTGGTCAACAACGCCGGGATCACCCGCGACGCGACGCTGCGCAAGATGACCGAAGACCAGTTCGACCAGGTGATCAACGTGCACCTCAAGGGCAGCTGGAACGGTGTCCGCAAGGCCGCGGCGATCATGCGCGAACGCAGCCGCGGCTCGATCGTCAACATCTCGTCGCTCTCGGGCAAGGTCGGCATGGTCGGCCAGACGAACTATTCGGCGGCCAAGGCAGGCATCGTCGGACTGACCAAGGCCGCGGCGAAGGAACTCGCTCACCACGGCGTCCGCGTCAACGCGATCCAGCCCGGGCTGATCCGCACCGCGATGACCGAGGCGATGCCCGCCAAGGTGTGGGACCAGAAGATGGCCGAGATCCCGATGGGCCGGGCCGGTGAGGTCGGCGAGATCGCCTCGGTGGCCCTGTTCCTGGCCTCGGACCTGTCGTCCTACATGACCGGCACGGTGCTGGAAGTGACCGGCGGAAGGTTCATGTGATGGAGCAGTGGGCTCCGCGCACCGTCACCACCCGCGAGCTGGTCGATCCGGCGCCGGTCACGGCGCTCGCCGCCCTGTTCGACGACGGGCTGCCCGCGCCGCTGCCCGGCGACGACCTGCCGCCGCTGTGGCACTGGGTCGCTCTCCCCCGTTGGCCCGTCTCCTCGGAGCTGGGCACCGACGGGCATCCGGCTCGTGGCACGTTCCTACCGCCGGTGGACCTGCCACGGCGGATGTTCGCCGGCGGCGAGGTGACCTTCCACACCCCGCTGAAGATCGGCGCCACCGTGGTCCACGAATCCACAGTGGACTCGGTGACGGAGAAATCCGGGCGATCCGGCCGTCTGGTGATCGTCGTCGTGCGCACTCGTCTGTCCACAGAGGATGGCGCGTTGTGCGTGGAAGAGCGGCAGGACCTGATCTACCGCGACCGCGGCACACCCGCCGAGCCGAAACCGGCCGACTTCGACCCCGTCGGCGCGCCGTTCCGCCGCGCCGAGGCGGGCACGTGGGACTTCGCCACCGATCCGACACTGCTGATGCGGTTCTCGGCGGCCACCGCGAACCCACACCGCATCCACTACGACTGGCCCTACGCCACCCGCACCGAGGGCTACCCCGGCCTGGTCGTGCACGGCCCGCTGATGTCCCTCGCGCTCGCCGAAACCCTCCGTCTGGACCATCCCGGCGCCCGGGTGAAGCGCTTGAGTCACCGCAATAACGCGCCGCTGTTCTGCGGTGAGCCCGCTCAGCTCCGGGCGGAAGCGGGGCAGCTCGGTCTCTTCGGTCCTGGCGGCGTCCCCGCGGGCCCACGGACCAGCCTGGAAGTCGAACTGTACGAGGAAGGCACTCCCCATGCGTGACGCCGTCATCTGCGAACCCGTCCGGACCCCGATCGGCCGCTTCGGCGGCTCGCTCAAGAGCGTCCCGGCCGCCGACCTCGCCACCATCGCGCTCACCGGACTGCTCGAGCGCACCGGGATCGACCCCGAAGCCATCGACGACGTCATCCTCGGCCACTGCTACCCCAGCGCGGAAGCGCCCGCTATCGGCCGCGTGGCCGCACTCGACGCCGGGCTGCCGGTGACCGTGCCGGGCATGCAGGTCGACCGGCGGTGCGGCTCCGGGCTGCAATCCGTGGTCCAGGCCGCCCTCCAGGTGCAGGCCGGGGTCAGCGACGTGATCGTCGCGGGTGGCGCCGAGAGCATGAGCAACGTGATCTTCTACGCCACCGACCTGCGCTGGGGCGCCAAGGGCGGCGGGGTGATGCTGCATGACGCGCTCAACCGCGGCCGCGCCACACCCGGTGGCAAGCACTACCCGGTCGCGGGAGGAATGCTGGAGACCGCCGAGAATCTCCGGCGCGACTACGGGATCACCCGCGAAGAACAGGACCAGCTCGCTTTCACCTCGCACCAGCGCGCGGTCGCCGCGCAGAACTCCGGGGTGTTCGCCGAGGAGATCATCCCGGTCTCGGTCGAGACCAAGAAGGGCACCGTCGTCGTCGACACCGACGAACACCCTCGCGCCGACACCACGCCCGAGACCCTCGCCAAGTTGCGCCCCGTGCTGGGCAAGCAGGATCCCGAAGCGACAGTGACCGCCGGCAACGCCAGCGGCCAGAACGACGCGGCGGCCGTCTGCGTCGTCACCCATCCCGAGCGCGCCGCCGAGCTCGGGCTGCGTCCGTTGGTGCGGCTCGTCTCCTACGGCGTCGCCGGGGTCGCCCCGAAGATCATGGGCATCGGTCCCGTTCCCGCCACCGCGGCCGCGCTTGCGAAGGCGGGGCTGAAGTTCGCGGACCTGGACCTCGTCGAACTGAACGAGGCGTTCGCCGCTCAGGTCCTGGCCTGCACGCGTGAGTGGGGCTTCGGTGCAACCGACTTCGAGCGGCTCAATGTGCACGGCTCCGGTATCTCGCTGGGTCACCCCGTCGGCGCCACGGGCACCCGGATCCTCGCCACGCTGGCACGTGAACTCCACCGCCGGGACGCGCGCTACGCGCTGGAGACCATGTGCATCGGCGGCGGTCAGGGGCTGGCCGCGGTGTTCGAGAAGTTGACATCGTGACTCGGGTTTTCGCCTCGGCGGGCGACGTGCAGGCCGTACTCGGCGAGGAGTTCGGCCCGACCGGCTGGCTCACCGTCGACCAGGCGCGGATCGACGCGTTCGCCGAAGCCACCGGCGACCACCAGTGGATCCACACCGACCCGGAACGCGCCGCGACCGGGCCGTTCGGCACGACGATCGCGCACGGGTTCCTCACTCTGTCGCTCATCCCGTACTTCGCCCGGGAGCTGTACCGGCTGGACTTCGGCACGGCGCGGATCAACTACGGACTCGGCAAGGTCCGCTTCCCGGCTCCGGTCCCCGTCGGCTCCCGGTTGCGTGCGAAGGCGACCTTCACCGAGCTTCAGCCCGGAACGGCCGGGGTGACGGTGACGACCCGCTATGTCGTCGAACTCGACGGCACGGCCAAACCGGCATGCGTCGCCGAAACCCTCGTCGTCGTCAGCTGAAGGTGATCAAAATGGCAGTCGCACCTTTTTCCGCACGACACTGGAGTGCGGTCGAAACCCTCTCCCCCGCCGCCGCCCGTGCGGTCCAGGACGAACGCCTGCGCGAGCAGGTCGCGTACCTGGCCGCGCACAGCGCGTTCTATCAAGCGAAGCTCGGTGCCGACCTGGCGAAGATCCGGACGGTCGAGGATCTCGCCGGGCTGCCGTTCACCGAGAAGCAGGAACTGCGTGACAGCCTCGCCGCCGCCCCGCCGCTGGGCACACACGTCGCCGCGGAGATGTCCGAAGTCGTGCAGATCCAGGCGTCGTCCGGTACCACGGGCAGCCCGTCCTACGTCGGCCTGACGCCGAGCGACATCACCACCTGGTGTGAACTCGGCGCGCGAGCGTTGTATGCCAACGGATTCCATCCGGGTGACCGGTTGCTGCACGCCTTCGGCATGAGCAAGGGATTCGTGGGCGGGCTTCCGATCGTGCAGATCCTCCAGTACATGGGGATCGTCGACATCCCGGTCGGCGCGGAGGCCGGCGCGGAAAGGCTCCTGCGAGTCCAAGCCGATCAGCGCCCCAACGCCTTGATCGGTACTCCGTACTTCCTCGCCCACCTCGCCGAACAGGCACCGAAGATCGTCGGCCGTCCGGCACGGGACCTCGGTGTCCGCGCGATCAGCGTCGGCGGCGAACCCGGCGGCGGGCTTCCCGCAGTCCGAGAGAAGCTCGAATCGCTGTGGGGTGCGACGTCGCGGGAGATGCTGGGTGGCACGGATATCGCCTGCACGTACTGGGGTGAATGCGAAGCCGCCGACGGTATGCACTTCCTCTCCCCCGACTTGATGATCGCCGAACTCATCGACCCCGACACCGGCGAACAGATCGCCCCGGTCGAAGGCGCACAAGGCGAACTCGTCTACACCGCGTTGCGGCGTCAGGCGTCCCCGTTGCTGCGGTTCCGCACCCGCGATCACGTCGTCGTCACCGGGACCGGTTGTTCCTGCGGCCGCACCGGCTACAAGGTCCGGTGCATCGGCCGCACCGACGACATGCTGATCGTGCGCGGTATCAACGTCTTCCCCTCCGCGATCAAGCAACTCGTCGCCGAATTGACCCCTGGCGAGATGCGGATCCGCGCCGACTTCGAGGGGCACTCGACGCAGCGTCCGCTCCCGGTCGTCGTGGAGGACACCGGCCTGACCCCCGAACAGCAGACCGGGCTCCGCGAGACCATCGAACAACGGATCCGCTCCGCGCTCAACGTCAAAACCGTTGTCGACTTCGTCCCCCAGGGCGCGTTGAAGCGTCCAGACCACGTCAAGGTCAACCTCGTCGAGCGAGTGCACGCATGACCGACTTCTGCCGCCTGGACGAGGCGATCGCGCGGCACGTCCGCCCCGGTGACGCCGTGCACGTGATGATGGGCCACAGCCGTTGGAGTGCGCTGGTCCGGGAATTGGCCAGGCAGCACTGGGGAAAACCATCAAAATTCACCCTGATCATGGCGAGTCTGTCGTCGCTCGGCGCGGTCCTGTTCCGCTCCGGCTGCATCGAGAAGGTCGTCACCGTCTACTCCGGTGACTCGTTCCCGGTGTTCACACCGAACCCCGTGTTCCAGAAGGCCTACGCAGACGGTTCTGTCGAGGTCGAGAACTGGTCGTTCCTGAGCTACATCCAGCGTTTGCGGGCCGCAGCCACCGGCGTGCCCGCCGTCGTCACCGGGTCTGTGCGGGACTCCTCGATGGCCGGGAACGAGGGCTACGAGGAGATCGACACCCGGTTCGGCCGGGTGGGCCTGGTCTCGCCGCTGGTGCCGGACGTCGCGCTGGTGCACGCCGCGGTCGCCGACCGGCACGGCAATCTCGCGATCGCTCCCCCGATGTTCGAGGGTTCGATCGGCGCGTTCGCCGCCCGCCGCGGCGTCCTCGCCACGGTGGAGAAGGTCGTCGACGATCTCCGTCCCTGGTCGTCGCTGGTCCGCGTCCCGGCACACCGGGTGCTCGCCGTTATCGAGACGCCGTTCGGAGCGCATCCCGGCGGGGTATTCGCCGGGCCCGTAGGCACGCGGCTGCCGGTGGAGGGATACGCCGAGGACGTCGCGTTCTGGATTTCCGCACGGGAAGCGAGCCGATCGCCGAAATTCGACGACTGGATACGTGAGTGGATCCTCGAGCCCGCCGACCACGGCGCATACCTCGAGAAGCTTGGCAAGGCACGGCTCGACGCCCTCGTCCACTCCAGCGGTAAGCCGACACCACCCACCGGCAGGGGCGAGCACAGCGGCCCCGCGACGCCTGCCGAACGCGCGGCCACCTGGCTGGCCGGTCTCGTCCGGACACGGATCGCGGAGACCGGCGCAGACGCCGTCCTCGCCGGAGCGGGTCTGGCGAACCTCGCGGCCTGGGTGGGCGTCGAGACGGCCAAGGCCGAGGGCCACCGTGTCGCGCTCGCCGCCGAACTGGGGCTCTGGGACTACACGCCGACACCGGGCGACCCGTTCATCTTCAGCTTCGCGAACTTCCCGACCTCGTCGATGCTGCTCGACACCGAACAGGTGCTCGGCACGGTGGTCAACGGGCCGTCCACGCGGTCGATCGCCTGTGTCGGCGCGGCGGAGATCGACCGGCTGGGCAACATCAACACGACCCGGATCACCGGCGGCCCTCACCTCGTCGGATCGGGTGGCGCGAACGACGTGGTCACCAACGCCGACGAGACGCTGGTTGTCGGGACGATGAGCCCGCGCCGGTTTGTCGAGCGCTGCGACTACGTCACGAGCCCCGGCGCGCGCGTACGTGCCGTGGTGACCGACGTCGGGATCCTGTCCCGGCGCGACGGCGAACTCGTTCTCACCCATGTCGCGCCTGGACCCGAACCGCTCGCCGATCGCGTCGAATACGCCCGTTCGCGCTGTGGCTGGGAGCTCGCGGTGGCGGACGATCTGAAGGAGTTGCCCGAGGTGAGCGCCGACGCCCTGGCTCGGCTCCGCAAGTACGACCGCGAAGGCCTGTTTCTCGGTCAGAGCAAGAAGGGAAGCGCATGAGCCGCTACGCACGTTTCGAGAACCTCCGGGTGGACGGCCCGGACGACGCGGGCGTCGTCGAACTCGTCCTGGACGCGCCGAACCTCAACGCGGTCAGCGAGGCCGCGCACGCGGATCTGGCCGACATCTGGCGGGAGTTCGACCGGGATCCGGAGGTGAACGCCGTCCTCCTGCGCGGTGAGGGCAAGGGATTCTCGGCCGGTGGCTCGTTCGACCTGGTGGAGAAGCTGTCGAACGACTACGAGACGCGCACCCGCACGATGCGGGAGGCGCGGGACCTGGTCTACAACGTCATCGACTGCTCGAAGCCGATCGTGTCGGCGATCCACGGCCCGGCGGTCGGTGCCGGCCTCGTCGCCGGTGTGCTGGCCGACGTCTCGGTGGTCACAAAGACCGCCAAGATCATCGATGGGCACACGCGCCTCGGTGTCGCGGCCGGTGACCACGCCGCGGTGTGCTGGCCGTTGCTGTGCGGCATGGCGAAGGCGAAGTACTACCTGATGACCTGCCGTCCGCTGACCGGCGAGGAAGCCGAGCGGATCGGCCTGGTCTCCCTCTGCGTCGACGAGGACGCCGACCTGCTGCCGACCGCGCGGGAAGTCGCGCGCGAGTTGGCTCTCGGCGCCCCGAACGCCATCCGCTGGACCAAGCAGAGCCTGAACGCGTGGTACCGGCAAGTCGCGGGCGCGATCTTCGATTCCTCACTGGCGCTGGAGTTCTACGGCTTCGGCGGACCGGAAGTCCGCGAAGGTCTGGCCTCCCACCGCGAACGCCGCAAGCCCGACTTCACCCGGCGGCGGGAGGACGACGATGCCTGACCCGAACCCGGCGCTGCTCACGGGTTTGCGAGTAGTCGAGATCTCGAGCTACGTCGCAACCCCGTTGTGCGGCCTCACCTTGGCTCAGCTCGGCGCCGACGTCGTCCGGGTCGAACCGCTCGGTGGCGCGGCGGACCGGACGCGGTGGCCGCTAGCCGACTCCGGGACCAGTCTCTACTGGTCGGGGCTGAACAAGGGAAAGCGCGCCGTCGCCGTCGACCTGGAGTCCGAAGTGGACCGGAAACGGGTCGTGGACCTGATCGTCCACGGTGGACCGTGCGTCGTCGTCAGCAACACCGACCGGCATCCGGACCTCGGTTACGCGGAGCTGTCCGCTCGTCGTCCCGACGTGATCCACGTACTCCTCGAAGGACGCCCCGGCGGTGGCGCCGCGGTGGACTACACAGTCCAGGCGGGCAGCGGTTTCCCGTTGATCACCGGCTCCGCCGAAGCCCCCGCACCGGTCAACCATGTGCTGCCCGCCTGGGATGTCGCCGCAGGTCTCTACCTGGCGATCGGTCTGCTCGCCGCGGAACGGCACCGGCAGGAGACCGGTCGGGGCCGCGCTATTCGCGTCGCTCTCGAAGACGTCGCCCTGGCCACCGCGGGCAATCTCGGCTACCTGGCGGAAGCACAGGTCACCGACCACGGCCGCGCCAAATCCGGCAACGACGTCTACGGCACGTACGGCCGCGACTTTCTCACCGCCGACGGAGTTCGCGTCATGCTCGTGGTGCTGACGGAGCGCCACTGGACGAAGTTGCTGACAGCCACCGGGCTCACCGCCGCGTTCACCGCGCTGAGCGAGTCGTTGGGCATCGACTTCTCGCGGGAATCCGCCCGCTTCGAACACCGTGACGTGATCTCGACGCTGCTGGCCCGCTGGTTCCGGAGCACGACGTTCGACGCGGCCGCCGCCGCGCTGGATCGCCACCGCATCCTGTGGCAGCGCTACCGGACCTTCGAGGAACTCGGCCGCGGCACCCTCCGCGACCTCGACCTGTTCGACGAGATCGACCAACCCGGCGTCGGCCCCCACCTGGCCCCGAAGTCGCCGATCCTCGTCGACGGCAGCCGCCTCGCTCCGTTCGTGGCGCCGTCGGTCGGCCAGCACAACGCCGAGCTGCTGTAGCGCGTTCTCAGGTAAGAGACCTGACAGGATCGGTTGACGATCACGCCGAGAGCGCTACTCTTCCGGATCCACGCCGACGGCGAGCTTGAGGATTCTTTCGCGTTCGAGATAGTAGTCGTCGGCGGTCAAAGTGCCCGAAGCCAATGCCGTATCCAGTCTCCCCAGTTGCACCTGCCAGCTTTCCCCTTCGGGCTGCCAGACCTCGGCGGCGGGCTCCGCCTTCCTGGGCTCGGGCTTGTCGACGAACGCCAGCGGACGTGTCGACCTCGGCTGACTCGGGTTCGCTGCGGCAACATCGGTGGCCGGGCTGCGCAGGAGAAAATGCTCAGTGAATCCGGGCCGGTCGAGCAGATTCCGCACCCGGGTGCGGAGGTCCGGCCTGGAGTAGCAGACGGCCGAGACGTCTATCAGGTTCACCAGGGCTTCGAAATCGGGAAGAGGAGAGATCTGCGCGAAGTCAAAACCTCGCTCCGCGAGCCGGAGCCAGGCTTCGAGCAGCGCTATCGGAGCGACCACTATTTCTTCGTGCTTACGCCAGATTCCCTCGACGATCGACAGGTACTCCCGGTCGTAGTCGCCGCCTCTGGCAATGCGCTCGTAGACGATCGTGCGGAACTCCGGCTCGGCGCTCACCCTGGTGCCAAGCAAGGCCGCGAAGGTGTCCGGTCCGGCTGTTCGATCGAGCACGAGCCGTTCGATGACCAGGGAAGGTGAGAAGTCCGCCCAGGCACGGTAGGTGCGGTCCAGGGCCGTCCGGTTGGGGGCCGCCGCCGCCAAGGCGGCCAGTCCGCGGATTCGGTCCACCGACCAGTTCTGGTGGATGACGGGTTCCAAGGCGTACCGGTACGGCAAAAGTTCCGGGTCGCCGGTGAAGTGCGCACTCAGTTCCGCTATCTGAAACGAAAGTGTCTCGATCGTGGCGGGAGGCGCGACCGGACTGATCGATGGCGCTCTCCCAACGGTGATGGTGGGCTTGCCGCCGACGCCGGGCAAGAGATGGAACAGAGTGACCAGATCTCGCCATTCACCGGAGGAGAATTGCGACTTCCAGAAACCGGCGAATTTGTGCCAAGGGTGCACACCGACCGAACCCGTGTCCAGCGGGCCCGGGCTCGCCAGGACCGCGGCGAGGATGATCAGGTTCACGTTGTACGCGGCGTAACGTCGGGGCGTGGGGTGGCGCACCGGCTCGTATCCGGAGTATTTCTGCTGCTGGGGCTCGAAGGAGTGGGCGATGAGCTCCTTGAGCATCGCGGACAGCGGGACGTTGTCGGGCTCCGATCCGGTCAGCTCGACCAGGAAGTTCACCACTGCCCACCGGGACGACAACGGGGCGAACGAGAGAATGGTGTACAACTCGCTGTCGTCGGTCAGCGAGGTGGTCAATCTGGATCTGCGCTGCTGGGAGACTTGGAACAGCTCGTCGAGGGTGTGCCAGACGAACCGGGCGACCAGGAATTCGCCGAATGTGGCATGCAGAAACTCGTAGGTTCGCAGGGTTTCCGAGTCCCTGTTCGCTTCGGCGCGTTGCATGAAGAAAAAGCGGCCGAGGGCCGAATGGCCGGCACTCAGAGGTGTCTGGGTACCGTGGCGGCGGTTGCGCTCGTCCACCTTGAGCAGACCGGCGAAGTCCTCATTGAGGTCTGGCTCCGCAATCCACTGCGCGCCCCGGTTGAACATGCCGAGCGCTACGACGGCAAGCCTTTCCAATTCCATGTCCACCTCACGTTCGAGGTGCTCCGGGCTGCGATCGACGTTGTCCTTGGCCAGCTCGCGCCTGCAGAAACGCCGAAGAAGGCGCTCGTACAACTGAGACGTGTTGAGGGTGCTGCTCTCCTGCTGGAGCGCGTTCCCGATGGCGTCGTAGAGCGCCAGCATCAGCAAGAGCAGCGGCTGCTCGGCTATTTCCGGGAAGGCGAGGGCCACGGACGCGGGCAATGGCCGCAGCCGCGCTTTTTTGAAATAGGGCGCGTTGTCCTCGTTCCAGGTCTGGAGCCACTGTCCGACCTGGTCAGGAGTGAACGGCGTCAGCCGCAGGATATCGGCGTCGACCGGAATCTGAACGCCACTGCACACGCTGATACGACTCGTCACGACGACGGCCACCGGCGCACCGAGATCGAGTCGTTCACGCTGGAAGCGCGCGACCTTGTCGAGGTACCGGCTCTGCGAAACCCCGGTGGCCTGCAACAGTTCGTCGAACCCGTCGAGCAGGACGATCGGCAGGCTGGCCCCGGCGGTTCGCGAGAACTCCGCCCAGGACACCTTCTCGTGCAGTGCCTCACGCAGGCCGAACTCGATTTGGTCGAGCAAATCGCCTTCGGTCGGCGCGTTCCTCAGCTCGACTCGCAGCGTCAAGAAGTCCGATGGCGACAACCTCGCCGCGAGAATGCTGGTGAGCATGGATTTGCCCGAACCCGGATCACCGAGAACGAGCAAAGGCAGGCTGACCGCCTTCGGCGAGGTGAAGTAGCCGACGAGGTAGCGGTAGAGGTCGTTCCGCACCGGCAGGGAGTTCCACCAGGCCAGTTCGGCGGAGCGGTTGTCCTTCCGCATCGAGGTGACTTGGAATTGTGGATCCACGTAGGCGTCACGGATCAGCGGGACGCGGAGGTCGCCGAAGTCGTCGTCTCCTTCGATGATCGGCCGGTCCAGCGCGGCCCGATAGCCCTTGGCCAGTTCCGCCCGTCGCTGGTCCGGGGTGCCCCCGACGAGGAGTTGCCGCATCGCCTCCTCGACTCGGTCCAGCGCTCTCCCTGCGCTTCGTACCTCGGCGAACTGGATCCAGAACCCGATTTCCGGGTAGTCGGACACGACCCGGCCGACGAGCCCGTGGTAGCGGTGAATCGCCGCGGTGGCGATGTCCCGGACCATCAGCTCCAATCGCGTTTGCTGGGTTTCGTTCAGCTCGTCCCATATCGCGTGGGCGCGCACGAGTTCCAGCAGAGCCGCGGCCGAGTCGACGTACTGTCGGAACAGAGCTTCGCGAGTGGCCTCATAAGGACGGTCGGGGGTGGGCATCGGCCAGACCCCGTCGAACAGGTGTGATAGCCCGACCAGTTGAAGTTGTTCCTTTTTGGTCACGCCCAGCTGCTTGGTGGAAACCGGCAGGCCGAGTTCGTCGACGGCTTCGAAGAAGGCCAGCACCACGATGACGGAGTGAGCCGCGCTCACCCTTTCAGTGCGGGCGTACCGGCTCAGGCCACGTTGTTTCTCGGCGAGTTTGCCCAGCACTTCATGACTGATCTTGATGAAGTCGACCTTGGCGTCGAACCAGCCGAGCAGTTCCGTCGCGCCGAACGCGACACTGCCGAGGAGTGCGCCGCCGACCAGTCGATCCAACGCCGCCACGGCTGCGTTTTCCTTGGGGCCGAGCAGTTTGACCGCATCAGCGTAGCTGTAGGGCCTCCTCACCGCCTGCCTCGCTCCGGTGCCGATTCTCCCCATTCAGGGTCCCCGCAAGCGCTTTTCATCCGGTGAAGGATAACACCGCGTACTTCGAGCACTTTTTCGATTGTGCGCGGAGCGCTGTTCACCAGGATCGAGGCAGTTCAGCGGCACGGACGGTTGAGCTTCCACTGATCCGAAATCCCGCCGGGCCTCAGCGGTCCGCCGCGGATCGGTCTTCACTCGCTGCCCATGACGACAGGAAACGAAGGCCGTCGTGGGCGGCGCTACCGGGCTCGGCGGTCCAGACAATGAGCTGCTGTTCGGGGTCACTCGTACAGGTGAGCGCGTCCCAGTCGAGCGTCAGCTCACCCGCGACGGGGTGGCGAAGCGTCTTGCTCCCCCGCTCGCGGGCGGTGACATGATGGTCACCCCACCACGTGCGGAAGTCGTCGTCCTTCATTGACAGTTCGCCGACCAGGGTGGCCATCCGCTGATCGTGGGGGTTGCGGCCGGCTTCCATCCGGAGCATCGCCACGGCGGTGCGGGCCATGGCCTCCCACTCCACGTGCAAGGCCCTGAATGCGGGGTCGGAGAACAACAGCCACACATAATTCCGCTTCTTTTCCGGAATCGCCGAGAAATCGACCAGCAGTGCGGAAGCCATCCGGTTCCAGCCGAGAATGTCCATTCGCCTGCCCAGTACGAGCGCGGGGCTCGTGGTCAGTTCATCCATCACCCGCAGCAACTGTAGTGACACCTTCTGCGCGGATTGGCGGCGTGGGCGTTCTGCGTCCTTTCCCGCGAGCTCGAACAGGTATTCACGTTCATCGTCGTCCAGATGCAGCACCCTCGCCAGGACGTCGAGCACCGGGGCGGACGCCTGCCTGCGTCCCTGTTCGATACGGGTGTAGTAATCGGGGCTGATCGAGGCCAGGAGCGCGACCTCCTCGCGGCGCAGCCCCTTCACCCGTCGTTTGGCGCCGGTCTCGGGCAGCCCGACCGTCCGGGGGCTCACCTCGGACCTGCGAGCCTTGAGGAACTCCCCCAGTTCGTTGGTGTGGTCGTCACTGCTCATGACCCCATTGTCGCAACAGGTGCAACTCGGGAGCCTGGGCCAATTGTGTCCCTGGACAGTGGTGTGCGGGGCTGGAACCGTCCCATTGTAGGAGCACGCGACGCGTGTGAGTCTCGAATACGAGGCCGAACGAAACGCCCGGCCGAAGAGAAGCCGAAAGAAAGATCCCGAAGATGAAGACGAACGTCACCTTCCCGAGCGCCGGGCTCGCGCTGGCCGGTCTCCTGTTCACTCCGGACGACCACACCGGCGCCCCGCTGCCGGCCGTCGTCGTGTCCCACCCCGGCGGTGGTGTGAAGGAGCAGACCGCGTCGATCTACGCCGAGCGTCTGGCCCGCGAGGGGTACGCCACCCTGGTGTTCGACGCCGCATACCAAGGTGAGAGCGAGGGCCTGCCCCGCGGTCTGGAGAACCCCTTCCAGCGTGCCGAGGACGTCCGGTCCGCGGTCACCTACCTGACCACCCGCGACGACATCGACCCGGCCAGGATCGGCGCGCTGGGCATCTGCGCGTCCGGTGGCTACGTCCCGTTCGCCGCGCAGACCGACCACCGGATCAAGGCCGTCGCCACGGTCAGCGCCGTGGACATCCGGAGTCTGCTGGTCGAAGGTCTCGGCCGCACCCAGGGTCCGGAGGTCCTGCAGGCCATGCTGGACCAGGCGGGCGCGCTGCGCACCGCCGAAGCGCGGGGCGAGGTCGCGGGTGTGCAGAACTGGGCTCCGGAAAGCCCCGAAGGGCTCGAGGAAGCTCCGACGCTGTATCGCGAGGCGCAGGACTACTACCGCACCCCGCGCGGCGGGCACGCGAACTCCACCAACGAGTGGCCGCTGCGCAGCATCGACCAGATCGCGCAGTACGACTCCTACGCGATGATCAAGCTGATCGCGCCCCGGCCGCTGCTGATGATCATCGGCTCCGATGCCGACACCGGCTACTTCAGCCGCGAGGCCATCGAAAAGGCCGACGAGCCCAAGGAACTGTTCGTCATCGACGGCGCCACCCACGTCGCGCTCTACGACCAGGACGAGCACGTCACTCCCGCGGTCACCAAGCTCACCGGCTTCTTCGGCGAGCACCTGACCGCCTGAACGAGAGGAAATCCCATGGAATCCGTGACCTTCAAGAACCGCACCTGGGACGTCGCCGCCGACGTCCGCTTCCCGGAGGGCTTCGACCCGGCCAAGAAGTACCCGGCGATCATCTGCGCCCACCCGATCAGCAGCTGCAAGGAGCAGACGTCCGGCAGCATCTACGCCGAGCGGCTGACCGAACTGGGCTACGTGACCCTGGCGTTCGACGCGTCACACCAGGGCGCGAGCGGAGGCGAGCCGCGCTACCTCGAAGACCCTGCCACCCGGGTCGAAGACTTCCGCTGCGCGATCGACTACCTGGTGACGCAGGACTACGTCGACGAGGACCGCATCGGCCTGGTCGGGATCTGCGGTGGCGGTGGTTACGCCGCGAACGCCACGATGACCGACCACCGGATCAAGGCGCTGGGCACCGTCGTCGCCGCGAACTACGGACGGCTCCTGCGCGAAGGCGACCTGAGCGCCAACGCCGCGGTCGCGACGCTCGAGGCGATCGGCAAGCAGCGCACGGCCGAAGCGCGGGGCGCGGAGCCGCACATCACCACCTACATCCCCACCTCGGTCGAGGAGCGGGAAAAGGCCGGAATCACCGACATCGACATCGTCAACGCCGTCGAGTACTACACCACCGACAGGGGCCAGAGCGCCGGCTCACCCAACAAGCTGCGCTTCTCCGGTCTCGAAGCGGCGGTCGGCTTCGACGCCTTCCACCTGGCCGAGGTGCTGCTGACGCAGCCGCTGCAGGTCATCGTCGGCGACGTGCCAGGCGGCTTCGGGTCCTACCGGGACGGATTCGAACTGTTCGACCGGGCCCGCTCGGAGAAGAAGGACATCTTCGTCGTCCAGGGCGCGAGCCACTACGACCTGTACGACCAGCCGAAGTACGTCGACCAGGCACTGGCGAAGCTGGGCACCTTCTTCGAAGAAAACCTCTGATCAGACAGCGAAGGAGGGGCTGCTGCTGAAGCGGTCGCCCCTCCTTCGCTGCCGTAGGCGGTTGTCAGCGAGACAGTGCGGCGATGAGCGGGCCCGGGTCCGGGTGCTGAGACGTGCATTGCAGGATGACGGAGGTGGCGCCCGCGGCGGCCAGCTCGTCGATCAGAGCGCGGGCACGGTCGCCAAGGGCGGGTATGTCCGGCTCGATCTCCGCGAAAACGATGACCTGCGGCGCTGGTCGGCCCGCGGCCTGCGCGGCCTCGGCGGCGCGGGCGGCCTCGGAAGCGACGTAGTCGGGGGTGGCCAGCAGGGCGTCCAGGAGCACCCCGTCGCCCACCTCGCCCGCCAGCGCGACGGTCTTCGGACCCCGCCCGCCGATGATGAGCGGCGGCACCTGCACCGGCGGCCAGTCCAGAGCCACGGCGTCAAGGTTCACATAACGTCCGGTCACGCTGACGGTCTCGCCGTGCAGCAGCCGCCGGACGGCGTCGGCGTGCTCGCGCAGCAACGTCATCGGCGACGACACCCGGGCGCCGACCTGCCCCATCCAGTCGAGCACCCCGTGACCGACGGTCGGGACGAACCGGCCGGGGAACATCCGCGCCAGCGTCGCGATCTCCATGGCGGCGACGGCCGGATTGCGCAGCGGCACCGGCATCAGGCCGATCCCGACGGTGAGCCGCTCGCTCCACGCCAGCGCGGCCGCGGCACTGGTGAGACCACCTTCGAGGAAACAGTCCTCCCACAACCACAACTCGTCGATACCGGCCTCATCGGCCGCGACGACGGTCTCCCTCAGCTCCTCCGGCGGCAATTGCGGACGGAACACCACACCAACACGAACCTCGGCCATGCTCTCTACGCTAGTCCCGTCCAAGATCGCCGGCCCGACGCACGTCTAATCGACGAAGATGTCCTTGTGCGCGTTGGCATCGCCGTATCGGCTCAGGTCCGTGACGCCAGCCTCGCGCAGGACGTCGGCATCGATGAACGCGCGACCGTTCTTGCGCTCATGCGGCAGGTCAAACAGGGCGAGGGCGGCGTCGGCCATGATCTCGGGTGATCGGGCGTGGTCGGCACCGCCCACGACGTTGCGGACGGCGGAGGTGTCGATCAGGGTCTCCGGCCACAGGCAGGACGCCGACACCCCGTCGGCGGCGAACTCGGCGGCCCAGCCGAGAGTCAGCAAGGTCATGCCGTACTTCGACGTCGTGTACGCCGGATGGATCCCCAGCCAGCGCGGCGCGAGGTTCAACGGCGGCGAGAGCGTGACGATCGAGCCTCGGGACTTACGCAAATGGGGCAAGGCGGCCGTGGTGAGCAGCCAGGTGCCGCGGATGTTGACCTCGTGCATCAACGCGAACTTCTTCGCCGGGGTCTCCAGGGTGCCCGCGGTGTGGATCGCGCTGGCGTTGTTGACGACGACGTCGACGCCACCGAACTCCGCGACGGCGGTCGCTATCAGTTTGGCGGTGTCCTCTTCGGACCGGACGTCGCCGACCACCCCCACCGCGCGGCCGCCAGCCTGCCGGATCGCCTCGACGGCGGTGTGGATGGTGCCGGGTAGATTCGGTTGCGGCACATCGGTCTTGGCGAGGAGCGCCACGTTGCCGCCGCGGCGTGCGAAGGCCAAGGCGGTGGCCAGGCCGATCCCGCGGCTTCCGCCGGACATCACCAGGGTGCGGCTCACGGGTGCGCCTTCTTTCGGTCCATCTGCTCGCGGAGAAGCCCTTTGACGAGCTTGCCCACTGAGTTCCTGGGGAGTTCGGTCCTGACGTGGATCTCGGCGGGCGTCTTGTAGCGTGCGAGCGAGCGGGAGCAGTGCTCGGCGAGTTCTTCCGCCGTCACGGTCAATCCGGGTTTGGTCGCGACGAAGGCGACCGGGACTTCGCCGTAGACGTCGTCCGGCCGTCCGACGACAGCGGCTTCGAGCACGGCCCGGTGGCCGTAGAGGCACTCTTCGATCTCCTTGGGATAGATGTTCTCGCCACCTCGGATGATCATGTCCTTGATCCGGTCGACGAGGATCAAGTAGCCCTCATCGTCAAGGATCCCGACGTCGCCGGTGTGCAGCCAGCCGTCGCGTACCACTCTCGCGGTCTCCTCGGGTCGGCCGAGGTAACCGCGCATCACGTTCGCTCCCCGGATGACAACTTCGCCGCGCTGTCCCGGCGGGAGCCGTTCCTCGTCGGGGGAAACGACGGCGACTTCCTGACCGGGCAGGGTGATCCCGACCGTTCCGGCCTTGCGGGGCCCGTCCACCGGATTGATGGTCGAGGCCACGCTGCCTTCCGAGAGCCCGTATCCCTCCACGACCGGGACCTTGAACCTGTCCTCGAACCGGGTGATGAGCTCGGCGGGCATCGGTGCGGCGCCGCAGATGACGAACCGCAGCGAAGACGTGTCCACCTCGCGTTCGGTCTTGGCGTCCAGGAGCGCGTACATCGTCGGCACCGCCGAGAAGTAGGTCGGCCGATGGGTTTCGACCTGGTCCCAGAAATCGGCCGGGGAGAAGCGCGGCGCGATGACCACGTTCCCTCCCGCGCGCAGTGCCGAAAGGACACTGGCGACCAGTCCGTTGACGTGGAACAGCGGAAGCACGAGGAGGCTGGTGTCGGCGGCGGTGAGGCCGAAATGCTCGATGAGGGACGAACTCATCGCGTCGAGGTTTGCGTGGTCGAGGAGCACGCCCTTGGGTTTGCCGGTCGTACCGCTGGTGTAGATGATCAACGCGAAGTCGGACCGGTCCGCGACCGGAGTCACGTCGGGAACATCGCCGAGCGCGTGGACGGAGCGCGCATCGATCCACGCGATCCCGGTCGCCTCCGCCAGTGCGCGGGCGCGCTCGTCGCCCACGAGGAGAGCGGCCGTCGAGTCCTGCAGTTGGTAACGAACCTCGTCGTCAGTGAGCGCCGGGTTGACCGGTGTCAGCGCGGCCCCGCGGCACCACGCGGCGAACATCGTCGTCGCGATCTCCGAGCAGTTCGGGAGCATGACCGCGACGGTGTCGCCGGCGGCGACGCCCATCGTCTCGAACCGATACGCAAGGCGGCGGACAGAATCGGCGAAGGCCGTGTTGTCGAGGGTGCCTGCCTGGTCAGCGATGCACGGGCCGTGCGGATCGAGCACCTCACGGACGAACGGAATCCGTGCCGGTTCGCTGGGAATGTCCATGGGAACGACGCTAAATCCCGCTCGCGGAACCGGCACTGGCCCGCATGGACAAGACCAGGCCCGCTCCTTCGTTCCCGACGACCAGTGGCGGCCGTCACAGGAGGTGGGAGACTGTTCACGTGGTGGACGAGGAGCTTCGCAAGCAGGTCGAGACGGTGGCTGCGGCGCTCAACGACAACACCGCGACCCTCACAGCCGGTCTGCGCGACCTGCTGTCCACCCGGATCGAGGAGCTCGCCGGCGACGCCGCGATCCTGGATCTGCTGGGGTCGAGCATCGAGGGAAACCTCGAAAACATCCTGCACGCGCTCCGGCACTCGATCAGCGTCGAGAACCTCGAACCGCCGTCCGCCGCCTTCGAGTACGCGCGACGGCTGGCCCAGCGCGGGGTCCCGGTCAGCGCACTGGTGCGGGCCTACCGGCTGGCGCAGCAGAACCTCCTCGAATCCGCCTTCCGCGAGTGCCGAGACCGGCATCCCGACCCGCTGATGCAGGCGGCCAGCTACCAGCGCTTCGTGACCGTCACCTTCGACTACATCGACTGGATCTCGCAACGCATCGTCACCGTCTACGAGAGCGAACGCGAGCGCTGGCTGACCGAACGCAACACCGCCCGCGTCGGCCGGGTCGAGGACCTGATCAGCGGCTTGACCAGCGATATCGACGCGGTCGAGGCGGTGATCGGCTACCGGCTGCGGGTCCCCCACCTCGGCGTGGTCCTGTGGGTGCACGAGACGGGCGCGCAGCAGGATCAGCTGTCCCGGTTCACCCGGACGGTGACGACGATGGCGGAGAAGCTCGGCTCTGGACGGAGCCCGCTGGTCATCCCGCGGGACCGGGCCAGCGCGTGGGCTTGGATCCCGGTCGCCGACGGCTTCACGCCCGACATCGCCACCGTGCGGCCCCTGCTCGACGACGCCGCCGGACCGCCGCTTCCCCAGGTCGCGCTCGGCGCGGTGCACTCCGGGCTCGACGGCTTCCGGCGGACACATCTGGAGGCGATTCAGGCACAGCGGGTCGCCATGGTCCGCGACGATCCGACCCATCCGGTGACCGGGTTCCACGAGCCCGGCCTCAACGTGGCCGCGCTCTTCGCGCTCGATCTCGACGTGACACGACGGTGGGTACACGAGATGCTGGGCGATCTCGCCCGCTGCGACGAACAGTATGAACGCCTGCGCGAGACGTTGCTGATCTTCTTCCGCCACGACAGCAGCTACACCGCCACGGCGGAGGCGATGCTCATGCACAAGAACTCGGTGAAGTACCGGATCGCCGGCGCCGAGAAGGTACTCGGACGGGCGATCCGGGACGACCGTCAGGCGATCGAGCTCGCCGTCACCGCCTGCCACTGGTTGGGCCGAACCTTGCTCCTGAAGAACTGACCACGGACAAGGGCGAAGGCGACGTGCCTGGTCGAGTGGGTCGTGAGTGGCGATTCGGGTTAGAGCCAAAAGTGTTTAGGTACCTACGGCAGGTGAGGCTGGGCCGTGAGGGCACCTTGACGGACTCGAATCCGTCCAGTGCGAGTTCGAGTCGCGCCGAAGGCACCAAGCCAGACCTGGCGTTACGATTGAAGACAGATCAACACTGTTGGTCGAGGGGTGCACGTGAGCGCGAGAACACTTATGGCTATGAGGCGTGCCGCTACGGAGGGTTCGTAGCCTGCAGGACCTCTGGATAAAAGCATCACACAAGTTTACGCGTCATCAGGCGAAGGTGTCCCGATTTCAGCAATGATTGACTCGATGCGCCCCACAGCCTCCTGCAATGTTGCCTTTGAAGGAGAATCTGATCCTATGCGATGCGCTACCCTGTTCCTCATTTGCCGAAGTAGGTCAATTTCTCGCACAGTGGAAGGATCAAGGATACCACGACCTTCCATCAACTGCAGCAACCGAAAGGCAGGTACCCCTGTTAGCCGCTGCTGGTCGTCATCAAGAAGCGAGAACAGAAGGCCTTCAAGCTCAGCCCAGCGAGCCATAAATAGTCCTGCCCACATGAATGCGTCATCGTTGTGCTCAGATCCAATTGCACGCAGTGCATCCTCCTCTTGAATGTGCTGGTAGGTTTTAAAACGAGACTCATCCCTCTCCAGTACGGCGTCAATAACCTGATCCGCAAGTGGACGCTCTTCGAGATTCCCATGTAATGCCGCGAGATAGGAGGCCAAATTGGCCGGCGTGTCGATCCCAAGCCGGGAGAGCAGTATAAACAGGAGGTCAATTCGCCCAAGCCCAGCTTCGCCAACCGGCTTATCCACCAATGAATTAACTTGATCGAGAAGGTGGACAGTAAGTTCATAGTGATTCAAGAATTTGCGCCCCACCTCAGCCACCCTGCGCTCACCAGCGCGTTGAAGGGTCTCTAAAGCCAATTCACCCGCAAGTACCATACCGTTCAGCTGATCAAGTATCGCATACTCATCTTCAGACAGTTCGCCCTCAAATGGCTTGTAGACGAGGTCGTGCTCGACTTCGGACCATGCATGCATGAGCACCGACGCCACTTGTATTTCCACTCTCGCCAAGGCGTATCGCTTCTGTGAGCCAGTCAGCAAATTCTCGTTTAATCTCACCCGATAATGCGAAGCTGAGTAGCCAGAGAATCGCTTGCCGGACAAAGTGACATCACGCCTAGGGAAATCTCGACGTTCTTCAACAAGGTGAAATAGGTTCCTGACTGCACTATCAACTTGGTTTTTTTCTGCAGGGAAGTACAGTGCAACACGAACACCAGCCAGATCCGCGATGTCGTCGAAAATGTCGTCCGCGCTCGCGTATTTTCGGTCGCTGGACCGAATGCGACATTTCTCCTCCAAGCGCGACGGGTCTTTCGCGCGAGATGTCACCATGCAACGGACCCCCGATCTCTGCAGACTACTTTCGAGTCGCTCTTTAACCAAACGGGCAGCCTGGTCGTAAAAATCAAACTCCTTCACGTATCGCGCAATGAAGGCACTGATTACATCCACTGGTCCACCTCCACGACAACGCGACCGACCGCGAACGATAGCCCCTGCACATCGTCCAGCCTGCCTGCCGGCGGGCTGCCTCTTCTTAAGAGAAGGGACCGCCAACCCGAATCGCCACTCACAAGCCGTCCACCCAGCTCAGCTGAGCCCGGCGAGAGCCGCCTTGGCCGCGTTGTACCCGCACATCCCGTGCGCACCCGCGCCCGGCGGCGTCGCCGCCGAGCACAGGTAGACGCCGGGCACGCCGACCGCGTACGGATTGAGCGTGACCCGTGGACGGAACACCAGCTGCAGCGGGGAATTCGCCCCGGTCACGACGTCGCCGCCAATGTAGTTCGGGTTGTGTTCCTCCATCTGGACGGCGGAGCGGACATGGCGGGCGAGGACGCGATCCTTGAACCCCGGGGCGAACCGCTCGATCTGCCGCTCGATCGCCGCGGTCGCGTCGCCCGTGTACCCGGCGGGCACGTGCGCGTAGGCGTAGAGCGGGTTCTTGCCGTCTTTCGACCTGCTGGGATCGGCGAGGTACTGCTGGCCCACCAGCACGAAGGGCCGCTCGGGCATACCGCCCCGGGCGACCTCCCGCTCCGCGGCGGCGATCTCCTCGACAGACCCTCCGATGTGGACGGTCCCGGCCCTGCGGGAGTCCTCGTGTCTCCAGGGCACTTCGCCGTCCACGGCGAACTCGACCTTGAAAACGCCGGGGCCGTGCCGGTAGCGGCTCAGTGCGCGCCGGACCCGGCCAGGCAGGCGATCGCCCACGATCGACACCGCCGCCGACGGCGCGACGTCGAGCATCACCACGTCCGGCTCGCCGAGTTCGGCAAGGGTCCGCACTGTCGTGCCGGTGAGGACCTTGCCACCATGGCTCTCCAGGGCGGCGACCATCGCGGCGCTGATCGCCGCGGACCCGCCCTCGGCGACCGGCCACCCGTAGGCGTGGGCGGCGGTCCCGAGGGCGACCCCGATCGCGGAGGACATCGGCGAGGACAACGGCCGCATCGCGTGGGCGGCGACCCCGGCGTAGAGAGCGCGTGCCTCCGGCGTGGACCAGCGGGACGCGAGCACCGATGCGGGCAGGCTCGACAGGAGCCCGAACCGCGCGAGTACCAGCGGATGAGCGGGCACGTGCAGCATCGGGCGGAGGAAGTCCTCGGTGATCCGATCGAAGTTCTCCGTGAGCGGCCCGAACACCTGCCGCCAGCGGCGAGCGTCGTCACCCAGCCCGAGCGCGGTGTCGCCGACCGACCGGAGCGCCGCCGCCCCACGACCGCCGTCGAGCGGGTGGGAGTACTGCACCTCCGGCCACAGCCAGCGCAGACCGTGGCTGTGCAGGTCGGCCTCGCGAGAGAACGGCGTATCGACCGCGAGCGGATGGAAACCCGAGCACTCGTCGTGGATCAATCCCGGCAGGGTGAGCTCGCTGCTGCGGGTGCCTCCCCCGACGACGTGCGCGGCCTCGATGACCGTCACCTGCAGACCGGCCTTGGCCAGTGTGACCGCGGCGGCGAGGCCGTTGGGCCCGCTGCCGACGACGACTGCCGTGGTCATCGCTGCACCTCCTCGCGATCGGCCGCCGCCTTCGGGTACCGCACGCGCTCGTAACCCCGCATGCGCCATTGCACGTCGACCGCGATGGGCCCGTTCGGCAGCCAGGGCTGCTCGGCGACGGCGTCCTCGGCACGGTAGACGCCGCGCTCGACGACTCCCAGAGCGGCATCGATCACCTGGTAGCGGAGGTGGTTCCGGTGCACCGGCTGCGACTCGATCCACACCACCACGAACTCCCCCGGCCGGAAACCGCAGCGGCGCTGCAGGGACTCGATGAACCGTGCGTCGTGCATGTGGCCGTCACCGAAGTTGAACCCGATGATGCAGTTCGTGCTGAACTCCGCTTCCCGCAAGGTGTAGTGGTCGATGTCGGCGCCGAGCTGGTTGATCATGATCGAGTTGAGCGCGCGGCCCTGGCTGTGCATGGCCCGCCAGCCCAGCAGCTGGTGCATCACGACTTCGGCCGCTTCGGGACCGTAGAGGGCGGAGAGCTGCTTGACGGTCATCTCGGAGGGCTTCACCAGGTGCTGGTCGAGACGATCTTCGGCGCCGGGAGCGAACGCCCACATCGCCGAGGCCCAGTTGCCGGCGTACTGCCGCATCGAAGGCAGGAACGACACCAGATCGGGACGGAGATTGCCCAGGACCGGGAAGAACAGAACGCCCACCACGGTCAGCGCGAGCAGGGCCGGGTTCATGTCGCCGAGGCCGTAGCCTGCCCAGTTCGGGTGGCCGAGAAAGAGGAAGACCGCGGCGAAGGCGAACAGAATGTTCCATTCGAGCGGCACCGCGAGCGGGAACGTCGAGGTGATGAACAGGTGGAAGCACACCATCACCCCGGCGGCGAGCAGCGCCACGGTGGCGTTGACGGTGAACAACAAGACCAGCGGCGTCACGATTTCGACGAAAGTGCCGCCGACGTGCGCGAGCAGCGAACCTCGGTACGACGGGCGCAGATCACGCGGAAAGTCCTTGTAGTGCATACGCTTGACCGCCTTGGACGGGAGCCACGGCGTGTTGCTGACCATCGGCGGGACCACCATCGAGAAATGCTTGCCGAACTTGGAGAAACCGGCGCCGAACCACACGGCCACGATCAGCACCTTGAGCGCGACGATCATGTCCACGATCGGGAAGGCCGCGAAGAAGATGATCGCGGGCAGGTACTGCTCGCCACGGGCCTGCAGGAAGAAGACCTTGTCGCGCAATCCCAACGTCACCATGAGCACGGCGAGCGCGGCCGCGACGGCAGGCATCACCCGGCCCGCGTCGAAGCCGAGCCGTGTGAGGTCCGCGTCCGCTGTGCCGGGAAGCAGGAGCCCGGCGAGCAGGACGGCGATGACCGCGATGTAAAGCAGTACGTCGACGCCCGTGCGGCGGTCGCCACCGGTCAGGGGGACGCGCTTCCACGGCGCCTGCCGGATCGTGTCGACCTTCAGGTAGGTGCGCCAACCGCAGGTGAACGGCTTGAAGTGGCCGGCCAGCGGCCCCCAGGAACCACCGGCGCCGAGGGCCTCGAGGAACACCGTCCACAGGATGAGCTTCTGGTAGAAGATCGGCTCGGTCCACCAGGACGAGAACTCCAGGGGGTTGAGCCCCGAAGTGAGTGCGGCGATCAGCAGGCCACCGACGACGTAGACCACGAGAAGCTTCGCGAGGTAGATGACGTGGGTCATCTTCGGCGTTCCGAAGCCGTACTCGACCCAGTGCCGGGACAACACTTTGATCCGTTCGAGATAGGGCATCTCGAACAACCTGGCGGGGTCAACAGGCGGGAAGTCCCCGGTCTTGAATCCCATGATTCGACTCCTCGGGCCACACGGCGGTGATTGCCGACCGAACGTAGGTCCGGGAGTGAGGTCGAGGTCACAGCTCGATCGACCAAAGATCCCGGAGGCGTTCGTTTCAAGGCGACAAAGACCGAGGCGCGCTTGGTCGCCGCACACAAACCCGGGGTTCGCCTTCAGTACTCGAAGAGCCTGACAAGGGTGTGCGACACCGACTCGGCGAAGTCGTCCACGCCGAGCCGGTCCGCCGGGTCGAACCATTCGCCGATGAGGGCGAGTCCGCCCAGCGCCAGGTTCAGGGTCCGGTGCAGTTCATCGGCCTTCCGCCGGTCCGTTGCCAGCTCGTCCACCACGCCGCGGAAGATCAGGGTCTGCTCGCGACGGAGTTCGTCGCGCCGGGCCTCCAGGGCCGCGACCGGGACCCGCACTTTGAGGAACAGCGGGATGAACTCGGGGTACTCGCGAAGAGTGATCGCGGCTTCCTCGCGGAACATCAGCCGCAGCCTCTCCCGTGGCGGGTGCGCCGACTCCGCGATCCCGGCGAGCCGGGGGAACACCTCAGCGGCCGCGTGCTCCATGCACCTGAGGAACAGCTCTTCCTTCGATGAGAAGTAGTGGTACAGGCTGGGACCGCGCAGGTCCAAAGCCGCGCCGATGTCTTCGAAGTTCGTCGCCTCGTAGCCGCGCTCGGCGAAGAGCCGGGCGGCGGTGTGCTCGATAAGTCTGATCCGCTCGGCGCGTTTCCGCATCGCCCGCGTCTCGACCACCACGACCTCCTCACTTGCCCGAACTAAGTGCACAATATATTATCTATTCGTTCGTAGGGAATCTAGCGACCGGGAGAATCGTGGAAGCGGCAGGCGTACGAGTACCGCACACCGACGACGTCTTCGTCGGTGGCGTGTGGCGTCCGGCGACAGGAGACCTGCACACCATCGTGTCCCCCGCGGACGCGAAACCGGTCGGAACGGCTCGGCAGGCGTCCGAAACGGACGCGACCGCCGCGGTGGATGCCGCCGTCTCCGCCCGCGACGCGTGGGCCGCCACTCCCCTGGCCGATCGGGTTGCGCTGTGCGCCCGCTGGCTGGAGTCGGTGGACCGACGCGCGGCCGATCTGGATGTGGTGTGGGCCGTCGAGGCAGGAATGCCGGTGCGGCACGGCAGGGCACTGCACCGGTTCGGCACCGTCGCCGCGTGGCGGTCGGCGCTCGACGGCGCCGAGGAGATGCTGCGTGAGCAGCGCCGGTCCTCGGAACTCGGTGACGTCCTGCTGCGCCGGGAGCCTGTCGGCGTGGTGGCGGCGATGCTCCCCTACAACGGTCCGGTCGTGACGGTGGCGTCGAAGGTCGTCCCGGCGTTGCTCGCCGGATGCCCTGTGGTCGTCAAGGCGGCGCCGGAATCCTCGCTGACGATGGCGTTGGTAGCGGACTGCGCCCGGCAGGCCGGCTTCCCTGCCGGGGTGGTGAACTTCGTGTCGGGACCGGTCGCCGTCGGGCAGGCACTGACCCGGGAGTCCCGGGTGGACCTGGTCTCGCTGACCGGCGGCCATGCGGCGGCGCAGGACGTCCTCGCGGCGACGCACGGCCGGTACGCGCGCACTCAACTGGAACTCGGCGGAAAATCGCCGGCCGTGATCCTGGACGACGCACCGCTGGACAAGGCGTTGCGGGCGTTGGTTCCCGGCGCCACCAACGGTGCGGGCCAGGTGTGCGCGCTGCTGTCGCGAATCCTGGTCTCCGAACGGCGGCACGACGAGGTCGTCGACCGGTTGAAGACAGCCTGGGAACGACTGGTCATCGGCGATCCACTGGACCCTGCGACGCACATCGGCCCCTTGATCAACGAGGCCGCCCTGCGTCGCACCGAAGGCTTCGTCGCACGGGCACGCGATGACGGCGCACGGCTGGTCACCGGCGGAGAACGACCGGCGGGTCTGGAGAACGGCTGGTTTCACCGGCCGACGCTCTTCACCGACGTCGCCGAGGACGCCGAATTGATTCGCCGTGAGGTGTTCGGGCCGGTGACCGCGGTGCAGGTGTACCGCGACGTCGACGACGCCGTCCGGCTGGCCAACGCCACCGACTTCGGATTGTCGGGCGCCGTCTACACCGCCGATGTCGAGGCGGGGATCGAGGTGGCGGGCCGGATCCGCGCCGGCGCGGTGGCGGTCAACTCGTTCGGCCCGGCGATGAGCGCACCCTTCGGCGGGATCGGGGCGTCGGGCTGGGGCCGCGAGTCCGGGCCGGAAGGGATTCTCGGTTTCACCGAACTCAAGCAGATCCTCGTCGGTGCCGCATGAACGCCGGACCACTGGCGGGACTGAAAGTCGTCGAACTCGCCGGGATCGGGCCAGGGCCATGGTGCGGCATGCTGCTCAGCGACCTCGGGGCCGAAGTGCTGCGGGTGGACCGGCCGAGCGCCGTCGGCACCATGCGCACCGACCTCGGTGCCGCCAACGGCAGACAGCCCGCTTTCGTGAATGACCGGGGACGGCGCTCGATCGCGGTCGACCTGAAACACCCGCGTGGCGCCGAAGTGGTACTGCGACTGGTCGAACAGGCCGACGTCCTCATCGAAGGCAACCGGCCGGGAGTCGCCGAACGGCTCGGCGTGGGGCCCGAAGACTGCTTCGCACGCAACCCCGGCCTGGTTTACGGAAGGGCGACGGGCTGGGGCCAGGACGGTCCGCTGAGCCAGACGGCCGGACACGACCTCAACTACCTCGCGACGTCCGGCCTGCTCGCGGCGATAGGCCCTGCGGGCGGGGCTCCGGCGGTTCCGCTCAATCTGCTAGGCGACTACGCCGGTGGCGGCCTGATGCTCGCCATGGGGCTGGTGGCAGCCTTGTGGGAAGCCCGGAACGGCGGCCCCGGCCAGGTCGTCGACGCGTCGATGCTCGACGGCATCGCCCTGCTCGGCGGCGTCTTCTACGGACAACGCCAAGCCGGGATGCTCAGCCTCGAACGAGGCGGCAACACCCTCGACGGCGGCGCGCCGTTCTACACCGTCTACGAGACCGTGGACGGCGGCTGGATGGCCGTCGCCGCGATCGAAGCGAAGTTCTTCAGCGAACTGCTCGACGTCCTCGGGCTGCCACCGGAACTCGCCGCACTCCAATGGAACCGTCCCGAATGGCCGTCGCTGCACGCGAAGATCGCCGACGTCTTCCGCACTCGCCCGCGGAGCGAGTGGGAGAGCCGGTTCGACGGGCGGGAAGCGTGCACGACACCGGTCCTCGACCTCGACGAGGCGCTGCACCACGAGCACGCCACGGCCAGGGCGAGTTTTGTTCCCGTCGACGGCGTGCTGCAGCCCGCGCCCGCGCCGCGTTTCAGCCGGACTCCCGGCGCCATCCAAGGCCCCGCGGTCCCCGCCGGGGCCGACACGGACACCGCGCTGCACGACTGGGGCCTTTCCGAGGACGAAGTAACCGCGTTGCGAACGTCCGGAGCGGTCGTCTAGGCCGACACGAAACACGGGAGTCATCAATGAGGATGAGCCTCAACTACGTCACCGATGCGATCGCCGGACAGATGCCGGTCGTGGACCCCAGCCGCCCGGCCGTCGTGCTGGGCGGTGAGCCCGCCGTGTCCTGGACGGAGCTTCGTGCCCTGGAGCTGCGCTACGCACGTGCCCTGCAGCGAGCGGGCATCCGGAAAGGCGACCGGGTCGGAATCCTGCTGCGCAACTGCGTCGACTACGTCGCGCTCTACCTGGCCGTCGGCCGAGTAGGCGGCATCGCCGCTCGCCTCAACTGGCGCTTGACCGCGCCGGAACTCCGGTTCGCCCTCAGCGACTCGGGAGCGAGCCTGCTGCTGTTCGACGCCGAGTTCACGGACACCATCGAAGGCATCCGCGACGACATCGCGGTCACGACCTACGTCTCTCGCTCCTCCACCGACGTCTCCCCGGATTGGGCCACTCCCCTGCTGGTGTTCGCCGAGCAGGAATCCGACGCCACGGGCTTCCCCGCCGTGAGCGCCGACGACCCGGTGTCGCTGATGTACTCCTCCGGCACGACCGGACGGCCGAAAGGCGTGCTGTTCTCGCACGGCAACGCGTTCTGGATCGGCGCCATCCAGGCACAGCGGTGGCGCATCGACGAACACACCGTCGCCCAGACCAGCGGACCGCTCTTCCACGCCGGCGGGTTCGAAGTCCTGCTGCTGCCCGCTCTGCTCGCACACGGCACAGCGGTCACCTTCCCCTCCGGCAACTTCACCTGCGAACGGTTCCTCGAAGTCGCCCGCCACAACGGCACGACGTCGATGCTGCTCTACCCGTTCATGCTCGCCGACCTGCTGCACAAGGACGCTGTCGAAACCCTCGTCCCCACGTCGCTCCGCCGAATCGTCACTGGTGGCGACGTGGTGATGCCGTGGATCTACGACGAGATGGAACGACGCCTGCCCGGCGTCGAACTGGTGCAGTCCTACAGCCTCACCGAAGGCGGCGCCGTCAGCACCAGCCTGGAATTCGCGGTGGCACGAGGTCGCGAAAGCAGCATCGGCCGCCCGCAGGCCATGACCGAGGTGAAGGTGATCCGGCCGGACGGAACACACACCGAAGCAGGAGAAGTCGGCGAGATCTGCGTACGCAGCGGCGGGGTGAGCATCGGCTACTGGAACCTCCCCGACGCCACCAAAGCGACCTTCGTCGACGGATGGTGTCACTCCGGCGATCTGGGCCGCGTCGACGAAGACGGCTTCCTGACGATCGCCGGGCGAGTCAAGGACATGTACCGCAGTGGTGGCGAAAACGTGTACCCGGCCGAAGTCGAAATGGTCCTCACCGGACACGAAGACGTCGCCGACGCCGCGGTGATCGGCGTGCCCGACGACAAGTACGTCGAAACCGGTGCCGCGATCATCGTGCCCGCCGACGGCCACACGGTCGACACCGATCAAGTGCGCCGGTGGCTGACGGAACGCCTCGCCAAATACAAGGTGCCCCAACACTTCCACTTCGTGGGCGACCTACCGCGCAATGCCAGCGGGAAGGTCCTCAAGAGCGTTCTGCGCAAAACTTATGGAGGCGAACGAAATGACTGAAGCCGCGCTGCTCGAAAAGGCGGGCTCCGCGCTCCGGATCACCGAGATCACGCTGGCCGATCCGCATCCCGGAGAGGTCGTCGTCGAGGTGCGCGCCACCGGCGTGTGCCAATCCGATGTCGGCGTCTTCACCGGCAAACTCCCCGCGCCGGTACCGCTGGTCCTCGGGCACGAGGGCGCCGGCGTGGTCGTCGAAGTCGGCGACGGCGTCGAGGACCTGCAACCCGGTGACCACGTGGTGCTGTCCTGGCTGGCCAGCTGCGGCAGCTGCTTCTACTGCCAACGAGCCGAGCAGCACCTGTGCGGCCGTCCGCGGACCATGCTCGGTGCGCACACCATGTCCGATGGAAGCACCCGGATGAGCCTGGACGGCGCCCCCGTCCGCCAGTTCTGCGGACTGGGCAGCTTCTCGCAACGGACCGTCGTTCCCGCCGGAGCGGCGATCAAGATCCCCGACGACATCCCGATCGCGTCCGCCGCCCTGCTCGGCTGCGGTGTCCTCACCGGATTCGGTGCAGCCGTGCACACCGGCGACGTGCGCGTGGGCGACACCGTCGCCGTCGTCGGCTGTGGCGGCGTCGGACTCAACGCCGTGCAAGGCGCCCGCATCGCCGGAGCCACCACCATCATCGCGATCGACGTCCACGACGACCGCCTGGCGCTGGCCTCCGAACTCGGCGCCACCCACACCCTGACCGCGGGCCCCGACGTCGTCAAGCAGGTGCAAGCACTCACCGGCCGCCGCGGCGCGGACGTTGTGATCGAGGTGGCCGGACGACACGAAACCGTGCAACAGGCGATCGCCATGGCGCGCCGTGGCGGCACGACGGTCCTCGTCGGCGCCGGCCCGGGCGTCGGCATCGACGAGGTCTTCGGCAACGTCGTCATGGCAGGCAAGACGGTGAAGGGCTGCCTGTACGGGTCAGCCCACATCAAGCGCGACATCCCGCGCCTGGTCGAGCTGTACCGGAGCGGCACCCTGCACCTCGACCAGCTGGTCACCGAGACCTTCCCCTTCAGCGACATCGCCAAAGCCGTCGACTACTGCGCCGCGGAACAAGGCGCACGCGCCGTCGTCCTCGCCTGAACTCACCCGAAGGAGACCTCCGTGTCCGGCACCATCAAGCACCTCTGGGCACTCGACGCCCCCACCATCGCCACCGACTGCGGCCTGTTCCAACTCGGCACCGGCGGCACCCAACTCGCCGTACCGATCCCGACCTTCCTGATCGAACACGACCTCGGCCTGCTCATGTTCGACTCCGGACTCGACAGCAACGCCGCCGGCGACCCGGCCCGCGCGTACGGCCCCCTCGCCGAAGCCTTCGACATCCGATTCCCCGAGGACCACCGGCTCGACACCCAACTGGAGTCGATCGGTTTCACCACCAAGGACGTCCGGCAGATCGTCATCTCGCACCTGCACTTCGACCACACCGGCGGCCTCGACCTGTTCGCCGGCGCACAAGGCTTCATCGGCGCCGACGAACTGCGCTACGCCCGCACCCCACGCGCACTCGACGCCGCCATGTTCCGAGAACACGACCTCGACGCCGCGAGCCGGATCGACTGGCTCGAAGTACCCCGCGGCTACGACCACGATGTCTTCGGCGACGGCAGTGTGACGATCCTGTCCCTGCCCGGACACACCCTCGGCACACTCGGACTGCAAGTGCGGTTGCCCGACGGCAAGCAGATCGTCCTCAGCAGCGACGCCGCCCACCTGCGCAGCAACATCGACAAAACCACCGGCATGCCACTGGACGTCTCCAACCCCGACAAGGAAAACGGCCTCCGCAAGCTGAAACTGCTCGCCAGCCGACCGGACACCACGGTCTGGGTCAACCACGACCCCGACGACTGGAAACTCAACCGACCCAACGGACGCCAGATCGCCTGAATCCGGCGCCTCTGCAGGACGCTCACGCGGTATTTGCCGCCTTGGGCGCGACATCGTTCCGGCGCGGCAGCACTGCAACCGGGCGTCTTCGTCCACACAGCACCGGGTCCACCGCGGCTTTCTGGGCGCGTTTTGTCGGTGGCTCCCTGTACGGTCGCGGCTGTGAGCCGTTCCTTCTTCGACCGGATTTCGGTGATGCGGATCGATCGCGATGGCGCGATGTCGATCGTCTTCGTCGACGGTCGGGTCGTGTCCGCATCCAGCACCCGAGAGATTTTCGACCGGACCAGCGCCATCACCTCGTCCGCCTACCACCCGCACTCGCACCAGTTGCATCTTCAGACCAAACGCGGCCACAACATCGTCATAGAACTCCCCGAACCGGCCGAACTCGCACCGCTAGACGACCGTCCCACGATCTACCTCGACCAGAACCACTGGAGCACGCTCACCAACACCATCCACGAGCCCCACCGTGTCCCCAGCGAACAGGAACGCGCCGCAGCCCAGCACATCATCACTCTGGCGACCGAGCGGCGAATCGTGCTGCCCATGTCCTCTGCGCACATGTCGGAAACCTGCAAACAGGTCGACGTCGAACAACGATATCGGCGAGCACTGACCATCCTGCGACTCTCGGCGGGGTGGCAACTTCGTGACCCGCTGGCCCTTCGGCGGTTCGAGCTACGACAAGCCCTGACCGTACGCTTCCACGCTCGGTGCCTCATCCCACCAGCGGCGGTCACGCTCGAGCCCAACGCCATCCACGATGGACGCGACAAAAGTCTGGATGAGGTGGCCTCAGACCTGCCTGCTGAAGCTCGCTCGGCTGTTCACGCCATCCGGTGTATCGGCGGGATAGCCGACACCATGCTCGACGACGACCATGTGCCACACGACCCGGTCCCTGGCTGGACGGTCGGCTTCCAGCAGTTCACGGACTTCCTGCAGGACAACCCATCCGGAAAGGAACTGAAGCGCCGTCGGACGCGGGCGAAGTTCATGGCGGACTCCGGCAACGAGATCGCCCTCGCCGCAAGCATGTCAGGCATCACCACCGATGACCTGTCCAACTGGTTCTTCAACGACAGCGAGGAAGACGTCAGCAGGATGCCTTCCCTCGGCTTGTTCAGAGAGGTCCTCCACGAGAAGCTCGCGAAGAACGGACTCCGCTGGGAACACAACGACCTCACCGACATGATGTACCTGACGACCGCGGCAGGCTATTGCGATCACGTCGTCGGCGAACGATCACACGCCTCGCACCTCACCAACAGCGCCCGAAGGCTCGGCCGCACCGTCCGTATTCACCGCAACCTGCAGGGCTTGGTCGACGAATTCTGACTCACCCCCTTGCGTGAACGCGGCGATCGCCTCATCAACGGGCGGACGTCCGTGCCAGCGTAGATAGGTACAGTTCGCGGCTACCAGCCGACGTACCAACGCAGGATCGGGCCCGGGGTAACCTGTCGGTGTCGTCGCAGCGCCTTGGGCAGCAGTCGAATCAGCCCGGCGAACACAGCCCGGTCAGGCCAGTCCAGGCGAGGTTTCGAGTTGCCTCTGCGCAGCACGGCAAGCTCGTGGCGTAGCAGCAACTCAGCATCCTTGGACGCAGCCAGATAGGCCGGACAAGCAACGCCAGCACCAACAGGCCCACAGTCGGCCGCCGCCACCGGAGCCACCCACCTGCGCCCCAGAGCCGAAGCTCGAAGTCCAGGACTTTTGCCGAACAGGAACCCTAGCCCCGCGATGACGCCGACGGCCTATGAAATTAGGCGTCAGATGCCGCGTGATCTGGTTGGATTGGCTGATGGCGATGGTTCCACCTGAGTTGAAGGTCGAGGAGCCACTGGTTCCCGTCTTCCCGTTCAATGAGCCCGGCGAAGGCATCCAGCTCTATGAGGGCCCTCTCATGGAAGCGGAAGGGCAGGAGCTAGACGGCAAGATTTTGATACGATGCGGGTCACAGCTCCGCGTCGTCTGGCGTCTCGATGAGCACCCGCCGTCACTCTGGACATTCAATGCGCTGACGGAACCGAGCATCCGACTCCGCGTCCATCTGCCGTCTGGCGTGCATGAGTTGGCTGCCCTCAAAGGCAATTTGTCGGAGGGAACCGTCCAGGGACAGACACTCGGCAGCGACACAGCGCCGCTGCAGCGAGTGCTACTGCACTGGATGAACCTCCCCGCGATCCACAGCCCGACACTGATCTTCCATAGCGACGGCGAACACCAAGGATGGCGGACGGGCCGATGGCGTTTCCAACTAGGACCGTGGAAAATCACGCTCGATAGCCGCGAGGACTACAAGCGGGTGTGGGAAATTCTTGGCAGAGAACACAACTTCGCTATTACTCACATCATGGAGATCACTAGGGCCGACGGCGGAAACTTCACCGCGATGGAGTTTGCACCGCTTCAGCAGGCGCTGCATTTCGGATTTTCCTTTGCCTTCGGACGCTGGGTTGGGCCAACGGGACCGATAGGGATGGACTCGACTGGCTCGATCGTCTGGCAGCAGTGGGGCGACTTCTTCTGCGAACCGGGCCGCAGCGGCGGCCTTGCCTGGCTGTACCACATCTACAACGAAGATCTCTGCGACCTACTCACGCGCGTGTACGCCGCGTTCGCCGACCCCGACCGCAGCCACACCACACACATGCTACTGGCGATGGCAGTCGAGTCGAACCAAGCCGGCCGGGTCGAGCAGCGCACAATGACCGTATTCTCGGCCCTCGAGCTACTCACGTGGGTCACTCTCAAACTCGGCAAAGGGCTCAGCAAGAGTCAATACAACAAGCTTCTCGCGCAAGGACGCATCAGAATCCTACTTAACACTGCGTCGATCGACACAGGCATCGACTCGAGACGGCAACCTACCCTTGCACAGTTTGCCAACTCAGAATTGAGCACCGATAGACCGATAGACGGGCCTGCTGCAGTCAGCGAAGTTCGAAACCGACTGGTTCATCCGAACTCGCCTCAAGATGACCTATACCATTTAGACGGCCTCGTCACTGATGCTTGGCTACTCAGCCGACAGTACCTCAACCTCCTCATCCTGCACTGGCTCGGATACAAGGGAGCTTATCAATCGGTTCTCGGACCAGGCGGCTGGGCTGGCGACTCTGATCCCGTTCCCTGGGCCTAATCTGTTCCGAAAAACCAATGAGCGCAACGGATCTGCCATTTCCAACTCGTGAAGGCCCAAGCAGCGAACAGGGACTGAAAGGCGATACATAAGAGACCGATGCGATCGCGTGGAAACCAAGAAGTAGCTGAAGAATTACTTCGGACAACTGCGGCTATTGCGCGTTGCCTAGACAGTTTCCGCACATGCCATCGAGCACACAGACCAAGCCGACGAGCCAGTGCGGTGCGATCGCACCGGCCGTGGTCAGCGCCCAACAAATGCGAAGTAGCGATGCCGATGAGTCGGGGCACGAAGGTGAACATGGGCCTCGTCGGAGGCACAGCGACGACCGGCATCCCGCGTCTTACCAGGATACGATGTTTGCCTGGCTCGCGAATCACCTCCGCAACCTCGGCTCCTCATCCAATGGTGCTCTTGGGGCGACCACAGCAGTGCTTGAATTTACGGTCTGTTTTGGGAGTACAGACGCACTTTTGGTTGCGGGAGGGCGGCTCGACGGTCAGTTTGACGGCTGCGCCGACGAGGGTGCCGGCTTGGGCTGATTTGATGAGATAGCTGGGATCGTCCGCGGCCATTCCTCGGAGGTCGTGTCCGAACAACATAAGCAGCGTGCGTCTTTGAGTCGTGGCATACCAATCGGGGTTGAACGAGAGCGGCAGGCTGGAGACGAACACTTTGTCGTCCTGCATGATCTTCAGTTGGTTACCCACAAGCTTTGCATGCAGGGAAGCTTTCGTGAGCTGCGGGATGCGCGATCCTTCCGATTGCGGTGTCAGGTCGGTCACTGTCACGAAACCCGTTGCACTGAGGGAGTCAAGGAACACATCTCTCGGCTGACCGTCCTCGTCTGCGCCCCAGGGACCTCTGGTGTCCACGATAATGCCGGGAAGACCGCCAGTCATGATGATGCATTCAGTTTCGAAAATTACCTGGCTGCCGCGCGGTCCCTGATCCGTGGTGCTGACTACTGTCGATGGGGCGCACGCGGGGTGAGCGAGCGTGATTCCCGGCGGCCCGGACGGGAAGCGCAGCAGGACGGCGTTCGCAGGGCCGTCCTCGGCAATGAGGAGCTGGCATTCCAGGCAATGGCGACGGCCGGTAGCCAGTCTGGTCCAGATGGCGTCCAGCTTGAGGTCGGAGAGCTCGTCTATGATCTCTTGGGAAACAGCTATCGTCCGGCGATGGGGAATGCGGTCGGGCTCGGTGGCGACTTGTGCTGCTTCAGTAGCCATCCGGCGCGCATGGAATGTGTTCACCAGCGCCTCGGGCACACCGTCCGGGATATCCAGCCGCTTTGGGTCGTCGCCATCCTGATCAGCGACGGCCATGGCTAGGAGCATCTCGTTCTGCAGAGCTTTTGACGCGGCGGCCATGTTGTCGCTGCGTTGCCAGGTCAGCCTCGCCTCACGGAAGCAATGCCGCGCTGCGCGTAAGTCCCCCAGAGACACATGAACCCTCGCCAGGTTGCTCGTGGCATATGCGAGGAGGTCGGTCGCCCCAAGGCGACCAGCTATGGCGATGACACGGTTGAATTCGACCTTCGCGTCGGCGTGTTGGCCCTGCTGGGCAAGAGCGGTACCGAGGTTGATGCGCAGTGAGGCATGCAGCTCATCGAGCCCAAGTTCTTCAGCGTGGTCCTGAATTGCGCGCATCGTGGCGATGGCCTTGGTCACATCGCCGGTTGCCATCTCTCCGGTGGCCTGGTTGCTGCGAATGATCAGCATCGTCTGGAGGTCGCGCAGGGTAGTCGCCAATTCCGCGGCGCGGTCGTATTCGGCAGCAGCTTCGGGCCACCGGGACATGCGTGCAAGCACATTTCCCCTAGTGTGGCAGCAGTGCATGTGTTCGCCACGGGAGCCGGAGTTCTCGGCCAGCGAGACGGCTTGGTCCGCGGCCTGCGCGGCTTCCGCCCACAACTCGCGGCGGGAATACAGGGTCGCGAGGAAACGGAACGCCGAGGCACGGGTCCGCGGGAGGGCCGCATCGGCGGGAGCGTCGGTGACCGAACGGAGGACCAGTGCGGCTTCTTGCCATTCGCCGTGCTGAATCAGCGCTTCGCCAAGCCGCGCTCGCGCGTTTGCAAGCGAGTCGGATTCGCCGGTGCGCTCGAACAGACGCACAGAACGGCGCAACAGGGGAAGGACTTCATCGATCTTCCCAACTCGTCGAAGTATCTTGGCCTGCTGGTGTTGGACCTGCGCACGCACCAGGGGGCTGCCGCAGCCTTCGGCGACCGCAGCGGCGTCCTGCAGGTACTCGTCTGCTTGCTCGTGCTGCCCGGCTTCCGCGTAGAGATTGGCGATGTGGGCGAGCGCTTGGGCGAGGTTTCGGAAGTCGTTGATCTGCTGTGCTTTCTCCGCGCAGTCGAAGAAGTACCGCATGGCAAGGTCCCGGTCACCTTGGTTCTCCGCAGTAGTGCCCATCACCAGCAGCGTCGACACTTGGCTGCGGACATTCCCGACTCCGCGGTAGATCTCCATGGCCGATGCCAGGTTGTCCAGAAGCAACTCGCCGCTACCGAGTGCCTGCTCGATCAAACCCATCTCGCGCAGCGCATCCGCCTCAACTTCGCGGTTGCCCAAGGCACGGGCCCGGGCCAAGGCGGTCTCGCATTCAGACTTCGCCTCAGCGCTGCGGCCTCCGAGCCTGAGTGCTTGCGCGAGGGCGATACCTGACGTGCCGAGAAGACCGTTGACGCCCGCTCGCTTGGCCACCCGCAGAGCGTTGCGGAAGTAGGCCTCGGCGCGGTCCCATCGGACCATCACCAGGTTCGCCTTGCCTAGGCTGTCGAGAGCATGCGCGACCATGGTGTCGTTCTCAAGTGCCCGCCACACACGCAGGGCTCGCTGGAGCACCGGGATGGCATCTGCTGCGCAGCCAGTGTTGAGCAGCAGGTCACCGTAGGCGTTGCGTGCAGCTTCCGCGATCCAGCTATGTTCGCCGTCCGTAGTCATGTCGATGCACTCGCGGAACAGATCGAGCGCGTTGTCCGTGTCGCCTTTCCGGGCGGCGACCGTCCCGAGGTTGAGCAGACCGGTGGCCCGCCAGTCCTGCTTGCTAGCACGTTCGCCTGCATCTGTCAGACAGGTCGAGATGCGAGCCAGTTCACTCCACCGACCCAGGTACTGCAAGGCGGGGATGAGCGCACGGGTCAGTCTGATGAACGCATCCCACAGTTCACGCTGTGCCGCTTGGTGGGCCATCGCCATGGCACCCGCGTGATCGTGCTCGAGTATGGCCACGGCGTCGATGTTGTTTGTCGGCTCACGCCCTTCGATGTCGATGAATCCGATCGAGCTGATGGCGTGGCTTGCCCGGTCGGCGTAGGCCTGGCATGCGTGCGCGACGACTCGGTCACGCCAGGCAGAATCAGTGGTAGTCATGGCCTTGTGCCGGGCGAACCGGTACAGCACGTCGTGCAAGCGATAGCGGCGCTCGTCAATCTGCTCGATCAGGTGCAGTTCCAGGAGGTCGTCTAGGCGACGGGAGACCGAGCGCACGTGCACCTCGGGGAGTGCCGCGTCGGGTCCGGCGATTGCCGCGATGACGATGTCGAGGGCTACCTCAGTGCCGGGAAGCACGCCCAGCACGACCAGTAGTTGCGCCTGTTCGACGGTGAGCAGCCGGTAGCTGTCTTCGACGATCCGCTCGACCGACTTCTCACCCGCGCGCAGCTCCTCGGTGCCGTAGATCGGGTCCGCGAGCTCGGCGAGGTAACCAGGTATGCTGAGCTGAGGACGCTTGGCAATCCGCGCGGCAGCGATCAGCACCGCGATAGGGAGACCTCCACACACGCTGGCCAGGTGGCTGCTTTGTTCCTCGGTCAACCTTTCGGCAACGGTCCGTGCCAGCTGGGCTGCAGCGTCTTGGGGAAGCGGATGGACTTCGAGGGCCTCGACTTCGCCGGGCGCGAGCCCCGTCAGCCGCGATCGGCTGGTGCAGATGATGGCGAAGACCCCGCCAATGGACAACAGGTCTGCCATCGACTCTTCAGTCTGGACATTGTCGAGAACAAGCAGCATCTTCGGGCCAGACAGCAACGCAGCCACACGGGCGCGCTGTTGATAACGCTCCCCCGGTACCTGACCGCCCGGATCAAGAGCGAGTAGCACCCTTGGCAGCAACTCATCCGGCTGAGACAGGTCGACGACGACGACACCGCCCGGGAAGTCGGCCTGGACGAGCCATACAAGCTCTCCAGCGAGGGCGGTCTTGCCGACACCCGGCGGACCGTGGACCAGCACCACCGGGCGTTCACGGTCCGCGAGCAGTGTCCGGCCCCGGCCGAGCTCGGCGTCGCGGCCGACAAGGCAACGGCGACGCGGCAACCCATGACGAGGCTCCGGATTGAGCCGCTGCGGCATACCTAAGTACCTGTCCGCGATCCAGCGCAGGTCGGGCTGCGCAAGCTGGTTGGCAAGCGCGTTGCCGTCGATAATCTGGAATTGGATCTCGTCGGGCACCTGGTCTCGCAGCTGGCGCTGGTAACCGTCGGGCACGTCAGTCTCAGTGAATACATAGATAGCATCCACGGGCGGGCCGGACAGAATCTTGGCGACGTCGGCCTGGATCTTCTTCGTCAGACCCTTGACCTGCAGGGTGCACGCGAACGCGACGGCGCGATCATCTTCCGCGAGGAAGGAGCGGAAGGTCTCGAAATCTCGCCCTGCGTCTCCACCCGCTCCGACCGGCCCCGTTTTCGGCAGGACGCATCGGCTGATCCGCAAAGCCGCGAAATGCATGCAGATCTCTTCAAACAGGTGGTGGCCGTTACGGGACCGCAAGTTGCTCAGCTGAAACCGGATCTGGCTGACGACCTGACTGACATCATCTGTCACGCCGCGTAACTATACTCGGCCCGCCATCACCAAGACGACGCAGGAGGCCTCCCCATGCGAACACGGCTTTGCCGAAATCGACTTCCTGCACTCATTCGTCATGCCGAAGAAAACGTTGTAAATGCAAATGCGATCTCGCCGTCCACATCTTCACCTTTACACAGGAAAGGCGGTGTCCCGTTGACCAAGTTGACGCCACGAATGTGCCAAGAATGATCACAGGCAATTTTCTCGAAATCAGCAATGACTGCGGTTGCGCCTCGAAAGCTTCCGCCTCGGACAGCTGATGCCTGTTCTTTGCATTTGCGGCTACGGCCGCAGTGGCGTCAGGAAGGCGTAGCTAGCACTCCTTTGGCTTTCGCTGAACCCGATACCGTTTTCTGGCCGGGGCCCTCGTCAGCGTTCATGTTGGAGTGCTTCTGACAGTCCATATGCCCCAAGGTCGGATAGCTGGTCGATCACGTTGAGACATCGAGCACGCATTGCCGCGTCGCCTTGGCGATAGAGACGGAGTACGAGGGTGACGATGCTGCGGCTAGTTGCCACGTGGGCCGTCCTCAGGTCACCTAGGTCTGGACCGGCTTGTGCGACGGCTCGTTCGCAGGCGGAGATCGTCGCAGGCGGCAGATGTCGCTGGCTGCGTTCGAGGGAGCGAAAGAGCCCTTCGAAGTTTTCTGGAAATGCCGGACTGACCGTAAAGGCGGCCAGGATACGTTCAGCTCTAGCTGTATCGATTTCATGTAGGGAGCGCACGGCGGCCGATGCCGCCTTGCGGACTCGTGGGCTCTGGTCATCGAATAAGTCGATCAGGATGTCTGTCGCGAGGTGTGGGGCGCTGGCGATGGTGGCGGCGGCTCCCTGCCGTGCTGCTTCGGGCAAGGCGTCCGGAACGGCTGGACAGGCCGCCGGCAACAGGTCGTTAAGTAAGGCGTTAGCCCAGATATGGCCGGCCCGCACCGCGAAGTGGTCGACGGCTTCAAGCGTCCGGTTGAGGTGACGGGCGAACCGGTCACCGTCGCGGTAGATAGCGTACTTCAGGAGTCTGTTGACCGCATTGGAGTAGGTGATCTCGACTGGCGCCGTCGTGAACATGTCGTCGGCGATGTGCAGTGCTTGGTCGAGATCGATGTTGAACAAGGCGAGCACAGGTTGAGCCGCCTGCGCCTGTACCGACAGGATCGGATCACGGGCAAGCCGCCTGATGGTCGACACGAGGCGAGAGCCGTGGTTGTGCTGGGCGAAGACGACGTGTCCTATCGCCTCTGCCGCAAGCCCTCGCGTCGAGTTCAGCCCTTCGGTGGCAAGGTCACGTTCTTCATCGGTTCGGCGACTTCTGAACATGGCGGTGAGTTCTTGCTCTGGATCGTCTGCATGAGCGTAGTGCTCGAGGAGGCTTACTAGTGCGTCATCAGCATCTGCTGCGATCTTCGCGATGGCCGAGCACACCGTTCGGCCGACTGCCGCATCTGCGATGCGGTGGGCGTGCTGGCACAGCCGCGTGAACAGGGCTATGTCGATCTTGCCGACGACTGCGTTGATCACTTCGGTGATGTGAGCTGTCGGTGTGTGCGCATCGAAGGTCAACGCCAGTGCGGCGAAGCGCTCCGGTTCAGCTTCGGCCCGGCGTCCGAGCATACGAGCGAGCTCCGTCGTCCCACCTTTCCCGAAGGTACGGAGATCGCGGTCCTGACCGATGCGGTATCTCGCGATGGCGTTGATCCAGTCACTGTCGGTCATGTACTCGCCCGCCGCTTCGGGTACAGGTGATCCAACAAACTGCGCTTCTAGCGGCTTGGGAGGACGAGGTAAGAATTCAGGGAACTTTCTTTCGAGCTCATTCAGCCGACGGCGTGCTGTCAGAGGCAGACGGTCCGCGGGCAATGCTGACAGCAGCTCATACTGAGAGTAGCCACGCGCAGACCGCCCTTCCGCGGTCTTCTCCCACACTGGGTAGTAGTCGAGGAGCCTGGTACACAAGGCGATCAAGCGAGCGTCCTGGCACCGCTTCGACGCCGCCTCAACAAGCTGGCGAGATGCCCAGCTCCTGCTGTCCCGCCAGCCCAGATTCAGATACCTGTCATCCGAGAGCAACCAGTCAATCGCTACGTCGGCTGCCAGGTCGGCGATCGCTGTGTACGCGCGGCAAGCGAGGAACCAAGCCACCTCGTGGTCGATGGAGGTCAGATCCCGGATGGTGCGGCTGCCGTCGGCCCAGAGTCTCGGAGCACTCGCGCAAAGTGCGATATCGATTCCGTCGAGGACAGCACCATCGATCTGATGCGAGCCGGAGAAACGGTACGTCCAAAGACCGTCCTCCATGCGGTCTCCGGCAGTGTCGTTCAAGATCGCCAACACGAACGGCAGCACACTGTCCAGAAATTGTTCAGGCGCAGCAGTAGCGATCTCGATGATCGTCGTCTCGCCGCCACTGCCGGAGGACTGATCAACGTAGTCGGAAAAGGGATTCAGAACACCATCAGCCCGCGAGCGCACTCTGGCGCGATCAAGATATGCGCCTACTATTCGCGCGGCTCCCGCTGGATCGTCTTCCTTTAACCCAGCGATGATCGACCAGAAGTCACTGTTGACCGCGATGGGACCGCGCGCGCCGTCGATAGCGCCACGCTCCAACAACTGCACAGTTAGATCGACCAACCCCGGCGATAGGGACCACTCGACCATCACCCGTAGCCGCCGGTGCCACTCCTCGGAGGCGCCGATATAGGGCCGGACCAGCTCAGCTGCCCGTTCTGGTCGTTCTCGAGCAGCGCCTATGAGCGCGTGAGAGCTTCGGCCGACAGTTGCAGAGCCGGCGAGTAGCGCCTCCCAACGTCCCGCCGAATCGGCGGCATCGAACCAGTTGGGCGTGGACAGGAGGTCGACCAGCCTGGCAGCGCGTCGTGAATCTCCGAACGCCAGCGGCTCGATCGCCCGCCAATCTTCACCACTGGCAGGCAGAGAGCTCAGCACGCCGACCACTACATCCAGCACGTGAGCTCGAATCACATGACTAGCTAGTAGCTCAACGACCTCTGCACGAAATCGGCGGCGATCTACGCTGAAAAGGTGCTCCAATACCTGGCGCGTCTGTGCCCGACGGAAAAGATACTGTCCCGATTCTTGAAGGAATCCATGAAGGCTGCGACCTTTCACAATGAATGCTCTTGCAAAGAGATAGTCAAAATAGGTTTCGTGGAAGAAACCTACGTTGGCGGTGTCATCAACTAGAATTCCGGCCGATGCAAGCGCAGGGCGACCCCGACTCGGCAGTGCGTCGAGCAGCGCGGCCGGGGCTTGCAAGGCCTCGTGTTCACTCATGTACTCGACGAGCGGACTGATCACGCCACTCCAACCGGTGGCGCCTAGGTCTGGCTCGACTGCGGGCACCACCTGTTCGGTGAACCGGTGGTACAGGTCCGAGAGAGTGCGATACGATAATTTTCGGGAATCAGCTGACAAGCGGGTAAACACCGCTAGGTGAAGTGGTACGCGCAGTAGTTCTAGAGTCGCAGATGACAATGTACCTGCATCGACTTCTAGCTGGCCGAGCGCAGCACGTACGGCTTCCGCGTCGAGGTCGCAGACCTCGAGTGCTTCTACGTTCCCCTCGTCGGTCAGCAAGGAGCTCATTCGCGGGTCCGCGGTCAGGTCGGCCGTGCGCACGACCAGGACGACCTTCATCGTCTCGTGTTCACACGCCTGCTCGATCAACTCTGCAACAGCCTCGAAGCTGTCAGGCATTCGGCCGCTATAGGTACTCACTGCATCGAGCTGATCAACAACTAGAAGGGCTTCCCTACCGCCAGCAGTGGACGCGAGCGCACTGACAGGAGACGACGTCAGCTCACTAGCTCGCCCGAGCGCATCGGCTGTTCGACAAACTCCATCAATGGCGTCCATCCTCAACACCGCCGCAGGCCACCCGCATTCCAGCAAACGCTGCACAGCCTCGGTCGCCACAGTGCTCTTGCCCGAGCCTGCGCGCCCATGGAGCACAACAACGGCACGCCCCTCAGGTGCCTGCAGTCGGTCGACCAGCAAGGACACGGCGGGATGTACAGCCAAGACTCGGGGGCGCGTCATCCGGTTCCGGCGCCGGTGCCGGGCGACTGTGGCAAGGACCGCCGCTTGGTCGTCTGCGGTCAGGGCGGCATTCCCTGTCCCGCCAACCACCAGGTTGATCTGGTTTACCTTATCCACGCGTACGCTGAAATTGTTTGTCTGTGTGTTGCGGTCGCCGACCTGAACGCCTTTACTGGCACTCAGTTCAATCTGGACAGGAGTTGTATCGCTCAACGAGCTGCGATCTTCGGCGTCTGCAGAAATCATGTTGTTCTACGCACCAAAGTCGTTGGATTGCGTGTTGTTATCGCCGATTTGAACACCCTTGTTGTCCTGCAGCTCGATCCTGTACCTGCTGGGCGTCGATACCTGCCGCCCGTCCACTGTTTCCGCAGCAGGGGTGGACAAGGTCCGACTTTGACGCCAAGCAAGCAGCAAGGCACCCAGCGCCACGACCAGCCCTGCGATCCCGGCGATCCAGCTCAGAGCCTCCATCACCGGTCGCACCGGATGGCTCTCCTGCGCCAGCCATCCCAGCACACCAAACCTCAGTGCTCCCCACACCGCCAGGCCGGCCCCTGCCGCCCCACCAGCGATCAATAAAGCACGGCGCTCAAGACCAGCCACCTGAACCTCCATAGCAGACACCTACAAAGGTGCCTTCTCTCTAGTCGCTCAGCCTCTCCCAATCGCTACAGGCAGCGTTAGGATCTGTGTCCATTGTGAGTGCCTGGAGCGTCGCCGCGGCGACCGCTGCCCCGGCGTTTCGCCGGCCGATGTAGCCCTCGACCGCGAAGTCCCACTACACCAGTGGAACCGAGTCGAGCGACATCGGTTACGTTCGCTCCACAGCTAGCCCTTAACCTCGCCATGCTTCGTCGAGCCTTCCTAGCAGTCAGAGGGCTCACAAGCTGCTACCCATGAAGATCGATCGTAGCGCCGTCGCGGCCGCTAGGAATCGAATGCTCGGTCTCCCACCGCGCACGGACGGTGCGCATCAGCAAGCGTGAACGTTCCGCTCCCAGGCCGAAGTGTCGCATCAGGCCTTCCGCCGAGATCGGGCGTTGGTGCTCCTCGCGATGACGGCGGTCCACCCCGATGGCTCTCCCGACCAGGTCGTCGTCGAGTTTCGACAAGCTCGACCGCTTCGTTGGCGGCGGGGACGTATCGATCTCCTGAGGCGGCGTGTCCGAGGGAGCTTCAGGCGCGGTCGGGACAAGTGGGTTCGGTGGCGGCGCCAGAACTGTAGGTGCCTCTGCAGGATGCGCCGCGGAGGCGAGCTCGCGAAGTAGTGCTGGGCCGACGTCGGCCCAGCCGATCAGGAGTAGCGGGCCGACCGCATCAAACAGCGCCCGGCCAATCTCCCCAGCGATGAGCGGCTCGGCCACGTTCAGGGCCAGCGTGACGACGCTCGAGACCAGCAGTAGCCGTTTCGCAGGTCGGATCACGTCGGCAGAGGCGCCACGCAGCGACAGCTGCCGGATCGCGATAAGCAGCGCCAGGACCGACAAGTCCACTGCAGGCGCAACCAGCGGAGCAACCCAACCGGATACGCCGAGCCTGAGACCGAACGCCAGGACGTTGCCGAACCCGAACAAGAACGTCAACCCCACGATGACACCAACGATGACCGTGACCAGCTGAAGCACCGAGTCGCGCTCGACCGGAAAACCAATAGCTTTGGCAGACACGAAGTAACTCCTCGTAACCAGCATTCCAAGATCAACTGGCGATATTCAGGCGACCGAAACGCGCCGCAACGCGTTCGAAGCCGCCCCAACGAGGACGAACGAGAGACCGCGGACCTGCGAAAACAGAGAAAACACCTGGTCAGGAGCTAGTTCGATCTTCCCTGACACGGAAGAGGTCACTGGTTCAATCCCAGTATCGCGCACCATCTGTTTTCGCAGGTCAGAAGCCCTGCTCCTCCTCGGAGGGGTGGGGCTTCAGTCGTTCAATGGCGAAGTCCTTCGGAGCCGTCGCCAACTGCCCGTGACGGAACGTGGCGTGCAAGTGTCGGAACCACTCCCCCTGTGGGGTTCCAAGAGTCGTTCACCGACGCTGACCAGCGAATTTACGCCGCACGCTCGTACTCGTTGATCAGGCCTCCGAGAAGCCGCTGTCGCCTGATCCGCTGAGAGTTGAGGTCCGCCACGGGGTGGGTCGGCTGTGGTGGGCGAAGCTCGCGTGCCCGGTGCGGCCGTCGACCGTTGTACTGTCGGACGTACTCGGCGAGCTCGGCGCGCAGATGCCGCTCGTTAAGGATCGACATACGGTCGGTGAGCTCGGTTCTGGCCGTGAGCACGAACCGTTCGGGGTAGCAGTTCGCCCGCGGGCGACGCGGAGGAATTCTTGCCAACTCGATATCGATCACCGAGATCCAGCATGAGATTGCGAATCTGCTGCGTCCGCCAGCCGTCCGGATTCGTGGTCATACCGAGGATGTGGACGTAGCGGCTGCCGACCTCCAGCACAAGGAACACGTAGATCCTTCGGAGGGTGAGCGCACAGTCGACGTGGAAGAACTCGCACGCCAGCATCGTCGACGCCTGCGCAGGAACTGTCACCAGGTAGTGGCGGTGGCCCGCGAAGCATCTCATCACACGCCGCCGCTGGGCACGCCGTCTCCGCTACCGTCGCTGGGCAGTCGATGACGAACTCGGCGATCGTGCAGCTGCTCCTTGACATCCGCCGTCATTTTCCGGCCACTCGGAAGTTGGGGAGCAGGATGTAGCTGTCACACAGCCTGCGCTCTACCAGTCTCGCGACCTCGACTCGAACTCCCCATGCCGGGGGCGGGAGGTCGGACCCGCCCGCCACCGCACTGTGCGAACAGCCGCATTGACACCTCAGATCCCGCAAAGCGAAGATGGCGTCATCGGCTTCCCGGCACCACTCGGAAATTGCAGCGCGTTGTTCGTCGCGCCCGATTCACTTCACCTTTTGTCGAGATGGGACGAAATCATGAATGTTGTCCACGACTGGCAGTTGCGGGACGAAAAAGCGGTATGGCATCCGTACACTCAGCATCAGAACTGGATTTCCGACAATCCGCCGGTCATCGACAGCGCCGACGGTGTATGGCTGACCGATGTCTCCGGCCGCAGGTTGCTCGACGCCTGCGGCTCGCTCTGGGTTACGTCGTATCAGCACGGGGATCCTCGCATCAAGGCAGCCGTGGCCGATCAGCTGGACCAGCTGGATCATTCGTCGTTCTTCGGTGCGACACACACGATCGGGATCCGGCTCGCCGAGCGATTGATCGAGCTGGCACCGACCTCCACGGAAAGCACCGAACGCCTTTCCAAGGTTTTCTACGGCAATGATGGCGCTTCCATGGTCGACGCGGCACTCAAGATGGCATACCAATTCTCCGTGCAGTCCGGAAGTCCGCGCGAAGTGGTCCTCCATTTGGAGAACTCGTTCCACGGTGATTCCATCGGCGCGTCGAGCATCATGGGCGGCGATCAGTCCCGGTCGACCTATGGACCGTTGCTGCTCAAGGTCCGGAAAACCGATTCGCCCGGTCCGGTGAACGGCGAATCCGCCCCCGCGGCGGCGGCGCGGGCGATCGCCGCACTCGAATCGACGCTCGCCGAAGTCGGCAGTCGGTGCTGCGCGCTCATCGTCGAGCCCATGATCCAGGGCGCCGGCGGAATGCGGCCCTATCACGCGGACTTCCTCAGGGCGTGCCGCACGCTGGCCGACAAGCACGGCGTCCTGCTCATCTGCGACGAGGTGGCGGCCGGGGTGGCCAGGACCGGACGGATGTGGGCCACGGAGCACGCCGGGATCGTCCCCGACATCATGTTGTGCGGTAAGGGCGTCACCGGTGGTGTACTCCCGTTGTCGGCTCTTCTCGCGACGGACAGGGTGGCGAGTGCCTTCGTCGGCTCGGAGCCCTCGTCGATGTTCTTCCACGGCCACACGTACGCGGCCAACCCGCTCGCCTGCGCCGCGGCACTCGAGAGCCTCGCCATCGCCACCGAACTCGATCTGCCGTCGATGGCCCGGCAGAAGGGCGATCTGCTCGGTGACCTGCTCGACCGCGTCGCCAAACACGAAGCGGTCCACGAGGTCCGCAGGCTCGGTGTGATGACCGGCATCGAGCTCGGCACCGACCTTCCCCGAGCCGGTTTCCGGGTCTGCCAGGCCGCGCAGGAGCGGGGGGTCTGGATCCGTTCGCTGGGCGACACGTTGGTGCTCATGCCGCCTTTGGCGATCACACCCGAAGAGCTGGAACTGATGGCCGGTGTGGTGGAAGAGTCCTTGGACGACGTCTTCGCGAAGTAGCGAAAAGGCGGTGAGCGCGAGTCGCGCTCACCGCCTTTCGCTGTGCCCGTCACCCGGCGCTGTCGATCCTGGCAGCTAGTTCGGCAGGCGTCGGCGCCTCGAACACCGTCCGCACGGTCAGCTCTACTCCGAGCTTTCCGCGCATCCGGCTCAGCAGCCGCGTCACCAGCAAGGAATGACCACCGAGTTCGAAGAAGTTGTCGTGCACGCCGACTTCATCAGCGTCGAGGACTTCCATGAACAGGTCGCACACCACGGTCTCCTGCTCGGTGCTCGGCGTGTGCCGCGCCGTGCCGACATGGATCGGTTTCGGCAGCCGGGCCTGGTCGACCTTGCCGTTCGCGGTGACCGGGAGCATGCTCAGCACGACGAAGGCCGAGGGAACGACGGGTTCGGGAACCGCCGCGGCTACATGCCTGCGCAGCTCCGCCACCGTCGGCGCGGGGCCCGACCGGGCGGGGACGACATACGCGACCAGGCGCCGGTCCCCCGGCCGGTCCTCACGCAGCACGGTGGCGGCCTGCCCGACGGCCGGATGCGTCCCGATCACCGAGTTCAGCTCGCCCAGTTCGATCCGCACACCGCGGATCTTGACCTGGTCGTCGACCCGGCCGACCAGTTCGAGTGAACCGCCGGAACGCCAGCGGCCCAGGTCACCACTGCGGTACATCCGGGAGCCCAGAGGGCCGAACGGGTTCGCCACCATCCGTGCCGCGGTCAGGTCTGGCCGCCCGAGATAACCGTGCGCCACGTTGTTGCCGGCCAGATACAGCTCGCCGACGATCCCGACCGGGACCGGCCGGAGACGCTCGTCCAGTACGAAAACCTGGGTGTTCCAGATCGGCGGACCGACCGTGGGCTGGTACGGCCACTCGCCGACGTCGGCGGGCAAGGCGGCGCCGGTCACTCCGTGGGTCTCCGACGGGCCGTACTCGTTGTGCAGAAGCAGCCACGGCCGGGCGGCGTGGAAGGCCCGGACCGACGGGGTGAGGTGAAGCATTTCGCCGCCCTGCACCAGATGCCGCAGCGCCACGAAACCCAGTCCCTGCTCGGTGGCCGCCTCGTAGACCGCGGCCATGATGGCGTTGGTGGCGTAGAACTCGGTGACACGTTCGTCGTCGAGCCAGCGGGCCAGCCGTGCCGGATCCGAGCGGGTGTCTTCGTCGGGAACGCACAGCGTCTTGCCGTTGATCAGGGCCGTGAGCATCTCGTGCTCGGACATGTCGAATCCGATGGCGCTGAACTGCGCCACCCGCGCGTCCGGCTCGTACGGTGCCTGCGTGGCGTGCCAGAGCATTTCGTTGAGCAGGACCTTGGCGGGGAGCACCACGCCTTTCGGCCGTCCGGTCGAGCCCGACGTGTAGACCACGTAGTTCGGCGTGTCCGCCGTCAACGGCCGCGGACGATCCGCCGGGAGTGGATTGGACACCGGCAGGCCGGTGACCGACGCGAGGTCGGCCGGCGTCAGGACCTCGCAGGGCAGAGAATCGGCCGCCGCCGCGAAAACGATCGCAGGATGGCTGTCTTCGATCATGAACCGGATCCGATCGCCGGGATAGGCCGGGTCGATCGGCAGATACGCGGCACCGCATTTCAAAATGCCGACAAAGGCCTCGATCTGCCGAGGACCACGAGCCAGCAGGACACCGACGTGATCGCCCGGACCGATACCGCGCGACAGGAGCAGGTGCGCGATCCGGTTGGCCCGTTCGTTCAACTCGGCGAAGGTGATCTCCCCGTCCGCCGACCTGATGGCCGGGGCATCCGGTGTCGCGGCTACCTGCTTCTCGATCAGCCCGGGCAGGGTGATGTCGGGCAAGGGAACCTCGGTCGCGTTCCACCGGTCGAGAACGTCGGCGCGTTCGTTGCCGAGGAAAAGGTCCACTTCGGACAACGGAAGGTCCGGCCGCGCGACCCACCGTTCGAAGAGCGCGGCGAACCGCTTCGCCATCAACGACACCGATTCCGGCAGGTAGAGGTCGGCGGCGACTTCCAGTCTGCCGTGGACTCCGGCGGGCGACCCGTCCGCGTCGTACCGCTCCACGAGATCGAACAGCAGGTCGACGAGTGCCGCGCCGGTGAAGACGTCCCTCGTGTCGGCCGTCAGGCCGGGAAACCGGAACCCTTCGCCGTCCTTCTCGCCCGCCAGCAGGAGCATGACCTGGAACAGCGGATTGCGGGTGAGCGACCGTCCTGGGTTGACCGCTTCGACGACGTCTCCGAACGGGACGTCCTGGTTGTCGAACGCGTCCAGATCGGTCTGCCGGACACGGCGCGCCAGGTCGAGCAGAGTGGGATCGCCGCCGGTGTCCGTCCGCAGGACCACGGTGTTGGCGAAGAACCCGATCAGCTGTTCCAGCGCCGGATCGCCGCGACCGGCCACCGGTGTGCCGATCGGGATGTCCGTCGCGGCGGTGAGCCTGGTCAGCAGCGCGGCGACGGTCGACTGCACGATCATGAAGACCGTGGTGCCGGTCCGCCTGGCCAGCGCGGCGGCCGCCCGGTGCGATGCCTGCTCGATGGTGATCGGCACCGCCTCGCCGCGGCCGCTGCTCACGGAGGGTCTCGGCAGGTCCGTCGCGGGCACGTCCTCCGGCAGATCCCGCAGGGTCCGGCGCCAGAAGTCCAGTTGCCGCAGGGCGAGAGGCGTCCGCTTCCTCGATGGCCCCAGCAGATCGGCCTGCCAGAGCGTGTAGTCCACGTACTGTACGGGCAGCGGTGACCAAGCGGGAGCCGCTCCGGCCAGCCGCGCGGAGTACGCGTCGTGCAGGTCCCGGGCCAGCGGCCGCATCGACCAACCGTCGGTGCCGATGTGGTTCATCGTCAGGAGCAGTACGTGCTCTTCCGGCCCGATACCGAACAGCCGCACCCTCAACGGCGGATCCGCGGACAGGTCGAACGGGGTGTCGATATCGTGCCGGATCGCGGCGTCCACGTCTTCGGGATACTCGACAGGCAGGTCGACGCGCACCGATTCGACCGGGAGCACCGTTTGGTACGGCGTGCCCTGATCTTCGGTGAAGACCGTGCGCAGGGCCTCGTGCCGCGCCATGACGTCCGCCACCGAGGCTTCGAGGGCCGCGCGGTCCAGATCGCCCCGCAACCGGACGGCGAAAGGCAGACTGTAGGTCGGCGAAGCCCCCAGCTGGCCGAGAAACCATAACCGTTGCTGTGCGGGAGAAAGCGGGATCGATTCGGGCCGGGTCACCGGCCGGATCGCCGTCCGCGCCGTCCCCCGCTCCCGGACCAGGGCCGCCAGCAGGGCCGGCGTGGGCGCGTCGAAGACACAGCGGATGGACACCTCGGCGTCGAGACGGCCGACCAGCCGGGCAGCGAGCAGCGAATGCCCGCCCAGTTCGAAGAAGTTCGCGTGCACGCCGACTTCGTCCACGCCGAGCACTTCGCCGAACAACGAGCACAGGATCGCTTCCTCGGCGTCGCGCGGCGGGGAGAAGGTCGTGGTCCGCACGGGCACCGGCAGTGCCGCCCGGTCAAGTTTTCCGTTTCCGGTCAACGGAATCCGTTCCAGCGGAACAAGGCTGTGCGGCACCAGATGCGAGGGCAGCCGCTGGCTCAGCCACTCGCGTACGCGGACCAGCGAGTCTTCGTGGCGCGCGACGACGTAGCCGATCAGCCCGGTTTCCCCGCTGTCGTACCGGCGCGCGACCACGGCGGCGGACGCGACTTCGGAATGTTCCTCCAGCGCGGCCCGGACTTCTTCCGGTTCCACGCGGATTCCCCGGATCTTCACCTGGTCGTCCGCGCGCCCCTCGAACCGGAGCCCGCCATCCTCGTTCTTCCGGACGAGGTCGCCGGTGCGGTACATCCGCTCACCCGGCCCGAACGGGCACGCGACGAACCGTTCGGCCGTCAGGTCCGGCCGGTCGGCATAACCACGGGCCAGGCCCGCCCCGGCGATGTAGAGCTCCCCGACCGCGCCGTCGGCGACCTGGTCGAGTCTTTCGTCCAGGACGTAGACCCGCATGCCGGCGAGTGGCCGCCCCAGTGGCAGGACACCTTCCTCCACATCGGACAGCTCGGCGGCCGTGGTAGTGATCGTGGTTTCGCTGAGTCCGTAGGCGTTGATCACCGGTACCGGGGACGTCCGCCGCCATGCTCGCAGATCCGTGGCGTGCCCGGCCTCGCTGCCGGTCACAACAAGCCGCAGGCTGTCCAGACGGGAGGCGTCGAGCTCTTTGGTCCACTGTGTCCAGTAGGAGGTGGGCAAGTTGACCACCGTGATCTGCTCCCGCGCGAGGAACTCTTCGAAGCGAACGACCGGCGGTACGGCCTCGGGCAGCACCACGACCCGGCCACCGGCCGCCAGTGTCGGGAAAAGCTCCTCGGCGTACACGTCGAAGGCCACGTTGGAGAATTGCAGCACCCGGTCCTCGCCCGTCAGCCCGTACCTCCGGCCTGCGGCCACGATGTGGTTGGACAGCGCGCCACGCGGGATGGCCACGGGCTTCGGCTCACCGGTCGAACCGGAGGTGAACACGACGTAGGCGAGATCTTCGGGACGTGACGTGCGCGGGCCCGCCACCGTCCGCCCCGGCCTGACCGGCCGCACGCCCTCGGGCGCGGGTTCGTCGGTGACGATGAACCGCGCTCCCGCCGTCTGGATCATCCGGTCCCCGCGCGGGCGCGGCGCGCCGGGGTCCAGCGGAAGATACGCGGCGCCGGACCAGAGTACGCCGAGCAGCGTGGCGGCCAGCCCGGCTCCTCTCGGCAGCCGCACCGCCACGACGTCATCCGGCCGGACCCCGGATTCGATGAGCGCGGCGGCGATTCTGCCCGCCTCGACACCGAATTCGCGATACGTCAACCGGCCGTCGTCGGCCGCGACCGCGATCGCGGAGTCGCCGCGCAGGCGGATCTGTTCGTCGATGAGAAGGCCGACGTCCACTCGCTCGCTCCTGTCAGCTCAGTTGTGCCCGCAGGCTTTGTGGTCGCATATCCGTCCAGTGCTCACGAATGTGCGTCAGGCAGGACTCGCGATCGGTGGGCCCGAATACGACGGTCCAGCCCACGGGCACCTCCGCGAAAGCCGGCCAGAGCGAATGCTGTCCCTCGGCGTTGACCAGCACGTGGAACCGCTCGTCCGGCGCGTCGAATGGGTTGGGCGTCAACGACTTTCCCTTTCGCTCGGATTCAGGCAGGCGACGAGGTTGGCCAGCAGCCCGGCTTCGGCGCGACGCACCGATTCCGCGGTCCTGGCGGCATAGAGTTCGTGCAGTTCGACTCCGGGCACCTGCTTGGCGGCAGCGGACAGACCGTGCCCCGCGCACAGGTCGAGTACGACCTTTCCGGTGCGGCCCCGTTGCCACTCGATCAGATCGGCTTCGGCCATGGGCAGGCCCAAGGTCGTCAGGACGACCACGGCTTCCGACGGCACGCTCTTCAGCTCGTCGAGGCCGACGACGTGGCGATAGGCGGGCGAATGGAAGGTCAGGTAGTCGGAGGTGGCCAGCACTGTCCGGAGCGGAGCCCACCGTGGCCCGCCCGCCGCCGCGAGGCGATGGGTGGGCGTATGGAACAGGACGTCCATCCCCAGCGCTGTGGCGATCCGGCCGACGCCCTGCCCGACGGGGCCGTAACCGATGACGCCCAGGCGACGTCCGGACAGTTCCCCGCGCGCCGGGTCGCCTCGACGCGCGTGCCGCAGGAGCTGTTCCGCGACGAACTCCATGGTCCCGATGTCGCCGTAGCCCTGGATCGGCGAGACAGTGACGCCGTGACCGGTCGCGTAGTCCAGATCCACCCGGTCGGTCGACGTGGCCCGCAAGCCGATGTAGCGCAGCGCGGGCAGCTGGGCCAGCCGGTCCGCGCCGAGTTCGTCCTTCCAGCCGGCCAGGATGGCGTCGGTGCCGACGAACGCCCGCCGGTCCGCGGAGTTCTCGGACGGCCATTCGGGCAGCACCAACGGCGGTCGCTCACTCACCGCGCACAACCGTTCCAACAGCCCGCTGGTCGGCCAGACGCCGGGCAGCACGGAGATCTGGGAGAAGGTGGCCGTCATCGTCCGCGCCTCACAATGCGGCCACGGGTGGTATGACGGCCTCGATGAGATGCGGGCCCGGTTCGGCGAGCGCCTCACGGAACTTTCCGGCGAACCCCTCCGCCGTGTCGACGCGCGCGCCGGGTATGCCCATCCCCGCTGCCAGTGACACGAAGTCCAGCCCAGAGATGTCGATGAACTCCCTGGCCCGGTCCAGGTCCGCGTCGGTGAAGGTACCGACTCTGCCCAGTTCGCCCGCCAAGATCGCGTACGAGGAGTTGTTCAGGATGACGGTGGTGACGTTCAGGCTTTCGCGCGCCTGCGTCCACCAGGACTGCGGGGTGTACATCGCGCTGCCGTCGGCCACGAAGCAGATCACCGGCCGGTCCGGGCAGGCCAGCGCAGCACCGGTGGCGGCGGGCGTGCCCATCCCGATCGACCCGCCGGTGAGGCTGAGCCAGTCGTGCCAGGGCGCATCGGCGGTCGCGGCGGGCAAGTGCTGGCCGGAGGTCATGGATTCGTCGACGAGCACGGCGCCTTCGGGCAACAGCGCTCCGGTGACGGCCGCGACCGCTTCCGCGGTCAGCCCTCCGGTGGGCATGCCGGGGCGCGCCCGCGGCCCGTCGTCCGGGAGTTCGCCCGCCGCGATCAGTTCGGCCAGGTACTCCAGTGCTGCGGCCGACTGGCCGAGTTCGTGCACTTCGGTTTCCGGGGAAACGAGCTCGCTGGGTTTGCCCGGATAGGCGAAGAACGCCACCGGGGGCCGGGCACCGGCGAAGACGATGTGCCGATAGCCACGCAACGTCCCCAGGGCCTCGTCGACCGGGTACGGCAGGCGCACCAGGTCCGGGATACCGCCGCCACGCTCGTGCCGGGCGGGCGATTTCTCTGCCAGCAGCCGGGTACCGGTCGCCCGCGCTATCCGGCGGGCCGCGCGCAGTCCGTCCCGCCGCATGACGGCACCGCCGACGAACAGCAGACAGCCTTCCTCGTTCCTCAGGACCTTGGCGACCCGCTCCACCTCGTCCGCGTCGAAGCCGTCCGGCGGGATCGCCGGGATCGGCGCGACGCTTCCCCCGGCCGACCAGCAGACGTCCGAAGGGAGGATCAGGGTCGCCACACCGCGTCCGGTGCGCGCGGCGACGAGGGCTTCGGCGATGTCCGAGCCGACGTGCTCGACGCTCGTCGTACGGCGGACCCAGGTCGACACCGTTCCCGCCATGGACTCGATGTCGGAGTCCAGTGGCGGATCGAACGCCTTGTGGTACGTGGCGTGGTCGCCGACGAGATTCACCAACGGGGTGGCGGCCCGGCGGGCGTTGTGCAGATTCGCCAGGCCGTTCCCCAGGCCCGGCCCGAGATGCAGAAGCGTAGCGGCCGGTTTCCCGGCCATCCGGCCGTAACCGTCGGCGGCGCCGGTCGCGACTCCCTCGAACAGGCAAAGCACGTTGCGGATCGACGGCCTGGTCGCCATTTCGGCGACCAGGTGCATTTCCGAGGTCCCCGGATTCGTGAAACAGAAGCCGACACCGGCGGCGCCGAGCGTCTCCATCACCACCTGTGCGCCGTTCATGCCGCGATCTGCACACGCTTGAGATGCCGTTCGGGATCCTCGAAGGCGTTGCGGGAGTGCAGCATCCGCCAGTTGTCCCAGACCAGCAGGTCGTGTCGCCGGTAGCGGACCGCGATATGCCGTTCGGCGAACAGCTCGTTGCCCCGGTCGATCACCCGCCGCGCGACGTCGTCGCCGTCGGGGACGACGAGATAGTTGGTGGAGAACCGGAAGATCGTCTCGCCGTCGTGTTCTTCCAGTACCGGGTGCTCCGCCGTCGGCCGGACACCATGACGGGCAAGCCCTTCGGTGGATCCCCAGCGATAGGCGGTGTCACGTAGATGGACCCGTTCGTCGTCGGTGAACTCGGTCAGAACCCGGTTGCCGTCGAAGATCGTGGTCTCCCCACCCTGGCCGGCGGGCGGGTTGACGCACCACAGGCCGAGGTAGCGCGGCGGGAGCCCATGGAACTCGTAGCCTTCCGTATGCGGCGTCAAACCTCCGCGGTTCTGTCCGTGGTTGACGTCGTCCATGCCTCGCTCGGGTTTCACGTCGCCGACGACCGTTCCGGTCGGCGTGGGCTGGAATTCGCCCATCTCCTTGAGGAATTCGACGTGGTCGAAGCTTTCGGGAACGTTGACGACATGGACATACCCGTTGTTCCCCAGCAATTGCCGGAAGGCGTACCTGAGCACGCCGTCGGCGAGCACGTCGCCGTTCATGTCCACACAGGACAGCACACTGTCGGGATTCCTGGCCATGGAGGCTCCTTTGTTCACGATCAGGTTCTCTGGGACAAATCGCGCACTAGGTCAACGAATGATCGGCGTCGACCGGAATGTCGGCATCGCGGACCACCTTGTGCAGCGTGGCGAAGATCGCGACGGTCAGCATGATGCCCGCGAAAACGAGAAGGGCACCGACGGAACCGAGTGATTCGTAGAGGAACGCGGCGGCGAGCCCGGCCAGCGGGACCGGCGCTCCGGCGATCAGGACGGCCGCGCTCTGCACCCGGCCCATCAGCTCGTCCGGGATCAGCACCAGCCAGCGTGCCATGATGACCGCGTTCCACACCGGCCAGACCGACATAGTCAGGCCGAGCAGGAGACCCATCGAGAGATAGTCGGTGGTCAGCGCGAGCGCCGCGACCATCGGCGCGCCGATCCAGGCGACACCGGCGACAATGAGCCGCATCGACCCGATCCGTTTCTGGATCAGTGGTGCCAGCAGAGATCCTGCCACACCCCCGGCGCCGCCGAGTGCGAGCATGAAGCCGATCTCGACCTCCGACACTCCCTCCCGCTGCGCGATCACCACGAGCAGCAGGAAAAGCCCGTTGATGACGAAGTCGCTCGCGGAGACGAACAACGCCGTCCAGCGGAGGAACGGCTTGCTCCAGAACCACGTCACCCCCTCCTTGATATCCCGCAGCAGATGCGGTGCCCGTGTCCGCGGTGGCGCGGGCAGCGGTGTGCGCAGTGCGAGCACGGTCAGCAACGAGCCCACGTAGGCGATCGCCTCCGCGACGAAGGGCAGGAAATTCCTGATGCCGAACAGCAGACCGCCCACCGGCTGTCCGGCCAGTTCGGCGCCGTAGGCACGGCCCTGGTTCAGGGCGATGGCGGTGGAAAGCTGGCTCTCGTCGACGACAATCCTGCTCAACGCCGCCGATTCGGCCAGCTGGAACGGAACCGCGAGCGTCGCGTCCACAGCCGCGTACACCACGAGATGCGCGAAGGTCAGCTCGTCCGCCAGCAACGCGACCGCGACACTGCCTGCCGCCAGCGCCCGCCCCAGGTCGCAGCTGATCATCACGGTACGCCGGTTCAGCCGGTCGACGAAGGCCCCGGCCGGAAGCTGCAGCAAAATGAAGGGCAGGTTCCCGGCGAGGGCGACGATCCCGGCTTTGATCGGTGAGCCGGTGGCCACCAGCACGAGCAGGGGAAGCGCGACCGAGGACATCGTCGAGCCCAGCGCGGACAGCGTCTGGCCGATCCACAACAGCCGGAAGTCGCGGTTCTGACGAAGCGGAACAAGTTGCCCCGTCATGGTTCGCTCCGCTGAACCCGGTCACCGGACAGGAGTTCGGCGAGCCGCCCGACGTGGGGTTCCTCCAGGATCCCGAGATGACTGCCCGGCACGGTGGTCCGGGTATATGCGGTGCCCGCCAGCAACCGTTGCCACGAAGCGGAATACTCTGCCGGGTCGATGTCCTGGACCACCGTATGCGCCCCGGTGGCGATCTCCTCGCCGAAGACGAGGTCCACAGGCCACCGCGCCACTTCGAAGCGGTAGCCGAAGATCGCCTTGAGCAGGCTGTTCCATCCACGGACCCGCTCCGACCACTCGTCGTCGGTCAGGTCGTCTTCCGGCAACTCCTCGTCGAGCAGCTCCGCCAGCAGCGCGAACGCCTCGGCGCGCACTCGGCTCTCGCCTCCGCTCAGTGCGGCGAAAAGTTCTTCGCATCGCTGGAAATCCCGCAGCTGGTCGGTGGCGTCGGAAACCGGGGCCACCGGATCGATCAGGGTCAGCGTCACCTCCCGGCCCGCCTCGGTGAGCAGTCTGGCCATCTCCCACGCGATGGCGCTGCCGCCGCACCAGCCCAGAAGACGCACTCCGGACGCGGTCACCTCGTCGTCCAGCTGATCCAGGTAGTAGCGGGCCAGTCGAGCGACCGTGACGCCGTCGGGGAACCGTCGCGATCCCTCGAAGCGGAACCCGCCCACCGGCTGGTCCTCGGGCAGCGAGGCGGCGAGGTTCTCGTACCAGTGCACGTCACCGCCGCCGGGGTGCACGCACAGCAACGGTGCAGCGGCCCCCGTTTCGCGGAACCAGACCAGCGGCCCCTCCGGCCGCGCGCTGTCCGCTCCCTCCGCGATCCTGGCGATCGTCCGCCACCGGATGACGTCGGCTCCGGACACGGCGTGGCCCAGGATCGTCGCCAGCTGCGAAGCCAGCCGCACGGCCAGCAGGGAATGCCCACCCAGCCGCAGGAAGTCGTCATGCACGCTGACCTGGTCGACGCGCAGGACCCGTCGCCATACGGCCGCGATCCCGGCTTCCCGTGCGTTCCTCGGAGGCACCAGATCGGTGCGGCGGGCGTCGTCCACCCGTGTCCGTTCCAGCGTTGCCCGGTCGATCTTGCCGCTTTCGCTCCTGGGCAGTTCGTCGAGACGGACGATCCGGGACGGCATCAGGTAGCCGGCGAGCCGGTCGCGGAGGAAATCCTCGATCTCCGTTTCGGAAACCGTGCCCCCGTCGGCTGTCGTCACGAAGGCGGAGAGATGCCGCAGTTCCCCCTCTCCCTGGACCACGGCGACCGCCTGCCGGACCTCCGGATGGGCCTGGAGCGCCGACTCGATCTCGCCGAGCTCGATCCGGTGCCCGTTGACCTTCACCTGGTGGTCCGACCGGCCGAGGAACAACAGTTCGCCGCCGGGTCGGCGGACCACCCGATCACCGGTCCGGTAAAGGCGTGCCCCGGGGACTTCGCCGAACGGATCCGGTACGAACCGGTCCGCGGTCTGGCCGGGCCTTCCCGCGTATCCGCGGCCGAGACCGGCACCACCGAGGCACAGCTCTCCCGGCACCCCGACCGGCACCGGATCGAGCCACGAATCCAGGACGTAGGCCGTGGCATTGGCGATCGGCCGTCCGATCGTCACCCCTCGTTCGAGCCCAGGGACGACCTCCACACCGGTCGCCCAGATCGTGTACTCGCTCGGGCCGTACAGGTTGAAGAACCGCACACGGTCCGACCAGGTGTCGGCCAGCCACTGCGGGCAGCCCTCCCCGGCCACGGCGATCACCGCGAGGCCGGGCACCTTCTCCGGATCCAGCATGGCCAGCGCCGACGGGACGATGACGAGGTGGCTGACCTCCAGCTCGGTCAGCTGACCGGCGAGGGCGTCCCCGACCGCCTGCTCCCCCGGGTCCGGTACACAGACCGTGCCGCCGTGAGCCAGCGCCTGGACGATCTCGAACACGGCCATGTCGAAGACGACCGGAGCCAGTTGGGCGACCCGGTCACCCGGTCCGATGCCCAGGTCCGCGGCGTGCGGGCCAACGAGGTTGGCCAACCCGCGGTGGGTCAGCATCACGCTCTTCGGCGTGCCGGTGGAGCCCGACGTGCTGATCAGGTACGCCAGCGAATCGGGCTGCACCGGGACCGGTGCGGCGAGAGCGGGCATGGTGTCGAACGACGCGGGGTCCAGCACCGGGAGCCCGGAGGCGGTGGTGTCCGCACCGAGGATCGCGACCGCTCCGGCCTCGCGGAGGACCGTCTCCCGCCGTGCCGGTGGCTGCGAGGGATCCAGGATCAGGAACGCGGCCCCCGCGCGCAGCACGCCGAGGACGGCCGTCACGAGTAGCCCGCCGCGCGGCAGGCTGATGCCGACCACGTTCTCCGGGCCGATCCCCCGCGCCGCGAGCCCGGCCGCCACTTGAGCCGACCGGTGCCGCAGCCGCGCATAGGTGAGCTCACCGGTGGCATCGCATACGGCGGGTTCATGGGCGCGCTCGATAGCCCATCGGTCCACGAGGTCGACGAAGGTCGTGTCGCCTCGTTCGGCCGGCCCTTCGGACAGGGCGAGTGCGCGCAGCCGGTCGGCCGGATCGAGCAGGCACCTCCGGGGGTCGCCGAGGGGCGTGGTGGCCATCGCGGTCAGCACCTGGTTGAGCAAGCGTCCCAGCAGTTCTCCGTACTCCGGTGCCACACGCTCCGGCCGGGCCGTGATCGCCACGCAGTCGAATTCGGTCGACACCGCGATGGCGAATTCGTTGGGGCTGACGTCCTGCAGTTCGTCGACGTCGACCAGTTCCTCGTCGAGCACATGGAAATCGAGGAAGTTGAAGGCCGTCTCGACGAGTGGCGCGTCGCCTCCCCAGTCCCGCCGCATCTTGGGCATCGGATAGCGGCGATGCGGATGGACCGCGATCTCCTCGGCGAAGACGTCCTTGACGTACCGCGTCCAGGTGTCCGGGACGGTCGGGGCGGCGAACGGCACGATGTTGAGGAACATGCCCCGGACGTCGTCGCCGCGGAGCCGCTCCGGCCTGCCGTTGGTAACCAGACCGGCGAAGAACCGGTCCTGGCCGGTCGCGATCCCCAGCATCCTCAGGTAGGCGGCGAGCACGACGGTCTTGTACGGCACCGCGGCGGTCCGTGCGAGCGCCCGCAGTCCCTCGTCTATCCCCTTCAACGGCACCCGCACCTCGTAATGCGCCGCGCCAACGGGACCGGACCACAGTTCGGGCAGCGTGAGCCGCTCCCATTCCCCGGTCACCCGCCCGGCCCAGAACGCCCGGTCCGCCGCGGAGCCGATCGACGCCCGTTCCAGCGCGATGGCGTCGGCGAACCGCACCGTGTCCGGCCCGGACTCCTCGATCTCGTGGCCGTCACGGCACTTCTCGTAGGTCCGCAACAGCTCGACGACGAAGGAGTTGTGGCTCCAGCCGTCGAGTATCGGGTGGAACTCGACCAGGCACAGCTGCCAGCGGTCGGGCGCCGAAACCACGACGTGCAGGCGCCACAACGGGGCCGCGTCGAGGTCGAACAGCTCGGCGCGCTCTGCCGCGATGACCTCCCACAAGCGGGAGGACTGTTCCGCCTCGGCGATGTCGCTCAGGTCGGTACACCGGATCACGACCGCCGGCTCCCCGTACACGAGTTGAAGCGGCTCGGTGAAGTTCTCGACGTCGAACGACGTCCGCAGTACGTCGTGGCGTGCCGTGACGATCCGGGCCGCCCGCCGCAACGCGTCCAGGGAGAACGTCCCCTTTTCCCGGACCGGGTAACTGGTCACGTTGTGGTAGCGGTGCACGTCGTCGTCGCGCAGGAACTCGTAGACCATGCCCGCCTGCGCCTCCGCCAGCGGATACGCGTCGACGACACCGTCCCGCAGGCAGGCGCGGTCCTCGCCGGAGATCAGCGCGAACGGCGGCGTCAGCTCGTCCGCTTCGACGAATCCGCTCGCCAGCCCGGCGATCTCCTCCACGGTCTGGCGACGGAACAGGTCCGCGACGGTGACCTCGAATCCCTGTGCGCGCAACATGCCGACCGCCCGCACGGCCCGGATCGAGTCTCCGCCCATGGTGAAGAAGTTGTCCTTCGCCCCCACCCGGGGCACTTCGAGGACCGCCGCGAAGATCGTCGCGGCGGCGGTCTCCGCCGCCGAGCGCGGCGCCACGTAAGCGACCTGGGAATCCACCCGCGGTTCGGGCAACGCCGCCCGGTCGAGTTTCCCGTTGACCGTCAACGGGATACGGGGAATGCCGACGACCGCCGCGGGCATCATGTACCGCGGCAGCCTGGCCGCCGCGTGCCGGAGCACGTCCGCCGGTTCGAACTCCCCCGAAGCGACCACGTAGCCGAAGACGCGTCCGTCACCGGGACCCGACCACGTCACGTCGACGACCGCCGCGGCCACGGCCGGATGGCTCGACAGGGCCGCCTCGATCTCCCCGAGTTCGATCCGGTGGCCGCGGATCTTGATCTGCTGGTCGGCCCTTCCGAGGTATTCCACCTCACCGCCCGCGGTCAGCCTGCCGAGATCACCCGACCGATAGAGCCGCGCTCCCGGCTCGACGGCGAACGGGTCCGGCAGAAACCGGTCCGCCGTCAGCGCCGCACGGCCGTGGTAGCCCCGGGCCACCCCGGCGCCACCGACGTGGATCTCGCCGGGGACGCCGATCGGCGCGGGGCGTCCGGCCTCGTCGAGGACGTGCAGCCGCATATCCGCCAGCGGGCGGCCGATCGGGCTGCGGCCCGCGACGGTGCCCCCTCGGCACTCGGCGGGCTCGATCACCCGGAAGGTGGTGTGCACCGTGGTTTCGGTGATGCCGTACATGTTGATCATCACCGAGGAGGCCGTGCCGCTCCACCGCGACCACGGGCCCAGCAGACCGGGATCGAGGGCCTCCCCGCCGAAGATCACCGCCCGCACCACCAGCCCGGCATAGTCACCTCGTTCTTCGAGTGCCTGGGTGAGTCCGGCGAACGCGGACGGCGTCTGGCTGAGGACCGTCACGCCTTCCTCGGCCAGAAGCCGGAGAAAGTCCTCCGGTGACCGGGAGACCTCGAACGGCACCTGCACGAGCCTGCTTCCGTGCGTCAGTGCACCCCAGATCTCCCAGACCGAGAAGTCGAACGCGTACGAGTGGAAGGCCGTCCACACGTCGTCCGGACCGGTCGCCAGCTCAAGGTCGATGGCACCGAACAGCCGCATGACGTTGCGGTGGGTGACCATGACGCCCTTGGGCAGGCCGGTCGACCCCGAGGTGTACATGACATACGCGAGGTCGTCTGGATCCACCACGACATCGAGGGCGTCTTTGGCGTACGCCCCGAGCAAGTCTCGCGTCGTCGCGTCGAGGACGAGCGTCCGCGCGTCGATCCCCTGTCGCGACCGTGGTTCCGTGATGACGAGCCGGACGGCCGCGTCGCCGATCATGAAGTTGACGCGATCCTCCGGCTGCTCCGGGTCCAGCGGGAGATACGCCGCGCCCGCCTTCAGCACCGCCAGGAGCGCGACGATCAAACGAGGCTCGGTGGGCAGCCGAACGCCGACGAGATCACCCTTGCCGACACCGAGTTCGCGCAAATGCCGGGCGAGCTGATTGCTCTGTTCGTCGAGCTCCCGATAGGACAGCCTGCTCGTCCCGCAGCACACCGCCGTGTTCCCGCCCGCCTCGGCGGCTCGGCGCGCGACCTCTTCGTGGATGCCGCCGGCCACCGGGATCGACGTCGCCTCACCGGGTTCCCACCGGTCCAGCTCGGTGGTGAAACCGAGCCGGGAGACGGGGACCTGGGGCCGCGCGGCGATGGCAGCCACCAGCGCCACGAAATGCCCGGCCATCCGCTGGACCGTCGCCCGGTCGAACAGGGCGGTCGGATAGACGATGTCGCCGGTCCAGTCGCCTTCCCCGGTCACCGTGATCGCGAACGAAAGGTCGAACTTCGCCGCGATCCAGTCGACGTCCACCGCCGCCCCGGTAAGCCCGGTCATCGCCAGGTCTTCTTCGCCGTCGCCCTCCGCGACGGTCAGGCTCACCTGGAACAAGGGGTTGCGCGAGAGATCCCGGTTCGACCGCAATTCGGTGACCAGCCAGTCGAACGGCACGTCCTGGTTGGCGAAGGCCTCGACCGACGTGGCCCGTACCTCGTCGAGCAGGTCCCTGAAGGACGGATCGGCCGACAGGTCGGCACGCATGACCAGCATATTCCCGAAGTAACCGATGGTGTCCGCCAGATCGGCCCGCGGCCGCGAGGCGGACGGCACACCCACGGCGATGTCCTGCTGCCCGGAGTATCGCCCGAGAAACGCATGCACGACGGCGAGCAGGGTGACGAACGCCGTGGCGCCGGCGTCCCGGCCGGTGGCCCGCAGCGCATCCGCCACCGCCGCGGGGATGACGAACCCCTCCGAACCGCCGTCGGACCGCCATTCGGCCGGATGGGGCCGGTCGGTGAACAACGTGAGCGTGTCCAGGCCCGACAGCCTGGTGCGCCAGTACTCCAGCTGCCCTTGGCCGACACTCCCCCGACTCCGGTCCCGTTGCCACCGGGCGTAGTCGCAGTACTGCGTGCGGACTTCGGGCAGCGACGGCGGCCGCGACTCCACCTTCGCCGAGTACAGTTCGGAGATCTCGCGCAGCAGCAGTCCGCTGGACCAGCCGTCGAACGCGATGTGATGCACACAGACGAGCAGCACGGTCCTGGCGGGCCCCAGTTCGATCAGGTCGGCCCTGATCGGATGTTCGCGGCGAAGGTCCACCGGCGTCCGGGTCAGCTCGGCGATCACGGACTGGAGCTGCGACTCGGCACAAGCGTTACGGCGGAGTGTCACCGGAGCGGGCTCGTCGATCACTTGGACCGGCTCGCGTCCTTCGAGTACATAACGCGTACGCAGGACTTCGTGGCGCGCGACGACCGCTGTGAGCGCCTCGGCCAGCGCGCTCTCGTCGAGTTCGCCGTCGAGCCGGAACGCCATCGGGATCAGGTATTCGTCCTGCCCGGGCCGTAGCTGGTCCAGCAGCCAGAGCCGTTGTTGCGCGAACGACAGCGCCTGCGGTTCGGCACGGTCGAGCCGGGGAATCCCGTCGGCGGCGGACGGTTCGGATCCCCGGCCTGCCAGCCGTCGTTCCACCAAAGCCTTGCGCAGTTCGGCGAGAGTGCGCCCAGCGGGCTCAGCGTCGATCGTCATCGCTGGTCGGCCTCCAAGTTCTCGGTTGCTAGTGCCAGGACTTCGGCGTCCGACAGTCCGGCGAAGGCCGCTTCCACCTCGCCGCGAATCATGGCGGCGAGAGCCTCGACGGTCGTCGCCGTGAAGAACCGGTGCAGGGGCAGTTCGACCCCGAACGCCTCCTGCGTCCGCATGGACACCCGCGTGGCGGAGAGGGAATGGCCACCGAGCTGGAAGAAGTCGTCCGCCGGGCCGATACCGGTCATCCCGAGGACCTCGCCCCAGATTCGGGCGACTTCCCGTTCGGTGGGGTCCATCGGGCGGACGTCCACGCGGCTGTCGTGGAAGACCGGCTTCGGCAAACGGGCATGGGCCACCTTCCCGTTGGGCGTCAACGGGATCTTGTCGATCACGGTCAGAGCCGCGGGGACCATGTGCGGCGGGAGTCGCTTGTGGACATACGCCCGTACCGCGTCGGTTCCGGTTCCGGTGTCGACGACGACATAGCCGAGCAGTCCCTGATCGCCGGCGGGGAGCGGACCGGGGACCACGACCGCGGCCCGCACTCCGGGGCAGGCGGACAGGACGGTCTCGACCTCGGCCGGTTCGATCCGGAAGCCGCGGATCTTCACCTGCCGGTCCGCGCGGCCGAAGAACTCGACGACACCGTCCGGTCGCATCCGGACGAGGTCGCCTGTGCGGTAAAGGCGGGCACCCGGAGGCCCGGACGGATCCGGTACGAAGCGGTCGGCGGTCAGGTCCGGCCGGTTCACATAGCCCCGGGAAACCCTGCCGCCACCGACGTACAACTCACCGACCGCTCCGGGAACGACCGGCCGCGCCGACGAGTCGAGCACCGACAGCCCGCAGCCTGGCAGTGCCCGTCCCAAGGGGAGGGCGCCACGTCCGGCACGCTCAGCCTCCCGTTCATCGACGAGCTGGAAGGTGCAGGCGATGGTCGCCTCGGTCGGCCCGTAGGTGCAGCCGAACTCCGCCGGCACACCGAGCGCGTGCCAGGCGGCCGCGTCTTCGCCGGTCACCACGTCGCCGCCGACACTCATCAACCGCAGCCCGCCGAGCCGGGGATCACGGGGTCGCGCGGCCCGGCACAGTTCGCGGAAATAGACCGGGGTGACGTCCACGACGGTGACACCGTGGTCGTGGAGGTCCCGCAGCATCCGGTCCGGCGTCACCGCCCGCGCGTCGAGCACGACCACCGCGGCGCCGCTGACCAGCGGGGCCAGCATCTGGTCCATCGAGGCGTCGAAGCTCAGCGAGGCGAGCAGAGCCAGCCTCTCCCCCGGTCCGAGCCGGTAGGCCCCGGCCATCACCTGGCAGTGATGCGAGAGTGCGGTGTGGTCGACCAGCACACCCTTGGGACGGCCGGTCGAGCCGGACGTGAAGATCACGTACGCGAGATCAGCCCGCGGTGCCGTCAGACGTCGTGACGAGCGCTCCGCGATGGCGGTGGCGTCCCGGAGGACATCGATCACCGGGACGTCGCAGGCGAAGGCCTCGTTCGTCACCACCACCACTGGCGCGGTCTCGGCGATCAGCGCGTCGATCCGGTGCCGCGGCTCCGCGGTGTCGAGCGGAAGGTAGACGGCGCCGCATTTGAGCACGGCCAGCAGCGTCACGACCGTCCACGCCGTCCGTCCCACGCGGACCGCCACCACCGAACCGGCGACCACACCGCCGGCGATCAGATGCCGTGCGAGCCGGTTGCTCCGCTCGTCCAGTTCCCGGTACGTCACCGTCCCCGCCGGGTCCACGACCGCGATCGCGTCGGGCAGCTTCCGCGCCTGCTCGGCGAAGATCTCCATCACCGGCCGTGGATCGTCGTGGTGCCAGGCCACCCGGCCGTCCCGTTCGGCGTCCGAACGAAGGTCGATGTCGGCGAGGTCGGCTTCCGGCCGCTCGGCCACCCCGGCGGCCAACCGGGCGAACCGCTCTGACAGGCGGGTGATCGTGGCGGGATCGAACAACGCCGTGGCGTACTCGAACTCGCCGGTCCAGCTACCGTCGGGATTCGGGCGCAGCGAAAGGCTCAGGTCGACCATCGCCGACCGTGGGGTCAGCTCGACCTCCTGGACGGACAGCCCCGCCAAGGGTAATCCGGGGCCGGCCTCCTCGAGAACCTGGAACATCACGTCGAACACCGGCGTCCTGGCCGGATCGCGATTCGCCCCCAGCTCGGCGACCACGTCGTCGAAGGGGACGAGACGGTGCTCGTACGCCTCGATCAGCAGCGCCCGCACGGAGCCGAGATGGGTCAGGAAACTGCCACTCACCTCGGGCACCCTCACCGCCATCGTGTTGACGAAACAGCCGATCGGCGCGTCGGATCCGTCGTGGTCGCGGCCGCTGACCGGAGTGCCGATCACGATGTCGTCCTGTCCGGACACCCGGCTCAGCAATGCCGAGTACAGCGCGAACCAGGTGGCGAACACGGTCGCGCCATCGCGCTGTCCCAGCCGGACGAGCTCACCCGGAACACGGAACGAGCACACCGAGCCCGAAGGATCCCGGACGTCGGGCCTCGGCCGGTCGGCGGGCAGCTGCAGCGGGGTGATCCCGGACAGCGCCGTACTCCAGAAATCCAGTCCGCGCGCCAAGTCCTGTGTGTGCTCCCACGCGGCGTAGTCCGCGTACTGCCAAGCCAGTGGAGGGAGTTCCGCCCCTCGGTAAAGCCGCGCCAGTTCGTCGCCGACGATCTGCCACGACCGGCCGTCGCACGCAATGTGATGGGTCAGGATCAGCAGCACATGGTGCTCGGGCTCCGAACGCACCAGCACGAGCCGGAACTGATGGTCCCGTGCCAGATCGAAGCCGTCCTTCGTCAGGTCGGCGAGGATCTGCCGGACCGGACGCCCGTCCGCGTCGACGACGTCCAGCGCGACGGCCCCGGGTTCGTCGACGACCTGGACCAGGACCTCTCCGCCGATGTACCGCGTCCGGAGGATCTCGTGCCGCTCCACCAGTGCGTCGGCCGCACGCCGCAGAGCGGCGACGTCCAGCGGGCCCTCGATGGTGTACGTCATCGGGACCAGGTACTCCTGGCGTGACGTGTCGAGGCGGTCGAGCAGCCACAGCCGTCGCTGGGCGGCGGACAGCACCAGCGGGGCGTCACGGTCGGCCCTGCCGATCGAGACGACGGCCGGGACGGCGGCGCTGTCGATCTCGGCGGCCAGCGCGGCGGGGGTGGGTCCGGTGAAGACGGTGCTGACAGGCAAATCGACGCCCGCGGTGTCGCGAAGCCGCGCCACGAGCCGGGTCGCGGCGAGCGAATGGCCACCGAGCCGGAAGAAGTCGTCGTGTACGCCGATTCCCACGATGCCCAGCACCGCCGCGAACGCCTCGACCACGGCCGACTCCGAGACCGAACGCGGTTCGACGACTTCCGCTCCGGATCCGGGCCGGGTCCGCGGCGGCGCGGGAAGCTCGGCGTGCCGCAGCTTCCCGCTCGGGGTCAGCGGGAGCTCGGCCAGCGTGACGATCGCGGTGGGCACCAGGTACGCGGGCAACCGGTCCCTGAGCCACTCCCGGATTCCTTGGTCGGAATCGGCCGCGACGTAGGCGACCAGCTCCTCCTCGCGCGCCACGACGGCGACGGCACGGACCGCCGGATGAGCGATCAGCGCGGCCTCGATCTCCGCGGGTTCGACTCGATGCCCGCGAACCTTGAGCTGCCGGTCCACCCTGCCGCGGAATTCGAGAACCCCGTCGGCGCGACGGCGGACGACGTCGCCCGTGCGGTACATCCGGGCCCCGGCCCGATCGGAGAACGGATCCGGGAGGAAGTTCTCGGCCGTCGCCGACGGCCTGTCGTGATAGCCGGTCGCGATCCGGCGGCCGCCGAGGTACAGCTCGCCCGGCACACCGACGGGAACCGCCTGCAGATCGCCGTCCAGCACGTAGGCCCGCGTCCCCGCGACCGCGCGCCCGATGGGCACGACGTCCTCCGAGACGAAGTCGTCCGGAGTGTCGAGCAGCGTGCAGGTGACCGTCGATTCGGTCGGCCCGTAACAACAGGTGAGCCGCGCTGTGAAACCGCCGTCGCGCCAGCGCCGGATGTCGCTGCCTCGGACCACGTCCCCGCCCAGGTTCAGCAGTTCGACCGAGGCCAACCTCGGGTCGCGCACGGCCGCCCTGCCCACCAGTTCCCGGTAGTACAGCGGGGTCACGTTGACGTGAGTGACGCAGTGCCGCCGGATGCCGTCGAGCACTCGGTCGGCGTTCAGGCTCCGGGGGTCCAAGGGGACCACCCGGGCGCCGCTGACCAGTGCGGTGAGGATCTGCTCCAACGAGACGTCGAAGCCGAGTGCCGCGATCAACGCCACCCGGGACCGTTCGGTGATCCGGTATTCGGCCGAGATGACCTGCAGGTGCTCGCTGAGGGCGCCATGGGAGATCCGTACTCCCTTGGCCCTTCCCGTCGAGCCTGACGTGTAGGCGATGTACGCGGTGTCCGACTGGTCGATCCGCGCTGTCGCCAGGTATTCGCGGGGTGCCGGCGGCCGGTCCGCCTCTACGTCGAGCACCGGCACGCCGACCTCCCCGAGCACGCAGTTCGCCACGACCGACCGTGCCCCGGCGTCCGCCACGAGTTCGCGCGACCGTTCGACCGGCTGCGCGGGATCGAGCCACAACACCGTCGCGCCGGCGGCCATGACGCCGAGCAGCGCCGGCCCGAGGCGGGGGCCTCGCTCCACGCAGACGCCCACCACGGACCCGCGGGTGATCCCCGTCTGGGTCAGGGCGTGCGCGAGGCTGTCGGCTTCTTGGGCGACGGCCCGGTAGGTAAGGCCTTCCTCGATCGCGATGGCGTCAGGACGCCACTCCACCTGCCGGGCCACCAGCGCCACCGTCGAGACGTCCTCGGCCCGGGCTGGCAGGTAACCCATCTCCTCGCGCTGTTGCCGCGCGGACGACAGCGGCAGGTCGAAGAGGCGGCGGTCCGGCTCGGCGACCGCGTTTTCGGCGAGGCGCAGGAAAAGTCGGGCGATCCGCTCGATCGTCGACCGGTCGAACAGCGCTGTCGCGTACTCGAAATGACCCGAAAGCCCGCCATTCTCGTCGTCCCACAGCGCGAGCGTCAGGTCCACTTTGGCCGCCGACGGCGGGATGGGGATCTCCTCGAAGCGCAGACCGTCGGCCTCGAACGAGCCGCCGCTCCCCTCTTCGAGCACGAACATGGTCTGGAACAGCGGATTGCGTGACAGATCGCGATCCGGCCCGAGACGTTCGACCAGCAAGTCGAAGGGGACGTCCTGATGCTCCATGGCGGCCAAGGTCGTGGTGGCCGTTTCGCCGAGCAGATCCCGGAAGGTCGTGTCCCGGCGCACTTTCCCCCGGATCACGACGGTGTTGGCGAACAGACCGACCATGGCGTGGGTCTCTTCGTCCGTACGGCACGACATCGGGGTGCCGACACAGATGTCGGCCTGACCGCTGAGCCTGGCGAGCAGACCGGTGAACGTGGCCAGCATCGTCATGAACCGGCTCGCTCCGGCCGACCGGCCGAGCACGGCCAGCTTCGCCGCCAGTTCGGCGGGTACCTCGATCGCCACGCTGCCGCCCTCGGGACGCCACACCGGCGGACGGGCGTGATCCAGCGGCAGGTCCACCTTGTCCACGCCGTCGAGTTCGCGCTCCCAATAGGCGATCGACCCGGTCGACCGTTCACGCGCCGCGTGATCGGCGTAGTCGAACACGAGCGGGCTCAGCACGGGCGGCACTCCGGCCACCGCGGCGTCGTAGAGAGCGGCGAAATCCTCGGCGAGGACGTACCCGGACCATTCGTCGAACGCGATGTGGTGCACGGTGAGCGCCAGGAGGTGGTCGTCCGCGGCCAGCCGGATGAGCGTCCACCGGACAGGATGTTCGGTCGCCAGGTCGAAAGGCGTCCGATGGTCCCGCTCGAGCAACTCGCGTGCGCGCGATTCGTCACCCGTGGAGTCCACGACGGTGAGAACCGGGGTCACCTCGCCGGGGGCGGTGATCACCCGCTTCGGCTCTCCGGCCTCGGCACGATACGTGGACCGCAGTACCTCGTGCCGCCGGTGCAGGCCGGTGATCGCACCACGCAGCGCCGGAAGATCCAGCGGACCGCTGACGCGGAACACGTACGGCAGTGAGTACCCGGTGGATCCCGGGTGCAGCTGATCGAGAAACCACAGCCGGCGCTCGGCGTACGAGAGCGTCGAGCGGTCCTCGGTCCGTCGCCATCGGGTGGCGGGCAGGCCGCCCACCGCCCGCGCTCCGGTCGTCATCGCGCGGCCTGTCGGACGCTCAGCGGCCGCATGTCCGTCCAAATCTCGTTCACCCGCGCAAGGCATTCCTCTCGCGTCCCGGTCGTGCCTTCGGCCGTCCAGCCGAGCGGCAGGGCACGTTCCGCGGGCCACAAGGAGTACTGCTCCTCGTGGTTGCGGACAACCTGGTAGATCAGATCTTCGGGCATCGTCTCGGCTCCCTTTCCTGCACGATTACGGCAAAGCTCAGCTGGGAAGGCGCTCGCGGTCGGTCAGCGCGGAGGCCACGACCCGGCGGAGGACGTCGAATGTCCAGTCCTCATCGGATCCGGCCGGATCCAGCCGATTGGTCACCAGATCGAGGCGGACGGCACGCAACCGGCGGAACAGCTGCGCGATGACCGTGTCCCGGTCGACCGGCGCGCGGAGCGTCACGAACAGGTTGTCGAACAACGCGGTGGTACGCGCAGACGGCCGCACGACCGTGTCTGGGGCCCGTTCCTGCAGCAGGGACTTACCACCGGACACGAGCCGGTCGGCGAGCGCCTCGTGCGCGGACAGGTTCGTCGCGATGGCCGCGGCCAGCCGAGCCCCGGCCGGCCCGGTCATCCACGGCTGCTCGTGCCCGCGTAACAGCCGCCGCAGAGGAGCGAAATCCGCCGCCCACAGTCCGCTGAAACCACGGTGCTGCAAGTAAAGCCGGGGCCGGATCAGGGTCTGGTAGACCTCCACCGGGCACGATCCGCTGTAGCCCAGCATCGTGGAATAGCCGTGGGTGTACGACTCCAGACTGGTGAGCGTCGCTTCGTCGGCGGACCGCCCGGCGGCGATCGCCTTCACATGCGCTCCCATCAGATGCCACAGCAGGAACGTGACCTGGTGGCCGGTGATCCACCGGAACCAGTACAACGCGTCCGAAGAGGACGGTTTCACACCGTCACGTGCGGGCTCGGCGTCGATACTCGCCCGTTCCACCTCGTATACGGCGAGCAGGTCCGCGGGCTGCACGGTCGCGACGACGCCGTAGCCGCACGGCGGGATGACCAGGGGCTCCAGGCCGTACGGGAAATCGCCGTAGTCCCACTGCTCGGCGGCCGGCGCCAGGACACTCGTCCTTGCCTCACCCATCGGTTTCCCCCGGCACGTAAGTGAATTCGAACTCGAGCCCGTTCACGTCGAACAGGTAGAGGCTCTGAATACCGTCGGCGTCGGTCACGATCTCGGTGGGCGGATCCGGCAGCATGAACTTGTACCGGCCGGACTTGTACAGCTTCAGCCACCTCAGCCGGATCCGTGACAGCTCCTCGGCCCCGTCGACGACGAGGCACACGTGCTGGAACAGGAAGTCGTCGGGTGACGGGGTCTTGCCGGTGTGCGTGACGCGGTCGAACAGGTGGAACCGGACGCCGCCCGCGGTGACCTCGGTCAGCCGCCGGATACCCGGCAGCCGCCTCAGCGTGAGCCGCGAGAACCGGTCCAGCTGCCAGATCTGCTCGGCTTCGAAGAAATCGAGATACCAGTTCAGGCAATTCTCGAAATGGTCTGTTTGTACGCCGACATGGTGAACGCTCAGCACTGTCAGCACCTTTCGTCGTTCCTCACCGTGGGCCGAATTCCCGGCCGAACCAGCCGACGAATTCACCGGCTGTTCCAACTACCGGCGCACCGTGATCCGCCCGGCAAACAATGGCGGTCGCGCCGTTCCGGAGGCAAGAAGCGTGAATGACATGGTGTTCAACCGGTGGATTCACCCGGTTGAACAGTCGTTCTTCCGCACCGCCGTCGCCAGCTCCGACCAGGTTTCGGCGCATCTGCGCGCGATCGCCTCGATCACTTCAACGCAGTGCGGCGGGACCGCAGCGGCCAGTACCGTGCATTCGTCGCTTTCGATGACGTGGCCGTCGAGCCAGCGCAGGAGCGCGCGCCCGGATTCGGTCAACCGCAACGAGGGGTCGTTCTTCAAACCACGCACGGTCGCCTGCACGTCGACCACCTCCACTGGCCTTCCCGGCCGTGGGCCGTCGCGGCGCAGCCGGGCGGGAACCGGATCTTCCCCACGCCGCAACCGGTCTCGCACGTCGCGCGCGGTCGCCACGGAGATTCCCGCCGCTTTCGCGATCTGCCGCAACGACGCGTCCGGGCGGGCCGCGATCTCCTTTCCCGCCAGCACTCGCCCGAGACTCCCGTCGACCGGACGGCTCCGGCCGTCCTTGCCGAGCCGGTTGGCGGGCTGGGGTATTCCCGGTCCGCCGCGTTTGCGCAGGGCGCCGATCGTCGTCCAGGCGAGGCCCGTACTGGCCGCGATGGTCCGGTCCGACCAGTGCGGACGGCTGGCCAGTACGCGGACCGCCGCGGCCTCGCGATCCGCGAGCGACAACGGCAGCCCGTGCCGCATGTTGATCTCCACCGCCATCAAGAACGCGGCTTCGTCGTCGCCGTCGAAATACCGGACGGCGATCGTTCTTTCACCACGCAATCTGGCCGCACGTAAACGATGCATACCGTCGACGACCCGATTCGTCCGGCGGTTGACGACGATCGGCGGAAGCTCGGCGTCGATCTCCGCGAGCAGACGGACGTATTCGAGATTCTCCCCGGCCAGCCTTGGTGATTCGGCGGCCGACAGCATCTCGACCGGCACCTGATCGACTTCGGGCGAAACCGCCGCGCCCGCACGGCCACGGTCGTCGTTGTTCTCCAACACGTACTCCCCCACAAATTGAGCGATGATCCCTTCCCGGGAATGCCGGGATTCCCCGCGAGCCCCCCAGGCCGGATCACCGGCGCCGGCTCGCTCTGCCAACGCTAGAACCGTCTTCTCTCGGGCGGCTCTCGACTCGAATTCCGACAGGAAGAGCCGGGCGATCGCACGAAGAGGCGATCCGAGAGCGAAGTGCCCGAAGGGATATCGGCCGAATTTGCGGGACAAGCCTCAGACGTCGGTCCGGGTCGCCGTCGACGCTGTCCGCGCGGCGAAGTCCACCGGCTCCGCCGGCCTGGTCGTCGCGGCGCAGGCGATGGCCCACAGACCCGCCATCGTCATGGCGAACGTGGTGAACCCCATCAGAAGGGCGATCGCGCCGTGCATGCCGATCGCCAGCGCCCAGCCCGCTCTGCGGGCACGGCCGGGGCAGAGCAGGAGCAGGGCGAGGGTCAGTTCGGTCGCCAGCGCGCCCCAGGTCACGACCGATACGCCGATCGGTTGCTGCAGAACGGTCCCGACCGGCGGTTGAATCGCCATGGCCGAGCCGTAATGCGGGTGCACCAGCCAGTAGTAGCCCGCTGTCCCGTCACGCCAGGCGGGCACCGCGAGCTTGCTGAGCGACGCCTGCGCGTAGATCGACACGCCCAGTAAGCGGACGAAGAGATGCGCCGCGTAGGCACGGCCCCGCCAAGCGGCGGACAGCGGACTGCCGGGGCACTGCCACTGCCATCTCCGGTCGTCGCCGAGGCAGATCGGGATGAGCAACAGCGTGAGGATGCGGATCACCTGCTCCCCCGCGTCGGGCAGGGCCACGGTCACGCTGAGGCTGTAGGTCAGATACCAGTGCGGGACGCAGGTCCACCGAGGCCGGTAACCGAGTGCCACGATCGCGAACACGGCGAGAGCGAGCACCCGGCAGACCCGAAGGTCCACACCACTGGATTCGGCCAAGCACCACAAGGAGATCCGGCCGATCCCGGTACAGACCGGCCCGTCGGTCACGCCCGTCGTTCGTGGGAACAACGCCCGGTCCGGGCTGAGCGCCAGCAGGCATCCGCAGGCCAACGCCAGCAGGGACCGGCCCACCGCGAGCGGCCGCCCGCGCGGCTCGAACCGGTCCGCCGCGCCGGTGAAGGCCGTCCACCCTCGCCTCACCGCACGCACGTCACGTCCAGCAGTGCGACGGCGTTGATCAGGCGGGTCCGGGCCACGGCGGGCTCGGCGTCCCGCCAGGGACGCGGAGTCTCCTGGGACAGAACGACTTTCCCACAGATCGTCCCGTCACGAGTGGGGTTCACGACCGGGAAAGCACGAGCCGCCGCCATAGCCGGACGGCACTGCTCGATCGCGTCGGCCGGGCAGGCGGTCCACCGGTCGGCGGGAACACTCTTTTTCAGCGCCGCGGTCTCCATCCACTGGCTGTAGGCGATGCGACTGAGACCCCAGCGGTTGCCGGAGCTGGTCGCGTACAGGGTGACCAGGGTCAGCTGCCGCGCGTCGTAGACGACGGTGTCCGCTCCGATCGGTGCCCGCGTGAACACCCGCCAGTCCTGGTGCCAGACCAGGCTCGCGGTCTCGGCTTGGTGTGACCACCAGGCCGAGGCCGACCGCGGAGCCCCGGCCTGGAGCAACCAAGTGGTCGCGAACACGACGGCCAGCGCGATCAGCGATGAAACGAAGCTCATGGTGCTCTTCCTCGTGGAAGACGGTTCGTTCATCGCTGATGTGCTAGCAGTGCGGTTCACAAATCGGACCCTTGATGTTGATCATCAACGCGTCGGAGCCCTCCGAAGCGGGCGAGGGCCCCTCGCTGACGCCGCTCAGGCCCAGCAGCACCCCCAGGGCGGTGACAGCCACGGCCAAACCTGTTACGACGGCTTTCCGCATGTGTACTCCTTATCGGTCGGTTCGCGGCAGGTCATGGAGCGACAGGCCGCCTACCTGGGAGATCTCCCCAGCCGGCCCATGATGGCAACCGCCGCTATTCGTTCGCTATCGAACCGGCGGGCCGGCTCTTGACGGCGCATCGACCGCTCGTCCTTGGTCTACTCTGTGTGGGGTTCGCGACGCGGAGGGGGCTGTTGCGCCATGGACTTTTATATCCTCGGGCCACTCGAAGCGAGGACCGGCGAAGGGGCGGTTCGCCTCGGCGGCCGCCGCCAGCAGAGGCTGCTGGCGATGCTGCTGATACACATGAACAAGGTGGTCACCCTCGACCGCCTCGTCGAAGGCCTGTGGGATGAGACGGCCCCGCCGACGGCCCACGCACAGGTGCACAACGCGGTCTGGGCCTTGCGCCGCACGATCACCTCGGCGGGCGGGGACGGGGATTCGATCGTCACCGAACCCGCCGGTTACCGGCTGGTCCTGCCTGAGAGCCGTCTCGATCTGCACAGGTTCTGGGCGGAGGTCCAGTCCGGGGAAAAGGCCGAGGCCGACGGGCGCCCGGCGGAAGCCGTCGAGGCGCTGTCGGCCGCCACCGCTCTTTGGCGCGGGCCCGCGCTCGCCGGACTGCGGACAAGTCGTGCCATCGACGCCGCGGCCACCGGGCTGGACGAACAGTATCTGCTCGCGGTGGAACGGCTGAGCGAGCTCCGGCTGAAGCTCGGCCAGGCCGACGAGCTGGTGATCCAGCTTACCGGCCTGGTGAGCGAACATCCGTTTCGCGAGCCGCTCCGGGCGTTGCTCATGCTGACGCTCGCCGCGCTGGGCAGGCAGACCGAGGCCTTGACCGCGTACGAGGAGGGCCGCCGGCTTCTCGCCGACGAACTGGGTCTCGACCCGGGCAAGCGGCTTCGTGAGGCGCACGCCCAGATCCTGCGCGGCACCCCGCTCGAACCGTCACCGGCGACATCCGAACGGCCGCGCCGCCTGCCCGCCGGCGCGAGCGACTTCGTCGGGCGCGCGGCCGACATCGACCAAGTGCTCACCGAGGTCCGCCGGGGACTCACCGGACCGCTGATCATCACCGCGATCGACGGGATGGGCGGCGTCGGCAAGACCGCGCTCGCCGTCCGCCTGGCGGAACTGTTGGACCACGACTACCCCGACGGCATGTACTTCATCGACCTGCACGGCTTCTCCGTCAAGGAGCGGCCGCGAACCCCGGAGGCGGCGCTGGACGTCCTGCTCCGGCAAGCGGGCACCCCGGTGGAACTGGTACCCCCTGGACTCACCGAACGCGCCGAAAGGTGGCGCTCGCTGGCGGTGGGCAGACGGATCATCGTCGTACTCGACAACGCCGTCGACGCGGCACAGGTACGTCCGCTGCTGCCGGGCACGACCGAGGCGCTGGTGCTGGTGACCAGCCGCCGCCGTTTGACGACGCTGAACAGCGGACGTCCTGTCTCGCTGGATGTGCTGTCCTCGGCCGAAGCGGTCGCGCTGTTCCGGCGTATCGCGGATCGACCCACCGGGGACTCGGCAGCGCTCGCCGACGTGGTCGAGCTCTGCGGCAGGCTGCCATTGGCGATCCGGATCGCCGCATCCCGCCTGCGGCACAGACCGGCCTGGACCGTCGCGGATCTGGCCGAACGGCTGCGGGAGACCCGACGTCGAATGCACACCCTGACCGTGGACGACCTCAGCGTCTACACGACGCTGTGGCTGTCCTATGAAACGCTCTCGGAGCGCCAGCGCAAGACCTTCCGCCTCCTGGGGCTCCATCCGGGCCAGGACTTCGACCGGCATGCCATCGCCGCTCTCACCGGCCTCTCGGTGGACGAAGCCGAGCAGCAGCTGGAAAGCCTCTGTGACTGCAATCTTCTCCTGCAACCCGTCGCGGGGCGATACCAGCTGCACGACCTGGTTCGCGATTGCGCCAAGCAGCTCGTGGAAACCGAGGAAACCGAGGCCGGCCGCGAAGAAGCGACGGGACGGCTCTTCGACTACTACCTCTACCTGGCCCACCTGCACTGCAGCCCGATGGCCCGCAAGCTATCGCTCTTCGAGCCGGACATTCCTTCCGGCCCGGTGCCGGTGCCACCCGCCAGGAACGAGGTCGAGGCGATCGGCCTGCTGGAGATCGAATACCAGAACCTGATCGCGGTGGCCTCCCTCGCCCAGGCGTCGGATTGGGCCCTGCACTCCTGGCAGCTGCCCTGCGTGCTGCGCCCGTTCTTGGAGCGGATGAACTTCCGCGTCGCGTGGCTGGACCTGTTCGAGGGCGCGGTCGCCGCGGCACGGGAGCTGGGTGATCCGCGTGGTGAGTCGACCGCGCTGGCCAACATCGCCGTCATCCGCCGTGAGCTCGGCCAGCTCACCGAGGCGATCGAGCTGCTGAGACAGGCCCTTCGGATCAGCCGGGCGGCAGGCGACCAGGCCGGCGAGGCGTACCAGACCGCGGACCTGGGGATCACCTACGTGCGGATCGCCCGGTACCGCGAGGCGCGGGAGTGCTTCAGGATCGCCCACGACCTGTCGGAGAAACTGGGCAGCACACGTGACGTGGGTGTGCTCATCAACAACCTCGGGTTCGTGGCAGCGGATCTCGGCGAGTATCCCGAGGCGATGGAACAGTTCCTGCGGGCGCTGACCATCAACCGGAAAACCGGCTTCCGGCAGGGCGAGGCGCTTTCACTGGCCAATATCGGCCGCCTGCACGGGCACTTCCAGCGGTATCCGCAGGCCCGTTCCCATCTGACGGAGGCGCTGTCGCTCAGCCGCGAAATCGGCTACCGGTTCGGCGAGGGATGGGCGCTGGCGTGGCTGGCCGCCCTGCATCGCCGGGAAGGGGATCTCGCGGCGGCGATCGAACTGGGCAGGCTGGCCCTCGACGTCGGCGCGGCGGCGGGAGTCGCCGACGTCGAATGCGACGCGCTCAACTGCCTCGGCGAAACGTACCTGGCGTTGGGCGATATCGAGACGGCCACGGATCTGTACCGGCGTGCCGGGACACTGGCCACGAGCCGCCACCTCATCCTGGAGATGGCGCGCGCCGTCGAGGGCCAGGCCCATGTGGCGCTCCGGCACGACGAACCCGCCGAAGCTCGCCGTCTCTGGCAGAAAGCGTTGACCTTCTACCCGGAGACCTTGGCCGATCAGGCGCATGCCCAAGCGCATCTCGCCGACGACGCCGACTGCGGGCGGTGTGCTGTCGGCTGACCGCGCCCGGGGCTGCCGAGACACCACGCGGCGACGACTCCCGGATCACGACCAGCAGGGCCAGCGCCGACAGGTCTCGCTCAACCGGAGAACCCACAGCTTTGGCAGACACGAAGCAGCTCCTCGTAACCAACGTCTCGGCAAGGCGATGATGACGTCGTCGGCCGTTATGTGCCGCTGGCGTTCGCGAACACCCGTCCCCCGAAATCGACACCGCGTCAGCTTCGCCGACAGCGGCTGCGGCCGTCACGGGCCCGCTGTGGGACTTCACGATCGTGTCAGCGAGCGCCGGGATTCCGATCCCGGGGCGCCGAGATCCGCGGCGATGACACGACTTTGCCGTAGTTCCACGGCCACCGCGGTCAGGCAGAGTAGTGCGGCCAGCACGGCGAAGACGGGGAAGACCGCTGTCGGGGTCCACACGGTCGCGCCGATGCCGACGAGGATCGTGGGCACGACCAGGGCGCTGTAGGTGATGAGGTAGAACGCCGACATGACGGCGCCCCGATGGTCGGAGTGGACCTGGCTTGTGAGGTAGCGCAACGAACCACCGAATGCCAGCCCGTACGCGCCGCCCTGTAGTGCGACCGATACGACGATGAGCACCGCGTGGCCCGCAACGAATGCGCCGACTCCGGCGATCATCAGGACTCCCAGTGCGGCGTCCCCGACGAGGGCCACCGTGCGAGCCGGATAACGACATCCGAGAATCTGCGCCGCCGCGGCGGTCACGACCAGCACCGCGATGATGACACCACTGCACGTGGTCGGTCTACACCCAGAGCCCCGCGCAGACTGCGCGGTCGCCAGTGGCGTCGCATGCAATTGCGTCGCCGCAGGCCGGATCCGCACCGTGCGGCACTCATGACAACGTTTCCGGCACCACACGCCGAACACGAGATGGGCGGGTGGGTGTGCGTGAAGTCCGCGGGTTTGGCCACTCCCGTTTGCCCGTCCCGACCGGCTTCGGGAGCGCATCGTTCCCGGCGCCGGGTGCACCAGACGCGTAACGGCCGCAAAGAATACAGCTTCTCTCGCCGGCCATCGGCTTTAGGCAGGATCAGTAGTGGTCGATGAACCAGCGGGTGCACTTGAACTTCCCACCCGTGGGCTTCACGCATGCCCGTACCGCATGACTGCGGTTGTCCTCACCCGTCTGAAGCGCTACCGAGCCGGTACGGGCATAGTCACTGCTCGCATCCGAGTTGTTCGCGATGTGCCGGCAGGTCTTGACACCGCCCATCGCCCGCACGTAATCGTCTGAAGGATACCTGGGTTTGGAGTGCATGTTGAAGGCGTACAAGCTCCGCTGCACGTACACCTTGTCCTTCCTGGCCACCTTTCCTGTGATTGTGGCGTGAGCCCAGTAGTCCCAGATTTTTTCGGTGTAGAGGGTGAGATGACGCCCCTTGTAAGTGCGCGAGCCGCTGTCGTCGTAGATTCCGGGCGTTCCGGTGCGATCGCAGCCATCGACGTCGCCGGGTTTCTTACTGTCGTCGTCCGGAACCGCCGAGAAGGTGGTCTCCGCGGCCGATGGTGATGCGGTGCCAAGAACTCCCAGAGGAACAGCCATCACCATTGCTATTGTCAGCTTTGCCCAGCGCCTGCCTGACGTCATGTCCGACATTGCTGATCCTTCCCCTCGATCGGTCGAGTGATCAGTTCCGATGGGAACGTATGCGCTGCCGCGAACACCGCTCCAGACCTTTTCGTTCGGGAGAAAACACATCGTCGTCACACGAGCACCGGAGCTCGTCGTCTAGGAACTGTCCTCTAAGTCATCGACGCCAGAGGACGATCGCGGCGATGGTGAGTTCGGCCTGGTAGTGGACCAGGAGCGCGGGCGTACTGCGCACGATCTTGTGCTAGCGATCCCACACCGCTGACCGGACTAAGCGTCGACACGCCGGCGTCGCCCGGTCCGGGGCCGGGCCGGCCAACACCCCGCCAGAACCGGCAACCGCCGGCTCTAACGCTCTTTCTTCCTCGCCGCCTTCGCAGCCCTGTCCGACACCACCAGCCGCACAATCCGAGACACCGCCCAGGAGGCTGGAGCGCCCATCGCCCGAGTGGCGGTCCTCCAGGCCAAGCCGCCAACTCCGCTCACCCGAACCCGCAGTGAACGCACTTCGTGAGGCGGATAGGCACTTCGCATCATCCCCGCGGTCGTCGTCGGCGTGACGGCCGGTGGCCACCCGGCCCACAGGGCATCCCGCCTCTCCCCGACCAAGGCACTGGCCAGCACCCGGAAACGCGCGGGTGCGGTCACGGCGGTCAGGAGAGGGGCCAGTCCCAGCGCAGGCCACACCGGCCCGGGCCGAAGTCGACGACGACGCTGTGCGCCGAGTGGTCGTCGTCGAGGGGGGCGGGCCAGTACTTCTCGACCTCGTCGAGCGTGCAGTAGCGGATGACGCGGTCGGGCAGGGCCAGGGGGTCGAAGCGGACTTCGACGAGGTACTCGCGGACGGGTGTCCGGCAGCGTCGCTCGTAGTACGTCGAGCGAGCCGGGGACGAGACGTCCAGCCCGTGCTCGATCAGGATGGTCTCGTTCCGCGCCAGGGGGCGGGAGAACAGGAGTTCGGCGGCGACGAGTCCCGCCTCGACATCGACGCGGACCCGGCCGAGGCCGCAGTTGCGGATCGCCCGCACCTGCGGTGGTATCGCACACGGCAGATCGAGCTCGTGGACCACCACGAGCCGGTCGAGGTCGTCGTCCTCGGCCCGCAGCACTTGCCTGCTCGTCCGCGATCTCACGCCGCGGTCGGCGCCGATGTCGATGCGGTCGTGCCCGCTGAGCCGGGTCAGCCGTGCGTCCTGGCTGATGTCGAGGCCGTCGAGCAGCCGCTCCACGGGCGCGACGTTCGGGAAGAATTCGGTTCCCAGGACGATCTGCCGGGTTCGGGCGGCCCTGCCGCGTGGTTTGGGCGGGTCGAGCAGGGCGGCCAGCGTGCCTTGCGGCAGGCCGACGATCTGTTCGACGTTCCTCAACGCGGCCAGCGAAGTGGGGCGCGGCTGGGTGCGGCCGGTCTGCCAGTAGCTCAGGGTGGCCGTGCTGACCGGCGTGCCCATGGCGCGAAGCCGCGCGCCCAGACGTTCCAGGCTGATACCTCGCTTGTCGATCGCCGCCCGGAGCGCGCCAGGGAACGCGGGGTGTCCGTTTCTCACGCGGGGACCGTAACTCTTGGAAATGCGGGAGGGAAGGATCGACTTTACGCGCGAGTAGGCAGCGCCCCGTCGGCCGGCGGGGCGCTGCCAAGGGTGCTCGCGTCAGCTGGTGCTGAGCGCCGTGTCGTCGATCAGGAACGAGGTGGCGAGGGAGGCGTCCTCCGCCCCGGTGAACTTGATCGTGATGTTCTGGCCGAGGTAGCTCTTCAGGTCGAACGAACGCTGCACGTATGAGGTGGTCTCGTTGAGGTTGGAGTAGGTCGCCAGCGTCGCCAGCACGGTGCCGGACGAGTCGAGGACCTGAACCTTCAGCGTGTCGTAGGCGACGGACTCGGTCTCCGCCGAGTCGACCCGCAGGTGGAACGACAGCGTGGCGGCCGTCGCGGTCGACGGGATGGCGACCGCCTGGGACAGGGTGTCGGTGTGGGTCTGACCGTAGCCGTTCAGCCACGCCTTCCACGAGCCGCTGCGCGCAGCCGCGGAGGTGTCGGAGTTGATGACCCCCGCGCTCGCGGCCCAGCCGGTGTTGCCGGACTCGAAGCCGGGGTTGGCGAACAGCTGGCCGGTCGGGGCCGGGGTCGGGCCGCCGAGGGAGGCGATGGTCTTCTCCGCGTCCACCAGCCCGGCGCCGCACCCGCCGGTGCAGCTGCCGGGGATCGCCCGGGCGTTCTGCTTCAGGCTGGTCTCCACGTCGCTCGGGGACATCGACTTCTCGCCCAGCATCAGCGCGACGAGGCCCGCCACGTGCGGGGTCGCCATGCTGGTGCCCTGGTAGTACTGGTAGGTCTCGCTGCCGGGCGTGGTGGTGCCGGTGTTGAGGGTGGACAGAACGCCGTCGGTCCTCGTGGCGGTCTCTCCACCTGGAGCGGCGACGTCGACGATGGTGCCGTAGTTGGAGTAGTACGCCCGGTTACCCTGCCGATCCAGCGCGGCGACGGTGACCACGTTGCCGCAGTTGGCGGGCTGGGAGTTGCTCGCGTTCTGGTTCTCGTTGCCCGCGGCCACGACGACCGTGGCGCCGCGGCCGACCGCGTTGTTGATCGCGTTCTGATAAGTGCTGCTGCAGGAGCCGCCGCCGCCGAGGCTCATGTTGATGACCTTGGCCGGGTTGGCGTTGGCGGGCACACCGCTGACGGACCCACCCGAGGCCCACACGACCGCGTCCGAGATGTCCGACAATGTGCCGCCGCAGCGGCCGAGCACGCGTGCATGGACGAGCTTCGCCTTCGGCGCCACGCCCGCGACACCCTTGCCGTTGCCGGTGACCGCACCGATCGTCCCCGCGACGTGCGTGCCGTGCCAGCTGGAATTGCGGTCCGACGACGGCACCGGGTTGCCGTTCTGGTCCGTGCCGCACTCGCCGGTCTTCATCCAGTCACCCTCGTCCTGAGGGTTGGAGTCGCGCCCGCCGCCGTCGCGGGAGACCCACGAGTCGCTGATGAAGTCGTATCCGGCGACGGTGTTGCCGTCGAGGTCGGAATGCGCGGTGCGGCCGGTGTCGACCACCGCGACGGTCACGCCGGCGCCGTCGGCTGTGTCCCACGCCTTGGGCAGCTTCATACCCGCGGTCGCCTCGAAGTAGTGCCACTGGTCGTTGTACGAGGGGTCGTTCGGAGTGGCCGTCGGGTAGAAACGGACGTCCGGCTCGACGTAAGCCACGTCGGACCGTGCGGCCAGCGACCGCAGGAAGCCGCGAGCCCGCTCACCGGAGAGCTTCTTGTCGGTCCGCACGACGACGCCGCCGACTGCCAGTCCACGGACCTCCTGGACGGACACACCGTGCCGGGCTCCCGTCTCCCGGAGCGCATCGGCACGTGCGGAGCGCGAGCGTCCGGCCTCGGCGCGTGGCTTGAAGGTGGCGATGAATTGATCGTACTGCTCACCTTCGACCACGTTCTCGGTGAACGCGCGGCCGGGCTGGTCATCGGGCCGGTCCACCGGCTGCGCTTCGGCGACGGCCGCGACGCCCGTTGCCATCAGCGACGCCACCGCAGTGGCCGTCAGCAGGCGTCTGAGATGTTTCGTGCTCACGAATGCGCTCTCCTTGGATGCAGGGAAGAAAAGCTGCGAGTTTTCTCGCGGTGCGAGCAGATCCTGAGCGAGCGGCCGGGTGAACGGAAGGTTCAAACGTTAAGAATTGAATACTTTCGTCGTAGCTGGCACCACGAGGGGTCGAAGACCGTCCCTGCCGGTTACCAAGTTGCCAACCCCCGGTTTTGACACAACAGTGCCATCGGTCTCCTGCCTGAGGTGACGCCGCCACCGGGTGCGAGACCCCGACCAGGCTTCGACCGAAACGGAAATGATTTTCTTTTCACGGCAAACAGCGGCGAAATCGTTTCTTTTCCATCCGGCAAAAGTCACTATTCCGCGTATCCTATTTCCGTGCCGCCGGGTTTTGGCGTCGGCATACAGGGAGACGACATGTGGTAGCCGCCAAGCTTGCTGGGCCGCTGGCAACGGAAGCGGGTCTCGCGGTTGACCAGCCCGCGCGGCACTGCCCTCCGGTCGCCGCGAGCGATTCGACGACTTCCCGCCCTAATCCTGCGTTTTCGTCTTACCGGTACTGCCTGTAATGCTTGCCGCTCACCACCGATCACTGCCGACAAGGGCGCCGGGGTCATCCGTGTGGGGCCGCCGCCGCGTGGACGGTGGCGGCGCGGACCGTCCGGGGACCGGGGAGCGGATCTCCGGTGGCGCGAGTGCTCAGGCGCCCGGCGGGTTCCGTCGCGGTTCGGCGGGCGGGTAGGTGTTCGCCGGCGGCGTCCCGGCACCCGGATACCCCGCCATCGCGCCGGTCTTCGGCCCGCGACGGACCAGGCCTGCCAACCCGAGCAACCCGAGAAGACCCAGAAGGCCCCACAGGCCGTTGTCGCCGTCGGAATCGGTCCTGTCGTTCGGGTCGTTCTCGGCCTGGTGCCACGCCTGCGTCGCGACCGTGGGTTCGGGCGCCGCCGACGCCGGCATCGTTCCGGTCAGGGCGATGGCGCCGGACACCACGAACGCGGAGATGAGTTTCGCTCCCCAATGGCGCATTGATCATCCTTCCTTCGGTGGCAAACGATCATCGACTTCTGCGTACCCGCACCGAGGGCGTCCACACCCAGGGCATCTCGAACGTCACCCACAAGGTTGTCTTCGGATTAGAAGACCGCCCACAGGTCACTCGTTGGGAACCGGCTACCAGGGAAGCGAGGACGGCTATGACGGCATGGTTGGGTTTGACCGGTCTACTCGGCCTTCTTGGGACTTATGGACTCGTCAGGATCCGGCACCGAGCGGACGTCCAGGCCGAAGCTCCGGCCGCGGACGTCTTCGCCCGGTATCCCGCCGCCCGCGAACCGGCGGTGCCGAACGCCGACACCGCGCACACCCCGCTCATGACCCCGGCGATCACGCCGGAGATGATCGGTGGCACGGGCCGGAGGCGGGCTGCCCGATCCGCCGGGGTTCGCGCCCACCGGCAGCCACGAACGACGGAGTCTCAGCCGAACCAAGCCGGAACACAGGCCGTCGCGGAACCAGTCACCGAACCCGGCACTGTTCCCGTCCAGGCTGGTCCACCCGCGTCGGAGACGCCGCCGACCGTGGCACTGCCAGGGCAGCGGCCTGCGGAGGAAGGGACCATCGCCGGGGAACTCACCCCGGATCGATCCGATCGTGAGTATGCCGCGGAGGAGACACGGGCGGAACCGGCCGAGATTTCGGAGCCGGAACCGGCAAAGCCCGCCGAAACGGCCGCGAAGACGCCGAACCGGTCCCGACGTCGCCGGGTGCTCGACGTGGTCGTCCGGCAGGCCAAGAAGGCCAAGGGGATCCTCCACCGGAAACTGAACACCTCGCGTAGGCGCCGCGGCCGCGCCACCTGACGCTGAAGCACCGCGAGCTGATGACGCAACACCAGATCTCCGCATCCTTCGCAGCCAATCCAACGTTTCCGCCTCGCCCGTGAAACCGTTCCCCCACACAGATCGGACGCGCGGCCGTCCTCCGCGGCACCCTCAAATCCCGCGCGCTGTTCAAAATCGCCGACCCCACCCGAAGTTGGACGCCATGGTCCTCACCGAGTAGGGGCGGACATGACACCAGGTAGGGTGCAAGGGAAAACGCGCGCCGAATAGCTGTGCGCCCCGTAATTTACGAGCTTCGCCGTCCTGGTCTATGAGACGCCGTCGTGCCACGCGGTGCAGTCCAGGTTTTGGACGCACACCCGTAGCGACACCGGGGTTCCCTCGGGGATGTCCAGATTTTGCTTGGCACAGAAGATGTCCGGGCCGGTGCGGTCGGTCACCTCGAGCTGGACCGCGCCGTGGTAGCGGAGCTGAGCGGACACGGTCAGCCCATCATTCATCCTGTCGCAGACCTCGACCTGCTCGTCGACCGCGTCGGGGTAGAACCGCGCGAAGCCTCGCGGGAATGGATACGAGGCGGAATCCTGGTACTCCACGGAGATCCACGAGCCCGCGGCAGCAACGCCCGCGCCTGTCAGAAGAAAGCCCCCGGCGAGCACCAGCGCGGCCCCCGCACCGGACAGTCGACGACTGAACACCTGTCCCCCAAATTGGCTACCGTCCAATCAACTTTCCGACCCTAACAGGGGAACCATCACGCAGCGGACCGCTGCCCGGGTGATCAGCCGCAGTCTCCCGCCCGCCACTGACACCGGGCGGCGAGCATCGCCTGCTTCGCTTGACGGAGTTCGACGTGGCCGGCCGGGCGGCTGTTTACCCGACCTCGATCACCTTGACGTTAGTGATTGCTGCCTGACACGAGGTACTGGTGTTGCCCTTGAATTTAAGGAAAAGGGTGCCGGTGTACGATTTGACGGTACGGAGCACTGCCTTTCGCCAGTGCGCCTTTCCGTCCGCGTCATGCGGCTTGATGTCGTCTGACAGCACGGTTGTTCCGTCGTCGTCGGCGAATTCGACGGTGAAGTCGACGTTCTGGCCGACACAGTTGCCCCAAGCGTCGGGGCTGTGCTGGAAGCTGCCCCGGTACCAGGCGCCCGGTTCGGTGGTGATCCGCTGTTGGATACCGCCGCCGGTGAATTCGGGGCCGAGATCCACCGCCTGGTAGCCGTTGGGGTGCTGGGCAAAGTCCGCGCTGAGCAGGTCGTAGCCGGCCCCGACCTTCTGCCATGGTGCGGCAGGACCGTTGTTGCGCCACGTGACCCCTGACAAAGCAGGATCGGTCACGAAGGTCCCGTTCTCCACCAGATTGTCTTCTGATGCGGCGGAAGCGGGGGCCGTTTGCACGGTCAACGGGACAGCCAGAAGCATGGCCGTGACCGCGACGACGATACGACTGCGTATTTTCCTGCGTTCGGTCATGATCGAGTGTTAGGTTCCCGCGCCATCACTTAAACGGATTTCGGTGAGCTTTCTCCTCTGTGAACGACCTCACTCAAAAGTGGTTCGGGGCCCAATGTCAGTGAGCGTCCGGATCACCACCGCAATGCGTCGTGCTGTTCATGCTTCCGCCGTCTCCCGGATCAGGCTACGGGGCCGCATGTCGGTCCAGTTCCGCTCGATGTGGTCGAGACAGGCCTGGCGGCTCCCGGCGCCGTGCGCGACCGTCCAGCCTTGGGGTACGTCCGCGAACGCGGGCCACAGTGAATACTGGCCTTCGTCGTTGATCAGCGCGAAGTAAGTACCGTCGGGGTCGTCGAACGGGTTGGTCATGAGAATCGTGCCTTTCCGTTGATTTCCTGCGGGTTCGGGTCATCGACCGGGCAAGGTCTCCCGCAACGTGCGCGCGAGTCCGGCGACGAAGGGGGCCTGAAACAGGGAGTGATGTCCGCCTGGCAGGACGTGGACCTTCTGAAGTCCTGGAAGGAGTTCCCGCCAAGTCGCGGCGGCTTTCTCGCGGTCCGGAGGGTTCTGGTCGGCGGCCTGGACCAGGGTGACCGGTCCTGCGTAGGGCGACGGCCGGTACCGGATGGCCGCGCGGTTGTGGGCCTGGGCGAGTTCCAATAGTCGCGCCACTTCGGGGCCTCGGTGGCCCGCCATGGCGACCAGATCCTTGGTATCCGTCTCGGAGCCGGACAGCATTGACGGCGGGTAGGTCTCGACCAGCACCAGCACGCCGGCCCGCGCGTCGAGTCGCTGGGCCATTTCCAACGCGATGAGGCCGCCCATCGACCACCCGAGCAGCAGGTGTGGTCTGTCGGGCGAGGCCGAAAGCAGGCGCGCCGCATAGAGCTCGGCGAGGTCTTCGACACTCGGCTCGGCACCGTCGCCGAGCAGCGGAGCCTGGAATCCCCTGACGGCGTAAGGGAAGCCGGGAACAGCCGCCAACTCGCGGTATCCGAGTGCGCTGCCCCCGGCGGGATGGACGCAGAACAGGGGCCTTCCCGTGCCACAGCCGGGGAAGGTGACCAGGCAGTCGCGTCGCTCGGGAGATCCTTCCTCACGTACCAGGTTTGCCAGCCCGCGGACGGTCGTGGACGCGGGTGCCCCGGCGGCGTTCTGTTCGAACAGGACCGAGACCGGGAGACTGCGATCGAAGGTGGCGTTGACTCGTGCGATGAGCTGCACCGCGAGCAGCGAATGTCCACCTAGGTCGAAGAAGTCCTCATCGGCACCGACCGGCGCGCGGTTGAGGAGGCCTTCGAAGAGGGTGGCCACGGCCGCTTCGGTCGCGTCGGCGGGCGGAGTCACAGCTTTACCGGCCTTGACCGTGCCGGCGAGTGGCAGGGCCGCGAGATCGGGCTTGCCGTTCGCGGTCAAGGGGATCCTGTCCAGCCAGGTGAAGTCGCGGGGCAGGAAGGCCGCCGGGAGCCGATCCGCGAGAAAGGCGGGCAGTTCGGTGGTTACCTCCCGGGAACCCACCACGTACGCCGCCAGGTACTTTTCCTCCCCTGGCGCCTGCCGTGCCACGACCACCGCGTCGCGGACGGCCGGATGTTCGCACAGGGCGGCACGGGTCTCGGCGGGCTCGACGCGCACACCGCCGATCTTCACCTGGTCGTCCACCCGGCCGGCGAAGTACAGCTCCCCGCCGGGCCCGCGGTAGCCGAGGTCCCCGGTCCGGTAGAGGCGTGCACCCGGTTCCGCCGCGAACGGGTGCGCGACGAAACGTTCGGCGGTCGTCACAGGATCGTGCAGGTAGCCGCGAGCCAGCCCTTCGCCGCCGACGTAGATCTCGCCGAGCACGCCCGGCGCCACCGGCCGCAGGTCCGGCCCCAGCAGGTGCGTCTCGGCACCGGTGATCGGGTGACCGATCGGTACGGCGGCACCGTCGGCGAGCCCGGCGGGTATCTCCTGCGCGCAACAGCCGACGGCGGCCTCGGTGGGCCCGTACTCGTTGAAGATCTTCGTGGACGGCGCGTGCCGCCGCCACGGGCCGAGCAGGCCCGCGGTCACCGCCTCACCACCGAGCACGAGTGACCGCGCCGTGCCCGCGAGGGTTTCGGGCGGGAGCAGCGCGGCGAGCACCGACAGATGGGACGGGGTCACCTTGAGCAGGTCCAGGCCCGACCGCGCGGACAGTTCTTCCGCCAGCGCGCCGATCTCCGGCCAGGCGGGATCGAGGTGGACCGCGCGGCCGGTGATCAGCGGGACGAGCAGGCTGGTGGCCGTGAGGTCGAAGCCGATGGAGGTGTGTGCGAGCGCGCCCTCGCCCTGCTCCCCCACGTAGGTCTCCGCGGCCCACCTCACGTAGTTCCCGATCGCGCGATGCGTGACCAGGACACCCTTCGGAGCTCCGGTGGACCCGGAGGTGAACAAGACATAGGCCAGGTTGTCCGGCGACGGTGCCGGGAACTGTGTGCGGTCGCCGGGCAGGACGTCCTCTTCGCCTGGTTCGTCGACGAAGACGATCTTCGCATCGGTCCGGCCGGTCAGCGGGCCACCGCGCTTGGCCAGCAGTACCGGGCACGGAACCCGCGCCAGCAAGGCGGTCAGCCGGTGGACGGGCAGCGCCGGGTCCAGTGGCACATACGCCCCGCCCGCCTTCAGCACAGCGAGCAGCGCGATCGGCAACTCCGCCGAGTGGTCGAGACATACCGCGACCGGAACCTCCGGCCCGACGCCACGCCCACGCAGGAGCCGGGCGAGCCGGCTCGCCCGATCGTCGAGCTCCCGATAGGTCACGTACCGTCCGGCCCCGAACCGGAGGGCGACCGCGTCCGGGGTGCGGGCGGCCTGGGTTTCGACCAGCTCGTGCAGGCACCGGGCGCCGGGCGCCCGCCGGCCGACGGCATCGCGCGTCGACTCCGCGAGCGTCACGGTGTCGAGTGCGCTGACGGCGGCGACCGGCACATGGGGCCGTTCGAGCAGCCCGGCGAGCACCGTGCGGTATTGCCGCCGGACACAGTCGACGTAGTCGTGATCGAACCGGCGGGGCGAGTAGTGCCAGATGGTCGTGACGGCCGCCGCGCCGGTGAGGACACATTCCAGCTTCAGTTCCGCCGATTCGTCCGCGACGTCGTCCCACAGCACGGCGAAGGTCACCGGCCCCGAGACCGGCGGCTCCGCTCGCTTGCACTCGAAGGCCACGTCCCACTGCGGTTCGGCGACGGCATAGGAGCCGGCGAGGTACTTTTCGAGGTCATCGACGTCGGCCAGCCGCTCGTCGGCTTCGGCGGCCAGCTGGTCGAAACTCGCTCCGGTGCCGGAGTCGACGCCGATCCACTTGGCGAGCGGCCCGAAACAGTTCCGCAGTTCGTCGTAGGGCCGGCCGTCGAACGCCACGCCGACGGTGACGCGCGGCAACCCGCTTACGTGTCCCAGTAAGGTCTGCCAGGCCGCGAGCAGCACCGCCGGGACACCGATCCCCCGCCGCGCGGCGTAACCGTGGACTTCGGCCACGAGGGGCGCCGGAAGTTCGGCGGTGATCGTTTCTCTGCCAGGCTCGTCGCCGACACCGCCGTGGCGCAGCGGAAACCGCTCCGCCACGCGCACCTTTTCCTTCTGCAGCAACGCTTCGGCGTCGTCGTCCGGCTCGATGTCGTGCTGCCATTCCGAGAATCGGCTGTAGGCGAGCACTTCGCCGGAGAGGGGCTCCTCCCGGTAGCGGGCGGCGAGCTCCGCGGCCAGCGACCGCAGGGTGGTTCCGTCCGCAGCCAGTGCCGAGGTGGTCAGGAGCAGTTCGTGGCTACGCTCACCGAGGCGGAACAGTACCGCCTGGGGCGTCGCGGGAGCACCGGGATCGGCCGGAGCTCGTCTCGCCTCCCGGACCACCTGTGCGACTCGGGCGGCGGCGGCCACGTGCCGGAGATCCACCACCGTCCACGGGACGGGCGCACGGTCATCTTCCTCGACCACCTGGACGGGAATCCGCACCCCGGGCGCGCGGTGGTAGGAGGTGCGCAGGATCTCGTGCGTCGCGACGAGCGACTCCAACGCCCTCGCGAGGCGGGTGTGGTCCAGCGGCCCGTCGATGGCGATCAGCACCTGCGCCCAGGAGGACGCGCCGGTTTCGACCCGCCGCCACAGCCGCCGCTGTTGCGCCGACAGCCGGTATCCCTCGACCTGTGAGGTCATCACCGCTCCCCTTCCCGTTTACCGGAACCGGACCATTTCGCCCATCGCCACCAGCAGTTCCCGCTCGCCCTGGAACGGATTCCGGGCGTGGGCGACAAGGATGTTGTCCAGCATCAGGACATCGCCGCGTTGCCAGGGGAAGACGATCTCGAGCTCGTCGTAGACGGCACAGATCTCCGTCATCGCCGAATCGGGGATCGGCGTGCCGTCTCCGAAGCGGCATTCGCGCGGCAAGCCGCCTTCGCCGACCGTGTCCAGCAGGGACGTCCGGGTGGTCTCGTCGAGGCAGGCGATATGCCAGTGCTGTGCCTGGTTGAACCAGGACCACTCCCCGGTGACGGGGTGCCGGACGACGGCGGGGCGTACCGCGGCGGTGCGCAGGCGCTCCTCGTGCCACTCCCACTCGAGTCCCTGTTCGACGCAGCGGGCTTCGACCTCCGCGCGGTCGGCGGTGCGGAAGACCTCGCGCCAGTGCAGGCCCAACCCGGAGCCGTACTGGCGGACGTAGCGCACCTTCTTGCGCGCGAATTCCTCGCGCAGGGCCGGGTCGAGTCGCCGGTAAACCTCGCGGCTGTCGACGACGGGGGTCTCGCCACCGATCTCGGCTGGGCGGGCGCAACAGAACCAGATCTTGGCCGGCCCGACGTCGTTGAACGAGTTCTCGTTGTGCCACAACAGTTTCTTCTCAGGCGGGAAGAAGACGGGCGTGTAGACGCCGCCACCACCGACCTTGGCTCGCGGATGCTCGCCGTTCTCGGCGAACAGCTCGTCTACGAAGACCGAGGCGAACTGTTCGAGCCGAGCGGGCTCGGTGACGCCGAACCCGCGGAACAGCAGGGCGCCGTGGTCGAGCAACACCGCTTGCAACCGGTCGCGGCTCTCCCGCGCCCATTCGACGAGGTCGATCTCCTCCCCGGCGGGCCGGACGAGCAGCGGAAGCCGCGTGTGCTCCGACAGGGGCTGCTCGACGACCGCGTCCCGCGCGGAGACGGTGATCTTGGCCGGGGCTTCGCGCAGAGCCGCGGGCGGGCGCAGCTCGGCCCTCGGCCGGCGGGCCCGCGCGGAGGTGAGCGGCGCGTCCGTCGACCGCACCAGGTTCTCGATGGCGTCGAGATACTCGCGCCTCATCGCCGCCATCGTCTTTTCGGTGAACAGTTCGGTGTCGTACTCCCACAGTCCGGTGATCCCCTCCGGGCCCTCCTCCAGCAGGACCACCAGGTCGAACCGGCTGGTCGCGATGACCGGCGGGCGGTAGTCGGTGACCTCGATCCCGGGAATCACCGACTCGGACCGCCGCGTGGTGTTCAGGACGAACTTGACCTGGAACAACGGGCTCTGGTTGCGGCTGCGCGGTGGTTTGACCGCCTTCACCACCTCTTCGAAGGGCAGATCCTGGTGCGCGAAGGCGTCCAGGGTCAGAGTCCGCGTCCGGCGCAGCAGCTCGCGCCAAGTCGGCCCGCCCGCCAGGTCGGCCCGCAGGACGATCTGGTTGACGAAGAAACCGATGAGCGGTTCCGTCGGGGTGGCCGAGCGGTTGGCCACATCGGTCCCCACCACCACGTCGGTCGCGCCCGCGCGCCTGCCGATCAAGGCGAACAGCGGGGCCAGCAGCGCCATGAACAGCGTGCACTCCTCCGCCTTGCACAGCACCCGCAAGGCGTCCGCGGTGGCCGCCGGGAGCCCGAGGTCGAGCGTCCGGCCGTGGTGGGCCGGGTCGCGCGGGCGCTCGTGATCCATCGGAAGCCTGGGCAGGTCCAGGATGCCCTCGAGGCGGCCGCGCCAGTACTCGCGCAGGTCGTCCTGATGGCCTTCGTCGAGCAGCCGCCGTTGCCACACCGCGTAGTCGGCGTACTGCACGGTCAGCTCGGGCAACCGCGGCCGCCGGTTCTCGACGCGTGCCGTGTAGCTCTCGGCGAGCTCGTCGCGAAGCAGCCCGGCCGCCCAGCCGTCGACGCTGAGGTGGTGCACGGTCAGCAGCAGGATGTGCTCGGTGTCCGACAGCCGCAGCAGCCCCGTCCGCACCACGGGCGGGCGGGCCAGGTCGAACGGCGCCGAGTACTGCCGGGCGGCCAGCAGCGCGGCCTCGTCTTCGCGGGCCGCCGCGTCCATTCCGGACAGGTCCACGAGCGGGACGTCGAGGGGTTCGGCGGGAAGCACTGTCTGGAACGGGCGGCCCTCGCGGGGGACGAGCACGGTCCGCAGCACCTCGTGCCGGGCGACGACCTCATTGACCGCTTCCCGGAGGAACCCGACGTCGAGGCAGCCCCGCAACCGCAGGAAGACCGGGAAGTTGTACTGCACGCTGTCCGGCTCCAGCTGGTTGAGGAACCAGAGCCGTTCCTGGGCGAACGACGCGGGTACCGGGCCCGTCCGGGGAACCGGGACGAGTTCGGGACGCACGGGGCCGGGGATCTCCCGCAGACGCTCGTCGACGAGGGCGGCCTGCGCCTCGACCGTGGACGCGTCGAAAGGCGCCCTGATGGGGACTTCGACCCCGAATTCCTTGCGCAGCCGGAAAACGAGCTGGAAGGTGAGGAGCGAATGGCCGCCGAGGTCGAAGAAATCGTCGGACGGCCGGATCCCGTCCCGACGCAGCAACTCCGCCCAGATCACGGCCACCCGCTGCTCGGTGGACGTCATCGGCCGCTCCCGCGCACCGCCCGCCGGTTCACCGTCGATGTCCCGGTCGGCAGCCAGCCGGGCGCGCAGTGCGGCCCGGTCGAGCTTGCCGGTCACGGTCAGCGGGAGGGACGGCACGAAGACGTAGCGTGAAGGCCGCAGCGCGGCGGGCAAATGCTCTCGTGCCAGTGCCTCGAGGTCTGGCCGGCAGGTCACCGCCTCGGCGTGCCACCGCGGGTCGTTCGCGTATCGCGCCGGGAAGCCGATGTCGTCGGGCGCCGCTGTCGTTTCACCGCGTTCCGCCGGGGTCGGGTTCCGGTCCAGGTCCCCGAGAAGGTCGGCGAGTGTCGCGGTGGATGGCGCGTCCTCCAGCAGCGCCCGCAGCGCCGAGTCCCGGCTCGACGTCGCGGGTGGCACCGCCGGGGAAAGCTCGCTCCGGTCTCCGCCCACCGTCAGGATGACGTCGTAGCGGTAGCGGCTCAGTTCGTTGTCGTAGCCCGGCGGTTTGCGCAGCACCCGCACCGAGGTGATCCGGGACGAGCGCCGCGCGATCCCGGCGAACAGGCGCGGGTCGACACAGAGTTCTTCCTCCGCTTCGACCTCGCGCCGGATCTCCGCCCGGATTCGCGAAAGCGGCGTCGCCGGATCGGCGCGGTGCGCCACGACCGACGTGTGGAAGGTTTCGAGCAGTGTCAGGTCGCGCAGGTCGCCGAGGAAGACATGCCCGCCGTCCTCCATCGTCGCCACCACGCTGTCGAGCACTTCGATCAGATAGCCGACGGAGGGGAAGTATTGGACGACCGAGTTCAGCACGACGGTGTCGAACCGGTCCCCCGGCCGCACGGCGAGGTGTGCCGGGGCGGCTGCCAGGTCGGTGACGTCTTCCAGCCCGGTGCCGGCCACCGAGCGCCGCACGTACTCGACCGCGGCGGGCGAGAAGTCGATCGCCCGGTAGCTTTCACAGCCCGGGGCGACCCGGAAGAGGAGCAGGCCCGTGCCGCAGCCGATCTCCAGTACCCGGCGCGGGCCGAGCCCGGTGATCCGTTCGACCGTGCCGGCGAGCCAGGCCAGCATTTCCGCCGGGTCGAGGGGTTCCCCGGTGTAGCTGCTGGTCCAGCCGGCGAGGTTGAAGGTCGCGTCCGGACCGGCTTCCAGCGCGGCGTAGGTGTCCTCATAGACGGAGAGCCAGTCCTCGGTGCGGTGCTGGTGCGTGCCCGCCCCCGGCTCGGTGACCACCACTGCGGCCAGCCGGAGGTCGTCGCCGTCGCCCTCGGGCAGTACCACCGCTCGCCGTACCCGGTCGTGGCTTTCGAGCAGGGCCTCGACCTCGGCGGGTTCGACCCGGTGCCCGCGGATCTTGAGCTGGTCGTCGCCGCGGCCGAGGTACTCCAAGGCACCGTCGGCGAGGTGGCGGACGATGTCGCCGGTCCGGTACACGACCGCACCGGCGACGAAGGGATCGGCGACGAAGCGTTCAGCCGTGCGGCCGGGAGCGTTGACATAGCCCCGGGCGACGCCGGTGCCGCCGACGTAGAGCTCGCCGGGCGCACCTACCGGCACGGGCCGCAGGTACCCGTCGAGCACGTAAAGCCTCGTGCCCGGCAGTGGCCGCCCGATCGGGATCCGGCCGGACGGCGGGAGTTCCCCGCCCAGTTCGTGGGCCGCGCAGGCCACCGCGGTCTCGGTGGGGCCGTACTCGTTGACCAGCCGTCCCGCCGCGCCGCCACGCCGCCAGGCCGCGACGTGGTCCTCGTGCAGTGCCTCCCCGCCGATCACCAGCGTCCGTGCCCAGACCTCGTCGCGTCGAGCCGCACCGGCGCTTTCCAGCAACCGCAAATGCGACGGGGTGAGTTTGACGAACGCGAAGTCCTTGTCGGCGGCGGCGGAGGCTCGAAGGGCTTCGCCGGGGATGTCGGACTCTTCGAGCAGGACCAGTTCCCTGCCGGTCAGCAGCGGAGCGAAGAGGCTCGTCACCGTGAGGTCCACGCCGAGGGACGAATGCACCGGCACGGTGTCGCCGGAACCGGCCGGGAGGTAGGCCTCGCCCGCCCATCGCAGGTAGCCGTCGACATTGGCGTGTGTCAGCACGGTGCCCTTGGGACGGCCGGTCGTTCCCGAGGTGTAGATGACGTACAGGGTGTCGCCGGGCCGGACTCCCGTGCTGGGAGGGGCAGCCGCCTCCTGGACGATCTCGTCGGCGAGTACCACCTCCGAGCCGAGTGTCCTCGCGCGCCCGGCCAGGCCGCGTTCGGTCACCAGGAGCCGCGCTCCGCAGTCCTGGTACACATGGGCCAAGGCGGCGTCCGGATGCGCCGGGTCCATCGGCACGTAGGCCGCGCCTGCCTTGAGCACCCCCAGCAACGCCACGATCGCGTGCGGGGAGCGGGACATCAGCACCGCGACCGGGTCGCCGCGCCGGACACCGAGTTCGCGCAGATGCCGGGCGAGCCCGTTCGCGCGCCGGTCGAGCAGGCGGTAGGTCAGGGCGGGTCCGGTGGCGGCCGAGACCGCGGTCGCGGCCGGGGTGGCCGCGGCCTGCCGGGCGAACCGCTCGTGGACACAGGCGGTTCCGGACGGTGCGGGCGCGGGGCGACTCCACAGCCGGGCGAGCCTCGCGCTTTCCGCGGCGTCCAGCACGGGGAGCGCGCCGACGGGGGTCGCGGCGTTCGCGGCGACGGCCTCGAGCAGGACCTGGAACGAGCGGGCGAACCGGGCGGCGGTGCCGGAGTCGAACAGGTCCGTGGCGTAACCGAGCCGGCACTCCAGGCCCGCCTCGGTCCGGGTCACGTTGAGGTCGAGGTCGAAGCGGGCGCCGTCGTGGTCGACGACCAGCTCGGTCAGCTCCACCCCGGGCATCGTCGCGACCGACTCCGGTGTGTTGTGCAGGGTGAAGTTGGCTTGGTACAAGGGGTTTCGGCTCGGATCCCGATCCGGGTGCAGGCGCTGGGCCACGAGGTCCAGTGGGATGTCCTGATGGTCGAAGGCGGCGAGGCAGGTCGTGCGCACCTGGCTCAGTAGTTCGTCGAAGCCTTGCCGTTCGTCCAGACGCGTTCGCAGGACCACGGAGTTGGCGAAGAATCCGATCAGTTCCCGGAAACCGCGGTAGCGGCGGTTGGCGACCGGGGTGCCGACGCAGACCTCCGGCTGGCCGCTGTAGCGGGACAGGACGACCTGGTACGCCGCCAGCAGGACCATGAACAGGGTGGCCTCGCGGTTCTGCGCGAGATCGGCCAGACGGCCGGTGAGAGCCGGCGTCACGGTGAACCCGTGGACCGCTCCCCGGTGGCTGGGGGTGGCAGGCCGGGGCCGGTCCGCGGGCAGCGTCGAGGAAGCGGGGGCGTCGGCGAGTTCGCGCTGCCAGTGCTCAAGCTGCCGTCGCGCCTCGTCGGTGGCGACCCAATCCTGTTGCCAGCGGGCGTATTCGGCGTAGGTCACGGTCAGCTCCGGCAGACGCTCCGGCGTGCCGCCGAGCCGCACGGTGTAGTGCTCGCCCAGCTCACGGACGAACAGGGACAGCGACCAGCCGTCCACGACGGCGTGGTGGAAGGTGATCAGCAGGACGGCGTCGCGCGCGGAGAACCGCAGCAGCCGCGGCCGCAGCATCGGTCCGGCGGCCAGATCGAACGACCGGGCTTGGTCGTCGCGGGCGATGCGGTCGTAGGCCGCGTCCCGGTCCGGGCCGGGCAGCTCCGACAGGTCGGTGACCGGCAGGCTCAGCCGGACGGCGGGCGACACCTGCTGCACGACGCGGCCTTCGTCCACCGTGAGTGTGGTGCGCAAGGCCTCGTGGCGGGCCACGACGTCGTTCAGCGCGCCTTCCAGCGCAGCGATGTCCACGTCGCCGGTCAGGCGATAGGCGACGGGACTGTTGTAGGCGGCGCTTCCCGGGACGAGCTGGTGCAGGAAGACCATGCGGCGCTGGGTGAACGACGCGGGCGCCTGCCCGTTCTCGTCGGCGCCGGACAGGCCGGTCGCCCGGCCGCTTTCCCATATCCGCTGCCGCAGCAGCGCCCGCCGGTCCGGCGGCAGTTCCCGGACCCGGTCGATGACGTCCCTCGGTTCGGCGGTCATTTCCGTGCTTCACCCCCGTGTGCGGTGCCCGGGTCCGCGGCGAGCCCGGTCAGTTCGGCGATCAGCGTGTCCAGTTCGTCGGTGGTACCGGCAGGTGCGGCCGCCCGTGCCTGGACGACCGCCGCGAGGCCGGCGATGGTCGGGTGGTCGAACAACGTCCGCAGCGGCAGGCCTGGCGCCAGGCTTTCGCGGACCGTCGCCATGACGACCGTCGCGAGCAGCGAGTGCCCGCCCAGCGCGAAGAAGTTGTCGTGCACCCCGAAGTCGTCGATCTTGAGCGCGTCCGCCCAGATCCCCCACAGCGCGCGTTCGTCGGCCGTGCGCGGGGCCACGGCGTCGTCGTCCAGTGCGCGCTTCCCCGCTTCCGGGCCGGGGAGCGCACCGACGTCGAGTTTCCCGCTCGGGGTGGTGGGCAGCCGGTCGAGGAGCACGAAGTGGTTGGGCACCAGGTAGCCGGGCAGGTGCCGGGAAAGCTCCTCGCGCAACCGGGCCGCCGCCGGGGCCGGTCCCTCGCCGAGTACCAGGTACGCCACCAGGCGCCGATCGCCGTCGATGTCCACCGCGGTCACCACGGCCTCGCGCACCAGTCCGGTGGCCATGAGTGCGTTCTCGATCTCCCCGGGTTCGACCCGGTGGCCGCGGACCTTGACCTGGCGGTCGAGCCTGCCGAGGAAGGACAGGGTCCCGTCGGCCGCTCGGCGGACCCGGTCGCCGGTCGCGTACATCCGGCTGCCCGGTGGGCCGAAGGGGTCGGCCACGAACCGGGCGGCGGTCGCGCCCGGCCGGTTGACGTAGCCGCGGGCGAGCCCGTGCCCGCCCACGTAGAGCTCGCCGGGGACACCGGGCGCCACCCGGCGCAGCCGCCGGTCGAGAACGTGCAGCGTCGTGCCGCCGATGGCGCGGCCGATCGGCACGGCGGCACCGGCCTCAGGCGGGTGCTCCATCGGGTGGCAGGTGGTGAAGGTCGTGTTCTCCGTGGGTCCGTAGCCGTTGTGCAACCAGCGCGGCCCGCCCGCCCGCAGCACTCGCTCGGTGCGGGAGGGGTCCATCACCTCACCGACGACGAACAGGTGCCGGATCCCGCCGAAACCGCCGGGATCGAGGTCGACGACCTGGTTGAACAGCGTGGCGGTCAGCGAAAGGATCGAGGGCCGGTGCTCGCGCACGGCCACGAGCACCTCGTCGGGGCCCAGCGGGCGGTCACCGGGCAGGATCACGACCCGGGCGCCGTGGGCCAGTGCGCCCCACACCTCGAAGGTGGTGATGTCGAAGGCGGGGTCGCCGAGGTGGAGTACCACGTCATCGGCCGCGAAATCGACATAGTCCGGCTCGTTCACCAGGCGGGCGACTCCCCGGTGCGGGACGCCGACCGCCTTGGGCCGCCCGGTCGAGCCCGAGGTGAACACGACGGCCGCCAACCCGTCCAGCCGGATATCCCGGCCGTCGGGGATCGGGCCTTCGGGGACCGGGCCGTCCAGGGGTACCGACGGGATGGCCGTGCCGGTCAGCCAGGACGGCGCCCTGCCCCGGGTCACGACCGCGGCCGGGCGGGCTTCGCGCACCATCAGTGCGAGCCGCTCGGCGGGGTAGGCCGGGTCCAGGACGAGGTACGCCGCGCCGGCCTCGAGCACGGCGAGCATCGCGGTGACGAGGTCGGCGGACCGTTCCAGCAGCAGACCCACCGGGGCGTCCGGGCGGACACCGGCGGCCATCAAGGCGGCGGCGAGGCCGCCCGCACGCCGGTCCAGTTCGCCGTAGGTCCACTGCCCCGCCGGGTCGGCGAGGGCGATCCGGCCGGGGGCTTCGGCGGCCTGACGGCGGACGAGGTGCACCATCGTGGTCGTGGGGCCGGCCGTGAGCGCGGTGCCGTTTTCCCGCTCCAGGGTCGCCTCGTCCGCCGACGAGAGCAGCGGCAGATCCCAGGCGCCGCGATCGGGATCGGCCGGCAGGCCGGCCAGCACGGCCGCCCACTCCGCCGCCATCCGCTCGACGGTGCCGTCCTCCCACAGGTCGGTCGCATACCGCACTTCACAGGACAGACCACCGCCTGCGTCGACGACCGTGAACAGCAGGTCGAACGGCGCGGTCGGCGGGTCCACCGGGAACGGCCGCGTGCGCAGGCCCGGCAGCTCCGGTACCGGGGCCGGGCCGCCGAGCAGCTGGAACACGACCTGGAACAGCGGATGCCGGCTCGGGTCGCGGTCACCGCCGAGCGACTGGACGACCTTCTCGAAGGGCGCGGCCCGGTGGTCGTAGGCCTCTTTGCAGACGGCCGCCGTCCGCCGGACCACCTCCCGCAGGGTCGGCTCCGCCCCCAGGTCCGCGCGCACGACGAGCATGTTGACGAAGAACCCGACCAGGTCTTCGGTTTCGGGCCGGTCCCGGTTCGCCACGGCCGTCCCGACCACGACGTCGGACTGGTCGGCCCGGCGGCCCATGGCGACCAGGAAGCCCGCCAGCAGCACCATGAACAGGCTGGCGCCTTCCTCCCTGCCGAACGCGCGCAGCCGGTCGGTGAACGCGGCGTCGAATTCCACGCGGCGGGAAGCGCCCCGATGCGACGGCACGGGCGGCCGGGGGTGGTCGGTCGGCAGATCGAGTACCGGCAGCCCGGCGAGCCGCGTACGCCAGTAGGCGAGATCCGTCTCGAACCGTCCTCGCTCGAGACGTGTTCGTTGCCAGGCGGCGAAATCCGCGTACCGAAGGCGCGATCGCGACGGCGGTGGGTCATCGCGGTAGCAGGCCGTCAATTCGGCGGCGAGGATGTCCACTGCCCGCGCGTCCGCGGCCACGTGGTGGACGACGATCACCAGGACGTGCCGGTCCTCGGCCGTGCGCAGCAGATCCGCGCGCAGCAAAGGAGCGGTGTCGAGCGCGAACGGCCGGGCCAGCAGATCGGCGACGGCCTTGTCCACGGCGGCGCGAGCGGCTTCGGCGGGCAGCGCGGACCTGAGATCGGCGAAGCCCAGCGGCACCGGCCCGGGCGGGCGCACGACCTGCCGCAGTTCGCCGCCGTCGCCGCGCAGGCAGGTCCGCAGCGTCTCGTGACGGGCAACGCAGGCGGAGACCGCGCGCTGGAGGGCGTCGACGTCGAGCGGCCCTTCGATCTCCGCGACGAGGTGCAGGTTGTAGACGGCTCCGGCCCCGGTCAGCTGGTCGACCAGCCACAGGCGTTCCTGCGCGAACGACGCCGGACCACTCGTCTGCTTCCCCGATGGCGGGATCGGCGCTGAGACGGCTCGTGCGGGCGGTGCCGGGACCCGTTCCGCCAACAGGGCCACCGAGGGCCGGTCGAAGATCACGCTGAGCGGCAGCTCGACGCCGAACCGCTCGTTGACCCGCCACAGCAGCCGGGTCGCCGACAGCGAATGCCCACCCAGCGCGAAGAAGTCCTCGTCCGCCCCGACCTCGTCCAGGCCGAGCGCGTCGGCGAACATCTCGCACAGCACTTCCTGCGCCGGCGTGCGTGCCGCGGTGTGGTGCCGGGCCGTGTTCCCGGTGAGCAACCCTCGTACGTCGAGTTTCCCGCTGGGCGTGAGCGGGAATCGGCCGACCACCGAGAGAATCGACGGCACCATGTGCTCCGGCAGGGAGGCCAGCAGGCCGCGGCGCAGCTCGCCAGGGTCGACGTGCCCGCCTTCCACGGCGATCACGTACCCGGCCAGGTATCGGGTGCCCTGGGCGTCCTCGCCGACCACGACCGCGGCCCGGTCCACGCCCGGCTGCTCGGTGAGGGCCGCTTCGACCTCCTCGAGCTCGATGCGGAAACCGCGCACCTTGACCTGGTGGTCGGTCCGGCCGCGGAACTCGACCGCGCCGTCGGGGCGCAGGCGTGCGAGGTCTCCGGTGCGGTACAGCCGCTCGCCGGGTGTGAACGGGCTGGCGACGAAGCGCTGCGCGGTCTGCACCGGGTCGTCGAAGTACCCGCGGGCGAGTTGTACCCCATCGACGTACAGCTCGCCTTCGCCACCGGTGGGCACGGGCTTCAGCGTGGGGTCGAGGACGTGCAGACCGGTGCGCCACACCGGCCTGCCGATCGGGATCGGCCCCGGGGCCTCCCCCGTGGTCCAGTGGGACACGTCGACGGTGGTTTCCGTGGGCCCGTAAAGATTGTGCAGCGGAACGGTGAGGAGCTCCCGCAGCCGGGCGGCGGTGTGCGGGGAAAGGGCTTCCCCGCTGGCGAAAACATGCCTCAACGAGGTGCACGACGCGACACCGGGCACGGCCAGGAAGAGATCGAGCATCGAGGGGACGAAATGGATCAACGTCACCTCGTGCCGTCGGACCAGTTCGGCGATACGAACGGGGTCACGGTGCGCGCCGGGCTCGGCGAGTACCAGCGCCGCGCCGGCGAGCAACGGTGAGAACAGCTCCCATACCGACACGTCGAAACTGGTCGGCGTCTTCTGCAGGAACCGGTCGCCGGGCCCGAAGTCGTACCGCTCCTGCATCCACCGGAGCCGGTTGACCACTGCCGCGTGGGGCACGACCACGCCCTTCGGCCGCCCGGTGGAGCCCGATGTGCAGATCACGTAGGCGGGCGAAGCGGGCAGCAGCGGAGCCGTGCGCTCGGCGGGGGCCGGGTCGGAGTCCGCGTACCGGGCCAGTTCCGCGGCGGCCCCGTCCAGCCGCAGCGCGATACCGGGCGCGGCGACGGAACCGGTGGTCAAGGTGAGCGAGGGCCGGACGTCGGCGAGCATCGCTTCGATCCGGGCGGGTGGGTAGTCCGGATCGGCGGGAACGTAGGCCGCTCCGCTCTTGAGCACGCCCAGCAGAGCCACCATCAGGTCGAGCCCGCGCGGAAGCAGCAGCGCCACCCGCTGTTCCGGGCCGATTCCACGCCCGGCCAGCAGCCGGGCCAGCCGGTTGGCGCGGCGGTTCAGTTCTCCGTAGGTCAGCGTGTCTTCCCCGAAGATCACGGCGACGGCACCCGGTGCCCGCCGGACCCGCGCTTCGATGAGCTCGGTGAGTGTCGAGGCGGCCGGGTGGTGCGACTGCGTCACGAGACCTCCCGTGTTCGGATGCGCTACGTCAGCGCACGTCGGTGGACGTGCCCGTGCGGGGCTCTGGCGGTCCGGGCAGGGCTTCGGCGGGCCGCGGCTCACGCTGGCGAATGGGGCTGAACAGGCCGATCGCCACGATCACCAGGAAGATCCCGCCGACAACCAGCAGCGGGCCGCGAGCGCCGAAATGGGCGACCAGCGCCGTCAGGACGGCGGCACCGATCGGCCCGAGCGCGCTGTGCAACGTCCAGAAGGCCGAAGTCACCCGGCCGAGCAGGTGATCCGGGGTCAGCTGCTGTCGTAGCGACATGGAACAGATCCCCGCCAGCGCCATGCCCACGCTGTAGGCCAGCACCGCGCCGTCGAAGACCGCGAGACCGCCCGTCACCCCCATCAGCGCGACGCCGATCCCGCACACCACGTAGGAACTCAGCCAGCACGCCCCGAACCCCCACCGGCGGCGCAGGCGGGCGGTCAGCGCGGCACCGAGGATCGTGCCCGCGCCGGCGAAGCCCAGCATGTACCCGACCGCGCTTTCGCCGTGGCCGAGTTCGTTGCGGACGCGGTAGATGAACACATCGGTCAGCCCCAAGCTCAGGAAGGTGATGACGGTCAGCAGGATCGTCACCGCCCGGAGCACCGGGCTGCTCCACAGGAACCGCAGCCCGGTGAGGAAACTCGTCCGCACGTCGCGCCAGCCGGTCCCCTCACCCGGTCCCGCGGCCCGCGACCGCAGCCTGATGAACGCCAGCCCGGCCACGGAGACGGCGAAGCTGGCAGCGTCCACGGCGATGGCGACGGTCGAACCGAAGGACGCGGCGACGACGCCCGCCAGCACGGGTCCCAGCACGTAGGCGATCGCGTCGGTCGTCTGCAGCCGGCTGTTCGCCTCGACGATCTGCTCGCGGTCGACCAGGTTCGCCACGGCGGTGACGTAGCCGACCTGGAACAGCATGCTGAACACCGACGCGAACGCCATGACCACGTACAACAGCCACACTTGCGGCTCGATCGCCCAGCACACCGGGATGGCGCCGTAGAGCACCGCGCGGGCCACGTCGCACCAGATCATCAGCCGTCGCCGATCGACGCGGTCGACGATCACTCCCGCGAACAGCCCGGTGAAGACCGCACCGGCGCCGGCGATGCCGGTCAGCAGCCCCATCTGCGCCACGGATCCGGTCGCCTGCAGCACCAGCAGCGGCAGTGCCACCAGTGCGAACGCGTCGCCGAGCGCGGACATCGTCTGAACCGCCCAGAAGACGGCGAAGTTCCGGTCGTGCCACAGCGGGCGAACAGCGGTGTGCGGTGCGCTCATCGGCCGTCTGGCCCGCGAGACGGCTCGGCCATGGCGACGGCGATCCGGCGTGGCCCGGTGAACGGCTCACGGCCGTGCGCGGTCCGCATGTTGTCCACGACCAGCACGTCATCGCGGTGGTAGTCGAAGCGGACGGCGGCGGACCGGTAGCACGAGCGCAGGTGTTCGGTCACCACGTCCGGGATCGGTGCGCCGTCACCGTAGTAGGTGTTGCTGGGCAGTCCCTCTTCCCCGTACATCTCCAGCAGTCCGAGCCGGACGGGTTCGGGCAGGGTCGTGACGTGGAAGACGGTCGCGTGGTTGAACCAGACGGGCAGACCTGTCACCGGATGGCGGTGCACCGCGTCCCGGACCGCCTCGGTACGCAGGTGGTCGCGGTCGCGCCACCGGGCGACGATCCCGTTTTCGGCGCAGTATCGCGAAACCTCGTCCGGGCTGTCGGTGCCGAAGGCCTCCCGCCAGTGCAGACCGACCTCGTCGCTGTAGTTGCGCACCACCATCCAGCGGCGCCGGGAGAACTCCTCACGTACGGCCGGGTCGATGGCCTCGTGGACCCGGCGTGTGTCGGCCAGGGGTGTCGCGCCCCGCGTGTGCGGCGGTTCGACACAGTGGAAGTACAGCACCAGCGGCCACACCGCCTGATACGAGTTCTCGTTGTGCAGGAAGATCTCCTCCTGCGGCGGGTAATCGGTCGAGGTGTAGACGTTGCCCTTGATCACGGTGCGTGGGGACGACCGCTCGGAATAGGCGAGCGCGGCGCCGGACAGCTCGCGCACGGCGGCCTCGAAACCGTCGACGCCGTTCACCTGGAATCCGCGCAGCAACAACGCCCCGTGCTCCACCAGTGCCTCGCGCAGGCGAGTTCGCCTGTCCCGCAGGTGATGCACGATGTCTTCACCGCCGCCTTCGACGACCAGCGGGAGCGCCGGGACCGTCACCGGGCACCGTCTCGACCGCCGGCGAGCACCGGCAGCAGGCGCCGGGCCTCCGGCTCGACGGTCCGCGGTTCCGTTTCGGTCTCGTCGCCGTCTTCGGTCAGCACGAGGCTGAGCAGCCGGCCGTTCTCCTCGAACAGCAGTCCCAGCGACTTCAGCCAGGCGATCCGTTCGGTGAGGCCGGCTTCACCACCCGATTGCTCGGGCGTGAGCTGGTCGGGGCGGGCCGGCGAGGACAGGCGTCGCAGCAGTTCGACGGTCGCGTCGTCCACCGGATGCTCGACAGGCACGCCCGAACGAGAATCGCGGACGGCGAACCCGCCGGTGTCCGCGGTGACGAGGCGCAGCTCCGGTCGCGGGCCGTCGCCTGCCCAGGCCGCGTTCCAGCCCGCGACCAGCTCGCGTAACCGCTCATGCCAGGTCAGCGCGTTCTGCATGTACTGGCCGAGGTTGTGGTCGGCGAAGAAGTAGGCGAGTTCCTCCAGCGCTTCGGGGCCGAAGGGGTAGGTCAACCCGTAGAAGTCCATCGGGTGCAGGTCGAGTTCGAACTCGGCACGCCGCTTGAAGTACGGGCTGAACCGGTCGAACCGCACCATGAAGACCCCCGATGGCGGGGGCAGGTGCGTCAGAAGGGGGATGTCGTGGGTGTACCGCTCGTAGACGGCCTCCTCCTCAAGGGGAAAGCCGATGAGCAGGTTCCAGTCCGGGCTGATGCCGAACTCGTCGCAGTTCTTCAGGAACTGGAGGTTCTGAAAGGCCGTGGTGCCCTTGGCCATCAGCTTCAGGGTCGAGCTCGCCAGCGCTTCGATGCCCGGCTGCACGACGGTCACCCCCGCGGCCGACATCCGCCCGAGGTCCTGGCGGCTCAGTGGCAGCTTGACCTCGTAGTAGATCGAACCGCCCTCGGGTGGTTCGAGGTGCGGGAAGACCTCTTTCGGGTAGCTGCGGGGCATGACGTTGTCGGTACAGAACAACGCGGTGTACTCGGGCGCGAACCGGAAAAGCCAGTTGAACTGCTCGATGGCGAGCTTCGGGTCCATGTTCCGGTACGCCATGCTCTGGCCGTTGAGCCCGCAGAAGGTGCAGTGCGAACGCTGGCCCCACCAACAGCCCCGGGAGGTTTCGAAGAAGAGCATGGGTTTGCTCGTGCCCGTTTCCCGCAGCCGGGCGTGTTCGTCGAGGGCGGCGAGGAAACCGTCGTACTCGGGTAGCAGCAGGTCGTCGATGTCGTGGTCACTGCCGATCGCCTCCCGGAAGCGGGGATCACGGCAGTTGCGGCGGGTCACGACACCCGGTATCGCGTCCGCCCGTTCGGGGGCACCGTCGAGGACGTGGCCCACGAAGGCGGGGAACGTGTCGAGCGCGGGTCCGGAGAACACATAGTCGACGGCGTCGACGTGTTCGGCGATCACCGCGCCCATCGGCGCCTCGCAGTTGGCCCCGCCGAACAAGGTCAGCACCTCCGGACGGCGCCGCTTGAGCAGCCTGGCGAGCGCGATGCTCGGCACGTGCTGGGCGAACATCGAGCTGAACCCGACCAGATCGGCTTCGGCGAGGCGGTAGCGGTCGATCAGCCGATCGCAGAACTCGGGAAGTCCCGCGCGCAGGGCGAGGATGTGGCGCCGGAACTCCTCCCAACGCTCACCTCGGTAGAAGCGGTGGAAGTACTCGTCGGTGTTGTCCGGCGCGTCCGGGAAAGCGATCTGCCGGAACAGCCAGTCGCCGAGACCGGTGTCGACGTGGTCGTGGGTGACGGAAATCGACTCGTAGGTCGTCGCACCGAAGTACTCCGCGACGTCCTGGTTCAGATAGCAGACGTCCGCCTGGACCTGCCCCGGGAAATCCCTCGTGAGCAGTGCGGTCAATTGGCTGAGCGCGAAGGACGGGCGATTCCAATCGGCGAAGGGCATATTGACGAAAGCCACTCGAAGCATGGGTCACTCCCCTTTGGTGTCACCCTGGGCGGTCGCGGCGGAATCGGACTCCACATGCGTCGTCCACACGAATTTCCGCCATCGCGAAATGGCCATCACGCGAATAGGTCACTTCTCGCGGCACCCTCGCACCACCCCCGACCCCAGTCGTCCGAGGCGCCTGTTTCCGGAGCATAGCAGCCAAACCGGGATCCAGGTACTCCTCGACGACAATCGCCGGGACTCCGTTTACCGGCAACATGTGCCGTCGATGGAAACCGTAGCGATCCACCTCTTCCACCCAGAAATCCGGCACGGTTCACCTATCGAATACGTTGATCGCCAGAGTCGTTGAAGCGCACCGGCAAGCGCAAAAGGACACCGCGCTCGATCGAAACAGGAATTCCCGCCACCCGAGGAGGACCCCGAGATCGACTGCGACGAGTCCGCCTGCGAGGAGGCCTGCGGCGACTTCGATCCGAACCTCGCCGCGGCCTGGCCTCTCCATCTGGCCGCCGGCCCCACGGACGGGTACTTCAAGGTCAAGTTCGGCCCGTTCGTATCCGAGTACGGCGCCCACCCGAGAACGAGCGACGACGGGCTGCCCCGCACGAGCGGCTATCCGTCGGTCTCCACGGGATAGATGAGGTGCGTGACCTTCTTGCCCTGAATGACCTGGGGATCGCCGAACTTCATGGGAGCGGCGCCGAGCGTGTCCACGAATCGGACACCGTCGCCGAGCATGAACGGCACCAGGTCGATGCGGATCTCGTCGAGCAATCCCTCTTCCAGCGCTTCACGGGCTACGACGCCCGGGCCCACGCCGATGGTCTTGTCCCCGGCGACCGCCTTGGCCTGGTCGATGGCGGCCTTGACGCCGCCCTCGGTCACGAAGACGAACTCGGCACTTTCGGGAGCCCAGCCTTCGGGCACCGAATGAGTGACCACGAAAACCTGTACGCGCATGGGATGCCGTCCACCCCAGCCGTCCATGCCGTCGAACTGGTTTCGCCCGACCACCAGAGCCCCGTAGCCCTCGGCCATGTCGCGGACATAGTCGGCGGACGCCTCGGAGACCTGGTACGACCGGCCCGGCGACGCGGTGGGCACCTCGACATCACCGGCACGGCACCAGGCGAAGAGGTACTCGAACCCCCCGTTCTCCGGGCCGGCGATGAAACCGTCCAGGGACACGGACGCTTGAGTCGCCACCTTCGGCATGAGAGGCCCCCTTACAGCGAGATGAATCGAGACCGCTCGCCCCTGGCACCGTGACCGGTCGTCGTCCACTTCTCCCGTGCTTCACTCGGCCCGGCGTCCGTCGCGCGCCTTCCTGGTGAGCGACCTGCTGACGTAGACCAGCCCGCCCGTCAGGATCACGATGTCGTCGAAGTACACCGGGTCAGGCAACAAGTCGAACGGGAACACCGTGTAGGCCAAGGAAACCCAGTAGGCGACCTTGGTCGGCACCGGCGTGCCGGGCTGATGGACCTGACGGTGCTTCCGCACCAGTTTGACCACCAGGAACAACGCGACCAGAACGAGGATGACGACCACCACCACGGCCACGACGCCGAGTGTCGTCCACAGGGATTCCATGTCAGCCTCTCTCATCGCCACGACACCGCCGCCGTTGCCGCTTCCAGATCCGGCCCCGGTACCAGCGACGGTGGACGACCGGCTCGACGGCCAGCACCCCGGCCGCGGCCGCTGTCGCGACCACCCACGCCAGCCAGTCGCTCGACCCTGCCACCGACCACACCAGGGCACCGAGCACGATCAGGGGCCGCAGCAAGGTGAACGGCCCGAGGCCGACGAGGATCACGAACGTACTCCCCCGCATCGGCAGCAGCCAGTACGCCAGCAACGACGCCACCACGAGCGACGCGTACGGCGCCAGCACCTGAAGCATGCGCGTACCCGCGTGGAGCAGTTCGCCGTAACGAGCGCCCGGATCCGCCGAACCTGCGAGGGTCACCACGATCAGCAGGGTGAGAAGTCCGAGCCCGATCGCTCCACCCGTGAGCCCTCGCCGCGCCGCCAGCAGGAAATAGGAGCGTTTGACGATCCGGGCGTCACGGCCGGTCGCGGCCCGGAATCCCGCGAAACCGCTGTCCACGAGCGCGAGCAGACCGAGCACGATCGGAACCGCCGCCGCCATCAGCCGGCGGCCAGTCTGCGTGCCCGGTGGCCAAGGGCACGACGAAACTCGGTCGCCAGCGCCGGACGGATTCCGACGACCGGTCTCATCGCCGCGCAGAACGGGTTGGTGTATCCGAACGATTCGAACAGGAAGGTCTTCATCCCCGCTGCCGCCGCGGCGGCGGACAGCAGGACCGAATCCCCGTGAGCGCGCCGCGCGGAAGCGACACCGTCGTGGCGGCCGAGCGGCTCTCGCATCCTGGCGCGGTGGAACAACCAGGCACCCAGCGGGGCGAACCGGGTCGCGGCGACGTCGTAGTGGATGAATCCCACCGTCCCGTCACGGTCCTGAGCGCGGAAGAACTCCGGCAGCTTGCCTGCCTCGAAATGGTGCAGCACCCCGCTCGACAGGTAGACGCCGGCCTCCTCGGCCAGGGAGAACGCGTCCGCGCAGACGAACGTGCACGGAAGCCGCTCCTCCTGCGCCAGCCTGGTCGCTTCCGTCACCAAGGCACGATTGAAGTCCACCCCCACCAGTTGAACGTCCGCGCCCAGCACACCGGAAGCGGCAAGGCTCCGCACCGTGAACCCCAGTCCGCATCCGATGTCCACCACCCGCAAACGGCGGCCGCTCGCCCTGGCGACCGCGAGCATCGGCACGAGCAACTCGGCGAACCGGTGGGTCATGTGCAGTTCTTCGTTGAGCCGTTGCAGTTCCGTGTGCACCCGGACCAGGAGGCTGTCCACCGCGGCGGGATCCAGATCCTCACCGCGCACCGGCATCCGGCGCACGATCCGGGCGGCTCGGTGGTCCCCCGCCGCTTGCAGCCGGGCGACCACCTCCGCCCGGCGGACCGGAACACGCTCGCCGGTGCGCGCGTCCCACGACACGACCAGATCCGAGATCTCCAGCACGGCCACGGTCGAACTCTAGCGATCAAGTTCGCGGGGTGGCCATCGACACGGCCGGCCGGGCTTGGCGAGCTCTACCGCGATCTCGTGAGTCGCTCCGATCACCTCAGCCGTCAGTGACAGATGTGCCGCCAATGTCACTGAAGACTCCCTTTGTATTCAGCTTCGAATTTGACGCCCACCGTTCACAGGGGAGATGGAATTCGTCAACAGGGGGCACCCATGAATATCTATCCGCATATTGCCCGAATTTCGACATTCGAGCACTCGTCGATATCGTCAGGTTCACCCCGTTGGAGTCTTTCCAACCTGCCGACGATTGCGGGAGTGTTGATTTCACTGGAGGGCACAAAACTTATGGATGGCCGCACTTCTCGGCCTGCTTTTGCGAGTTCTTATTCGGCCGCGACCGTCGTATGCGGAAACGAAAGGATCGATGGTGCCTGCCAAGGCGAGGACCAGCAGGCTCGCACTGGCGCTGAGCATGTGCGTGCTGGGCGCACTGGCGTTGTTCGTCGCCGTCGACCGCGGCCCGTCGACAGGTGCCGAAACAGTGTCGGCGCAACCGTTGACATCACAGGAGAAATCCATCCTGCACCGGGCTGAACAGATTCTGCTGCGAGCATGCATGGCCGACAGCGGATACACCTACGTCATGGTCGAGGAAGAACCGATGTCCTTTCTCCGGCGCTTTCCCTATGTGGTCGACGACCTGTCCTGGGCGCGCGAACACGGGTTCGGCAACGACGTGCGCGAAGAAGTGCGGGTGCGAGCGGAGAATGATCCGAACAAGCGCTACTTCAGCAGCCTGTCGGCGGCGGACAAGGCGAAGGCACTCGCCGCGGTCAATGGCGAGCGTCCGGTGGGCTTGATCGCGACATCGCCTGCCGGGGTCGAAATAACCCGAAGCGATCGCGGGTGCACGTCCCAACTGGAGAAGAAGCTTTATCGCGAGCTCCAGACCTGGTTCCGGGCGAAGACCGTCACCGACGGACTCCACGTGCCCCGGCGGCAACAGGTGTCCGTGGACCCGCGGTTCCGAACCGCCCTATCGGACTGGGCCAGGTGCATGGCCGAACGGGGTTATTCCTTCGCCGACCCTGCCCGCGTCCACGAGGCGTTCCGCGTCCGGGGACCGGAGGAGATCTCGGCGGCGATCGCCGAGGCGACGTGTGCCCGGAGCACCGGCTTCGCTTCCGTCGCACGCGACCTCGACGCCCACTACGAGGCCTTGCAAGGACAACAGTACGGGCGGGAGATAGCGGACCGCCTTCGCCTGGAACGCGCCGCACTGCCTTTGGCCCGTGCGGTGGTCGAAAGTCGATCCCGATGAATTCGCCTGGAAGGGCAGGAAACCATGAGGAAGTCGATCTTTGTCGCGACTGCGGTGCTCGGCCTCGGTGTGGCGATGACACCGTGGGCGCAGGCCGAGAACTCACCGGCCGGGCTGCAGTCCGTCGAGGAGCGGGCGGTGTCCGCCCCAGACGGCCTGCTGCACGTCTGGGAGCACCCTTTCGCCGGAGGCAAGCACTGCACGTGGGTCGGCAAGTCCGACAACTGGGACGGGTGCGGTATGAGAAACAAGGGTTCCGACATTTGGAACAACGGTTACGCCGGCAACAACGACGACGTGTGGCTGCACTACAACACCAGCAACACGGGTGCCTATGTGTGCATCGGCCGAGGCACGTCATGGAACAACCTCACCAGTATCAACCCGCCGCCGCCCGGCACGCAGCGGATCACCTTCTGGGCGAACACCGGATCCGGCTCCGGCCAGCCCATCGCGGACAACGTCGCGTCGCACGAGTGGGGAAACTGCTGACCCGACGGTGATCCAAGCCCACGGCGTTCTCCCGGCCTTACCCCGGCCGGGAGAACGCCCGGTTGAGTAGTTCTACTCGTGGCAGGGAGCGAGAGTACCGGCAACATAGGTGAGGACCCGCTCCGCGGAGAGCGGCCGACACTGGGGGTTCCATGAAGTTTCCTCGTGCCATCACCACGCTCGCCATCGCCGCCGGCCTGGCCACCACGCTGGCACCTGCCGCGGCGGCCGAAACCGTCGCGAGCCTCGACTTCGTCGCCGAACACGGCGCCCACCCGGTCAGCGGCAGAAGCGGCCATTGGGCCGCCTCGCCGGAGAACGAGGTGCGATTCTGGGAGCGCGGCGCCACCCTGCGGGTGGACGCCGAGACCGATCGCGGATTCGACTACATCATGCTCGACTTCACCGCGCCGTCAGGAAACCTGCAGGCCGGCACCTACAGCCACGCCGAGGGAGCGCATATCCTGGCCGTCTCCAACGGCCTGGGCTGCGTCGACGACTATTCGACGTTCACGATCGACCGCATAGAACGCGGCGCTGAGGGGCTGATCGCGCTCGACGCGACCTTCGAGCAGCGCTGCGGCAGTCCCACGTCACCTGCTTTGCGTGGCGAGGTCCACTACCGGCGCTGAGCCGGCGCCCAGGTGCCCCGACCCGGTCTTGCGCGACCGGGTCGGGGCACTCGGCGCAGCCGCGCATCCCTTGACCACAGCGGATCAGATCGGCGCGAAAATCGCGAGCTAGCCTGCTTCGATCCTGCGGGGCGGGATGTGTCCGCCTCGCCGGGCCTGCCCGGTCAAAACGCGTCGAGGCCCAGCTTGATCGCAAGCCCGACGCCCGCCAGCGCGATACCGATCCGCAGTACCCCGGTAGGCAACCGTCGCGCGACCACAGGGCCCAACCAGGAACCGGCGAGCAGACCGATGCTCAGCGGAAGTACCAACGTCCAGTCGACCGGCCCGAACAACGCGAAGCCGGCCGCGGCCACCACATCGGCCACGACCATCAGTACGTTTTTCAGCGCGTTGGTACGCAACAGCGTCTCACGCATGGACGCGAGCAGCACCGCGAACACCATCACTCCGGCCGCCGCGGCGAAATAGCCGCTGTACACCGAAACGCCGAACACACCTGCCGAAGCCAGCCATCCGTGGCGATGCCCGGCCGCGATATTCTCGTCACCGCTTGTCCGCCGTCGCACCAGGATCAGCACCGAGGCGCCGCCGACCAGGAACGGCACGACTTTCTCGAAAACGCCGGGCGGGCTGACCAGGACCAGCGCCGCGCCGGCCGCGCTGCCCGATGCGCAGATCACCGCGAGCCGCAGCAGGGTCCGGCCTTGCCCGGTCAGCTCTTCACGGGAACTGTGCACGGCACCGATGCTGCCGATCGCCAGCGAAATCGTATTCGTCACATTCGCGGATACCGGAGAAAGACCTGCGGCTAGCAGGGCCGGATAAGAGAACAATGACGCCAGTCCGGCGATGGTCCCGGACAATCCGGCGGCGAACCCCGCACCGACGAGAAGAGCGAATACCTGGAGCGTCACAACCTCAGGTTAACAGCGACGATCAAGTCGATCAGGACCGCGATCACGCGACGAGGGGTTTTCGCCTCAGCGCAAACGTGTTTGTCACACCGAATGGCGGAAGTCATGCTCCGACGGTGCTCAACGGGTGAGCACGACACCGAACAACGAGGAGGACTTCATGGCCAACAAGATTCTGTTGCGGGGAACGGTCGCCGTCGCGGCACTCGGAATGACTCTGCTCGCACCATCGACCTCGTCCGCCACGACGACTTACGAGACGCTCAACGAGGTGTGGACGAACAACCGGGACGGGCAGGCGGTTTTCAAGCCGCGCGGCGAACATCTCTACGCCTGCGACTGGGCGTTGGACGGCGACACGATCGTGGCGTATGCGAGGGCGAACGGAAAGGTGGTCGCGAAGGCGGTCGACACCAATGGCTACCCCGACCCCTGCGGCCACGATGACTTCTCCCTGCCCGAAGGAACACCTGTGGAGATCAAGGTGTGTCACAAGGAGGACGGTTATTGCACCGGCTGGAAGAAGGTGCAGGACGCCTGAGTACGGGCGTCACACGAGGGCAAATCCGGATGACCTTGGTCCGGCTCGGCCAGTAGGCTCCAGCGAACCAGAGAACAGAGGGAGCCGACGGTGTCCAGCCACTTCGGGACGATCGGGATCGACGTCACGAGCCAGGAAGAATTCGGGGAACGGGTCGTTTCCCTGATCAGCGCGGGCACTGCCCGGCGGATCACCAAGAAGATCAGCGAGCACGTCTGGAGCGATCCGTCGGGAGCCCGGTTGGTCGCGCAGGTCCACAACGGTGAGATCGAGTTCCTTCTGCCGTGCCTGGCAGGCTCGGCACCCGCGGTGCCCGTGGGCGACATCCGCCTCGTCGACGACGAGACCGCGATGCTCGCCCTCTTGGACGGTGTCGGCGGCGAGCTGATCTGCCCCATCGCGGTCGAACTGGAAGACCGAGCGGTCCTCGCCCACTCCGGCGGGCGGCTCGAGTCCGGTTCCCTGGTGCTGGCGGCCCTTGCCGAAGAAGTCACCGTGCACGCCGACGCCGACGCGTACTCGGCCTCGCAGGACGGTGAACTGGAATTCGCCGCCGACCACTTCATCCCGTCCGGCACCTTCTCGCCGGAAGAACCCGCGCCCGGCTGGACACCCTCCGCCCACGCGCTGTTCGCGGGCGAGATCGTCGAGGTCGCAACTCCCGTGAACACCGTCACCGGCACGGCGTTCCACCGGATCCGGGTCCGCACCATCGCGGCGATCGAACTCGACGTCGCCATCGCGACCACCGAACTGGAGCGGCCGCCCGCGCGCGGCAACGTCGTCGCCGGGACCTTCTTCCTGACCGGAAGTTTGGGGCTACAGCCGGAAAGCCCCGTGAAGCGGCGGGGCTGGTTCCGGCGGTGACTCCACCGGAGGTCACCAGTCGAGGTCGGGATCTTCGGTCACCGAGTTCAGCGCGGTCACCGTCGCGTGGCCTTCACTCAGCAGGCGGGCGTCGCTACCGGGCGACAACTCACCCTCGACCGTGACGGCGGTCAGGGTGAACGCTCCTTCATCACCGTTCTGGATATGACTGCGCACCGCGCCGAATTCGGCCAGCCCGGTGCGTTTCGGCGGTCCTGCCTCGGCGCGATCGGGCACGTTGAGATTCAGGACCGTGCCGGCGGGTAGTTCCGTGAGCCGGTCGAACAGGCTCGCGGCTATCCCGACGGCGGTGTCCCAATGGGGCCGCGGGCCGGGATCCAGTCCCACGTCGAGCGACACCGCGAGAGCCCTGGCGCCGTTGATCGAGGCCGTCAGCGCCGCGCCCACCGTGCCCGAATGCAGGATCGCGCGCCCGACGTTCGCCCCGTGGTTCACCCCTGACAGCACGATTTCCGGTACGTCGCCGAACGTTCCCTGCGCGGCCGCCAAGGCGATAAGTCCGGGATGCGCGGCGACGGCGAACGCGGGGACACCGGCCAGTCCGGGCAGTTCCCGCCGTTCGACCGCGACCCGCCCCGCTCCCCCGGCACCGGTCAGGCCCGCGCTGGTTCCGCTCGCTTCCGACGCCGGCGCGGCGACCACCACGGTCCAGCCGTGCTCCGCGGCGCCCTTGGCCAGCGCCGCCAGGCCCGGCGAGTCGATACCGTCGTCGTTGGTGATCAGGGCACGCATCAGGAGGCCTCCCACGGTTTCAGGCGTACGCGTCCGGTGAGTTCCCGTACGGCGCCGTCGCTACCCGAACCGAGACCGTGTCGTGTCACGTTGATCGCGCCGGCCGCGGCCCCGAGCTTCAGCGCGTCTTCCAGTGACCTGCCTTGCGCCAGCCCGACCGCGAGCCCCGCGGTCATCGAATCCCCGCCGCCGCGGGTGTCGACCGGCGTGAGATCGGGCGACTCCACCAGGACGAACCGTCCTTCGAGGCAGGCGAGCGTCTCCTCGGCCGCACGGGACACGACGACCGCGCGGGCACCGCCCGACGCCAGCTCACGGCAACCCTTCGCGAGGTCGGTAAGCGATTCCGACTCGGCGAGGCCGTCTTCGACCATTTCCTCGTGGCTGACCTTGATCACCGCCGGATCACCCGCGAGCGCGCCGGCGAGCCGCTCACCGGAGAGGTCCACCACGACCGGCGTGCCGTGCGTGCCCAGATCGCGGGCGAGCCGCTCGTACATCGAATGCGGCACCGGGACGTCGTCCCCGTCCGGCCCGCTGAGTACGGCCACGTCCGCGCGCAAGGCCTGGACCAGGGTCAGCTCGTACAGATCGTCGAGTTCGTGCCGGGTCAGCGCGTCCGCGGGCATCCGCACCATCTCGTCCCGCCGCCCGTCACGCCGGTCGTGCACGTAGGCGCCGTTGCGCGCCGCGACCTCGCGGACCTCCGCGTCGACACCGATCAGATGCCGCAGCACCCGCCCGGTCTCCCCGCCGAGCGCGCAGCACACCACCGCGCGCCCGCCGAGGGCGTCGATCATCCGCGACTGCCACACTCCCTGCCCGCCCGCGTGCACGTGGACGTCGGGCGCCCCGTCCAGTTCTTCCACCGTCACCGTCAGCTGCGGAGACGGCGCGAACACCGCCACTCGACCCTCAGTCATACCGGCCCTTTACCCGTTTTGCCGGATTCCATTCGTGGCCTGGCCGGCGCTAGGCCGATTGTTCGCGGCGATAGTGGCGAGCGGCTTTCGCCCGGTTGCCGCAGGTTTCCATGGAACACCATCGCCTGGTGCCGTTACGCGTCGTGTCTTCGAAGTACAGCGTGCACACCGGGTACGCCGAACACCGCTTGATCCGGTCCGGCCGCGCGCGAAGCAGGCTCAAATAGCCGTACGCCGCGAGCCACGCGGGCCGCCAGGCCGCTTCGCCGACCTCGATCACCTCTTCGGCGCCGCCCTCCCGCAGCTCCGGCCGCAACCGCCCGCGGGCCAGCACCTCGTTCAGCGCACGTTCGGCGGAGGCGCCGGGACTTTCGAGCACCTCGCGCAGGACGGACCTCGTGTGGCGCAACGGTTCTTCCGCTCCCGGCGGATCCGGAAGGCCTCGCTCGGCGAGCCAGGCACCGACTCCCCCGGGCTCGTCGAAGACGTCACGACGCTCACCACGATCGGGCCACGTGGTGTTCAGCAGATCCAGCGCGAGGGGTTCACCGGTCAGAGGACGTTGCAGCACGGACGTCATTCTACCCTCCGTCGGCCGCTTGACAGGTTAGGTACCCCATGCTTGAGTCTAACCGTTCAAACAACGTTAGACAGTTAGACCCAAGGAGTCCCTGTCATGTCCGAAGTCACCCAGTCCGCCGGCGAGGTTCTTCACCGCACCGCGGTCATCGACGGCCGGAGCGTCTTCTACCGGGAAGCCGGCGACCCCACGGCGCCGACGGTGGTGCTGCTGCACGGTTTCCCCACGTCGTCGCAGATGTTCCGCACGCTGATCCCCGCGCTGGCCGACCGCTATCACGTCATCGCCCCCGATCACGTCGGCTTCGGCCACTCCGACGCCCCGCCCGTCGACCGGTTCGACTACTCGTTCGAGAACCTGACCGCGATCACCCTCGGTCTCCTCGACGCGCTCGGCCTGGACCGCTTCGCCCTCTACATCCAGGATTACGGCGCGCCCATCGGGCTCCGCATCGCGAGCAGACACCCGGAGCGGGTCACCGCGCTGCTGGTGCAGTCCGGCAACGCCTACGTCGACGGCTTCACGCCGTTCTGGGACGTCCTGTTCGCCCACGCCAAGGACCGCGAAACCCACGAGGAAGCCGTGCGCGAACTCCTGGAGCCCGCGGCGACCCGCTGGCAGTACACCCACGGCGTTCCCACCGACCGGCTGGACCGGCTCTCCCCCGACACCTGGACCCTCGACCAGGCCCTGCTCGACCGTCCCGGGAACAAGGAGGTCCAACTGCAGTTGTTCTGGGACTACCAGTTCAACCTCGACGTCTACCCGGCCGTCCAGGAGTACTTCCGCGAGCACCGGCCGCCGACGCTCATCACCTGGGGCGAGCACGACGAGATCTTCGGCCCCGACGGGGCCCGTGCCTTCCTGCGCGACCTGCCCGACGCCGAACTGCACCTTCTCGACGCCGGGCACTTCGCCCTCGAGACGCACGGCCCGGAGATCGCCGCGCTGATCCGGGACTTCCTCGGACGCGTCCTGCGCTGATCACGGCCGCCGTATCCTCGAGGTGAGGCGGAGGTGCGGAATGACGGACGAGCAACTGCTCATCGAGTTCGCGCTGACCCGCATGGACCATCCCGACCTCGATCTCGAGGAAGTGGCCACGCTGACCGTCCGGCGGCTCGGTGAAGACCGGATGCTGGACTTCGCCGGGCTCACCCTGGCGAGCCGGGGCGAACTACGCGGAGCCGTGTTCCCCGCCGCGGTGGAACACGTGCTCCGCGTCGTGCTGACGTTGCGCGGTCCGGACGACTGAGCGCCATCCGGCCGTCACCGCTCAGTGTCCGCGGGCGATCCACTCGGCGAGGTGGGGCGCTTCGGTACCGATCGTGGTGGGGTCGCCGTGTCCGGTGTGGACCTTGGTGTCCTCGGGCAGGGCGAAAAGCCGGTCCCTGATTGAGGAAATGATCGTCGGGAAGTCGGAGAAGGTCCGTCCCGTCGCGCCGGGGCCGCCCGAGAAGAGCGTGTCCCCGGAGAAGAGAGCCTTGGCCTCGGGAAGATGCAGACAGACCGATCCCGGCGAGTGGCCCGGTGTGTGGACGACCTCGAGTTCCGTGCCGGCGACGGCGATCCGGTCACCGTCCTCTGCGGCCCGGAAACGGGCGCCGGGGTGGGTCATCTCCCACAGTTCGCGGTCCCCCGGATGCAGGACGGCCGGAGCTTGCAGGTGTTCGCTCAGCTGCGGTGCGACGGTGACATGGTCGTTGTGCCCGTGGGTGCAGACGACGGCGACGACATTGCGGCCACCCACGGCCCCGACGATGGTCTTCTCGTCGTGCGCGGCGTCCACGATCACCACCTCGTCGTCGTCCCCGACGAGCCAGACGTTGTTGTCGACGTCCCAGCTCCCGCCGTCGAGTTCGAAGACCCCGGCGGTGACGACGCGCTCGATCCGCAGGTTCCCGCTCACAGGATCACCACCGAACGCAGTACCTCACCGGCGTGCATGGCGTGGAAGGCCTTCTCGACACCGTCGAGCGGGATCCGCTCGGTGACGAACCGCTCCAGCGGCAACCGGCCCTGGAGGTACAGGTCGATCAGCATTGGGAAGTCCCGCTCCGGCAGGCAATCGCCGTACCAGGACGATTTCAGCGCGCCACCGCGGGAGAAGAAGTCGATCAGCGGCATCTCCAGGCGCATGTCCGGGGTCGGGACGCCGACCAGGACCACGGTGCCCGCCAGGTCACGGGCATAGAACGCCGCTTCCCACGTCTCCGGGCGGCCGACCGCGTCGATGACGACGTCGGCACCGAAACCGCCGGTCAGTTCCCGGATCGCGGCGACCGTGTCGGTGTCACTCGCGTCGACGGTGTGGGTCGCGCCGAGCTCACGGGCCCACACGAGCTTCCGTTCGTCCCGGTCGACCGCGATGATCGTGCCCGCGCCCGCCAGCCGGGCCCCGGCGATGGCGGCGTCACCGACTCCCCCGCAGCCGATGACCGCGACCGAGTCCCCGCGGCCGACGGCGCCGGTGTTGACCGCCGCGCCGAGCCCGGCCATCACGCCGCAGCCGAGCAGGCCCGCGACGGCCGGGTCCGCGGCGGGATCGACCTTGGTGCACTGTCCGGCATGGACGAGCGTCTTGTCCGCGAACGCGCCGATGCCCAGGGCCGGGGTCAGCTCGGTGCCGTCGGTCAGCGTCATCTTCTGTGTCGCGTTGAAGGTGTCGAAGCAGTACTGCGGACGTCCGCGTTTACAGGCCCGGCACTGTCCGCACACCGCGCGCCAGTTGAGGACGACGAAGTCCCCTGGCCGCACGGAATCCACGCCCTCTCCGACGCTTTCCACGGTGCCCGCGGCCTCGTGGCCGAGCAGGAACGGGAACTCGTCGTTGATGCCGCCGTCGCGGTAGGTCAGATCCGTGTGGCAGACCCCGCAGGCCGCGATCGACACGACGACCTCACCGGGGCCGGGGTCCGGGATCACGATGTCCGTCAGCTCCACCGGAGCGTTCCGGGACCGGGCGATGACCCCGCGCACCTGCTGTGGCATTCCCTGTTTCCTCCACCGTTCGGCGACATAGGCATGCGCATGAGCGCATGCTTCACGTCAGGCTAGGCCGGAAACGCCCGATGGCGACCTGGCCATCGGTCCAGTGGATCCTGTCCTTTCGACCAGGCAAGCCGGCGGTTAGGCTCACCCGATGCCCGACACCGCCGACCTGACCGCGCTGCGCGACGTCATCGAGGGCCCGTTGCGCGAAATCGCCGACCGTTTCTCGCGTTTCCTCGCCGACGGCTGGCCGCACCAGGCTCTGGTCATCTTCACCCGGGAGTGCACCGGGCGGCCGCGGAAGGTCACCGGCGCCCGGGAAATCGCCGACAAGGTCACCATCGCCGAACTCGAAACGCTCAAAGCGAGTGTGCCGCCCGGACGGCAGCTGACCACGACGGCCACCCTCGGGGGTGCGACCCGGACGGTCTGGGCGGTCCAGGATCCGATCGGCACCCTGCTCGTCCTCGTCCCCCGGTCGAGCCGGACCCGCTTCCCACATCCCGCTCCCCTGGCCGAGGTCTTCGGCATCGTCGCGACCTCGATCCGCCAGCAGGTGACCCAGGCCAGCCCCGACTATCTCGCCGAATCCCGGGCCGCCTCCAGCGAACGCGCCAGGACGATCGCCGAAATGGCCGCGGCGCACGAAACCGCGCTCGTCACGATCCTCACCACCTTGCGGTCGGCCCGGCTGGACGACCACCGCGCCCGGCTCGCCGCGACCGACTCCGCCTCGGCGGCGCTGGTCGCGCTCCGCTCCGCCCGGGACACCGATCTCGCGCACTCCGAAGAGCCCGCGCATGCCGCGTTCGGCAGGCTACGGCGGGAAATCCGGCAGATGCTGCGCCACCACGACGCGGAGCTGGAGTTCACGGCCCCGGCGAAGAACGGGCGGCCGGTACCGGGCGAGATCGCCCACGCCGCCAGGGCGATGACGTGCGCCGCGGTCCTGGCCTTCACCGGTCAGCCGGATCTGACCCGCCTCCGGATCGCCTGGTCGAGTGACAGCACCGCACTGCATCTCGATATCCGCGACCAGGAATCCGGGAACCTCGACGTGCACGGCCTGCGAGCGCAGCTCGACGGACGCGCGAAAACGCTCGGAGCCACCGTCGAGATCGACGCCGTCGCCGGCTGGGGCAGCCGCGTCACCGTCGACCTCCCGTTCGAACCGGCCGCGGGCCGCGTCGACGAGACACAGCTGGCGGACCTCAACCCTCGCGAACTCGAAGTGCTGAGGCTGGTGGCGCAGGGACAACGCAACAAGTCCATCGCCGCCGCGCTCGGTATCACCGAAAGCACGGTCAAGTTCCACGTCGCAGGCCTTTTGAAGAAGCTGAACGTGACGTCGCGCGGTGAAGCCGCTGCCTTGGCCCTGAGTGCTGGAGTTTCCGGAACTCAGCCCGCCGTGCCGTGAAACGATTTCCGGTTCACACCGCGGCCTGATCGAACGCCCCTCGAAGCCACTGGTCGACCTGTCGTTGACCGCGCAGCCGGACGACGACGACATCGGGGTGACGGTTCTCATCGATCACCTTGCGGACCCGCGCGCGCATCATCGGGTGGTAGCGCCACGCGAGCCTGACGATGTGCTCCGGGTCGGTGAAGAAAGTGCGCAGCGGGCCCTCGACGTTTCCCCCGGCGATCTTCGACCCCCGCCCGACACGGCGTCGAAGCGTGCGCATGACGACGCGAGTCATGTGCAAGGCACGCGGATGATCGAGCCACACCAACACGTCGAGCCGCGCCGTCAGCCGCTCCCGGATCTGTTCGCCTTGCCACTCGATCGCCCAGACATTTCCGTCGAGGAACTGCAAAACGTCGTCCTGCCACGTCTCCCGGACTGTCCATCCAGGACCGAGGTAGAAGGACTCGAACTCGACATAGGGCACGCCCAGGCGCTCGCACAGCGTTCGCGCGAGGGTGGATTTGCCCGCTCCTGCGGGACCTGCCACGGCAACTCGTCGGACCGGCCGCCGAGGAAGAGGATCGGTTGGCCCGAGAACATGCATACGGCGATCATAGATCCACTGTCCGGCCACCGACCGGGGCCAGGACATAGGGTCGACTCATGGCGCGCCTGATCCACTACGCCGATGGGCACGACGTGATCCTGCCGCAACTCGTGACCGTTCACGACCGAGATCCAAATCCGGCCTTCGAAGCGGTGGGCGTCGCCACTGGAGCCACCTATTGAGGGGAAGGTCAAAAGTAGCTTCAGACGGGTAAGAAAGCCCATGCGACGCGAGTCTGGACTGGCGATGCAGACTGACCTGATCCCGAGTGTCCACAAGGGACACATCGCGTCGATCGGGCATCCAATTGATACCTTTATGTCCGTTTCCGGACGGGGTCGTGAGTGATAATGCGGGTTAGAACCACCCAAATCACTCACGACCCCTGCGCAAAGTGGCCAAATCGGGCATTTTGCCGCAGAATGTGTCCCTTGTGGACAGTCAAGAGCGCCAGGTCTCTGTGGTGAGCATGCTCTCGCCACCAAACTCCTGAACGCGCTCGCCGTGGCGCGACAACGGAGTTCGCCGTGACCGTGCGGACGGCTTCGAGTCAGCTCCTCAGCTTCGTCACGGTCCACAACGCGGTACCCGCACGGCAGACCCGCAGTCCGACTGCCTCGGCCTGGCCGCCGCTGTTGTGCAGGCAGAGACCGGTCGACACGTTGGTGAAGTACTTGTTCGTAGTGGAAGACGTCCGCCAGTCGCTGGCATTGACCTCGCAGGACCCGGCGAACACCGACGACGTTCCGGCGGCGAGGCACAGCCCGCTCGCCTTGTTCTTGAACTTCCCGGGAGCGTAGTTGTTCCACTTCTGTTTGTTGTTCCGGTCTTGGCAAACGTGCGTGTACACACTGCCCGCCGAATTGGAGTCCAAACAGCGCTGAACCCCCGCCGCGAATCTGATCCAGAACAGCGACTCTGCCTGTGTCGACGCGGTGGCGGCCCCAGGCACCGCGGTGAACAGCACTGCCGCGGAAGCGGTGATCGCCCCGATTCTGGCCAGCATTCCCCTACGTGTCATGACGATTCTCCTTGCAGTCGGATAAGTTCGCGCGAATTCACCATGTCTGATGTTCCGAAATACTCGGCCCCCCGAACTGAATTCGACGTTAGCGCCTACGCGCACGATTGTGCAAATCGCCCACCGAAAGCACTCCAACGGAGGTATGCCCGATCACGCAACACGACGATTCGTCCACCTTCGGCCGAAAGTGTGAACCGCACCGCAAGACGGGAGCTGGGTGTTACATTGCCCACGGGGAGTGTCACTCGGGGCGGGGAGGACGTGCTGTGGGGTTCGAGGTCGATGTCGCGGACATCAGCAACGCGGCAGGCAAGCTCGCCGCCGGGAAGCCGCCGACGCTCACTCCCGGCGGCGCGCCGAACGTCGGTGCCACCCATCGGGCCGCCGGGTTCGCGGGAGACTACGACGTCTGGCTGCTGACCCGGCAGGAGGATTTGGCGGCCTCGCAGCAGCAGGTCACCAGCCTGGTCGAAGCCATCCAGGCCGCCGCGAAGAGTTACGACGGCACAGACTCCGCCGCGCGCGACATCTTCCTGAAGGCACTGGACAAAGGCTTCGAAGGGATCGACCGGTGAGCTCGGTCTTCGACAAGATCCGCCGGCTCCACGACCAGGTGGCGAAAGGCGCCACGACGGAACTGGACGACCGGGCGCGTGCGTGCCGGGCCACCAAGGAAGCCGTGCTGGACGCCAAATCGCTGGTCGAGGCGGTGCGCGTTCAGCTCGCCGAGGGCTGGCAAGGCGGAGCCGGCGAGTCGGCGCTCGCCTCGCTGACGGATTTCAAGAAGAACCGCGACGACCAGGCCCAGGACCTCGAAGAGTCCGCGAAGTCGTTCGAGGTGGTCCGCGACGCGCTGGCCAAGGCACAAGGCGACGCACGCAGTCACCTCGCGGACGCCGAATCCCTGCGGCAGAAGCTGGACGGCGTCTGGAACGACCTCTCGCACGGCAAGGGCAACATCGTCTTCGCCTGGGCACAGGACAAGGCGATCAAGGCGCAGGCCCTCGTCGTGCTCGCCGATCTGGAGCGCATCATCCTCGGCTACGACGCGGTCCTGCTCGCCGAAGGGCTGAAACTGCGGAACAAGACGGGCCAGGTGTGGGAACTCGCAGGCTCCGGAAAGCGGAACCTCGCCGAGATCGCCGCGATCATGCTGCGCGAGATCCCGGGCTTCGCCGAGCTGGTCAAGAACGACCCGAGACTCAAGGCCGCCCTGCTGACCGGTGACTGGGAACTGCTCCTGCAGAACCGCGAGATCGCGCAGAAGATCTACGACTACCTCGGCTTCAAGTACGTCGCGGACGGCGACTACTACACCACCGGCGAACACTCGGTGCAGAGTTTCCTCGGCTGGCACGACTTGTACGACAAGCTCGAAAGGCTCATCGGCGCGAACCTCGACAAGACCGGCGACGACGGTGACAACATGGAGTTCACCGACCCGAAGACCGGCAGGCAATACCGGCTGGAATTGTGGAAGGGCGGCTACGGATTCGGCGGCGCGTACGGCGGCGAAGTCGGGTTCTACACCCGCGAACCCGGGTCCTCGGACCCGTCCGGCTACTTCAACGCCGCTCAGGGCGACGACCAGATCAAGGTGACCCAGACGATCTACGACAAGGAGACCGGCAAGGTCTACTTCACCAACGACGGCCAAGGAGCCGACGGAAGCGACAAGAAACACTTCTGGAACCTGGCGATCCGCACCGACCCGGACGTCAACCCGAGCCAGCTGGCCCAGCGCGCCACGATCGAGGTGCGGGACGTCGGCCTGCGCGACCAGCTCTACGACGAGATGACCCGGTGGGCGGCCGCGCACCGCGACCAGCGACTCACCGTCACCAAGACGACCGACGACCCACCGGCTCTGACCTACACCTGGGAGAAGTGAGCCACGGTCAGATCAGGGACTCCCGCTTGAACTCCCATGGCTCGTCGTCACCGTTCCGCCGCGGGCTCTCGGTTTCCCGCAGCCCGGTGAACACCCCGTCGACGTCGATCAGTCCGGCGACCTCGTCGGCGACACGCCGGCCGTGGCGCTCTTCGATGTCTTCGAGCCCCTCGCGCAGGGCGGTGGTCGCGGCGTTCCTGGCCGTGGTCCGCAACGCACGGGCCAGCTGCTCCGGGTCACTCATGAACCCCACTCTAGGCGTCGACCGGACTCCGGCGTTCGAGAAAGACGGTGTCCAGCCACGCGCCGTCGCGCCGGGCGATGCGTTCGCGGATGCCGACGGTGCGGTAGCCGGCACTCTGATGCAGGGCGATGGACGCGCGGTTGTCGGTGAAGATCGACGTCTGCAGTGTCCAGAGGCCTGCCGCGTCGGCTTCCGTGACTTGCTTGTGCATCAAGGCCTTACCCACACCACGGCCACGGTGGCTTTCCGCGGTGTAGACGGAAGTCTCGGCGACCCCCCGGTAGCACTCGCGCTCCGAAACCGGCACGGCGGCCGTCCAGCCGACGACCTCGCCGCCGATTTCGGCGACCCACCGGTGACCGGGCAGCCATTTCGCGTCGAGGGCTTCCCTGCTGGGAACCTCGGTTTCGAACGTGGCGATCCCGGTGGCGATCCCTTCACCGTAGATCCGGCGGACCGAGTCCCAGTCGTGGTCGCGCAGCGCACGGACGATGACGTCTTCGGGCAGGTTTTCCGGGCAGCACGGACGCGGCGCGAGCAGGCCCATCACGGCATCGGCGGCATGCGGTAGCCCACTGCAGCAGGCCTGGTTGATCGTCACGACCGTGGCCGTGCCCTCCTTGCGCAGGTGCAGAAAGCCGACCTCGGCCAGCTTTCGCACGTGGTGGGAGCACGTCGACTGGCTGGTTCCGAGGATCTCCGTGAGCGCGCCGACGGTGAGGCCACGGGGCGACGTCGCGACCGCGTGCAGAAGTTTGACGCGCATGGGCTCGGCCAGACAGGCGAACCAGCCGGCGTAGGTCGCGGCTTCACGCTCGGGCAGGAGAACGGGCACAACCGTGGTCATGCCGCACAGTATCGACCAGAATCGATGGTTGCGTCAATCGATCCCGGTCGATACAGTCCGCTTCAATCGAGACAGATCGATGAAAGGGGCGTGGAGATGAACGAGCTGCCTGTCGTGGTGATCGGAGCGGGCCCGGTGGGGCTGGCGGCGGCCGCCGAATTGGCCGAGCGCGGTGTCGAGCCGCTGGTGCTGGAACGCGGCGCCGGAGCGGGCGCGGGGGTGGCCGAGTGGAATCACGTGCGGTTGTTCTCGGCGTGGTCCGAGCTCGTCGCTCCGGCGGCAGGCCGGTTGCTGGAGGACACCGGCTGGACGCGGCCCGATGGCGACACGTATCCGACCGGTTCGGACTGGGCCGAGCGGTACCTGCGGCCGCTGGCCACGGCGCTCGCCGATCGGGTGCGCTTCGACGCCGAGGTGGTCGGTGTCGCGAGGCGGGGCCGGGATCGCGTCGTGGACAGTGGCCGCGACGAAGAGCCCTTCACCGTGCACGTCCGAACACCGGACGGTTCGGAAGAGCGGATCGCGGCACGGGCCGTCATCGACGCTTCGGGGACCTGGTCGACGCCGAACCCTCTTGGCGGGGAAGGACTTCCTGCCATCGGCGAAAGAGCCGCGACGGATCGGATCGTCTACCGCGTGCCGGATCTGGGCGACCCGGCGGTGCGGTCACGGTACTCGGGCGAACACGTGGTGGTCGCGGGGAGCGGGCACTCGGCACTGACCGCGCTGGTCGCGTTGTCCGGCCTCGCGAAGGACGCGCCGGATACGCGGATCAGCTGGGTGCTGCGCCGAGGTTCGGTCGGCAACGCCTTCGGCGGCGGCGACGCCGACCAGCTCCCGGCGCGGGGCGCGCTCGGCCTGCGGGCGCAGGCGGCGGTGAAGGCCGGGCTGATCACCGTCGTGACCGGGTTCCGCACAGAGGCCCTCGAACGCGACGACGCCGGCAGGCTCACCCTGATCTCCTCTGCCGGGCAACGGATCGAGCAGGTCGGCGAGGTCGTGACGCTGTCCGGATTCCGGCCCGACCTGACCTGGTTGTCGGAACTCCGGCTGGAGCTGGACCCCGCACTGCAGGCGCCGGTCGCGCTCGCGCCGCTGATCGATCCGAACGTGCATTCCTGTGGAACCGTCTACCCGCACGGCGCGAAGGAGCTCTCCCACCCGGAGAAGAACTTCTACCTGGCCGGGATGAAGAGCTACGGCAGGGCACCGACGTTCCTCGCCATGACCGGCTACGAGCAGGTCCGCAGCATCGCCGCCGAACTCGCCGGCGACCACGAAGCGGCCGCGCGGGTCGAACTGCACATGGCGGAGACCGGCGTGTGCGGTGGCGCCGGACTGTTCGACGAGCCGGGCGACGCGGCGTCCGGTGGATGCTGCGCTACGGCGGAGGCAGAGGTCCTGACGCTGTCATGACGGCGCTTTCGCGGTCCAGCGTCGCCGGAGCCGGAGACTCACGTACACCAGGGCCACCAGCACCGGCACCTCGATGAGCGGCCCGACGACCCCGGCGAGCGCCTGCCCCGATGTCACCCCGAAAACGCCGATCGCGACGGCGATCGCGAGTTCGAAATTGTTGCCCGCGGCGGTGAACGCCAGCGTCGTGGTGCGTTCGTAGGACAGCCCGGACGCCTTGCCCAGCAGGTAGCCACCGATCCACATGATCGCGAAGTAGGCCAGCAGCGGCAAGGCGATCCGGGCGACGTCCAGCGGCCGGGAGGTGATGGTGTCCCCTTGCAGGGCGAACAGGACCACGATGGTGAACAGCAGGCCGTACAGCGCGATCGGGCCGATCTTGGGCAGGAACGTGCCTTCGTACCAGTCGCGGCCCTTGCTGCGCTCACCGATGCGGCGGGAGAGGTAGCCGGCGGCGAGCGGGATGCCGAGGAAGATGACGACGCTGAGCGCGATCTCCCACGGCGAGAAGTCGATGCTCGAGGTGTCGAGACCGAGCCAGCCGGGCAGCAGGTCGAGGTAGAACCAGCCGAGCACGCCGAACATGATCACCTGGAAGACCGAGTTCACCGCGACCAGCACCGCGGCGGCCTCGCGATCACCGCAGGCGAGGTCGTTCCAGATGATCACCATCGCGATGCACCGGGCGAGACCGACGATGATCAGGCCGGTCCGGTACTCGGGCAGGTCCGGCAGCATCAGCCAGGCGAGCGCGAACATCAGTGCCGGGCCGAGAATCCAGTTCAGCACCAAGGAAAGCACCATCGTGCGCCGGTCCTTGGCCACCGCGCCGAGCCGGTCGTAACGGACCTTCGCCAGCACCGGGTACATCATCAGCAGCAGCCCGAGCGCGATCGGCAGCGAAACCTGCCCGATCTTCACCGCGTCCAGCGCCCTCTGCAGGCCGGGAACGATACTGCCCCACAAGAGCCCGATCACCATCGCGGCGATGATCCAAGCGGGCAGATAACGGTCCAGAAAGGACAGTCTGCGCAGGACATCGGGCTCGTCGGCGGTACGTGTCACGCTGGGGCCTCCTGGCTCCGGGAAGTCGTTCAGGCGTCGAGGATTTCGGCGACCAGGCCACGCACTCGGCGGTCGATCTCGTCCCGGATCGGACGGACGGCGTCCACGCCCTGCCCGGCCGGATCTTCCAGTGGCCAGTCGAGGTACCGCTTGCCGGGGAACACCGGGCAGGTGTCCCCGCAGCCCATGGTGATCACCACGTCGGAAACCGCCACGTCCTCGGTGGACAGCTTGCTCGGCACCTCGGCGGTGATGTCCAAGCCCCACTCCGCGAGCGCCGCGGCCGCGGCCGGGTTCACCATCTCGGCGGGCTCCGAACCGGCGGACCGGACGGCGACGCGGCCGAGCGAGTAGTGCCGCAGCAACGCGGCGGCCATCTGTGAGCGGCCGGCGTTGTGCACGCAGACGAACAACACCTCGGGCGTGCGGGTCATCGGCGGAGTCCTCTCGGCGGTCGACTGGATCGAAGTCTACGGATCCAGATTCAAAGGCTTGCATCGATGTTTGTCAATCCACCGGGTACGCTCGCCGTCGAAGGTCACTCGGACCGAGGAGGGGCACGTGGCGACGGAGTACGGACGCGGCCGGAAGCCGGTGCCCATCACCCTGCTGATGGCCGAGCCCGCAGCGGTCATCTCCCGGGACGGTGCCGAGCAGGCGGCGAAGTTGTTCAAGGCTCTCTCGGACCCGATCCGGATCCGGCTGCTGTCGCTGGTCCGGTACTCGCCCGGAGGCGAGGCCTGTTTCTGCGATCTCGCCGAAGAGTTCGACATGCCGCAGCCGTCGCTGAGTCATCATCTCCGCGTCCTGGTCGCGGCGGGCATCCTCGATCGGGAGCGACGCGGCACCTGGAGCTGGTACAGCGTCCTTCCCGAGTCACTTCGCTCCCTGGAGACGCTTCTGCGCGCCGGTGGCCCGCTGGCCGACCGGACCGCGCCGCTGCGATCGTCAGGCAGTCGTCAGGTTCAGAAGGCCGGTGAACCGGAAGAATATTCGAAGAAACGAGGCAATCCAGGAGAGCGATGAGCGTAGGTACCCAGGAACCCGAGGGCATCGTCGAGGACGTGACAGTCTGGCTGACGAACGAGTTCTCGGCGAAGCTGTCGCCCGTGGCCGTCGGCGCCATCGTCCGCGCCACCCACCGCGACCTTCGGGAACAGATCGTCCCCGAGGCACTCGGTGAGATGCTTCATCGCCTCGCACGCGACCGCATCGCACGCCTGGTGCAGGTCCTTTGATGCGTTACGCGCAACACTGCCCGATCGCGCTGGCTGCCGAGGTGATCGGGGAACCCTGGACCCTGCTGATCATCCGCGAACTGCTGCGCGGCAGCACCTCGATCACCGACATCGCCGCCGGAGTGCCCGGAATGTCGGGCGGGCTGCTGGCCAAACGGCTTCGCAAGCTGGAGACGGCCGGCGTGGTGGAGCTTCGGCAGCGGGAAGCCGAATTGACCGAATCCGGCCGCGAGCTGGCCTCGGTCGTCGAGCCGCTCGGCAAGTGGGGAGCCCGACGGCTGCCACCGCCTCGGCATGGTGATCTCGACCCGGCGCTGCTGCTGCGTGACATCTCCAGAGGCATCGACCGCACCACGCTGCCCGCGCGACCCGTCGCGATCCACTTCCGGTTCACCGAATCACGAGGCCCGCGGTGGTGGTGGCTGGTGCTCTCCCAGGAGCTGGCCGCGCCGACGTTCCACGACCCCAGGCTGCCGCGAGCGATGCGGATCGATTGCACGCTCGGCGCCCTCGCCGGGGTCTGGCTCGGGCACACCGATTGGCTGGACGCCCTGCGGGACGGGTCCATCGTGATCAGCGGGCCCCGTACCGCCGTGCGCCAAGCCATCGTCTGGATCGGCGCCTGCCCCTATTCCACCACCGGCAGCGGAGAGCCGACACTGTCCTCATAGGACTCGTGACGCCGCATACGGCCCCGCTACGCCGAACGCACGTCCCACGCGAAGGACGACGCACGACCATCGGCCTCACGTGCCGCGCTCTCGTGCCGGCGCGCGGCCGTCTCGTCGCCCATGGTCCTGGCCGTATACGCGGCCGCGCGTTCGTGATGCGCTTCGGCACGCCGGATCGCCGCGAAGGCGCGGTCGACCAGCAGCCTCCATTGTGGAGACTCACGGGGAAGGACCCTGGCCGCGGCCCTGGCTTCCGCGGCATTGGCGAGTTCGTGATACGCGAAGCCGTGGTGCGCGGCCACTTCACCGTGCAGACGCTGCGTTTTCGCGCGCTGGAACGATTCCGGCCGCGCGTTCGCTTCGAGTTCCTCCGCCAGCGCACGATGTCCCGCCGCCACTCGCCAAACGCGGTCGGCCTCATCCCTCAGCCGCCGTACCTTGAGCTCGTTCCCGAATTCGATGACCACGTATTCGACCCTGCCACGGAGAAGTACTCGTGCAACTGACGACTGCCTTACGATCGAGCTGTTAAGGTCGGGCACAGCCGCGTCGGAAGTTCTTCGGTGGGAGGGAAATGCCGACTGTGACCACCCGCGTCCTCCTCGTCGAAGACGACGCGATGATCAGCGAAGCGCTGAGCCTGGCGCTCGCCGACGAAGGCTTCGACATCGACTGCGCCGCGACCGGTGAAGACGGTCTCGAACTCCTCGATCGCATCCAGGTCGACGTCGTCCTGCTCGATCTCATGCTGCCGGGCATCGACGGGCTCACCGTCTGCCGGTCGATCCGCGACCGGGGTGCCCTGCCGATCATCGTGATCACCGCCCGCGCGGACACCCAGGACGTCATCGCCGGCCTCGAAGCGGGCGCGGACGACTACGTCACCAAACCACTGGTGGCGGGCGAACTCGCGGCGCGGATCCGGGCCCTGCTGCGCCGCGCCGCGCCGCCGCGCCCGACCCGGTTCAGCGTCGGCGGGCTCGAAATCCGGCCGGACGAGGAAACCGTCCATCGCGACGGCGAACCCGTCCACCTCACCCGCACCGAGTTCCGGCTCCTCACCGAACTCACCGCCGCGGACGGCCAGGTCGTCACCCGCGAGCAACTGCTGAAACGAGTATGGGAGCACGACTACTTCGGCGACACGAGATTGCTCGACGTCCACATCAGACGGTTGCGCCGCAAGGTCGAGCCCGACCCCGACAATCCGACCCTGGTGCTGACCGTGCGGGGGCGCGGTTACCGGATTTCCCCGGATCTCTGATGCTCGCGACGGTGCGGCGGCTTTCGCTCCGCTGGCGGGTGGCCGCGGCGTTCGGTGTCGGGCTGGCGCTGGTGATGACGGTACTGGGCGTCGCGACCTGGAATCTGACCACCGGCTACATGCTCGACCAGCGCGAGCAGAGCACGGCCAGGCAGTCCGAAGTCAACGTCGACCTGGTCGACAAGGCATTGGCGGAGCACGCGGACGACCTCGACGACCTGCTGACCGGGCTCGCCAGCGGCCCCGACTCCTCGATCCTGCTGTCCCGGCCGGACGGCTGGCTCACCAGCGGACGGCAGATCGATCCGGCCGCGGTTCCGGCCGCTCTACTGGACAGCGCGCGAAACGGGATCGCGGCACGGCAACGGTTCACCGCGGACGGCATCCCCGTCCTCGCCATCGCGACCCCGGTCGGCAACGGCGGCAGCATCTACGTCGAGTTGTACCCGTTGCTCGAACTGGACCGGACCTTCCGGTACCTCAGCATCCTGCTGATCACCGGCACCGTCGTCGCCGCCCTGTTCGGGGCCGCCCTCGGCATCTGGACCGGCAAACGGGCCCTGCGCCCGCTCGCCGCGCTCCGCGGAGCCGCTTCCCGCGTCGCGCGGGGAGATCTGACGACCCGGCTCCCCCACCAGAACGACCCCGACCTCGCCCCGCTCGCCACGAGTTTCAACACCACGACGGAACAACTCGAACAGCGGGTCCGCCGGGACAAACGCTTCGCCGCCGACGTCAGCCACGAACTCCGATCACCACTCACCACGATGGTGAACGCCACCGAGGTGATGGTCCGCCGCCAGGACACCATGCACCCGACCGCCCGCAAAGCACTGGGCCTGCTGGGTTCCGAGCTGCACCGCTTCCAGCGCATGGTCGTCGACCTGCTCGAAATCTCCCGCGCCGACCAGGAGGACGAAGGCCCGGTCGAACTGGTGGATCTCGGCGCGCTCGTGCTCAACGTGCTCGACAGCCGCGATGGCTCCGGCGCCCGGGTCGAAATCGACGAGGAGGCCCCGCTCGTCTCCGCCGACCGCCGCCGGATCGACCGCGTCGTCGCCAATCTGCTCGACAACGCCGACCGGTACGGCGGCGGTGCCGTCGCCGTGACCGTTCGACGGCGTGACGACCGCGCGAGGATCGAGGTGGACGATGCCGGCAGTGGCGTCCCGCCCGCACTCCGGGAGCGCATCTTCGAACGGTTCGCCCGCGGGCTGCACGCCGGGCGCCGCGATCGCGAGACCGGAAGCGGACTCGGTCTGGCCATCGTCGCCGACCACGTTCACCGCCACGGTGGCACGGTCTGGGTCGAGGACCGTCCCGGCGGCGGTGCCCGCTTCGTCGTCGAACTCCCGGAGGCGACCTCGTGAAACCGGCCTTTCTCCTCGTCGCGGCCGTGCTGTGCCTCTCCGGCTGCGGAGTGACCACACAGGACGAACCCGAACCGATCACCACGCTCGTGCCGACGGCCACCCCGACGGTCTCCAGCCGCTCGGTTCCGCCGACACCGTGCACGGCGGGGCCGGAATCGTCAGGCAGTCGTCAGGTGCAGTCCCCTCCTGCGCCGACAGAATGAAGAGTCGTCGCGAAAAGGAGGGGTATGACCGTCCACGACCGCCGGGCCGACGACATCACCGACGAAGTCCGGCGATGGCTTTCCCGCGAATTCGCGGACTCTCTCCCGGAATCGGCCGTCGACGAAATCGTGCGGTCGGCGCACGCGGATCTCGACGGGCAGATCAGGCCCGACGCGATGGGCGAGATGCTGCACCGGCTGGCACGATTCCGGGTGCTCCGGACACTGAGCGCCCGCGGGCTCTGATCGCGTCGCCCGCTCACGCTTCGTCCGCGAGAGTCAGTGGCTGCCGGCGAGTTCGCCGGAGAGCTTCCCGTGCATACGCGCGCTGTGCTTGTTCAGCCCGATGATCTCGACGGTCTTGCCGCGCGAGGCGTACTTGGTGGTGATGGCGTCGAGGGCCGCGACGGTGGAGGCGTCCCAGATGTGGGCGCCGGTGAGATCGATGACGACCTTCTCCGGGTCGTTCGCGTAGTCGAACTGCTCGACGAGGTCGTTGCTGGAGGCGAAGAACAGCTCCCCGGTGACGGCGTAGACGACCTGGGTGCCGTCCGGATCCACCACGGCGGTGACCTCGACCAGCCGCGCGACCCGGCGGGCGAAGATCACCATCGCGGTGATCGAACCGACGACAACGCCGATGGCGAGGTTGTCGGTGGCCACCACGACGCCCACGGTGACGACCATGACCACGACCTCCCCCACCGGCATCCGCTTGAGCGTGGCGGGAGCGACGCTGTGCCAGTCGAACGTGCTGAAGGCCACGAGCACCATGACCGCCACCAGCGCGGCCATCGGGATCTGCGAGACCAGCGGGCCGAAGGCGATACACAGCACCATCAGGAAAGCTCCGGCCAGGAACGTCGAAAGCCGGGTCCGGGCGCCGGCGGTCTTGACGTTGATCATGGTCTGGCCGATCATCGCGCAGCCGCCCATGCCACCGAAGAAGCCCGTGACGATGTTGGCGATGCCCTGTCCGATCGCCTCACGTGTCTTGTTGGAGCGCGTGTCGGTGATGTCGTCGACCAATTTCGCGGTCATCAGCGATTCCATGAGCCCGACCAGGGCGAACGCGAGCGCGTAGGGGGCGATCAGCGCGAGCGTGTCGAAGGTGAACGGGACGCCGGGGACACCTGGCACCGGCAGCGACGACGGCAGAGCGCCCTTGTCCCCCACCGCCGGGACCGCGATCCCGGCGGCGATCGTCAGCGCGGTCAGGGCCACAATGGACACCAGCGGTGCGGGGATCGCCTTGGTCAGCTTCGGGAACAGCACCATGAGCACGAGCCCACCCGCGAACAGCGGGTAGACCGGCCACGGAACGTCGATCAGCTCCGGGACCTGCGCCAGGAAGATCAGGATCGCCAGCGCGTTGACGAACCCGACCATGACACTGCGCGGCACGAACCGCATCAGCTTGGCGACGCCGAGGGAGCCGAGCACGATCTGGAACAGGCCACCCAGGATCACGGTGGCGATCAGGTGGTCCAGCCCGTACTCACGGACCAGCGGCGCGACCACGAGCGCGATCGCGCCGGTCGCCGCGGAGATCATCGCCGACCGGCCGCCCACGATCGAGATCACCACGGCCATGGTGAAGGAGGCGAACAGCCCGACGCTCGGGTCGACCCCGGCGATGATGGAGAAGGAGATCGCTTCCGGGATCAGCGCGAGCGCGACCACCAGGCCGGCGAGGATCTCGGTGCGGGCGACCTTGGGCGACAACCACGTGGGACGTGTGCGCAGGCGTATGGACACCTGGGACACCGGACTCGGCACAGACGGACGACCTGACTTTCTCGGGCGCCACGGACGGCGCGGAACTCCCACGGTAGAGGGCAGATCACCGGTCCACGCGGACCCCGTCGCCGCAATGAGGCCGAGATCACCACAACAGTCCCGTGTCGTGCCGCCGGTCAGGATTCCCGCTCGATCTCTTCGAGCAAGGAGGGAACTTGCGCACAGTGATCGAGTCTCCCTCGCCGCCGCCGAAGTGTTTGCGCTGGAGCGCAAACACGTTGTCCCGCCGGGAGGCGATCTGCGACCTTGCAGCCCTCGGCGAAGGAGGTCAAGTGGGATTCAAGGTCGATCCGGAGGCGTTGGACAAATGCTCGAAGCTGTTCGACCGCTACGGCGAACACGCCGGTGAAATCAGCAGCTTCGTCACCAGCGAAACGTCCATGTCCATCCACGAAGAAGGACTCATTTCAATCCTGCTGGGCGGGCACAGCAGCGCCGTCGACGGGATGGACCAGCGCACCGAGGCGATGCAGGAAACCGGGGCCGAATCCGCCCGCACTCTGACGCAGGTCGCGGAGAACTACCGGTTCCGGGATGGCGAAGGGGCGGCGGAACTCGACGCCGGCTACAAGGGCGGTTCACCCGCGCCACTCACCGACAACTCGTCGTCCGTGTCGGACAGCGTCAACAACTTCGAGGACCGGGCCGATCCCCTGTCCGCACTGGACGCCGACCTCGGCAAGAGCGTCAAACCCGACGGGTTCGACATCGAGGTCTGCGACTGGATCGACACGAAGGCGCGGGAAGTCACCGACAAGGTCAGCCCGGCCTACTGGGCACGTCAGTGGCTTACGCAGGTTGTGGGCGGCTGGGCCCATTGGTTGGGCGCCACCGAATGGGACAAGGACAAGGATCCCTTCGACTGGGTCCTCGAGGCCTTCGGCGGCGAATGGAAGCAGTGGGGCAGGTGCGCGCTGGTCTGGGACGCCTGTGCCGAAGCGACCGAACGGATGGCCACCAACATCAAGTACGTCCCGGAAGCGCTGTCCCACACCTGGGAGGGCAACGCGGCCGACGCCGCGATGGAGTACTTCCAGAAGCTCCACTCGGCCACCAAGACCGAGTCGGAAGCGTTCACCGCCGTCTCCGCGCTGTACAAATGGCAGACCGAGAGCATCTACAACGCCATTCAGCTGTTGAACGACCTGATCAATTTCGCGCTCGATCTCTTGGCGGACGTGCTCATCGCGGCGGGGATCGGGCTGGTGACGGGCGGTATCGGGCTGGCCGTCGCCGCGCCGACGATCGCCCTCATCCTGACGACCGTGAGCGCCATCTCGTCCGCGCTGACGTCGACCCTCAACGCCGCCCGCGGGTTCCAGCACATTCTCGAATTCTTCGACGTGCCCGACATGCCGGAGTGCGAACTGGACAACCTCGGCAAGAAGGGCGACCTCGGCTATCCGGGACCGGAGAAGCGATCATGAACCTCGATCTTCCGATCGACCTGGACAAGGTGCACCGGCTCCGTGAAGGCATGATGCGAAAGCTCGCCACCGGTCAGGACCCCGTGTTGGCGGAGATGGCTCGCGAAGTCCTCGCCGGCCGGATCACCTTGCGCGACGCCGCGTTCGGCGCCTATCGCGAACAGGTCACCGTACTCGCCGAAAAGGCGGCCGCCTCGCTGCGTCAGGTCAGCAAGGAGGACCTCGAACGGGCCATGGAGGAGCACACCCTCGACGACGCGATCGAGCAACTCGGCGCCATGCCGGATCCGGAACCCGACGACGAGTCACCCGCACCCCCTGCCCGGCGGCCGGAGCCGGAAGAGGACGACGAATCCATTCTCCTCGCACCGCCGACGGCCGATCGCCCGTCGGACCGTCCCCAGCGTGAACGGTGGAAGCGACGCTGGGGCTAGGCCGTGTCCTGTAAGGCTGTTCGATGGGCTTCGTGATCCAGGTGGCTCCTGACGGTGCGGGCGGATCGGCCTCGTACCGGGTCGTACTCGGCCGCATCCGCCCGTGCCGCCAGGGACCGCCTGGGCGCGAAGACCGCGAACAAGACTTGCAGGACACGGCCTAGCGCCTTGGCGAACCCGGTTGTGCTCGAGCGCTCCGGCGCTGACCTCGCAGTGCGTTGCGCCGGCTCCCGTTCACGAAGTCGTTGAAGCGGTCGACGGCCCAGATCGTGCGCAGCCCCAACGGACCCATCATCATCGGGCGCGGGAACCCGGCCTTCTTCACCCACAGCGCAGCGAGATCCTCGTGCGGCTCACCGTCGACGATCAGATCGGCGATGAGCGAGCCGACATAGGGCGCCTGGGCAAGACCGTGGCCGTTGCAGGCGATCGAGTAGTAGGTGCTCTCGTCGAGCTGCCCGGCGATGGGTAGCCACGACGAGGTGATCGCGATCCATCCTCCCCACGCGCGATCGAGCGCGACGTCGGACAGGGCCGGGAACCGTCTCGCGAACGCCTGGGCGAGTTCCTCGACGAGCGCCGGATCCGGTTTCTTCGCCGGGAGCGGATAGGTCCTGCCGCGTTCGAGCCGCCGGACACCGAAGACGATGGTGTCGCGGGGCGTCAGGCGGTAGTTCTCCATGATGTTGTGCTGGGTGACCAGTCCCGAGCGGCTGGTCCAGCCCAGGGCCGCCAGCCGGGCGGGGTCGATGGGCTCGGTCTCCACCTCGATGACCCAGATGGGCACGGAAAGCCGGGGCGGGGTGATGTCCCACTCCCCCGCGTACGCGTTCGTCGCGAGAACCACCTTGTTCGCCCGCACTTCACCCCCGAAGGTGGTGATGACCGCCTGGCCGCGGTCGCGTGCGACGCCGGTGACCTTGGTCCGCTCGAAGACTTGCGCGGGTGTGCCGAGCAGTGTCCGGCGTACCCCTGCGGTGAACAGACCGGGATTCATGATCCCGCCGACGTTTTCCCGCATCCCGCCGACGAAACCGTGCGGGATCCCGAGGCTTTCGGTAGTGCCCAGTTCCACGTCGCCCCCGGCCCGTCGCAGGAGCTTCGCGACCCGGCGCACCCGGCCCAGCTGCCCACGGGACACCGCCGCGAAGACGTTGCCGGTCCGTTCATAACCGCAGTCGATGTCGTGTTTCCCGATGAGGTCCTCGACGTGGTGCGCGGCATGCTCGGCAAGGCGGATCATGCCGGGCATCTTCTTGCGGTAGAACAGATTCAGGAGCTGGAGGTCGCCTCCCGGAGCGCCGGCCAGCTGGCCGGCGTTGCGCGAACTGGCGCCGTGCCCTCAGAACTCGGCCTCCAGCAGCACCACCTCCCGGCCGCGTTCGGCCAGCCGCAGCGCCGTCGACATGCCGCCGAGGCCGCCGCCGACCACCGCGACATCGCAAGTGAGGTCGCCGGAAAGGGAAGGCCGGACATCCGCGGGCGGATCGACCCAGCCGCTGAAGGTGTCGTATTCGACGTCGTCGGTCTTCATCGCCCGCCTCCGGACAGCACCGCGGCGCCCGGATCCCTTTCGTATCCTGCCGCCACGTTGTATTCATGCAGAGCGCGATAGGCGAAGTAGTACACGAACATCTGGAATCCCCAGGTGGCCAGTGCCGCACTGTAGAAAAGCGTCCGGTGCGCGTCGTCGCCGGGGATCGGGAAGAAGTCGTAGGTGATCGCGATGACGGATCCCGCGATGGTGACCAGCGCCGCGCCGACGGCCTGCACCGTGGCGCCGATGCGCCAGAGCCGCCAGGAGAAGTAGGCGAGGAAAGCCGTCGTGAGCACGTTGACCACGACGAAGAACGTCGCCGGACCGACGTGCAGCTGATCGGCGCGGAACTGCTGGAGGTACAGCCCGGCGACGGCGGCGAGGGCGAACACTCCGACATCGACCGCGACGGACGGCTTGTACCGATGCGTCACGCGCATCAGCCCCATGACCAGGATGAGGGTGATGCCGACCGAGCGCGAGAAGGCGTCGAAGAAATACGCGATGTTGTACAGAGGACTTCCTTCGTCTCCGCCGAGAAGTGCCCAGAGGAGAAAATTCGAGCCCGACGTCGCGACGATCATCCATTCCAAGCCGAGAAGATAATTCTTGTAGTGCCGGATGAACTTCCATCCGAAACAGAAGCCGGCGAAGATCATCCAGAGATCGGCCAGCATGAAGAGCAGATCCTTCATGTCCTTGATTCCTTCGAGTCTTGCCTTCGCCTCTGCGTCGAAGGCGGTGAGTACGGATATCGAGCCGACTTGTGATCCGGCTCATAGGCTACGCCAGAGTTAGCCATCCGATCAAGTCGCTTGACTAAGTTTCCGCCGACGGCTCCGCTGCTAGGCTGGCGTTGACTTAATCAAGCGTCCAACTACATGCACCGGGAGGATTGCGTGCCACGGATCCCCGCCGCCCAACGGCGCAGCGACTTCATCAAGGCCGCGGTGGAGGTCATCGCGACCTACGGCATCGAGGGCGCGACGACCCGGCGGATCGCCGAGGAGGCCAAGGCGAACCTGGCGATGCTGCACTACTGCTACGACTCCAAAGAAGATCTCTTCGGCGACGTCTACGAGTTCGTGGCGAGCAGGTACCGGTCCATACTCGCGGACGACGACTCCCACGGGGACGTGCAAGAGACCGCTCGACGGCTCCTGCGCGGAGTCATGGAGTGCTATCTCGAGTCGATCAGCTTCACCGCGGCGACGGTGGAGCTGATCAGCTGGGCGCGACGTCAGCACGGAGACCGCGGTATCGCGGTGTACGACAAGGCACTCGAGACAGTGCGCGTCCGGCTCGGCGAAGCCGGCGCGATCGAACCGGAGGTCATCGACGAGATCGCCTTCGTCATCGCCGCGCTGGCCGACGGTTTCGCCGCGAACTGGCTGACCTACGGGGACCGGACCGCCGCGCTGGGCCAGATGGAGATCGCGACGTCGGTCCTCGACAGCTGGCTCGCGGCCCGGCTCGGATCCGCGCCGGTGGCTTCGTGACCGGGTGAGCCGTCATAACGGCAGCTCGGGCGAATCGACCCCGACGACCCGGTCGCCGCAGAAGACACGCACCGACTCGGCGGGCCCGTGGCCGCCGATACCGGCCGGGCCCCAGAAGCTTTGAGCCGAGTCGTCACCGAGGTCGGCGACCTTGGCGCCGTTGACGCGCACCTCCCCCGCCGAGATCCGCGAGCCGACGTCGATCGCGCGGTCGGTGTCGCCGCCGAACACGTACGCGTCGAGCCCCGACGGATCGGCATTGGCGATGCGCAACGCTTGTTCGTCGGAATCCACGGCGTGCAGCGAAACGACCGGACCGAACAGCTCGGCCGTGGCCTGTGCGGGGTCGGCGCCGACGGCGATGGTCGGCGACAGGAAGTAGCCGTCGAGCTCGGGCAGCCGGGCGGGCCCATGGAGGGTCGCCCCGAGGTCGCGCAGCCCGTCAAGCCTGCTCTGGAGCGTCCGGAAGTGCGGTGCGTTGGAGATCGGGCCGAGCTGGACGTCCTCGTCGAGCGAGTGACCGACGACGAGTTCGGAGATCCGCTCGGTCAAGGCTTCGAGAAGAGGGGCGACCAGGCTGCGGTGAGCGAGGATCTTGCCGGGCCCCTCACACCACTGACCGTTGAGTTTGGTCATCCCGTCGAGGATCCCGTCGGCGGTGACGTCGAGGTCGGCGTCGTCCAGCACGAGCACCGGGTTGTTGCCGCCGAGTTCCAGTTGCAGGACCTTGAAATCCTCCGCGGCCGCCCGGGCGATGGCGCGTCCGGCGCCGGGCCCGCCGGTGAACGAGACGATCTTGACGCGTGGGTCGGCGGTGAGCCTGGCGCCGACGTCGCCGCCGCCGTGCACGAGTTGCAGCGCTCCGCTGGGCAGGCCCGCCTCGACGAAGCACTCGACGATGATCTGCGCGCTGCCGGGCGCGTGCTCCGACGGCTTGAGGATGACCGGGCAGCCCGCGGCCACCGCACTGGCGATCTTGGCCGCGGGGATGAAACTCGGCCCGTTCCACGGCGTGAGGATCGCGGCGGGGCCCCACGGCACCTTGTAGAGCCGGACGTCGCGATCGCCCGCCGCCAGCGCGGTGACGCGCGGGATGGTCAGCAGATCCGCCGCCGACGCCCGGATCCTCATCGGCAGGAAAGCCGCGACCTTGCGGGTGACGCTGATCGGCGTGCCGCTGGTCAGCGAGTCCGTGCGGGCGATGTCCTCGGTACGGGTCTCGACGATGTCGGCGACGCGCTCGAGCAGGCCGGCGCGTTCGCGGCGAGCGTCTTCGTCCCAGCGGCCGACGTCGTACACGCGCTCGGCGTGCCGCAGCGCGCGCTCGATGTCGTCGGGTGCCGTGGTGACGGAGCGGTGGACACGCTCGCGTGTGTTGGGGTCGACGTTCCACGTGTCCTGGACCGTCTCGCACCCGCTCCAGGAGCCGGCGATGTGGTTCACCGGCTGGGGGATCTCGATCTCGTTGCTCATCTTCGCGTTCCTTCGCCGGTCAGGACTGGAGATCGACGACGATGCGGGTCACGTCGCCGGACTTCATCGCCTCGAAGCCCTCGTTGATCTCGCCGAACGGGATTACGCGCGTCACCATCTCGTCGAGCAGGAGGCGTCCCTGCCGGTACAGGCTGGCGAGCTGCAGGATGTCCTGCCGCGCCTGGCCGGAGCCCATGTAGGAGCCGATGAGCCGCTTCTCCTCGAAGAAGAAGTCCGATGCCGGAACGCTGAGTTCCGTGCCTCCGGGCGCTATCCCGACCAGGCACGCGGTCCCCGTGGGGCGCACGAGGGCCAGCGCCGTCGCGGCGGTGCGGGCCGAGCCGACGGCTTCGAAGGAGTAGTCCACCCCGTCGCCGAGCAAGCGGTGGACTTCCGCGACCGGGTCTCCGTCCCCGCCGTTGACGACATGGGTGGCGCCGTAGTCCCGTGCGGCCTTGAGTCGCTCGTCGTCCAGATCGATCGCGACGATCGCCGAGGCGCCGGCGAGCCTGGCCCCTTGGATGATGGCCGATCCGACGCCGCCGCAGCCGATGACCGCGACCGTGCTGCCCGGACGCACCTCGGCACCGCGGAACACGGCGCCGACGCCGGTGATGACACAGCAGGCCAGCAGGCAACCGACGTGCAGCGGAACGTCGTCCGGAAGCCTCACCAACGAGTTCTCGCGCATGAGGACGTGCCGGGAGAACGCCCCGATGTCACCCAGCCGCTCGATCGGCTGGCCCGCCGTGGTCTGGAACGCGGGCCGCGGGCGGCGACGGATCTCCTCCACCCGACGGCATTGGGTCGACCGCCCGGCTTCACAGTTCGCGCACCGGCCGCAGGACGGGGTCAGCGCGCCGACCACCCGGTCACCGGGGCGCAGCGCGGACACCTGCGAGCCGACCGCCTCGACCACGCCCGCCACCTCGTGGCCGACCACGACCGGGAGGCCGGTCGGCACCGTTCCGGTCATGTAGTGCAGGTCGCTGTGGCACAGCCCCACGTTCGTGACCGCGACCCGCACCTCGTGCGGTTCCGGGTCGTCCACCCGGATGACGGTCAGCTCGAGTGGTTCGCCGACGGCGGTCAGCACCGCGGCCTGGGTGTCGATCATGTCGAGGTCTCCCTTTCGGATTTCGTGGACAGAAAGCCCTCGATGCCCGCGCGCAGGACACCGCTCTCCCATGCCTGGGCGGCAGCGAGGTCCTCACGGGCGAAGGCCGCTTCGACGTCTTCCCCGCGCGGGCGCAGGAGCGCGAGATGGAGGGCTGTCGTGTTCCCCTCCGGAGTCCAGCTGACGACGGTGTCGACGGCGCGGTCGATCAAGGCGGCGGGCTCGACGATCTCGTCCAGAAGGCCGATCCGCAGGGCTTCGTCGGCCCGGACGCGAGGAGAACCGAGAATCAGGCGCGTCGCGTGGTTTCCGACGAGCCGCCGCAACAGCACGCTGGACGCGTTCGAGATCGTGATGCCCCGGCCGTTCTCCGGTTGGAAGTACTCCGTCGCCGGGGTTCCGATGCGGGCGTCGCAGCACAAAGTGATCTCCGAGGCTCCCCCCACCGCGATTCCGTTGACGGCCGCGATCACGGGCACCCGCGTCTCCAGGATCGCCCGGGTGATGTCGTGGAAACTCGCGAACGCCTCACGCATCTCGGCTTCCGTCGACGGCGCGCTCCGGAGATCCTCGCCCGCGGAGAAGGCTCGTCCCTCGCCGGTGAGCACGATCCCGCGCACGCGCTCGCCGGTCCCGAACTCGCGGATGACGCTCGCCAGCCGGAGCCGGGTGGCGACGTCCATGGCGTTGAGCTTTTCGGGGCGGCGGAGCGTCACCACCGCCACGTCCCGGACGACGCCGACGTCGAGGAATCCCCTCGGCCGTCGCGCACCGAGGTCGTACGTCACGCCGGGATCGGCCGCGGCACGGGCTTTGAGCGCCGGTTTGGAAACGCGTTCGGAAGGAGTGCGGGGGAAATCGGCGACGAACTCGACATAGCGCGGCACCTTGAACCGCGCGAGTTCCTCGCCCGCCCGTTCGACGATCCGCTCGGCGGTCGCCCGGACCGCGGGCACACCGGCCGCCAGCCGCACGAACGCCTTGACCTCCTCGCCGAAGGTCTCGTCGGGTTCGGCGACGACGGCGGCGGACACCACCAGGTCGTCCCGCTCGAGGGCGGCTTCGACCTCCACGCTCGCGACGTTCTCGCCGCCGCGTCGCACCATGTCCTTGATCCGGCCGACCAGCCGGAGGCCGTGGTCGGGGCGGCGGACGACGACATCACCGGTGTGGAGCCAGCCGTCCCGCAGCACGCGGGCGGTGTCCTCCGGGCGGTTCCAGTAGCCGTTCATCATCGGTGTGCCCGCGATGATCAGCTCACCGGCCTCACCGTCGGGCAGGTCGGCGCCGTCGGGGCCGACGACGCGCACCTGTTTCGTCGGCACCGGGCCGCCCAGGCTCCCACTTCCCACGGCGCCGGGGTCGTCGAACGGGCTGAACAGGTCGATCCCGGACTCGGTCATCCCGTAGACCTCGCGCCACGGGGCACCCCATCGCTCCTCCAGCTTCGCGTGAAGACCGCTCGGGATTCCCGAACAGAAGACGAGCCGGAGGTCGTTGTCGCGGTCTTCGGGGGAAGGCGGCTGCTTGAACAGCAACGTCGGCATGGAACCGAGGACGTAGAAGAAGGTCGCGCGGTGCCGCCGGACGTCCGCCATGAAGGTCGACGCGGAGAAACGGGGCAGCACCACCAGCGGCGCACCGGCCGTCAGGGCCAGCGCGGTGTTCCACTGTGGATCCATGTACGAGAACGGTTGCGCGGTAAGAAGGACGTCGTCGGCACCGAGCCCGGTCGCCGCCGCGCAGATCCAGCCCAGCCGCACCCAGTAGTCGTGGGTGAGCATGCACGCCTTGGGGAAACCGGTCGTGCCCGACGTGTACTGCAGGTTCGCGAGTGCCCCGCCGTCGATCGGCACGGCCGGAGGAGTCGCCGGGAACGACTCCGACCCGTCGTCGGCGACGTCGATGACGCGGACGTCCTCACCCGCGACCACCTCACCGATCAGAACCGAACGTCCGGCATCGGTGCACACCACGCGTGCCCCTGAATCCCGGAGGACGAAGGCGAGATCCGCCCGCTGATAGGAACTGTTGACCGGAACGGCGACCGCGCCGGCCTTCAGTACGGCGAGCCACACCACGGGCCAGTGCACGACGTTCGGGAGCATGATCGCGACCCGCTCGCCGGGCCGGACGCCGTCGACCTCGATCAGCCGGTGCGCCAGCCTGGAGGTCCAGTCGTCGATCTCGGCGAAGCTCCACGACCACTCCCCGAACCGCAGGAACTCCCGCGTAGGCGAGTCCTTCGCGCGCCGCGAGAGCAGTTCCGTCAGCGTCGGGACGGCGGGGTCGTCGCCGAGCCGTTCGAAAGCGACTTCCGCGGTCATGGCAAGCTCCTTCGCTTCTTCGCCGCGGCCTGGACCATCCAGGTCATCGCCGGGTCCTCGCTCTTCATCCATTCCGGATGCCACTGGACGCCGAGCACCGGGGCACACGGGAGTTCGACCGCTTCGACCACGCCATCGCTCGTCCGTCCGGTCACGACCAGACCGGTGCCGCAGCGGTCGACGGCCTGGTGGTGCCACGAGTTGGTCATCGCGTGCTCGCCGAACAGACGGGCGGCGATCGAGCCTTTCTCAAAGGACACGAGGTGATCGGCGGTGCCGTCGGTGGGCGCGGTCTCCGCCGACAGGTGACTCACTGATCCGGACGGCAGATCGGCGACGAGGGTGCCGCCGAGCGCGACGTTGAGCACCTGCATCCCGCGGCACACCCCGAGCACCGGAATCCCCTGTTCCAGGGCGGCACGGACGAGCGCGATCTCGTACTCGTCCCGGGCCGCGTCGTGGACCATCGGGTCGGTTCTCGGATCGATGTCGCGGACCACAGCCGGGTCGCCGCCCCAAAACGCCGGGTGGACGTCCTGCCCGCCGGTGATCACGACCCCGGACAGCCGCTGACAGATCTCCGTCGCGTCGGTGTCGTAGGAGAGATACACCGGAAGCCCGCCGGCCTGCGCGATCCGGGTCGCGAAGTCCGACATGTAGCTGTCGAGACAACGGTCGCCGTACCGCTCGTCGGCTCCCCTGATCAGATCCAGCCGGAAGCGCCTGCCGGTGATGCCGATCATCGGACGCGCGCTCACGGGAACTCGAAGTATCGAGTCGACTCCCACTGGGAGAGTTCGGCGAACGGGTCGCCGCCCTTGGTGTGGAACTCCATCCACTCCCAGCGCCGCGACGCGACCCAGAAGTCCACGAACTCGTCACCGAGGTACTCGCGCAGGAGAGGATCGGCGTCCAGCGCGGCGCCCGCTTTCGACATCGTGTCGGGGATCCGGGCCGGTCCGGCGCCGTCGGGAAGGCACCACGCCATGTCCGTGACCTGCTCCGGCGGCTCGATCTCCCGCTCGATGCCTGCCAGGACTCCGGCCAGCATCCCGGCCGGCGCGAGGTAGGGATTGACGTCGGCGCCGGGAAGCCGGTATTCGAGCCGCGAATACTTCGGGTGGCCGGTGATGGCCCGGACCGCGGCCGTCTTGTTGTCGACGCCCCAGCTCACGACGGTGGGTGGCCCGGTGAAGTCCACCAGCCGCCGGTAGGAGGTGATCTGCGGCAACGCGATCGACGTGTTGCCCGGCATCGTGGCCAGCAGTCCGCCGACCGCGTGCCGCATCAGCCGGGACGGGCCGTCTTCGGCGAAGAACCGGTTCACCCCGTCGCTCTGGAGCGACAGGTTGAGGTGGGCGCCCTGTCCATAACCCGCCGTCGGCTTGGCCATGAAGGTCACCGTATGGCCCTGTTCGAACGCGACCTCCCGCATGATCTGCCGCGTGCGTACCCACGAATCGGCCAGGGTGATCGGATCCGTCGGCGCCAGGTTCAGCTCGGTCTGCCCGGCGGCGGCCTCGTCGGTCCAAGCTTCCCAGGCGATGCCGACACGATCGAGCCGATCGACGACCGCTTCCATGTAGTCGACCCAGTCCTTGGACCTCGCCAAGTGATAGGTCGCTCCCGTGCCGCCGCCCAACGGCGTCAGATCCCGGTATCCGCGCTTTCGCGCCTCCTGAACGGATTCCTCGAACAACGTCGCTTCGATCTCCACGGCGATCGTCGCGGTGTATCCGAGAACCGCAAGCCGGGCCACCAGTTTCCGCACGAGGTTCCGCGGGCAGATCGGCACGGGCGTGCCGTCCTTCAGCCAGTAGTCGCCGATGACCGAATCCAGGCCCGGCTTCCATTCGACGAGGGTCGACAGGTCCGGGACCATCTGGATGTCGTGGAGATTGCCGCGCCAGTCCGGGAAAGCGTCACCGAGGACGATCTCGTTGCCGAGGTCGATCGCGAACAGGATGTCGGCGAAGGCGAAGCCGGTTTCTTTCCCCGAGGCGAACTTCGCGAGCGAGACGTTCTTGCCGAGAAAACTTCCGTCGTGGTTCGTCGCTTCGAGGCGAACGGCGCGTGGATCAGACATCGAATCGGACCTTCCACGAAGCGGCCGTCATGACCGACATCTGCGCCAACGTGCCTTTGATCCGCAGCCCGGCCGCCAGGGAGCCGGCGAAATCGTCCGCTCCGCTGAAGAAACCGGCGAGCAGGTCGGCCGGGCCCGCCATCAGGTACTCGGTCGCCCCGTCGCCGAACCGCTGCCGCTCCGAGCCATCGGCCTCGACGATCAAGACATCGGGGATTCCCGGGATTTCCCTTGTCACCGCCCAGAAGTGCCGGGCGGCCGCACGCCAGTGCGGTAGCGGCGGCGTCAGCGCGCGCAAGGTGTCGGCGGCCAGGACGACAGCGCCGGCGGACTCACGCACGGAGGCGAAACGCGCCCGCAGGTCGACGAAGACCGTCGCGTCGGGCTCGATCACCACACCTCCGGTCACCGCGATCGTGTCGCCGCGGAAGGCGATCGTCGCCGACTGCGGCGTGTCGTGGGAGCGGACCGCCACCGTGCCGGCGGATCGGCCCAGGACCTCCTGTGCGTGACCGATTCGCGAGGAGTCGCGCAAGGTGCGCCCGATCAGCCGGACGAAAGGAGTCGCGTCGTCCTCGATCACGATGGCGACGGCCTGACCCTCTCTCACGGGTGTCTCGGGGAACGTCATGATCTCGGCCATTCGTCGGCCCTCTCGATCTCGGCGGTGTCACGCCGGAGTTAGTCATATGACTCGATCAATTGACAAAGATGATGGGCGTGCCACCCCGTGTTGTCAACAGACCCATTCGGGCGAGCGCCGATACCGCCCCTTGACGAGGGCGGGAAGTTGCCACACACTCGATCAAATGACTTAATCGGATGACCTACTAGGAGCGTCCATGCACGTCATCCATCAGCGCTACGTCGCCTACTCCGAGGCCCACTACGCCGGCAACCTCGTCGACGGCGCGTTCGGCCTGGCGCTGTTCGGCGACGCCGGAACTCATCTCGCGATCGTCATGGACGGTCACGAGAGCCTCTTCGCGGGCTACTCGTCCGTGGAATTCCTGTCGCCGGTGCATGGCGGCGACGTCATCGAGGTCGAAGCCAGGCTCGCGGCGAAAGGCACCCGGAGCCGGACCATCGACTTCGAACTCCGTGTGATCGCCAGGGCCACCGATCGCAATGGCGGCGCGGAAGTCCTCGCCGAACCCATCGTCGCCACCCGCGCCCGCGGGACCGGCGTCATCCCAGCCAACCGAGAAGGAAGTGCAGTATGAAGGACACGGACGCCACAGAGGCCGCCGACATCGTCGTCATCGGCGCCGGCATCTCGGGTATCGGCGCGGCCCAGCACCTGAGGACGGACTTCCCCGGCAAGAAGATCATCCTGCTGGAGTCCCGCGACTCGATCGGCGGCACCTGGGATCTGTTCCGCTATCCCGGTGTCCGGTCCGACTCCGATCTGCACACCTACGCCTACGAGTTCAAGCCGTGGCGGCATCGCAGCGCCATCGCCGAGGCGCCGCTGATCCGTGAATACCTCGACGAGACGGTGCACGAATTCGGCCTGGACAAGATCCTCCGGCTCCGGCACCGGGTGACCTCCGCCGACTGGTCGAGCACGGAGGCACGCTGGACGCTTCAAGTGACCGCGACGGACGACGCCGGTACTGAACACGCGAAGACGATCAAGACCCGCTTCGTCTTCAGCGCGACCGGCTATTACCGATACGACACGGGATACACGCCCCACTTCGAAGGGCGTGACGACTTCCGGGGCGACGTCCTGCATCCCCAGCAGTGGCCCGAAAACTACGACCACCGCGGCAAGCGCGTGGTGATCATCGGGAGTGGCGCGACGGCGGTGACGATGCTCCCGGCCATGCTGATGGGCGACGGCGCCGCGGCACACGTGACGATGCTGCAGCGCACCCCGAGTTACATCGCCTCCCAGCCGCGGTTCGACAACATCGCCGTCAAACTCACCAAATTGCTCGGGGCCGAGCGCGGCTACGCGGCCACGCGGCTGAAGAACATCTGGATCGACTTCCTGCTCGTATCCAGTCTGCGCAAGTTCCCCGAGTTCGGGCGGAAGGCGTTGCGCAAGTGGACGATGAAGGAGCTTCCGCCGGGCATCGACGTGGACACGCATTTCAATCCGCCTTACGCCCCTTGGGACGAGCGTCTCTGCGTCACGCCGGACGGCGAGTTCTTCAAGGCACTCCGCGACGGGAACGCCGACGTCGTCACCGACCGGATCGACCGCTTCACCGAGAACGGCATCCTGCTGGAGTCGGGCAAGACGCTGGAGGCCGACGTCATCGTCACCGCGACCGGTCTCGTCATGCAGATGCTGGGCGGCATCCAGCCCACAGTGGACGGTCGCCCGGTGCGGATGTCCGACACCCTTCTCTATCGCGGCGCCCTCTTCTCCGGCATCCCGAACTGGGCCATGATGCTCGGCTACACCAAGGCGTCGTGGACCCTCCGGCTGAGCAACGTGTGCCGGTTGGTCGCCGACGTGATCCGCCGGATGGACACGAACGGGTACGACATCGCGGTGCCGGTCGTGCCGGAAGGGCTCGCCACCACGGATCTCCTCGATCTCACCGCGGGTTACATGCAGCGGGCGAAGCCCGAACTTCCGCGTCAGGGCACCGAGCTGCCGTGGCGGATGCACACGACGTTCGTGAAGGACAACCGGCTCTGCAAAGGGAAACTGGTCGACCGGCACATCCGTTTCTCCGTCCGGGATTCCACCCGCGCCGGCCTCACGAGCGTCACGAGCGACTCATGACCGCGGCGCGTCTCAGCTTCGGCCAGCGTCTCCAGCGGGCCTTCGTCATCGCCTTGAGCCGCACCCCCGCCCCACTCCTCGCGCGGCTGGTACGCCCGCCGGTCAACGACGCCGGCGACCGGATGGCCGTCGACGTCGCCTTCCTGATGAGGCTCACGGAGGCCGGTGACGACTACAGCGAGCTGTCGGCGACGGAGGCCCGCGAGGTGACGGAGCGCGACGCGGCGTTGTTCGCCGACCGGATCGGCCCGTGCGCGGTCGAACAGGAACTCGACCTCGGCGGTGGGCTGTCGGCGACCCGCTACGGCTCCGGCAAGCCGTCCGGGAGTCTGATCCTTTTCTTCCACGGCGGCGGATTCGCGCTGGGAAGCCGTGCGAGTTATGCCTCTCCCGCGCGGATGCTCGCGCAGGGAACGGGCGCCGACGTCCTGTCCGTCGAGTACCGTCTCGCACCCGAGCATCCCTTCCCGGCAGCGCACGAAGACGCGCTCGCCGCTTGGCAGTACGCAGTCGAGCACGCGGATCCACACCGGATCGTCGTAGCGGGTGAAAGCGCGGGCGGCAACATCGCCGCCGCGCTCTGCCAACGACTTCGCGGCGAAGCGGTCCAGCCGATGGCGCAGGTGCTCATCCAGCCGGTGACCGACGTTTCGGAGCGGCGTCCGTCGCAGGACGAGTTCGCCGGCTCCCCCGCGTTGTCGGCGAAACAGATCGAGTGGTTCATGGGGCATTACCTGCCCGATGGAGCCGACCGCCTGGACCCGCGGGTGTCGCCGTTGCGGGCAGGCGACCTGAGCGGCCTTCCCCGCGCCATCGTGACGGTCGCCGGATTCGACCCGCTCCGCGACGACGGACTCGCCTACGCGACCGCGTTGCTGGCGAGCGGCGTACCGACCGAAGTGATCTACGAGCCCGAGCTCGTGCACGGCTACATCTCCTTCACGGCGATCAGCCGGAGCAGCAAAGCGGCCATGGGACGGCTGGTGGACGCCGTCTCCACGGCACTGAAGCCGACAGCGGAACGGAGCGAGCCATGATCGAACTCGAGACGGAAGTCGTCGTGATCGGTGCCGGTATGGCGGGTTTGATGGCGGCGACCGCGCTGTCCGATCGGGACGTCGTCGTGCTCGAAGCCACCGATCGCGCCGGTGGCCGGGTGGAGTCGGTGCGCCAAGGCGATTACTGGATCAACCTCGGCACCCAGTTCACCGAGGGGACCGGCCCGCTGATCGAAGCCCTCGAACGCCACCAGGTCGCGATGGGGACGCTGGCGGGCAAGAAGGTGGCCCTCGCGCTCCACGGGAAGCAGGTCGACACCTCGAATCCGTTCGGCCTGATGTTCCGCTCCCGGATGACCTTCCTGGACCGGCTCGGGCTGGCGGCCGTCGGCGCTCGCATCCTCGCCGCGGCACCGTTCTTGCAGATGAATCCCGGCAACCGTCTGGCGAAACGGGTCAGGGCGAAACTCGACGCCCTATCCGCGTCTTATGTGCTTCGAGGGATCGGCTCCGAGGTCGCGCGGGACATGGTCCGGTCGTGGTCCGGGCAATGGATGGGCTGCGAGCCCGAGGAGACCGCCGCGACCCAGTTCGTCTTCTCGATGGGCATCCTCCTCACCGATCCGGCGAAGGTGCCCAACTTCTCCTTGCCGGAAGGGGGAAATCAGACCCTCACCGACGTATTGGCCACCGACCTCGGCGATCGGCTGCGGCTGAACTCCCCGGTGACGTCGGTGGAGTGGACCGAGGACGGTGTCGTCGTGGACTACGCCGACGAGAACGGACCGGCGCGGATACGGGCCCGCCGGGCGATCGTCGCCGTTCCGAGCGACGTGGCCGTGAAGCTCATGCCCGGCCTGCCGCCCGAATACCGGTCGGCGTTCGACGACATCCGCTACGGGCGGTACGTGGTGGTCGGCTTCTTCACCCACGAAGAGGGCCCGCAGCGATGGGACGACTACATCGCCGTTTCGACGCCGCAGCTGTCATTTCAGGCGATGTTCAACCACGCCGCGGCCCTGCGTGGTCCCGGCGCGCGGAAACCGGGCGGCGCGCTGGCCTGCTTCGCGGGCGGCGCGGTGGCGGACAACCTGTTCGAACTCACCGACGAGGAAATCGTCAACCGGTTCACCGCGGATCTCCTCTCGCTCTACCCCGAACTCGAAGGGAAACTCGACGAGGGGATCGTCCGGCGTCACCACCGGGTCGTGCCGTTCTGGGCACCCGGCGGACGTGCCTCGCTGCCGACCCTGCGCCGCCATCTCGGCCCGGTGCACCTTGCCGGCGACTATCAGCTCGACATGCCTTCCCTCGCCGACGCGGCCTCGTCGGGTGAGCGGGCCGCCGAGCAGGTCCGGGCGAGCTTGCCGCGTTCGGCGAACTGACTACGCTGGCGGATCACCGGGCCACGCGAGGAGGCAGTGATGCGCAACGAAGCCATGGAACGGTTGGACGTCCTGGTCGGATCGTGGCGGACGACGCTGAGCGACGCGTGGTTTCTGGAACCGCCCGATCAGGAGGTGCCGGGTTCGGCCACGATCGAATGGCTCGGTGACGCGTTCGTGGTCCTTCGCTGGACGATGGGCGGCGAAGACGGGCAAGCCGCGAGCGAGATGGTCCTGGTTCTCGGCCGCAGCGACACCCGCGACGCGTATACGGCTCTGTACCACGACGAACGGGGCGTGTGCCGGGTCTTCGCCATGGATTTCGACGGCACCGAATGGACTCTGAGCCGGGAAGACCCCGACATGTTCCAACGGTTCGTCGCCGAGGTCGAGCCGGATCGGATCACGGGCCGCTGGGAGGCGTCCGAAGATCAGGGAGCCACCTGGCGAAAGGATTACGACCTCGTTTTCGCGAGGTAGCCGTCAGGTCTTGCGGACGGCGCCGGTGAAACCCGCGATGAACAGGGTGGCCGACGCCCAGGCAGCCAGCTGCAGAACCCAGCCCGCGACGGTGAGGGTCTGCCCGGCGGCGGTACCGGTGGGGGCGCACAGCTCCCGAGCTCCCGTTTTGACCAGCGGCAGCCCGAGATCCAGGCCCACCCCGATCCGTTCCACGACACCGCACGGCGTCGCCGGCGCGCTCGCGCGGGCGGTGTGCGCCAGACCGTCCTGCCCGCCGAGGACGAGGGCCAGTACGACCGAGCCGGCGAGGACGGCGAGCAACAACAGCAAAGCCCGCCAGGGTTGATAACCGAAACCGAGGGCCAGCCCGGTGAACCGGGCCCACACCCGGTCGTGCCACCGAAGCCCGCCGCGGCGGATCTGATCACGCCGTTGCGCCATCAGGATGTCCCGCGCCTCGCTGTCGTGGCCCGCCGCGCGATGGACGGCGGCCAGCTGCTGGTAGGGCTGGGCCGCGTAACCGGGCGTCCGGCTACGCAACAGCTCCAGCCACCGGGACAAGCCGATCTGCTCCGGAAGGTCTCCGTAGGTCAGCTCGTCGATGTCGATCAGCGCCCCCGAAGCCTGATCCGACCGGGTCACTTCGCTGGTGTCCAACCACAGCGAGCCTTCGATCGACGCCCCGTGCAACCGGAGAACGGCGGGTGCGGTGCCGGTGGCCCGGAACCCGGCGCGGAGGAACAGCGCTCGGTCGACCCGCAGACCGTTGGCGTGCAGCGCAGGCCCGGACGTGTTCTCCAGCCGCGCGCCGTCGCAATCGAGCAAGCCGACGTGGGCGTCGACCAGTTGGACCGCGCCGGTGGCCCGGAACCCGGCACGGAGGAACACACCGTGTTCGACGCGCAGCCGATCGGCCAGCAGGGTGGGTCCGGACGTGTTCTCCAGCCGCGCCCCGTCACACTCCAACAGCCCGAGCTGCGCCCCGCGCAACCGGACCGCACCGGCCGGGGTGCGGGCGTACGCGACCACACCCTTCATCGTCATCGCCGAAGTGGTGAACCTTTCGGCGTCCACCGGCGGGTCCTGCGCGGAATGCCCGAAGCGGGAACCGTTCAGCACCAGGCCCGGCAGGCGGCCGTCACGCAGGTCCAGGCCGTCGGGCAGGAAGCAGTCGACCAGCTCGACCCGCCTCTCACCGGCGATGTTCGCCAGATCGAGGCGGCCGTCGATCCGCGCTCCGCGCAACCGCAGCCCGTGCGGGTCCACCTCCACGTCCCGGCGGCCGCGGACCAGGTCACGGAGCAGCGCCGCCGAAACGGTGCGGCTACTTCCCCAGGACGGCATCTCGGCCGGCTCGACCCTTCTGCCCCCGGTCAGGTCGAGCACCTCGCCGTCGCGGACCGCGTCGAGCAGGCGCTGCTCCATCCCCTCGTCTGACACGCGATCATGCTGGCCTGCCAACGGCACGACGGCAAGCGCGGAAACTCGAGTGCGGGCCGCCCGGTCCGCCACTACGGTCCTGGCCATGCCCGAGGATGCGTTCGTACCAGCCGGTTTCGTCCCGCCGACCGCGCTCGTCACCGACGGGTTCCGCCTCGAACCCCTGGGACCGGAACACAATCAGGCCGACCACGCCGCCTGGACGTCGAGCATCGAGCACATTCGCTCCACTCCCGGCTATCCCGATGGCGACTGGCCGCCACGCGACGGCATGACACTCGAGGAGAACCTCGCCGATCTGCGCCGCCACGCCGAAGACTTCGCGCGGCGCACCGGTTTCACGTTCACCGTCCTCGGCCCGGCCGGCGATGTCATCGGATGCGTCTATCTGTATCCCACTGCCTCCGCCGAATGGGACGTCACGGTGCAGTCCTGGGTGCGGGCCGACAAAGCGGAGCTCGATGGTGTGCTCGCCGACGCCGTCGCACGCTGGCTCGTTTCGGACTGGCCGTGGGAACGGGTGGATCGCTGTGGTCGTTGAGGTGCGCGCTCAGCATCACGTTGACCGGTGGCGGCCGTACACGCAGGTGTGAAGGCCTCCTTCCCTACCTTCAGGGTAGGCAAGGAGGCCTTCACGGGCCTGATCGTCGACGCTGGACGCGAAAGTGGATGGTGGCGGTGACCTCCAGCGGCAGAACCTCACGCGGGAGCAGCGACCCGGAAACGCAGGTGAGTGGCCACCCCAGCGACAGGCGCCCCCTCCGGCACCAACTCACCCACGCGCCCGCGGAACACCCCGGTCCCCCGCCCCAGCAGCACCGGAGCGACATGAACGTGGACCTCGTCGAGCAGACCCGCGACGAGCAGTTGCCCGGCGACGTCCGCGCCCATCACCAGGACGTCTTTGTCCCCCGCGGCGTCCTTGGCCCGCCGGACCGCGGCCTCCAGTCCATCGAAGAAGAACATGCCGCCGTTGTCGCCGCGGAAGTCGTCCTCAGTCCGATTAGTGACCACGAAGCTCGGCACGCCGGGCCACGGCGTACCACCCCACGGCCGCAGGCCGAGGTCGAAGGTGCGCCGCCCGATGACCGTGGCCCCGACCATCGCGTTCACCTCTTCGACGGCACGGGCATCGGCCCCCTCCCCGGCCATCCACTCGTGCAGCCGTTCACCGCCGTCCCCCATCGGCTCCTCGGCCCGCACGTTCGGCCCGGCGGTGAAACCGTCCAGCGACATCGACACATCCAGCACCACCTTGCTCATCGCAAGGCCTCCTTCGTCTCCGTGGCGCCGCTGTCCGGGCGCTTTCACGGAAGAGTCGGAGCCGGTCCGGTCTCCTCGACATCGACGATTGCGCGATCCGGCCGACGCGGTCTATGTTCCTACGTGTCCGAATAGCGTCCCGGGCTGTCCGATTATCGGACGCTTGGAATCGGCCGCAGACGAGGAGCGAAAGTGACGAACGTGCCCGCCTCGCGCGAAACGGCCGATTCGAGGTCCACCGGTGTCAGCCGGTCGGCGTTCCGGCGGGTCCTGGCGGGCAGTACCGCGGGCGCCGTGCTCGAGTGGTACGACTTCGCGCTCTACGGGATCCTCGCGGCCACCGTGCTCGGGCCGCTGTTCTTCCCCGGCGGCAACGGGTTCGCCCAGTTGCTGCTCGCGCTGGCGACGCAGGGGCTCGGCTTCGTCGCCCGCCCGATCGGCGGCATCGTCTTCGGGCATCTCGGCGATCGCCTCGGGCGCAAACCCATGCTGGTGACCACTTTCCTGCTCCTCGGATTGTCGACCTCCGCGATCGGGCTGCTTCCCACCTATTCGCAGGTCGGGATCGGGGCGACGATCTCACTCGTCGTGCTGAGGCTGATCCAGGGATTCGCCCTCGGCGGCGAGTTCGGCGCGGCGGTGCTGATGGTCAGCGAATACGGAAGCCCGAAACGGCGCGGTTTCTGGTCGGCGTGGCCGCAGGCGGGAGCGCCGCTGGGCACGGTGCTGGCCACGGCCGTGGTCGGCGGCGTCGCCTTGGTGCTCCCCGACAGCGCCTTCGATCAGTGGGGCTGGCGGGTCGGGTTCCTGTTCGCGATCCCGCTGTTGGTCATCGGCTTCTGGATCCGGCGCCGCATCGACGAGTCGCCGGTGTTCCAGGAAGCACAGGCACGGGCAGCCGCGAAACCCGTCCGCGAACGGTCGAGCATCCTCGAAACGCTCGCCCACCCCGGCCCCGTCCTGCGCGGTCTCGGCGTGCGGCTGGGCGAAAACGTGGCCTTCTACGTCTACACCGTCTTCGTGGTCGCTTATGCCACAAAGACTTTCGGCTACGAGAAGTCCGACGTACTCCTCGCCGTCGCTATCGGATCGCTGCTGCAATTCGCGGGGATGCTGGCCGGTGGCTACTGGTCCGATCGCGTCGGCCGGCGCGTGGCGATGCTGGTTCCCGCGCTCGGCCTCGCGGTCTGGGCGCCGGTCTTCTTCGCGATCGTCCAGGCCGACGCGCTGCCCCTGCTCTATCTCGGTGTCGGCGTCGGGGCTGCGCTGCACGGCCTCCTCGCCGGGCCGGAAGCGGCTTGGATCGCCGAACTCTTCCCGACGCGCCGCCGTTTCGCCGGGGCTTCCCTGGTCTTCCAAGGGTCTTCGATCATCGCCGGTGCGCCGGCCCCCCTCATCGCGGTGTGGCTGGCCGAAAAACAGGGCCCCACGGCGGTCGTGCTGTACCTCGTGGGCACGATCGCCGTCACCGTCGTCGCCCTGTTCCTCAGCGCCGAAACCCGTGGAACCGACCTGAACTAGACGTCGAGGGGCACGAGCAGCCCGAACACCCGCGTCGCGACCCGCCCCTCGGTGACCAGCGCCGGGTGATCCGCCACCACCGCCTCGCCGCCGGGCCACGGTCGGCTGTCCAAGAGGACTTCGTTGTTCAGCAGCGCGCCGTCGTTGTGCGCGACGAACAACCGGAGCCCGTGCACCTTCCGGCTGAGTTTCTCCGCGCGCAACGCTTCCAGCAACCGGTCGAGCAGCGGTTCGACGGAAGGCACGTTCTCGGCGAACAGGGTGATCTGCGCGCCCAGCACGAGTTCGAACGCCCCGTCCGGATGGTCGTACCGCTCGCGGTCGACCTGATCGGCCGCGGCGCCGGGCGACAGCAACCCGTCGACGATCGGATGCAACGCCCCATGGCGGAAACCGTCCACCGCACGGCCGATCGCCTCACGCCAAGTGGTGCCGTGCCCGGCGAAGCTCTCGACGAGCCACGGCTCGGCCAGCGCGGGATGTGACACGGCGAAGTCGACCTGAGCCATCACCATGCCTTCCGGGGCGGGATGCACGATGAGTTTCGTATCGACACGGGTGTCATCGCCCAGCAGGACACCGTGCTCGCGAAGGAAAGCCTCGAATACCGCTTGCGGGGAAGGCACACCGCCGTCGCCTTCGACGACCGGTTCCAGATCCTTGAACAACACGGGTTCGCCGAGTTCCAGGTCCGCGAGCTGCGATCCGGCGTTCAGCGCCTCGTTGATCACGGCGAACGTGCTGCTGCGGAACGCGATCCGCTCGAATTCCGCCCGGTTCGCGTACTGGGCGCGATCGAGCGCCGCCACGAAGACCGGTTCCTGCGCGAGGAAGACCTGCCCGCGGGAGTCGCGCACGGTGTCCGGATACGTGACGTCCGGCAGCAACCGCCGGACGTAGGCCATCGGCAGGAAGACCAGCAGCCGCTCGGCCAGCCACGGCTCGACTCCCGCGCCGGTCAGCCGTTCCCAGAACACGTCGTCGCTCGGCGGTTCTTCGCCCGCGCAGAACGCGGCGATCCCGATTTCGAGCGCGGCATCGAGCCCCCATGATGCGATCACCGCCGAAGTCTAGGGGCACGGGCCGCGTCGGTCAGGAGCGGGTTTCGAGCCACTCCCGGAAGGTGGGGCCAGCCAGCTTCGCGTGCGGGCCGGGCAGGAATCCGCCCTTGGCGGCGATCTCACCGTCGGGCACGTTCGCCCCGTCGATGCCGACCACCTCGATCCCCCGGGCGGCCCCGGCGAGCCGCGCCGCCTCCGCCATGTTCTCCTCGCGTGGCCCGGCGATCTCGGGAATCGGAGTTCCCGGCATGACCTGCGCGGTCGCCAGATCGGCGAGTTCCTCCGCCACGGCACGGCAAGCCACGAGCTGAGTGGGCATCGCCGGAACATAGGCGACGTCGTCCCGTCGCCACTCCAGCAGCTGAAGCACGAACTCGTGGAACTGAGCCGCCCGCAGAAGACGGACCGGCAGCGGCCCGGCCGAAAGGAACTCCTCGTGCTCCTTCTTGGCGGCGAGGAAACCGGTGGTGGCGTTGTCGACACCGATGATGGACGCGGCGGCGATCAGGCCGACTCCGGCCCGCCTGCCTTCCTCGTGCAGATTGCGGGCCGACGTACGGAAGAACTCCGTCGCCGCCTCCTGGTCGGAGGCGTGCCACGAAGCGACGTCGATGATGACGTCCGCCCCGGTGAGCGCCTCAGCGAGCCCCTCGCCGGTGATGATGTCCACGCCGGTGGCCCGGGACATCGGGACGACTTCGTGGGCGCGTTCGGTGAGGACGTCGACGACGTGCCGTCCCAGCCGCCCGGTCGCTCCCGCCACTGCGAACTTGCTCATTTTTCAAGCCTTTCGTGGATTTAGAAGAGTCAGTCGGTGTAGTTCCGGCCCGGCGGCATCCCCGGGATCGGTTTCGCGATGAGCGCGGCGGGGGCGAAGAACCCGATGTGGGCGATGACCATGACGAGCGTCCAGAGCGCCTTGTCGTCGTAGTGCTCCGACGCCCTGGCGTACAGCTCGTCGGGAACGCGCTCCCCCGAGGGATTGGCGGTGAACACGGCCTCCCCCAGCTCCAGCGCGACCCGTTCGGCATCGGTGAAGCAGGTCGCGTCACGCCAGGTGACCACGGAGGTGATCCGCTCCTCGGATTCCCCGAGCTCTCGCAGAACGCGCGTTTCACGGACGACGAAATACGTGCTGCCGAGCAGCTGCCCGGCACGCAGTTGCACCAGGCTGACGGTGGTCGCGGGAATGGTGCCGTTCCCGACGACCCGGTGCAGGCCCGCGGCGGCTTCCGCCAGCTCGGGAACGAACGGGAGCGGATTGGGCATCCGCGACCGGGGGCCCTTCTCCGAAATTGTGGACATGATCCGGGGTTTCCTCACTCGTGATGTCGCTTGGTGACGAGCAAGAGATCCCGGCGACCGGCCCGGTGTGACAAGCCCGCCCTGTGACGCAGGCCACCACTCCCGGATGTCACAAACCGGCGGCCGGCGGGATCGTAAGGGCGAAACACGAACAGGGGAAACCATCAATGAGCGAGACACCCGGCACCCTGGACCCGGCGACCGAAACCTTCGTGGCCCATCGCAATCTGCTGTTCACCGTGGCCTACGAGATGCTCGGTTCGGCCACCGACGCCGAGGACGTCCTGCAGGAGACCTGGCTGCGCTGGTCGGGCGTCGCGCTCGACACAGTGCTGGACCGGCGCGCGTTCCTGGTCCGGATCACCACGCGGCAGGCGCTGAAACGGTTGCGGACGCTCGGCCGCCGCAAGGAGTCCTACGTCGGCCCGTGGCTGCCCGAGCCGCTGCTGACCACACCGGACGTGGCCGAGGACGTCGAGCTGGCCGCGAACGTCTCGATGGCGATGCTGCTCGTGCTGGAGACACTCGCGCCGACGGAGCGTGCGGTCTTCGTGCTACGGGAGGTTTTCGCCGTCGACTACGACGAAATCGCCCAAGCCGTCGAGAAGACTCCCGCCGCCGTACGCCAGATCGCTCATCGGGCGCGGGCCCACGTCGCCGCGCGCAAGCCACGCGGCACCGGCTCCCCCGCCGAGCACCGCGCCGCGCTCAAGGCGTTCCAGGCCGCGGTGGAAACCGGCGATCTGCAGGGACTTCTCGACATCCTCGCGCCGGACGTCGTCGCCCTCAGCGACGGCGGCGGGGTCAAGCACGCGCTGCCACGGCCGGTCGTGGGCGCGGACCAGGTGGCCCGGCTGCTGGCCGTCGGCTGGTGGAAACGCGAGGTGGAACGGACCGTCGAACCGGTACAGGTCAACGGCGGACCCGGCCTGCTCATCCGGGTCGGCGGGGAGATCGACGGCGTGCTGGCGGTACGGGTCGAAAACGGTTACGTCACCGGCGCCTACCACGTCCGCAACCCCGAGAAACTCTCAAGCGTGGCAAGGGAAATCACCGTGAGCCGATAGTAAAGCGTCCTTCGCCGCACGAGACGCGGCGAAGGACGCTTCAGCCCATCCAGGTCACTCCCGGACGGTGGCCGGGGCACGCCGGGATTCGTCCGGGACGGGATCGACGGGCGCGACCGGAACCGCCGGCTTGCCGCGCCGCCTGCGGATCTCGAACCCGATGAGGATCAGCGCGAGCGTCACCGCGCTCAGCCAGAACTGCGAGCGGGTCGACGGCAGCAGCGCCATCGCCAGGATCACGGCGGCCATCAGCGCGATCGTCGCGTAGCTCAGCCACGGGAACAGCCACATCTTGAGCGTGAGCTTGTCCGGGTCCTCGCGCTCAAGCCGGCGGCGGAGCCGCACCTGCGCGAGCGCGATCGCGAGGTACACGAACAGCGCGACGGCGCCGTAGGAGTTGACCAGGAACTGGAAGATCAGATCCGGTGAGGTGTAGGCGGCGATGACCGAGACGTAGCCGACGACCGTCCCGGCCAGGATCGCGCGCCTCGGCACGCCGCTGCCGGAAAGCCGGGTGAACGCCTTCGGCGCGTCGCCGTTGCTGGTGAGCGCGAACAACATCCGCGACGAGGTGTACAGGGCCGAGTTCAGGCACGAGAGCACCGCGGTCAGGACGATCGCGTTCATGATCGTCGCCACGGCCGGGATGCCGAGCACCTCCAGCACCGCCGCGTACGGGCTGACCGCGGTCGCCGGATCGTCCCAGGACTTGATCGCGACGACGAGGAACACGGAGCCGACGTAGAACAGCACCACGCGGAAGATGATCGAGCGCATGGCCTTCGCGATCGCCTTCTTCGGCTCCGCGGACTCGGCGGCGGCGATGGTGACGATCTCCGCACCGGTGTAGAAACCGATGCACGGCACCACCGCCGCGAGCACCGCCCCGATCCCGAGTGGCGCGAATCCGCCATGGGACACCAGATTCGTCAGGCCGCCGTTGGCACCCGGCCAGAAACCGAACAGGTACAGGGCACCGACGACCAGGAACACGACGATCGCGACGACCTTGATCGAAGAGAACCAGTACTCGAATTCGCCATAGGACCGCGCCGAGACCATATTGGTACCGGTGAGGATCACGAGCAGGCCGAGACTGAGCACCCACAGTGGCACATCGGGTACCCACAGCTGCAGGATCCGGCCGCCCGCGACGGCTTCGACCGCCACGACGATGACGAAGAAGTACCAGTACATCCAGCCGACGGCGAAGCCCGCGCGATTGCCGAGCGCTTCCCTGGCGTAGACGTAGAACGACCCGAGCGCGGGTTTGGCGATCGTCATCTCCGCGAGCATGCGCATGATGAGCACGGTGATCAGACCGGCGATGAGGAACGAGACCACCGCCGCCGGGCCCGCCGACTGGATGACCACGCCACTGCCGACGAACAGTCCTGCGCCGATGACACCGCCGAGGGCGATCAGGTTCATATGTCGCTGTTTGAGCCCTGGTTTCAGGCCGCTGCTCTGTGCGGGACCGGACGTTGAAGTCACGTCTCCTCCTTCTCGCACGCACCGCCGGAGCGGTGGCGCTGGGAGCTCCATTGTGGTTCCGGTCACCGTAGGAACAAGTCGGGCCAGGGGCGAGTGCCAGTTACGATGCGGGAAAGGGGTCCAGATCACCCTCGGGATGAGCGGCGCACGGCCAGGGCAAGCAGTTCCGCCGCCGGACCGGTGAGGCGCCGCCCCTCCGGCCAGACCGCGCGCAACACCCGTCCGAAGTCGACACTCTCCACCGCGACGGGCACGAGCTCGTGGTCCGCGACATCCAAGGCACTGATCACCGCTGGGCCCGCGCCTGCGATCACCGCACTGCGGACGGCGGAGGCGGAACCCAGTTCCAGCAACGGTTTCACCGGTCCCACGCCGGCCTTGCGCAAGGCCATATCGACGGTTTCCCTGGTTCCGGAGCCGTGTTCCCGCACGACGAGCGGCGTGTTCGCCAGCTCCGCCAGGGTCAGCGAACGGCGTTCACGCGCCCAGGGATGAGTGCGGGCGACGACCACGACGAGATGGTCCGCGGCGACCTTCCGCGACGTGAGCCCGGCGAAAGGGCCGGGCGATTCGACGAAACCGATGTCGACCAGCTCGGCGCGGGCCAGTTCGGCGACCCGGTCCGAGTTCGTGACCTCCAGGCCGAGCCGGAGGCCGGGGTGGGCGCGGTTGAGCTCGCCGATCCAGCGCGGGACCAGGTGCTCGGCCAGCGTCATACTCGCCGCGATCCGGAGCCCGGTCTCGTGCCGCGCCCGCAGGGCTTGGGCGCCGTCGAGCAGTCCGCCGAGTTCGGCGAGCACACGTTGTGCCCAGCCCGCGATCACCCGGCCGTCCGGGGTGAGCGCCGAGCCGCGGCGGGTCCGGTCCACCAGCACCAGTCCCAGCCTGCGTTCCACAAGGGACAGTCGTTTGCCCGCCGATGGCCGCGTCATCCCGAGAGTGGCGGCCGCCTGACCGATACTGCCCAGTTCGCCGACGAGGACGAGCAGGCGCAAAGAGTCCAGTTCCGGTGCGGTCATAGCCAAAGTGCATGACCTACCCGCCGTTCTCCCGGCTACCGGCGCCGTCCTTTCCGGACGACGCTCGTCGGTATGGGCACCATCTCCGCGCGGCGAACGAAGCCGCACCTCACCGGTCTGGCCGTCACCGCCCTCGGCGTGGTCGTCGCGTACCTGCTGAGCACCGCCGTTCCCGTGCTGAGCGCGCTCACCCTCGCGGTCGTGCTCGGGGTGCTCGCCGGTTCGCTGCCGGTGCTTTCGGACGGCACCCGGCAAGCGATCGCGAAGGTGACGAAGAAGCTCCTGCGTGCCGGTGTCGTCCTTCTCGGTCTGCAACTCGCACTCCCTTCGGTGCTTTCGCTCGGTCCCGGCACGCTGCTCGCGGTGGTGCTGACGGTCGGCCTCACGTTTCTCGGCACGATCGGGCTCGGCAGGCTGATCGGTGTCCCGCGTGGGCTCGCGATGCTGGTCGCGACCGGTTTCTCGATCTGTGGCGCGTCGGCGATCGCGGCGATGGAAGGGGTCGTCGAACGTGAGGACTCCGACGTCGCGACCGCGGTCGCACTGGTCACCTTCTACGGCGGCCTGGCGATCGCGGCGGTCCCGCTCATCGGCGGCTGGCTCGGGATGGACGCGCTGCGGATCGGCGGCTGGGCCGGGTTGGGCGTGCACGAGGTCGCCCAGGTCGTCGCGGCCGCCACCCCGGCCGGGACCGCCGCCGTCGCGGTCGCGGTGGTGGTGAAGCTGAGCCGTGTCGTCCTGCTGGCGCCGATGGTCGCCGCGGTCAGCGTGCACGAACGGCGGCGCCGCCCGTCGGCCGCCGGGAAGCGCGCCCCGCTGGTCCCGCTGTTCGTCCTCGGTTTCCTGGCGATGGTGGTGGTGCGGAGCACCGGAATCCTGCCCGGCGTGGCACTCGACGTCGCGAAGGTCGCCTGCACGCTGCTGCTGGCCGGAGCACTCTTCGGGCTGGGCTGCGCGGTCCGGATCGGCACCCTGGTCCGCACCGGTGGCCGGGCGCTGCTGCTCGGCCTGCTCTCCACCCTGCTCGTCGGCACCATCGCCTACGTCAGCCTCGCGCTGCTCGGCTAGCTTGGACGGCGGTCAAGAGCGCGAGCGTCTCGATGTCGGACGCCGAACAGCCGCGCGAGAGGTCGTTGAGCGGCGCCTCGAGGCCCTGGAGGATCGGGCCGAGCGCGACGGCGCCCCCGAGCCGCTCGGCGATCTTGTAGCCGATGTTGCCCGCGTCCAGATTCGGGAACACGAGGACGTTCGCGCGGCCGGCGACCGCGGAACCGGGCGCCTTGGCCGCCGCGATCGACGCCACGAGCGCGGCGTCGAACTGCAACTCACCGTCGACAGGAAGACCGGGTTCCCGCTGCCGCACCAGCGAAGTCGCCTCGCGGACGACCTCGACCCGCTGATGGTCGGCACTCCCCTGGGTGCTGAACGACAGCATGGCGACCACGGGGTCCTCGCCGGTCAGGCCGCGGTGGGTCGCCGCGGCGGCGAGGGCGATGTCCGCCAGCTGTGCCGCGCCCGGCTCGGGCACCACCGCGCAGTCCGAAAAGGTCAGCCGCCGCCCGTCCGGCAGCAGCAACAGGAAGCAACTGCTCAACGTGGACACCCCCGGGGCGAGACCCACGACCCGCAGACCCGCGCGCAGGACGTCGGCGGTCGGCCGGGTCGCGCCGGCGACGCAGGCGTCCACGTTGCCCGCTCGCAGGGCGGCGGCAGCCACGAACACCGGATCGCGCCGGGCGGCGGCGAGCTTTTCCGGATGCCGGGCGAACCCCGTCGCCAGGGCGGCCTCGGTCCGATCGTCGGCAAGGGCTTCCGCGACGTCCACGATCACGTCGTCCGTGGCCCCTGCCGCGCGCAGGCGCGTCCCATCGCCGAACAGCAATGGCCGCACGACTCCCTCGTCCCGGAGCGCCAGCGCGGCGCGGACGGCGCGCTCGTCGTCGCCGTCCGGCAAGGCGACGCGGAGGTTCCGGCCACGTAACGCCTTCCGCCATCCGTCGAGCGTCGCGTCCGGCGTGACCTCAGCGGTCAGGCTCATCGAAGTACCTCCGCGTACGAAGCGGGGGCCGCCGGAAGACGGCGACCCCCACCGGGTGAAAAGGGCTGGTTCAGGGCTGGACGGCCTTCTCGACGTCGTTGAGCATCGCGTCGACGCCGTGGAGCAGTTCGGTGAGCACCTCGCGGTCGGCGACCAGCGGCGGGGAGATCATCAGCATCGTCGCGCCGCGATCGTCGCCGCGGAGGATGACGCCCGTGCGGCGGAACGCCTCCGGGAACACCTCGCGAAGCACCTTCAGCGATTCGGCCTCGGTCAGTTCGCGGCCGCTGTCGCGGTCGGCCATCAGCTCGATGGCGTAGAAGAAGCCGGTGCCGCGGACGTCCTTGACGCAGCGGTGCGCGGACTTGAGGGAGTTCAGCGCGGCGAACAGTTCCGGCCCCTCGGTGAGGACGTTGCCGAGCACGTTCTCGTCCCGCATCGCGGTGAGGTTCGCGACCGCGACGGCGGTGGCGACGGGATGCCCGCCCCAGGTGGCGCCGTGGGTGAAGACGCCGCCCTTCGGCGAGTCGTAGAGCTCGGTGACCAGCTTCTCGCGCACGATCACCCCGCCGAGCGGCGCGTATCCCGACGTCGATCCCTTGGCGAAGGTGATCAGATCCGGCACGACACCGGTGAGCCCGTGCCCGAACCAGTGCCCGAGCCTGCCGAATGAGCAGATGACCTCGTCCGAGACGAGCAGGATGCCGTACTTGTCGCACAGCGCGCGCAAAGCGGGCCAGTACCCCTTCGGCGGGACCAGCGCGCCGCGGCCGTTCTGGACCGGCTCGGCGAACAGCGCCGCGATGGTCTCCGGCCCTTCTTCGAGGATGACCCGCTCGATCGCCGCGACACAGTCCAATTCGGCCGCCGGGCCGCAGTCTCCCAGCAGTCCCAACGTGTTCGGCACGTGCCGGACGCCGGGCATGAGCGGGCCGAAGGGTTCCTTGATCTTCGCGAGCCCGGTCACCGACAGAGCGCCGATGGTCGTGCCGTGATAGGCCATGTCGCGGCTGATGATCTTCGTACGCTCGGGCTGCCCCTGGCTACGGTGATACTGCCTGGCGAACTTCAGCGCGGTTTCGACCGCTTCCGAACCGGAGTTGACGAAGAACGTCGTCCCGAGGTCGCCCGGCGCCAGCTCGGCCAGCAACGTGGCGGCCTCGATCGCGGGCGTGTGCGCCGAGCCCCAGTTGCTCGCGTAGGCCAGGGTACCGACCTGGTCGGCGGCGGCCGCGGCGATGTCGGCCCGTCCGTGGCCCATGTTGACGCAGAAGAGCCCGGCGAGCCCGTCGAGATGACGGCGTCCTTCGGTGTCGATCAGGTAGCTTCCCTCGCCGCGTACGAACACCGGGAAATCCGAGGCCCAGGTGTCCTTGCGGGTGAAGTGCGGGCCGAGATGCCGTCGAGCCTGCGCTCGCAGCTGGGTGACGTCCACCGGAGACCTCCTTCGAGACACGAGTCTGTGCTTTGACTTTCGCAACCCGGCTGGCACCGGCCCAGCACCAGAGCGGCGGCGTTCGATGGGTCCAGTTCGGCGTACGAGTTCGGCTAAGGCGCTGGCGCCGACGTTGCGAAAGCCACTTTCGCAACGTTGAAGGTTGCGAAAGTGGCTTTCGCAACGCGCCACCGCCCTCGCCCGCACCACCAGCGCGTGAAGGCCCCCTTCCCGCGGCTCAGCCGAGGGAAGGGGGCCTTCACGCGCAAAACGAGGCCTACACGTAGTCCTTGTACTTCTCCAGGAACCGCACCGGCTTGGACAGCGCGTCGCGGCGGAACGGGTCGCCCAGCTCGCGGGTGCACATGATCTCGACGACGGTGGTCTTGCCCTCGTTCATCTGCGCCTCGACGGCGCGCTGCAACGCTGGGCCGACCTCGTCGAGCTTCTCCACGACGATGCCTTCCGCACCCATCGCCTTGGCGATCCCCGCGAAGCTCTCGCTCTCCAGCTCGCCCGCGACGAACCGGCGGTTGTAGAAGTCGACCTGGTTCTTCTTCTCCGCGCCCCATTGCCGGTTGTGGAACACCACCGCGGTGACCGGGATGTCGTGGCGGACCGCGGTCATGATCTCGCCCATGCTCATCCCCCACGCGCCGTCGCCGGCGTAGGAGATCGCGGGCCGGTCGGGTGCCGCGGCCTTAGCGCCGATGATGGTCGGCAGCGCGTACCCGCAGTTGCCGAAGCTCATCGGGGCGAAGAAGCTGCGTGGTTCCTCGAACCGCAGATAGCTGTTCGCGACCGAGTTGATGTTGCCGATGTCGGTCGACACCATCACGCGCGGCGGCATCGCCTTCTCCAGCTCCCGCAGCACTTCCCGCGGGTGCAGCCAGTTTCCCTCCTCGCCCTCCTGCTCGGCGATCATGTCGAGGCTGAACGGGTCGGTCTCGTGGGTCCAGGCGTCGAGCTCGGCCTCCCACGCGTCCTTCTCCGCCTTGATCTTCGCCGCGCGAGCGTCCTTTGTGGAGTCACAGGCGAGCGTGCGGTCCGCCAGCCGCTTGGTCAGCGCGACCGCCGCGTCCTTGGCGTCACCGCAGATGCCGACGGTGATCTTCTTGACCAGGCCGAGCATCTTGTGGTCCGCGTCGATCTGGATGATCTTCGCGTCCTTGGGCCAGTAGTCCATGCCGTGCTGCGGCAGGGTGCCGAACGGGCCGAGCCGCGAACCGAGCGCGATCACGACGTCCGCCTGCGAGATCAGCTTCATCGCGGCCTTGGACCCTTGATACCCGAGCGGCCCGCACCACTGCGGGTGGCTCGCCGGGAACGAGTCGTTGTGCAGGTAGCTGTTCACCACCGGCGCGCCGAGACGTTCGGCGAGCGCCTTGCATTCCTCGACGCCGTCGGCCATCACGACGCCGCCACCGGAGATGATCACCGGGAACTCCGCCGTGGCCAGCAGCGCGGCGGCCTCGTCGAGACTCCGCTCGCCGCCGGGGCCGCGGTCGAGCCGGGCGGGCTCCGGGATCTCGGCCTCGATCTCGCCGTAGAAGAAGTCGCGCGGGATGTTGAGCTGCGTCGGGCCGAGTTCCGAGTGGGCGCGGTCGAAGCAGCGGCCGGTGTACTCGGCCATCCGCTTCGGGTTGTTGACGTGCCCCTGGTACTTGGTGAACTCCTGGAACATCGGCAGCTGGTTGGCCTCCTGGAAGCCGCCGAGGCCGGTGCCCATGGTGCCCGCTTCCGGCGTCACGATGACGACCGGGCTGTGCGCCCAGTACGCGGCCGCGATCGCGGTAACGCAGTTGCTGATGCCGGGGCCGTTCTGCCCGATGACGACGCCGTGCCTGCCGCTCACCCGGGCGTAGCCGTCGGCCATGTGCCCGGCGCCCTGCTCGTGCACCACCGGTACCAGCCGGATCCCCGCCGGCGCGAAGATGTCCATCGCGTCCATGAACGCCGAACCCATGATGCCGAAGATGTCGGTGACGCCGTTCGCCACGAGCGTCTCGACGAAGGCCTCGGACGGGGTCATCTTCTTCCGGCCGCTGACGACCACGCGGCCGTCACCCGTCTTCCGTTCCGTCATGTTCCGCTCCTTCGACAGACGAGATTTACAAAAATCGGTACGTGGCGTTCCTGAAATCAGGATGCGACCGACCATAGGACGCCGACCGCCAAGCGTCAACGTCAGATTCTGGAAACCGAGACGCTGTGTGCTACTTTTCGGAACATGGAGCTGCTTCGCGAACCCGATCCGATCAACGGGGACACGCCGACCATGCGGCTGTTCTCCCTGCTCGAGCTGATCGCCGCCAAGGATCAACTGGTCTCCCTGCAGGGTCTCGTCGAGGAGACCGGCCTGCCGAAACCGACGTTGCACCGCATGCTGCAGCAGCTCGAAGGCGCGGGCCTGCTGATCCGGCAGGCCGACGGGCGCCACTACGGCACCGGCCACCGGCTGCGACGGCTCGCGGAGAACCTGCTCCTCAACGCGACCCACCACGGCGCCCGGCACGCCGTCCTGCGTCACCTCGTCGACGAACTCGGCGAGAGCTGCAACGTGACCACCTTGTCCGGCAACGAGATCGTGTACCTCGACCGGGTCGAGACCCCGGAACCGCTGCGGTTCTACCTCCGGCCGGGCTCGCGGGTGCCGATCCACTGTTCGGCCAGCGGCAAGATGATCCTCGCGCAGATGAGCCCGTCTCAGCGGCGGAAGCTGCTCGCGCACGCGCCGCTCAAGCAGTACACGAACAAGACCATCGCCGACCTCGACGCGCTCGAGGCCGAGTTCACCCGCATCCGCCGGGACGGGTTCGCCCTCGACGACGAGGAGTTCCTGCCCGGCCTGGTNNCGCGCCAACCTCTGCGTCGCCGTGCAGGCGCCGGTCATGCGGCTGACGCCGGACAAGGCCCTGCAGACGCTCCCGGCACTGCAGCGCGCCGCCGAGGCGATCAGCCGCGTCGATGCCGAGGGCGGGTCCGAACCGGAAAGTGTTCCGTCGTAAGGAGTTCTCATGGTCCCCGAGCTTCGGCTCCCGGTGCGTGACGTCTTCGGCATCGATTCGGATCTCGTCGTCGGCGCGTTCCGCGAACGCACCGAGCACGTCCCCGAGGTCGACGAGGCGTACCGCTTCAACCCGGACGTGACGCTGGCGCTGCTCGCCGGGTTCACCCGCGACCGCCGTGTGCTGGTGCAGGGGCTGCACGGCACCGGGAAGTCGACCCATATCGAACAGGTCGCCGCGCGGCTCAACTGGCCGTGCGTGCGGGTCAACCTGGACGGTCACCTCAACCGCCTCGACCTCGTCGGCCGCGACGCGGTCGTGCTGCGCGAGGGCAAGCAGGTCACCGAGTTCCAGGAGGGCATCCTCCCGTGGGCGTTGCAGCGGCCGGTCGCGCTGGTGCTCGACGAGTACGACGCGGGCCGCCCGGACGTGATGTTCGTGCTCCAGCGGGTACTCGAACGCGACGGCAAGTTCACCCTCACCGATCAGAACCGGGTGCTGCGGCCGCATCCGTCGTTCCGGCTGTTCGCCACCGCCAACACGGTCGGCCTCGGCAACCTCAACGGCCTGTACCACGGCGCGCAGCGGCTGAACCACGCGCAGATCGACCGCTGGAACATCGTGGCGTCGCTGAACTACCTGCCCGCCGCCGAGGAGATCGCGATCGTGCGGGCCAGGGTGCCGGGCATCCCGGAAAACCTGGCGGCGTCCCTGGTCGCGGTGGCCGCCTTGACCCGCAAGGGTTTCCAGGCCGGCGATCTGTCCACTTTGATGTCCCCGCGCACGGTGATCACCTGGGCGGAGAACATCGAGATCTTCGGTGATCCGGCGACGGCCTTCCGGCTGTCCTTCGTGAACAAATGCGACGAGGCCGAGCGCGACCTGGTGGCGGAGTACTTCCAGCGCTGCTTCGACGACGAGCTCCACCTGCTCTCGGCATGACCGCCGGGCAGGCGGAAACCCGGCGCCGCAACCAGGTCGAGGAGCTGTGCGCGGCCGCGGTCCGGGCCCTCAGCGGCGATCCGGCCCTGCATTTCCGGGCGCGGCGGTTGCATCGGGGGCGCGAGCCGCTGCCCATGCACGCGCCTCACCTGTGTCAGTCCGCCGACGACGATCTGCTGTCCGCACGCGGGATCGCCGACGGGATGGCCTTGCGCCTCACCGCGTCGGACGCCGCGCTCCACCGCGGGCTGAGCCCGGCCGATCCGGCCGAGCGCGGGATTTTCGAGCTGCTGGAACAGTTCCGCGTCGAGTCGCTCCCGCCCGCGGAGCTGCCGGGGATGCGGCGGAACCTGCGCCTGCGCCATGTCCGCTGGTCGCTGGAGTTCCACCGGTCCGGGCTGACGGAGACCGCCCGCGGGCTGCTGCTCTACACGGTCGCCCAGATCTGCCGCTCGCGGATCACCGGTGAACCCGTGGTCGAAGAGACCGAGGACCTGATCGAGGCGACCCGGTTCGCCTTGGCGCCGTCGCTCGGCCACGACCTCGCCGGTTTGCGACGGCACCGGACGGATCAGAAGGCGTTCGCCGAACACGCGCTGGCGATCGCCAGGACGACCGGCGCGCTGCTCGCCGGAACCGCTCAGGACGCCGAAGACGACGGCGATCCCACCGACCCCCGCTTCAACCTCGCGATCGACTTCGACGCGAGCCAAGGCGACGAGATCCCCTCGGCGACCGCCGGAACCAGCCGGACGTTGGGCGAATCCGGTGCGGCGTACCGGATCCACACCACCGCGTACGACCGCGAGCGGCGCGCTTCGGACCTGGTCCGGCCCGCGATGCTCGCCGAACTCCGCGAGCGGCTCGACCGGCGTGTCGGCAGGCAGGGCGTCGGGCCGGGACGGCTGGCACGCGACCTCAAGGCGGCGCTCGCCGAACCGGCACGCGACGGCTGGGACGGCGCGCAGGAGGAAGGCCTGCTCGACGGCCGGACCCTGGCGCAGCTGATCAGTTCACCCACGGAGCGAAGGATCTTCCGCACCGAGCGGATCGAACCGGTGGCGGACACGCTCGTGACGTTCCTGATCGACTGCTCGGGTTCGATGACCGCGCACGCGGAACCCGTCGCCGCGCTGGTCGATCTCTTCGCGCGCTCGATCGAACTCGCCGGGGCAGCCTGCGAAGTGCTCGGGTTCACCACCGGCGGCTGGAACGGGGGCAGGCCGAGGCGTGACTGGATCCGGGCCGGACGGCCACCACATCCCGGCAGGCTCAACGAACGACTTCACCTCGTCTTCAAGGCCGCCGAAACGCCGTGGCGCCGGGCACGCCCGGACATCGCCGCACTGCTGAAAGCCGATCTCTTCCGGGAAGGGATCGACGGTGAGGCGGTGACCTGGGCCTGCGCCCGGATGCGCGCGCGACCCGAAGCACGCCGGATCCTGCTCGTCCTCTCCGACGGCAGCCCCATGGACAGCGCGACGAGCCTGGCGAACGATCCGCATTACCTGGACGAGCATCTGCGGGAAACGGTGCTGCGGGAGGAAAGCACCGTCGAGATCCGCGGGGTCGGGGTCGGCCTCGACCTCAGCCCCTTCTACCGCCGCTCGCGAGTGCTCGACACCTCGGTGACGTCCGGGTACGCGCCGTTCCGGGACGTCCTCGGGTTACTGGCCCTGCGGTGAGTCCTGCCGGCCTTCGCCCTGCTGCTCACCGCCGCCGGACTCACCGAGGTAGTCCTTCGCCTTGTCGGCGGCCGAGTCGATCTTGTCGGAGTGTTCCCCGAAGCGGTCCTTCGCGAAATCGGCGGCCTTGTCGACGTGTTCGCCGCTCACCTTGTCCTTCATGCCTTCGAAGTCGATACCCATGAGAACTCCTCACTTTTCGGTACGCCGTCGATCCGGCGCATGCCTTCCATCAAAGTGCATTCGCGTCGTGGGGCAACTCAGGGGCGACGGGTGGGTGAGTTCCCGGCACGATTTCCTTCGACCAGGTAAGGAAAAGTGCTTCGACCACGAAGAGACGGCACCCACGGTCGCTCACTCGGGTGGACTTGCCGATCTCGTCATCGATCCATGACTGTAACGAGTTTCCTGGTCGAAGCGATTTCTCCGGACTTCGGCGACGGACGGCGACCGAGAGACGTACTCGCTCACGGTTGGCGCTTTTAGTCCTTTCGTGTTCGTATCCCTGTCGTCAGCCAATGCGGAGACGGCCAAAGGGAGTTCGAACTTCATGCGCAGGACAATTGCCCGAACGGTGACGGGCGTGGCGATCGTGGCCGGCCTCGTGGCCGCATGCGGCTCCGAAGGCGAAAACGGTGCGGCTGGGTCTTCTGGCACGAATGGAACCGCTTCAAGTGCGGCGGGCGCGCCGTCCTCCGGCGCCCCGGCCTCCTCGGGAACGGGCACCGGCGACGCGGGCCAGGCCGGCGGCGAGGCGGCCCAGAAAGTGACCGCCGCGATCCAGCAGGCGCTTCAACAGTCACCGATCACCTTTACCACCGAAAGTGCGGAACTGTCCGAAAAGAGCAAAACGGCACTCGGCGAGATCGCCAAGGCCATGCAGGGCAACGACGTCAAGATCGCCGTCGCCACGCACGCGGGTTACCCCGACGCGGAAAAGTCCAAGGCCCTCTCCGAAAAGCGCGCGGAAGCGATCACCGCCGCGCTCGAAGCGGCGGGTGTGGCCAAGGACCGGGTCAAGACCGAGGCGACCGGCAACGAAAAGGCACAGGGCGACAAGGCGTTGGACACGCAGATCACCGTCGCGCAGTGACCTTCGACGGAAGCGCGGGTGAGGGAAGCGATTCCCCCGTCCGCGCGTCGCGTCCCCGCCGTCGCCACTATCTGATCGGCCCGAGCGGTTTTCCGAATTTCGGCGACGAACTCATCGCGGCGACCTGGCTGCGCTATCTGTCGCGGACCGAGCCGGAGGCGGACGTCTGGCTCGACACGCACTCACCGGGGCCGGCGCAACTGCTGCTGAACGATCTGCATCCGCGCCTGCGCTGCACGGACACCCTGTGGCGGCTGTGCGGCGAGGCGCCGTCGGACGATCCGTGGGAAGTGGCGAACTGGGTCCAGTCGGCGGTGAACGACCCCGGGCTCGCGCCACGCTGGGACGCGGGCATCGACCTGCTCGGCCGGACCGACGTGCTGCACCTGATCGGCGGCGGCTACCTCAACGCGCTGTGGCCCCGGCACATCGGGCTGCTCGCCGGTGCCGCTGCCGCCGCCCGGCGGTCAGGTGCCCGCACCGCCATGACCGGGCAGGGACTCACACCGTTCCCGCCCGGCGCCACCGATCTCCTCCGTTCGCTCGCCGACCGTTTCGACGTCGTCGACGTCCGCGACGATCCGTCGGCCGAACTGCTGCCCGGGGTCGTCCGCACATGCGACGACGTCTTCCTGGAGCCACCCGAGCAGAGACCCGCCGCGCAGGCGCGCGAATTCGTGCTGTGCGTCCAATCCGACATCGGCGCCTTCGAGCCGTCCGTGCTGGCCTCCCAGGTGCTGGGTTTGTTGCGGGCTTGGGAAGTCCACCCGGAGCAACTCGCCGTCGTCGAAGGGATCCCCCGTGTCGACCGCGCCGTCCCGGCGCTGCTGGAGCACGAACTCGCCGGTGCGGAATTCCATCCATTCCGCGACATCTGGCGACACGGCCTGCCGCTGGCGCCCGGGCAGACCTGGATCTCCAGCCGCTATCACCTGCATCTCGTCGCTGCGGCGGCCGGCGCGGCCGGTCTCGCGTTCAGCGTGTCGCGCGGGTACTACACGACCAAGCACCGCAGCCTGATCGACCTCGGCTCGGGTTGGACGTCGTTCGACGCCGAGGAGGGCGGTACCCCGGACCGGCCGACCGGTACCGGGTTCCCGCCGCACGTCCTCCGGCGGTGCCGCGACCTGAAACGCTCGGTCGCGACGGCGGTGTATGGACACCAGGTGGCCGAGGAGGTCCGGCCCGCGACGCGGCGCCTCGCCCTGCGTTCGTGGCGAACCCGGTCGAGCTAGCCGGATTGCGCGCTGAGGGAGGGAACCGCCTCGGAGTCCGGGGCGGCCTCGGCCGACCGGGCCACCGGTGTCCGCGCGACGTCCGGTTTCACCAGGCTCCAGGCCGCCACCACGGCCAGGTTCACCCCGAGCGACACCAGACCCGCGTTGAACCCGCCGAACGTCGCACCGCTGACGTACAGGGCGATCGCGGTGAGCACCCCGGCGACCATCCCGGCGGCGACCGCGGCCGTCCGCACCCGGCGCACGAAGAGGATCGCGAGCCAGCCGGGGACGACCTGGGCCAGCAGGTTGTACGTCAGGTTCAGGATCGTGAGCATCAACGTCGACGCGACGAGGGTCAGTACCGCCGCCAGCACCAGGAAACTGGCCACCGCGACGACCGTCCACCGCCGTTGCGCCGCGGCCGGGACGTTCGGCGCGAGGTTGCGGCAGACCATGCCGCCGATGGTGAGCGCGGTCGCCGCGAGCACGAGCACACCGGAGAGCGCGGCGCCGGCGGCGACGAGTCCCAGCAGCCAGTCGGGCAGCAAACCCTTGGCGGTCACCATGAACACCGTGTTCGGATTGTCCAGATCCGGATGCGCGCGCACGCCGTAGTACGCGGCCAGCACCAGGAACGGGTAGATCAGCATGTACATCGGCATCCACACGGTCGAACTCTTCACCGCGCGTTCGGACCGCGCCGGGAACACGTACGCGCCACCGAAACCGAGGTAGAACACGATGCTCTGGAAGAGGATCGTCGTCATCGCGAAGGTCAGTTCCGAGCCGCCCATGGTGGTCTGCGCCGCGCTGAGCACCTCGGGCCCGCTGACCTTCGCGGTGCCGCCGGCGGCGATCACGACCGCCACCCCGACGAGCACGACGCCGAGCAGCATGAAGAAATCCTTGAGGATCGAGACGAACGCGGGCGACCGCACGCCGGAGACGGCGATGTAGACGAACGCCACGATGCCAGCCAGCACCACGCTCTGCACCGGATCCAGCCGCAGCCCCAGGTTGCTCAGCACCACCTGGAGCCCGATGAACTGGTACTGCCCCCACGGGACCAGCGCGATCAGCATCGTCACGCAGGTGATCAGCTCCAGCCGCCTGCTGCCGAAATGCCGTCCGAACACGTCGGGCACGGTCATCGCGTCGTACCGTTTCGCCGCCCGCCACACCAGCGGGGCCAGGAAATAGCCCAGCGAGTACGCGAGCAGGATGTAGCCGAGGAACCAGATCCCGTAGCTCGCGCCGTGCGCGTAGATCCCGCTCGGGAACCCGATCATCGTCCCGATGCTGTACACCTCGCCGACCGCGAGGAAGTACACCAGCCACGCCGGGAAGGACCGGCCGCCGACGAGGAATTCCGAGATCCCGCCGCCGCGCGTGGACCGTCCCGCCCACACCGCGAGCCCGATCGAGCCCGCCATCACCACCGCCACGATCGCGATCAGCATCAGTCGTCCTCCGGGTAGTGCGCGCGGTCGAAGAAACGCCAGCTGATCCACAGGCACAGGGTGGTCAGCGGGCAGCAGCAGAACACCCAGAAGAACAGCACCGGGATGCCCAGCACCGACGCCGTCGATCCGGACAGCATCAGGATTCCCGCCAGCAGGACGAAGGCGGGGACGAACAGTCCTATGAGGACACTCGGCCAGCTGCGGATCATCGTCGTGCTCCCGTCGTTTCGCGCCGCCAGACGACCTCGCCGCCGCTGACGGTGGCGTCCACGGTCAGCTCGCGGATCCGGTCGGGGTCGACCGTGGTGGGATCGCCGGACAGCACCGCGAGATCGGCGAGCTTTCCGATCTCCAGGCTGCCTTTGACGTCTTCCTCGCCCGCGAGGTAGGCCGCGTCGATCGTGTAGCCGCGCAACGCGGCGTCGACGTCCACGGCCTGCTCGGGGCCGAGTACCTTGCCCTGCCTGGTGATCCGGCGCACCGCGCACCAGATCCCTTCCAACGGCGGCACCGGGGTCACCGGGGTGTCCGAATGCAGTCCGAAGTGGATTCCGCGTGACCGGGCCGAAACCAGCGGGCTGATCCGGCGCGCCCGCTCGGGCCCGAGGAAGACGTCGCGATGCCGGTCTCCCCAGTAGTAGACGTGCTTCACGAAGAACGACGCGAGGACGTCGTGGGCGGCCATCCGGTCCAGCTGGTCTTCGCGCACCGTCTGGCAGTGCTCGATCCGATGCCGCCTGCCGGTTCCCCGCGGCGAGCCCAGCCGGGAGTAGCCGTCGATGATCGCGTCGATCGCCGCGTCGCCGTTGCCGTGCACGGCGACCTGCCAGCCCGCCGCGTCGAGCGCGGCCGAGGTCGGCGGGTTCGAGCAGCATCATGCCGTGCTCGTCCGGATCGCAGGTGTAGCCCTCCGCGAGACAACCGGTCTTGCCCTGGATCGAACCGTCCGCGACGATCTTCACCCCCGTCATCGCGAACTTGTCGTCCGCCTGGGCTTCCGGCGGTTCCGGGTGGCCTTCGTCGAGGCCGGGCAGGAGACCGTCGAACAGATAGCCGCGCACCCGGACACGCAGCTTCCCGGCACGCCTCAGCAGCGCGTACGCCTCCAGTTCCGCCGCTCCGCCGATGAGCCCGATACCGGTGTCGTGCACGGAGGTCACGCCGTTCGCGAGGTACTCCTCGTCCGCCAGGAGGAGCGCTTCGGCCAGTTCGCCCGCGCTCTGTCCGGGCAGCCGGGACGTGACGAGGAAGGCCGCGGTCTCGACGAGCACACCGGTCGGCTCCCCGCGGGCGTCGCGCACGATGAGCCCGCCGGGCGGGTCCGGGGTCTCGGCGGTGATCCCGACATCGCGCAGGGCGAGCGAGTTCGCGGTGCAGAAATGGCCGGAAACATGGGTCAGCACCACGGGATTGCGGCCGGAGACGGGGTCGAGGTCCGCGCGTGTCGGATGACGGCCGTCCGCGAGCAGTGTGTCGTCGTACCGGAAACCCCGGATCCACTCCCCCGGGCCCAGCTCCTTCGCCGCCTGGGCGACGCGTCCGGCGATGTCGGCGATGGTGTCGTTGGGCGGGCTGCCGGCGTCGACCGGCGCGGCCAGCGTCATCCCGAAGAACGTCGGATGGTTGTGGGATTCGACGAAACCGGGGATCACTGTGCGCTCGTCCAGTTCGAGCACGGTGGTCTCCGGGCCGATGAGCCGGGAGATCTCCCGTTCGGAACCCAGCGCGGTGATCCGCCCGCCGCTCGCGGCCAGCGCGCGCACCCGTCTCCCCGCCGCGTCCAAGGTGAGGACAGTGCCACCGAGCGCGACGAAATCGGCTTCTCGAACGAACTCCACCACACGGACCTCCTGGCGACGTGTCCTGGCTCACGAGGGATCCCCAGACAGTGCGGCACATCTGGCCGCCTGAACAGGTCCAGAACGCTCCGGTGCGGTGGTACCAGTTACGCGATCAGGTCGCGGCAGGCCTGGCCGAGCAGGCGGATACCGGGGTCGATGTCACGCAAGGGGACGGCAGCGAACCCGATCCGGAAATGGTTCTTCGGCGGATCGTCGCCGACGAAGAAGATGTCGCCGGGCTCGATCAGGACGCCGTCGCGCTCGGCGCGTTCGATCAGCGCCCGGCAGTCCAATCCGGGCGGCCCGGTCATCCAGAGGCTGACGCCGCCCGGCGGGTACGCCGTCTGCGTCCACGGCAGGTGTTCGGTGACCGCGGCGCAGGTCGCCTCCCACTTCCGCATCAGTTTCGTGCGGTACCGCCGCAGGGAGCGGTGGTACTCGCCGCTGTCGATCAGCAACGCCAGCGCCCGCTGGAGGTGACCGGGCGGATGCCGCAGCACGTACCGCCGGATCTCCCGCAGCTCCCGCACCAGTTCGCGCGGCCCGACCAGGTACCCGAGCCGCAGGCCCGGCGAGAGGAACTTGGAGAAGGTGCCGAGGTAGATCGCGTCACCGGTGCCGTCGAGCGCCTTCAGCGCGGGCGTCGGGCTGCCGTGGTACCGGAATTCGCTGTCGTAGTCGTCCTCG
>NZ_LQMT02000070.1 GCF_001620365.2 Amycolatopsis keratiniphila subsp. keratiniphila
AGCCAAGTAGGTGTACGGGGAAAGGTAGGTGAGCCACGCGGGTCCCTGAGTGCTCTGCAGGATCACGGTGAGCAGGAAGCCACCGGCGACCGGGAGCGCGCCCAGCGCCGCGACCGCGCGAGGTGCCCAGCCGAGCGCGAGTGCCGCGGTGCCGAGGGCGAGCAGGGCGACCGGCGCGACGTTGGCCGTTCCGGCGAGCGCCGCCGTGAGGTCCAACGGAGCGTCCGCGATGGTCGCGCCGCACCAGAGCGTCAGTCCCGCGACGGCCAGGAGCACCAGCACTCCCAGACCGGTGAGCAGGAGTTCGGTGAGCACGATGTGCCGCCGGGAAAGGGGTAGCGCCAGCAGCGGAGTCAGCCGCCGGTCGGTCTCGGCCGTCGCGAAGGCGGCGATCCGTGTCGCGGCGTAAAGGCCGACCGGGATGGTGAGCAGGCTGAACATCGCCGCCGCGAATCCCTCGGCCGTGCCGAGACCGCCGAACCCCGCGGCCGTCGCCAGCTCGGCGAACCGCGGGTTCTCTCGCATGAACCGCAGAATCGACGCGATGAGCACGCCGACGAGCAGGAAGTAGGCCCCGATCGCCAGCGACCAGCCAGCGGTGGGGCGCGCCGCTCGCCGGGCGGCGAACCCGGTGACCGATCCCAGCAGCCGCACTCTCGGCCGTCGCCTGCCCGAAGGGTTCAGCACTCCCCTGCCGACGTCCCGGTGCGAGCACGCGATCACCGCCGCCGTGGTGAGCAGCGCGGGGAACAGTACGAGGACGAGCAGCGGGACGATCCTGTTGTCCGCGTACGGTGCGGCGTTGGCCGTCAAGCCGAACGGGGTGACCCACGAGGCCCAGGACAGCGCGCTGACACCGTCCGCGAGCATGCGCAGGAACAGACCGGCCCCGAGCGCCGCGACGGCGAGCCCTGTGGCGGTGGCGCGGGACGGCATGAGTTGCCCGGCGACCGCGCCCGCGGCGGCGAAGGTCATCGTCACGCCGAACAGACCGGCGGCGTGGATGACCGCACCCGCAGGTTGGGTACCGGTGACCAGCAGGGCAACGGCTACGGCCGCGGCGATCAGGGCGGACGCCGCACCCAGCACGGCCAGCACTCGCGTGAGCGGATCGATCGCCCGCACACGACCCGCGAGCAGCATCTCCGCCCGGCCGGAGTCCTCTTCGCCACGGGTGAGCCGGGTCGCGGCCAGCAACGCCCAAACCCCGGTCAGGATCTGGACGGGAGTTCCGGTGCGCCACACGGTGAAGCCGCCGGGATCGTCCAGCGCGACCGGTGGCCCGAACAGGATCCGGATGGCCGGGTTCTCCGCCAGCGCCCGGAGTGCCGCGCCGTCGAGCTCACCGGCGAAGGTGGCTTGGTACTGGCCTGCCACGACGGCCGACATCCCGGCCGCCGCGACGCCGACGAGCAGCACGCCACGCCGAATCCGCCTGGCGAAGTGCAGTGTGACGGCGGCGCCCGCACTCCTCTCGATGCCGGGCGCCGAGTCCGACCGCGGGCTCACGGTCTCGGCCGGTGCCGTGCTCATCGCGCGTTCTCGCCGTAGTAGTCGAGGAAGATCTCTTCGAGCGTCGGTTCACGCATCGACAGCATGGTGACGTCGGCGGCGGCGAGCGCGCGCAACGCCGGGCCCGGCGGGCCGGACAGGGTGAACCGCAGCAGGCCCGCGCCCGGCCGCTCGACGTCCATCACCCCCGGAACGTCCACAAGGGACGGTTCCGCGCCGCGATAGCCGATCTCCACCGAGGTCCGGTGCAGGCGACGCAACTCGGTGAGGCCGGCGATCTCGACCAGGCGCCCGGCACGCAGGATCCCCACCCGGTCACAGACCGCCTCGACCTCGGCGAGCTGGTGCGAGGAGAGGAAGACCGTCTGTCCCCGTTCCCGTGCTTCGGCCACGCATCGCCGGAACACCTGTTCCATCAACGGATCCAGGCCGCCGGTCGGCTCGTCCATCACCAGCAACGGCGCCCTGCTCGCGAAGGCGGCGACCAGGGCCACCTTCTGACGGTTGCCGGTCGAGTAGGTTTTCGCGGGCTTCCCCAGGTCCACTTCGAAGCGGCGCACCAGTTCCGCGAGATATCCCGGATCGATGCCCGGCCCGACCCGGGCCAGCAGTTCGAGGATCTCGCCCCCGGTCAGGTCCGGCCACAACGCGACATCGCCGGGCACGTACCCCAGCGATCGGTGCGCCCGCCGGACATCGGCCGCCGGAACGCCGAACACCGTCGCCGTCCCGGCCGAGGGACGGAGGAAACCGAGCAGCATTCTGATGGTGGTTGATTTGCCCGCGCCGTTCGGGCCGAGGAAGCCGAAGACCTCCCCGGGAGCCACGGACAACGAGAGATCGTCCACCGCGAGTGTGCGGCCGAAACGCTTGCTCAAACCGGCGGCCTG
>NZ_LQMT02000071.1:0-448 GCF_001620365.2 Amycolatopsis keratiniphila subsp. keratiniphila
GGCCGATGTCGAGGGGTTCGCTGTCGGTGCCGAGGATGGCGGGGATGATTTTCGCGTCGCAGGCCAGTATGCGGGCGTGCCGGGCGGTGATCTGTGCGACGCCGTCCACGCAGGCGGCTCCGAGTCCGGAGGTCAGGGTTTCCAGGGGGATGGTGACTACGACGGTGGTGCGGTCTCCGGAGAGGGTGGGGGCTTTGTCGTTGGTCATGGCGTAGTGGATCGCGTCGAAGAGTGCGTCGCCGTGGCGTTCGCCGGGGGTGCGGGGGTCGCGGTTGCCGTCCTCGTCGATGGGTCTTCGTTGTCCCCAGGTTTCGAACAGGGCGTTGGCGCGGGCCCCGAACTCGGGGTCGAGGAGGCCGTTGAGCCGCCACCAGCCGTCGTCACGTTTGTGCAGGTGCACTTCGCGTGACGGGGGTTTGAGGTCTTCGTCTTTGGGTTCGTTGCCGTC
>NZ_LQMT02000071.1:479-1003 GCF_001620365.2 Amycolatopsis keratiniphila subsp. keratiniphila
TTCGTTGCCGTCGGGGTCGAGGTGGGCCAAAAGTTCCGCGCCGACGTTGCTGATCTCCTGCGGTCCGGCGTGGCGGGCCAGGGTGACCAGGATCTGCTCCGCGCCGGTCCGGTCGTCGGCTGAGGCGTCGTCCGGGATTTTCTTCAGCACCGCGAGGATCGGGTCGAGTTGCTGATGCCCGAGGTCGCCCTCCGCCGCCGCGGCACCGGCGATCGGCGCGAACGCCGGGGCGGGGGTGCCGTCGAGGTTCCGGCTCTCGTTCAATGCCAGGGCGCGGGCCACCGTGTCGCGGGCTTCGTTGGGGCTGATCCGGGCGGTCTCGGCGAACCAACCGGCTGTCGAGCCGTGCCCGAACAACTCCATCGGACCGCGGGATTCGATCTCGACCAGGAACTGCCCGACCTCCGCCAACGCCTGACGTGCCACCGACAACCGCTCCACCACACCGTGCGCGAGCTCCCGCGCACCGGCACGCCACAACTCCTGCGGCGGTTCGAGGATACGTTGTCCGGACACCCCGCAAG
>NZ_LQMT02000072.1 GCF_001620365.2 Amycolatopsis keratiniphila subsp. keratiniphila
GCTGCGCGCGATCGTCGACGAGCCGTCCGGGCTGCTCGGCCGGGCGGAGGTCATCGGCAACCCGGTGCTTCGCTGGGAACCCGCGGTGACCGGCGGCGAACCGCTGCCCGAGCTGATCGGCCGGATGGCGGCGGAGCGGCCGGACGCGGTGGCCGTCGCCGACGGTGCGGGCGAGCTGTCCTACTCGGAACTGTGGGACCGGGCGTCGAGGTTCGCCGCGGTGCTGCGTGCCCGCGGGGTCGGCCGGGAACGCCGCGTCGGGCTGGTCGTCGGCCGGTCCTCGTGGTGGCTGGTCGGGATGCTGGGGGTGTCACTGGCGGGCGGCGTGTTCGTCCCGGTGGACCCGGCCTACCCGGCCGATCGCGTCCGGTTCATCTTCGGGAGCGCGGACCCGATGCTGGTGGTGTGCCAGGGGAAGACCCGCGGAGCGGTGCCGCCGGAGTTCGCCGACCGGCTGGTCGTGCTCGACGAGACCGACCTGGCCGCTGCCCCGGACGAGGACCTGCCGCGCCTGGATCCGCGTGACGCCGCGTATGTGATCTACACGTCGGGGTCGACGGGCACCCCGAAGGGCGTCGTCGTCACCTATTCGGGCCTGGGCAATCTGGCGATGGCGCATATCGAGCGGCTCGCCGTGTCGCCGTCGTCCCGGGTCCTGCAGTTCGCGGCGCTCGGTTTCGACACCATCGTGTCCGAGGTGATGATGGCGCTCCTGGCGGGGGCGACGCTGGTGATGCCCCCGGACGAGGATCTGCCGCCGCACGCTTCGCTGATCGACGCGCTCGAACGCTGGGACATCACGCACGTCAAGGCGCCGCCGTCCGTTCTGTCCACTGTGGACGATCTGCCGGAGCGGGTGGAAACCGTGACGGCGGCGGGCGAACTCTGCCCGCCCGGTCTGGTGGACCGCCTGTCGCCCGGACGGCGGATGATCAACGCCTACGGGCCGACCG
>NZ_LQMT02000008.1 GCF_001620365.2 Amycolatopsis keratiniphila subsp. keratiniphila
CGCAACCGCTGCACCTCATCGCGGGTGGCTGGGTCCTCCGTCGCCGGTCCGGCCTCGGCGGCCTGTTTGGCTACGTTGACCCACGATCGCAGGGTTTCGTGATTGACACCGAGCTCGCGGGCGATCTGCCGCAACGGCCGGTCACTGGAGTTGACCAGCTCGATGGCGTCGCGACGGAACTGCTCCGGATACTTCGACCTGCGGGACACCAGGACATCCTCCCTCCAGACCTGTGTCTGGAATCAAGGTGTCCGCTCCCAGGGGGCAACTCCACGAGTTACGGCTTCAAGCACGCATGTTCGATGAAGCGCGTGAAGGCCCCCTTCCCTCGGCTCAACCGAAGGAAGGGGGCCTTCACGCGCTTGGGACACCCGCAAGCGGGCTCTGTCGGAAAGTTGCAAGTTCTCATCCAGTTATTGCGTTAATCCGGGGCTTCACTTTAGAGTGACCGCAATCACGTGACAGCCGTCGCGATCCCGAGATGAGGCTTGAAGATGAGCAGCACTTGGTCCCCTGCCGTGCGCCGCCGGATGTTCTGCCTGCTCCTTGCGGGCGGACTCACCCTGGGGGTGGCCGCCTGCGGTTCCGGCTCCGGTGAAAGCACCGGGGGCAAGGTCAAGATCACCGTGACCGGGCAGCCCCCGACCAGCCAGCCGTTCGAGCGCGGCGTGTTCGACGCCGACGTCAAGGAGTTCGAGGAGAGCCACCCGGACATCGACATCGAGCCGCACGAAGGGTTCATGGACCCGAAGACGTTCTCCGCCAAACTCGCCGGCGGGCAGCTCGAAGACGTCTACTACGTCTACTTCACCGACCCCGCGCAGATCATCGCGCGCCGCCAGGCCGCCGACATCACCGAAGCGGCCAAGGGCCTGAAGAACTTCGGCGACATCAAACCGGAATTACTCGACAACTTCCGGGATGCCGACGGCAAGCTCTACGGCCTCCCGACGATGAACTACAGCATGGGCCTGGTCTACAGCCGCCCGCTGTTCCAGAAGGCCGGGCTCGACCCGAATAAACCGCCGCAGACCTGGGACGAGGTCCGCGCGGCCGCGAAGAAGATCACCGCGCTGGGCAACGGCACCGTCGGATACGCCGACTACAGCAAGAACAACCAGGGCGGCTGGCATCTGACCGCCTGGCTCTACTCCATGGGCAGCGAGGTCGCCCGCAAGGACGGCGACAAGTGGGTCGCCGCCTTCAACAACGAGAAGGCCAAGGCAGCCCTGAACCAGTTGCGCGCCATGCGGTGGGAAGACGACAGCATGGGCAGCAAGCAGTTGCTCGAAGCGCAGGACGTCCAGCGCATGATGGGCGCCGGCCAGCTCGGCATGTACATGGCCGCCCCGGACAACGTCCCGGTGCTCGTCAAGCAGTTCAACGGCAAGTACGAGGACTACGGCGTCGCGGGGATGCCGGGCGGGCAGGGCACGCTGCTCGGCGGCGAGGGCTACATGATCAACCCCAAGGCCTCACCGGAGAAGATCAAGGCCGGTTTGGAATGGGTCCGCTGGAAGTACCTCAACCCGGAGCGCTTCGAGAAGCACGTCCAGCAGTACGTCGACGGCAAGCAGCCGGTCGGGCTGCCGGCCGAGCCGACCCCGGACGTCTGGCAGGGCGCCGTCCGTGATCAGCAGCTCGCGGTGAAGGCCAAGCACGCCAACGTTCCCGCCGAGAACTACCAGTCCTATGTGGACTCCGTTTCGCGGATCAAGGGCAGCATCGAACCACCGAACGCGCAGCAGGTCTACGCCATTCTCGACAGCGTGATGCAGGCGGTGCTCACCGATCGGAACGCGGATATCGACCAGCAGCTGTCCTCGGCCGAGTCGAAGGTCAACAGTGTCCTCGCCCAGGTCAAGTAGCGTCCTCGACTGGCCCGCGACAACGTCGTCGCGGGCCGGTCGGCCGGTCGCCTCGGCGGCCGAACGCCGCCGGAGCCGGTTGCGCCGCAAGCTCAAGGAGAACGTCACCGCGTACGGCCTGCTGTGCGCCGCGCTCGTGGTGTTCGCCCTGTTCTCGTGGTATCCGATCGTGCGCGGGGTGCTACTGAGCTTCCAGCAGGTCGACTTCGTCAACCCGCCGACGTGGGTCGGCTTCGACAATTTCACCCGCCTGTTCGAAGACCCGCTGTTCGGTATCGCCTGGCGCAACACGCTGTTGTTCACCGGGCTGGCACTGGTGTTCGGGTTCGTGGTGCCCTTCCTGACCGCGGTGCTGCTCAACGAACTGCGGCACGCCAAGGCGTTCTTCCGGCTGGCGGTCTACCTGCCGGTGATGCTGCCGCCGGTGGTCACCGCCCTGATGTGGAAGTGGTTCTACGACCCGGGCGCCGGCCTGTTCAACTCCGCCCTCGGTGCCGTCGGCCTGCCCGGCGGCCAGTGGCTGGACTCGAGCGACACGTCGATGCTGTCGCTGGTGTTCGTGTCGACGTGGGCGAACATGGGCAGCACCACGCTGATCTACCTCGCCGCGCTCGGCACCATCCCCGGCGAGCTCTACGAAGCCGCGGAACTGGACGGCGCGGGGCTGTGGAAACGCCTGATCCATGTCACCCTGCCGCAGACGAGGTTCGTGTTGCTGGTGCTCCTGCTGCTACAGGTGGTGGCGACCATGCAGGTGTTCACCGAGCCGTACGTGATGACCGGCGGCGGACCGGACGACTCCACCGTCACCGTGCTCCTGCTGCTGTACCGCTATGCCTTCGTCTACAACGACTTCGGCTCGGCCAGCGCGTTGAGCCTGCTGTTGTTCGTCGCGCTCGGGGTGTTCTCCGCGTTGTACGTGCGCCTGACCCGGAAGGCGGATGAGTCGTGAGGACGCTCGTCTCCCCCAGCACGCTTCGCAGCCCCGGCGGCAAGATCGGGTACGCCGTGATCTTCGCCTGCACGCTGCTCCTGTTCGTCATCGCGTTCCTGTTCCCGTTGTACTGGGCGGTGACCGGCGCGATGAAGTCACCCCAGGAGCTGGCTCAGACACCGGCGACGTTCATTCCGACCGAGTGGCATCCGGAGACCTTCGCCGACGCGTGGGACCAGCTGAGCCTCGGCAAGTACTTCCTCAACACCGTCATCGTCGCCGGCGGTGCCTGGCTGGCCCAGCTGGCCATCGACGTCCCCGCGGCCTTCGCGTTGTCGAAGCTGCGGCCGAAGTTCGGCAACGTCGTGCTCGGGCTGATGCTCGCGACGTTGATGCTCCCCGCCGCGGCCCTGCTGGTGCCCACCTACGTGACGATCACCGACCTGCCGTTGCTGGACATCAACCTGATCAACTCTCCGGCGGCGGTCTGGCTGCCCGCCGCCGCGAACGCGTTCAACATCTACCTGCTGAAACGGTTCTTCGACCAGATCCCCGACGAGCTGATCGAAGCCGCGCGGCTCGACGGCGCGGGACCGGTGCGCACCCTGTGGCGCATCATCCTGCCGATCTCCCGGCCGATCCTGGCCGTGGTCTCGATCCTCGCGGTGGTGGCCGCGTGGAAGGACTTCATCTGGCCGCTGCTGGTGTTCCCGGACACCGAAAAGCAGACGCTGTCGGTGATGCTGCAACGCGTGGCCATCGACATGCCGCTGAACGTGCTGGTCGCCGGCATGGTGCTCGCCAGCCTGCCGATGGTGGCGCTGTTCCTGGCGTTCCAGCGGCACATCCTCGCCGGGCTCACCGCCGGCAGTCTCAAAGGCTGACTCTCGCCGCATTCGGGGTTTCCACAAACGATTGGGAGGGCATTTCGTGACCGCAACAGGGCAGTCCGCCGGATGGTGGCGGAGCGCGGCGATCTACCAGGTCTACCTCCGCAGTTTCGCGGACGGGAACGGTGACGGCGTCGGCGATCTCGCCGGTGTCCGCGCGCGGCTGGACTACCTGGCCGAACTGGGGATCGACGCGATCTGGTTCACCCCGTGGTATCCGTCGCCGATGGACGACGGCGGCTACGACGTCGCCGACTTCCGGGAGATCGACCCGCTCTTCGGCACGCTCGCCGAAGCGGAGGAGCTCATCGCCGCGGCCCACGCCAAGGGGATCCGCGTGATCATCGACATCGTGCCGAACCACTGTTCCGACGAGCACCGCTGGTTCAAGGAGGCCTTGGAGGCCGCGCCGGGATCGCCCGAGCGGCAACGGTTCTGGTTCCGGCCGGGCCGCGGGCCGGACGGCTCCGAGCCGCCGAACAACTGGAAGTCGCGCTTCGGCGGCTCCGCCTGGACGCGGGTCCCGGACGGCGAGTGGTATCTGCACCTGTACAGCTCGCGCCAGCCGGACTTCAACTGGGACAACCAGGAGATCCGCGCCGATTTCGAGGACGTGCTGCGGTTCTGGTTCGACCGCGGGGTCGACGGGTTCCGCATCGACGTCGCCGACGGGCTGGTGAAGGACCCGCGGCTGCCCGACGTCGATCCGGGCGACGAGACGCCGTTCTCCGATCAGGAGGGGTTGCACGAGATCTACCGGTCGTGGCGCAAGATCGCCGACAGCTACCCGGGCGACCGGGTGCTGGTCGGCGAGATGTGGCTGCCGGATATGTCGCGGGCCGCGCGCTATCTGCGCCGCGACGAACTGCACGCGGCGTTCAACTTCGATTTCCTGGTGTGCCCCTGGGATTTCGCCCGGTTCAGAGATGTCATCCAACGGACGCTGGCGGCGCACGAGGAGGTCGGCGCGCCCGCGGCGTGGGTGCTGTCGAACCACGACGTCACCCGGCACGTGACCCGGTACGGCCGCGAGGGCGACACCGGTTTCGCGTTCGCGGACCGGCTGCACGGCACCCCGGTGGACCGGGGACTCGGGACCCGCCGGGCACGGGCGGCGGCGTTGCTGACCATGGCCCTGCCCGGTGGTCTCTATGTCTACCAAGGGGAAGAGCTCGGCCTGTGGGAGATCGAGGACATCCCGGGCGAACTCCGGCAGGATCCGGTGTGGGCCCGGACGAACGGCGCCGACCCCGGCCGGGACGGCTGTCGGGTGCCGCTCCCCTGGTCCGGCGACGCGCCGCCGTTCGGTTTCGGCACGGGCGGAGCGTGGCTGCCCCAGCCCGGGGAATGGCGTTCCAGCACGGCGGAGGCGCAGGCGGACGACCCGGCGTCGATGCTGCGGCTCTACCGCGACGGCCTACGGATGCGCGAGGAACTTCCCGCGCTCGGCCCGGGTGATCTGGAGTGGCTGGAGCTGGGCGACGGCGTGCTCGCGTTCTCCAGGGAGCCTGGCTTCACCTTCGTGCTGAACTTCTCGGACAAGCCCGTACCGCTGCCGCCGCATCGCGAGGTGCTCATGGTCAGTGGCCCCCTCGACCGTGAACTCCCGACGGACACGGCGGTGTGGCTACGCACCTGATCACCGGCCGGTCGTGACCCGGCCGATCCGGCCGCGCATCCGTGCGCGGCCCGCCGGGTCACGCCAGGCGAGGTGCCTGTCGAGCACCTCGCGGAGCACACCGCCGAGGACGAGGCCTTGGGTGGCGGCCTCGACGCAGGCGTGGTCGCGGAGCCAGTCGAACAGCTCCGACGAGCGTCCTCCCGGCAGCACGGACCGAAGGAGGTCTTCGGTGGTGTGGTCCGCTTGCGCGCACACGTACAACGCCCAGCGATGCGCCTCCGTCGGCGGATCACCGGCCAGGTGGGCGTACAGGGTGTCCACCACGTAGCGTGCCGCGTCCGCTTGCGGTGACCTGCTGACTTCGGCGGCCAGGGAGAGCGCGAACGGGTTGCCCGCCGCGAAGTCCACAATGGACTTCCGAAGGTCCGGCCCGACACCGCGTGCTTCGAGCAGCGCCGCGGACTCGTCGTCACTCAAGGGTTCGAGCTTCCGGATCGTGATCCGGCCCGACCACGCCGGATCGACCAGCAGCGTGGCGTCCGGACCCGTACGGCCCGCGATCACGGCCGTGACGTCTCCGGGCAGCCGGCGCAGGGTCTCCGCCGGATCGTCGAGCCCGTCGAACAGCCGCACGGGTCTGCCCACGGACGCCGCGTCGTCGGCGAACTTCCGGATCAGGGTCGACTTCCCGATCCCGGGGGATCCGGTGAGGAACAGCACCCCACCTCTCGCGAGCAATCGCCGGAACTCCGCGCGTTCGCGTTCACGTCCGACGAACAGCGGGTCCGGTCCGCGGGGTGTGGGCGTCCGCTCGTCCTCGGCACGAAGCACCTTTTGGTGCAGTGCCCGCAGTTTCGGCCCCGGCCGGACGCCGAGTTCCGCGTCGAACAGGTCGTGGATCGACCGATAGAGCTCGAGGGCCTCGGCGCGGCGCCCGCCACGATGGAGGGCGAGGAGATAGATCTCGTACAGCGGTTCTTCGAGGCGATTGCGCTCGATCAGCGCGGGCACCTCGGCCACCACCTCGTCGTGCTCCCCGAGTTCGAGGCGCAGCCTGAGCAGTTCCTGGGTTGCGGTCAGCTTCAGCCGCTCAAGGCGCGAACGCTCGTGTTCGGCCGCTTCGCCGGGAACGCCGGCCAGTGCCGTTCCGGTCCACAGTCCGAGCGCCCGCTCCAGCAGCTTCGCCGCCGTCTCCACGGAACGCGCCTGACGCGCGCTTTCGATCAGCCCGGCGAACTCGACCGCGTCGACCTCGAAGCGATCGGGATCCAGCCGGTAGCCGCCGGACCGCGAGACGATCGCCGATCCCAATCCCTGCAAGGAGAGCAACCGCCGGAGACGGGAGATGTAGGTCCGGATCACCGCCTCCCCGGTGGCGGGCGCCCGCTCGCCCCAGAGCCCGTCGATCAGCTCGCCGGTCCGGACGAAACTGCCCGCGTTGGCCAGCAACAGCATCAGCACGGCCTGCTGTTGTGGCGAACCGAGGTCCAGCCGGGTGCCGCCACTGGTGAACCCCGGCGGGCCGAGCACGGTGAAGCGGTACCGGACTTCCTGCGGCAGAGGGGACATGCGCGGAAAGGTAGGCGGACCCCGGCCGCGGCGGCGACCGTCGGACGACGTCGTCGGCGTACGTCGTCCAGGGGTGACGTACACGAATGACGTCATCCGACGGTCGCCGAGGTCAGGGGCGGATTCCTACGGTTGCGGCATGTCTGAAACCACGTACACCGCCGTCGCCACTTCGACCGCGGAAGGCCGCAACGGCGGCCGCGCGACCTCCGACGACGGCGTGCTCGACGTCGGCCTCGCCGTCCCGAAGGCCTTCGGCGGCTCCGGCGACGGCACGAACCCCGAGCAGCTGTTCGCCGCGGGCTGGGCGTCCTGCTTCGTCGGCGCCGTCCGCCGCGTCGCGGGCGTCAAGAAGGTGAAGCTGGAAGACCTCGCTGTCGTCGCCGAGGTGACGCTGCACCACGACACCGACGCGGGCGAGTTCCACCTGAGCGCCGCACTGCACCTGGAGGCCACCGGCATCGACCAGGCCACGGCCGACGAACTGGTGCAGGGCGCGCACCAGGTGTGCCCGTACTCCAAGGCGACGCGCGGGAACGTCGAGGTCACGCTGGACGCCACCGTCGCGTGAGCCGACCGTCTCGTGAGTGGCGAGGACGGCTCTGACCAGGGTGTCTTGGCTGCCTACTGGCTTCCGGCTGCTGCCGGTCCCTGGCTCGCGATCCGTGAAGGTTGTGGAGGTGTGTCGCGAAAGCCACTTTCGGGACATCAGACGTCTCGAAAGTGGCTTTCGCGACATGATCGCCAAGGCGGTAGTGGACCCGGCCACAGCCGACGTTGCGAAAGCCACTTTCGCAACCTTCAGCGTTGCGAAAGTGGCTTTCGCAACCCCCGCGGCGACGGCCGAGCCCGGCCGAAGACACCCTTGGCCCTAACCGTCCTTGCCACTCACGAGCCCCAGCGCTTTCTTGAGTTCCGCCCGCGAACTCACCCCGAGCTTCGGGAAGATCCGGTGCAGATGCGTGCCGACCGTCCGGTGCGACAGGTACAGCCGCTGCCCGATCTCCCGGTTCGTCAGGCCTTCGGCGGCCAGTTGCACGATGCTCAGCTCGTGCGGGGTCAGCTTCTCCCGCGCGTCCGGGCCGCGGTTGGGGCTCGACTCCCCCGCGCTTCGCAGTTCGCGGCGCGCCCGTTCGGCCCACGCGGTCATGCCGAGCGCGTCGAACGTCTCCCGCGCGGTGCGCAGATGTGCCCGCGAGTCCACGGCTCGCCGTTGCCGCCGCAGCCATTCGCCGTAGGCAAGATGCAGCCGCCCGCGTTCGGCCGGCCAGCCGTCGAGCTCCGCCCGCAGCGCGGTCTCGAACAGTTCGTCGCTCGGTTCGAGCACGGCGCGGGCGTACCGCAAGCCGATGTGCAGAGCGGGCGCCGGGGTCGTCGCGGCGAGCGGCTCCATCTCCGCGACGATCTCGCGCAAGGCCTCGACCTGCCCCGCCCGGACCGCGACCTCGGTGAGTTCCGCGATGAAATAGACGCGCAGCGCGAGCTGGAATGCGGGATCGGCGGGGTCGAAGAGACGCCGCAGGTCGGCGAACGCGTCGTCGAAGCGGCCTTCGCTCGACGCGGCGATGCCTCTGGCGAGCTGCACGGTGGCCAGTACCGGCCGGGCACCGGCGGCGAGCGCGGTCCGTTCGGCCTCGTCGGCCAGCGTCTTGGCCTGTTTGTGCTCACCCCGCAGCGCGGCGATCTCGGCCTGGACCGCGGTGGCGAACCCGTACATGAACGGCTGCCCGGTCTCCTTGGCGAATTTGGCCGCCTCCGCCGCGACCGGCACCGCGCCGGCGAGGTCACCGAGCCGGACCCTGCTCCACGCCTGGACAGCCAAGGCACGCGGCAACAACCCGAGCCTGCCTTGCGCCCGCAGCCCCGGAGCCGCGGCCGCGGAGAACCGGGCCGCCAGATCGACCGCGCCGACCTGCAGCGACGCGCTGCCGAGGAAGCGGTCGACCTCGGGGTCGGCACCGGTGGCGGCGGCGAGCCCGCGCAGCTCGCCGAGCACGGCCTCGGCCCGGTCGAACGGCGCCACGTAGGCGGCGACGGCGACCAGCCTCGGGTCGGAGTTCTCCACCGGCAGACGATCCGCGACGGCGAGCAGCGTTCCCCGGGTGTCCGCACCGGGTTCGGCCCAGAAACACCTCATGGCCGCGCCCCACAGGACGCGCATCGCCGAATCCGGGTGCCCGTCCTCCGCGATCGACTCGGCCAGCCGCGCCAGTTCCGCGATCCGTGAGAGATCCTCGCGGGCGCCGTCCTCGAACCCGCTGAGCAGCCAGCTCGCCGTCGCTCGTTGCCGTGAGGTGAGCTCTCCCGCGCGTGCGTCGCGGACGAGCCGTTCCGCCGTCTCACGACCGCCGGATTCGACGGCCAGCTCGGCCGCGCGCAGCAACCGGTCCGCCCGGCGCTCCGGATCGAGGCTCAGCGACGCCGCCTGCTCCAACGCGGCGACGGCGGCCGTCACACCACCGCGATGCCGCGCGCGATCGGCGGCGTTCTCCAGTTCCCGTGCCACGTTCTCGTCGGCTCCGGTGGCGGCCGCCGCCCAGTGCCAGGCGGCGCGATCCGGCTGTCCACGGAAGATCTCGGCGAGGCTCGAGTGCGCGCGTCGCCGTTCCTCGGCCGGCACCGAAGCGGGAATGGCCGAACGCATCAACGGGTGCCGGAACGAGACCGTCCTGGCTTCGAGGTCGATCAGCCGGGCTTCCGCGGCGGCATTCAGCGCCGACGGCTCGACGTCTTCACCCAGCAACGCCGACGCCGCCGCGAGGGTGTCGGCGAGCGAACCGGTCTCGTTGAGCGCGGCGACCAGCAAGGTCGTGCGCGCCGGTTCCGGCAGGGCGGTGAACCGGGCCCCGAACGTGCGCTCCAGTCGCTCGGTGAGGGGTAGCACTGGATCCGAGGTGCCGGTCAGGGCCGACGGCAGCTCGGTCAGGGCCAGCGGGTTGCCCGAGGCTTCGGCCAGGATCCGGGAGCGGACCGGCGAGGTGATCCCAGGGGCGACGGAGTCGAGCAGCTCGGCGGCCACCTCATCGGGAAGGCGCTCCAGGTCCATTGAGGACAGTCCCGCGTCGCGCAACGGCGACGGCTCCCCGTCCCGCAGGGTCGCGATCAGGACGATCGGTTCCGTCTCGATCCGCCTGGCCACGAACGCGAGCACGTCGGCGCTCTCGCGGTCCATCCAGTGGACGTCTTCGGCGGCGATCAGCAACGGTTTGGCCGACGCCTCCTCCGAAAGCAGCGTCAGCGCGGCGAGCCCGACCAGGTACGCGTTCGGCTCCGTCCCTTCGGCCAGCCCGAGCGCCGCCCACAGCGCGGAACGCTGCGGCGCGGGCAGCAGGTCGGCGCCCGCCCGGACCGGATGGAGCAGCTGATGCAGCGCGGCGTACGCGAAGTTGCGTTCGGCCTCGACGCCGGTCGCCCGCAGCACCCGCAGGCCGCCGAGCGTCGCCGCGGCCACGGCCTCCGCGACGAGCGCGGACTTCCCGACGCCCGGTTCGCCCTGGAGGAGCACGCCGCCACAGCCCGCGGCGGGACCGTCGACGAGTTCGGTCAGGTCCTTCAGCTCGGCTTCCCGTCCGAAAAGCGGCATGGTGCGGCATTCCTCCCGTCGGCCAGGGGCGGCCGCACCTTCGACGATACCCAAACGGTCCGGTTAGGACTGGCGGCGGCGTCCACAGGATGTAGACGGCATGTCAACACGATCGGCCTAGCTTCGGTCGCATGCACCAGGCTTCCCGGCTCACCTTCGCTCTCGCGCTCACCGGCCTGGCCGTCGGCTTGGCTCCCGCGACCGCGAACGCCACCCCCGGACGCGGTGTCAGCGCCGTGACCCTCTTCGACCACGTGGTCGGCGGCACCCAGTACGTGCTGAAGGAGATCACGCTGGCGCCCGGTGGCAGCACCGGCTGGCATTTCCACCCCGGCGCGGTCAGCGGAGTGGTCGAACGCGGCGTCCTCAGCCACCACGACGCGACCTGCGCGAGCGATGGCGTCTACCACGCCGGGCAGGCGATCACCGAGGAGAGCGGACCCGGTTACGTCCACATCGGACGCAACCTCGGGACCGAGCCGGTCGTGCTCGAGGTGCTCTACCGGGTGCCCGCAGGTCAGGCGCTGGCCGTCGACGTGCCCGATCCCGGCTGTTCGTTCGACTGAAATCCTGAAGGAAAGTGATGAGACGCAAGAAGCTGTTCCTCGCGGCGGCACCGCTGGCCGCCCTGCTGCCGCTGGTGCTGACCTCGGTCACCCAGACGGCGCCCGCCCAAGCGGCGGCGACGTCGTGCGCGGCGGTCCCCGTTTCGGCGCCGGACGGGGCGCGGATCGAGTCCGTCCAGGCGGAGCACAAGCCCGGCGGCACCGTCACGTTCCCGCCCACCCCGTTCACGCCTCCCGCCACGATCACCGACGTGCCCGCGTACTGCGAGATCACCGTCATCCTGACCCACGGCACGGCGGGTGATCACGTCAAGGTCGCCGTCACCCTGCCCCGGACCGGGTGGACCGGCAGGCTTCAGGCGATCGGCGGCAGCGCGTACACCGCCGGTGACTTCGGCGCCCCGCTCGTCCAGGCGGTCAAGGACGGTTTCAGTGGCGTGACCACCGACGCGGGCGTCCCCCTGACCTTCCTCGACACCTCCTGGGCGCTCACTCCCCGGGGCGAGATCAACCAGCCTCTCGTGACGAACTTCGCGACCCGGTCCGTACACGAGGCCGCGCTCGTCGGGAAGGACGTGACGCAGAAGTTCTACCAGCGGGAAGTCGCCTACTCGTACTGGAACGGCTGCTCGACCGGCGGTCGTCAGGGCTACTCCGAAGCGCAGCGGTATCCGGGCGACTTCGACGGTGTCCTGGCGAACGCGCCCGCCGTGCACTGGGCGGAGTTCGCAGTCGCGACGCTCTGGCCGCGGGTCGTGATGAACCAGGAGAAGACCTTCCCGGCGACCTGCGTCTTCACCGCCTTCCAGCAGGCCGCGATCAAGGCCTGCGACGGCCGGGACGGCGTCACGAACGGCATCGTCGACCGGCCCGACGAGTGCGGTTACGATCCCCGGTCGCTCATCGGCACGAAGGTGCTCTGCGGCGACAAGGAGGTCACCGTCACCGCGGCGGACGCCGAGGTCGTGCGCAAGATCTGGGCCGGGCCGACCGACGAGCACGGACGACGGCTCTGGGCGGGCCTGCCCAAGGGAGCGGATTTCGGCCCGGTGACGACGGCTCCCGGCTTCCCGGTCGCGGTGGGCTGGGTGCGGACGTTCTTGAAGAAGCAGCCCGGATTCGACACCGAGAAGCTCACCTACCGCCAGTTCGCCGACCTGTTCCGCCAGTCGGTGCGGGAATACGACGACGTCATCGGGACCTCGGACCCGGATCTGTCGGACTTCCGGCGGGCTGGCGGCAAGCTGATCACCTTCGTCGGCACCGACGACCAGCTGATCCCGCCGGGCGGAACGCTGCGGTACCGCCACGAGGTGGAGCGCGAACTGGGCGGCTCGAAACGGGTGAACGACTTCTACCGGCTGTTCCTCGCCCCCGGTGTCGCGCATTGCGGCGGCGGCGCGGGCGCCACGCCGACGAACGCGCTGGGCGCGCTCGTCGACTGGGTCGAACACGGTAAGGCACCGGCGACCCTGCCCGCGGCGAACGGCGGCAAGACCCGCGATCTCTGCCCGTATCCGCAGGTTTCGCGGTACCGCGGCCACGGTGATCCCGCGGTGGCGTCGAGCTACCGCTGCACCCTCCGCTGAGGTCCTCCAGACCCGTGCCCGTCGTGCCGGCGCCCCCTCCGGCACGACGGGCACTTCCTCACTCTGTGAGAACTCTTTGCCTTACCCCTCAAAAGTACGGTATTGACGACAGTGGACACCGCGACGGCGCACCTCGCACGGCTGTGCACCACTTCGTCCGAAGAAAGCGAAACCGTTGTACCGCAACGGAATCACCGGCCGGATCAGCACTGAACACCGCCATATCGCCCCGCGTCACGGCCGGGCGATATGACCCAAATGGTATGTACCAGTCGAGTGATACGCCTCGTACGGTCGGGGACGAATCCCCCTCCCCCGCCCGTTTCGAGGAAAGCGTTGAAATGAACAGAAAGATCTTAGCCGCGACTGCCGCGGCCATAACCGGGGCAGGCTTGGTCACCGCCATCGCCCTGACCCCCAGCGCGAGCGCCGGTCAACAAGCCACCGCCGGCGACCAGGTCCAGTCCGAAATGCTGGCCGCGATGGCCCGCGATCTGAAGATCAGCCCCGACCAGGCCAAGCTCCGGCTCGCGAGCGAACAGCGCGCCGCGGTCGCCGACAACACGCTGAAGAAGCAGCTCGGCATGTCGTACGCCGGATCGTGGCTGGACGGCAGCGGGACCACGCTGACCGTGGCGGTCACCGACGCCGCCGTGGGCGATCTGGTGCGCGCCGCGGGCGCGACCCCGAAGACGGTGGCCCGTAGCGCCGCCGACCTCGACGCGGCGAAGCTCCGGCTGGACGCCAAGGCCACCAAGGCACCGAAGACCGTTCCCGGCTGGTACACCGACGTCACCACCAACTCGATCGTCGTACTCGCCAACGCCGGTGGCGAAGCCGCCGCGAAGTCGTGGGCGACCTCCTCGGGCGTGCCGTCCGACGTGGTCCGCGTCGAGACCAGCACCGAACAGCCTCGTCCGCTGATCGACATCATCGGCGGCAACGCCTACACCTTCGGCTCGGGCCGCTGCTCCATCGGTTTCGCGGTCGACGGCGGCTTCGTGACCGCCGGTCACTGCGGCACCACCGGAACCCGCACGTCGAACCCGAGCGGGACCGTGGCCGGTTCCAGCTTCCCCGGCAACGACTACGCGTGGGTCCGCGCCGACGCGGGCAACACCCCGCGCCCGCTGGTGAACCGCTACCCCGGCACCGTGCCGGTCGCCGGTTCGACCGAGGCGCCGGTCAACTCGTCGGTGTGCCGCTCCGGCTCCACCACCGGGTGGCGCTGCGGCACCATCCTGCAGAAGAACACCTCGGTCACCTACCCCGAGGGCACCATCACCGGCCTGACCCGGACCAACGCCTGCGCCGAGCCCGGCGACTCCGGCGGTTCGTGGCTCACCGGCGACCAGGCGCAGGGCGTCACCTCCGGCGGCTCCGGCAACTGCACCTCCGGCGGCACCATCTACTTCCAGCCGATCTCGGAGATCCTGAGCGTCTACAACCTGCGCCTGACGGTCAGCGGGAACCCGCCGTCCAGCACCACCACCACGCCCACGACTCCGACCACGCCGACCAGCCCGACGACGTCGAACCCGCCGGGCGGCACCTGGGCGCCGTACACGTACTACGGCTCCGGCGCGACCGCCACCTACGGCGGCAGCAACTACCGGGTCATCCAGCCGCACACCTCCTTGCCCGGCTGGGAACCGCCGAACGTGCCCGCGCTTTGGGAACTCGCCTGACCTGGACCGCCCCCGGCGACCCGACCTCGCCGGGGGCGGTTCCTCCTCTTGACGACGGCGCGCGGGCGGCGGATCTCGAATCCCTCGTCCCCCGCGCCCGCCGCGGTGACCCCGCGGCGACGAACGAGCTGATGAGCATCGTCCAGCCGGTGGTCGCGGACTACTGCCGCAGCAGGATGGACGGAACGGACGCGCGGGTGATCGCCGCGGAGGACGTCGCGCAGGAGACCTGCCTCGCCGTGCTCACCGCGCTGCCCACCGCGAGGACCACCGGCGGCTCCTTTCTCGCCGCCGTCCTCGGGATCGCCGCCCGGAAGGTCGCCGCTGCCTTCCGGAGGCGAGCCCGGGACAGGTCGGAACCCACACCCGATCCGCCCGAACGCGCGACGCCCGAGACCGACGAACCCGAGCGGCTGGCCCTCGCCGCCGACGGCCACGACCGGTTGACGCGGCTGATGAGCACCCTTCCCGGTATCCAGCAGGAGATCCTCCGGTTGCGGATCACGGTGGGGATGACGGCGCCCGAAACGGGAGCGGTCCTGCGGGTGAGCCCTGGTCTGGTCCGGGTCGCCCAGCATCGCGCCCTGCAGAAACTCCGCACGATCATCAGCGAGGACGACCTGTGATCAGCCCCCTCATCGGTCCCGGGGACGGCCACACCTGGCCGATGGACATCGACGTCCGGCATCTGCGGCTCCTCGACGCGATCGCGTCGGCGGGCAGCATCGCGAAGGCCGCCACCGCGCTCGGGCTCTCCCAGCCCGCGCTGAGCGCGCAGCTCCACCGGGTCGAACGGGCACTGGAACGGACGGTGTTCGAACGCGACCGGCACGGCGTGCGGCCCACCGCGCTGGGCGAAGTGCTGCTGAACCACGCGCGGCGCGTCCTCGCCGCGGCGGACGACCTCGAACTGGCCATCCGCCGGTTCCACACCGCCCCCGACGAGGGGCTGCTCCGGATCGGCGCGCTCCCGACGGTCTTCGCCGAGACGTTGAGCGGCGTGGTCGCCGCGGCCGCCCCCGGCCGTCCGGTCGAACTGCTCACGGTGACCAGCCGGACCGCGCTGTTCTCGGCGCTTCTCGACGACACGGTGGAATTGGCGCTGTACGTGGACCACCCCGGGCAGGAAATCGTTCCGCCCGAGGGAATCAACCTGCTTCCCGTCGGAACGGAGCCGGTGTTCGTGACCGTGTCCCCGGAGCATCCCGTGGCCGGACGCGGTGAGGTTTCGCTGGCGGACCTCGACGGCTCGGCCTGGCTCACCGCGGCCGGTGGGGACGACGAGTTCCTCGATCACCTGACTGATCAGTGCGCACGGGCCGGGCTCGGCGCGATCACCGTGCGGAAGCTGGAACCGGCGGTGCTGCGGCAGACCGTCCGGCGTGATCCCCGTGCGGTGGCGCCGGCCCAGTCCCTCGATTCCGGTTCCACGATGCCCGGCCCGGTGGTCGCGCTCCGGGGTGTACCGCTGAGGACGCGTCATCTCCTGCTGTGGCGCGACGGCTCACCGGTCGACGTCCCGGCCGTCCGAAGTGGACTGGTGCACGCGATCACCGAGCTGGCCGCGATCCGCCACCGGCTTCCCGAGTGGGCGGCGGCGAATCCCGGCTGGCTCGGGACCTAGCGCTGGATGCAGTCGAGGCCGAGCCCGAACGCCGTGAGCACGTACTGGCAGATGTGCGTCGCGTGCACTTCGTCGGTTTCCAGGCAGCCCACCGGAATGCCCAGCAGGTCCACCGCGCACGACGCGTAGAACTGATTCGGGCTGCCGGGCACCGGGTCCGCGGCGGCGGGCGAGGCGGTGACGGCGCCCGCGGAGACCAAGAACGTGACCGCGGCCGCCAAGGCGGCGATTCGAGACTTCATCGTTCTCTCCTTTTCTTCCCCTGGCGGGTCGATGTCCCGCGTATTCCCCGGATCCGGCCGGTTCACCTGCCGATCACCGGAAAGTGTCACGGGTGACGTACACCGATGACGTCGCCCGACGGGCGCCGCGGTCCCCAGGCCGGTCCTAGCTTGAGTTCATGCCCGCCTTTGGGAAGCTCGCCCTCACCGCCGCCGTTCTGCTCACCGCCGCATGCGGCGCTCCCCCGGCGGCGCCCGCACCACCTCCTGGCACGGCCGCCGGCTGGTCGCCCGCCCCCGTCGTGCCGTTGCCGTCGCAACCGCCGCCTTCGCTGGTCGTGGACGCGCCCTTGCCCGATCAGCTGGCGATGGGGCTGGTCGTGTTGCGGTACCGGGCGGAAAACCTCCGGATCGTCCCGGTCTACGGCCCGGCCGCCCTGGACGTGTCGCCGCGGATCGGCCACATCCACGTGACCGTCGACGACGCGGCGTGGCACTGGGCGGACGGCAGCGGGGAGCCGCTGATCATCCAGTCGCTGCCGGCGGGACCGCACAAGGTGTGGATCGGGCTCGCCGATCCGACGCACAAGATCCTCGACGAGAAAACGGTGAACTTCGTCGTTCCCGTCCACAGTGGACACCACTGAGAAATTTTGGAGACCCTCGATGACTTTGGATCAGTACTACCTGCTCGGCCGCTCCGGGCTGCGCGTCAGCCGGATCGCGCTCGGCACGATGAACTTCGGCACCGGCGGTTTCCACGCCGCGTACGGCAAGACCGAGGACGAGGTCCGCCCGATCTTCCGCGAGTACCTCGACGCGGGCGGGAACTTCGTCGACACCGCGGACTTCTACACCGCGGGCGAAAGCGAGACCATCCTCGGCCGCCTCATCGCCGAGGCGAAAGTGCGCGACCGGGTCGTGCTCACCACCAAGTACACCAACAGCGTCGACCCCGGCGATCCGAACGCCGGCGGCAACGGCCGCAAGCATCTGATCCGGGCGCTCGAAGCATCGTTGCGGCGGCTGGGCACCGACCACGTCGACCTGTTCCTGCTGCACACCTGGGATCGCGTCACGCCGGTCGAAGAGGTGATGCGCACGTTCGACGATCTGGTGCGCGCCGGAAAGATCCGCTACGCCGGGCTTTCCGACGTGCCCGCTTGGTACGCCGCGCGAGCGCAGAGCTTCGCCGAGGCGAACGCGCTGACCCCGGTCGTCAATCTCCAGCTGCCCTACTCGCTCGTGGAGCGGACCATCGAGACCGAACACGTGCCGATGGGACGGCATCTCGGGCTCGGCGTCACCGCGTGGAGCCCGCTGGCAGGCGGATTCCTCACCGGCAAGTACCGGCCGACCGGCGAGACGCCGTCGGGCGAAGGCAGGCTGAGCGATCCGGGAAGCTCAGGGAAATCGTGGACTGACCGGGATTGGGCGTTGCTGAAGCCGCTGGAGAAGGTCGCGGACGAACTCGGTGTCACGATGGCGCAGGTCGCGATCAACTGGGTCACGACCCAGCCGGGCGTCGCGGCGGCGATCGTCGGGGCGAGCAGCGCGGACCAGCTGGGCAAGAGCATGGCGGCGCTGGACTTCGAACTGCCGCCGGATCTGCGGGCGCTCCTCGACGAGGCGAGTGCCGTTCCGCCGGAGTCGGTGTACCGGATGTTCACGCCCGAGTACCAGAACTGGGTGATCTCGCCCGGGGTGAAGGTCGGGGACAAGCCGGCGGGGTACGCGCCCGAGGTGCGGAACTGGTGACCGGGCTCCGCGGGTGATGGGGTGTTGCCGGAATTCGGCGACGGGCTTGGCCTGACTCTGTCGCCGATTTCCGGCGACCGGTGTGGATGGCCGACTCGGAACGACCGGCATTGGGCGGACGGTCGCCGTTTCGCGGCAACTGACCTGCTGGTCGTGTCATAGGCGTCTCGGGGGCCGACGCCGTTCTGGCCGTCGTCGGTTTCCGGCGACGGGCCGGGATGGCCAGGCCGAGCTCACGTGAACCGGTCGCCACATCCCGGCAACGAACCGGCCGGTCATGCCATGGCTGCCCCGACGGCACCAACACCGGCCAGAACCGTCGCCGATTTCCGGCAACCGCCGAGACAACCACCTCGCGACCCGATCAGGAACTCCCCGACTTCCTCCGCTGATTGGCCTGAAACCGCGCCTTCTTCGACCGATTCCCGCACGTGTTCATGTCACACCACCGACGTGTGCGGCTCTGGCTGGTGTCGAAGAAGGCGGCCAGACAGGTCGGCGACGCGCACAACGCCATCTTCCCGTCCCGTTCGCCCGAGATGATGCTGATCGCGTCGGCGGCGATCACGCTGAGGGCGTCTTCCACGCCGGCGACCCGCCATCGCCGCTCGCCTTCGGAGGTCAGGACGGCCGCGGCCCGCCCCTGAACGCTGCGGTCGTTGATGACCTGGACAGCGGCAGCGGGCAGGACTTCTCGAGTCGCGGTCGCGGTCGCGGCGGCGTGAATCGCTTCCCTCAGTTCCCGGGCGAGGTCGAGCTGGGCCGCGGTGCAGGACTCCACGGCGAGGCCGCTCACCGCCAGCCAGTCCACGAGCCGCTGCGGCGTGGGAATGCGCTCCACGGGCTCACCACGACGCTCCGTCAAAGTCGCCGTGAAGCTGGTCGCCAGCACGCTGCCGAGGCGGAAGTCGGGGAAGCCGGATCGCATGGAACCACCTTAGCCGGTTGCGTCGCGGCGGGACGAGCTGTTAGAACCGTCTTAGCCGGTTCACGACAGGAGGTCACATGACCAGCGAAGTGCAAGCCTTCGAAGCCCACGCGACCGACGCCGAACTCGACGATCTGCGTGCCCGATTGGCCGCGGCGCGGCTACCGGAAGCCGCGACGGTCCCCCGCTGGGGGCAGGGCGTTCCTCTCGCCGACCTGATCGAGGTCGTGGACTACTGGCGCACGGAGTACGACTGGCGGCGGTTCGAAGATCGCCTCGACCGGATCGGGCAATACCGCACGACCATCGACGGCCTGGGGATCCACTTCCTGCACCGCCGGTCCGCCCGCGCCGACGCCACTCCCCTGGTCCTGACGCACGGCTGGCCGGGCAGCATCGCCGAGTTCGTCGATGTGGTGGACGAACTGGCGGACCCGGCGGCCCCGGACACACCGGCGTTCCACGTCGTGGTCCCGTCGCTGCCGGGCTTCGGCTACAGCGACAAACCGGCCACCACCGGATGGGGAACCGAAAAGATCGCGGCCGCCTGGGTCGAACTCATGGGCAGGCTCGGCTACGACAGGTTCGCGGCCCATGGCGGCGACTGGGGCGGCAACATCACCACGGTCCTCGCCGGCCGGTTCCCGGACCATGTTCTCGGTATCCACACCACGTTCGCGGAGGGACCGCCCGGGCTGACGACCGAAGGACTCACCCCGGCCGAGCGCGAATGGACCGAGGAGACCTACGACTTCTGGCACCACCGCGCGGCCTACGCCAAACAGCAGGCGACCCGCCCGCAGACCATCGGCTACTCGCTCGTCGACTCTCCGGTCGGCCTGCTCGCCTGGATCCTCGACAAGTTCGCCGAGTGGTCGGACACCGAGGACAGCCCGTTCGAGACGATCTCCCGGGACCGCATCCTCGACGACGTCACCCTGTACTGGCTGACCCGGACCGGCGCGTCTTCGGCCCGCATCTACTACGAGAGCCACGACTCGCTCGACCCCGAACTCCGCGTCGACGTCCCGGCGGCGATCACCGTCTACCCCCGCGACATCGAGAAGTACCCGCGCCCCTGGGCGCAGGAGCGGTACCGGCGGATCGTCCGATGGAGGTCACCCGAGTCCGGCGGACATTTCCCGTCCCTGGAGGTTCCCGGGTATTTCGTCAAGGATCTACAGGAAGGCCTCGCGGCGGTGCGGCAAGCGGTATAGGTCGTTATACGATCCTCGACACGGGGCCGCCCGCCTTCACCCGGTCGTAGATCGCCCTCAGCCATGGCTGCCGAACGGCCGGAAGCCGCGCCAGCGTGTACAGGAAGACGTCCGGCGCGGGTGAAAGAGGCCCCCTCGGACGCTTCGGCAACGGGTCGTCCCGGAGAACACCCGCCGGCATGACCCCGGAAACCGGGGCGGTCACCGGGTCCTGTCCGAAAGCCAGCCAGGTCCACACCTCGGCCGCCAGCGGGACCACGTCGGTCGCGCTCGAATGCGGCCACGGACGTCCGGTCACCGGATGCCGCGGCACGAGAGCGATGTCGTCGGAATCCGGCAATCCGGGGCCCGCGAGTGCCAGGTTCCGGCGCGGCGGGCCGGACGAAGGCAGGGCGAGAGCGGCGCCGAAGACCGCGGAGACAAAACCATCCTCCACGGCGATCGTCCCGCCCCCGGAAACCGCGAACAGATGCGCCAGGGCATCGCCGACGGCCGCTTCCCAGTACGGGCACCACGCTCCTGAGGGTTCGACCGGCGGTAAACCTTCGAAAGTCCAGTCCTCGACAAGAGATTCTTCGGAGGGCTCGAATCGCACGGAGTCCGGGACGAACCGCACCTCCTGCCAGCGCGAGCAGTCGTCGATCCGGGTCCCCACCTCCAGTCCACAGCTAGCGCACGCGAGGTTGGGACCGCTACGGCCGTCCACGCCGTAGCAGTAGCCGTCGCACCGTTCCGGAATCAGCACTGTCTCGCAGGTGTCCCCCGGCGCGACCACGATCGATCCGGCCGCCCCGTCCGAAAGCAGGAGGACGGGCGCGAACAGCCTTCGAGCTTCCGCTTCGCTCTCGTCCCACGCTCGCCACGGCGGGCCGAACGGCTCCGGGTCGACGGCATAGGTCCCCGCCCGCATGAGCGGCGGCAGCAGGGCGTGCCCGTAACTGTTGCGCGCGTGCACCGGGAGAGCGACCCGTGTGACCGGCACGGTCAGTTCGGCGCCACAACCCGCACAACAGAACACGACCACCAGCCCCACCCCCAGCCAGGTCGCCAGACTACGCCGGCCCGAGGAACTCCCCCGCCACCGCCGCGAATTCTTCCGGTCTGCTGCCGTGCACCCGATGTCCCGCGTCCTCGACGACCACCAGGCGACAGTCCGGGATCAGCCCGCACATCCGCTCCAGCGACTCACGGCCCACATGACTGGACGGCCCACCGCTGATCAGCAGGGTCGGCGCCGTGATCACGCCGAGCCGCTCCCACCAGGCAGGGTCGGGCGTGCGGAGTTCGGTCATGATCGGGTCGATCAGCCGCCAGTCGAACGGCAACGGCCCGGACGGCTCCTGCGCGGGAGCCAACGGTTCCAACGCCTCGAGTGGAGGTGGCGGGGTGTCCTCGACGACCAGCCGCCGCACGCGGCCGGGCAGCCGCTGGGCGAGCAGCACGGCGACCCGGCCGCCCATCGAATGACCGACCAGGTCCGCTTCCTCGCCGAGGAGTTCGGCCACGCCGTCGGCCATCGCGTCGAGCGAGTAGCTCTCCACGTGGGCACTGTCGCCGTGCCCCGGCAGGTCGACCGCCACGACACGGCGATCCAGGCGGGCGGCGAAATCGTCCCAAGTGCCCGCCTTGCTGCCCAGGGCGTGCAGCAGGACGACGGGCACCCCGCCGGACGGGCCGGTCTCCCGGAAGGCGAGCATCAGGCCCGCAGGTGCGCCCGGTCCGGCGCGACGGCATGCCGCAACGGTTCCCCGAGCACGAATCGCCGCAGTTCCGCCGCCACGAGTTCGCCCATCCGCGCACGCTCGGCGCCCAGCGCGCCGGCCAGATGCGGGGTGAGCACCACGTTCGGCAACGTGTACAGCGGCGAATCCGGCTCCGGCGGTTCCGGCCAGGTGACGTCGAGGATCGCGGTGAGATCGGGACGCTCTGCCAGCACCGGGACGACCGACGGTTCGTCGACGACGGCGCCGCGGGCGGTGTTGATCAGGGTCGCGCCGACGCCCATCCTTGCCACCAGCTCGCCGTCGACGAGCCCTTCGGTCTCCGGCAGCAACGGCGCGTGCAGGCTGACCACGGGACACGTGGCGAACAGTTCGTCCAGGCCCACCAGCCGCACGCCGAGGCCGTCGGCGGTCGCCGGGTCGACGACGGGGTCGCTCGCGAGCACTTCCACGTCGAAACCGCGCAAATGCGACGCGACGAGAGCACCGATCTCGCCGAGACCGAGCAGTCCGACGCGGGACCGGTACGCGCCCGCGACCCGCGGATCCGGCGGATAGGCCCGCCGCTCCCGGATCTCCCGGGAGATGCGGTGCACCTGCTTGAGTCCTAAGAGGACCTGGGCCAGGGTGAACTCGGCGACCGGGACGGCGTTCGCGGCCGCGGCGGACACGATCGGCAGCTCACGCGCCCAGAACTCGGGCGTGGTCAGCGGCCGGACCGAGCCGGCCGCGACGAGCACGGCCCGCAGGTCCCGCGCGTGTCCCAAAAGGACGGAGTCCAGCACCGGGGCACCCCAGCCGGACAGCAGGATTTCGACGCCTTCCAGCGCCGCCGGGTCCTCCGCCAGCCGCTCGCGGGTGAGCGGTTCACGCAGGTCCGCCAGCGTGCCGATCTCCTTCAGCACCGCCTCGGGGTAAACGTCGTCGCGGCGGCGCTCCTCCATCACGAGAAGTGCTGTCGGCCGGTGTCGCAGCTCGGTCATTCCTACCTCCGGCGGCGACCATACATCGGATGCCTGAGCCGGTCCACGGACGGCGAGTCCCGCGCAGAGGCAAACACGGGAGATTGAAATTCGTAATGATCGGACCATTGACCGGAGACCGGGAAAGCGCTTACCGTCCCCTCCGAGGTAGACAGCGTGGTCCACAGTGAACAGGAGAAGCGATGCGGAAATCGCGGTGGATCGGCGTGGGACTCACTGTCTCAGCGCTGGTCCTTTCGGGCTGCTCGGCAGGCCCCGCCGGAACGAACGTCGCGCAGGACACCAAGGCGCCGTTGGAACTGTGGACCCGGACGACCCCCGGCGGCCCCGGCGAACAGGCCACCAAGCGGCTCGCGGAAGCCTTCGAGAAGGCCACGGGATTCAAGGTGCAGGTCACCGCGATCTTCGACGACTTCGAGACGAAGCTGGCCCAGCGCGCCGCCCAGCGCGACCTGCCGGACATCGTGATGAACGACGTCACCCAGGTCGGCACGCTGAAGAGCCAGGGTCTCGTGCGTGAGATCGAACAAGGCAAGATCAAGCACGCGTCGGAGCTCACCGAGCAGGCGCTGAAGTCCAACCAGACCCCGGACGGCAAGCTGTACGGCCTGCCCTACAGCGCGCAGGCTTCGGCGTTGCTGATCCGCAAGGACTGGCGCGAGAAGCTCGGCAAGGGCGTCCCGCAGAGCTGGGCCGAACTGGCGGACCTCGCCAAGGCCTTCACCACCGGCGACCCCGACGGCAACGGGAAGAACGACACCGCGGGCCTGAACGCGACGCTGTCGACCAAGCGGGGTTACGCCTCCTGGTACTTCTCCAACTTCCTGTGGGCCGCGGGCGGCGACTTCATCACCGAAGCCGGTGACGGCAAGTACAAGCCCGCGATGAGCACGCCCGAATCCGTGGCCGCGGTGCAGTGGTTCCGCGACCTCGGCTGCAAGGACAACGTGATCCAGCCCGGTTCGGTCACCATGCCGACCCCCGCGACCAACGAGACCTTCGAAGCGGGCAAGGCCGGGATGTACGTCGTCGGCCCGTACCTGCTGCCCCGGTTCGACAAGTCGCTCGGCAAGGACAAGTACGAGGTCGTCCCGATGCCGAAGGGCGCCAAGAACGCCGACGTCCTCGCCGAGGGCCTGTCGATCTTCATGATGGCCGGTTCGCCGAACCAGGCAGGCCAGGACGCCTTCGGTGACTTCGCGATCTCGGCCGACGGCCAGAAGATCGGCATGGAGGGCGAGTCGGCCTTCATCGTGCAGCTCCCGGTGAACAAGAACGTCGACATCACCCAGGTCCGCTCCGACCCGCGGTGGAAGACCTACGCCGAGATCTACGCGAAGTCCGGCCACTACGCGCCGTCCATCCCGAACTGGACGCCGGTCCGCCAGGACACCGCCGACACGATCAGCGCGCTCGTCGCCGACTGCAAGCTCGATCTCAAGGCGGAACTGTCCAAACTCGACACCAAGCTCACCGCGACCTTGCAGCAACAGGGGATCAGCGCCTCATGACCGTAGATCACGCCAAGCCGGCGGCCGTCGGCGCGGACCGTCCCGCCGTGAAGCGGGCGCCCGCGCCGAAGGCCCGCAGGCGCAGCGACCGCGACGGGAAGTGGTGGACGCCGTGGCTGTTCCTGGCCCCCGCCCTCATCCTGTTCGTGTACTTCAAGTTCATCCCGATGATCACCGCGGTGACGATGTCCTTCCAGGACGTCCAGCCGTATCTGGGCAACCAGTGGGTCGGCGGGCAGAACTACAGCACCGTCCTCGGTGACGAGGCGTTCCACTCCGCGATCTGGCACACGGTCGTGATCGCGGTCGGGCAGACCGCGGGGTCGATGATCCTCGGCCTCGCGCTCGCCCTGCTGATGGAGGGCCAGAGCAAGCGGCTGAAGTTCCTGCGGTCGGCGGCGTTCCTGCCGGTGGTCGTGCCGATCGCGGTGGTCGCCGAACTGTGGCGCATCATGTACCACCCGACCGAGGACGGGATGCTGAACTCCATCCTCGGCCTGGTCGGGCTGGGCCCGTCGGGATTCATCAACGATCCCGACACGTCGATGGTCTCGGTGATCATCACCGGGATCTGGCGCGGCGCCCCGTACGACATGATGATCTTCCTGGCCGGTCTGGCCGGTATCGACCGCGGCCTCTACGAAGCGGCCACTGTGGACGGTGCCTCCCGCTGGCGGAAGATCCTCCACGTGACGCTGCCCGGCCTGCGGTCGGTGTTCTCGATCCTGTTCGTCCTCGCGGCGATCCGCGGCCTGCGCGTGTTCACCGAGGTGTTCCTGCTGACCAACGGCGGGCCGAACGGCTCGACCGAGGTGGCGATGACCCTGATCTACAAACTCGGCCTGGAACAGAACCGGCTGGGCGTCGGCGCGGCGGGCGCGGTCCTGCTGTTCCTCGCGACGCTCGTGCTCACCCTGTTCGTCCAGGTGCTCCGACGGAGGCGAGACGCATGACCGCGGCCAACGATTCCGCCCTCGGCCTCGACGCCGTCAAATCACCGGCCGGACGGGTCCTGAAGTTCGTCCTGTACGCCCTGCTGCTCCTGGTGTTCGCCGGGCCGCTGCTGGCGCTGCTGGTCAGCGCGTTCAACGACGTCTCCGATCCGACGGCGCTGAGCGTCGTCCCGTCGAGCCCCACCCTGGACAACTTCGGCATCGCCTTCGACCTGGGCGTGGGGATGTATCTCCTCAACTCGTTCCTGGTGGTCGGCTTCGGCCTGCTGCTGCAGGTCGTCGTCTCGGTGCTGGCCGGCTACGCGCTGGCGCGCAAGAAGTTCCGGTTCATGACCTTCGTGCTGGTCGCGATCCTGGCGACGCTGATGCTGCCGGAGGAGATCCTCGCGATCCCCCTCTCGCTGATCCTGTCGGATCTGCCGGTGGTGCATCTGAACCTGATCGGCAGCCTCGCCGGGATGATCGTGCCGCTGGGCGCGTGGGCCTTCTCGATCCTGGTGATGACCGAGTTCATGAAGGACGTCCCCCGCGAACTCGAAGAGGCCGCGCGGATCGACGGCGCCGGCGATCTGCGGATCTTCGCGCAGATCATCCTCCCGATGTGCAAGCCCGCGCTCGGCGTGATCGGCGTCTTCGGCTTCACGATGATCTGGGACCAGTACCTGCTGCCGTTGCTGGTGTCGACCGACGCCTCGACCTACACCCTGCCGCTGGCCCTGCGGACCTTGCGGATCGACACGAACGTCACGCCCGGCGTGATCATGGCCGCGTCGCTGCTGGCGCTGCTCCCGTCGGTCGCCGCGTTCCTGTTCTTCCAGCGTTCGTTCGTCCGTGGCCTCGCCTCGGGCGCGCTCAAGGGCTGACCCACCATCACAAGGAGCGATGTGAGTTCCACCGCCTGGTTCACCCACGACCGGTTCGGGATGTTCGTCCACTGGGGACTGTATTCCCTGGCCGCCCGGCACGAATGGGTGCAGAACCACGAGAAGCTGACCGACGAGCAGTACCGGGTCTACTTCGATCACTTCGAGCCGGACAAGTACGACCCGCGGTCCTGGGCGCGCGCCGCGAAGGCCGCGGGCATGACCTACGTCGTGCTGACCACCAAGCACCACGACGGTTTCTGCCTGTGGGACAGCGACCTCACCGACTTCAAGGTGACGAACACGCCGTACGGCAAGGATCTGCTCGGCCCGTTCGTCGACGCCTGCCGCGAGGAAGGCCTGAAGGTCGGCTTCTACCACTCGCTGATCGACTGGCACCACCCGGCTTTCCCCGTCGACGGCACCCATCCCCGCCGTGACGACGCGGAGTACATCGCGGCGCACCAGTACGCCGACATCGCCGAGTACCAGCTCTATCTCCACGGTCAGGTGCGCGAACTGCTCACCCGCTTCGGCACGATCGACTACCTGTTCTTCGACTTCTCGTACAAGGGCCGCAAGGAATGGTGGGGCGGCAAGGGACCGGCCGACTGGGACTCCCCCGGCCTGCTCGCGCTGGTCCGCGAACTCCAGCCCGGCATCCTGGTCAACGACCGCACCGGGATCCCCGGCGACTTCATCACCCCGGAGCAGTACCAGCCGTCCGGCCCGATGACCCGCGACGGTGTCCCCGTGGTGTGGGAGGCGTGCCAGACCCTCAACGGCAGCTGGGGTTACGACCGCGACAACCTCGACTACAAGAGCCCCGAACTGCTCATCCGGATGCTGGTCGACGGCGTGTCCAAGGACGGCAACCTGCTGCTCAACGTCGGGCCGAACGGCCGGGGCGAGATCGACCCCCGTGCGCACGAAGTCCTCGCCGAGATCGGCCGCTGGATGGACCGCCACGAACGCTCCATCCGCGGCTGCGGTCCCAGCGAGTTCACCGCGCCCGCCGACGGCCGCTACACCCAGCGCGGGGACCGGCTGTACCTGCACCTGTTCAGCTGGCCGATGAACCACGTCCACCTGCCCGGGCTCGCCGGGCGGGTGCGTTACGCCCAGTTGCTCGACGACGCCTCGGAAATCCGGCAGGTGCACACGGATCCCGGGCAGACCGCGCAGAACACCCAGATGGGCGGGCAGCCGGAAGGCACGCTCACCCTGAAGCTCCCCATCCGGAAACCGGACACCCCGGTCCCGGTGATCGAACTGTTCCTCAGCACCGAAAGCCCCGCCGCCGAAACCCGCCCCACCGATTGAGCACGGAGGCATCATGGATCGCAGAAGGTTCCTCAGCGGCGCCACCCTCGGCGCCGCGCTGATCACCGTCCCCTGGGTCACCGCGGGCACGGCGTCGGCCAAACCGCAGGGGCTGTGCGCACTGAACGTCAGTTCGCTGACCGAGTTGCAGACCGCGATCAACCGGGCGGCTCCCGGTGCCGTCATCACGGTGGAGAACGGGACGTACGCCGTGCCGTCGGGCAAGCCGATCACCGTCAAGGGCAGGCGCGGCACGAAGGACCAGCCGATCACGATCATCGCCCAGTCCCGCGGCGGGGTGACGTTCACCGGTGAGCAGAGCTTCGTCTTCGACGACTCCACCGGTGTCACGCTCAGCGGATTCGAGTTCCGGCAGAGCACCACGCTGGAGATCCCCGCGAACTGTTCGCGAATCCGCCTCACCCGCAACGATTTCCAGCTGGCCGACCTCCCGGACCTGGACTGGGTGATGGTCCGCGCCGACTACAGCAAGGTCGACCGCAACCATTTCCACCACAAGACGACGATCGGCGTCATGCTCTGCATCGAGGGCGCGGACGACGACAAGATGGCTACCGGCGTCCACGTCGTGCGGAACTACTTCTCCGACCACAGCTTCGCCGGCGACAACGGCGGCGAGCCGATCCGGCTCGGGGTCAGCCCGCGCGCCCTGAGCACCGCCTCCGCCACGGTGGAGTACAACCTGTTCGAACGCGCGAACGGCGACCCGGAGGCGATCTCGGTCAAGTCGTCGGGCAACTTCATCCGCCACAACACCATCCGGAACAGCCGGGGCGGCATCGTGCTGCGCCACGGGAACAAGTCCGTCGTCGAAGCCAACTTCATCCTCGACGGCAAGGACGGCATCCGGATCTACGGCAACGACCACAAGATCGTCAACAACTACATCGCCGGACTGTCCAGCAGGGCGCTGGTCGTCGGCAGCGGCACCGTCCGGGACCACTTCCCGGGAGAATCGAAGGAATCCCGCCGTAAGAACGACGCGGCGGACCGGGTGCTCATCGCGCACAACACGCTGCTGAACAACGGCGGCACGCTCTCCGGCGAGACCAACCGGACGATCGAACCGCGCGACTGCACGATCTCGGACAACATCTTCGTCGGCGACAACGAAGACCTGGTCTCGATGAGCACCACGGGCAACTTCACCTGGTCCGGCAACATCCTGTGGGGTTCGGGCGGGAACGGCAACATCCCGGCCGGCACCTTCCGCCGGGTCGACCCGAAGCTCGTGCAGGGCACCGACGGGATCTCGCGGCTGGCCGCGGGCAGCCCCGCGATCGACTCGGCGACCCTCTCGACCGCACCGGTCACGCTGGACATCGACGGTCAGGCCCGCGGCAGCCTGCGTGACGTCGGCGCCGACGAGTACTCGACGGCCGCCATCGCCAACCGGCCGCTCACCACCGCGGACGTCGGCCCCGGCGCTCCGTAGTGAAAGCCGGGCTCACGCCGGCGGCAGCCCCCGCCGGCGTGAGCCCACCGCACCACCTTGGGAGGAACCATGGCGCAGCGTGCCGCGGGTTCGGCCACCCTGGCCGACGTCGCCCGTGAGGCCGGAGTGTCGCTCGCGACGGCGTCGAGGGCGCTCAACGGCGGGACGAGACAGGTCAGCGGCACCCTGCGCGAATCGGTGCTGCGGGCCGCGGAACGCTTGCAGTACACGGCGAACGTGCCCGCGCAGGCGATGGCCCGCGGCCGCGGCAATGTCGTCGGGCTGCTGGTGCACGACATCGTCGACCCGTACTTCTCCTCGATCGCGTCCGGCGTGATGCGCGTGGCCGCCCGGCACGGGCTGACGGTCACCATCGCGAGCACGGAAAACCATCCGGAGAAGGAACTCGAGTACGTCACGACGTTGCGCGGGCAACGGGCTCGGGCGGTCATCCTCGCCGGGTCGCGGAACGAAGACAGTGCCCTGCAACGGAATCTGACCAAGGAACTCAAGGCGTTCGAGGCCGCCGACGGCCAGGTCGTGGTGATCGGGCAGCGGAAACTCCCCTTCGACACCGTCATGCTGGAGAACCGCGCGGGAGCGGCGGATCTGGCCGAACAACTCGCCCGGCTCGGGCACCGTGACTTCCTCGTCCTCGCCGGGCCGTCCGGCCTGCTGACCTCGCGGGACCGGGTGCTGGGTTTCCGTGACGGCCTCGCCCGCCACGGCGTGCCCTTGCCCGAAAACCACGTGCTGCGCGCGGAATTCACTCGCGACGGCGGCTACGCGGCGATGGTGCGGGCGATCGAGAGCGGCTTCCGCGGCTGCGTGTTCGCGGTCAACGACGTGATGGCCGTCGGCGCGATGGCCGCCTGTCGCGACCGCGGTCTGCTGGTCCCCACGCAGATCGCGATCGCGGGGTTCGACGACATTATTACCTTGCGCGACATAAGGCCTTCGCTGTCGACTGTGCGGGTGCCGATCGAGCGCATGGGCGAACAGGCCCTCGACTTCATCCTCGACCACCGCGCGGACGGTCCCCGTGTCAAGCCGATCACCGGCGAGGTCGTGCTGCGGGAAAGCACTCAACCGTTGGAGGGAAAATGATCCGCCCGGGACTGTGTTCGGTGACCTTGCGGCGGCTGGACGCCGACGACGTCGCCCGTCGCGCCGAGGAGGCGGGGCTGCAGGTGATCGAATGGGGTGCCGACGTCCATGTCCGCCCCGGTGACGACTGGGCGGCCGAGCGCGCGTTCGAGGCCATGGCACGGCACGGGCTGACCTGCGACTCCTACGGTTCCTATTTCCGCGCGACCCCGATGGAGACCGGGAAGTTCGGCGAGATCGCCGCCACCGCGGTCCGGCTCGGCGCCTCGCGGATCCGGGTGTGGGCGGGGAAAGCGGGCTCCGAGGACGTCGACTCCTACGAACGCGAGCAGATCGTCGCCGGGCTCCGCGAGGCCGCCGACGTCGCGAACGAGCACGGACTCGAAGTCGCGCTGGAGTTCCACGGCGGGACGCTGACCGATACCGCCGAATCGACCGTGCGGTTGCTCGAAGAGGTCGGCCGCGACAATCTCGGCACCTACTGGCAGCCGCCGCAGGATCTGCCGGACGAGCAGGCGCTGACAGGGCTGGAACTGGTACTCGACCAGGTCCGCGCGGTGCACGTGTTCTCGTGGTGGCCCAGCAACGAGCGGCATCCGCTGACCTTCCGGACGGAGCTCTGGACGCGGGCGTTCGGTCTGCTCGCCAAGGCCGGACGGCCGCTCGACGCGTTGCTGGAGTTCGTCCCGGACAACGACCCGGACCTGATCCCCGGTGAGGCCGACTCGCTGCGGAAGCTGATCGAGGCGGGCGCGTGAGGTTCACCGAAGCCGACCGCCTGCTGTTCGCCGGCGACTCCATCACCGATTCCAGCCGCGACCGCACCGATCCCGCGTCGCTCGGCAAGGGCTACGTGCGGCGGATCGCGGATCTCCTCGGCGACGGCCCGGAGGTGCTCAACCGGGGGATCAACGGAAATCGGATCTACGACCTCGAAGCCCGCTGGGCCACCGACGTCCTCGCGGCGCGTCCCACGGTGCTGACGGTGAAGATCGGCATCAACGACACCTGGCGGACGTTCGACCGCGGCCTGCCGAGCCCGATCGACAAGTTCCGTGCCGCCTACTCCCGGCTGCTGGCGGGCGCACGGCGGGATCTCCCGGCCGAGTTGTACGTGATCACGCCGTTCCTGCTGCCGGTGGAGCCCGAACAGCAGGACTGGGTCGCCGATCTTGCGCCCCGTGTCGAGGCCGCGATCGAGGTGGCGACCGAGTTCGGCGCGCGGCTGATCCGCGCGGATCTGTTCATGCCGCGGGCGGCCGCCGAGCACGGGGCGGCGACGCTGGCCCCGGACGGCGTCCACCCCAGCCCGCTGGGACATCGCCTGCTCGCCGAAGCCTGGCTCGCGGCGGCCGGGTCGCCGGTCCAGGAGGCCCCGCTCTCGTAGCGGATACAGTTGCGTCCGTGAACCGGGATGCCGTCATTGCCGGACGTTACCGGCTGGAGCGCGAGGTCGGCCGGGGCTCGATGGGCGTGGTGTGGCGGGCGCGGGACGAGCGGCTCGACCGCACGGTGGCGCTCAAGCAGCTGCTGCCGGACACCTCGCCGGACGGCGCGCCGTTCCGGTCGATCGTGCGCGCGATGCGGGAGGCCAGGGTCGCCGCGCGGCTCAAGCATCCGCACGCCGTCACCGTGTACGACGTCGTGGAGCAGGACGGAACGCCGTTCCTGGTCATGGAATACCTGCCGTCGCGGCCGCTGACGGACCTCCTAGCGGACGACGGCCTGCTCCCCGCAGGCCGGGTCGCGGAACTCGGCGCGCGGATCGCCTCGGCGCTGGCCGCCGCGCACGAGGACGGGATCCTGCACCGCGACGTCACGCCCAACAACATCCTGATCACCGGCGACGGGAACGCGAAGATCGCCGATTTCGGCCTGTCCCACGCCACCGGGGAAGGGACCATGACCGGCGGCGGGCTCGTCGTCGGCACTCCCGCCTACCTCTCCCCCGAGGTCGCCGACGGCGAGGAACCCGGCTACCCGTCGGACGTGTTCTCGCTCGGCTCCACGCTCTACACCGTGCTGGAGGGTGCGCCGCCGTTCGGCACCGACGCCAACCAGATCGCGCTCCTCAAACGGGTCGCCCGCGGCGAGATCGTCACGCCCCGCACCACCGGCCCGCTCACGGACGTCCTGCTGCGCATGCTCCGGCGCGATCCCGCGGAACGGCCGGACATGGCCGAGGCCGGACGGATGCTCGCCGCCGTCGCCGACGGCCGTCCGGCGATCCTGGCCGGCACCAAACGGCTTCCCGCGCCCGCCCGCCGATCGCGCTTGCCGATCGCCATCGCGGGCGGCGTGGTGGTGGCGGGAGGCGTCCTGGCGGGGATCCTGCTGTTCGACGGCGACGCACCCGACGCCGTCGCCCCGGTGGCGGTGCCTTCGCCGTCGGCCGCGAAGCCGGTGTGCGAAGCGCGTTACGAGATCGCCAACCGCTGGCCCGGCGGCTCGGAGATCCGCGTGTCCGTCCGCAACGCCCAGGACACCCGGCTCACCGGCTGGGAGGTCAGCTGGACGCTGCCGCCCGGCACCCGTATCGCCAATCTGTGGAACGGTTCCCTCGCGCAGGACGGCGATCGCGTGCGAGTGTCCGAAGTGGACTGGAACGCGGTACTACCCGCCGGCGGGACGACCACGTTCGGCTTCATCGCGACCACCGAGGACGACGGCGGGGACACGCCGGTCGCGGTGTGTCGGAGTTCCTGAGCTGGTTCCCTGCGGAGGCCGTCGTGAGTGGCGATTCGGGTTCTAACCCGAATCGCCACTCACGACCACCTGGACCGAACGGCGGCTTCGCGTGATCGAACGGACAACACGTGTGATCAGACGGACGACACGCGTGACCGGAGGGACGACACGACCGCGACGAAGCCGCAGCCGCGAGTCGTCCGTCCAAACACACGTGTCGTCCATCCAGACACGCGAGTCGTCCATCTGGTCACGCAAGATCGCCAGTGGCTAACGTGCGGTCGATTCCCGCGCGTTCAGGCGCACGGGAACCTCGATCCGGTTCGGCCCACCGTCGACACCCTCGACGAGGTCCATCAACGCCGTGGCGGCACGGCCGCCCACCTCACGGGGATGCACGAACATCCCGGTCACCTGCGGCGAAACGAGCCGGAGCGAACCACTGTCGACGGCACTGCAGATCCCGAGCCCGTCGGGTACCGCGAGCCGTCGGCGGCGGGCCTCGTGGAGGACGCCGAGGGCAAGGTTCTCCGACGTCGTGAAGACGGCATCCGGACGTACCGGGCGGTCGAGCAGCCTGCCCAGCGCATCCGCCGTGCCTTCGGTGGTCGGCGGCTCGTCGATCTCGACCACCACCGGCTCCAGTCCCCGCTCCTCCAGCCAGCCGGTGTAGCCCGCGACCAGGTCCGCCGCGTACGACCGGCGGGTGTCGGTGGTGATCATCGCCGGCCGCTCGTAACCGTTGTCCGCCAAGTGATCCAGCATCAGCCGGGCGGCCGCGACCAGGTCGTTGTCGACGACGACCGGCACCGGGCACGGCGCCGCCATCGGCCGTCCGACGGTGACCAGAGGCCGGTCACGGCACCAGCCGGTCGCGAAGAAAGGCTCGTCGCCACGGGGATCCACCAGGATCGCGCCGTCGACGGCGAAGGCGTTCAGCCGGTCGAGGTCGGCGTCCGTCGGGGCGAGAAGCAAGGCGTACGACCGTTTCGACGCGGCCTCGGCCGCCCCGTTGAGCACTTCGAGGAAGTAGTCCGAGTTGGGCACGAGCGCGCAGGCGCTGCTCGCGTCGACCGAGTTCGCGAGCTGGATCGCCAGGGTGCGGCTGCGCCGGGTGACCAGCTGCTGCGCGTGCACACTCGCCTGATAGCCGAGGTCGGCCGCCGCCCGCGCGACCCGCTGCCGGGTCTGCTCGGAGATCCGCCCCTGTCCGCTGAGCACGTGGGAGACGGTGGTGATCGAGACCCCCGCGGCGGCGGCGACGTCACGGATGGTCGGCGACACTCAGGCCTCCACGGGCGGTCCCCAGACGCGGTTCGGCCGGTCGGTGTCCAGCCGATAGTCGGTGACATGGGCGTCGCCCAGCCTACGGCCGAGATCCTCCGCCGCCGCCAACGGCCGGGCGGGATCACGCTCCACCTCGCCCCGGCTGTTGCCGACGCCGACCACGATCCCGGCGAGATCCTGACGCAGATACCGGGTGAGTTCCTGGAACTGGGCCTCGAGGCCGAGCGTCGCGCCGCGATAGCTCTCCTCGCAGGAAATCAGCACCGCGGCCCGTTTACCCATCAACCCAGGCACGACGTCGGCGGTGTGCGGCGAACTGCCGGAGGTGTAACAGAAAAGCCGGTCGAAGAACGACTTGAGCCGCCCGGTCATGCCGTACCAGTGCAGTGGCGTCGCGTAGACGATCGCGTCCGCCGGGAGCACGTGATCGAACAGCAGACGCTCGTAGCCGTCCCCGATGCCGCACGACCGATCGCTCAGCCGGCAGTCACGGCAGTCGCCCAGCGGCGACTCGACGAACTCGGAGAGCCGGGCGAAGTCGACCGTGTGCCCGGACTCCTCCGCACCTTTGCCCAAAGCCTGCGCGAGAGCCCAGGAATTGCCTTCACGACGCGGGCTCGAATCGAGCACCAAGACCTTCACGTGGTTCTCCCCGGAGAGACTGCAAAAACGCTTTTTCAGTCTCTCCGGGGAGGTTTCACCTGTCAAGCGACCCAGGTCAGGCGACCTTGGCGGCCGCCGCGAGGATGACCTCGGCGACGACGTCCGGCCGCGAGACCGAGACGGCGTGCGAAGCGTCGACCCTGGTGACCTCCGAACCGGCACGGTCGGACATGAACGCCTGCGCGGCGGCGGGGATCGCGTGATCCTGCTCGGCGATCAGCGCCCACGACGGCAGGTTCTTCCACGCCGGCTCGCCGTCGAACGGGGTGCCGAGCGCGCGCTCGGTGACCGGACGCTGGGTGACCGCCATGACGTCGGCGGTCTCCGCGGGGACGTCGGCCGCGAACACGTCCGAGAAGTTCTCGGGCTTGATCGACAGCTCACCCTGGGCGGCCAGCACGTTCGTGGTGTCCGGCCCGAGCTTGCCACCCTCGAACCGGCCGGACAGCTCGAACACGCTCTCCCCCGCCTCCGGCTGGAAGGCGGCGATGTAGACGAGCGCCTTGACGTTGGGCGCGGCGGTGGCCGCGCGGCTGATCACCACACCGCCGTAGGAGTGCCCGGCCAGCACCACGGGGCCGTCCACTCCGTTGACGACGTCGGCGACGTAGGCCGCGTCGGACTCGATGCCGCGCAGCGGGTTCGACGCCGCCAGCACGCGATAGCCTTGCTCACGCAGCTTCGGGACGACGCCGTTCCAGCTGGACGAGTCGGCGAAAGCACCGTGGACCAGGACGATGGTGGGCTTCTGGTTGCTCATTGCTGCTCCTTCAGAGCCAGGGAGAATGATCGGTCTTTCTGCCTCAACCATGTCGGCCCGGGATGCCTTCCGCAACGTGACGAAGACGACCTGGTGGAATGACCGTTCTTTCTCTAGAGTTGAAAGATGCCGACTGTCGACCGGGACGTACACCCGAAGATCCGGCTGCTCGAGACAGCGTCACGGCTCTTCTACGCGGAGGGCATCCATGCCGTCGGCGTGGAGCGTCTGGTCTCCGAAGCGGCCGTGACCAGGGCGACGTTCTACCGCCACTACCCCACCAAGGACGACCTCGTCGCCGCCTACCTGAGCACCACGAGCGAACGGATCCGCGCGGGCGTCGGCGCGGTGACGCAAGGGAAGCCCGCCCGCGAAGCGCTGCTCGCCGCTCTGGGCATCGTCGGCGACCGGACGCTCGACGACGACTTCCGCGGTTGCCAGTTCCTCAACGCCGCCGCCGAATACCCCGATCGCGCGCACCAGGTGCGGCAGGTCATCGACGATCACCGGAACTGGTTCTTCGGCGTGCTCCGGGACTTGGCGCGCGACGCGGGCCATGCCGACCCCGAGCATGCCGCCCGCACGCTCGTCCTCCTCCGCGACGGCGCCCTACACGGCGGGAACCTCGACGACCCCGAGACCGTGCGAACCACCCTGGCCCGAGCGGTGGCCGACGTCGCGGGCTGAGCTTCATCGCGTCTTCTCGACGGTCGTAACAAGTGCTACCTTCGCGGGAGGGGGGGCACGGCCGGACCGAGGAGCGGCGACGATGAGGCTTTCTCCCAGCGCGCATGTCGACCCGTTCTGCCGTGACCGGCTGCCTCCCGCCGATCAGTGGCCGGAGTTCGTCTTCGCCCTGCCGGAACTCCGCTATCCCGACAGGCTGAACGCCGCGACCGCGTTGCTCGACGACACCATCACCCGGCTCGGTCCGGACCGGCCTTGCCTGCTCTCCCCCGCCGAAACGTGGACCTACGGCGAAGTCCTCGCCCGCGCCAACCGCGTCGCCCACGTCCTGGTCACCGAATTCGGTGTGGTCCCGGGCGATCGGGTGCTGCTGCGGGGCACCAACACCCCGTGGCTCGCGACGGTCTGGCTGGCCGTGCTCAAGGCGGGCGCGGTGGCCGTCACGAGCATGCCGATGCTGCGACGGGCCGAACTCGACAAGATCGTCGGCCGCGCGAAGCCCGCGCTCGCCGTCTGCGACGAGCGCCTGACGGACGAACTCCCGCCCGATCTGCCCGTCGTGGCGTACGGAACGGAACTCGCCGCCCGCGCGGAACGGCATCCGGCGACGTTCGCCGACGTCCCGACCGCGGCCGACGACGTCGCCCTGCTGGCCTTCACCTCCGGCACGACGGGCTCCCCGAAAGCGACCATGCATTTCCATCGCGATCTGCTCGCGATCGCCGACACGTTCTCCCGGCACGTCGTGCGCCCGACGTCCGGCGACCTCTTCTGCGGCACACCACCGCTGGCCTTCACGTTCGGACTCGGTGGCCTGCTGGTCTTCCCGTTGCGTGCCGGGGCGGCGACGCTGCTCGTCGAACGCGCCACCCCGGCCGAACTCGCCGCCATCGTCGCCGAGAAGGGCGTCACCGTCCTCTTCACCGCCCCGACCGCGTACCGCGCGATCCTCAACGCCGGCGAGGGACGGCTTCTGGCCGGAGTGCGCCGGGCCGTCTCCGCGGGCGAGTCGCTTCCCGCTCCCGTGGCCGAGCAGTACCGGGCGATCGTCGGGCGGCCGCTCATCGACGGGCTCGGCAGCACCGAAATGCTGCACGTGTTCATCTCCGCCGCCGACGACGACGCGCGTCCCGGCGCGACCGGCAAGGTCGTACCCGGCTACGAGGCGGCCGTCCTCGACATCGACGGTTCGCCCGTACCCGACGGCACGCCCGGCTTCCTGGCGGTGCGCGGCCCCACCGGCTGCCGCTACCTCGAAGACCCGCGCCAGCGCGACTACGTCCGCGACGGCTGGAACTTCACCGGCGACACCTATGTGCGCGACGCCGACGGCTACTTCCGGTTCGTCGCGCGCAGCGACGACATGATCATCTCGTCGGGCTACAACATCGCCGCCCCGGAGGTCGAGGAAGTCCTGCTGACCCATCCGGACGTGGACGAATGCGCCGTGATCGGCACACCGGACCCGGATCGCGGTTCGGTCGTCACCGCGTTCGTCGTCCCCCGCCCCGGCGCCGAACCCGGCACGGATCTCGTGAAAGCCTTGCAGGACCACGCGAAGGCGACCGCGGCGCCGTACAAGTATCCGCGGCGCGTGCGGTTCATCGAGGCGCTGCCGCGCAACGCGAGCGGGAAGCTTCAGCGGTACTTGTTGCGGGAGTTGTGAAAGCGGCTTTCGCCACCGGTCAGCGAATCCCGCGCCGCCGATTCGCCGCCACCAGCGCGACAATGCTCAGCGACGCTGTCGCCAAGAGGTAGTAACCGGGCGAAACAGGCGATCCGGTGGCCGCGATCATCGCGGTCGCGATGGTCGGCGTGAATCCGCCGAAGATCCCGACGGTGGCGTTGTAGGCGAACGAAAGCCCCGTTGCCCTGGTGTGAGCCGGGAAGACATCGGCCATCACCGAAGGAAGCGCGCCGAAGTAGATGGCCTTCAACAGGCCCAGGATCGTCATGGTCACCGTGAGGGTCAGGAACGACGGCGAAGTGGTGACCCACAGATACAACGGCACCACCCCGGCCCCGATCACCGCCGCGGCCACGATCATGATCCCGATGCGGCCGTGCCGGTCGGTGAGCAGTCCCACGATCGGTGTCACGAAGGTCAGAATGGCCGCGGTGATCATCAGGGCGACGAACGACAGCGAGTCGTCGAGGCCGAGGTTCTTGATCGCGAACGTCGGCAGCGACTGCAGGATGAAGTTCAGCGAGGTCGAGACGACCAGCGCTCCGCCGGCGATCAGCAGGCCGCCCCAGTGGAAGCGGAACAGCGTCCGGACCGGCGTCGACTTCGACTGTTTCTCTTGAGCGACTTCGGGTTCGTCGACGTGACGCCGGATGTAGTAGCCGACCGGGCCGACGAGCAGCCCGAAGACGAACGGGATCCGCCAGCCCCACGACGTCATCGCGTCGGCGCTGAGCGAAGCGGTCAGCCCGGCGGCGAACCCGGCGGACATCAGCGTCGCGAAACCCTGGCTGGCGAACTGGAAGCTGCCGAGGAAACCCTTGCGGCGGTCGTCCTGTTCGATCAGGAACGACGTGGCCGCCCCGAATTCCCCGCCCGCGGCGAATCCCTGGATCAGCCGCGCGACGATCACGCCGACCGGCGCGAGGAACCCGATCGTCGCGTAACCCGGCATCACCGCGAGCAGGAACGTCCCGATCACCATCAGCCAGATGGTCAGCACGAGCGCCTTCTTGCGGCCGAACCGGTCGGCGTAGGCACCGAGCACCAGACCGCCGAGCGGGCGCACGAGGAACGTGATGCCGAAGACCGCGTACGCCTGGACGAGCTGCACGGCGGCGTTCCCACCGGGGAAGAAGGTCTTGCCGATGTAGGCCGCCATCAGCGCGTACACGCCGAGGTCGAACCATTCGAGCGCGTTGCCGATGGTCGCCGCGGCGATCGCGCGCCGCGTGGACGACGGCGTGCGCGGTTTGGCCACCGTCCTGCCGGTCGTCATGCCTCCTCCCCGCGCCGTCCGAGCGCGTGGAACAACGCCGTGGCGAGGACGAGGCCTTCGCGCGCGATCGGCGCGAGCAGGTGCTCGTCGGGCGCGTGCTGCAGGCAGCCGGGATAGGAATGCGGCAGCCACAACGTCGGGAGGCCGAGCAGGTCGGTGAACACGTGGTTCGGCAGTCCCCCGCCGAAGCTCGGCAGGATCGCCACCGGCTGCCCGGAAACCTCGTCGAGCACGCTCTTCGCCCAGCCGACCCACGGGTCGTCGACAGGGGTGCGGCTGGCGAGGAAGCTGCCCTCGGCGGTCACGTCGACCATCGGAAACCCGTTCGCGGCAAGGTGTTTCGTGATCGCTTCGCCCACGCCGTCGACATCGGTTCCGGCGACGTAACGCAGTTGCAGCATCGCCCGGGCGCGGCCAGGAATGGCGTTCACCGGACGGTCGATGTCGGCCGCGCCGAGCGAAAGGACTTCGAGCGTGTTCCAGCCGTACAACCGCTCGGCCGCCGTCAGGCCGGTGTCGCCCCAGCCGTCGTCCAGCGCCGGGTCACCCGGTTTGTTCCCGATCTCGAGGCCGGCGAGCGCCGCACGGACGCTGTCCGGGAGCTCGGGCGGCAGGAGTTCCGGCACCTGGACGCGGCCGTGCCCGTCGACGAGACAGGCGATCGCGCCCGCGAGGGTGGTGGCGGGATTGCGCAGGACTCCGCCCCAGTTCCCCGAATGGTAGGCGTCGGGGCGGAGATCGACGTCGAGGGCGATCCGGACGCTGCCCCGCGCGCCGAGGAACACCGTCGGTGTCGCCGCGTCCAGGCGCGGGCCGTCGGACGCGATGAGGACGTCGGCGCTCAGCGCCTCCCGGTTCGCCTCGACGAACTCGTCGAGTCCTGGCGAGCCGATCTCCTCCCCGGTCTCGAAAAGGAACTTGAGGTTGAAGCCGAGCGAACCCGTTTCGGCGAGGAGCAGCCTGAGCGCGGTCAGGTTGATCAGGTGCTGCCCTTTGTTGTCCGCCGAACCGCGGCCGTACCAGCGCTCGCCGTCGGCGGTCAGCGTCCACGGATCCCGGCCTTCGCTCCAGCGGCCCTCGTGCCCGTCGACGACGTCGGCGTGGCCGTAGCACAGGAGGGTCGGCAGGTCCGGGCGCTCGACGCGGGTGCCGATCAGGAACGGGCCGCCGTCCGGGTCGGGATTCGGGTACGTCTCCACCGAACAGCCGAGCGCGGTCAGCGCCGGGGTCAGCACGTCGTCCAGGTATGCCTTGATGGCAACGCGGCCGCTCGGGTGATCGCTCACCGTCGGATATCGGACGAGTTCGGCGAGCTCGGCGAAGAACGCGCCGGAGTCGACGTGCTCGTGGGCCTTCGTGACCAGTTCCGCTGGGATCACCGCGTTGTCTCCCGATTCGCTCGTCGAGTGTCGCAGAGGAGCGTAAGTCGGTTTGCGTACCCTGACCATTGCCGTTTACCGTGCTCCGCGTTCTCATTACGGCAAACCTGCGGAGCCCCTGATGCGACTACTGCCGATCGCGTTGACGTACTTCCTCGAAGTCGCCCGCACCGGCTCGGTGTCCGAGGCGGCGACGGAACTGACGGTCGCCCCCTCGGCGATCAGCCGTCAGATCGCCAAACTCGAAGCGGGTATCGGGGTGCCGTTGTTCGTCCGGCATCCGCGGGGCATGGTGCCGACCGAGGCCGGGACCCGGCTGCTCGACCACGTCCGCCGCAGCGAGGCCGAATCGGCCGTTCTCGTCGACGAACTCCGCACCGGCCGCGGGCTGCACGCCCGGTCCCTGACGGTCGCCTGCTCCGAGGGCTTCGCCCGCCGCGTGGTCCCGCAGGCCATCGCCGCCTTCCGGCGCGACCATGACGTCACGTTCCACATCGACGTCGTGACCAGGGACGAGGCGACACGCCGGGTCCTCGAAGGTGCGGCCGACGTCGCCGTCACGTTCGCGACCGGGCCGCAGCACGGCGTGCGCGTCGAGAGCGCGGTCGTGGTCCCGGTGTACGCGATCGTGCCGCTCGGTCATCCGTTGACCAGCCGCGACGCCGTCGGGCTCGCCGAACTGTGCGAGCATCCGCTCGCGCTGCCGGCGCCGGGACAGAGCCTGCGCGATCTGTTCGACATCGCCGCGCGGATCGAGAACCTCACGGCGCATCCGGTGCTGGAGTGCAACGAACTGAGCCCGAAGTACGAGTTCGTCCGCTGCGGCGGCGGGATCGCCCTGGTCGGCGGGCTGGGTGACATCGAGGAGGACGCGGCCACCGAAGGGGTCGCGTACGTGCTGCTCGACAACGCCGTGTTCCGCAAACGCGAAGCCCAGGTGCAGACCATGGCGGGGCGGACGTTGTCCTTGGCCGCCATGCGGTTCACCGCGCTGCTGACGTCGTTCGTCCGGCCTCCGGTCAGCCGATCAGCACCCCGGGATTGAGGATTCCCGCCGGGTCGAGCGCGGATTTGGCGGCGGTGATCGCGGCGGCGAAGGGGCCGGGACGCTGCCGGTCGTACCAGGGCCGGTGATCGCGGCCGACGGCGTGGTGATGGGTGATCGTGCCGCCGTGACCCGCGATCGCCTCGGAGACGGCGGCCTTGATCTCGTCCCACTGGGCGACCGTGCTCCCCCAGCGCCCGGCGGCGTAGATCCCGTAATAGGGCGCGGGACCGTCGGGGTACACATGACTGAAACGGCAGGTGACGACACCCGCACCACCGCACACCGCGTCGATCGCGGCGCGGGCCGCCGAGGTGATCGCGTCGTGGAACTCCGGGAAGCCGTCCCACGTGCACGCGGTTTCGAAGGTCTCCACGATCAGCGAACGGCGGGCCAGCGCGTCGCGTTGATAAGGCATCCGCAAGAAGGACGAGCGCCAGGCCGATGCGCTGTCCTGACCGGCGGAATCCTTGCTGCGCCTGGCTTTCACCACACCACCGTGGCCCGCGGTCAGTTCGAGCGCGCGGTCGAGCCAGGTGTCGACCGGATGATCGGCGGATTCGAACGCGACCAGCAGGAGACCGCCGCCCACACTCGCGCCCGCGTTGATGAACGCCTCCGCCGGGTCGAGCAGACGGCAGTTCGACGGGTACAGCCCGGACTGCGCGATCGCGCGCGTGGCGGCGACCGCGTCCTCCTGCCGTTCGAAGGCGACGGACGCGGTCACCTGCCAGACCGGCCGGTCCTGCAGGCGCATCCAGGCTTCGGTGATCACGCCGAGCGTCCCCTCGGAGCCGAGGAACATCCGGTCTGGCGAGGGACCCGCGCCCGAGCCCGGCAGGCGCCGCGATTCGCTGATCCCGGCGGGTGTGACGACGCGCAGCGATTCGGTGAGATCGTCGATATGCGTGGCGAGGGTGGCGAAATGCCCGCCCGCACGGGTGGCGAGCCAGCCGCCGAGCGTCGAATGGGCGAACGACTGCGGGAAATGCCGCAGGGTCAGCCCCAGTGGGCGAAGCCGGTCTTCCAGCGCCGGTCCGAAGATCCCGGCCTGGATGCGCGCCGCGCGGCTGACCGTGTCCACTTCGAGCACCTCGCCGAGACCGGCCAGATCCATCGAAACCGCGGGACCGTCGAACCGCGGCTCGACCCCGCCGACCACGGAACTGCCGCCGCCGTAAGGAATCAACGGGGTACCGGAGGCCGTGCACCAGTCCAGGAGGTCGACGACGTCCTGTTCCGTGCGCGGGCGGGCGACCAGATCCGGGACGTGGTCGAGCCGTCCGAGTAGATTGCGGACGACGTCGCGGAACGCCTTGCCGCGAGCGTGGGACAACCGGTCGACCGCTCCGTCGCTGCACAACGCGGCGAGCGTGGCGGGCGGCCGGATCCTCGGCGCCGGGAGGTCGAGATCCGCGGGATCCGGCGGCGCGTGATCGGTGAAGTCGTGGCCGGGCAGCACCCCCGACGTGCGGGCGACCAGCGCGTCGGACTCTTCCTTGGACAGTTCGCCGTCAGTGGTGCCCCAGCCCCACCACGAACGCTCCTCGGCCGGCATCGTCGCCTCCGTTCGATATGACTCCCCAGTAAGTTACTTATCGGTCAGTTACCGTGTCAACGCATGAAGCACAGCACCCCAGGACCAGGGACACGCCGCGGGTGCTTCGAGTGGGTCGACAGCAGCCCTCAGAGGTAGCGAAGGCCTCCTTTCCTACCTTCAGAGTAGGGAAGGAGGCCTTCACGGACCGCGCCCCGACGATCGCCTGACACACCGGACAGCTCTTCCGCCCACGACCGATTCGACGCCTTCGACGCTTTACAACGTTGTATCAACGATGTAAAAACAGTCTGACGGCCAGCCGTGGCCCGGCTCACACCGGTTCCCTCCGGCCACGGGGTCGTGGTTTCACGCCTGCACAGGTCCAGTGGGAGGCGCACCTCCGCCGAGGCGGCCGCCCCCGGAGAAGGGTGTCGAGCAGATGTTGCCAACGTTGTCACCACAACGCCCCCGGAGACGTTTCCGGAAACCCCTGACCGCCGCGGTGGTCGCCATCACCGCCCTGGCGTTGACGTCGGGGGCCGCGACGGCCGCGGAGAGCGGCTGGAAGATGGGCAAGCCACGCCTGACCACCCCGTGGACGAACCAGGTGTCGCCCACCAACGCGCTGCCCGAATACCCACGGCCGCAACTGGTGCGCGAGAACTGGCAGAACCTCAACGGGGTCTGGGAGTTCGCCGGCGCCGCACCGGGCGAGGTCCCGCCTTTCGGCGAGAAGCTCGCCGAGAAGATCCTGGTCCCCTACCCCACCGAATCGGCGCTGTCCGGGATCCAGCGGCACGAGGACTACATGTGGTACCGGCGCACGTTCACCGTGCCCCGGAACTGGAACGTCGGCAAGGAGAACACCCTCCGGATCAACTTCGGCGCCGTGGACTACAAGGCGAAGGTCTACGTCAACGGCAAGGAGGTCGCCGCGCACCAGGGCGGCTACGGCGCGTTCTCCGCGGACGTCACCTCGGCCCTGAAACCCAAGGGAGAGCAGGAGATCATCGTCGGCGTCGAAGACCACACCGACGCCACCTGGCAGCCCGTCGGCAAACAGCGCCGGGTTCCCGACCGCGGGATCTTCTACGAGGGCGCCTCGGGCATCTGGCAGACCGTGTGGATGGAGCCGGTCGCGGCCAAGCACATCGGCACGCTCGGCATGGTCCCTGACCTCAAGTCCTCCACGCTCAAGCTCACCGTCGACACCGGTGGGAACTCCGGGCTGACCGTCGAGGCCGTGGTCCGCGACGGCCGGAAGGTGGTCAGCCGCAGCAAGGCGTCCGCGGCCGGGACGATCTCGCTGCCGGTGCCCAAGGCGAAACTCTGGTCGCCGGATTCGCCGTTCCTCTACGACCTCGACGTCGAGCTGAAGGACGGCCGCCGCACCGTCGACAAGGTGTCGTCCTACTTCGGCATGCGCGAATTCGGCACCGCGAAGGGCGCCGACGGCAAACTCCGGTTCACCCTCAACGGCAAGATCCTCTTCCTCCAGTCCACTTTGGACCAGGGCTACTGGCCGGACGGCATCTACACCGCGCCGACCGACCAGGCGCTGCGCTTCGACCTCGAACAGCACAAGGTCCTCGGCTTCAACACGGTCCGCAAACACATCAAGACCGAACCCGACCGCTGGTACCACCACGCCGACAAGCTCGGCCTGCTCGTCTGGCAGGACATGCCGTCGATGCGCACCGGCGGCCGCCCGCCCGTCGACGCCCAGCGGCAGTTCAAGGCCGAGCTGAAGGAACTGGTGGAGCAGAAGAAGAACTGGACCTCGATCGTCGGCTACGTGCCGTTCAACGAGGGCTGGGCGGAGTGGTCGCGCGAGGAGACCGGGCAGGTCGCCGAGAGCGTCAAGGCCCAGGACCCGACCCGTCTGGTCAACGCGCACAGCGGCGTCAACTGCTGCGATTCGCTCGGCGACTCGGGCAAGGGTGACGTCCTCGACTGGCACGCCTACCCCGGCCCCGCGAAGCCGATGCCCGACGCCAAGCGGATCTCGATCGACGGCGAGCACGGTGGCTACGGTCTCGAAGTCGAGGACCACATGTGGTTCGGCGAAGGTCACGCCTACGAGATGGTGAAGGACCAGGCGACCCTGAACAGCCGCTACGTCCAGAACCAGCGCGACGTGCTCGCGTCCGCGCAGAGCTGCGGCATCAGCGGCTCGATCTACACACAGATCACCGACGTCGAGCACGAGGTCAACGGCTTCTTCACCTACGACAGGCAGGTGAAGAAGATGGACTTCGCGCAGGTGCGCGCGGTCAACCAGGCGATCATCCGCAACGCCGACGGCAGCGGTTCGGGCGCGCCCGACCCCGGTCCCGGCACTCCGGGGATCGACGGTGTGCACGCCTACAAGTTCGACGAGGGCACCGGTTCCAGCGCCAAGGACTCGGTCGGCACCGCGCACGCCACCCTGACCAACGCGCAGTGGGCCGGCGGCGTCGAAGGCGGCGCGCTGGCCTTCACCGGCAACGGACAAGCCGACACCGGGACGAACCTCGTCAACACAGCCGGGAGCTACTCGGTTTCGGCGTGGGCGAAACTGGACGAGGCGAGCGGGGCGTTCCAAACCGTCGTCAGCCAGGACACCGGCCGCGACAGCGCGTTCTTCCTGCAGTACTCCGGGCAGGACCAGCGGTGGGCGATGAGCTTCGTCGGCCTCCGCGCCCTCTCCCCGGAGAAGCCGGAAGTCGGCCGCTGGTACCACCTGACCGGCGTTCGCGACGCCAAGGCGGGCACGTTGTCGCTGTACGTCGACGGCACGAAGGTCGCCTCGCAGAACGCCTGCTCGGCCGCCCCGAGCACCGGCCACACAGTGATCGGCCGCGGCCAGTACGGCGGTCAGCAGGTCGACTTCCTGCGCGGCGCGGTGGACGACGTCCGGCTCTACGACCGGCCGCTGTCTGACGCCGAGGTCGCGACGCTCGCGAAGCGCGACTGAGCCCGAGCACGCGGCGCCGGGGTCACTCCCGGCGCCGCGTGTCCGTCACCCACTCCCGCACGATGTCGCCGAGCACCGGCAGCGGCACCTGCCCGTTCCTCAGCACCACGTCGTGGAAGTCGCGGATGTCGAACGCCTCCCCCAGCTGTTCCTCGGCGAAGGCCCGCAACCGCTGGATCTCCAGCCTGCCCGTCATGTACGACATCGCCTGACCGGGCCATTCGATGTAGCGATCGGTCTCCGATTGCACCTCGACATCGCTGAGCACGCAATGTTCCGCGAGGTAGTCCACGCATCGCTGCCTGCTCCAGCCCAGCGCGTGCAGCCCGGTGTCGACGACGAGCCGCGCGGCGCGCAAGGAATCCTCGGCGACCATGCCGAGCCGCATCACGTCGTCGGAGTACAGCCCCATCTCGTCGGCGAGCCGTTCGGTATAGAGCGCCCAGCCCTCGTCGAACGCCGAGAGCGGGACGAGCCTGCGCAGCCGTGGCACTTCCTCCAGCTCATAGGACACACCGGCCTGGAAATGGTGCCCTGGAACGGCTTCGTGGAAGGCGACCGACTCGGCGATGAACCGGAACCGCTCGGTCACCCGGTAGGTGTTGGTGGAGTAGACGCCGGGACGGCTGCCGTCCGCCGACGGCGGCATGTAGTACGCCTGCGCGGCGGAGGGCCCGTCGGCTTCCGGCACGGCACGCACGACGCATTCGGCCGACGGTATCCGCCGGAACCAGCCGGGTGCGGCGGCCGCGGCCCGCGCGACGGCTTCCGTCGCGGTCGTGACCATCTCGTCCGCGTCCCGCCAGCGCAGGGACGGATCCGTGCGCATCCGGAGCCGGACCGCGACGGGATCGTCCTCGCCGAAGACGGCCGCGCCGAGCCGCCGGTACTCCTCGTCCAGCGCCCGGCCGAGTTCGAGACCGGTCTCGTGCAGTTCCTCCGGCGAGATCCCGGTGGTGGTGTGCGTCTTGACCAGGCCGGCGTAACTTTCCTTGCCGCCATCCAGCCAGCAGAGACCCGGCCGGTCGTCGGGGCGGCCACGTCCGGCGATCTCCCGGGCGAGCATTTCGCGATAGGCGACGAGCGCCGGGCGCACCCGCTCGGTGAACAGCCGCTCCCGCCGCTCGACGCGGTCGCCGGTCAACGGCGGGACGAGCAGCGGGTGGCGTTCGGTGGTCAGGGTCCGGTCCAGGTAGTCGATGGCGTTGCGCACCGCCCGTTCCACCGGTGTCCGGCCCGCCGCGATCCCGGCGCGGTGGCGTTCGGCCAGCGCCGCGAAGAAGTCCGGGAACGCCGCCAGCCTGGCCAGATAGTCCTCCTCCGCCTGTTCCCCCGACGGCTCCAGCTGCGGAAGCCAGGCCAGCGCCCCGATCCCCTCGGCCACCATCGGATCGGCGAGGATGAACTCCGTGAGCCGCGAATCCAGCCTGGTCAGAAGCGATTCCGCGTGATGGGCAATGACTCCGAGGGTGATCCGGTCCGGATCGGCGGACCGGGCGGCGTGCCCGGCGATCCGGGCGGCGCGCTCCCGCAGCCGGTCGTCGCCCGCCTCCGAGACGTCCCGCAGTTCGTGGTCGTGCCCGGGGACGTTGTCGAACGTCGCCATCAAAGGGAGCTCGGTCGCGAGGACGTCGAGGAGTTCGTCGGCCAGCTCCGCCGCGGTGGGCTCATCGCTCATAACCGATGACTACCAGACCGGGACCGGCGTCCGCTGGCAGATATTCGCATTCGCAAAAGCGCGCGCTGAGTCCTGCGCCACAACTCCGACATGGTCGGACTTCCGACTTTTAGGGTGGCTTGGTGAATGACGCCCAGTTCCTCGTCCAGAGCGGAATCGGCCGGATCACGCTGAACCGGCCGCGTGCGCTGAACTCGCTGAACCACGGCATGGTCCTCGCCATGCTCGACCACCTCGAAGCGTGGCGCGCCGACCCGGGGGTCCGTGCCGTGCTGATCGACGGCGCCGGCGATCGCGGGCTCTGCGCCGGCGGCGACATCCGCGCCATCTACGAGGACGCGCGCGCCGGCGGCACCGCGTCGTTGCGGTTCTGGGCCGACGAATACCGTCTCAACCTCCTGATCTCGCGTTACCCGAAGCCGTATCTCGCGCTCATGGACGGGCTTGTGATGGGCGGCGGGGTCGGCGTCTCCGCGCACGGCAGCCACCGGATCGTCACCGAACGCTCCCGTGTCGGCATGCCCGAGACGGGCATCGGTTTCGTCCCCGACGTCGGTGGCACGTATCTGTTGTCGCGGACACCCGGCGAACTCGGGACGCATATCGCGCTCACCGCCGGGGCGATCTCCGGGCCCGACGCGATCCACTGTGGACTCGCCGATCACTTCGTGCCCAGCGAACGGATCCCGGATCTGCTCGACGCGCTCACCTCGCGCCCCACGGACGAAGCGCTGGAACTGATCGCCGAACCCGCGCCGCCGAGCGCGCTGGCCGGGGACGCCGCCTGGATCGACCACTGCTACACGGCGGACACCGTCGAAGAGATCCTTTCCCGGCTCCACGCCGGCGGTGACGCCGCCGCGACCGCCGCCAAGGAGATCGAGGCGAAGTCGCCGACCGCACTGAAGGTGACCCTGCGGGCACTCCGGTCGGCGGCGGCGCTGCCCGACCTGGAAACCGTGCTGGCGCAGGAATACCGGATCTCGGCCCACGCCCTCTCGACCGCCGAATTCGCCGAAGGCATCCGGGCGCAGATCATCGACAAGGACCGTGCTCCGAAGTGGTCGCCCGCCACGCTGTCCGAAGTGGACGAACGGATCGTCGACGCCTACTTCTCCTGACCGGTGATCGCCCGGTAGAGCGGCCGCAGCAGGGCGGTGACCGAGGTTCCGTCCACTGTGGCCTTGAGCGGCGGGACCTCGTCGAGCAGTCCCAGCGGATCCCCGGCCGGCGGGCGACGCCGGTTCGTGACGTCGCCGGCCGGGCCCCAGCCGAAGAAGTCGTCCATCACCTCGTCGAGCTCCGGTGTCTCGTCCTCCGCCGCCGGGGCGGTCACGCGCGCACCCGCCTGACGTCCGATCTCTTCGAGCAGCGTCGCGCGATCGCGCCCGCGAAGCGTGAAGATCGCGAACGGATCCGCGTCCGCCTTGAGGGCGATCAGGGCCGCGACGAGGTGATCGCACGGGACACGGGTGCCGGGACACGTGCAGTCCAGCGACAGTTCCCACGCTGCCTCAGGGAACAGCGGCACCTGCTCGGCGGCGAAGAAGCGATCGATGTCGTCCGGGACCCGTCCGTCGAGCAGGGCGGTCCTCGTGGGCTCGTCCGCCACGACGGCGGCGACGACCGCCGTCCACACCTGCTTGCCGAACGCCGGCAGGCCGATACGGACCTCGTAGAACCGTTGCCGGGTCACCCGGACCCTGGCGACGGCGGCCCCCGGCCCCAGCGTGAGCGTATCGACCGTGCAGGGCGGAACCAGTCCTTTGTGGACGTCCAGTTCGTCGAGCGCCCGGCGGAATCCCTCAGTCATCGGCCGCCTCCCTGCCGAGTGTGAAGACCTCGCGCAGCGAATCGGTGGACAGCTCGGTGAGCCAGTCCTCCCCGTCGGTGACGACGAGATCGGCCAGCGCCTCCTTCTTGGTGATGACGTCGTCGATGCGTTCCTCGATGGTTCCGGGACAGACGAATTTCCGCACCTGGACGCTGCGGCGCTGGCCGATGCGGAACGCGCGGTCGGTGGCCTGTTCCTCCACCGCCGGATTCCACCATCGGTCGAGATGCAGGACGTGGGTGGCGGCGGTGAGGGTCAGCCCCGCTCCCCCGGTCTTCAGCGACGCGAGCAGGATCGACGGGCCCTCGCCCGACTGGAAGTGCTCGACGATCGAATCGCGGCGCCGCTGTGACAGCCCGCCGTGCAGGAAGGCGATCTTCACGTTCAGCCGGTGCGAGAGATGCGGCACGAGCAGGTGGCCGAACTCGGCGAACTGGGTGAAGCACAGCGCGCGGTCGCCGGAGTCCAGGATCTCCGCGAGGAGTTCCTCGAGCCGGTTGACCTTGCCGGAGCGGTGTCCGATCGGCGAACCGTCGTGCAGCAGATGCGCGGGATGGTTGCAGATCTGCTTGAGCTTGGTGATCGCGGCGAGGATGTTGCCACGCCGTTTGACCCCGGCGCTGTCGGCGATCTTCGTCATCATCTCGTCCACGGTCGCGCGGTAGAGCGTCACCTGTTCGCGGGTGAGGCGGTATTCCTGCAGGATTTCGATCTTCTCGGGCAGGTCCGCGAGCACGGTGGGGTCGGTTTTGAGGCGCCGCAACAGGAACGGCCGCGTCAGGCGGCGCAGCTCGGTGGCGGCGGCGAGGTCGCCCCGTCGCTCGATCGGCACCTCGAACCGCTCGCGGAACTCTTGCCTGCCACCGAGGACGCCGGGGTTGAGCAGATCCGAAAGCGACCACAGGTCGGCGAGCCGGTTCTCCACCGGTGTCCCGGTCAGCGCGACCCGGTGCCCGGCGGGGATGCGGCGCAGGGCCTGCGCGGGTCCGGTGTTCTGGTTCTTGACCGCCTGCGCCTCGTCGAGCACGAGCCGGTGCCAGCGGACGCCCGCGAGTTCGTCGGCGTCGCGGGCGGCGGTCGAGTAGGTGGTGACGACGAGATCCGCACCCTCGGTCGGCACGCGGCCGCGGTCGGCGCCGTGATGGAGGTGGACACGCAACTCCGGGGCGAATTTGGCTGTTTCCCGTTGCCACGTCCCGAGCAGCGACATCGGACAGACCAGCAATGTCGGCTGCCTGTCGTCCTGCGCTCTCTCCATCGCTTCGAGCGCGAGCAGCTGGACGGTCTTGCCCAGTCCCATGTCGTCGGCGAGGCAGGCCCCGAGCCCGATCGACGTCATGAACGAAAGCCAGGCGACACCGCGGCTCTGATAGGGCCGCAGCGTCGCGACGAAGGTCGGCGGTGGCTCGACCGGTTCGATGGCGCGCTGGACCCGGCCGGCGAGGAAGTCGTCGATCCAGCCGTCGGTGGTGACTTCGGTGACCGGCAGCGGTGTTTCGAAGCCGCCGCGGAGCAGCGCGAGCAGGTCCGCCGGCGTGGGCAGCGGCGGCTTCTCGCGGTCCGGATCGCGGCGGAGATACTCCAGGCCCGCGCGCAGCAGTTCGGGGTCCACGCTCACCCAGCGGCCGCGCAGCCGCACCAACGACGACTTCGCGGCGGCGAGCCCGGCGAGTTCCTCGTCGGTCAGCGCGTCCTCCCCGACGGCGAGCGCCCAGCGGTAGGAGGCGAGCTGGTGCCGTCCCAGCCGGTGCACGGCGGCCTGGTCGACCGGTGCGCCGCGGACGGACAGCTTGAGCGCGAGCTTCCGCCTGCCGCCCCAGCTCGCCGGGAGCTGGACGTCGAATCCGGCCGCGACCAGCTGTTCCGCGCCGCCGTCGAGGAACTCCACGGCTTCGGCGACGGTGAGGTCGTAGGTGCCCGGCTTCTCGGCATCTACCGCGGGCCCGAGCAGCGGCAGTACCCCGGCTGCACGCTCCAGCTCGGCGGTGAAGAGACCTTCGGGATCGGTGAACTTCGCGCCCGCCTTGCCGGACCAGACGTCCTCGGCCGGGAGCAGGAGACTCGGGTCGGCGGTGGAGCGCAGGAGGAAACGCAGCTGCCACTTGGTGCCGTCTCCGGTCTGATCGTCGGGGTCGTCGGCCGGGCCGTGCAGCGTCGGAACCTCGTCGAGCCGGAGGCAGACCGTACCCTCGGTGAGGTCCGTGTCGCCGATCGCGTCCCAGGCGGCGATGCCCTCCGCGACGATCCCCATCCGCCCCGGCGACTGGCCGACCCGGTCGTCGGCACTCTTCAGCGCGTGGAGCCACGACCCGAACGGGCCTTCGCGACCGTCGCTTTCCGTGGCATGCCCCGCGGCACCCAGCCGATCGCGGACTGCGGCGTCGACCAGGGTGTGGAGGGCGTCGGTGACGAGCGCCACCGGATCCGGCCCGGGATGTTCGGCCCGGCCGACCGGTGGGGTGGCCGCGATCAACGCGCGGACCGCGACCGCGTCACCGCCCCGGGCCACCGGCCGCCAGCGCGCCCGCGCCACGATCTCGTTCCGCACGAGCGTCGGCAGCACCCGGCCGCGGCGGACCAGGTCTTCCGCCAGCCGGACGACGGCGCGGAGATGGCGGACCGAAGTGCCGTAACTGACCGTCTCGGCCAGGTCTTCGAGCTCCGAGGGGTCGACCAGGAGGGCAGGCACCGACCAGGATTCCAGCGTCGGTTCCGGCTGCGGACGGCCACGGATACCCAGTTCGGGCGAGGCGATCGGGCCGCCGCGCCGCGACGGCAACAGCAGGACGGCGGTCGCCGGTTTGCCGGGATGCAGGGCGGTCAGATCCGCGACCGAGGCGGCGAACGGATGCGGCCGGGCCGCGCTCGACGGCCGCATCGACGTCGTCGCCGGGCGGTCGCCGTGTTCACCCCAGAGCACGATCCCGCGGCCACGGGACCACAAGCCGTGCACGACCAGTGGCGACATGTTCCCCCTCTCCGCGGTCTGGTCCCTCCAGCATGCCCGGCACCGATCAGCGGCCGATCAGCGAGTCGCCGATAGGATCACTTCGATGGAGGCAGCCGACGTTCTCGACGCGATCGATCCGCGCGAGGCATTGACCGTTCTCGGCCCTTCCAAGGCCAAGAACCGAGGCGGGAATGCCGCGGGAACCGAGACCGCCTGGCCGGAACCGATGCTTCGCGCACGAGCCGAGATCTTGGCGAGGTCCAAGGTCGAAAGCGGCGGCCTGCGGCCCGCGTGGCTGCGCTACAGCGGGAACTTCTACCGGAATGTCGGCGGCGCGCTGGGTGAGGCGGCCGAGCACGGGCGAACGCTGATCCTCAGCGGCGGCTACGGGATCCTGCGCGCCGGCGAGCCGATCTCCTACTACGACCGGAAGCTGCGGCTCAGCGACTGGCCGCCGGGAGTGCTCGAAGACGCCGTGCTGGGGGAAGCGCGCCGGATCGGCGCGACGAAAGCGGTCACTTTCGTCTCCGCCAGCGCCGATTACGCGAAACTGGCCCGGCGGATCCCTTGGGACATCGAGGCCTTGCTGGTCACGATCGAGTTCCACGGTGGCGGCGCGCAGGTCGAGGTGCCCCGGCGGCTGGCCCAGGCCTTCAGCGCGTGGTGGCGCCGGTCGCCGTCGGACTATCCGGCCGGAATGGTCGTGGAGGAACTGGGCTGATTCACGGCCACTGCGCCTCGGAAAGCACGCGCGCGGCCTTGAGGAACGCCTTCCGGTCGGCGGCCGACAGCCGGCCGAGCAGCCGTTCCTCCTGCTCCTGGATCCGGGCCTGGGCCGACCGCCGCGACGCGCGGCCCGCCTCGGTGATCCCCAGCAGCCGGACCCGGCGGTCCTTCGGGTCCGGCTCGCGGGTGATCAGCCCGTCCGCCTGGAGGGTGTCGAGGGTGCCGATGATCCGGGTCTTGTCCGCACCGATCGCCTTGGCGAGAGCGGCCTGCGTACGGACGGGCCCGTCGTCGAGGGCGCTCAGCACCACGTAGCCCCACATGGTCAACCCGTGCTCGGCCAGCACCGGCGTCTCGGCGTTCATCAGCCGTCGCATCAGCCCGCCGAGCATCGCCGCGAGATCCGGCCTCCCCTGCTCCGCCATGCGCAGACCATACCGACCGAAGTCGCGGAACCGGTTGACGAACTCGTACGCATACGTAGATGATGTGCGTATGCCTATCGATGACCTTCGCATCCTCGACGCCATCGTGACCCGGGCCAGCCTGGACCTCGTCACCAAGATCACCCCCGCGGACCTGGCCGAACCGACCCCGTGCAGTGCCTGGACCCTGCACGGCCTGCTGGCGCACATGGCGACCCAGCACCACGGCTTCGCCGCCGCGGCCGAAGGCGAGAGCCACCTCGACCATTGGCGGCTGGTCCCGCTGGGCGACGACCCCATCGGCACCTACCGCGCCTCGGTGAACCGGGTGCTGAACGCCTTCGTCCCCCACGACCTCGCCGACCGGAAATTCGCCCTTCCCGAGTTCTCCACCGAAGTCACCTTCACCGCGGAGCAGGCCCTCGGCTTCCATTTCGTCGACTACCTGGTGCATTCGTGGGACGTGGCCAAAACCCTCGGCCTGCCGATCACGTTCCAGCAGGAGGTCCTTGACGCCGGACTGCGGTTCGCCAAGGCGATCCCGAACGGGAAGAGCCGAAACGCGCCGGGCGCGGCGTTCGCGCCGGCCGTCGAAGCGACGGGACAGTCCGATTTGGACACGATCGTCGCCCTGCTGGGCCGTTCCCCGTCGTGGCCGGATCAGGTGGCCGCGGCGTGACGCGCGGCCTCGAGAATCCGGGCGGTGACAAGGTCAGGCTTCTCCAGCGACAACCCATGAGTGGCCTTGGGCACGACCTCGACCTCGATGTGCGGGTTCAGTGATGCGAGCCGGGCCGCCACCGCGCGAGCGTCGTGGATGACGCTGCGTTCGCCGACGACGATCCGGGTGGGCACGTCGATCGCCGCCAGCTCGTCGTCACCGAACAGGTGCATCTCAGGGAGTTGCTGCTTGTACTTGAGCGCGGCGAAGAGCAGAGGCCGCACCGTGTGCCGCACGCCTGGATCTCCCGACGCCACCAGCCGCAGGAGCCACTTGGGCAGGAACCAGAGGAAGATCTCGCGCAGGCTCCACCAGATGAAGCTCCGGCCGATCACGCCGAACCCCGCCGCTTCGATGGCGACGACACCCGCGATCCGGGAGGTGGACCGCGTCGCGAGGTTCAGCGCGAGCCAGCCGCCTCGCGAAACACCGGCGAGGTAGACCTTTTGGTGGTCTGTGTCCGCGAGAACGCCTTCGATGACCTCGGCGAGCCAGTCCGCGCAGTCCTCCACGGACTCGATCGGCGCGGTCTGGATCGATCGCCCGGGCTCGCCGAGGGAGTCGACCGCGTGGATCCGGTACCGGACGGCGAGTTCGGCGATATGCGGATACCAAGACAGCGACGTGCCCATCCCACCGGAAAGCAGCACGATCGGCGGGCCGTCCTCAGGCCCGCAACTGCGGACTCGCGTCGGGCCGAATTTCGTCTCGATATCCAACTCTTCGGCGGGAACCGGCCACTTCCGCAGAATCTCGTCGTAGACGGCGAAGAAGCGCTCTTCGGCCTTTTTGTCGGTGAACTCCCCCAGCATCTGGCCTCCTCTGGTTTTTAGTGCACTTGCACCATAACAGTGGGTGGCCATTTCGGCCACCCCTCACCGGCATGGCAGAGTGACCGCGTGCCGAAACGTGTGGACCACCAAGAGCGCAGGCGCGAGATCGCGGAGGCGCTCTTCCGGATCGCCGCCGCCCAAGGACTGCAGGCGGTCACGCTGCGTGCGGTGGCCGCGGAGGCGGGCATCTCGATGAACCTGGTGCAGTACTACTTCCCGACCAAGGAAGAGATGCTGCGCTTCTCCTGGCAGCGGATCGTCGAGCTGACCGCGGAGCACGCCGGGAAGACCATCGGCGAGGCGATGAAGACCGGTGACGAGCGCATCATCGTGCGCGCCTATCTGACCGCGGTACTGCCGGACGACGAGCGCGCCCGCATGCTCTCCGCCGTCCAGATCGCGTATTTCGCCGTCGACGTCACGCGCGGCAGCCAGGATCCCGATCAGGAACCGCTTCTGCCCCACCTCGTCCACGCGATCACCGAACTGCTCCGGGCGGCCCAGGAGAAAGGCGACGTTTCCGCGCACCTCGATCCCCGGCTCGAGGCGGACTCCCTCGCGACGATGTCCGCCGGCCTCGTCACGGCGATCATGGTCGACGCCTACACGGCCGAGCGCGCGTCGGAGATCGTCGACTACCGGCTGGACGGGGTGTTCAGCGGCGCTCGATGAGCGCCTCGATACCGTCCAGGATGCGCCCGAGGCCGAACTCGATGTCCGCTTCCTCGATACCTTCTTCGCCGTACGCCTCACCGGAAATCACGGCGGCGACGCGGGTGTAGCCCCGCTCTTCGAGACGCGGCCCCAGAAACGAGCCCAGGGCCCGGACCCGATCAGGAGGGCTCGCGTTCACGTCCCGGAGCAACGAGGCGGTGCTGCGGACCCATCCGTCGACCAGTACCGCGCAGCCCGTGACGTCCTGAGCGTTCAGCCCTGAATCGGCCATCCCCTCAAGGAAGTTCTCCAGCCACCCCAAGAGATTCGGCGTACTGGGCGCGCTTCGCACCGGCAGGTCGATCAGCCACGGATGACGACGGCAGCGTTCGAGGAGCGCGCGAGCCCAGGCGGTGACCGCGGCGCGCCAATCGCCAGGCGTCGATTTCGGCGGCGGACCCCAGGCCGCTTCGGCCACGAGGACGAGCAGTTCCTCTTTCGAGCTCAGATACCGGTAAAGCGCGTTCGCGGTGACGCCGAGGCGTTTGGCGATCGAAGGCATGGACAGTGCCGCATAGCCCTCCGCGTCGGCCTGCGCGATGGCCGCGTCGACGATCTGCTCGAGGCTGTATCCCGGTTTCGGCCCGCGCCGGGGCGCCGGAGCGTGCCCCCAGGCCAGCGCCGTACCCGGCGGCAGCAACTCGATCTCGACGTCGTCCATCGGGGCATTGTTGCATCCAAAACCGGTAAAGGCATACACTGTTCATGGCATACACAGTTACGTCACGAACTGGGGGATCGACCATGACCGAACCGACCAGGCGGAACGTGCTCCGCGGCGCGGCCGCGCTCGCCATCGCCGGAACGGCCGCGAGCAGCGGATCCGCATTTGCCGCGCCGGCTCCGGCGAAACCGCGCTACCCGTTCCTCGAAGGCGCCTTCGCGCCCGTCACCGAAGAGGTGACCGCGTTCGGGCTACCGGTGACCGGCCGCATTCCGAGCGATCTGTGCGGGCGCTACCTGCGCACGGGGCCGAACGTGCTCGGCCTCGAAGATCCGCGCGCGCACCACTGGATGCTGGGCGAGGGAATGGTGCACGGCGTCCGGCTGCGCGACGGGAAGGCCGAGTGGTACCGCAACCGCTGGGTCCGTTCGTCCGGTGTCGCGGCGAAACTCGGCGAGCGGTACCCGTGGCCGGTGCCCGCCGAGGACTTCGCGCCGAACACGCACGTGATGGCCCATCACGGCCGCATCCTCGCCCTGCAGGAATCCGGCGCCCCGCCGTACGAACTCGACGGCGAGCTGAACACGTTGGGCCCGTTCGATTTCAGCGGTTCACTGGAGGGCTCCTATACCGCGCACACCAAGTTCGACGCCCGCGCCGACGAGCTGCACGCGGTGACCTATCACCCGACCTGGGACCACGTGCGGCATCTGATGGTCGACCGGACCGGCCGCGTGGTGCGGACCACCCGCATCCCGGTCACCGACAGCCCGATGATGCACGACTTCGGGCTCACGGAGAACTACGTGGTCGTCTTCGACGTACCGGTCACCTTCGATCCACAGCCGGGCAAGATCGTGCCCTACAAGTGGAACCCGGATCACCAGGCCCGGGTCGGGGTGATGAAACGCGACGGCGGGCCGGTCCGCTGGTTCGGGGTGGATCCGGTGTTCTACTCGCACACCCTCAACGCCTACGAGCAGGGCTCCACGGTGGTGGTCGACCTGACCACGATGCCCGCGCCCTTCGAGGTCTCCGGAAAGCAGGGCTTCGGTGGTCCGTCCGCGTCGGGACCGCCGGTGCTGGAGCGCTGGACGATCGACCTCGCGCAGGGACGGGTCCGGCGCCGCGTCCTCGACGACCGGCCGCAGGAATTCCCGCGGGTCAACGAAAGCCTCGTCTCTCGACGGCACCGGTACGGCTACTCGGCCTCCCCCGGCGAACTGTTCGACGTCTACCTGGACAAGCCCTCCGGCTCCTTCGGCAACGCGTTGATCAAGCACGACCTGCGGACCGGACGCTCGGACGTGCACCGCTTCGGCCGGGGCGCCGACGCGAGCGAGGCGGTGTTCGTGCCGTCCTCCCGAGGCAAGGCCGAGGACGACGGCTACGCCCTCGCCTACGTCAACAACCCCGACCGCAACGCGTCGGACCTGGTGATCCTCGCGGCGCAGGACTTCACCGCGAAACCCTTGGCACGCATCCACCTGCCGAGGCCGGTACCGCTGGGCTTCCATGGCAGCTGGATCGCCGACTGACCGATCGGGCTGTCGCCGGACTTCCCGGCGACAGCCCATCCGTTCACACTCCGGTGAGCACCTCCTCCAACGCGGCGGCGGAGTCCGGATACCGCTCGAGCAACGCCAAACCGGTGGGCGTGGTGCTCCCCCACGGCTCGTCGCACCCCAGCAGACCCGCCACCGCGTCACACACCGCCGGATGCGCCGCCAGCAGCGCGAGGCCGCCTTTGGCCTTCCTCGCCACCGCGACGGGTTCCGGCTGGTCGTGCCAAGGCGGAACCCATTCGTCGAGCGCCGCGAGACGGCCGGGGAAGATCCGGCCGGCTTCACGCACGAGCAAGGGCACCAGTTCGGCTCCCCGCGACCGCAGGGTGGTGATCAACGTCGGCAACCACGGCAACAGCAACCTGTCCGGAAGCTCGGCGAAGGCGTTCGACACCGCCTCGACGACGAAGTCGGCCAGCCCCGGCGCCGGCTCCAGCGCGTGCACGAACCCACTGAGGTAGCGCGGATAAGCGGGCAGCACCATCGGGTTCGTCAGCAGTCCGGCGCACCGTTCCCGCAGCTCCGCCCGGGAGAGACGGCCGAGCTGCACCTGTGCCGCCCACAGCAACGCCACTTTCGACGGCTCCTGCGGATGCGATCCGACGATCGCCAGCTCCAGCTGGGTGCGGTCGCATCCCAGTGACAAAGCGAGCGACTCCATGCTGAACAGGAAGCCCAGCATCGCGGCGACCTGCTCGACACCGGCTTCGTCGTCGGCGAAGGCCGCCGGGAGCAGGGTGCAGTAGTGCGCGTACCCCGTCCTGACGAAGTCCTCGATCCATCGAGGCAGCACCGGCTCGCTGGTCCGGTAATGCGCCAGCAGCCTGCGCACCCGCCGCAGCACTTCCGGAGCGCCGTCGACGTTCCGTTCGGTGGCCAGCACCTCCAGGGCGCGCGTCCCCAACTCCCCCGCGAGCCGCGCGCTGCGAAGGTAAAGCGTCGCGTCTTCGACCGCTCCGAGCACCTTCGCGGCGGTGGCCTGCGGATGGTAGGCAGCGCGCCGAAGCCGTTGCTCCAGCACCTGCTCGACGCTGACCCCCTCGTAACCCAGCTCGATGAGGGCCCGCTGGTGGGTGCCCAGTGCCAGATCCCACGACTCCTGGATCGGCCGCTCGCCGAGCCGCCGCTCGCCCATGATCGGCCTCGCCGCACCGTGCGGCATCAGATAGCGCAACATCCACAGCAGATCGGAGCAGGGCTCCAGCTCCGGCCGCGACGCTATGTCGAGCAGCGCCCGCTGCACACCTCGTTGCTGCAGCTTGAGGTTCAGCGGCTCCAGCCTGTCGTGCACGTCGCGCGCCAAGGGTGGCAACGCGTCGTACCCGACCTGGCCGATCCGGTCGCCACCCATCATGATCTCGACGAGGCGGCGTATGTCGCGCCTGCCGGGCACGACGTCCTTCTCGATGCAGGTGACCGCCGCGTCCTGGAAGTCGTACGGTGTCGGCTTGGCCCGGTCACGCATGCCCGCCAGCAGGATCGAGGTCTCGAAGACCGCGATGGCGTCGGCCGTCGAGGACAGGTACCCGTTCCGGCGCGCCGCCCGCACGATCTCGACCGACCAGCCCAGCAACTCGGCCTCGTCCAGCCGGTCGAGTACCGGAGACCGTTGCAGGAAGCCGGAAAGCTGGTCCGATGGTTCCACTGCCACCGGATCCGGCGTCGGCGCGGGCAGCGCCGCGGCCTTCTTCCGCTTCGGCCCGCCCACCTGTCCTTCCAGCTGGAACTGCTTCACCTTGGTGCGCTTGAGGTTCTTGGCCCACTCGGTCGCCGCGATCGACACCGATCCCCCGGCGAGCCCGAACTGCGCCTCGATCGAGGCGTGGCTCGACGGGATCAGCCCGTACTGCCAGGTGCTCTCACTGCGCGGGCTGATCACGAACCCGTCCGAACCTTCGACGCCGAACTCCGCGACCCGGCTTGCCGCGTGGAAGGCGCCGCAGACGTAGAGGCACTCCGCCGGGTCCGCCCCTGACGCCGCGAGGTGTTCGCGCATGCGGGTCCACATGTAGCGCTCGCGGTCTTCGTCCACCCGCACGTGCCGGGTGTCCCCCGGCGCGAGACGGCGGAACAGGCTGCCGATCAGGAACATGACCTGGCGATAGGTGTCGTGGTCGCTGTCACCGAGCGGCAGCTCGACGTACTGGTGCCACCACTCCGACCAGTGCCGCACCCGCCCGTGCCGCAGCAGGTGTTCCTCGAGTTCGGCGAACCGGGGCCGCAGATCGCCGATCTCGACGCCGACCGCGTCACCGTGCAGCGCCGCCTCCTCCTCGGCGGGCGGAGCGTCCGGATCAGTGGACGGTTCGCGTTCGTCCCATTGGAAGACGTGGTCCGCCGACCGGTCGACCAGGACGAGCTCGACGCCCGGGGTGTCGAGGGCGTACGCGATCGCCTGGTACTCCGCCGAAGCCTCGGTGATCGGCGCGACCACGGACAAGGGCGCCCACTCCGCGGGGAACCCCTTCACCTCCGTCGCGAACGCCTGCACCGCCACGGGAAGACGGCAGTTGCGCAGCTCGGTCAGCAACGGCGCCATGTCCTCGCACAGTTCGAGGTAGACCACCTTCGGCTGCTTCTCCCGCAACCGCCGTGCCATCGCGACGGCCGAAGCCGGGGAATGGTGGCAGACCGGAAAGATCTCCAACGGCTCGCGCACCGCGCGGTCGACGTCGTCGACGAGCCCGAGCAGGATGCCCTCCAGCGCGCCGGGCCCGTCGGCGAAGGCGGCCGCGGCCTCCTGCAACTGGCCGCGCAACGCCTCTAAGGCGCCGCTCACGAGAGGGTGGCGATCGCGTCGCGGCCGCCGTCGAGGAACTCCGGCCAGTCCCCGCCCTCGTCCTTGCTGCGCGGCTCGACGACACCGTGCAGGTACTTGTTGAGGATCGCCAGATCCTCCGGCTCACGACGGGCGAGCGAGCCGACCAGCGACGACGCCAGGGTGCGGGCGGTCAGCGCGCGTTCCCCGAAGAAGTTGCTGTGCAACACCGCGTCTTCGAGCACGCCGATCTGTTCGGCCGTGGACAACGCGGACTCCAGCTTCTCGTCGTCGCTGCCGGCCGACGCCGCCGCTGCGCGAAGGTCGCCGAAGCTGCGCAAGAGCACATCGAGCAGCGTCGGCGGCACGTCCAGCTCGATCTGGTGACGGCGCAGGAGTTCCTCGGTGCGGAAGCGGACGATCTCCGCCTCGCTCTTCTTGTTCGTCACCACCGGGATGCGGACGAAGTTGAAGCGGCGTTTGAGCGCGGACGACAGATCGTTGACCCCGCGGTCGCGGCTGTTGGCGGTGGCGATCACGGAGAAGCCGGGCTTGGCGAAGACGATGCCGTCGCTGTCCAGCTCCGGTACCGAGATGTACTTCTCCGACAGGATCGAGATCAGCGCGTCCTGGACGTCGCTGGTGGACCGGGTCAGCTCCTCGAACCGGCCGATCGAGCCCGCCTCCATCGCGGTCATGATCGGCGACGGGATCATCGACTCGCGGGACTGGCCCTTCGCGATGACCATCGAGACGTTCCACGAGTACTTGATGTGGTCCTCGGTGGTGCCGGCGGTCCCCTGCACGACGAGGGTCGAGTTGCGGGAGATCGCGGCGGCCAGCAGCTCGGCGAGCCAGCTTTTGCCGGTGCCCGGATCTCCGATCAGCAGGAGCCCGCGGTCCGAGGCGAGCGTGACGATGGCCCGTTCGACGATGCTCCGGTCGCCGAACCACTTCTGCGAAATCTCACGGTCGAGGCCGTCGGCGCGCTCGGACCCCAGGATGAACAGGCGCAGCATCTTCGGGGACAGGCGCCAGGCGAACGGCTTGGGATTGCCGTCGACCGACTCCAGCCAGTCCAGCTCTTCGGCGTACTTGATCTCGGCGGGGGCGCGCAACAGGTCGGACATGTCTTGCCTTTCGGGGAGTTCAGGAGGTGAGGAAAGTTTTGAGTTCGTGGACGAGTTTGGTGATGTGACCGGAGATCACGGGCGTGCCGAGATCCTTGAAGCGCTCGCGGAACCAGGGATTGACGCTGCCCCGGCCGGCGCTGGTGACCGAACCGACCGGGATGAACTTCGCCCCGGACCGGTGGATCGCGGCCATGCTCTCGAAGAGCTGCTCGACGCGGGTCTCGTAGAAGTCCGAGATCCACACCACCACGGTGTTCGCGGGCTCGGCGATCTTCGGCTGGGTCAGCCCCATCGCGACCATGCCGTCGTTGCCGCCGCCCAGGTTCGTGCGCAGCAGCGTTTCGAACGGGTCGTGGACCCACGGGGTGAGGTCGAGCGCCTGCGTGTCGTAGGCGATCAGATGAACGTCCACTTTGGGCAGTCCGGCGAAGATCGAGGCCAGGACCGCGCAGTTGACCATCGAGTCGACCATGGAACCGGACTGGTCGACGACCGCGATGAGCCGCTGTGGCGTGGTCTTCTTCGCGGTCTGCTTGTAGTACAGGCGATCGACGTAGAGCCGTTCCTCTTCCGGGCTCCAGTTGGTGAGGTTCTTCCAAATGGTGCGATCGAGGTCGAGGTTGCGGAACACGCGCTTCGGCGGGACCGAACGATCCACCTTGCCCGTCGAGGCCTTCTCGACCTGGGTCCGCAGGACCTCCGCGATCTCGTCGACGTAGCGCCGGATGAGCGACTTGGCGTTGGCCAACGCCACTCCGGACAGGTTGTCCTTGTCCCGCAACAACTGTTCGATGAGGGACATACTCGGGCTCAGCTTCGCCGCGAGCGCGGGATCGGCGAGGACCTCGCGCAGATGCATCCGCTTCACGAGGTCCGCCTCGATGTCGCCGAGGTCCGGGCCGATGGCCGGGAGGAGGGTGCTCAGATCGGGTGTGCCGCCCCCGCCGGTGCCGCCGAGCCCGGTCGGAGCGCCTCCGGAACGACCACCGCGCAACTCACCAGGGCGGCAGCCGAGCGCGCGCTCCAGCCAGCCCGCGTCGGACTGCCAGCAGGACAGCCGCCCGGCGGTCACCGTGTGCGGCGGCTGAGCGAAGACGTTGAGCAGCACCTTCGATACGAGCGCCGCGCGCCGCACTTCCGCCGCCTTGTCCCGGCCGTCCCCGGCTTCGGGGACCATCAGCCCGTCGAACTCTGCGGCCAGCTCCGGATGACGCTGGACGACCGAGTCGACCGCGACGTTCGGATCCAGCAGCGCCGACGGCAAGCCGATGTCCTCGACCACGGCCACACTCGCGGACTCGAGCGCGGCCTGCTCCTCGGTGTCGAAGAGCCGGGCGAGCAGCCGCCAGTACAGGACCTGGCGGCGGTTGTCCTCGGGTTCGGTCATTTCCGCAGCAACCTTCCGGCACGCTCGCGCAGCACGGCCGCGGCGTCGGTGGCCGCCTTCTCGGCTTTCACTCCGACCTTGTCCGTGGTGCCGCCGGCCCAGGCTCCGGCGTGCACGGCGGTGGTCTTCTTCCGCACGGTGGTCTCGACGGCGAGCGGCTGGAGGCGGAATCCACCGTCCCACCGGATCAGGCCGATGCACGCGCTGGAACTCGCGACGGCCTTCGGCGTCAGCGGACCGGCCGCCGGGATGCGGTCCGTCTCGACGAAGAGCCGATTCCCGGCGAAGGTGAACGTGACCTCGTCTTCGCCACCCTCGATGTCGTAACCCTCGAGGAAGACGGGAACGGCGATCCGCACCGGGTGCCGGTCCAGCGGTGCGACCGCCGGGATGACGGCCTTCGGCAGGGCTACGCGTGCCGTGGAGAAAGCGTCCGCAGGTTCGCCGAGGCGGGCGTGCTCGTCCCGCCAGAGCAAGTCGCCCTCGGCGGTGACCGGCATGCCGGCGAGGTCCATGGAGCGGCCCTCGCTGATCGCCTTGAGCAGGGAAAGATGCGGGCGCAGCAACTGCCAGATCCCGGCGCCGATGATCGTGTCCGGCTTGGGCACGGTCGCGTTCGCACGCACGAGACGGGGCGCTGTGCCGTCCTCGGGTTCGAACACGGCGTGGACCTGGGCCTGCGCGGCCGTCGAGTGTTCGAGCAGGTCGACCCCGAGCGGCAGCAAGCGGCCGGTGACCGTGCCGATCTCCGGCGCTGCCACGGGGAGCGTCAGAACCATCGCCCGCGACCACAGATCGCCCCAGCGCCGGGCGGGGACGCGCTCCAGCGCCGCACCAGGACACGACGCCGCGAGCTCGGCCGCGAAACCGTCGAGCAACACGGCCAGCCGGCGCAGGCTCGGCTCGGCGAGCAGCGCCGAAATCACCTGCGCCGAGCCGGAGATGAGGTCGTGGTCGATGCCCTGCCAGCCGGCCCGGGCAAGGTCCGAGAGCCACGACCGGGCTGCCGCCAGCAGATTCGGCGACTCTGTCGCGGAACTCGGCCGGGTCGAGTCCTCGTCCTGCGGCCGTCCGGTCGCTTCGGCAAGGCGTGCGAAGACCGCGTCGTGCACGGAGCCGAACACCGCGATCCTCGCTGCAGCAAGGGAAACGAAGTGCTCCTCCCCCGCCGCACCGGCCGATGTCTTCTCCGCCGCCTCAGCGACGCGCGCCGCCAAGGGCGATCCGGCGACGGCATCGGCGAGTTCGGTCAGACCGGCGGTCTTCTGAGGACGAAGCAACCCGGCGACGAGCACATCGTCGAAGGCGTCGACAACCGCCAGCGCCTCGTCGAGACCGGCGATGGGATCGGTGAGCAGATCGACGCGCATCAGACCACCGCCCTGGTCGACGGGAACCACTGAAGCTCGGGCACCGGTGCCGTCGAAGCTTCGAATTCCAGGTATGCCAAATGCCGCAGGAATTGGCTGAACACGGAAGCCGCGGCGGTACTGTCACCCTGCGACGGCCGTGTCGCGCCCATGGTCTGCGAAATGGCCTGAGCCGTCGGCTCGGGAACCTCGACGCGCAGGTACCGCGCCACTCGCTCGGCACCGTATTGAAGGGTGGATTCGTTGATCAGGGCCAGAATGTGATTGCAGAACATCCCCCGTGCCCCGCCGCACGGCCGGTTGTTGTTGGTACTACAGGAGAATTCGTACGTGCTCGCCGCGACGGACGAGACGTACACCCGGCCGATGTCCGATCCGCTGGACACCACGCCCTGCACCCGTCCGTCGGCCAGTTCGACGAACGGGACCTTCGCGAGCTTGCGCGGACGAGCGGGTGGCAAAACCCGGGCCGTGCTCACTCTTTCCCAGTCTGACAACGCATCTTCTCCTTGCGGGGGTGCCTCGGTGGGGACTGGGACGAACCTAGCGGGAGGCACCGACAGTTTTGATCACATCCGGAGTTTTGCGAGCTGAACGGCCAGATCGGCGAGGCCGTCGGCATGGAAGTCGAACCGGTCCGTCTCGGACGGCGGGTCGCCTACGGGCCTGGCGACGTAGGCGGTCCGGAGACCGACGCTCTGCGCTCCCCGCAGGTCCCACGCGTGGGTGGCGACCATCAGCAGCCGCTCCGGCTTCGTCCTGGCCAGGTCGACGGCCATCTTGTAGACCGCCGGATCCGGCTTGTAGGTCTGCGCCTCCTCCGCGGAGAGCGCTTGATGCCACCGGAGGCCGGCATGGGCGTTGATCCCGAGCAGACTCGTCCGGCCGGCGTTGGAGAGCCCGATCAGCGTGTGGTGTTCAGCGAGCTTCGCCAGCCCTTCGACGGAGTCGGGCCACGGCGAGAGCTTCGGCACCACGTCCGTCTTGGTGGTGAGCTGGGCTGCTTCGCGGTCGAGAACGTCACTCGGGGCGTACGGCCGCTCCCCCGCGACGATGCGCCGCTGCTCGGTCTCGACGTGGCCCTGCCACAGCTTGACCAGCTCGTCGGCGTCGGCATCCGGCGCGGCCTGCCGGACGGCCGCGCGGATCCCGGCCGGCTCGTCGACGAGCGTGCCGAGGATGTCGAACACCAACGCGTCGATCTCCACGGTGAACCTCCCGGTAAGGGTTAAAGTGTCGGTTAACCGCGAACGTACGAGAGGTTGGTAAGGGATGCAAGTGGCGTTAGACGATTACGTCTGGGCGGCCGGCGTCGCGACCGACCTGGTCAACACGGCGCCGGAGGTATGGCACGGCGAAGACAAACTGCCAGACCTTGCGTCCCTTGCCGCTTTCGCCGAGCAGCGCTCGATACCCGGGAGCACGCGGCCTGGTGACCTGCGTGCCGTTCACCGGCTGCGTGCCACAGTGCGCGATCTGATCGACCAGCCAGCCCAGGCACGCCTCATCACCGGCGCCACCGCGCTCACCTCGTCGATCGGTGACGTCTCCCTCGATGCCACCTCGGGCCGCTCTCGATGGACCGTTTCGCTCCGACAGGGCGCGACCGTCGTCGACGCGCTTTCCTTGATCTGCGGTGTCGGGATACTCGGCGTCGTCCACTCTCTCGATGTGGCACGGTTCCGCGCCTGTGGCGCGCCGACTTGCCGAGGCGCCTTCATCGACACGACGCGCCCCGGCCGGCGGCGCTATTGCATGCCAGGACTCTGCGGGAACCGCGTCAACGTGGCGAATCATCGGGCGCGTAAGGCGTCCGAGCTTCACCACGCTTGAGCCGTCCGACAAAGTCAGCGAGATCGCGCTGCTGCGGGCCGCCACAGTGGCACTGCCCCTACCCGCCGACCACACCAGAGGATATGTCTCCACCGCCGCTAATGGTGGCTGGGTCGCAGGCAGCGGCACCCTTCGGCGCCGCGATCCGCCGGCACCAGGGTGTAGCCGAAGACCTAGAACGGACGTTCGGCCGGCAACGTGTCGACCGTGCGCGTGTGGCTTGTGGTGGCGTGGAGGCTGCTCAGCAGTGCGAGGGTGTGGGCGCTGGGCGTGGCGGGTTCGGCGTGGTAGATGATCAGTTGCTGACCGGGGGCGCTGCGCACGTCGAATGCCTGGTAGGTAAGGGTGAGCGGGCCGACGTCGGGGTGTACGAGGTGTTTGGGTTCGCGGGTCTTGCCGCGCACCTGGTGCGTTTCCCACAAGTCGCGGAAGTGCGCGCTCCCTTCGCTGAGTTCGGCCACCAGGTGCCGCAGGGCTGGGTCGTGTGGGTTGAGACCTGCGGCTACCCGCAGGTTCGCCACGGTGGCCTGTGCGGTCCAATCCCAGCGCGCGTAGAACTGTCGTCCCGCAGGGTCGAGGAAGGTCATGCGGGCGAGGTTGTCCACCGCGCGGAATGGTGAGAACAGCGCGTCGGCGAGGGCGTTGGTGGCCAGTACATCGAGGATGCGGTTGAGCACGAAGGCCGGGGTGTGCGGGTAGCCGTCCATGAGTTGCCGCAGTTCGGGGCTCACGGTCTGAGGTACCGGAGCGGGCGTGTCGTCCGGCGTGGCACCGGCCAGCCGGTACAGGTGCTCGCGGGCGTCGGGGTCGAGATCCAGTTCGCGGCACAGGGCGTCGAGCACTTGCGGTGACGGGTGGGTCTCGCGGCCCTGTTCCAGCCGGGTGTAGTAGTCGACGTTCACTCCGGCGAGCACGGCGACTTCTTCGCGGCGCAGCCCGGTCACCTTGCGGCGGCCGGAGTAGAGCACGCCCGCGTCTTCCGGAGATCGTTGTGCACGGCGCGCTCGCAGGAACGCTCCCAGCTCACCACTGCCCATGGCGATCATGCTAGATCGCTGCGCGTCCGGTTGGGTGGGTGCGGCACACCCAGCCACCACACGCCCTGCCATCGGTTTTCGCCGTCGCCGACGCTGGTCGGTATGACAAGCGATATCGACGTGGTCGGCATGTGGGTCACCGCGGACGGGCATATCCGGCAGGAGCTGCGCGCCGACGGGCGCTACGACGAAGCACGCGGCGGACGGCGTAGCGCCTACACCGGTCGCTACACGGTGACCGGGAACCACCTCGACTACTTGGACGACACCGGCTTCACCGCGACGGGCGACATCCGCGACGGCGTGCTCCACCACGAGCATCTCGTCCTGTATCGCGAATCCGCCGCCGATCACCGGCAGGCACGGCGATGAGCCTGCCACCGATCTCTGGCGACTTGGCGGGCAAGGTCGCGTTGGTCACCGGTGCCGCCCGCGGGGTCGGCGCGGCCACGGTCGCCTGGTTGCACGCCCACGGTGCGCGAGTAATGGCGACTGACCTCCGCCCCGAGGTGAATGGTCTCGCCACCCGGTTCGACCGCGTGTCCACCCTGGTCGGCGACGTGTCCCGAGAGGACACCGCGGTGCGATCGGTGGCCGCGGCCGTCGACCGGTTCGGCAGCGTGGACATCCTGGTCAGCAACGCCGGTCGATCCGTGAACAAGCCGATCACCGAGACCACCGCGACCGACTGGGACGAGCTGATGTCGATCAACGCCCGAGGGGCGTTTCTGCACGCCCGGGAAGCATTCCGGGTCATGCGCGAACACGGCGGGGGCGTGATCGTCACCGTCGGGTCGTTCGCCTGCACCGTCGGGTTGGCCGAGGCCGCGGCCTACAGCGCGGCCAAGGGAGCGTTAGCGCAGTTGACCAAGGTGCTCGCGCTGGAGGGCGGACCGCACGGCATCCGTGCCAACGTCGTCGCCCCCGGTGTGATCGAGACCGACATGCTCGACAACTTCCGGGCCGACAGCCGGGAGTACCTGCGCTCCTTCGGCGATGCCCACCCCCTGGGCCGCGTCGCGCAGCCCGAGGAGATAGCCGAGGTGATCGGTTTCCTGGCGTCGCCCCGCTCCAGCTTCATCACCGGCGCGGTCGTCGCCGCCGACGGCGGCTACACCGCCGCCTGACTCCTAGCAACAACGAGAGAAGGAGCACGTCATGCGTGGACGCCTCGCCGGCAAAGTCGCATTGATCACGGGCGCTACCGGCGGCATCGGGCAAGCCGCCGCGGAACTGTTCGCCCGGGAAGGAGCCAGCCTGGTCGTCACCGACATCTCCCAGGAGACGACGGACGAGCTCGCCGCACGACTGAAAGCCGAGGGCACCGATGCGCTGGCCGTCCGGTTGGATGTCTCCTCGCCGGAGAATTGGAGCGCGGCGATCGAGCTGACCCGGCGGCACTTCGGCCGCCTTGACATCTTGGTCAACATCGCCGGTGTCCTGGACTGGCCCGGCATCGAAGAGACCACAAAGGACGGCTGGGACCAGGTGGTCGCGGTCAACCAGACCGGCACCTGGCTCGGGATGAAGACCGCCATGCCCCTGCTGCGCGCTTCCGGCAACGCCTCCATCATCAATACCTCCTCAGTGCTCGGCCTGGTCGGTAGCGGAGCCGCCGCCGCTTACCAGGCGACCAAGGGAGCAGTGCGCCTGCTGACGAAGACCGCCGCCGTCGAATACGCCACCCGCGGCGTCCGGGTCAACTCAGTGCACCCCGGGGTCATCGCCACCCCGATGATCCAAGATCTGCTCGACGAGCAGGGCGACCGGCAACCCGACATCATGCGCACCCCTATGCGGCGTGCGGGCGACCCCGCCGAGATCGCTCCCGCGATACTGTTCCTGGCCGGCGACGAATCCTCGTTCATCACCGGAACCGAACTCGTCATCGACGGCGGACTCACCGCACACTGATGGTCAGCCCTGGTCCACACCTATGCCGGATATCCGCTCATGCCGCGAGGCGCGCGCTGTCCGCGATCCTGGTGAGGTCCTCTTCGGCAGGCGAGTCCGGCATCTGCAGGTCACCCCACACCACGACCAGCAGCGTCCCCTGGGCGGTGGGCAAGGCGACCACCCGGTAGGTGGTCGACGGCGGGTCGCACTCGGCCCTGCCGTGCGGGGTGACCGTGCCCTGCACCTGCGCCCCGCCGTCCGGGCGGCGTCCGACAGGGCCGGAAGACACCTGACCGCCGCTGCGGAAAGCCCGCGTTCCCCGATACATCAACGCATCCGCCGCGGCCGCCATCGGATCGGTGATACGCGCCCGGTCGAGGTACAGCTGGCCGAGGATGGCTTTCGGATTCGCTGCGCAGTAGCCCGGTTCGTACCGCGCGCCTCGGGTTCGAGCGTCCGGGATGAAGGTTCCGTCGACCGGCTGCCAGGTGGGTGGCACCTCGACGAACACGCCGAGCCCGAGCTCCAGCGTCTTCCAGCCGGGCGCCGGAGGGATTCGAGAGGTACCGCTCTCGCTGATAGGCCAGAATGAGGCAGCGCTGTCGTCGTTGCTGTTCAGGAACACCAGTAGCCCCGCCACCAGACCGGCGATCACCACCAGCACGCCGACGGCAATCCCCGCGAGCATCCCCGTGCGACGCCGTTTCGGCGAAGGCGCCTGGTAACCGGGCTGGGACGGGAAATCCGGAAACCATTGCTGCTGCCCCTGTCGTTCCACGAGCGCAGGCTAGCCCTCCGGCACGCGGTTCCGGCGCGGCTGTCCGCATCCTGCCAACGTCCTGTCACGCCGACGAGACGACCATTGAGCGACCGGTGGTAGTGCACGGCAAGTCATATTTCGTAGGGATAGACCCTGATCTTTTCAGGCTTCAGGTTGATCTCGACCCACGCGCCGGCCATCCCTTGAGGCAGGCCCTCGATATGGCCGAGGTCGATCACCACGTCGACCAACTCCAAGTGCGCCAACGGCGGCTCGGCCTCAATCTCGATGAGGCCGAGCCGTCCCCGGTAGAAGACTCCGCGTTCGTCCTGGTGAATGCACGGTTCCTCGACTGCGGCCGGCGAGCAGTTGGCCCCCCACTGGAACTCCTCGTCCAACTCCCACTCGATGTGGTGCTCGCCGGCCGCTGTCTCCAGGTTTCCGGCCCAAGACGCCGGAGCAGTCACTCATCGCCGATGAAGATCCGGATCGTCACATGCAGTTCGTGAGTCCCCAGTTGTGGGTTTCCACCGGCGGGAATTGACTCGGGCTTACCGCCCAGCCGACGGTGGTCCCACCCGGGACCACGGCGCACGAGCCGACATAGGTGTAAAAGCCGTCGAATGCGACGGCTCGACCGAAGGGAGTGAGACGCAGGCGCAGCGTGCCGCAGTTGTTGTAGTACACGTAAATCGTGGTGTTCACGCCGCCGGGCTGCTCGACTGTCGTGTTGCAGGCACGTCTCTGAGACGAGACCTCGACGGTATTCAGCACCCGGGCTTTCGCTTCGGGGCCGGCGATTTCGGCCACGGGCCGACCGTCGCCGGCGAGGGCGATACCGACGGGAACCAGCGCGACACCGCAGCCGATACCCGCAGCGAGCAGGAGAAGCCGAATTCGTGCGCTGAATGGCATAGGTTTTCCTTTCGAGTCCTTGATGCTGAGGTAGTCCTACGTCGATCGCGTCGTCAACTTTCCGGGACTACGGCATGGATGTCATTCGCACTCAGTCGCCATCGCTGAGCATTCAGTCGCCGATCTTTCGACCGAATGCCTGCTGCCTTTCGCTTCCAAGGGCAGCACACTGGCCGTAGGCGATCATCGCGAAGGGGGAAAATGCTCACCACGATGGACTTCCGGACCGATGACTTGCCTGTCTCGGACCGGGTCGACGCCTTTTTCGGCCGCCTCAGTGCGAACGTGCTCGTCAAGCTCCGCGGTGATCACCGGCCTGATCTGCGGTCGGATCAACGCGTGCTGAGTATGGGCGGCTTGGTCGTGTCGGCGATGACCGGCACGGTGCCGTCGATGCTCCTGCGGCGTACGCCGGCCATCGTCGCACGCGCTGACACGGAAGAGATCCGGCTGTCGTTCTCCGTGGAATCCCGGAGCATAGGGATCGGAGAGGACGACGTCGTGCTCCGCCCGGGCGATTGGTCGGTCGTGGATTCCGCGCTGCTCTACGACATCCCGGTGACAGGTGGCACCCACACCGAAACGTCACTAGGAGTGCCTTACAGCCGGATCCCCGTGCGACGAAGCCGGATCGAGCGGCTGATCGGCCACCCGCTGGACGGAAAGTCAGGTTACGGCGCTCTCCTGGCCCAAGTGCTGACCCAGATCGTGCGGGACGCGGCCTCGTATCGCCCCGAGGACGCGGCACAGCTGGAGACAACGGTCATGGACCTGGTGACCGCGCTCTGCTGCCGGGCTTTGGACAGTGGCTCGTCCGTGCCGTCCGAGAGCCGGCGCCGCACTCTCGTCCTCCGAATCCGAAACTTCGTGCGGGAGAACCTGCACGACCCCGGGCTGACTCCCGGTTCGATCGCCGCGGCTCACCATATCTCCCGCAGCCACCTGCACAACCTTTTCAAGGACCAGGAAGAGACGGTCGCGGCCTGGATCAGACGACAGCGCCTGGAACGGGCCGCCCATGATCTGGCCGACCCCGCCCTGCTCGACACCCCCGTGCACACGATCGCGGCCCGCTGGGGATTTCCCCGACCGGCCGACTTCACCCGAGCGTTCCGAGCCGGCCGCGGAGTCACTCCCCGCGAACACCGCCGGCGGCACACCAGCGCGGAAGTGGGACAGGTTTCCGCGCGAAGCCCGGGCGATCTGCTCAGCCGGCCGTCGGAGCCGGCCTCGTGACCGTCTCGCGCAGTTCGGCGGCGGCCTGGGCCATGAGCTGGGAGAGGGTGGTATCCGGCTCGGCGAGCCAGCGAGGCATGGCGCGCCGATGGATCGCCAGCACCACGTCGATGATGAAGCGTGCTTTGCCGGGCTCGACGCCGCGGCGCCCGAGCGCCGGCACCAGCGCGTCGGCGATGTCGGCGAGCTTGATCAGATCGCGTTCGGCCAGTGCCGGGTTGGCGGCGATCACTCGCCCCCGGCGCAGCAGGAACTCGCGCGGGCGGAAGATCTCCTCGGCGGTTCCCAGCGCGGTCAGCAGCGCCTCGATCGGGGCGAGGTCCGGGTCGGCTGCTTCGACTTGGGCGACGAGGTGGGCCTCGAGTTCGTTGCCGGCGAAGAGGACTTCCCGCTTGTCGGGGAAGTAGCGATAGAAGGAGCGCTCCTTCAGGCCGGCGGCGTCTGCGATCTGCGCGACCGAGGTGCGTTCGAACCCCTGTGTCTCGAACAGCTCGAGCGCCGCGCGCTCGAGCCGGCCCTGTGCGTCGGCTTCCCATCTCGGCATACGCACCAGAGTACGACAACAGAAGCTGTTATCGACTGGTACGGTCGATGACAACAGATGCTGTCATCAAATGGGAGATCGTCATGAAGGCTCTGCAATTCGACCGGTTCGGCTCCCCGGACGTGATCGTGCTCCGCGACGTCCCGCAGCCGGAGCCGGGGCCCGGCCAGATCAGGATCGCCGTGCGGGCGTGCGGCCTGACACCGGCAGACTGGCACGTCGTCGACGGTCTCCTCGCCGACCAGCTGCCGCCGCTGCCACGCGGGCTCGGCCTCGAGGTCGCGGGCACCGTGGACGCGCTCGGCGACGGCGTCGACGGCGTCCGGATCGGCGACCGCGTGTTCGGCCCGGCCACCTTCGACGGACCGACGGCGGGCGCCGCCGAGTACGCGCTGATGCCGGCCTGGGCACACATCCCCGACGGCGTCACCGCCGAGCAGGCCGCCGCGCTGCCGATGGCGGCCGAAACGGCGTGGCGCGCGCTCGACGACCTCGGCATCCAGCCGGGTGAGCTGCTACTCGTCCACGGCGCGGGCACCACCGTGGGCGAAGCCGCGGTGCGCTTCGCGCGGCACCGGGGTATTCGGGTGATCGCCACCGCCGGGCCGACCCGGGCCGCGGCCCTGGAAGAGCTCGGCGCCCAGGTGACCGGCTACGGCGAGGGCATGGCCGAACGCGTCAGCGCATTGGCCGGAGGCCGCGTCGACCGCGCACTGGACACGGCGCCGACCGGGGGCCGGATCGACCGCGCCGACCAGCCCAGTCCGGCCGGCGGCTCGCTCCCGGCCCTGATCGAGCTGACCGGGGATCCCGACCGTGTCCTCACCGTCTCGGACTTCGCCGCCGCGGCCGGGCTGGGCGTCCGGATCACCACCGAGATCCGCTACGACAAGATGGACGAGTTCGCCCGGCTCGCCGGCGAAGGCATCCTGGCCGTACCGGTCGCCCGCACGTACACACTCGAACAGATCCAGGAAGCTGCCGAGCTCAGCCAATCCCGCCGGCCCGGCGGCAAACTCTTGCTCGTCCTGTGATCACCTGGCGGGGGCGGTCCCGCTGCCGGACAAGTCCACCGCCAAGAGCCTGCTCCCCCGGTTACCCGGCGAGCGGGGCCCTCCCCGGCCAACGCCGAGAAGGGCCCCGCTACAACCAAACGTCAGACCCCGGCGATCTGCTGGATCCAGGGCCGGTACCGCGTGATGTTCGTGTACGCGGTCGTCGTCTGCCGGTCGCTCGTCGAGGCGACGCCGACCTGACGGCCGGAGGCGAACATCGGGCCACCCGAGTCCCCGCCGGCGGTGATGCCGTCGCCGCGGCGCGCGCACACCGCGATGCCGCCGTTGTAGTCACGGCACGAGACCGAGGTGACCGAGACGTTGGCGACCTTCAGATAGCGCGACTGGCAGTTGATCTCCGAGCCGCACTGGCTCGTCGCGCCCCAGCCGTAGACCTGGACGGTCTGGCCGACGGAGACGTTGGAGGTGGTGCCCAGCGGCGAGTACGTCGCGTTGACCGATGTCGTCAGCTTCACGATCGCGAGGTCCGCGCTCGGGTGGCGGGTGACGGTGGAGCCGGTGGCCATGGTGCCGCCGCTCTGCTGGTCGAGGCTGCCGATCCGGAAGGTGAACGTGCCACTGCTGGCCACGCAGTGCTTCGCGGTCAGGATGTACTGCGGCGCGATGATCGTCGAGGTACACGTTTGCCGTCCGTTGGCGAAGAGCCTGGCCGCCCACGGGCCGCTCGTCGCGTTCTGGCCGCCGATGATCATCGGCTGGACGTCGGAGGACGGTTCCGCGGCGGACGCCACGGGAGCGGTGACGCCGAGCAACGCCGCGAAGGCGGTGCCGGCGATCAGTGCGAAAGAGCGCAGTCGCATGGTTCCGACTCATTTCTGCGGCCGGGATTCGGCCGCGCGATGGGGACGGGGTGTGCTGATTCTGGGACGTGGCAAGAGAAACCGGAAACCGCCGAAAGTCGTGCAGTAGGTACTTATCTCTTCGCCGTGACCACCGCTAAGTGCCCCTCTAGGTACCGGAACCACCCACCGGCTACGACACCCGGCGTCCGTCCACTTGAGACAGATGGCGGCATAACTCCAGGGACATAACCCGGCGCCGGGGCTTCCCGAAAGCCCATCCCGCCGACAGAATCGCCACCATGACCGCAGCACAGTGGACCCCGACCTACGGCGACCCCTTCGAGCCGGTTCCCTACCGTCCGGCGCGCATGCCCGAGGAAGAATCGCTGGCCACCGCCGCCGATCTGCGCCGTCGCATGGACAGCCGCCGCACCGTGCGGATGTTCTCGACCGATCCGGTGCCCGAGCAGGTGGTCGTCGACGCCATCGCGGTGGCTTCGACCGCGCCCAGCGGCGCGCACCAGCAGCCGTGGACGTTCGTCCTCATCAAGGACGCCGCCACCAAACAACGGATTCGTGAAGCCGCCGAAGAGGAGGAACGCGTTTCGTACGAGGGCAGGCTCGGCGAGGAGTGGCTGTCCGCCTTGCGCCCGCTGGGTACCGACGCCGTGAAGACCCACCTCACCGACGCCCCGTACCTCATCGTGGTCTTCCAGCAGCGCTACTTCCTCGACGAGGACGGCACCAAGCACAAGCACTACTACGTCGACGAGTCGGTGGGCATCGCGGTCGGCATGCTCCTGACGGCGCTCCACCTCTCCGGGCTGGCCGCGTTGACGCATACGCCGTCGCCCATGCGGTTCCTCGGCGAACTGCTCGAACGGCCGCAGAACGAGAAGGCCTTCGCCGTCATCCCGGTCGGCTATCCGGCGGACGACTGCGTGGTGCCGAACCTGGTGCGCAAGTCCATCGACCAGGTGATGATCCGCCGCTGAGCCGGGGCGCGACCCGGGTGTGTACGCGCACCCGGGTTGCGCGAAACAGCGGCCAACAAGCACTCAAACTGCTCATTAGTGCAGTTTAATGCTCACTTTGGCGCATCTCTTGACATATCCGGCGGCGATTGGACAAGGTCTGGACACCGAAGGCGACACGAAGGAGTGTTCTTCATGGCCGACCTGCCCTCTGTCTCCCGGCGGACACTGTTCGGCGGCGCGCTCGCCGCCGGGGCGCTCGCCGCGATACCGGCGAGCGCCACCGCCGCGGAAGAAGCCGCGATTTCGCCCCGCCGTCCCGGTCAGCGCAGCATGATCGGCGTCCCGTTCGAGCGGCACCAGACCGTCCGGATCGGGATGATCGGTCTCGGCAACCGCGGGATGTCCATGATCGGCGGCTGGAGTGCCGTCCCTGGCGCCGCGGTCACGGCCGTCTGCGACATCCGCGCCGAGCGCGCGAAGGCCGCCGCGGACAAGCTCGCCGCCGCTGGGAAGCCGCGCCCCGCGGAGTACGGCGGGTCCGCCGAGGCCTACAAGAAGATGCTCGCGCGCGACGACATCGACCTCGTCTACATCGCCACGCCGTGGGAGTTCCACTACCCGCAGGGCAAGGCCGCGCTGCTGGCCGGCAAGCACGTCGGCGTCGAGCTGCCCATCGCCACCGAGCTCGACCAACTGTGGGACCTCGTCGACACCAGCGAGCAAACCCGCAAACACCTGTTCCTCGCGGAGAACTGCAGTTACGGCCGCAACGAGCTGGCCATCCTCAAGATGGCGCACGAGGGCGTCTTCGGCGAGGTCACCAACGGACACGGCGGCTACCTGCACGACCTGCGCGAGCTGCTGTTCTCCGACACGTACTACACCGACGCCTGGCGCCGGAAGTGGCACACACGCAGCACGGCGAGTTTCTACCCGATGCACGGCCTCGCGCCGATCGCCGCCTGCATGGACGTCAACCGCGGCGACCGGTTCGCCACGTTGCGCGCCACGGCGACCGAGCCGAAGGGCCTCGCCGATTACCGGAAACGCCACATGCCGCCGGGTCACCCGTCGTGGAAGGAGACCTACATCAACGGCGACCTGGTGACCTGCCTGATCGAGACCGAGCAGGGCCGGATCATCCGCGCCGAGCACGACGTCAGCTCGCCTCGTCCGTACAGCCGCATCAACAGCCTCGCCGGCAGCCGCGGCATCGTGGAGGACTACCCCGCCCGGATCTACGTCGAGCCCGACCACGGCGGACACGCGTGGAAGGACTTCGGGCCGTATCGCGAGCGCCACGACCACTGGCTGTGGAAGACGCTCAAGGACGACCCGAACCTCGGCGGGCACGGCGGCATGGACTACGTGCTGCAGTGGCGGATCGTGCAGCAGATGCGCGCCGGGCTGGTGCCGGACATCGACGTCTACGACTCGGCGGCCTGGTGCTCCCCCGTGCCGTTGAGCGTCGTTTCCCTCGCTCGCGGCGGGAAACCGGTGGCGGTACCGGACTTCACGCGTGGTGGCTGGACGAAAGCCCGGCCCGGGCTGGACTCGCAGCCTTCGGAGATGCCCGGTTAAGGCATTCCCCGCAGGTAGGCCGCCAGCGGCCGGGCGAACTGGACGACACTCGCCGGGGTGCCCGCCTCGACGCCGTCGAGGGAGCGCGCACCGGCGAAGCGGTCGAACAGCAGACCTTCGGTCAGGCTGACGAGGTCCGCGCCCGCGGTGGCGGGATCGGACGCGCCGAGGGCTTCGCACAACCGCGTCGCGTGCTCACGGGAAAACAGGGCACGCGCGAGAAGTTCGTGGAGCTCGGGGAAGCCGGCGAGTTCGATCGTCAGCGCGTAGCGGGCGGTGACGTGATGGCGGCGGCTCACCAAAAGGTCGTCGAGCCACGCCGCCATCGCCTGCGCCGCGGCGGCGTGGCCGTCGACGGCGGCGTGCGCCAGGCCGGTCAGCTGGAAGCGGTGGGCGGACGTGTCCGCGATACGCCGGACCACCGCTTCCAGCAACGCCTGGCGCGTGCGGAAGTAGTACGACGTCGAGCCGCGCGGCAGGTCCAGCCGGACGTCGACGGCGCTGTGCGTCAGGCCGCGGATTCCTTGCGAGGCGAGGATTTCCGTCGCGGCTTCGGCGATGAGTGTCCGCCGGTCAGTGGACTCCACAATGGACCTTCCCGTCGGACAGCGCGGTGAGCCTGCTCCGGATCCGGTCCAGATCCGGGACTTCCGGAGGGTCGCGGAAGAGTTCGTCCAACGACGCCCGCGCGTAGACGGCCAGCTCGACGCCCTGATCGACGAGGATGTCGATCAGCACCCGGAACCGCATCGTGGCGTCGGCCCCCGCCGTCCTCAGCGGCGGAACACCGGTGATGGTCCACCGGCGGTGGCGCGCGGCCAGGTCGAGGTAGTCCCCGGTCGACATCTTCGTGGTCGCGCAGAGCTCGTCGAAACCGAACGTGACACCGGACGTCGTCTCCGGGGGCAGGCCGACGACGAATCGGCCCGGCCTGGTTCCCGGCAGGCGGTAGTCGTTCTCGCCGTCGAGGCGCACGACGTCGAGATGCGCTCGAAGCGCCGTCACGACGGTCTCGATCTTGTCGTGGAAGAGCGGATCCGGCAGGAGCCCTTCCGGCGGGTAGTTCGATGTCGCGACCAGCGTGATCTTCCGGGCGAACACCGCGTCCAGCAACCGCCGCAGGAGCATCGCGTCGCCGATGTCGTGCAGATGGAACTCGTCGACGCACAACAGCGAGAGCCGGTCCAGCACCGCGGCGACGGCCCGGTCGATCCCGCCGAGGTCGTGCGCGGTGGATTGCAGATGCGCGAGCAGATGGTGCAGATGCCACCGGCTCTTGCGGCCGGGCGCGGCGGCATGGAAGGCGTCGAGCAGCATCGTCTTGCCCCGCCCGACCGAACCCCACAGGTAGATGCCCCGCCGCTTGCGCGGCACCTCGTCCAGCAGCGCCGCGACGGCGATCTGCCCGGAGTCCAGCTCTATGCCCATAGAGGAATCCTCTATAGGCATAGAGGGCCGGGCAAGCGAAGGTGATCGAGAGGACAGTCAGCCGCCGACCGTGTACCGGGGAACGACCCGGAAGACCCGGAGGTCCTTCGGGGTCCCCTTGGCCCGGAAGTTCCGACGCGGGCGCACGGTGAAGATGTCCTGGTCGAGTTCTTCGACGACACTGGCACTGGCCAGGACCTCGTCGCCGTCGGCGGCGGCCATGATCCGGGCGGCGATGTTCACGTCGACGCCGAGGTAGTCGTCGCCGACCCGCTGCGGATTCCCGCGGTGCAGCCCCGCACGCAGATGGGGCAGGTACCCCTCGGCCTTGATCACACTGACGGCGGAGCACGTCTCGTAGGCGGCGTTCACCGCCTCGCCCGGGTCGGCGAACACGGCCATCACCCCGTCGCCGAGCCCCTTGACGACACTGCCGCGGTGCCCGATGACGACCGACTCGGTCACCTTGGAGACCTCCCGCAGCAGCTGCAGCACGCGGTCGTCGCCGGCCTCCAGTGCCCAGGTCGAGAAGCCGACGAGGTCGGTGAACAGCACGGTGATGCCGTCCGCGGACACCGTCGGGGTGCCGGAGCGCCGGACGGCCTGCCATGCCTGGACCGCGGCCAGCCCCAGCTCGCGGGTGGCACTGGGACGATCGGCGCCCGCTTCGGCGAGCAGACGGGCGAGCCGGTCGGACGAGCGCCCCGTCGACGGCGCCAGCGGCTCGCCGGTCCCGGGGACGAGCCCGCGCAGGAACCGCGCGCCGCGCACCAGTCCCCTACGCTGATCCGTCGCGCGCAGGAACTGGCGGGTCCGGAGGTGCCACGGCTCAGGTCGTTCGGTCACGATCAAGACGATAGTCGTTCGCCGCGCGCACGGGGCACCTGTCACCGGGGTGACAAGAATACGGGCGGCATTCCCCCTTTCCGCCTTCGCGTGACAATTCGGGAACTCACCATTCCACATACGCGTGACAAGATCGAAGCGTAAAGAAAACGCGAGAGATCTTTTCCTTTCCTCGTTGGTGACTTTCCACCTACATTCGGTTTCGAGCCCATTCAACGACGAAAGGACCTGACATGACGGAAACCCTCGTACGGAAGGGTGTCCGGCGATTCCGCGCGGCCGGGATCGCGGCCGTGGTCGCCGGAACCGTAATGCTCACCGCGGCCGGAACCGCGGCCGCCGTCGAAAAGAATCTCACGTACAAGGGCGGCTTCCCCATCATCGGCGACCAGCAGGTGGCGGTGGTGGTGAAGGCGGAAATCCCGGCGACGGCCAAGGCGGGTGAGCCGATTTCGGTGCCGTTCACCCTCGACGTCGATGCCGGTCAGGCCGCCGGTGACGGGCTCCGGCTGGTCGGCGCCAAGAAGCTCTCCGGCACCATCAACTCGAAGGTGAATGTCGCGCTCGGCGAGCAGAAGGTGTCGATCCCGATCGAACTGCCGATCCCGGACACCGAGGTGCCTGCCGAAGGTTCCCTGAAGTTCACCGCGACCGGCAAGGTCGACTTCACCATCCCGGCCGGAACCCCCGCCGGCGAGGCGACCAGCAGCGTGGACCCGGCGGCGACCTCGCATATCGTCACCGACAGCTCGCTCGGCGAGTTCGACGTCAACCTCACCCTCGACCCGCCCGACCAGGACGCCGTCCTGGGCAAGACGACCGTCAGCTGATCGCCTGTCTTTCCTCCGGCTCACCGAGCCGGAGGAAAGACGCGTCTTGACCTCCAGCGCACTGGAGGTCGCAGACTCCCGATCATGTGGATTTGCGACAGGTGCGGTATCGAACATCCAGCCACCCCGGAGCCGCCCCGGTGCGTGCTCGACCGCGGTGAAGTCGGTATGGAGGAAGCCGGTGACCTCGGCGCGCACACCGGCCGCTGGTGGACGCACGAAGAACTGATGTCCTTGCCGCACAAGACCTTGCACCGGGATCACGGCCGCGGGCTGCACAGCATCAGGCGGGACCCGCAACTCGCGATCGGCCACTGGTCGTTCATCGCGACGACCCCGGCGGGCACCCTGCTCTGGGATCCGCCGTCCTGGTTGGACACCGAGGTGCTCGACGTCGTACGCGGGCTCGGCGACGTCGCCGTGATCGCCACCAGCCATCCGCATATGTTCGGCGCCCAGCTCGGCTGGAGCCGCGCGCTGGGCGGGGTCCCGGTGCTGGTCAACGAACGCAACCGCGAATGGCTGCCCGCGCCCGATCCGGCGTTCGAGTTCTGGGACGAACACGTGGAACCCTTGCCCGGCCTCGAACTGATCCGGCTCGGCGGGCATATGCGCGGCAGCGCCGTCGCCAGGACACCGGACGGCAGCATCCTGGCCGGCGACACGATCTCAGGTGGGCTCGCGCCGGGCTGGGTGTCGTTCCAGCGCAACTTCCCCAAGCACATCCCGCTGTCGGCGGCCGTGGTGCGTCGCGTCGTCGACCGGCTCGACGACTTCACCTACGACCGGCTCTACACCCTGGGCGGCGACACGATCGATCGTGACGCCCGCGCCGTCGTGCGCCGAAGCGCCGAGACCCACATCCGGTGGGTCAGCGGCGACTTCGACCACCTCACTTGACCGCGACGTTTTCCTTGGCCTTTTCCTTGCGGCGGAAGAACAACGCGATGACACCCGCCAGCCCCATGAAGAACGCGACGGCCCACATGCCGGGCCGGAAGCTGCCGGTGAGCCCCTGCAGCCAGCCGACGAGGTAGGGGCCCACGAAGCCCGAGAGGTTGCCGAAGGAGTTGATCAGGCCGATCCCGGCGGCCGCGCCGACCCCGGTGAGGAAGGCGTTCGGCAGCTGCCAGAACACCGGGACCGCGGTGAACACGCCGACCGCGCACAGCGTCACCGCGGCCATCACCAGCAAGGGCGAACCCAGGTAGAGCGCGGCCGCGATCGAGACCGCGCCGACGAACGCGGCGATGGCGACATGTCCCGCCCGTTCGCCGGTGCGGTCGGAATGGCGTGCCCACAACACCATCGCGACGGCGGCGATCGCGTACGGAACCGCTGTGATCAGGCCGATTTCGACGATGCTGTACTTGGTCTGGAACTGCTGCTCGAAGCCCTTGATCACCTGCGGGAGGAAGAACGCGAGCACGTAGAGGCCGAAGATGATCCCGAAGTAGACGGCACTCAGCGCGATCACGCGCGGGTCGGTCAGCGCCGACCGGGTGCTCACCTCGTGGCCGACCTCGCGGGTGTCCTCGGAGTCGAGGGTCGACTGCAGCGCGGTGCGCTGGTCCGGGGTCAGCCATTTCGCGTTCTTCGGCCGGTTCGGCAGCAGGAACAGCACCGCGAAGCCGAGCAGGATCGAAGGAACACCTTCGGCGAAGAACATGAAGCGCCAGCCCGCGTCGAAGCCGAGAGCCCCGTCGCCGTGCTTGATGAGCAAAGCGGAGATCGGGCTGCCGATCACCGACGAGAGCGGGACCGCCAGGAAGAACAGCGCGACGATCTTGGCCCGCACCTTCCGCGGGAACCAGTAGGTCAGGTACAGGATGATGCCCGGGAAGAACCCGGCCTCGGCGATGCCGAGCAGCACCCGCACGATGTAGAAGCTGACCTCGCCCTGGATGAACGCGGTGGCCGAGGCGACGATGCCCCAGGTGACCATGATCCGCGCGATCCAGACCCTGGCCCCGACCTTGTGCAGGATCACGTTGCTGGGCACCTCGAAGAAGAAGTACCCGACGAAGAAGAGGCCGGCGCCGAGCCCGTAGGCCGCCGAGCTGATACCGAGATCGGCGTTCATCGTGAGCGCCGCGAACCCGACGTTGACCCGGTCGAGATAGTTGAGCAGATAGAGCAGCCCGAGGAACGGGACCAGCCGGATCATCGCCTTGCGGACCGCCTGCGCGGTGGACACCTCTGCCGTCTGTTCGTCCATCCGCGGGAGTGTAGAGGGCGATCAGAACAACGGGGGCAGGAAGGCACCGAGGTTTCCGCCCGCCGCCCGGTCCGCCGGATCCGGATCGATCAGGACCGAGTCCGGATCGCGCGGGTCGTAGGTGACCTTGACCGTCGAACCACGGGCCGGGGCCTGCAGTGGCGGGGTGACCATCGTGGCGACGACGGTCCGCTCCCCCGCGTCGGTGGGGAACCGGACCTGCACGGTGAACCGGGGATTCCCCATCACCCAGACGTTGGTGAACTCGACGCCGAGCACGTGGCCGATCACCTGGCGGCCGGTCTGGGCCAGCGCCTGCGCGCGGTCGTCCGCTTCGGCCTTGGTGACGAACGCCCGTCCCAGCACCATGATCATGACCAGCGCGGTCACCCCGGCCACCGCCGGGACGAGATACGGCTCGTAGTAGACGACCCAGTCCACCTCGGTCCAGGGTTCGGACGGCAGCCGCTTCCCCACCGACTCCGGCGGCGTCCACGACGGGATCGCGGCGCCGGTGCCGAGCGCGATACCGAGCGACGCGGCCAGGCTGCTCGCCCGGAAGCCGACGCCCATCCCGCGCAGCGACATCCCGCCGCCCCACAGCATCGCGAACCCGAGCGACGAAGCCACCGTGATCGAGACGCTGAAGAACAGGACGAGGGAGACCGCCGGGCCCGCGTCGGGCCCCCACGTGTCGACGCGGTTCAGCGACATCAACCGGAAGCCGTCCAGCAGCCCGAGGGCGCCCGACCAGCCCGCGGCCGCCCAGGCGAGCGTCGTGGGTACGCCGAGCAGCCACAGACGCAGGCCGGGGCGACGGGTCCGCCTGGGGTCGTCGGGCAGGCCGAACTCGAAGGTCCCGAACATCTCCACCACCTAACCGATCGGGCCGAACACGGCGACCTTCGCCGGGTCCGCGGGGTCGACGCGGGCTTCGTGCCGGGTGCCGGGCGCGTACTGCTGGATCGTTCCCAGCGGAGCGATCAGCTGCGTGACCGTCCGGTAAGTGGTGCCGTCGGCGCGGGTGACCTCGAGCGTCGCGGTGTACTGCGCCTGCCCGGCGATCTTCCGGCCGGTCGGCTCCAGCCCGCGGATCACCAGGGTGGCGTGTTCGCAGGTGTCGTAGAGCCGCCGCAATTCGGTGCCGTAGGCCTGCAGTTCCTGCTGCTGGCGCAACTGCTCGTCCATCGGCAGCGCCAAGAACGCCGCCATGTCCGGGTCGGCGTCGAGGCTCCGGAACGCCTGCGCGGCCAGCTGCGGTGTCGGCAGCTGCGGGGTGATGTCGTGCCCCTGCGCGGCGGCGGCCTGCCGGAATTGCTCCGCGTGGCGCTGGAAGTCCTGTTCGCCCCGCGCCATGCCCTGCTGCGTCGCTTCGTTGATCTTGTCGCGGATCTTCTTGAACATCGGGTGCCGCCTTTCGCCGTGTCGTCGGTGCTGGACACAGCTTCGGCGGGGCGTTCCGCTACCGAACCCAGGTTTTCCCGTCGTCGGTCGCGTCGAGGCAGGTCAACGGCGCCCAGAAGACCGGTGAGGTCGCGGGTCCGGGGGTCTCGCGCCAGCGGGCGAGCCGGGATCGCTGCCAGCCGCACAGCTCGGTGACCGGATCCTCACCGGCGAGCGCGGTGTCGACGGCGATGACCAGTTCGGACATCGGGTCCGCCCCGGGCACGGCGGCCGACGTCGGCAGCGCCCAGACCGTGGCGGCGACCAGACCGGCTCCGGCCGCGACGGCGGCGAGCAGCACGCCGAACGGTTCGGCGAGGCCGAAATCGCTCGCGCTGGCACAGCCGACGAGCGCCACCCGCGCGGGCATGTCCATTTCGGACAGTGCGAGGTCGGCGGCGGTGAAGGGCCGGTGCGCGCCGATCGGGGCGGCCGTACCCGACAGCTCGGCCGAACAGGACAGATGCAGCGCGGTCTGCGCGCCGTACTCGTCGCGCACACGGCTGACGTGCCCGACGAACACCAGCCGCGAACAGGGCCCCGTCAGGAGTTCGGCGAGCAGCCGGCGGTCGGTGTCCGTGCGGCGCACCAGATCGAGCCCGCGTTCGGCGGCGGGAAGGAGCGGGCCACCGGCGAGCCGCTCGTCGAGATGGCGGATCAGCGGTGAGGTCGCGTCCTGTTTGCCGAGCACGGAACCCAGCTCGCCGAACGCGCTCTGGCCCGGGATGCGCGGGTCGAGCAGGTAGACCGGCGGGCCGTCGGCCGAAGACGAGGGGCGCGGGATCGCGGCCGGGGCGAGCAGTGAGACGTCGGCGACGTCGAGGATGCGCTCGTCGCCGTCGAAACAGAAGCCGATCTCGTCGAGCTCCAGCACACGATCGGCCCGCCGGTCGGGCAGTGCCAGCAGCCCCCACGGGACACCGGCGAGGCTCGGCGACGGCTGGATCCGCAGGAGCGGACGGTTTCCTCCGACGGCGGCACGCCGGAGCCGCTCGACCAGATCGGCGGGCAGGAGGTTGAGCGCGAGGATACGGGCCAGGCGTTGTTCCCCGGCGAAGCTCCCGAACGCGTCCTCGCCCAGCGACCGCCGGACCGCGTCGGCCACGCTCTCGCCTTCGTGCGGTGTCGGGGAAGCAGCGTCCAGACACTGCCGAGCGGTCGCGACCAGGGCGAAGTCGATCGGGTGGGTGTGGACGGCGTCGAGGTCCTCGGTGGTCCGCCAGGTGAGGAAGGTGTGCCCGGCGTCGGCGAAGCGCAGGAGGAACGTCTCGCGCCCGGGCTTCGCGGCCGGCCAGGTCTCGACGATGTCGGCGGCCGGGCGGGGCAGTCGATACCGCTCGGCGGCGAGGCGGAGCCACGGCTCCAGCTCCATGGGCGACGAAGGCGACCAGCGCAGCGCGGGCGGCGGGGCCAGCCGCAGCGGAAGCGACGAAGTCACGGAACCCAGTGCCGCCAACGGGAGTCCCTCGGCGACCGGGCCCACTTCGAGGGTGGGAAGCGTGCCGGTGAGGTCCAGCGAGCGCTCCTCCGCACCCGTGTACGCGCCGACTGCGCAGGTTCGCTCGATGAGTTCCGCAGCCAGTCGCTGCTCCCCGAGCTTCGCCAGCAGCGCCATCAACAGTTCCATCGCGGGACCGGCGACGTCGCGGGCCCAGGCCGTGCGTGCCTGCGGCGCGGCGAACTCGAAGCGGTACTCCGCCGCCGCGAGGGTCAGCGGAAGCAACAGGTCCAGCACCGCGGTCAGGTTTTCTCCACGGGCGAACCCGATCGAAGCCGCCACGAAATCCGTGTGCAGCAGATCCGCCCAGTCCCCCGACGACCGCGCCGATTCCCTCGCGCGGGTCGCGTGGTGTTCCGCCGTCGCCCAGTCGCCTTCCGCCGCCGCGCAGCGCGCCAGCGCCGTGTCCACCAGGCGCAGGCCCGGGCCGTCGCCGTTCGCCGTCCGGATCGCTCTCGCGTGTTCGAACTGCACTCTGGCCTGCGCGACGTCGCCCGCGTGCAGCAGCAACGAGCCCAGGGCGTGGCTCGCCTCCGCGACGTCACCGGTGAGGCCAGCCGCCGCGAGTTCGTCGCGGGCGGTGACGATCGCGGCGACCGCGCCAGGGAAATCGCCCGCGAGGGCGCGGGCCTCCGCCAGCCCGATACCCACCTTCGCGGCCATCGGGCTGCCCGCGTGCCGGGCGGTCAACCTCAGCAGATCCGCCCGTGCCTCGGCGTCCTCGCCGCCCGCCTGGTGGATCCGGACACGTTCGGCCCTGACCATGGCCTGCTGGTGCACGACCCGCTCGCGGGCCTCGTCGTTGTCCGCGAGGGCGTCCAACGCCGCCAGGATCTCCTCGATGGCCGTCCGCGCGCCCGCGAAGTCCCCGGCGGCGATCTGGACGCGCACGTCGAAGATCCGCAGCTCCAGCTCGTCGAGACCGTGAACGTCGAGCAACTCGGGCGGATATTGTCCGGGCCCGGCCTCTTTGCGGGACGCCGCCCGGCGCCGCTGCCCGGCGATCAGCTCACGCGCCTTGGCGACGTCGCCTTCCTCGGTGGCCAGTGAGATGAGCACGCGCTCGGCGACCTCGCGGGATCCTTCGATCATCCGCGCCTCGGCGTACTGTCCGAAGTGGACGATGGCGACGGCGCTCACCTTGAACACGCCGAGCACGGCTTCGGCGCATTGCCGCGCGTTGCGCAGGTCGCCCGCCGAATAACAGAGCGTGGCCAGATCGCTGACCGCGGCGACTTCGAGATCCGTCCGGTCGAGCCGCTGCGCGATCTCCCGCATCCGGACGTACTTCCGTTGCGCCTCCACGACGTTGCGCGTGACGGCCAGTCGTTTGGCCTCGTCCTGGACCTTGCCCGCCTCCAGCAGCAGCTTCCGGTACTGGCGCTCCGACAGCGAGCACGCGGGAAGTTCGCCGTACGGAGCCGGATCGAGCCCGAAATGCCGTGCGACGCAACGGCAGTTGTACCCGTGTGAGCTCGCGGGGCCCAGTTCGGGCGGAAGCGGGCGGTCCGGCGGGTTCCGGGGCGGCGGCATGCCGACGAGCACGTCAGAACTCCTCGTCGGCGGAAGCGGCCGCCGCCCGTTCGGCCAGCGTCCGGATCCCGGTCGGACGGGCTCGTACGAGCGCGACCACCTCGGCCCGGTCCTCCGCGGTGGTCCCGGCGACGCCCTCGTCCGCCACCCCGACGACGACGGTGATCCGTCCACTGTGGACATGTGCCGCGGTCCCGGCCAACTCGGCCGCGCCGGTGAACCGCCCGGCACCCAGTTCCAGCGGCACCTCCGCGAACGGCTCGCCCTCGTGGCTTGCGAAGGCGGTGATGGCCGCGTCGGCGAACGCGCCCGCGACGACGACTTCGAGCCGGGTGGCGGCCGCGGCGGCCACGATCCGCCAGGTCACCGTGTCCTCGCCGGCGTCCAGGATCCCTGGCGGCACCCGCGCCCAGTCGACGCTCGCGCGCCCGCTCGCCAGTACGCCTTCGCCGGGTGCGACCGGATCGAGGCCTGCGGCCAGCGCGTATGTGTTCTGGGTCGGCGCCGGTGTTTCCACGCGTGCCGCGGCTTCGGCGCGCACGACGTCGTCCTGATCGTCGAACCAGGCGGCGAGGCGCGCACACAGTGCCCGTACGTCGTCGGCGACCGGCGGCGCCGCTGCTGCGAGGGCGCCATCGGCGATCGCCGCGTCGAACAGTTCCGCCGGCGACGCTTCGAAACCGTCGAGAAGCCCTTCGGCCAGGTCCTCCACGTCGGCCGTCGCGACCGCGGTTTCGAGGTCCAGCAACGCCGGGTCCAGCGACGGGATGCCGAGCGACGGGCCCGCTGGCCACCAGCGACGCAACCACAGCAGCAACGCGAGCCTGCCGAGTTCCGGCCGGGCGGGCAGATCCGCCTGGCCCTGGCCGAGGGCGGCGAGGCTCGCTTCCGCGCCCACGAGCCGGGTCAGCCACGGTTCGGCGGCTCCGGCGTCACTGAGTTCGACACGCATCGTGGTCGCCCGGCCCGCGAGAAGATCGGCGAGGGAGAAACTGATGAGGCCGCCATCAGCGGCGATGACGGGCGTGTGCACCGGATGCGTCACGACACGGCCTCCAGATCCGGCAGCCGGGCCACGAGCGCGCGGCGCACCTTCGTCCGCAGATCCAGCGACGTCGAACGGACCACACCGGTGACGAGGTCGCGGACGTCGGCGGCGTCGGCGGGCAGGTCGCCTCGGACGTCGAAGCCGTGCAGCCGGACCCACAGCCTGCCGAGGAAATGCTTGGCGAACTCGCGAAGATCGCGCAACAGTTCGGCGTCGGGCCGCGGGGTGAGCGGGGTGGCCCCGGCCAGGGCACGGCGGGCGTGCAGGACGTAACCCTCCCGCGAGACTTGCGCGTTGAGCCGTCGCGCGAATTCCGGGACCCCGGTGGGTGCCGCGCCGTCGAGCGGCCGCAACGCCGGGGCGAGGACGACACCGAGCGCGAAGCAGGCGGCCAGCGCGGGCAGGCCGAGCCCGAATCCGGCGGCGACCCGGCCGAGTTCGTCGTCGACGAGATCCTCGACGGAGGCCCGCTCGTCCGGGGGAAGGCGACGCAACGTGGCGCGTACTCGACGTTCGACACTGCGTTCGAGCAGTTCAGCACCGGTCTCGGCGCGCCGGCTCAACGGCGGGACGGCGGTGCGTTCCCCGCGCTGCAGACCGAGATCCGGCGTGGGCAGCCCGGAGATCTCCCGGACGATCTCGCCGAACGCGCTTGCCCCGCCCGGCTGCCTCAGCCCGAGCCCGAGCGCGTGCCCGGTCGCCGAATCGGCGAGGACGCGCCAAGCGGTGTCGGAAAGCTCGTCGACGAACGCCCGGAGCGCGGCGATGTCGTGGGACACGGCGGATTCGGCGTGCCAGCGGCGACGCAATTCCGCGGTCAGCCGCGCCTCGTGCCGCGGATCCGCGAGATACGCGGTGAGCTGATCCACGCCGGCCGTGCCGCCCTCGCCGTGCAGATCCCGCAACGCCGCCGCGGCCGTCGCCGCCGCGTCGGGCCCCGGCGAGCCGAACCCCGTCGCCAATTCATACGCCAGGGGAAAACAGACGTCCTGGACGTTGCCCGCCGTGATACGCAGGGCGCGGCGCTGCCGTTTGAGGTGGGTGAACCACGCGGCCGTCGCGCGCAGCCTGTCCGCGTCGGCGAGCAGGAGCTCCGTCAGCTCCGCCGCCGTGACCGCGTCCAGTACCGGACGGCCGAGCCGGGGACGCGCCGCCGTGCGGATCACCAACGGGTCGATGATCTTCTTGATCGTCCGGGTCAGCGGTCCGCCGTCCGCGGACGACAGGACCTCGACGCCGGAAATGTCCGCCCAGGCCCGCGCGAGAACGGCCGACCTCAGCCGGGGTTCGCCCGATCCCGTCATCGCCCTCCCCTGTGCCTCGGCCCCGACTCTAGCCGAGTTGGAACTCGCGGAGCCGGGCGTACACCTCCGCCGCTCTCGGCGCTCCGAGTTCGTTGAAGATGGTCAACGCGTCGCCCCAGCAGGTCTTCGCCCACTCGGATTCGCCTTTCGTCGCCCAGAGCTGGCCCAGGTGGTCGAGCGCGGCCGCTTCGCCATAGCGATCCCCCATGTCACGACGTAGTTCCAAGGCGCGCTTCAGCTGTCCCGCGGACTCGCCGCCCCGGTCGATCTTCTGGAAGACGAGAGCCAGGCCCACCAGGGTCTCCGCTTCGCCGTAGCGGTAGCCGATCCGATGCCGGATGTCCAAGGCCTCCTGGAGGTTCTCGTAAGCCTGGTCGAATCTGCCCAGCCCGTGGTTCGTGAGACCGAGGAAGTGCAGGGTCTGCGCCACTCCCCATTCGTCACCGAGGTGCTGGAACACCTCCAGCGCGTCGGCGTGGTGTCCGAGGGCTTCGGCGAACCGGCCCTGCTCGTGGTACGCGATCCCGAGGCTGATCAGCGACTGGCCCTGCCCCCAGGAATCACCGATCCGCCGCCGGATCGCGAGCGCCGACTCCAAATACGCCAGCGCCTCTTCGAAACGGCAGAGGTCCCGGTGCGCGATGCCCAACCCGGCCAGCAGGGAAGCCTCGCTGAACTGGTCGGAGCATCGTCTCGCGGCCTCCACACCCGCCTTGTAGGTCGCGATCCAGTCGGCCCACGGTTTCCGCAAGGTGAAGTAGGCCCACAGCGCGAGCGGCAGCCTGCACGCGATCGAGCACCAGCCGGCGGCCAGCGCGGCGTGCACCGACGCGACCAGATTGGCCTGCTCGGCCTCGCACCAGGCGAGTGCTTCCCCGTAGCTGCCGAATTCGAACCCGCCGGAGACGTCCGGGGAGACTTCGAGAGCGACGCGCCTTCGCATGGGGGTGAGCACCCGGTCGGCGGAATCGGCGCCGGCGAGATACCACTCGAGCAAGCGCCGAGGCGATTCCTCGCATTCCTCGGCGGACTCCTCCGCATCGACACGTTCCCTCGCGTACACGCGCAGCAGGTCGTGGAAACGGAATCTGTCGCGGTCGACTTCGCTCAGCAGGCAACCCGCGGTGAGCTTGTCGAGCCTGCGCCGGACATCGGCCGTGGGCGGGCCGACGAGCACGGACGCGGTGACCACGGTGACGGTCGGCCCGGGATGCAGGCCGAGCATCCGAAAGACGCGTGCGGTGGCGGGATCCAAGGCTTGGTACGACCACGAGAAGACCGGCCGCAGGGCGGACATTTCGTCGTCACCCGTTTCGAACGCGTCGAGTCTCCGTGCCTCCGACCGGAGTTCCCCGAGGAGGTCCGCCAGCCGCAGATACGGATGAGCCGCCACACGCTCACCCGCGATCCGCACCGCCAGCGGCAGATGTCCGCACAGATCCGCGAGTTCCCTGATCGCGCCGGGTTCGCCGTCCGCCCGGCGCGCACCGATCGCCGTCCGGAGCAGGATCTCCGATTCGGCGGGCATCAGCATGTCCAAGGTGATCCGGCGGGCGCCGTTGGTCACCACGAGGCCGGACAGGTTGCTGCGGCTCGTCACCAGCACGAAACAGCCGGGCGTACTCGGCAGCAGCGGCCGCACCTCGTCGGGCGAGGTGACGTTGTCCAGCACGATGACGAACCGGCGATCGTTCAGCAGCGAGCGGAAGAGCGCCGACTTCGCCTCCAGGCTCCGCGGGATCTTCTTCCCGGGAACCTCGAGCGCGCGCAGGAAACCGGCGAGGACTTCGGGTGACGTACTGGCCGGACCCGGTGCGTAGCCGTGAAGATCGCAGTAGAGATCGCCGTCGGGAAAACGCTCGCGCCGCGCGGACGCCCACTGCACGGCCAAGGCGGTCTTCCCCACCCCTGGCGCGCCCGCGATGATCGCGACCGCGCTGGAGCGGGCGTCCTCCCGGTCCGCGATCGCGCTGATCTTCGCCAATTCCGTTTCCCGCCCGACGAACGTCGCGGTCACGGCGGGGAGCTGGTGCGGGGTGGGCGGAGAACCTTCACCACGCCCGGGGGACTCGTCGTACCAACGATCCATACCGGAACATCGCGCCGGGGCGGACCGGTGTCGCGGGTTCCCGCGGTTCCCACCTGAATGGCGCAGGTCGAGACGGCAAGGCAAAGACCCCGAACGCGACCGTTCGGACTAACTTTCGTCCGTTCTGTACATACTTTCGTTGACTTCGATCGAAAGTCCTCTTAGGTTCAGCGGCGTAACAGAGGTGCTCCGCCGCCGACCCGAGGAGCAACGATGCTTCCGTTTGTCCGCAAGCGCTTCAACCGGTCCATCGTCGCCTCGTTGGCGCTGGTCACGGCATTGACCGGGCTGACGACAGCCCCGGCCGAAGCGGCCATCCCACCCCAGCAACCCGGTGTCACGCTCCGCACGTACGACCTCCAGCGCGAGCTCACCAAGCTCTGCGCGATCAAATCCGGCCAGACCCCCAACGTCGACAAGCTGATGCCGACGATCGACTGGACCACCACCGCCGACTTCGGGCTCGGCGAGCGGTTCGTCTCCGAGGTCATCGGGAACATCAACATCGCCACCGCGGGCCAGTACGAGTTCCGGCTCACCAGCGACGACGGCTCCCGGCTCCGGATCGACGGCCAGACGGTGATCAACCACGACGGCCTGCACGGGGCGACCCCGGCGACCGGCTCGGTGCAGTTGGGCACCGGGTACCACGCGCTGCGGATCGACCATTTCGACAACACCAACGATCAGCAGGTCACCCTCGAATGGCGGCCGCCGGGCGCGGCGGGCTTCGCGCTCGTGCCGAACTCGGTGCTCAGCACCGACGCCGACGTCGTGCGGGTGACGTCGCCGGGACGCAAGGAATGCGAGGGTGCCACGGATTCACCCGGTGACGGCCTGCCACTCAACGGCGTCCACCCCGGGTTCACGCTGACAAACCTGCGTCCGGAGGGCTTCCAACCGCAGGTCACCGGGATGGACTGGCTGCCGGACGGACGGCTCGCGATCGCCACGTGGGGCGGCTCCGACAAGGTCCTCGGCGAAGTCCACCTGCTCAGCAACGTCAGCGGGAACACCGACCCGAGCAAGGTACGCACGCAGCGCGTCGCCAGTGGGCTCAAGGAACCGATGGGCGTCAAGTACGTCGACGGCAAACTGTACGTCTCGGAGAAGACGCGGCTCGTCGAACTGAACGACACCAACGCCGACGGCGTGGCCGACGACTACCGCACGGTCGCCACCTGGCCGTTCGGCGGCAACTTCCACGAGTTCGCGTTCGGCCTGTTGTACAAGGACGGTTACTTCTACGCCAACCTTTCCGTGTCCATCAACTACGGCGGCGCCACGACCGACCCGCAGCCCGCGCCCAACCGCGGCACGACGATCAAGGTGAACAAGGCCACCGGCCAGGTCTCCTACATCGCCGGCGGGCTGCGTACGCCGCACGGCATCGGATGGGGGCCGGAGGGCGACGTCTTCGTCACCGACAACCAGGGCGGCTGGCTGCCGGCGAACAAGCTCGTGCGGGTCAAGCAGGACCGCTTCTTCAACCACTACACCAATCCCGCGGGGCCGTTCGACGCGAAGCCGGTGACCGCGCCGGTGTTGTGGTTGCCGCACAACGAGATCGCGAACTCACCGAGCAACATGGTCATGCTGCCGAAGGGCCCGTTCGCCGGGCAGATGGTGTACGGCGACGTGACCTACGGCGGGCTGCAGCGCGCGTTCCTGGAGAAGGTGAACGGCGAGTACCAGGGCGCGGTCTTCCGCATGACCCAGGGCCTCGAGTCGGGTGTCAGCCGGATCAGCCTCGGGCCCGACGGCGCGATCTACACCGGCGGGATCGACGGCGGCGGGAACTGGGGCCAGCCCGGCAAACTCGCCTACGGCCTCCAGAAGGTGACGCCCAACGGCACGAACGCCTTCGACATCCGGGCGATGCGGGCCGTCGCGGGCGGATTCGAACTGGAGTACACGCAGCCGTTGTCGGCCGGGACCGCGCAGAACCTCGCGGCGAAGTACCAGGCGCAGCAGTGGCGCTACCAGCCCACACCTGCCTACGGCGGGCCGAAGATCGACGAGCAGACCCTGTCCGTCACCTCGGCGAGCCTGTCGGCCGACCGCAAGAAGGTCACGCTGCAGGTGGCGGGGCTGAAGGCCGGGCACGTCGTCCACCTGCGGTCGCCGCGTCCGTTCGCGGCGGAGTCCGGTGCGGCGCTGTGGAGCACGGAAGCCTGGTACACGCTCAACTCACTGGTCGGCGGTCCTCCGGCGAGCACGACCTACGAGGCGGAGCGGGCCGCGCTGAGCGGTGGCGCGGGGACGAACACGAACCACTCGGGCTACACGGGCACCGGCTTCGTCGACGGCTACTGGAACCAGGGCGCCGCGACGACGTTCACCGTCAACGCGCCGAAGTCCGGCGCCTACAACGCGGCCTTGCGCTACTCGAACGGCCCGGATCCGGCGCCGGGGACCAAATCGGTGACCGTCTACGTCAACGGGACGAAGGTGAAACAGGTCAGGCTCGCGAGCACCGGCAACTGGGACACCTGGAACACGCAGCCCGAGACGCTCAACCTCAAAGCGGGATCGAACACGATCTCCTATCGCTACGACGCGGGCGATGCGGGCAACGTCAACCTCGACAGCCTCACCCTGACCGAATCCCGGCGCATCCCGTTGTTCAAGGGCACCGATCTGAACGCGTGGGAGAAACGCGCGGGCGGCGCGGCCACCTGGCCGGTGTCCGGCGGCGCGATGGAGTCGAACGGCGGGGACATCCGCACGAAGCAGCAGTTCGGCGATTTCCGGCTGCACGTCGAATGGAACGAGCCGAACTATCCGCCGGAGGTCACCGGACAGGCCAGGGGTAACAGCGGCGTCTATCTCCAGGAGCGCTACGAACTGCAGGTGCTCGAATCCTTCGGGGACACCACGCTCGCCAACAACGAAGCGGGCGCGATCTACTCGAAGAAGGCACCTGACCGGAACATGGCGACGGCACCCGGGACCTGGCAGACCTACGACGTCACCTTCCGCGCCGCCCGGTTCGACGGTGCCGGGAACAAGACCGACAACGCCCGCGTGACCGTGGTGTGGAACGGCGTCGTGGTCCACAACGACGTGGCGATCGACGGCGGAACGGGCGACAGCATCCCGGAAAGCGCGGCACCGGGCGCGATCCGCTTGCAGGACCACGGGGATCCCGGTGAGAACCCGCGGTTCCGCAACATCTGGATCGAACCCATCGGCTGATCCGGCGCTGTCCGTGAAGGCCTCCTTGAGGGACCCTGGTTCCCTCAAGGAGGCCTTCACGGACTTGTCGGCGCCGCCAGGACGTCGCGCGCGACGAGCACGCCGCCGACGAATCCGACCGGCATCACGATCAGCGCGGCGAACGGGATCAGGCACAGCAGCGACACGGGAAGCCCCAGCCCGAGGGCGAGCGCGCGGTGCCGCCGCAGCACCAGCCGGCGCTGCTTCAGGCCCATCCCGCGCCGGTAGAAGGGCACGGCGATCAGTTCCAGCGCCAGGAACCACGCCGTCACCAACGCCAGCAGGACCGGCACCACGGTCTGCCCCACCACAGGGATGAAGCCCGCGATCAGCAGCGGGATCGTGAACATCAGCGAACGCAGCACCAGGACAAGGCCGTCCTTCAGGCCCATCACCAGCAACCGCCACCCCGACAGGTCCACCGCGCCGGGCACGCCGCCGAGATCGTCCTCGACCTTCTCGGCGATGTGCTCGTAGAACGGCCCGCCGACGGCGAGGGTGATCGCCGTGAAGCCGATCATGGCGATCGCCAGCACCGCCCCGAACACCGCGACGCCGACCGCCACCCGGATCGTCGTCTGCCAGCCCGGCGACCAGTCGTCGGCGAACGGCGTGATGAGCAGCGAGAGATCGTCGATCCAGAACGCCAGCGCGACGATCCCGCCGATCAGCAGCACCGTGGTCAGCAACGCGGGCAGCGCGCCGATCAGCAGCAGCCTCGGCGACCGCGCCAGGATGCCGAGGCCTCGCCCGAACATCCGGATACCCTTGAGAAAGTCCCGCACCGGACATTTCTACCAGTGCAGGCGCTGGCCGGGGTTGAGCAGGTTCCCCGGCGCGTACCGGGCCTTGGCGTCGGCGAGTTTCGGCCAGGCGTCGCCGAAGTGCGCGCGCCAGTCCTCTGTGGACATCGGCAGCGCGTTCGACGGGTAGACCTTTCCGCCGAGGTCGCGCGCCTTCCGGTAGAGGTCCACATTGAGCTCCAGCAGGCGCGCGTTGTGCAGCGGATCCTCGGGAACACCCACCCGCAGCGGGGAAAAGAGCCAGGAGAGCTCACCCGGCGGCACGCTGAACAGCGCGGTCTTCAACCGGTCGTTCCGCACCGGGTAGAGGAGGATGAGCCCGGTGGCGCCCAGTTCGGGCTCGCCGGTGGCGGCGAGGGTTTCGGCGACGAACCGCTCGACCGTGTCGTCGGTGAGGAACACGTTCAGCCACGGATGCGGACGGAACCAGCTCCCCATCGCTCGGAGCGCCGCCTCCCCGTCGGCCATCCGGTTCAGGAAGTCGAAATACGTCGTGTCCTCGTCTTCGGACTCGTCGAAATCCAGCGAGTCCAGCAACGCGGACTCGTCCGGCTCGGCGGGCGGTGTGTGGTAGGCGACCGCCTCCAGCATGTACCGCCAGCCGTCCTCGACGGGGATCAGCTGGCCCTCCACGTAGTCGAAACGACCGTCGCGGACCACCGCGCGCTGATCGGCCAGGAACGCCGGAAGCGTGTCGTAGTAGAGCTTCCACCGGCGGGCCCGCGCCGGGGCCGGGGTCAGCCGCAACGTCACGCGGGTGATCACCCCGCATTGCCCGAGACCGGCGAGGACCGCGTCGAACAGGTCCGCGTTCGTGTCACGGGAGCAGGTGAGCACCTCACCGGTGCCGGTGACGACCTCCAGTTCCACCACGCCATCGGTCTGCGTGCCGTGCTGATGGGTCGCTCCCCCGATCCCGCCGACCACCAGCGTGCCCGCGACGGTCAGTTCGAGATAGTCGGTGAGCACCGGCGGTGCCAGCCCGTGCGGCAGCGTCGTTTCGAGTACCTCCCGCCAGCGGGCACCGGCGTCCACCGATATCAGGTCGCCGGTGACCACCCGGCGCGGCGGCAGCGCGGTCATGTCCAGCACGATGCCGCCCTCGACCTGTCCCTGCCCGTACGGCGAATGCCCGGCGCCGCGGGCGGCCACCGGAAGACCTCGCGCGGCTGCGAACCTGAGCACGACGGCCACATCCGTCGCCGAAGCGGGCCGCACCACCAGGCCCGGCCTCGCGTGGATCAGCTTCCCCCAGTCCTCGCCGGCGAGGGACAAGGCGGCTTCTCCGGTGAGGATCTCTCCGGCGATGGCGGGCAGGATCTCGTCGGTCATGCCCGCACGCTACCGAGCGCGGGCCGATCTAGGCGATCTTCACCGACGCGAACCCCGGCGGCCGGATGCGAGATTCGGTGGCGTGACGAACACCTTGGCACCGACACGGCGGGCTCGCGGCACCGTGCTGGCCGCGGCGCCGCTGACCATCATGGCCGCGGCGATCATCGCGCCCAGCCTGCCCGCGATGCGGGAGGACTTCGCCGATACGCCCGGTTCCGGCCTTCTCGTCCGGTTGGCGCTGACCGTGACCTCACTCGCGATCGCGATCAGCGCACCCCTGTCGGGGATCGTCGCGGACCGCGTCGGACGCCGCCCGCTGCTCTTGTCGGGGCTGGGGCTCTACGCGGTTTCCGGTACGGCCGGGTTCTTCGTGGACGACCTCTACCTGCTGCTGATCACCCGGGCGGCGCTCGGGCTGGCCGTCGGCGGGATCATGACCGCGATCAGCACCCTGATCACCGACTGGTTCACCGGCGGACGCCGCGCCTCTTTCCTCGGTCTGCAGCAGGCTTTCGCGAGCCTGGGCGGCGTCGTCTTCCTGCCCTTGGCCGGATTGCTGGCCACAGTGAACTGGCATGCGCCGTTCTGGATCTACTCGGTTTCGGTGATCGTCGCGGTCTTCGCGCTCGTGTCCCTGCGGGAACCGGAGCGGAACAGCCCCGCGGCCGGTGAAGCTGGCCGGCTGCCCGCTCGCATCGGCGGCGTGTACGTCCTGGCGTTCGTGGTGACGCTGGTCTTCTACATGGCGCCGACCCAGCTGCCGTTCCTGTTGGAGGGCTTCGGCGGCGGGCCCGTCGTAGTCGGTGCCGTGTTCGCCGGGAGCACCTTGACCGGTGTCGTCGGCGCGCTCGCCTTCCCCCGGCTGCGGCGGCGCCTGGGCCCCACCGCGATCACCACCGTCAGTGTCGCGCTCATGGGCGTGGGCTGGCTGGTGATCGGTACCGCGGGCACCGTCGCCCAGGTCGTGGCGGGGCTGCTCGCGGGTGGGCTCGGCGTCGGCTTCGTCGTCCCGAACCTCAACCTGCGCCTGGCCGAGGCCGCCGATCCCGCGCGGCGCGGGCGGGTGCTCAGCGGCCTGGTCACCGGGATCTTCCTCGGCCAGTTCCTGTCCCCGCTCGTCGTCGAACCACTCGTCCAGGGCATCGGCATCGCCGGTGCGTTCACCTGGTCCGGCATCGCCTTGGCTGCCGGAGCGGCACTCGCCGCCCTTCTCTCGAATCGGAACAACGGAAAGGAAACACGATGATCTACCACGGCAACCGTTTCACCCTGCGGCCCGACGCCTCACCGGAGCAGGTCGAAGAGGCCTTGGAGAGCCTCCGGAATCAGGGCCGGGTCATCCCGGCGGTGAAGTCCTTCGTCGTCGGCCGTGATTTCGGCGGCGACTACGAATGGGGTGCCGTCTTCGCGATCGAAGACCTCGACGGGTACTGGGAGTACCTCATGCACCCGGCGCACCGGAACACCGACCGGGTCGGGCTCCCGCTGGTCGACCGGTTCGCGTCGTTCGACGTCACCGACGACCCGGATCCGGAGATGGGCGCGAAGATCGCCGAGCTGCACCAGCGCCGTTACGACAACGACGCCGAGCTCACCGAGCTGATCTCCGGCCTCGGCGAGTACTCCGGCAGTGCCGCGCCGGGAAAACACGGAGCCTGACCGCGGCTTCAGCCACCGTCCGCGAGTGAGCCGCTGCCATCGGGGCCGGTCACGATCACCCGGCTGCTCACCGCGGTCCCGAACGGGATGATCGTGACCTGCCACGTCAGCGGCTCACCGACGTGGATGGTCGCCTTCGCCCGCTCGACCAGGGCAGGGACGCGGTCGACCGCCGCCTCACGGAGGTCGAACCGCGGCACCTGGGCGTCGGTCGGGGCGAAGACCACGGTCAGCCGCCGGTCCTCGACGACCGCGGTGACCACCTGGGAAACGTCCGTGGCCCGCGCCAGCGCGTCGATCGCCCGGCGCAGTTCCCCTTCGCCCAGCAGGGATCTGTCGACGTTCACGGTCGCCGACCCCGAGGAGGAGGTAGTCGTGCCGGACTGGGTTTCTTCCGCCCGGGCGGGCTCTTCCGGCGCGAACAGCTCGACACGGAACAGGAACAGCACGAGAGCCGCGCCGAGCACGAACCCGAGGACCGCGAGCGCGCCGAACGCGCAACCCTCCGCCGGTTCCCGCACCAGGCTGGATTCGGGAGCGGATTCGATCGCCGCTTCGGCCACGCGGCGCTCCCACTCCGGTGACAGGCGCTCGACGACCTCCGCCTTCCACGGCCGGCCTGGCGGGTATCGCACGACCAGGACGTCGCCCGGCCGGTAGACCGGGAGGTCCACCAGGTTGATGCTGTGCGTGACCTTCAACCGGTAGGTCGGCTGGCCGTCGGGGGCGACGGTGAGATCGAAGTAGACCGGGATGTCCCCCGTCTCGGTGCCGCCCGCGCGGAGGCTCTCGATCTTCGCGAGCGCGATCACCGGCGCGACCCTCGCCTCACGAGCACGTCGTGGCGCTCCGGCGAGGTGGAGCAGGATTCCGTAGGCGATGGGGAGTCCGGCGCCCGCGATCATCAGCGGCACGTACTCGATGACGATCCCCACGATGAACGCGCACAGGGTCGTCCCGGTGATGATCCCGGTGAGGAATCCGCGGACGAGGGCGAGCGGCATGGGCGTGACTCCAGACTGTCGGGACTCAGCGGGCGGGCAGCCAGTCGCTGAGGGCGGGATGGCGCCGGAACGCCACGAAGATCTTCTTGTCGTCGGCCGGTGATGCCGGGTCGAACAGCACTTCGGCGGTCACGATCGTGGTGTCCCTCGTGCGGCGGGTCACCCAGTGTCGGACCCCCGCGCCGTCGGTGAACACGACCGTCACGTTCGCGCCCGCGACACGGGTTCCCGATTCGTCACCCGCCAGGCGCAGTTTCACCTCGACGATTCCGGCGGGCACCCGCCGGCCGTGCCGCAGCAACCATTCCCTGGTGCGGGCCGTCTCGGCGTGCCGTCGCGAAACCTGGACGGCGTACCACAGGGCCAGCATCGTCAGGGCGGACAAGAACGCGGGCGCCCACCAGTCGGCGTAGTAGAGGAACCACGCCCAGAGCCCCCATTTTTCGTCCTCGTGGAACACCGGGTCGACAGCGGTGCCGACGGCGAGCGGCGGAAGCCAGTCCCTCGACGAACACCAGAGGCCGAGCGTACTGGCCGCGAATGCCGCCACGACGGGGAACGCCGGTCCCGACGACCGTCCTTGGTAGCGCCTCATGGCGGCCGCCGCGAGGTTGCCGGAGGCGAGACAACCGAGCAAACCGAACGTTCCCCACAGGGGGCCGTAGGGCGGCGCGCCGTCGCCGCGGTCGTCGAAAACGCTGTCGATCGCCATCGTCCGGAACTGTTCGACGAGGTCACCGAAGCCGTGTCCGGCGAAGAAGCCGCAGACCAGGGTGACCGCCGACGCCAGGATCGCGCCCGCGAGCAGACGGCGATCACCCCGCAGCCGCTCGATGCGGTCGTGCCTGGCCTTGGCCGGATCCACCGTGTTCATCACGCTCACCTCCGTTCGGGTCCGCGGCCAGCTTCCGCGGTGCCGGGCGCTACCGAACCCAGGTTTCGGCTACCTAAACTGATTAGGTAAATCCCGAATGGACTATGGTACGGTGGCTGCCATGGCGAGAGCGGGACTGACCACGGAACGCGTGGTCCGGGCGGGCGCGGAGCTCGCCGACGAGATCGGCTTCGAGCACGTGACCCCCACCGAGCTCGCGAAGCGGTGCGGCGTCAAGACGGCGAGCCTGTATTCGCATGTGCGGAACGCCCACGAACTGAAGACCGAGATCGCCCTGCTGGCCTTGGCCGAACTCGCCGATCTCGCCGCCACCGCGGTGGCGGGGCTGGCCGGCAAGGACGCGCTGATCGCCTTGGCGAACGTCCACCGCGACTACGCGCTCGAACACCCCGGCCGCTTCACCGCCGCGAGATTCCGGCTCGCCCCGGAGAAGGCGTCCACCAGCGCCGGTGTCCGCCACGCCGAACTGATGCGGGCGATCCTGCGCGGCTACGACTTGGCAGAGCCGCACCAGACGCACGCGGTCCGGCTGCTGGGCAGCGTGTTCAGCGGCTTCGTCGGGCTGGAGTCCGCCGGAGGCTTCAGCCACAGCACCCCCGGCTCGCAGGAGAGCTGGACCGAGATCCTCGACGCGCTCGACGTCCTGCTGCGCGCTTGGCCCCGAACGAAATGAACGGAAGAATGCTCACCACCCCGATCACCGCCGCCCTCGTCCGGGGCGCGCTGGACCTCGAACACACCGAGCGCGGCGTGCTCCTCCACCGGCTGCCCGCGCGGGCCAGGCAGCAGATCCCCGACGGTCAGCTGGCCATGGCGGAATCGCAGCCTTCCGGAGTGCGGCTCGCCTTCCGCAGCGCGGCGTCGCTCGTCGAGCTGGATGTCCTGGCCACCAAACGGGTCTTCGCCGGCATGCCACCCCGGCCCGATGGCGTCTACGAACTACTCGTCGACGGACGGCTCGCCGGGCGGGCCCGTGTGACCGAAGGCGACACGATCACCGTCGACCTGGCCACCGGCACCGCGCGGCACCAGCCCGGTCCCGTCCGGACCCTGCGGTTCGACGGCCTGCCCGGGCACGAGAAGAACGTCGAGATCTGGCTGCCGCACAACGAGACGACGCGGCTCGTCGCCTTGCGCACCGACGCGTCCGTCCACAGTGTCCAGTCGTCCGGACGCGAGACCTGGCTGCACCACGGCAGTTCCATCAGCCAAGGCTCCAACGCGGCGACCCCGACCGGGATCTGGCCCGCCACGGCCGCGGCCATCGCCGGAAAGGAACTGGTCAATCTCGGCTTCGGCGGCAGCGCGCTGCTCGACCCGTTCACCGCCCGCGCGATGCGGGACACGGCGGCCGACTTCATCAGTGTCAAGATCGGGATCAACGTCGTCAACGCGGACCTGATGCGGCTGCGCGCGTTCGGCCCGGCGGTGCACGGTTTCCTCGACACCATCAGGGAAGGCCATCCCGCCACGCCGTTGCTGGTCGTCTCGCCGCTCTACTGCCCCATCCACGAGCACACACCGGGGCCCGGCGAGTTCGACCCGGACGCCTTGCGGGAAGGAAAGGTGCGGTTCAGGGCGGCCGGCGACCCCGCGGAGACCGCCGAGGGAAAGCTGACGCTCACCGTGATCCGCGACGAACTCGCCCGTATCGTCAAGGAGCGGAGCGCGAACGATCCCCACCTGCGTTATCTCGACGGTCTCGAACTGTACGGCGAGGCGGACCATGCCGAGCTGCCGCTGCCCGACCACCTCCACCCGGACGCGGCCACGCACCGGCTCATCGGGGAACGCTTCGCCCGACTGGCCTTCGAGGCCTCGTAAGCGGTAAGGACGCCGTCGCCGCGGGGTTGCGAAAGCCACTTTCGCAACCTTCAACGTTGCGAAAGTGGCTTTCGCAACCTACCTCCAGCATCTCCACGGCCCGTGAGCCGAAAGCCGGTAGGTGCCAAGACACCGTTGGCTAGAACCGGCCTCACCACTCACGAGACCCATCGATTTACTGTGCGCGTATACCTCGGTAGCCCCGTTTGCCGGTACCTATCTTTCTTCCTGTCCAACGAAAGTCGGTATCCGCCACCGGGGCGCCGGATCACCATGATCGGCACCGGATCACCGGTGCCGGGTCGCCTTGGCCGTGCCCGGCGACCCCACTGTGTCCAGTGCGGCCACCCCTCGCGCTGGATCCTCCCTCGCGAAAGTGAGACACCGGTATGCGCACAAACCCCTTGGCCCGTACCGCCACCACCTTGGTGGCCGCGGCCGCGGCCGTCGGCTTCCTCGCCCCGTCCACGGCCACCGCCACCACGATCGCGGGCTACTCCCCCACCGTGCAGCACGAGGCGGTGACGTCCCTCGCCTCCGAAGCCGGGATCAGCCAGGCCGCCGCGGTCGAGTTCCTCCGGACGCAGACGGCCAGCGTCGAAACGCTGCAGACGCTCACCGCGTCGCTCGGCTCCCGTGCCGCCGACGGTTACCTCGACGACGCCGCCAAGCCGGTGGTGAACGTGCTCGACCAGGCCGCCGCCGACCAGGTGACCGCGACCGGCGCGCGGGCCCGCGTGGTCAAGCACTCCACCGCGGCGCTCACGAGCGCGCAGAACGCCCTGCAGGCGTTGCCCACGGTCGCGCACACCTCGATCGGCCTCGACCCCAAGGCCAACCAGGTCGTGCTGACCATCTCCGACGCCGCGAAGGGCGCCGAGGCCCTCGTGAAGGCGGCCGAAACACTCGGTGATCGGGTCCGGGTGGAGCGGACCACCGGCGAGATGCACACCGCGATCTACAACGGCGAGGCCATCACCGGCGGCGGCACCCGCTGCTCGGTCGGCTTCAACACCAACCGCGGCGGCCAGAACTACATCCTCGACGCCGGCCACTGCACCCGCGCGGTGTCGCAGTGGAACGTCGGACCGTCCCAGGGCGCCAGCTTCCCGACCAACGACTACGGCCTGATCCGCAACACCACCGGCAGCGCGCCGGGCGCGGTCACCCTGTGGAACGGCTCCACCCAGCGGATCGCCTCCGCCGGTTCGGCCACCGTCGGGCAGCGGATCAGCAAGAGCGGCAGCACCACCCGGCTCACCTCGGGTTCGGTGCAGCGGCTGAACGTCACGGTGAACTACGCCGAAGGTTCGGTGTACCAGCTGATCCAGACCAGCGCGCTGGTCAACCCCGGCGACTCGGGCGGTTGCCTGTTCTCCGGCAGCGTCGGGCTGGGCATCACCTCCGGCAAGGGCAGCGGCACTTCGTACTTCCAGCCGATCGGTGAAGCGCTGAGCGCCTACAGCGTCACGCTCAACCCGTAAGCACTTCCCGGGCCCCGGTCACCGCGACCGGGGCCCGGCCTGTGCCTGGAAATGCTCGACGACGTGGTCGCGGAAGCGTTGCGCCGCAGCCGAAAGATAGCTGTCCTCGCGCCACGTGACGCTGAGCACGCGGCGGCAATCGGGGTCGTCGACGTCGAGCCAGACCACCGTCCGGCTGGTTTCCGGCCGCAGTCCGAGCGACGGCACGAGCGCGAGACCGAGGCCCGCGTCGATGAGCTGGAAGAGCACGGCGGCTTCGTCGCCCTCGCAGACGATGTGGAGTTCGAGCCCGGCCTTCGCGAAGAGGCGCTCGACGAGCGCCCGCTGCCAGTACCCGGGGCGCGTGGTGAGGAACGGCTCGCCTTCGAGGTCCGCCAGGCCGACGTGGCCACGCCCGGCGAGCCGGTGCCCGGAAGGCACACAGAGGAACACCTGTTCGTCGAGCAGCACGCGGCTGCGGATGTCGTTGCCCGCCAACGGTTGCGACGAGATGCACAGGTCGACGTCGCCGGATCGCAGCTTCTCCGCCATCCCCGCCGCCGACGCCTGGGACAGCCGCACGTCCACCAGCGGATGGCCCGGCACGAAAGTACGAAGCGGTTCTGTGAGGGCGAGCAGGCTTTCAGCCGCGACGGTGACGGTGCCGCGTTCCAGCCCGGCGGCGTCGTCGAGTTCCTGACGGGCGTCGTCGAGTTCGGCCAGCGCCCGGTCGACGCGGCGGAGGAACGCGGTGCCGAAGCGGTTGAGCCGGATCCGGCGGCCGTGCCGGTCGAACAGCGGCACGCCGAGTTCGCTTTCCAGCCTGGCCAAGGTCCGGCTGAGCGAAGGTTGCGCGACCCGCAGCTTCTCGGCCGCGCGGCCGACGTGTTCGAGCCGGGCGACCGTCTGGAAGTACCGGAGCGCCAGAAGATCCACTGCTGATACCCCACCTGTTATGAACAGATAACCGATCTTGTCTTGGACAGCATAAGGCCTCGGCTCTTACGTTCGATCGCGTGAGTGAAACCCTGACCAGCCCGAGCCGGAAGGCGAACGGGACGCTGGTGGTGAACCGGGTGCTGGTGAGCGCCCACGCCGTCGCGATCATCGGCCAGCCGGTGTTCGCCGGCGGCTATCTCGGCGGCGACTACGACATGCTGTGGCTGCACCGCTGGGGCGCGGACGCGGTGTCGTATCTGGCGTACGCGCAGATCATCGCGGCTTCGGTCCTCTGGCTGGCCCGCGGACCACGCTGGCTGTTCTGGATCAGCCTGCTGCTCGCGGCGGGCGAGACCGCGCAGTACCTCGCCGGGATGGCGGGCGCGCTCGATCTGCACATCCCCCTCGGCGTCGCGCTGGTCACCGGGGCGATCCTGACGACCATCGCCGTCTGGCGGCCGCAGACCTGGCGGGCGCGTCGATGAGCCGCCGCCTTCCTCGCAGGACCTTCCTCGGGCTCGCCGGCGGGGCCGGTGTCCTCGCCGCCGCCGGGATCGCGGCTCCCCGCTTGCTCGCGCAAGGCGCGCCGGGGACCGGTGAGCTGCTGCGCAGCGGAATCCCCTTGCCGGAACCATTCCGGGTGCCGCTGCCGATCCCGCCGGTCCTGCGTCCACAAAGGACCGCCGACGCCGATCACTACACCATCACCCAGCGGGCGGCCACGGCCGAGATCCTGCCCGGCGTCCGGACGCAGATCTGGGGCTACGACGGGATCTTCCCTGGCCCGACGATCGAATCGCGGCGGGACCGGACGGTGGTGGCACACCATCGCAACGAGCTTCCGGTGCCGACCGTGGTCCACCTCCACGGCGGGTACACGCCCGCGGATTCCGACGGTTACCCGACCGATCTCGTCCTGCCGCGGTCGGGCTGGAGCACCGCGCACGCCGGACACGGCATGGTCGACACCCGTGCCCGGATCTCGAACGGCGAGCGCGACTACGTCTTCCCGCTGCGGCAACGGGCCGCGACGCTGTGGTACCACGACCATCGGATGGACTTCACCGGTCCGGCCGTGTACCAGGGCCTGGCCGGATTCCACCTGATCCGCGACGACGAGGAAGACGCCCTGGGACTCCCGTCCGGGGAACGTGAACTGCCGCTGATGATCGCCGACCGTTCCTTCGATGAGCACGGCGAGTTCGCCTACCCCTCCCTCGACCGGTCGCTGCGGACCACTCCGGGAGTCGAAAGTGCTTATGTGGAGGGTGTTTTCGGCGACGTGATCCTCGTCAACGGGGCGCCGTGGCCGGTACACGAAGTCGCGGCCGTGCGGCACAGGCTGCGTCTCCTCAACGGCTCCAACGCGCGGCGGTACGACCTGGCGCTCGACCCGCCGCCACCCGGCGGCGGCGGTTTCGTGCAGATCGGCGCCGACCAGGGCCTGCTCGACGCGCCACGCGCACACGACCATCTCCCCGTCGCCCCGGCGGAACGGTACGACGTCGTCGTCGACTTCGGCCGCTATCCGGTCGGCATCGAAGTCACCCTCGTGAACCGGCTCGGCACCGGCTCGACCGCCCAGGTCATGCGGTTCGTCGTCGCGCGCCGTGCGGCGGACGACAGCCGGGTTCCCGCCAAGCTCAGCGAGATCCCGCCGCTCCCCCGCGAGCAGGCCACGACCACGCGCGACTTCTCGTTCCGTGCGGGCACCGTCCACGGTCGCGCGGGCTGGGTGATCGGCGGGGAACCGTTCTCGCCGGACCTGATGTCCGCGAGCCCGCGCCTCGGCGACACCGAGATCTGGCGGTTCGTCGCCGACATCCACCATCCCGTGCATCTGCATCTGGTGGGCTTCCGGATCCTTTCGCGGGGCGGGCGGCCGCCGGGGCCGTTCGACGGTGGCATCAAGGACACCGTCGATCTGGCGCCGGGCGAGTCGGCCGAGGTCATCGCCCGCTTCGACGGCTATCGAGGCCGGTACGTCTTCCATTGCCACAACGCCGAACACGAGGACATGGCGATGATGGCGAACTTCGAGGTGGTTTGAGACGCCGGGCCGGCAGGTTCCCCGCTCGTGAGTGCGGCCTCCAATCACGCGAGTCACGTCCCTGATCACGCGAGTCACGCCTTCGCTCACGCCGCACCAGTGGGTCACCCACGCCTCGTCGCCGTTCTCCACCAGCGGCGCGCTGGTCGTGGCCAACGCGCCCGCCGGGCAGAACGACAAAGTGTTCCGGGGCTTGATGATCTGGGGATTCAGCATGTGCGCGATCGCGCCGATCGCGACCTGGCTGCTCTTCATTCTGCCCGGCTGAGGCTGAGGCGGCCCATGTGGTCGTGAGTGGCGTTTCGGGTTAGAACCCGAAACGCCACTCACGACCACCCGCACCGTTCTGCTACCGGCTCCGGCGTTCGGCCAGCCAGCGTTCCGAATCGGGGGTGCCGCCGTCGAGCTGGTCCACCACCGCGTCGAGGAAGCTGCCGTGACCGTGATCGGCCAGCGCCCGCAACACCGCGTCCGGGTCGCCGCCCTCGATGATCGTGAGCAGCTCGCGGTGCCGATCGACGTTCTGCATCAACGATTCGCCATCGCGGCGGGCGCTGCGGTTGAGGGCCATGCACAGCTGCATCTGCAGGGAAAGCGCGCGGTAGGCCTCGGTGACCCGCTCGTGCCCGGCCAGCGCGACGATCGACTGATGGAAGTCGTACTTTCGTTGCGTGAACACACCTTCGTCGCCGTCGCGGCCCGCCTGTTCGAATGCCGCGAGGGCGGCCCGGCAGGCTTGCAACCGCTCCGGCGAGCGGACCGGGATCCCGGTCCGGACGGCGAAGGCTTCGAGTTCTTCGCGCAGGGTGACGATTTCGTAGACGTCGTGGCGGGTCAGCGAGCGGACGATGACGCCGCGCCGCGGATGGGGCACTACGAGTCCCTCGAAGGCCAAGACCTGCAACGCTTCCCGCAGCGGCGGCCGGGAAACTCCGAGCCGCTCGGTGAGCTTGGCCTCGACCAAACGCGTGCCGGGCGGGAGTTCGCCGGAAAATATCATCGCGCGCAGCGCCCGGGTGGCCAGGTCGGCCATGCTCGGCGGTGCGACGATCCGGCCGTCCTCGTCCTGCACGGAACTCATGGCCATCGACCCCCTCCCTGTCTGTATACGGTATATCAATCACCGTCGGCGGGCATGAGCGATAGGTCACTTCTTAATCGGTTGGACAATCCGTCCAGCGCTTATACAGTCGGTCTCGTGACCAACGAGCATCCGTATCCGCCCGCCTTCCGCAGCGGCGACCTGGTTTCCGTGTCCGGACGACTCGGCGTGACCGAGACCGGGGCGCTGGTACCCGGCGGATTCGACGCCGAATGCCCGCAGGCCTTCGCCAACCTCGATGCCGCGCTGCGCTCGGTGGGCGCGACCCGCGCGGACGTGGTGAAGGTCGTCGTCTACCTGACCGACATCGCCGACCGCGACGGCCTCAACCGGGTCTACGAGGAGTTCTTCTCCGAGCCCAGGCCCGCCCGTACCTGTGTCGGGGTCGCTTCCCTGCCTTACGGCGGTGTCGTCGAAGTCGAGGCCCTCGCCCGAGTACGCGATGTCTGAGCAGGACGCGATCCTCGACGCGCTCGCCCCGGTCGCCGACGGCATCGCGGCGACGCTCGGCTCGTTCTGCGAGGTCGTGGTGCACGACTTCCGCCGCCCCGAGAAGTCGGTGGTCGCGATCGCCGGCTCGGTCACCGACCGCACCGTGGGCGGCTCGATGAGCGAGATCGGCATGGGCCTGCTCGCCCGCGGCGACGACGCCGAAGACCAGCTGAACTACGTCACGCGGACGGCGTCCGGGAAGCTCGTGAAGTCTTCGACCATGCTGCTGCGCGACAGCGGCGGCTCGGTGTTCGGCGCGCTGTGCGTGAACCTCGACGTCACCGCTCTGAGTCAGCTGCGAACCCTCGTCGGCGAACTCGCCGATGTCGGCACCGCGGCCGAAACGCCGACCACCACCTTCGGCGACGACGTCGACGCCGTGGTGGACGCGATCGTCGACGAGCATCAACTCCGGCTGAACAAACCGTGGACCGCCCTCAGCCGCGAAGAACGTCTCGATCTGTTCCGCAGCCTGCACGCACGTGGAGTGTTCGCCGTGCGGCGGGCCGTACCCCAGGTCGCGGCGCGGATCGGGATCTCCCGCGCCTCCGCCTACAACTATCTCGCCGAAATCCGTGAACAAGGAGCATCATGACCGCCCCCGTGACCATCGACGACATCCGCGACGCGGCCGCCCGGCTGGCCGGGGTCGCGCACCGGACCCCGGTCGTGCGTTCCCGCACCCTCGACGAGCTCGTCGGCGGCGAGGTCTTCATCAAATGCGAAAACCTCCAGCGCGTCGGGGCCTTCAAGTTCCGTGGCGCGTACAACGCCGCGTCCCGGCTTTCGCCGGAGCAGCTGGCCAAGGGCATCGCCGCGTACTCCTCGGGCAACCACGCGCAGGCCGTCGCGCTCGCCGCGCGCGAACTCGGCAGCAGCGCGGTCATCCTGATCCCGGAGGACACCCCGCAGTCCAAAAAGGACGCCACTGCGGGCTACGGCGCCGAGATCGTCACCTACGACCGGTACACCGGCGACCGCGTCGCCATCGGCGAGGCGCTGGCGGCCGACCGCGGTCTCGCACTCATCCCGCCCTACGAGCACCCGCACGTGATCGCGGGACAGGGCACGGCGGCGCTGGAACTGCTGGAGCACACCGAATCCCTCGACACGCTCGTCGTCCCGGTCGGCGGTGGCGGCCTGATCGCGGGCAGCTCGACCGCCGCGAAGGCCGTGCGGCCCGGTATCCGGGTGGTCGGCGTCGAACCCGCCGCGGGTGACGACACCAAACGCTCGCTGGAGGCGGGGGAACGCGTGTCTATCCCGGTGCCGCGGACCATCGCCGACGGCCAGGCCGCCGAGATCCCCGGCGAACTGACTTTCTCGATCAACCGGCGGCTCGTGGACGACATCGCGCTGGTCACCGACGAGCAGGTCCGGGACGCGATGCGGTTCGCGTTCGAACGGCTGAAGCTCGTCATCGAGCCGAGCGGGGCGACCGGTCTCGCCGCGCTGCTCAGCGGTCGGATTCCCGTGTCGGGCCGGGTCGGGGTGATCATCAGCGGCGGGAACGTCAGCCCGGAACGCTTCGCCGAACTGATCGCCGGCTGACGTTGCGAAAGCCACTTTCGCAACGTTGAAGGTTGCGAAAGTGGCTTTCGCAACGCCTCGGCGAGGGCCGCATCTGATCACGCGAGTTCGGCGGCTGTCACAGGCCGAGCCCGCCCGCCAGCACCGGCCAGGAGTTCCGCAGCGCCCGCTGCCAGTACGGCCAGCTGTGCGTACCGTCGCCGTAGTAGTCGACGGTCGCCGGAATCCCCTTGGCCTTCAACCGATCCGTGAAGGTCACCGACGAAGCCAGCGCCTGCGGTTCGAAGATGTCGGACTGGCCGGGCGGGTCGAGCGGGCCGGTCTTGCCGTTCCCGCACGAGATGTAGAGCGCCGTGCCGCGCAGGCCGTCGATGTTGTCGTACGGGTTGTTCGCCGTCCAGATCGGGCGCATCCCCCAGCTGTCGCCCCAGAGCTCCAGGTAGTTGAAGATCCCCGCGCGGGCCAGGATCCCCTGGATGAACAGCGGGGCGCCCTGGTTGAGGGTGTTCGGCACCCCGCTGTAGGACGCCGCGGCGGCGAACATCCCCTTGTGCTTGTACGAATACGCGAGCGCGCCGTAGCCGCCGATCGACAACCCCGCGACCGCCCGGCGCGTGCCCGCCCGGTAACCGCGTTCGACGATCTGCCGCACCTCCAGGGTGTGGAAGGTGTCCCAGTCGGGAGTGCTCCTGAGCCCGAAGTTCCACCACTTCGTGTACATGCCGGCCGGGCCGCCCGTCGGCATGACGACGAGGGCGTCCTTGTCCGCGGTGAACGCCTTGACGTCGGTGAACTGGTCCCACGAGCGGTAGTCGACCGGTTCGCAGCAGCCGTGCAGCAGGTACAGCGTCGGCCAGGTCCGCGTGGGTTGCGCGGCCCAGCCGGCCGGCACCAGCAGGCGGACCATGCCGGTGGTGCCGAGCGCGGGCGAACTGATCTTGAGATCGACCGTGCGCGCGTCCAGCCAGGTCTCCTCGACGACCTTCGCCCCGTTGTCGGCGGAGACCGGCGCGGGCGCCGCGCTCGCCGGGATCGGGCTTCCGAGCAGAGCCACCATGGCCAGCGCCAGCAGACCCCACCGCCGGGTTCGCTTCATCACTTCTCCTCGCTCACAACGGGATGTTTCCGTGCTTCTTGGCCGGGAGGGTCTGCCGTTTGGTCCGCAGCGCGTGCAGGGCCCTCGCCACCTGAAGGCGGGTCTGCGACGGCGCGATGACCTGGTCGACGTAGCCGCGTTCCGCCGCCAAGTAAGGGTTCGAGTGCCGTTCGCGGTACGCCTCGGTCAGCCGTTTCCGTTCGACGGTCCGCTGTTCCGGTGGCAGTGCGGCGAGTTCGTGCCGGTGCAGCACCCGCACCGCGCCCTCGGCGCCCATCACCGCGATCTCGGCGGTGGGCCACGCCAGGTTGACGTCCGCGCCGAGGTGTTTCGAACCCATCACCGCGTAGCCGCCGCCGTAGGCCTTGCGGATCACCACGGTCACCTTCGGCACGGTCGCCTCGGCGTAGGCGTAGATCAGTTTGGCGCCGCGCCGGATGATCCCGTGCCGTTCCTGCGCCTCACCCGGCAGATAGCCGGGGACGTCGGCGAGGGTGAGGATCGGGATGCCGAAAGCATCGCAGAACCGGACGAAGCGCGCCGCCTTCTCCGAGGCGTCGATGTCGATCACGCCTGCCTGATGGAGCGGCTGGTTCGCCACGACTCCGACCGTCCGGCCCCGTATCCGGCCGAACGCGCAGATCATGTTCGGCGCGAAGGCGCTGTGGATCTCGGTGAACTCGCCGTCGTCGACGAGCCGCGAGATCACCTCGGTCATGTCGTAGGCCTGGTTCAGCGAGTCGGGCACCAGCCGGTCGAGTTCGAGATCGGTCGCGGTGAGCTCGGGAGCGGTCTCGTCGGCGTATTCCGGGGCGGGGTCGAGGTTGTTGGACGGCAGATACCCGAGCAAGGTCTGCACCCAGTCGATGGCGTCGTGCTCGTCGGTGGCCCGGTGGTGGGCGTTCCCGGAGACCTCGCTGTTCACCGCGGCGCCGCCGAGCCGCTGGGCGGAGACCCGCTCGCCGCTGACGGCGTGCACGACGTCCGGGCCGGTGACGAACATATGCGCGGTCTCGTCCACCATCACGGTGAAGTCGGTGATCGCCGGCGAGTACACCGCCCCGCCCGCGCACGGTCCCATGATCAGCGAGATCTGTGGGATGACACCGGACGCGAGCGCGTTGCGCCTGCCGAGCTCGGCGTAATAGGCCAGCGAGACGACGCCCTCCTGGATCCGGGCGCCGCCGGAATCGTTGATGCCGACCACCGGACAGCCCAGCGTCATCGCCAGGTCCATCACCTTGAGGACCTTCTCGCCGAAGACCTCGCCCATGCTGCCGCCGAACACGGTGAAGTCCTGGGAGAACACACAGACCTGCCTGCCGTCGACGGTGCCGTGCCCGGTCACCACGCCGTCGCCGTACGGCCGGTTGGCGTCCATCCCGAACTCGGTGCACCGGTGCCGGGCGAACTGGTCGAGCTCGACGAAGGAATCCTGATCCAGCAACAGTTCAACGCGTTCGCGCGCGGTCAGTTTGCCCTTGGCGTGCTGCCGGTCGACGGCTCGTTTCTCGGCGATCCGGAGATCTTCCTGGCGGGCGGCGAGGTCGGCGATCCGGAACGCCGTCGTGTCGGTCATGGCCGCGCCGCCTTGGGTGCCCCCAGCCGGGCCGCGAGCGCGGCGGCGACCACCTCGACATGCGGCGGGTCGATCATCGACAGGTGATCGCCCGGCACCCGGACGACCTCCAGATCCGCGCAGAAGGCGTCCCAGCCGAGGGCTTCGTCGGTGCGCAGGTACCGCGGGTCGAGGGTGGTGGTCAGCGGATGCGGCTCCTGCGCGCGCATCAGCAGCACCGGCCCGGCGTACGGTCCCGGCTCGTACCGTTCCGCCACCCGTGCGTCCACATAGGACTCGTACTGATGCCGCAGCACGCCGTGCCCCATCCCGGGCACCTGTTCGGCCAGCTTACCGATCACCAACCGGATCTGTTCGTCGTCGCCGAGCCGCACGAGATCCTCGCGCGGGATGTCCAACGGGACGCCGTAGGTCCGCTCGACGTGTTCGGCGAAGCGGTCGAACCGGTCCAGCAGGATCTCGTGCGCCGGCTTCCCCGGCGCGGGCAGCGGCAGGATGCTGTCGATCATGAACACGAGATCGACCCGCTCCCCCGCCGCCGTCAGCCGCCGGGCGGTCTCGTAGGCGAGGCAGCCCCCGAACGACCAGCCACCCAGCCGGTACGGGCCTTGCGGCTGGATTTCCCTGATCAGCTCGAGATAGCACTCGGCCTTGTCCTCGACCGTGTCCTCTTCGTCGATCCGTTCGAGACCGTAGACGGGCCTGCCCTCCGGCAGCAGGCGGACGAGCCCTTCGTAGACGCTCGTCGGACCGCCCGCCGGATGGAACAGGAACACCGGACCCGAGCCGCCCTTGCGCAACGGCCGGACCGGGCAGCCTCCGCGTCCCTCGATCGCGTCGCGCAGCAGATCGGCCATCGCGGCGATCGTCGGCGTCGCGAACAGGCCGTCAGGGACCGCTCCGAGCTGCCCGGCGAAAACGACGCGCAGCCGCTCGGCCGCTTCGGCGTCCCCGCCGACGGCGAAGAAGTCGTCGTGGACGCCGGGTTCCGCGCCGCCGAGTTCCGCCTGCCAGTGCCGGGCGATCCAGCGTTCGGCCGGATCACGTGGCCCGACGGCCGCACCCGGCGAGGCGGGCCGTGGATCCGCCTCGCGGAACCCGGCCTGTTCCGCGAGATGGTCGGCGAGTTCGCCGAGGCTCGCACCACGCAACAGCAGCGGGATCGGCAGTGGCAGGCCGAAGTCGCGTTCCACGACTCCCCTGGCACGCATGGCGGTGAGCGAATCCAGGCCGAGCCGGGTGAGCGGCGCGTTCCGGTCGATCTCGTCCGCGGCGAGGCCGAGCATGCCGGCGACGAGCCCGGCCAGATAGTCCGCCAGCATCTCGCGGGCCGCCTCGGGCAGGACCGCCCGCAGCGCGTCCAGTCCGTCCCAAGTGGACGGTCCGGTGACCGGTTCGTCCCCCGGAACCAGGATTTCGAAGAAGGGCCGTCCGGCCAGTCGCGGGAAAAGGGCCAGGACGGTCCCGGCGTCGACGCGGGCGATCCCGGTCGAGGCGCGGTCGCGTCGCAATACGGCGTCCAGCGCTGCCAGCGCCTCCTCCGTACCGAGCGGTTCGAGGACGGGGTTGCGGTTGCCGACGACCGCTCCGGCCTCGCCCCAAGCACCCCAGCCGATGGTCGCGGCCGGCAATCCGGCGGCCCGGCGCCACGTGACGAGCGCGTCCACCCACGCGTTCGCGGTGGCGTAGGCGGCCTGTCCCGGCGATCCGAAGAGTGCGGCCGCCGACGAGTACGTCAGCCACCAGTCGGGTTCGTGCCCGGCCGTCGCTTCGTGCAAACGCCATGCCCCCAGCGCTTTCGCGCGCCAGACGGCCTCGACGGCGTCCTCGTCGAGGCCGGCGGCGGCACCGTCGGACAGCACACCGGCCGCGTGCAGCACGCCACGCAACGGCAATCCACCATCGGTCGCCGCCGCGACCAACGCCTCGGCCGTCCCTGGTGCCGCGATGTCACCCGCCACCACGCGGACGTCGACGCCCTGGTCACGCAAATCCGCCAGCAGCGGTTCGACGGCGGGGCTCGCGCCACGCCGTCCGGAGAGGACGAGCCTGGTCGCGCCGCGTCCGGCCAGCCAGTCCGCGGCGACCAGGCCGAGGCCGCCGAGACCACCGGTGATCACGTAGGAACCTTCGCGCACAACGGTTTCGCGGCGTGGGTCGCCGAGTTCCGGCCGGGCCAGCACCCGGGTGTACCGGACGCCCTCACGCCAGGCGATCTCGTCGTCCGGCGCGTCCGCGCGGAGTTCCGCCGCCAGCTTGGCGACCCAGAGCAGAGCGGGATCCGGCTCGGCGTCGAAGTCGACCTGGCTCGCGCGCAGTTCGGGATGTTCGAAGGCGAGAACGCGGACCAGCCCGCGCAGCCAGGCCTGGCCGGGGTCTCCGCGCTCGCCGGGTTCGATGGCCGACGCGCCCGCGCTGACGAGCCACAACCGCGGCGCCCGTTCGACCAGTTCGGCAACGACACCGGAAAGCGTCGCGACCATCCGCGCGTCCCGCATCGGGTCGGGTTCGCCGGACCCGGCGCAAGCCAGGACTCCCGTGACTTCGCGGGCTCTCAGTGCTTCCGCCAGCGCGGCCCGATCTCCGAGCGGGACCGTCACCAGTTCGTCCCCGGCGAGCCGGTCACGCAACGCCGTCAGCCACGGCGTGTCCTCGTGCAGGACGACCCAGCGGCGCGGGCCCGGCGTGGCCGTCGGCAGATCGGCCTGCCGCCAGACCGTCTCGAACAGCAGCTCCGCCATCGGCACCGGCAACGCCGAACGCTGGAACCGGCGGCAGTAGACCTCTCGGAACTCGACCAGGACGACGCCGTCCGCATCGACCAGCTGGACACCGCCCACCAGGCCGTCACCGGCCGGATCGAGCGAGTCGAGCACGGCGTCGACCCGGGCACCGCGGCGTGGGTCACCGGCGACGACGACCTCGCCCAAGGTCAGCGGCAGGAACACCCCGTCGGTTTCGCGCAGCACGTCCCCGGCGGCCGCGGCCAGCGCGTGCAGGCAGGCATCGGCGATCACCGGCTGCAGGACGTACGCCGGATCGTCGGCGGGCAGGGTGATCGAGGCCGAAGCCCGGCCGGGTGCCGCCAGGACGTCGCGCAACCCGCGGAAAGCGGGACCGTAGCCCTGCCCCATCCCGGCCAGCAGCCGGTACAGGTCGATCGGCCTGGCATCGTCGCCGACCGCGCCGAACGGCACCACCGCGGTGTTCCCGTCGCGGACGCGAGCCGTGGCGTGCCGGACCCAGCCGCCGTCGGCGGACCGCGCGTAGACGTCCACTTCGGACGGCCCGGTACTCAGGCTGGTCGTCACCTCGGTATGCGCGGCGAGCGGGAGGACCCGGTGTAGTTCGAGGCCGCCGACGCGGAGCTGCCCGCCTGGTCGCAGGACCGATTTCGCCGCCGCGAGCGCGAGTTCCAGGAATCCGGCGGCGGGGAACAGCGGGACCCCCATCGCCGCGTGGTCGGCCAGCCAGGGCAGCGTCTCGGTCCCGACGTCCGCACGCCACAGGTGCCCGCCGGTCGGTTGTTCGATGTGGACACCCAGCAACGGATGGGTGCCCCCGGCCCGGTTCGCCGGGCGCCGTGGCCAGAACCGCCGGTGCCGCCAGCGCGGGCCGGGCAGCTCGACCGGAAGCGGGCGGGGCCCACCGTCGTCGAGCACGACGGGCAGCCCGAGGGTGTGGAGCCGGGCGAGCGTGGTCAGGAACGCCACGCGCTCGTCGATCTTGCGGCTCGTCGACGGCACGGCGAGCGCGCCGGTGCTCTGCTCGATCGCGGCCAGCGCCACGGGATGCGGCGAGATCTCGACGAACACGTCGTATCCGTCGGCGGTCGCCGCCGCCAGTGCCTGGCTGAACCGCACCGGACGGCGCAGATTCGCCGCCCAGTAGTCGACGTCGAACACCGGTGACCATTGTGGATCGTCGAGAACACTGCTGTAGCAGGGGATTTCCACCGGTCTCGGGGACAGTTCGCCGAGCTCGGCACGGAACCGGCCGAGAACGGCGTCGACGGCTTCCGAATGGCCCGCGCCGCCGACGGGCAGCCGCTTCGCCAGCCTGCCGAGGCTCTCGACGTGCGACACCAGCGCCTCGACCTGCTCGGCTCCGCCGCTGACGGTGCACTGGACCGGCGAGGCGTAGACCGCGACGGTGATCCCGGGGAAATCCGCTTCCAGATCGGCGAGTTCGGCCGGCGACAGTTCGACCACCGCCATCGCGCCGTCGCCGGAGGCGTCGACCTCGGCCAGCAGCCGGGCGCGGGTGGCCATCACGCGCAGGCCCTCGGCGACGTCCAGCGCACCGGCGACGACGGCGGCCGCGACCTCGCCCATCGAATGCCCGAGCACCGCGGCCGGGACGACACCATGCGCACGCCAGAGCCCGGCGAGGGCGAGCTGCATGCCGAACAACGCGAGTTGCGTCGCGCCGAGGTCCGGCGGGTCGTGGTCGCCGTCGAACACCGCGCGCAGGGAGAATCCGGCTTCGGCCCGGAACACCGGATCGAGTGCCTCCACCTCGGCCCGGAACGCGGGCTCGGTGCCCAGCAGGACGCGACCCATTTCGGGCCACTGGGAGCCGTAACCGGAGAAGACGAACACGACGTCGGACACCGGCGCGGCCTCACCGAGGACGACGTCGACACTCTCGCGCCCGGCGGCCATCGCACGCAAGGCGGCGGCCACCCGGTCGCGTCCCTCCGCGACGACCGCGCCACGGACGGGCAGGTGGTCCCGGCTCCTGGCCAGCGTCGCGGCGACCGTGTCCAGCGAGACCGATCGGTGCGCGGGATCTTCGAGCCAGTCCGCCAGATCGGCCGCCCGCGCCCGGAGCACCTCGGCCGAACGAGCGGACAGCGCGAACACGTGCGCCCTCTCGGTTTCCTTCCCCCGGGCGGCGAACGACGCGGCAGGCCACTCTTCGAGGACGACGTGGGCGTTGGTACCGCCGAATCCGAACGCGGAGACCCCGGCCCGCACGACGTCGGAGTAGCGCGGCCAGTCCGTCCCGGTCCCGACCACGCGAAGGCGGAGACCGGCGAAGTCGATATGCGGGCTGGGTTCGTGATGATGCGGGGTCGGCGGCAGCCGCCGGTGGACCATCGCGAGGACGACCTTGATCAGCCCGGCCATCCCCGCCGCGCCTTCCAGATGGCCCAGGTTCCCCTTCACCGAGCCGATCAGCAGCGGGCGGCCGGGTTCGCGGCAGGCTCCCAGCACCTCGCCGAGCGCCCCCGCCTCGATCGGGTCGCCCACCTCGGTCCCGGTCCCGTGCGCCTCCACGTAGTCCACAGAGGACGGTTCGACGCCCGCCGCCGCGTACGCGTCCCGCAACAGGTCCGCCTGCGCACCGGGGCTGGGCGCCACGAGACCGTTCGACCGGCCGTCGGAATTGACCGCGCTGCCGCGGATCACCGCGAGCACCCGGTCACCCGCGCGGCGAGCGGCCTTCAGCGGTCTCAGCACGATCACCCCGCAGCCCTCGCCGCGGGCGATGCCGTCGGCGGCGGCGTCGAACGGTTTGCAGTGCCCGTCCGGCGCCAGCACCCCGGCTCGCTCGAAGGAGGCGGTGACCGCGGGCGAGAGCAGCAGGTTCACCCCGGCGGCGAGCGCCGTACCGCATTCGCCGCGGCGGAGGCTCTGCACCGCCTGGTGCACCGCGACCAGCGAAGACGAGCACGCGGTGTCGAGGGTGAGGCTGGGGCCGCGCAGGTCGAACAGGTACGACAGGCGGTTCGCGGCGATGCTCGTCGCGGCGCCGGTGGCGGACCAGACGTCGACGGCGGCGGGATCGGCCATCGTCAGGTGGCCGTACTCGCCCGCCGAAAGCCCGACGAACACCCCGGTCCGGCTTCCGCGCAACGTGGACGGCGGGATCCCGGCGTGTTCCAGCGCCGCCCACGCGACTTCGAGCAGCATCCGCTGCTGGGGATCCATCGTCTCGGCCTCAGCCGGGGTGATGCCGAAGAATTCGGCGTCGAAACCGGCTATGTCACCGAGGAACCCGCCGCGGGCGGGGGTCTCCCAGCGATCCTCCGGAACCTCGCGGATGCCGTCGCGTCCGGCGTCCAGGAGCCGCCAGTACCGCTCCGGGGAGTCCGCTCCGCCCGGCAGACGACAGCCGATGCCGACGATCGCGATCGGTTCCTCCTCGCGGCCTTCGCCTTCGACGACCGCGGACTCCTCCACTGTGGACAGACGGGCGGCGAGCGCGGTGATCGTCGGGTACTGCCACACCAGCGTCGGCGGCAGCGGGCGGCCGAGATGCCTGCCCAGCTCCGCCGCCAGTTCCATCGACTCGCGGGAGGAAAGGCCGTTCTCGTACAGTGGCCGGTCCGGGTCGATCTGACCGGCGGGCGTGCCGGTCCGCTCGGCCACCCGTGCGATGAGCCAGGCGCGGATCCGGCCGGTCACCCGAGCCGCCGCGCGGTCAGCGATCCGTCCAGATAGGACTTCCGGCACAGCGCCCGGCTGATCTTGCCGCTGGAGGTGCGCGGGATCTCTCCCGGGGAGAGGAAGACGACGTCGTACGCCCGCAGGCCGTGCGCGGCCGAGACCGTCCTCCGGATCTCGCCGGCCGCGACGACGAGGTCGGCCTCGCTGCCCTTGGCGCGCTCCGCCAGTACGACCGCCGCCTCGCCGTCTTCACGCTCGATCGCGAACGCCGCGGCGGAATGCGGCCGGACGGCGGGATGGGTCTCCACGGTCTGCTCGATGTCCTGCGGATAGTGGTTGCGGCCGTCGACGATGACGAGATCCTTGAGCCTGCCGGTCATGAACAGTTCGCCGTCGTAGCGCACGCCGAGGTCCCCGGTCGCGAGCCAGCCCGCGCCGGACTCCGGGTCGATCGGAGGCAGGCCGAAGACGCCGTCGGACGCGGCGGGTCGCCCCCAGTACCCCACTCCGACGTTCGGGCCGTTGACCTGGATCTCCCCCACCCTGCCGGGTTCGACCAGCGCGCCGGTGACCGGATCGGCGATGCGGACCCGTTGGCCCGCCGGGAATCCGCACGAGACGAGCGTGGTGGACACCGCGCCGGGAAGCGCGGGCGTCGCCAGCCCCGCGGCGAGCTGTTCGCGATCGAAGGCGACCTCTCGCGGCGCCTTGCCCGCCTCGGTGACGGACACGAGCACGGTGGCTTCGGCCAGCCCGTACGACGACCGGTGCACCTCCGGGCGCAGCCCGCATTCCTCGAAGGCGCCGTGGAATTTCGCGATCGTCGACGGGAGGACCGGCTCGCTGCCGTTGATCAGCGAGACGACCCGGCTCAGTTCGAGGTAGCTCTTCTCGGCCTCGGTCACCCGGGAAGCGCTGTAGGCGTAGGCGAAATTGGGTGCCGCGCTGATCGCGCCGGGGCTGGCCGAGAGCGCGCGCAGCCAGCGCGACGGACGTTCGAGGAAGGCGAGCGGATCCATCAGGACCGACGACGCGCCCGCCGCCATCGGCGCGCCGATCCCGAGGATCAGGCCCATGTCGTGGAAGAGCGGCAGCCAGCTGACGGTGGACGTCGTCCCGGTTTCGATCGCGTAGGCGTCGCACGCCTGCCGGGCGTTGGTGAGCGCGTTGCGATGGGTCAGCATCACGCCCGCCGGCGTCCTCGTGGAACCGGACGTGTACTGCAGATACGCCAGTCCGTCCGGTTCCGGTCGCGGCCAGGAGCGGTCACCGGCCGCGACCGGAGCTGTGGTGTCGACGGCGAGCACGGCGGGGCGCTCGATCGCCGTCGAGGCGAGGAAACCGGCGGCGGCGTCGAGTCCGTCGGTGGTGGTGAGCACGACCTTCGGCGCGCAGTCGGCGAGCACGGCGGCCAGCCTGCCCGCGTGCCCGGGGAGATCCGGGGCGAACAGCGGGACCGCGACCAGCCCGGCGCGGATCGCGCCGAGGAAGGCGACGACGTAGTCCACGGACTGCCGTGCCAGGATCGCGGCCCGGTCACCGGCGCCGGTGAACGCGGTCAGCCGGGTGGCGAGGTGATCGACGCGCTCGTCGAGTTCACGCCAGGAGAGGTTGATCGCGCGGCCGTCCGCTCCGGCGCGATGGTCGAGGTAGGTCACCGCGACCTCGTCGCCGAGCCGCCACGCCCAGTACCTCAGCAGCGTCGCGAACGATTCCCCACCGGGTGTGTCGTCCGTGCCGCGGGCGGCGACGACCGTTTCCGAAATGGTTTCCATGGCCCCTCGTTAAGGACGTGAGCAGGAGCGGGTGAATTCGGAACGGCGCCGTTGCCGAAAGCGGATTCCATTCCGGAGACCGTTCTTTGTCTGCCCGGAACTGTATGGACGTCCCGGGAAGGGTGTCAATGAAAGGATGATGGAACGCCGGTGCCCGCGCGGACGTGCTCACCGCGAAGTGAGAAAGGGGGCACCCCGCTTGTCACTTCGGGACGAACTTCGGGGATTCAGGAGCCGGAGCGCGAGGAGCGCTCCGGCGAGTTGCAGCGCCGCGGCGGTCAGCAGCCCGGCCGTGTAGCCGTCCGCCAGCGCGGCCGCGGCGCCCTCGTCGAGCCGGGCCGTGCGGACCACCGACAGGACGACCCCGATCAGCGCGACGCCCAGCGCGCTCGACAGTTCGCGGGACGCGGTGAGCAGTCCGGAGGCCGTGCCCGCGTGCCGTTCGGCGACGATCTCCAGCGCGTACGAGGTCAACGGGGTGGTCAGGGCCGATCCGGCGCCGATCAGCACGAGTCCGGGAATCCTGGGCGGGATTTCCGGCAGATGGTTGACCGCGGCGAGCGCCAGCAGTCCGGCGGCCACCGTGGTCAGCCCGGCCGCGACTGTCCGATGTGGACCCCAGCGTGGTACCGCCCAGGGCACCAGCGGCGTGGCGGCGACGACCGCGACCGCCACCACGACCAGCGGCAATCCGGCGAGCATCGGCCCGAGGCCGAGGGATTCCTGATGCAGCAACGGCGTGAAGAAGAAGACCCCGGAAACCCCCAGTCCCCACAGCAACTGCACGGTGAGCGCGCCGGTGAACACCCGCGTGCCGGTCAGCGCCTTCGGCACCAGCCGCACGCGCGCGCGTCTTTCCCTGACCACGAACCAGATCGCGAAGGCCGTCCCCGCCGCGCAGAGCACCGCGTTCAGCTCCACCACGGCGGCGGTGACCAGGACCATCGCGGTGGTCACCACCAGCATGGACAGCACGGCGGGCCGTCCGGCCGCCGGATCACGATCCGCGAGGGCGACCCTGCGCACCAGCGTCAGCATGGCCGCCACGAACGGGAGGTTGACGAAGAAGATCCAGCCCCAGCCCAGATATTCGCTCAGCACGCCGCCGAGCGTCGGGCCGAGTGCGAGGGCGGCCGCGAGACAGGCGGTCCAGACCGTCGCGCCGACCGCCCGTCTTCGCGCGTCGAGGTCGGTGCGGAGCAGGCTGAGCAGGGCCGGGACCAGGAACGCCGCCGCCGCGCCTTGCAGAATCCGCGCGGCGATGACGAGCCACGCCGTCGTGGCGAATCCTCCGACGGCCGCGCCGGCACCGAACGCGAGCAGCCCCGCCCGCAGGGTCGCGGCCTGGCCCCAGCGGTCCACCAGCGTCCCCGCCACCGGCAGCAACCCGGCGAACGGGAGCATGTAGCCGATGCTCACCCATTGCAGCGTGGACAGATCGAGCCCGAGTTCCCGGGCGAGTGAAGGCGCGCCCGCCGCGACGATCGTGTTGTCGAGGGTGGTGACGAACGCCCCGAGCCCGATCATGAGGAGCGTCGCTCTCATTTCGGCTCCTGGTGAGTGAAGAGGACGGTTCGCGGCCGGGGCGAAGTCGTGACTCGCGTGATCAGACGCCGAACTCGCGTGATTGCAGGCGTAACTCACGTGATCGGAGGCCGCACTCGGTGTGCGGCCTCTACTCACGCGAGATCCGCCTCCAATCACGCGAGATACGTCTCCGATCACGCGAGTCCGGTACCCCGAGCACCGTCTTTACCACTCACGAAACCCGGGCCTGGTCTCTCGTGACAATTCCGGCCGCCCCTATTGGCACTCACGCCATAAAACTCAAAGCCACCCTTGCCGCGAAGCCTGCGCGCCCAGCTGGAACCGGGTCTGCGCGCCCAGCAGTTGCTGCAGGCGGCTGATCCGCCGGAGGACCGTGCGTTCACTGATCCCGAGTTCGCGCGCGATCGCCTCGTCGGTCAGGCCTCCGCTCAGCAACGCGAGCAGACGGCGGGTGGCGACGGTCGGTTCCTGCGTCGCCTCCGCGTCGTCCGGACCGCCCGCCCGCACCGGGACACCCATCCGCCAGAACGATTCGAACAGCTCGATCAGCGCGCTCAGCAGCATCGACGGATGGATCAGCAGGGCCAGCACGTCGCCGGCGTCGGAGTTCGGGACGGCGATCAGCGCCCGGTTGCTGTCGGCGATCACCAGCTTCAGCGGCAGCCTGGGGAACACCCTGGCCTGCTCCCCGAGCGCGATACTCGACTGCACCTGGGCGAATCCGTCGTCGGTCCGCAGCACCGACGAGTCGTAGACGACGCGGTACGCGATGCCGCGCGCCATCGAGCCCGGCTGCACCGTGCTCACTTCGGCCTTCGGGCTCATGTACGACCCCGGGTCCAGCGCGACGATGTCCACGCCCGCCTGCGTCTGCATGGCCTCGAAGGTGGCGATCACTTCGTCCCGGCTCCGCAGCACCTCGACGAAGTCCGCGTCGCGGCCGGTCCGCAGGGAGTAGGCGGCGCCGAGCACCTCGGCCGCTTCCCGTGCGCGGACGGCGGCCGCTTCGTGCTGCGCCGCGAACGCCGACAGCGCCGCGCGCGGCGGGCACACCTCGACGCCGGACGCTCCGGCGCGGATCAGGCCGAACCGCTCCAGCTCCGCCAGTTCGGCGCCGGGCGGACCCGGGCGCCCCTCCAGCAGGGCCCGGTACAGCTGCTCGGCCTCCACCGAAAGACCTCGCGACTCGGCGAGCATGACGCTTCTCCTCCCCAGCCCAGGATCGATCGACGTGACATCGATGTCACGCCTCATCCTTCTTGAGGGGGAAAGCGGCCGGATCGTGCGGCTGGACCGATAACGAAATCGTCACGGATCGCCGAAGAGGCTCCCGCGGGCCGGATCGGCCCGCGGGAGCCCTTGTGCGACGCTGCCGGGGATCAGGCGTTGGCAGGCATGCCCTTCTCGTCGGCTTCCGGCGTGGCGGTGCCTTCGAGCAGCTCACGGACGATCTCGTTCGCCTTGCGCACCTGGGGCGTGATCATCTTGATCTTGATCTTCCCGTCGTGCCCGAGGTTGCCGCCGACCTCGACCGTCTTGTCCTCACTGGGCAAGGGCAGGCCCTGGCAGCCGGTGAACTTCTTCTTCGGCGTGAGACCGGTCTGGAAGTAGGCGACGATCGGGTCGTCGACGCAGTCGGTGTTGTACGGGAAGATCCCGTGGCTGCCTTCGTTGTCGACGCTGATCATCTTGGCGCCCGGCAGGCCGTTCGCGGTGGCGAGCGCGCCCTCGTACGGCGTGGCCGCGTCGAGCTCGGTCTGCGCGATCAGCAGTTTCGGGAACGTCTTGGCGTCCGGCGCCGGCTTGGCGTTGGTGGTCGGCCAGAACGCGCACAGCGGCGCACCCGACAGGGCCATGATCGGCGCGATGAACGGCGCGTTCACGGTCAGGTCGGCCTGCCAGTAGGTCCAGTAGTGCAGGTTCTGGTTCCACTGGCCGTCCTGGCAGCGGATCGCCTCGAACGCCGCGTCCCAGGTCTCGACCTCGGCGCCGCCCTGGTACGAGGCCTTGCGCTCGACCGAGTCCTTCTTCGCGATGGCCTCGAGCGCGTTGCCCTTGGCCTTGTTCAGGAACGCCTTGTTCGCGTCGGTCAGGCCCGGGGTGGCGAGCGCCTTCGCGACGACCTGCTCCAGCTTCTCCGCGTCGGTCCCGGTGGGCGCCGGTCCCTTCGCCAGCGCGGCCACCATGGAGGCCGCCGACGGGTACTGGGTGGTGTCGTACATCGCCGGGATGATGAACCAAGCGGCGTAGAGCATGCCCGCGAATTCCCGCGTGCCGCCCGCCTTCTCCCAGTTGCGACGGATCTCCAGCGGGTCTGTGCCCGCCTTGTACTTGGCGTCGTTGCGCGCGACGTAGGGCAGCAGTGCCTCCTGGAACTGGCGGTCGCGGCTGCGCGGCTGCAGGTCCCAGGTCTTCTCCAGGGTCGAGCGGCTAGCGTCGGTCGACGAGTCGAGCAGGAACCGGTGCGCCTTGCTCGGGAACGTGGTGGCGTACCAGGTGCCGAGCCACGTGCCGTACGAGTAGCCGATGTAGCTGGTCTTCTTCTCGCCGAGCAGCACGCGGATGAAGTCCATGTCGTACGCGGTCTGCTCGGTGGTGATGAACTTCGTCAGCGGGTTCTTCAGGCAGCCTTCGACCTTCGCCCGGCTGATCACGTTCTGATCCGTGCTGTCCGGGACGGTGTAGCTACAGGTCAGCGGGGTGCTCTGGCCGACACCGCGCGGGTCGAAGCCGACGAAGTCGTACTGCGAGGCCAGCACGGGGCTGCGCATCGCCATCGCGGCGCCCCACGGGAGGCCTTCGCCGCCGGGCCCGCCGGGGTTGACCAGCGCGATGCCCTGCCTGCCGGTGCCGGGGTAGGCGGTCCCGGTCTTGGAGACGCGGACGCCGATCGTGTTGCCGTCCTGCGGGTTGTGCCAGTCCCGCGGCACCTGGACCGTGGCGCAGGCCAGGCCCTTGACCTTCTTCAGTTCCGCCTCCGTCGCCGGCGCGACGGACGGGAACGAGCACTCGCCCCAGGCCACGGCCTGCTTGGTCAGCGCACCGGCGAGCGCGGCGGTGTCCGGCTCGGCCTTGACCGCGGGAGCCGCACCCGCGGCGGGCGCCAGCACCAGGCCCGAGGCCAGGAACGCACCGGCGACCACGGCCACCGTGCCTCTCCGCGTCTTTCTCGTACTACTGATCACCATGATCCCTTTCGACAGGAGCCCCCCGACGTCCGTACGTGAAGTAAAGACCGGTGATCAGGTTTCCCACACGGCCACGAGCTGGCGGATACCCGACATGGCGGGATCTCGACACGAACGGTCAACCCGGGCTGGACCAGCCGTGCCGCCAATACCCGGCGAACGAGATGTCCGCCTTCGCCGCACCTCGCTCGGACACCAGATGGCGGCGCAGCGACGTCGCCAGCCGGGACTCCCCCGCGACCCAGGTGTAGAACCGGCCGTGCGGCAGCGATGCCCGCTTGACCGCCTCCAGGGCAAGGGTTCCCGGCCGGAGTCCCGGATCGTCCCTGCTGAGCCAGTGGACGCGGACGCCGTCGGTCGTGTCGTACCGCCGGATGTCCGCAGCGGTGGGCACCTCCAAGAACACCTGCGCGGCAAGGGATTCCGGAGCGTCGTCGAGGATCGCCAGCGCGGCGGGAAGGGCGCTCTCGTCGGCGACGACGAGCTGCCAGCCGACGTCGTCCGGTGGCCGGTACGTGGTGCCCATGTCGAAGATCCCGGCCGGATCACCCGGTCGCACGCGGCGGACCCACTCGCTCATCGGCGAATTCCCGTGGAGGGCGAACTCGATGTCGACCTCGTCGTCGGCGAGCCTCGCCCGGCGGATGGTGAGCGTGCGAACCCAAGGCCGGACCGATTTGGGCAGCAGCATCAGCTCCGGCATCCACGTCTCGTTCGAAAAGGTGGGCATCCGCAGCCCGCGTTGTCCCTCACGGGGGAAGAACAGCCGCACCGTCTGGTCCGCGCCCGTGACGACGAGGTGCTTCAACTCCGGACCGCCCAAGGTGACCGACGCGAAGCTCGGGCTGAGGCTGACGCGCTCCCGGACCTCCAGCGTGATCATCTTCCGCGAGACCGGGGCCTTGAGGCGCGGGATCATCGCGAGCTCTCAGTATTCGTGCAGGTCATAGCACTATTATGAGCATTTCCTCAGTTCTCGGGTACTCGCTTTTGCCTGCCCGGTGGGAGACCTCGGGAGCTGGGACGGGACACGATCGCGGACCGGGCCTGCTCACGTTCCGGCTCAGCCCGCGAGGCTTTCGGCGAACCGCCGCGCCGCGTCGAGATCCGCTGTACCGGGCCGGTTCTTGCCGATGCCGCCGACGAGTTTGAACGGGAGCCAGGTGTCGAAACCGCGGCACGAGAAGGTGCCCACCACATCGAATCCCTTGTGGCGGAGCAGCCGCGCGAGGCTGCGGAGGTAGCGCCGGAACGGCGGTTCGGGCAGCCCGCTCGTGGTGAACACGAACGCCTTCCGCCGCTGCTCCCCCGGCAGGTCCCGGACGAACCGGAGCAGGCGCGGATGGAAGTCCATGCCGAAGATCCCCGAGCCGAATCCCACCAGGTCACAGGAATCGAGGTCGGCCGGCCCGATTTCCTCGGGGCTGACGACGCGGGCGCCGAGCACCCCCGCCATGACGTCGGCGACCCTTCGCGTATTGCCGTGGGACACCGAAACGCACACGATGACGACCTTCATGCCGATCCTCCACTCCGCCGGTCCTTTCCCTCAAGAACCGGGCAGCGGCGAAGAACGTGACATCAGCCCTCGCGCAGGTGATCCCGCAGTTCCCGGGCCACGCGGGCCATCAGCACTTCGGCCTCCGGCTGGATCGCCGCGGACACCTTGGACTCGGTCAGCGCGGCGATCGCGAACATCCCGCCGTCGGCGTGTTCGACCACGCCGACCTCGTGCCGCAGGTTCAGCACGGTGCCCGTCTTCGACGACCATTTCGTGGCATCGGAGACGAAATCCGGGCTCAGCCGTTGCCGCAAGAGGTTGAGCCCCATGAGCTCGCGGACCCGCGCCGCCACCTGTTCGTCCACTTTGGACGGCTTCCACAGCGCTTCGAGCAGGTTCACGAACGCGCGGGCCGAACCGGAGCTCGCGCGTGTGACGTCGAGCTGCGGAACGGGATGGCCCTGCCCCGCGGTCCCCGCGTTGATCGCGAGCGCGTGCGCGAGGTGGACGTCGGCGGGGTCGAAGCGTTCGGCCGGGGTGTCGCTGAGATCCGCGGCCGGATGCCGCGCGGTGATCCCGGTGATGCCCCAGTCGCGCGTCATCCCGGTGACCTCGGCGGGCGGCGTCAGCGCGAACAGCGCGTCCGCGGCGGTCTCGTCGCTGATGGCCATGGTCAGATAGAGCAGGTCGTCGATCGCCACCCTGGCCGGATGCCGGAACCGCGTCAGCCCGGTCGGCCCCGGCGCGGTGGCCCGCCCCGGCTCGACGTCGAGCGCCGCCGAGCCGTCCAGCTCGCCCCGCCGGATGCGCTCCAGGGTCGCCGCGGCGAGCGGGATCTTCACCAGTGAGGCGCTCGGGAACTCGAGGTCGGGGTCGATGCCCACCTCGTGACCGGTCCGCAGATCGCGCACGAGGAAGGAACCCCGCAGCCCCCCGTCGGCCAGGTCGGCGCGCAGCCGCATGAGCAGCGTTTCCGTGTTCACGTCGTCTCCTCCGCGCCGAGACAGCGGGCGATGTCCGGCCCCAATCGTGCCCGGAGCCGCTGCGCGTCCTCGCCGGGCCCCGCCGTGATCTCGAACCCGCGCACGAGCCGGATCTCACCGATGGTCCGCCAGTTCAAGCCGAGGTCGGTGGCCTGCGCCGCCGAGCACAGCAGCAGATCGTCCGAACCGAACACGGCCGCGGCGGCTGCGGTCAGCGAATCGGCGACCGACACCTGCGCGGGCCGCAACCCCACCGCGTCACGGATCCGGAAGAGACGGTCGCGCAGATGCGGGACGTCGTCCTCCGGCTGGATCCAGACCCGCCGAGGCGAACGGCCGGACCGGCCGACCCGCAGCGTTTCCAGATGAAGGACGTCCGCCCGCGGCCTGCCTCCGCCCGCCACCCCGAGCGGCACCTTCCAGCTGCCCTCCTCGCCGGGGACGGCGGCGAGCGCGGCGCGGACCTCCTGCGTGCGCACGAGTTCCGCCCGTTCCCGCGGCGGCGCCTGCCGGAACTCCAGGAAGACGTCCACCGCCCGCGCCGCCGCGTCGAGTTCGGCGAGTTCGCGGACGGTGCAGGTTTCCGGCATCGCGAGCCGCATCGGCCGCAGCCTGGCGCGCCGCGCGTCGTGCTCCAGGGTGTCGGCCAAGGCCACCAGCCGTTTCGCCGACGGCAACATGTCCCGCCCGAACGGGGTGAGCAGGGCGCGCCGGGTGGAGCGGTCGAACAGCCGCTCGCCGAAATGCCGTTCCAGCGCGGCGATCCGGCGGCTCGCCACCGGTTGCGGGATGCGCGCGAGCGCGGCTCCGGCGGTGAACGTCCCGGCCTCGCTCACGCTCACGAACGCCCGGCAACTCCCGATCAGGTCCACGACCACATACTATGCGCGTTTCGCATGAAAGACGTCATTCGTGTCTTGGACAGCATGACCGGAGCTGGACAGACTGCGGGCATGTCCGTCACTTATCGCCGCTGGGCCGCACTACTGGCGCTCTCGGCCGTATCACTCGCCGCGTGTTCCGCACCTGCCCCCGCGCCACCTCCCGCCGCCGCTTCGCCCGTCGCGGCGTCCGGGCGCGCCGACTTCGAACAGCTCGAACGCACCTACCGCGCCCGGGTCGGGGTGTACGCGGTGGACACCGCGACCGGGCGCGAAGTCACCTTCCGCGCCGACGAACGCTTCGCCTACGCCTCGACGCACAAGGTGTTCAGCGCCGGCGGTGTCCTGCAGCGGACACCGATCGCCGAACTGGACCGCACGGTGACCTACGGGAAGCAGGACCTGGTCGTCAATTCGCCGGTCACGGAGAAACACGTGGCGACGGGCCTGCCGCTGCGCGCCGTCATGGACGCGACCCTCCGCTACAGCGACAACACCGGCGGGAACCTGCTCTTCCGTGAACTCGGCGGCCCCGAAGGACTCAACGCGGTGTTCCGCGGGATCGGCGACACCACGAGCCACGCCGACCGGATCGAGCCGGAACTCAACGACACCTTCCCCGGCGACCTCCGGGACACCAGCACACCCCGCGCCCTCGCCGTGAGCCTGCGTGCCTTCGCGCTCGGCGACGCCCTCCCCGAGGACAAGCGCAAGATCCTGGTCGACATGATGCGCGCCAACACCACCGGCGATCAGAACATCCGCGCCGGGGTGCCCGGCTGGGCGGTCGCCGACAAGACCGGGACGGCGGCTTACGGCACGCGCAACGACATCGGGGTGGTGTGGCCGCCGAACCGGGCGCCGATCGTCGTCTCGGTGCTCACCGACCGGCCGGACAAGGACGCCGAGATCGACAACAAGCTCCTCGCCGACGCCACCGCGGCCGCGGTGAAGGCCCTCCCCTGACCGGTCCCGCCGGGACGGACGAGGATCCGTCCGTCCCGGCGGGGTTCAGCGGCTCAGCGACGGCAGGGGTTGCCCGCCGGATGCGCCGAGGTTCCGTGCACGTCGGCCTGGGACTCCGCGAGCACGATCTTCGCGAGCGCGGTGTCCAGCGCGACGGCCTGCTGCTTCACGACGCCGTTCGCCACGGTCTGGCCGTTGAGCTTCAGCGAACCGATGACCAGCGGAATGGTCAGCGGCGCCGAGCCCACCGTGATCGACTCGCCGTTGATCTTCAGCGAGGCGACGTTCGAACTGCCGGCCAGCACCGGCGCGAGCCCGCCCGCCGACGGCTGACAGGTCGCCGTCGCCTGGGACTGGATCACGCCGAGTTCGATGGTCAGCCCGAGCGTGCTGATCACCGTCTTGTCGATCTTGGCCGACGCCAGCGCGCGATCGCCCGCGGCCGGAGCCACCGACTGGTCGTCCGGCGTCAGATCGGTCGACGCGGTCAGCACCTTGGTGTCCACCTTGATCAGGCCGGCGTTGAGCGTCGCTGCGGCGACGGTGCTGCTGTCGTCGGCACACGGCAGATTCGCCGGGTTGGCCCGCGCCGCGGTCACGCCGAGGACGTTCGCCGCGGTACCCGTGCAGGAGAAGACGCCGTCACGGTCGTCGTCGACGATCGTGCCGACCCCGGTCGCGTCGATCAGACCGGCACCGGCCGGGGCCGACAGGTTCACCGTGAAGGTCTCGTCCGGCTCGTCGACCTTGTCCGGGTTGACCAGGACGGTCACCGGTTTGGCCGTCTGCCCGGGAGCGAACGTGACCGTCCCGCCCGCCGCCGCGTAGTCGGCGGGCGCGGTCGCGGTGCCGTTGGCGGTCGCGTACTGGACCGTCACCGGATTCGGGCTGGGGCCGCCGAGCAGCGACACCGTGAACGTCGCCGGGACCTGCGCGCCCCCGGAGCCCTCGCCGACCGTCACGTCGTTGATGCTCAAGCCGAGCACGCGGACCGTGGTGGTCTCGACGTAGCCGCGGGAAACCCCGTCGACCTGGTAGTCGACGACGCACTGGTAGGTGCCGGGAGCGGCGCCGGCCGCCACCTTGATGGTCTCGGTGAACGTGGCGACCTCGCCGCTGGCCACCTTGACGCTGCCGGGGTCGTTGGTGACGGTGAGCTGCGGGTCGCAGCTGGTCACCTTCGGCGTCACGGTGACCTCGATGGACTTGATGCCGTCCAGAATGGCCTGCGAGACCTGGCCTGCCGGGACGTTGTTCAGCAGGACGCCGCCCGTCGCCGAGGTGATGGCGGAGGCCTGTCCCGTGGCGTCGAGTGCGCCGACGTTGACGGCGACCACGCGGATCTTCGCCGCCTGCAGCGCCGCGATGGTCTGGGCCAGTGTGTGCCCGCCGCTCGGATCGTGCGACGGCGCGTCGCCGAACCACGCGATGATGCGGGTGCCGTCCGGCCGGAAGGCGACCGCGCCGGTGGCCAGCTGGTAAAGCGCGTTCAGGTTGGCCTCCGGCGTGTCCCCGCCGCCCGCGGCCACCCACTGGTTGATCCCCGCCTGGACGGCGTTCGTGTCCCCGGTGATGCCCTGGTTGACCTTGAACGGCACCGAGTCGGTGAAGTCCTTGTACTCGGCCACGCCGAACTGCGCGGTCGGCTGCGCGGCGAGTACGTCACCGGTGATGGCGCTGGCGTTCGACCGCACGTTGCCGATCGGCCCGCCCATACTGCCCGTGGTGTCGGCGAGCAGGACGAGGTCGGGGTTCGGCGGCACGGCCGAGGTCGTCACGTTCTTGGTCACGGTCGTGCTCTGCCCCGCGTCGAGGGTGAGATCGACCGTTGCCGGGTCGACTCCCGGCGGGGCCGCGGCGGCGACCGCGGTGGACGCGAACATCGCCGTGACCGCGGTCAAGACGACGAGCAGTGGTCTTCGTGACATGGGTTTCCCTCCTCAGACCCGGCCGGAGCCGGAATTCCTGTGGGCTTCCTCGGAAAAGACGGAATATTTCGTTTTTCGTTAGCGCGAAGGCGGGACTTCACCCGGAGCGCCCTGTGTCAAGAGGCCCAACGGGCTGTTACCGCGAATCCGGGCTACTCGGACCAGGCCGGCATTGCGCCGTCCAGCCGAAGAACCTTCGACACCTCTCACTCTTCAGCGTGAAAGGCGTCGAAGTTTCCTGCGTTTTCCGTGATCAGCTCGGCCGGACGGAATCCGGATTCATCCGGCGAACAGTCACCGAATGTCGCAACGTCACGCGCCGACCGATACCGTGGCGAGACCTCGGGCTCAGTAGACGCACTGGATGATCGCGTCGTCCAAGCGGACGTACTTCGCCGGCCCGCCATCGTTGCCGTAGATCGGCTGGAGATAGACGGTGCCCACACCGTTCAGATTGAGATTGGGCAGAGTTATGGGCTCATAACCCGCCCGGTCGTCGATCCACTTCACCGTGTGGGAGATTTTCCGCCAGCCGTTGGGATCCCAGATCTCGAGGCCGATGTTCGCTCCGCCACCGACCGGGTCGGCGTAGACCGCGGCGGCGCAATTCGACCGATTCGACGGGAAACCGCTGAGCGATTTCGCGGTCCTCATCGCCGACCAGCCGTTGTCCGCGAAGAGCCAGCCGTTGTTGTTGCCGGTCCTGGCCACGCCCATGCCGATGTCGATCCAGAAATGACCGTCACCGCCTTGGATTTCCCGCTCCCAGACACCGAACGGGTTCGATTCGTAGCCGTCGGACCATTGCGTGATACCGGCGTGCGCCGTTCCCGCGAGCCCGAGGAGTACTGTCGAAAAAACCGACAGTACGGCGAATGGTTTCTTGAACACGAGAGTTCCCCCTCTGCGTGCGAAATGAACGCAGTCAGGGGACCAAAGTCCGCGACGCGAGCACAAGGTACCTTCGCGCGCACATTCGACCGCCTTAATCACCTACGCGGAGAGCGGCTCCGGCTGATCAACCTGCGCCAGTAGGCACTAACGGAGTGGTGTAGGCCGAAGGCTCCCTTCACCGAGTCTGATGCGACGAAAGGAGCCTTCGCCCCCGGTCGACTACAGGGAGCGGCGGTTCGGTCGCAGGTGCCCTGGTCCTGGACACTCCGCCCGGCAACACACGTTCTACCTTCGGTTCTCTAGGCGAGATCGACGGGCCGCGTCCGCAGCTTGGCCGCGATCCGGGCCAGCGCCTGCTGGTCCTCCGAGGTCAACGGGTCGAGGACGAGCTCCCGCACCGAACGGACGTGCGTGGGCGCGGCCGCGACGACCACGTCGTAGCCGTCGTCGGTGAGCACGGCGAGGGTGTACCGGCCGTCGCCGGGATCCGGTGTCCGCTCCACCCAGCCGCGCTGCTCGAAGCGTTTGACCACATTGGACAGACGAGAGAGCGAGCCGTTGGCGAGGTAGGCCAGTTCGCTCATCCGCAGCCGCCGTTGCGGCGCCTCCGAAATATGACTGAGGGCGAGGTATTCGAACAGCGTCAGCCCGGCGTCGTGCTGCAACGGCGACTCGAGCCGCCCAGGCAGCAGGAGAACCAGGGAGACCAGCCCGGTCCAGGCCTCCTTTTCGGCAGGGGTCAGCCACAGTGCTTCGTCCGGGTCCAGGGCGGCCATGGCGGAACCTTACCCAGAACGACCTGACTTCACATGTGAAGTGAAATCGTGCTAGCTTGACTTCAAGCATGAAGTCAACGAAGGGATCCGCCATGCCCCAGCCGGAGTTCTTCGCCACGCCTGGCTACGGCGACCGGCAACTGACCGAGATGCGCTACAGCCAGGCGGTACGCGTCGGCGATCGCATCGAGATCTCGGGCCAGGGCGGCTGGGACGACGACTTGAACTTCCCGGAGTCCCTGGAAGAGGAGATCGTCACGGCCTTCGAGAACGTCGCCCGCACCCTCGCCACCGCGGGCGCCACCTGGCGCGACGTCATCTCCGTCGACTCGTTCCACGTCCCGGAGGTCCCCGGCTTCATCGGCGAGACCCACAACCGCGTGATGGTGGCGCAGTTCCGCGAGCACATGGGCGACCGGGCACCGATCTGGACCGAGATCGGCGTCGCCGCCCTCGGCGCGCCGAAGATGCGGGTCGAGATCAGGGTCACCGCCATCGCCGGGAACGCCCACGTGTGAACCCCGGACTCCTTGGGTACTCCATGCCTGCGCCCATGCTCTTGGCCCAGCTGGGAAACCCGCTAAGGAGAACGCGTGGGTATCACGAGTACGAGACAGGCTTACGAATTCCCCACCGGTATCGCCCCGCCATTGGGAGCGGTCCGTGCCTGGCTGCGAGAGCAGCTGGGCGGGGTCGGACGCACCACCATCGCGGACACCGAGCTGCTGACCACGGAACTGGTCACCAACGCGCACGAACACGCGGACGGCGTCGCCGAACTCAGGGTCTCCGTCCCCTCGGGACGGGACGTCGTCCGCATCGAGGTCGACGATCGACGTCCGCGCCTGCGCCCGCGCCGCGTGATCAAGGACGATCCGACGAGCCCGCACGGACGAGGGCTGGCGCTGGTCGAGGCGGTCAGCACCGAATGGGGCGTGGACACCGGCGCCGGGTTCAAGACGGTGTGGGCGGAGATCCCGGCGCTCTGACACGATCATCGGGTGACCGCGCAGCGCCGCCCCCTGATCGCGCCGATGCCACGACCGGCGCCGAACAGGGTGAGCCGCGTTCCGCTTTGTCAAACGCCCCTCGCCCGGTCCGCGAGAGCACTCGCGAGCGAGGCCACCTCCGCCGACAGTCCCGTCCAGTCGTCGGAAGCCGTGCCGAGGTAGCCCGCCCGCGCGCGTTCCAGCAGCACACCGCCGCCGACCAGCGCCGCCGCGGTGTCCTTCGAGACGATCCGTCCCGTTTCGACGGTCACGACGATGCGCGCGAGCGTGAGCAGGACATTGCGTTCGTCGCCTTCGATCTCCGACAGGAGGCCGGGGATGACGCCGAGTGCCGCGTCGCGAAGCCGATCCGGCGGCACCGGATCGACGACCTCCGCGAGCGCGGGACCACGGAGAACCCGGTGCGCCGCATGGGCCGTGGCCGCGAGGATCACGACATCGGGATCCTCGGCAGGCCCGGGAAGACAACCCTCGACGAACTCCTCCCGAAGCCATTCCCCGTACTGGAAATCCCGGCGAGACGGTTCGTCCCCGGCCACGATCCCGGTCAGCTCGATCGGACGCCGGTCCGCCGCGCCGGGAAAGCGGTCGGCGTGGCCGCGCCAGCCCGAAAGCCGCAACAGCAGTGACACCAGCGCGCCACGTTCGTCTTCACCGAGCGACCGGCGGGTGACCAGCAGCAGATCGACGTCGCTGTCCGGTTTGAGCCCGCCCGCCGCGCCGGAACCGAAGAGGTACAACCCGAGGACGCCGCCGGGATCCTCACGGTCGAGATGGTCCAGCAGAGGTTTGATGCGCATGCCTCAACGATCACCCGCTACGCAAGGTATTTCCGCGCCCAGTCGGCGAAACCGGTGAGCGGGATGCCGAGGTCCCGCGCGTATTCCGGCCGTCCCGGCTGGCCGATCACGTTCAGCCACTCGTGCGAAGCGCCCATCGGCGGCATCCCGGCGGCGACCGCCTGCTCGACGGTCATGTCCGGGGCGGCCAGCTTCGTCCCCAGGGCACCGGACAGGATCCCGGCGATCTCGGTCATGGTCAGGAAGTCGCTCGCGAGCTCGAGTTCGACCCCGGCGAACCGGTCCGGGTCGGCGATGGCCGCCGCGGCGGCGGTACCGATGTCGTCGACGGCGGCGAGTGCGAGGGAGGTCGAGGGCTTGATGACGCTCACCAGGCCGCCGTCGACCCCGCGCGGGAACAGGAACTTCATGTCGGGCAGGAAGTTCTCCATGAAGAAGCCCGGCTTGAGCAGTGTCCACCGCGGAAAGCCCGCCTCGCGGAGGCGATCCTGGATCGCGGCCTTGGCGCCCAGCGTCGGCTCCATCGAGGACCAGCGCCCTTCGGCCCATCCGTCCGCCTCGACGTGCTGTCCGGCTCCCGAGACGGAGGTGTGCACGAACTGCGGCACGCCCGCCGCCTTCGCGCCCTCGATGAGGTTGACGCCTTGCGCCACCTCCCCCGCGAAGTCGAATCCGTCTTCGTTCATTCCGGGCATCTGCACCGAGAAGACGGCCCGGGCCCCCTTGGCCGCGCGGATCACGGAGTCCACGTCGTGGAGATCGCCGACGACGAGCTCGGCGCCGAGCCCTTCGAGGGCCTTCGCCTTGGCCGGATCGCGGACGAGCGCGCGGACGGGGACGCCGGCCGCGAGCAGGGCGCGGGCGGTCGCGCCACCCTGCCTGCCGGTGGCGCCGGTGACCAAAACGGGTGCAGCGGACATGATGACTCCCTCGGTCGACTAAGTGGCGGGGCCCACCACTTAATGTCCGCTACAATATGGCGGGCCCCGCCACTTACGCAAACACCGAGGTGAAGCCATGTCCGACGGTCAGCGCGCCGACGCACGGCGGAACTACGCGCGCATCCTCGCGGTGGCCGAGGAGGAGGTCGCGGCCCATGGCTCCGGCGCCTCGCTGGAGCAGATCGCCCGCACCGCCAACGTCGGTTCGGCGACCGTGCGCCGCCACTTCCCCACCCGCCGGGCGCTGCTGGAGGCGGTCTCCGCGAACCGGATCGCCGCGTTGTGTGCCCGCGCCGCCGAATTGACCGGCGAGGAAGACAGCCGGAAAGCGCTGTTGACCTGGCTCGACGAGCTCGTCGTCTACTGCGTCTCCGCCCGTGGCCTGGCGGCCGCGCTGTCGTACGAAGGGCCCACGCACGAGAACTCCTGTTCCGCCGCCATCGAAGACGCGGGGGAACCGCTTGTGCGGCGGGCAGCACGGGACGGCGCGGTGCGGCCGGAAGTCACCGTCGCGGAACTCGTCACGCTGATCGTCGGGATCGTCCTGGCCACCGAGCATCACCCGGATCCGGCCGCCCAGGCGGACCGGCTGTTCCGGCTGGCCGTGGCGGGGCTGAGCCCCCGGACGTGAAAGGGGCCGGAGTGGTCGTCCACTCCGGCCCCGCACGGATTCCGCCTACCGGATGCCGCGGCGGCCCGACGAGACCACCGCCGGCACCGGGGCGCCGTTGATCACGAACTGCGTCCCCGGCTCACGGACGACATCGCCGTTCGCGGAGTTGCTGATCGTCACGTTCGTCAAGGTCGCGCTGCCACGGGCGCCGCTCATCGCGAGGATACCCGCGCCGTTGTTCGACTTGTCGATCTTGACGTTGGTGAGGGCCGCGGTCACGACGCCGCCGCCCGTCTTGAACTGGACACCGTCGTAGGTCGAGTCGTGGATCTCCGTGTCCCGTAGCACGACCCCGGGAATGTCCTTGCCCTGCGCGAAGAACGTGATCGCGCCGAACTCCTGTTGCTCGCCCCAGAACACGCCGCCGCAGCGGTACAGGGCGTTGTTCGCGATGAGTGTCTCCCCGGAGAACGGCAGCGGGTCGTGGTCCGTCGCCAGCATGATGCCCGGGTAGTTCATCGTGTCGTGGACGATGTTGTTCTCGATCTTGTTGCCGTAGCCGCCGTAGACCGCGATCCCGTTGGCACGCCACGGAAGCTGGATCGTGTTGTTGGCGAACACGTTGTCGTGCGCGATGTCCTGCGAAGTATCCTTCACGTACTGGTTCGCCCACACCGCGAGCGAGTCGTCACCGGTGGTGCGGAACGACGAGTTGAACACCTTCGAGTTCCGTGTGCCGTTGGTGAAGTTGATGCCGTCGGCGTAGGTGTTCCGGATCCGCATGCCGCTGAACTCGAGGCCGTCGCCCGGGCCCCAGAGCGCCGGGACGTTGCTGTAGTCCCGGCCGACCCAGGCGCCGACGTTGGCGTGCTCGATCCACACGTTCGTGATCTTCGTGCCGGTGCCGAACCGGCCGTTGAGCCCGACGCCACCTTCCGCGCCGCCGTCCCCGCCCCGGATCCGGCCGGAGCCGAAGATGGCGATGTCGGAGATCTGCGTGTTCTTGTCGATGTCGAAGCCGAAGTTGCCCTCGTGCGGATGGTTGATGCCGCCCGCGTTCTGCGGCTCGATCAGCGAGTACAGCTGCGAATGCCACATGCCGGCGCCCCGGATCGTCACGTTGGAGATGCCGACCTGGTTGTACTGGCCGCCGCCGTTGGGCACGTTCGGGTCGTCGGTCAGGATCTTCTTCTCCTGCCGCCACTGCCCAGCCGGGATCCAGACACAGGCGATCACGCCGTTCTGGTCGTCGGTCACCGCGCGCTGGATCGCCGCCGAATCGTCGTTCCCGTCGTTCGGCACGGCGCCGTATTCCGTGATCGACGTGCAGTTCGCCGGCTTCTCCGACGCCGGGGCGACCTGCTCCAGATCGATGAGATCGACGATGTAGAACGCCGCGTTGTCACCACTGTCCCGCTGTAGCTTGAACTTCGTACCCGGCGGATACGACCGGGACAGCAGCGCGTGCGACTCGTCGAACAGGCGCCGCGCGTTGGCCTGCGGGGTGTTCGTCAGTCCTTCGGGGTCGTCGGTGCTGCCGTAGAGCCAGCTGTGCTTCGACGACAACGTCAGCTTCTGTGTGAACGTCCCATTGACGTAGAGGCTCAGGGTCGCGTCCTGCCCGCCACCGCCGGGGGCGTCCGGGATGGAGTTGCGCACGACGATCGAGTTCGCCTCGTTCGCCGACGTGAACTCCACGTACTGCCCCTGATTCGCCAGCCGCACGGACTTGCGGCCCGAGGACTCGGTCGCGAAGTTCGTGTGGCCGAAGGTGCGCAACGGGTCGGCTTCCAGCAGTTGTCCTTGGTACTGCGCGGCTTCCGCCTCGTACTCGACGTACGGGACGGCCGCGCCGCGGCCCACGACGATCGCCCGCGAGAGGCTGTTGTTGGACTCGTTGGTCTCCGTGACCGTGCCGGTCGCGTCGGCCGTCGCGGTCAGGGTCGCGCCACCGTCGGCGGCGGACCAAGTGCCCGCGATCGCGACGTTCGCGGTGGCCCCCGCCTCGATCGCGCCGGTGGCGCCGGTCAGCGTGGTGCCGCCGACGGTCAGCCGTGTCACCGAGGCGTCCGCGCCGCTCGTGCCGCGGTTGCGCACCGCGACGGTGAAGGACACCGCCGAACCGGCCGCCGGGTTGGGCGGATTCGACGTGATGCCGGCGACCTCGAGATCCGGCCCCGGCGCCTGCGCGACGACCAGCGGGGTCGGCGAGGTGTAGGTGTTGTTGGCCTCGTTCTGCTCGGCCACCGTGCCCGCCGGATCCGCGGTGGCGGCCACGGTGTACGTCCCCTGTGGACGCGTTCCCGCGTCGACGGTCACCGTCGTGGACGCTCCGGCGGCGAGTGCGCCGACCGCCGCCTCACCGACGACGGTGGCGCCGAGGCTGACGTTCACGGTCGTGGCGGCCGCGTTCGCGGTGCCGGCGTTCTTCACCGTCGCCGAGACGGCGAGCTTGCTGGTCTCCGTCGGATTCGACGGCGTCCAGCTCGTGCCGGTGACGACGAGGTCCGGGTTCGGCGCGGGGGTGCCGATCACCTGGAATTCCGCGACCTGGCCGCCGGGAGCGCCGGAGTTGGCGAAGAACTGCAGGCGTACGTCCGAAGCGCGGCCGCTGACCGGTACGACCACCGAGTTCTGGTTGGTGGCCGGGTCGAAACGGTGATCGGCACGGGCTGAAAGTGAGGTGAACGCGGTGGCGCCCTGCGCGCGGCCGAGGATCTCGAAGTTCTGCGTCCGCGCGCCCCAGATCGCGTCCGGGTTGAGCTTCACCACGATCGAGTCGACGTCCGCGTCGACGCCGAGTTTCACCGTCAGCGAGTTCGGATAGCCCGCGGCGGACTCCCAGTAGGTGGCGGTGTTGTTGTCGTTGGCATTGGCGGGGACGAACGAATGGACCGCCGACGTTGCCTCGATCGGTTTGCCCGCCGCCAGGTTCGCGCCCGCGCTCGTCCCCGAGCGCACGACGTGGTTGCTGTCGCCGGACTCGTTGCCCGCCGCGTCCTTGGCACGCACGAAGTACTCGACCCTCGTCCCGGCGGGCCGGGATTCGGTGAACGTGGTGCCGGTGATCGTCGTGACCGGCGTGCCGTCGCGATAGACGGTGTACCCGGTGACCCCGACGTTGTCCGCCGACGGCGACCAGGCCAGCCGGATCTGGCCGGCGGCGGGCTCGGTCAGCGCGAGATTCGCGGGCGCGCTCGGCGCCTGGGTGTCACCGGTGTCCGGTCCGTACAGCTCGAACTCCGACAGCTGCGCGGCGGGCCAGCGCGTGTTCGCGGTGACCTGCAGCCGCACATAGCGGGCCGACGCGGTCATCGGGATGGTGACGGTGTTGGTGCCGGGAGCGAACGCGTAGCCGGCAGGTGCGGCGAGGTCGGTGAACGCGGAGCCGTCGGTGCTTCCGCGCACGGCCAGCGTCTGGGTGCGGGATTCCCAGCCGGACGGCAGTTTCAGCTCGATCCGCGACAGGGATTTGGCCACCCCGAGGTCGGCCTGGATCCACTGCGGGAACGCGTTGTTGGCGGATTCCCAGTAGCTCTCCCGGTTTCCGTCGACGGCGTTCGCGACGGGATAGCCGGGCAACGCGCTGCTCGCCGACACCGTGCGGGTCAACGGCACTTCGGCGAGCGCAGCCGGACCGGGTGGGGCGGCGGGATCCGGTGGTGGCCCGCTCGCGGCGGAGGCGAAGGAGAGTCCGGCGACGGAAAGCCCTGCGACCAGGAGACCGGCGACGATCCGGGACAGGCGCATACGTGTCATGGCGTCTTCTCTTCTTTGAGACGGCGGGGAGGGAGCCAGAGCCGTACGAGCATGCAACAACCCGGTGACAAAATGCAAGAAGTTGACTTCTTTCCGAAATTTTGCGACTTCTCCCGGCTTGAGGCGCGATCAGGCCTTGCTGACGACTACGCACGTTCTCCGAACACGGGGCGACTCCGCTTCTTTTAGACACAGCAAGGGAAGGCGAGATCGCGTATTCCACGAATACGGTGCACGGTTGTACACTCAACGCAGGTTCGCGGCGTGGAGGTCGATCCCTGATGGACGTGACGAAAACCTTGAGGTCCGCACTCACCGGGACGACGGCCGAGTCGCGGTCCGCGGTCCGTGAGCTGCGGCGGGAGACCGAAGACCTGGTGGCGCGCCGCGCGGGCAGGACGGCGAACCGGCTGACCGAACTGGGCGAGCGGCTCGCCGACCTGGTCCTGGTCTCGGGGAGCAGGCTCGCGGGCCTCGCCGACCGGCACAGCAAGCCCGTGGGCGAGGGTGTCCGCCGGGAAGCGGGCCGGATCGGCGATTCGGTGGAGCGGTGGTCCGGCACGCTGTCGAACCGGACCATCCTGCTCGCCGAGGAACTGCTCGATCCGCGGCCTTCCGAGCGCCGCCGACGTCGCTAGGCCTCAGTGGCCTCGCCAGTCCGTGAAGGCCTCCTTGAGGGACCCAGAGTCCCTCAAGGAGGCCTTCACGGACTTGACCTGAACCCGGCCTCAGCCGGAGTACACCTGGCACATCGGTGCCACCGGCACTCGAGTGCCGAAAGCCCGGGTCCCGCGCCGCCCGCCGCGGCCTTCTCCCGTCTTTAGTCGCTATCAACCGCCGTATCCGCTTGCCTAGCATGGGAAAACCGGTATCGGATCCGGCCGGGCGATCCCTGGTGATCCGCCGTGGCCGTAAACGGGTGACCCGTCGATTTCCCTGATTCCCCTGCATTGGAAGGCACCCATGCGCATCCGAGGTCTCCTCACCGCACTGCTGTGCGCGGCCGGGCTCACGACGGTCGCGCCCGCGGCCGTCGCGGCCCCCATCATCGACGGCGAATACGCCCAGTCCGGCCCCTGGGCCGCCATGATCGAGCAGAACGGCGAGCAATGGTGCTCCGGTTCGATCATCAGCGCCCGCTGGGTACTCACCGCGGAGCACTGCATCGACGAACCCGGCGCCGAATACTCCGTCCGGGTGGGCGACGTCGACCACCAGGCCGGAACGTACGCGGTCGTGGCCGACATCTACACGCCGTCCAACGGCGCCGACATCGCACTGCTGAAACTGGACCGCTCGGTGACCACGACGTACGCGTCGCTCGGCACCTCCGTCGCGGTCGGCGACACCGAACACGTTTATGGCTGGGGCTACAACGAAGACGGTGACCTGCAGCGTTATCTCAAGGTCGCCCGGATGACGGTGACCAGTGTCGGGAATGGACTGATCAAGGCCCGCCGCGGCAACGGGCTGACCAACGGAGGCGACTCCGGCGGGCCGGTCTTCGTCGGCGGCAAGCAGGTCGGCGTGCACATCGCGGGCAACAAAGTGGACACCTCCACGCACACCAGCATCTCGGCGAACCGCACCTGGATCCGGAACACGTCGGGAGTCTAGGTCCGAACCGGTCCGGGAGCGGTGGCGCCGCCGCTCCCGGACCGCCGAGAGGCAGGTGGAAAGTGGCATCGACGGCTCCGGACGGGCTCGGCCCGCAGCTGAGCAGGCTGGGCCTCGGCGAAACCGCCGCCCGGATCTACCGGCGGATGCTCGAAAGCGCGCCCGTCACCGCCGAGGAACTGTCCTGGCGGGACGATGACGCGGAGAACGTCGAGCTGGCGCTGAAGGAACTGGCCGATGCAGGGCTCGCGGTGTCGTCCGGAGTGGACGGAGACGAGTACCTGCCGGCGAACCCCAGCGAAGCGCTCACCGCGCTGACCACGCGACGGCAGGCCGAGCTGCACGACGCCCGGCTCGCGGTCCAGACCGCATACCGTGCCTTCAGGCGGGCGCATTCGGGGATGCCGAACGCGCAGGACCTGCTCGAAGTGGTCACCGGCGACGCCATCATCCCCCGGCTGCAGCACCTCGCGACCACGGTGCGGCATCAGGTGCGCCGTCTCGATTCCCCGCCCTATTTCACCGGCGGCCGCCGGAACCTCCTGGAGGAGGAGCAACTGCGGCGCGGGATCGGCTACCGCTGTGTCTACAGTGGAGCGTCGTTCGGCGATCCCGGCTATCTGGCCGCGAACATCCTGCCGTGCCTGCGAGCCGGTGAGCAGGCCCGCCTGCTGCCCGAGCTCCCGGTGAAACTGACGCTGTTCGACGACCGTGCGGCCACCATCGCGCTGACCATCCGCGAGGCCGATCGCAACCAATCCATCGTCATCGTGCGCCCCTGCAGCCTCTTCTCCGCGCTGGAGGGACTGTTCGAAACGTCCTGGGCGGCCGGGCTCCCGATCGACCGTCGTGGCCGGACGTCCGACCAGCCGATCCGGCCGGTCGAGCGGGAGCTGCTGATCCTGCTCGCCGCCGGGCGCAAGGACGACGAGATCGCCACCGAACTCGGCGTCAGCAGACGGACCCTCTTCCGCTATCTCGAAACCCTGATGGACCGCGCGGGCGTCTCCAGCCGGTTCCAGCTGGGTGTCTTCGCCGCGCACAAGAACTGGCTCTGACCACCCCGCATTTCGTCCTCTGAATGCGGGAAGCCCTCACCCGGATGGGGTCACCCGGACAGACCATCCCCGCTGCGGCGAACGCTCCGGGGGCGGATGGTGATCTTGGAAAGGAGGGCGTCACCATGGGGAATCACCGACACCACACCGGCACCGCGTCGCTCCGGATCGCCACCGCGGGCCTGCGCGTGGCCGCGGTCGTCGTCGCGATCGCGGCCTGCGCCTGGCTCGCGCTCTGGCTCGCGTTCACCCTCTGAGACCCGCCGGCCCCGGCTGGGACTCGGGCGGGCTCTCGGGTTCCGGGATCGGGCGGTCCGGTCCCGGATCGGGGAGCCGTTCGGGCACCCCGGGGTCCGGGACCGGCTTGCCCGGGTCGGGCACCGGTTCGGGGATACCGGGTTCCGGCGGCATGGGGTCCGGCGGCGCCGGAGGCGCGGTCGTTCGAGGACTCGTCATCGCACTACCTCCTGCTCACGCCACTACCCGATGCGCCACCGGCCGAAACGGCCGGTTAGCCCGTATGGGTGGCGATCCAGTCCGCGATGACGTCCGCGCGGGAGGTCGTCTCGATGCCGGCGTGCGGGCAGTCCGGCCCGGTGGCCTCCAGCGAGACCAGCGCGCCGCCCGTGTCGCCGGGGACGAAGTACGGCGCCCCCGAGTCGTAGGTGCAGGCACTGGTCGTGATCGACGGCGCGGCGCCGCGGACGCCGATCGTCGTCGGGGCCACCGTCGCCACCTGCACGGTGCCTTGCTGCATCCGGGTGGCCGGAGCGGGATTCTTGGCGGTCAGGCTCCCCCAGCCCGCCAAGGTCAGCTGCTGGCCGACCTTCGGGAGCACCCGGCTCACGGTCAGCGGGGTCACCGTCGACACCGGCGTGTCCAGTTTGATGAGGGCGACGTCGTTTTCCTTCGCCTGCAGCACTTCGGTCGCCTTGCGCGCCACACCCGATTCGACCGCCTCGTCGACCAGGCCCAACGTCACCATCGTCGGATACGGCATCTTGCCCGCGACCCGCTTGCGGTGCGCGTCGTGGAAGCAGTGCCCCGTGGTGACCACCCAGCCAGGCGCGATCAGCGCGCCCGTGCAGTAGCTGCTGTAGGTCGAACCGTCGGGGCGCGGGATCTTCGTCATCGCGATCTTCGCGACGAACCCGAACCGCCCCGGTGGGACATCGGTGCCGTGGGCGACGTCCGGCGCGGCGAGCGCGGCCGGAGCGGTGGTGATGGTCAGGACAGCAGCGGCCAGCAGGGCGCGCAGACGCAATTTCTTACCCTTCGTCGATGAGGTGATCCGAGGCTAGGACCCCCTGCCCGACAAGGGGAATTCCCCGACCAGGTGTCACCCGATGGACGCCTGCTCCTCGATCGGCCCAGCGCGACGAGCGAGCCAATGGCGGTAGGGACGGCTGGTTTCGGTGTCGGAGCGGTAAGCCGCCTCGGCCGCCTCGATCAAGGCATCGGTGTCGCCGCCGAAGGCTCCTTCCACGCTCCAAGCGATCAGATACCGCATCCACAGCGGATCCCCCGCGAGCGGCCGGATCGCGATCCCGGGTGACGAGGGAAAGGTGACCTGACACGGGGAAATCGCCCGGCCCGCCGCGATCAACCGTTGCAGGGGACGCAATTCCGTGCTCCGGTGCGCGACCTGCGGCCGGAATCCCGCGCGGGCACAGGCTTCCTCGAAGCACTCCGGCCATCCGGCACCGTCGGACGGTCCGAGCACCCACCGTTCCCCGGCGAGCTCGGCGAGGTCGATCTCGGCGCGCCGGGCGGCCGGATGGTCGGCGGCGATCGCCACGAACACCGGTTGCGTCGCCAGCGGCCGCGACGCCACCCCCGGTGCCGATGGCAGGAGGTGGCCGGGATAGTCGGCGACGACCGCGGCGTCGAGTTGCCCGCCTGCCACGAGATCCAGCAGCCGCAACGGAGAGAACTCCGTGGTCACCGAAACCGCTTGCCCCCGGCCCGAATCACCGAGCCGGTCCGCCAGCTCGACGACCATGGACCCGCCGATCCCACCCAGCGCGACAGGACGTTTCTCGCCCTCCGCAAGGAAACGCGCCGCGTCCCCGTGCATCGTGTCCACCGCGGCGAGGACGGCCCTGGCACGGACGAGCACACATTCCCCGAACGCCGTCGGGAAGACCCCGTCGCGTCCCCGGACGAACAAGGTTCCCCCGAACGCACGCTCGATCCGTTGCACGGCGGCGGTCAGCGCGGGCTGGGTACTGCCGATCCCGATCGCCGCGCGCGTGATGCTGCCCGCGTCGGCGACGGCGCACACCACTCGCAGATGACGTAACTCGACGTCCATCACGCGGACCTTATGGCCACTTGGGATGTGCCGGAAGCCGTCGAAAGTCGGGATCGTTTTTCGTACTCCTCTCCCCTCTCCTCCCCGCAAGGAGTACGCATGCGACGCGCCTGCCTCATGCTCGCGCTGACCGCCGTCCTCGTCGCCGGGCTCGTTCCCGCGACGGCGTCGGCGGCTCCCCGATTCACGACGTCGATGGAGGCCTTCGAGCCCGGAGGAACCATCACCAGGGTGGACGTCACCCGGCCCGCTTCGGACCGGTCTGCCGCACCGCGGCAGATCACGGCCGCCGCCGCGGTGACCCCGATCGAGACCAACGGCCCCAGCGAGACCACCTTCGACCTGGTCTTCGTCGGTGACGGCTACACCTCCACGCAGCTGGGCACGTATTCGCAGCACGTCCGGTCCAGTATCGCCGCGCTGTTCGCCATCGAGCCGTACAAGAGCTACCGCAAGCAGTTCAACCTCTGGCAGGTCGACGTCGTCTCGCCCCAGTCCGGTATCACCAACGACCCGACCCAGGGCATCCGGCGCAACACCGCGCTGGGCTCGTACTTCTGGTGCGGCGGCATCGAACGGCTGTTGTGCGTCAACGAAACCAAGGCGAACCAGTACGCCGCGGCCGCGCCGGACGTCGATCAGGTCATCATGCTGGCCAACACCACGAAGTACGGCGGCGCCGGCGGCGGGGTCGCGACCTCCTCCGGCGGCAACATCCAGGCCAGCCAGATCGTCGCCCACGAACTCGGGCACTCCATCGGCGGGCTGGCCGACGAGTACGACTACGGCACCTGCGACACCCGGGAACCCCGGGAGCCCAACGCGTCCGCGCTCACCGCCCAGCAGATGAAGGACCGCCGGGCCAAGTGGTACACCTGGCTCGGCAAGCCTTCCCCCGACGGCGGCACGGTCGGCGTCTTCGAGGGCTCCCGCTACTGCAAGACCGGGATGTACCGCCCCAGCGTGAACTCGCTCATGCGCACCCTCGGCCGGCCGTTCAACCCGCCGAGCACCGAAGCGATGATCGCGGGCTTCCACCGTGAAGCCGCGCATCGGCACTGATTCTCCGTCATGGCCTCCGGACCGGGCCGCCGGCATGACCGGCGAGCCCGGTCGCCATGTCGCGCATGAAGCGCCGGAGATACCACCGGAAGACCCACGCGCTCCCCTTGCCCACGCGATACGTTCCATGCCAACGGATCCGCGTTCCCCCACCGGGCGTTTCGCACAGATCGACCGACGCCCGGTAGTCCAGCATCACCGGGACGTCCACCCCCTCGTAGGCGAACCGGCGTTCCGGGTCGAGGGCGGTGATCCGCTCCTTGGTGACCGTCTTACCGGTGCGGAAGGCGCGAACCGCGCCGACCTCGTCCCGGCCGTCGGCGGAAAGTCCTTGCGACGCGGCGACTTCCAGGGAACCGACCCGTGACCAGACCGGCCAGCTGCGGGCATCCAGCAGCAGGGCCCACACCGCGGCGGGCGGCGCCGACGATTCGGCGGTGACGTCGTACGACTGCATTCCACTCACAAGGCTCACCCTAGAAACGGCCGGGCGGGGTCACCATGCGCCGGATTGCGGCGCGGCGATCAGGAATTGCGGTACTCCGAGGGCCGCGATCCGGTGTGCTTCAGGAATGCGGCCGACAGTGCGCCGGGAGTGGCGAATCCGCATCTTCCCGCGATGGCGGCGATCGGGAGATCGGTGCCCCGCAACAACCTTCGCGCCTCCTCGATTCGGAGCCCGCCGAGAAACCGGTGTGGTGTCTCGCCGGTCTTCTCCTTGAAGACCCGGATGAAGTGGTAGACGCTCAGATGCACCTCACCGGCGATTTCGGCGACGCTGAGCGGATCGGCCAGGCGGTCACGCATCATCGCGACGGCCGCGCGGACCCGCTCGTCCTCCCGGCCCACGCTCGGCGGGCCCGGCTTCCGCGCGTGGCGGGTGAGCAGGTGCACGGCGAGGAAGGCGGCCGCGGATTCGGCGTAGAGGTCGTCGTTCTCCCTCGCACTCCCGGCCGCCCTTACCAGCTCTTCGAGCAGCGGATCGCCCCCGGCCACGGACGCCGCCATCGCCTCATGGTCCACCGCGCGGCCGCCCAGCCGTGCGGCGACCGATTCCACCGTGGTACCCGGGATATGCACCTGCAGGCTGCGCATCGACCCGTCCCCACGGTAGCGGCGCCGCAGCGGCCTGCCGGGCATGGCGAGTTCGAGCCGTCCCCATTCGTGCCGGCTCCACCGGCCTTCGCCGCGGGTCTCCATCACCGCCCGCCCGGAAAGCGGGAGGATCAGATGCAGATCCGCGACGGCGGGCAGACGCATGTCCTCCGCGACGGGAACGTGGTCGAACCGCTGGACGAGCAGCGACTCCCAGCCGGAATCCTCCCAGCTGCAATAGGTCCGCCGGACATAGCGGGACATGTCGAAACCGGTGTAGGGCTGAAGGTCGAATCGCTCGGAATCGAACACCACGCCTTCGAGGCTAGCCGAGCAGTTCCCTCACCCGCGGGACAACCTGCTCGCCGTACAGCCGGATCGAGTTCAGACGCTGCTCGTGCGGAAGCTCGCCGACGCTGTACTTGAGCTGGAACCGCGACAGGCCCAGGGTCCGCACCGCCCAGGCGATCTTCTGCGCGACGGTCTCGGGAGAGCCGACGAACAACGCGCCGCGCGGGCCCGCCATGGCGTCATAGTCGGCCCGGGACATCGGGCCCCAGCCCCGTTCGGCGCCGATCTTGGCGAAGGCGGCCTGGTGGTGCGAGAAATGCTGGGAGACGGCCAGTTCGTCGGTCTCGGCGATATGGCCGGGGCTGTGCATCGAGATCGGCAGCTCCTGGTGGCCCGCCTCCTTCAGTGCGCGCCGGTACAGGTCGGCGAGCGGGGTGAACCGTTCCGGCGACCCGCCGATCACCGCCATCACCAGCGGCAGGCCGTACGCCGCCGCGCGGACGACCGACTGCGGGGTGCCGCCGACCCCGACCCACGCGGGCAGGCTGCCCGATTCGGTGACCGGGAAGGCCTGCGCGCCTTCGAGGGCCGGGCGGACGGTCCCGGACCAGTCGACCGGCTTCTCCGCTTGCAGATGCGTGAACAGGTCGAGCTTCTCGGCGAACAGCGCTTCGTAGTCCTCCAGCGAGTAACCGAACAGCGGGAACGACTCGGTGAAAGAGCCACGGCCGAGCGTGACCTCCGCGCGTCCCCGGGAAACCGCGTCCAGCGTGGCGAACCGCTCGTACACGCGCACCGGGTCGTCCGAGCTGAGCACCGTGACCGCCGTGCCCAGCCGGATCCGCTCGGTCCGGCCCGCGATCGCGGCCAGCACGACGTCCGGCGAGGACACCGCCATCTCCGCGCGGTGGTGTTCGCCGACGCCGAAGTAATCCACGCCCACCTGGTCGGCGAGGACGCCCTCGGCCACGACCTCGCGGATGGCCTCGGCCTGGCTCACCGGACGGCCGTTCGCGTCGTTCCCGACGTCGCCGAAGGTGTCCAGGCCGAAGGTCGGCGCCTGCGGGGTGCCCAGGATCTCGTAAGCCATGTCCAACTCCTCAAGTAGTTGAACGCTCAAACGTCGGCTGCGGTGATCCTATTCCGCCCGGTGTACCGCAGGGCAGCGGTGGCGTGGCAGGCACGTCTCGTGACCGAGCGGGCGACACGGGTGATCAGACGGACGACACGCGCACGCGGCCGGGTCCGCCGCGAGTCGTCCATCTGATCACGTGTGTCGTCCATCTGATCACGCGAAACGGTCGGCCTCGACCGCCCCTTACCCACCAAGGGGCGAGGTCAGCCGCCGGCGATGTCACGCGCCAGCCGGCGCGCGTCGTCCATGGTGAATTTGCCGGTGATCTGGGTTTCCCCGCCGGTGATGGCCGACTGGATCGACGGCGCGGTCAGCACCCGGCTCTTCAGCACCATCGCGACCTGCTTGCCGACGTTCGCCGCGGTCCAGTCGGCCCACGTCCGCGCGCCCGCGTCGGTGAAGCTGAGCCCGACGAGCGGGCCCCCGGACTGCGTGTCGAGGCGAGCGTTCGCCCGGCTGAGATCGGCTCCGGTGAGGAAGGCCGGGCCGAGCAGGTATTTCGTGCCCTGCACCCGGTCACAGCTGACCAGCGGGAGCGCCGGGTCGTCGCGGCCGTCCAGCGGATCCGGTCCCCCCGAACAGTCCAGCGCCGCGACGGCGGCCTGCTGCCCGGCCGGATCCGTGCTCTGCCGGTCGGTCGCCGCGCCCGTGGCCGGGCCGGGCGGGAACTCCGCCAGGACCGGGCGGAACCGCAGCCGCGACCCGTCCTTGATCGCGAAACTGTCGCCTTCGGGCTCGGCTTGACCGGAAACCCCGCTCTGGCAACCGGTGACACCGAGCAGGACGAGGGCGATCGCTACGAGGATGTTCCGCACCGGGACATCCTGTCGTGTTCAGCGTCCGCGCGGGGGCGAAACGGCTCGACGCCGCACGGTCCGCTCGAGAATCCCGAGCGTGGCCTTGAGCGCGGATTCGGGAACCACGGGGAAGGTGATGCGTTCCTTCCACTCCTCGCCCACCTCCGACCAGTCGTAGTACGACGTGACCAGCGTGCCGCCCTCGGTGGGCTCCAGCCGGTAGCCGTAGATGTGCCGGGCATGCGGCCGGATCCGGCCTTCGACGGTCCACGCGATCTCCTCGCCCGGCGTGAGCGCCGTGATGACGACCTCGACGTCGTACTTGCCCAAAGGCACGTCCCCGAGCGCTTCCCGGTCCATGTGGACCACGAACCGGTCGCCCGCCTGCTCGACCGGATCCCCTTCCGCGTCGATGAGCATTCCGGACGCGTCGATGTCGACATGCCCCTGCGGATCGCTCAAGACCGCGAAGATTTCCTCGGCGGAGGCGGGAATCAGCCGGGAGACCTCGATGCGTTCGGGACCCGGGGTTTCCGCGGTGGCGATCAGGACCGCGCGAGCGAGAACGTGCGGCGCCATCGTGAAACCGAGGAGGGCGGGCGTGCAGTCGGCCGGGACGCCGAGCGACTCGACATCGAGGGCGTGCACGACGACGAAGTAGCGGTGCACGCCGTGCCCGGCGGGTGGTGCGGCACCGAGAAACCGCGTGAGGCGGGCGTCGTTGGGCACTTGGAAAGCGCCTTCGGGCAGCCCGGAGCCGGTGTCGTCACCGGCGCCTTCTGGCAGCTCCGTTACGGCCGCCGGGATGTCGGCGACCGCCCAGTGCCAGAAACCGGAACCGGTCGGCGCGTCGGGGTCGTAGACGGTGACGGCGTAGCTCTTGGTGCCGGCCGGGGCGCCGCTCCAGCTCAGCTGTGGCGAGACGTCCTTGCCGGCCAGCTGTTCAGGTGACCAGGCGGCGCCGTCGGCGACAGAAGTACTGGTGACAGTGAAGGAGGCCACCTCGGGCAACCTCGCGAAGGGATCGTTCATAAATCGACCATAACACAGATAATCGATTATCTATCGGTTCGTCTATGCTCTGCGGATGGCCTCACCGGACAAGCAGATGCTCTCCGAGCAGGTGTACACCCGCCTGCGGGACGCGATCATGCGCGGCGACCACGCCCCCGGCGCCCCGCTCAAACCGCAGGACCTCGCCAAGGAACACGGCGTGAGCCTGGCGGTCGTCCGGGAGGCACTCGTCCGCGTGGTCGGCGACGGCCTCGCCGACCGGCTCCCCAACCGCGGCTTCGCCGTCCCCGCCTTCTCCGATCGGCGCTGGCAGGAGATCACGGAAGCCCGCCGGACCATCGAGCCGCTCGTCCTACGCCTCTCCGTCGAACGCGGCGACCTCGACTGGGAGGCCCGAGTCCGCGCCGCCCATCACCGGCTGAGCCGGACACCGCCGTTCGTTCCCGAAGAAGGCGAGTACATCAGCGCCGCATGGTCCGAAGCCCACCGCGTCTTCCACCGGACCCTGCTCGACGGCTGCGGAAACCCTGTTCTCCTGGAGACGTTCGACCGGATGTGGACCGCGAGCGAACTGGCCCGCCGCTGGGCGGCGCACCGCGCTCCCGGCCGCGATCATCTCGCCGAACACCGCCTGCTGGAGGAAACGGCCCTCGCGCGCAACGCCGACGCGGCGGCCGAGGCGCTGACCCGGCATCTCACCCTCACCGCCGCCGCCTTGACCGAGTAGCCGCCGGTCCGGTCGGAAAATCACCCGGGCCGACCTAGCCCAGGTCATCACATCGGGTGTTTGCTTGCTCGCAGAACGTCGTTGATCGACGATTTGGGGGCCGCCGATGTCCTTCCGATGGGTACTTCGACTCATTCCGGTGACGCTGCTCGTGACCGCGGTAGCGGTGGCCGTCCCCGCTCCGGCGAACGCGGCTCCCGCCCCTCCCCTGGCGCAGGTATGGCCGACACCCCAGCAGGTGACGCCGCGAGCTGGGCAGGTCACCATCCCGCGTACCGTCGTCGAAGTCGTCGGAGCGGGCACCGATCCGTCCGCGCTCGCCGTCGTGGACCAGGCCCTCCGCGCGGCGGGCACGAGCACGATCGTCAAGGTCACCGACCACGATCAGGCCGCCGTCGACCGGGAACGCGGCAACGGCGGCCTCGTCGTCTTCGTCGGCGGGCCCACCGAAAGCAGGGCGACCGCTCTGGCGCTCACCGCGCTCCGCCTCAAAGGTCCGGAAGGCCTGGCCCCGGGCGGATACGTCCTCGCCGCCGACCGCGGCGTGATCGCACTGTCCGGTGTGGACACTTCGGGGACGTTCTACGCCGCGCAGTCGTTCCGGCAGCTGTTCGCTTCCGGCAAGAGCGGCGCGTTCGGCATCCGCGACTGGCCCGCGGCCCCGCTGCGCGGCGTGATCGAGGGCTTCTACGGCGCGCCGTGGTCGCACGCCGACCGGCTGGCACAGCTGGACTTCTACGGCCGCACCAAGCAGAACATGTACGTCTACTCGCCCAAGGACGACCCGTTCCTGCGCGCCCGCTGGCGTGACCAGTACCCGCCGGAACAGCTTGCCCTGCTCTCGCAACTGGTCGGGCGCGCCGCCGCGAACCACGTCGAGTTCACCTACGCCCTCTCCCCCGGCCTTTCCGTGTGCTACTCCTCCGACGCCGACAAGACCGCGCTGGTCACGAAGTTCCAGTCGCTGTGGGACATCGGGGTGCGGTCGTTCGCGATCCCGCTCGACGACATCTCCTACACCCGCTGGAACTGTGACGCCGACGCCGCGAAATTCGGCACCGGTGGCGCGGCCGCGGGCGCGGCGCAGTCGTTCCTGCTCAACCGCGTTCAGCAGGACTTCATCGCGACACATCCCGGTGTCGAACGTCTGCAGACCGTCCCGACCGAGTACTACGACCTCGCCGACTCCCCGTACAAGACCGCGCTGCGCACCCAGCTCGACAAGGCGGTGATCGTCGAGTGGACCGGCGTCGGCGTGATCGCCGGTCAGATCACCGAAAAGCAGGCCCGGCAGGCGAAGGAGGTCTTCGGGCACGACATCCTGATCTGGGACAACTACCCGGTCAACGACTACATCACCGAACGTCTGCTGCTCGGCCCGTACATCGGCCGTGAGCCCGGGGTCGCGAAGTACCTCTCCGGGATCACCGCGAACCCGATGGTGCAGGCCGAGGCGTCCAAGATCGCCGAATTCACCTCCGGTGACTTCCTGTGGAACCCGGACCGGTACGACCCGGACAAGTCCTGGCTCGCCGCCATCGCCGACCTCGGCGGACCCGCCGCACCCGCGTTGAAGGTGTTCGCGGAGAACAACTATTCGAGTCTGCTCGTCCGTCTCGAAACCGGGAAACCGGATCTGGATTCGCCGGTGCTGCGACCGCTCCTGGCCGCCTTCTGGACCGCGCTGGAGAAGAAGGATCCGTGGGACGCGGCCGCGAAACTGGATCGCTACCTGACCTCGATGGCTTCCAATCCCGAAGATCTGCGGCGCGGAATGGCCTCGAACCCGAAGTTCCTCGCCGAGATCGGACCGTGGCTCGACCAGGTCGGGCTCTACGGTCAGGCCGGCAGGCACGCGGTGCGGATGCTGCTGGCCCAGGTCGACGGCGACGGCGCGAAGGCGTGGGCTGAACGCGGCGAACTCGTCGCCGCGCTCAAGCGGGCACAGGCGATCCGCGTCCCGACCTCGCGGGGCCCACGCAACCCGAGCACCTGCACGGAGGTCTGCGTGCCGTTCCTCGACAGCGCGCTGGCCACCGCCGACCGCTGGTTCGGCCTGCCCGGGATCCGGCCGCGGCCGACGACGTCGCTCGGCACCTATACCGACAACGTCCCCGCCCGGATGGTCGACGGCGATCCCGAGACCTACTACTGGAGCGACTGGGCACCCCGGATCGGCGCCACCATCGGGGTCGACCTCGGTTCCCCGCAGCGGGTGTCCCATGTGGACATCCTGATGGGAAAGCCGACCAGCCCGGACGACTACGTCCGCGACGGCGTCCTCGAATACTCCGCCGACGGCACCCGGTGGACGACGGTGAAGACGGTCACCGAGCCGGTGATCTCGGCCGATCTCCCCGAAGGCGCCGAGGCACGGTTCGTCCGCATCCGCACGACCGGCGCCCAGACCTTCTGGGTCGTGGTGCGGGAGTTCACAGCGTCCACACCGGACAGTCCTAAGTACACCGTCACCGGCACCCCGACGGGATCGAACCTGGCCGCGGCGGCGGACAACAACGCCGATTCGCTGTACGCGGCGGCTTCGGCGCCGATGGCGGGCGACGCGCTCGCCGTCACGGCCGCCTCGCCGAAACCGCTGAGCAAGGTCGTCGTCCTGGCGGCCGACGCCGGCGCGGGCGCCGACGTCCAGGTCGCGGACGCGGCGGGTGGCTGGCGGACGATCGGCCGCATGTCGGGCGGCTACACGGAACTGCCGGCCGAGGGCGTGGTGACCGACAAGGTCCGGCTCCTCTGGTCGCCGGGAGGCGCGGCACCGAAGATCGCGGAGGTCGTCCCGGTCAGTCCACCGCGAGCGTGATGGCGGCCGTGTGCACCCGCCCGCCGTGTGAGAACTCGAGGAACAGCCGGTACTCCCCGCGTTCCGAGAACAGGGAATGGAAGGTCAGTTCGCCGTCGGCCAGCGCCACGCCGAGCGGCTGGACCGGATGCAGATGCGTCGCCGACAGCAGCATGGTGTGGAACCCGGTCATATGGCCGTTGGCGCCGAGATGCGGGTCGACCGCGGTGAGAGGCGTGCCGTCCGGGCCGCGGAGGGCGAACCGGAGGACTTGGGCCCGCATCGACGGGATGCTGGCCGCCCCGTCCACCCGCGCCACCCGGTATCCCGTGGCCGTCACGGTGTCGCCCGCCGGGGCGGGCACCGGTACGAAGGTGGTGTCGCCGGGCACGGTGAACGGGACACCGAGCACCACCGGATGTTTCGGATCCTTCGTGTCGAGCGGTACGAACTCGGCGAACATCCGGTAGGCGCCGCCGTCGGTCAGTGCGAGGTTCGTGTGCCAGGTGTCGCCGTCCAGCCTCGGATGCACGTGCTGGAAGACGTTCATGTCGTCGCGCACGGCGAAGAAGTGCATCTGCTTGGTCTGGTTGTCGAGGAACCGGGTCACCGGCCGCCCGTCGGGGCCGAGGATCCGGAACGCGACCGGTACCTCGGGACCCCGGACGGCGGGGGTGGTGACCCGCTCGAACCGGTAGCCGCTTTCCGCTTCCGACAGCCCGTCGCTGTGGGCTGCCGGAAGCAGATCCGCCGTCACGACGGGCTGCTGCTGGTGAGCCGAATGCGCGGAGCCCGGTGTCGGCCGGAGGGCCACGAACACCGCGGCCGTGCCGATCACCAGGGCCAGCGCGAGGAACAGCCAGTCCGTCAGCCGGGGTTTGCGCACGCCTTGCCCCCGGTCACTTGCCGCCGAGGTTCGGCTTCACCACGACCAGGCCCTGCTCGATCCCGTTGACGATGACGATGCCGCTGGAGAAGTACGGGTAGTTGCTCCACGCCCCGTTGAAGCTCGCGGCGTTGCCCGCCGGGTAGATGTCGAAGTAGCCGACCTCGGACAACTTCGCCGACGCGACCCCGCTGACGTCCAGGATCCGCAGACCGGCCTGGTAGTTCGCCTGGTAGGAATACTGACCCTTGATGTACTGGTTGTGGTCGATCGCGGTGGCGGGCGAACTGTAGACGCCGGTGTGCACGGGGGCGGAAAGCTTGGCCAGATCCCACACGTAGGTCTTGGTGCGCTTGTCGGTGCCGCGAGACTCGTCGAGTTCGTCGTCGAGCAGGAAGTAGCGCTGGTCGCCGGTCAGCCAGCCCTGGTGCGAGTACTGCGCGCCCGAGTAGCCCTTGCGCGAGATCTGGACGGGCCTGGCCTTGTCGGTCACGTCGACGATGGTCAGCGTGTCCTCGTTGGCGTTGAAGCAGATTTCCTTGCCGCTGTACGCCGTGTCCGGTCCGCGGTAGACGACGCACTGCGTGTCGTGGGTGTAGCCGTCCTGCGAAACGCAACCCGCCTTGGCCGGGGCCTTCGGGTTCTGGATGTTGACGATATGCGGCCCGCCGCTGCACGTGTTGGAGCCGATCGCATAGGCGAAGCCGGTCTCCTCGTTGATCGCGATGTTGTGCGCGGGACCGAATTCCTTGTACAGCGCGTCGGCGGTGAAGGTCTGGGGTGTGGTGACGGTGCGCAGCCTGGTCAGGTCGAACACCTGCATCCCGTGCCCGGTGATGAAGTCGGCCACGATGAACGCGTGGTTCTTGTACACCTTCATGTCCCGCCACGAACTGCTGCCGCCGTTGGAGGGCAGGTTGCCGAGGAACTTCGGCGAGGTCGGGACGCTCAGGTCGACGAACGCGGTGCCGTTGGTCCGCCCGACGATGGCGTATTCCTTGCCGGACGAGGGATCGGTCCAACCCCAGATGTCGTTGCCGTTCCCGCCGCCGAGACCGGAGAGGGGCAGCACGCTGAGCAGGTCGACGTTCTTGCACGGGTACTTGTCGGCCTTGCCGTTGACGCACGGGATACCCGCCGCGGTGCCGGTGACGGCGTGCCGCTCGGCCGGGACGTGGTCGGCCAGGAACGTCCGGGCCGCCGCCTGCCCCTCCGCCGTCTCGGGATCGTGCGCGGACGCCGCGGTCATCGACAACACCAACGCGGAGGCCGTCAGCACGGCCAGCCCCATCATCCGCACGAGTTTCATCCGAGGACTCCTCACCGGGTCGCGGTCGGCCTCCGACGATATGGGCACCCGGTCCCGGTGTATCCCGTCGAACGTATGGGGCTTTTAACCGTTTACGGCGGGTTGAAGGTGGGTGGTGGCGCGGTCTGCTCGCGACACGTCGCCGACCGGGCCCTGTCGGTCAGGGATTGCTCAGCTCCCGCACCGCCTGACGCGGTGGATGACGATGGACTTGCCGCGCGGCCATTGCCGGCTCGGTTCGCGATTCTCACGCCGCGCTCGGTCGGTCTCGGACTCGCCTCTGGTCATAGGCGCCGCTCGCGGGGTGCGACGCAGGTCTTTTCGATGGGCTCGACGCCTCCCGACTGCGGGCATGACGAGGGGCCCGTCGCCGGCGTGGCCGACGGGCTCCTCGGGGCCTAGACGTGATGCAGGGTGTTACGCCGGGGATGTCGGAGCGGATCCCGGTACTGAGGTGGGATGAACTCCGGTAACCCATCGGCCGCCATCCGTACTTCCCAGTCACCATGGTGAATCAGCCGATGGTGGAAACCGCAGAGCAGCACCAAGTTCCGGAGATCGGTCGGTCCGCCGTCGGCCCAGTGCTCAATATGATGAGCGTGGCAATTCTTCGGTTTCCGATGACAGCCCGGGAACGCACAACCACCATCGCGGATGTTCAACGCCCGTCTCTGACCGGGTGTGACGAACCGTCTCAGGCGCCCCATATCCAGCGGTTCACCCGAGCCGCTCATCACCACCGGCACCATCAGGCAGTCGCAGGCGGCGAGCCGCGCTTCCCGCGCGGTCATCGTCCCGACGAAGTCCAGGCACGCGGTCCCGAGACCCGATCTGAGTTCCTCGAGTCCGATGGTGACGTGTACCAAGGTGCGGTAGCCGCTGGTGCCGGGCTGATCGGGGCAGGCGATCGCCAGGTCGAGGAGTTCGGCCCAGGCGTCTCCCATGCGCTCGCACTTCATCCGCAGATCCGCCTGCCCGAACTCGTCCACCGGGCGAGGCTGGGCATGCGCCTCCAACGCGGCCGCGGTCCGGGCCCCGGTCTCATCGTCGAGGAGGCCGGTCAGCTTCCAGAACCCGTCTTTCCGGCGCTCCAGGGTGATTTCCCGGCGCGGCTCCTTCGGCTCGGGATCCTTCGGTTCCTTGCCGTCCGGGTCCAGCCAGCCCATCAGTTTCGCCTCAGCCTCGGAGAGCTGGCGGGGACCGGCGCTCGGGGCAAGCTCGCCGAGGATCTTCTCCGCACTCGCCCGATCCTCAGCCGAGGTGTCGGCAGGGAGCCGTTTCAAGATCTCCAAGATCTGATCGATCCGCTCATCCCCGACCAACCCCTGAGCGGCAACCGCGGCAGTGCAGGGAGCAACAGGCGGAACCTCCGTGCCATCCAAGGCCCGGGTGGGATTCAAGGCAAGAGCCCGCTTCACCACCGCGCCCGCTTCACCGCGCGACAACCCCGCCATCTCCGCGAACCAGCTCGCCGTACTGCCATGCCCGTATAAGTCCTTGGCGCCCCGATTCTCGATCTCCGCCAGAAACTGCCCCAAACCGGCAGAGGCCATACGAATCACCTGCAAGAACTGCTGCACACCATGCGCAAGCTCCAGCTTGCCGGCACGCCACAACTCCTGCGGCAACTCGGGAAGAAAGGTCTCGGACACAACTCCATAATACACCAACAAATCGAACACATGTTCGTAATTTTAAGCAACGGTCAAAACCCGCCAACAACACCGAAGAGTGAAACAGCTTCCCGACACCCAGCACATCCAGGCGAAACCAGTCACAGCCTGCAGGTAAGCGTTTTCTGCTAACATCCACCAACCCACTCACCGGAACTCAGGGAATCTCCCCGATGCGCCGACCACGAACCGAAGCGAGAGTGAACCGAACCAGTTCCGACAAGAAGGAGAACAGCACGCAGTGACTTCACCCGCGGCACAGCTCGAATCAGCCCTGGCCACGACCATCGAAGAGAAAACAGCACGAGGAAGAACAGACCAACTGCCCTCCACCAAGGGCTGGCATCCCGGCGCCAGGATCGGCGCCACGGCCGAACTCGGCGCGCTCCTCGCTTACAACGACGACGGATCCACCGGGATCTGCAATCTCGAGAACGGCCGCGGCACGTGGCTGAACCTGCAGCCCCAAGACCGAAAACAAGACGATCGCCCGTACTCGGTCTGGCGATGGACGGCCGCCTACAACGGCCGGCCCGCCTGCCTGATGGGACGTCTCGCTCCCGGAGCAGCCAGGCTGGAGCTCCACGCGAGCGACGGCACGGTCGCCGAAGCCGACGTCGTGGACGGCACCTTCGCCGCCGAAATAGCCGTGGACATGGCCGGTCTGCGCCACGCGCGGGAAAGGCTGGAAGCCCATGAAGCCGCTTCCGCGGAAGGCCGCGCGGAGTTCGAGCGTCTGATGGCCGACTCGCGAACGGAAATGGCGAAGCTCAAGGTCCGGGTCTACGACAGCGCCGGGACCCTCCTCTACGACGGCGCGGCGATCAACGCCACCGACTAGGGACAAACCGTTCGATGGGCTCCGGCCGAGAGCCCATCGAACGGATCTACGCGACCAGCCGCCTGAGCAACGACCCGGCGTCCTCGGCGAGATCGGCTACCTCTACATCGTCGACCGTGCCAAGGCCGTGATCATCACCGGCGTCTCGTCAAGATCCGGAGAGCGCTGCTGGACAACGCTTAGCGCCGCGCGAGCTCCTCCGCGGTCGGCAGCGGCCACTCGTAGCGTTCCTTCGCGATGCGGAGGTGGACCCACGTCTCCGCGGTCACGACGTCGGGTCGGCCGCTGATCTCTTCGAGCGCCCTGTCGAGGGCGCGGGCGGACTGCGCCGCGATGGTGGCGACGACGTCGAACCGGCCGATGGCCCTGGCCAGGAACTCGGTGTCCTCCCGCGCGGCGAGCGCGGCGGTCACGGAATCCCCGGCTCCTCGCACGTTCAGGCCGATCCCGCAGACGAGGCCGGCGTCCGGCCGCGCGCGGCTGAGCACCGGCGCGATCCGGATGACGTCGTGCTCGACCAGGAAGCGCACGCGGGTGCGCGTGGCCGACGGTGACAGCCCGACGTGCTCGGCGATGCTCGCGTAGCTTTCCCGCCCGTCGGCCTGCAACCGCAGCATGATCGCGAGATCGCGGTCGTCGAGCCGTAACCAGGGCGGCAGCGGGCGGCCTGGCATGAACAGGCCCTTGACCACATCCACGTAGACGAGGGTGTTGACCTGTTCCACCTCCGGCAGGCCGCGGATGGCGGCCACCGTGCGATAGAGCTCGGGCGAGTCGGGCAGGCGCAGTTCGGCGACGGTCTGGTGTTCCCCGCTCACCGCGGAGACGAACGCCGCGGCGGGCAGCGCAGCGATGGCGTCCGTCGTCGCCCGGGAGCGGCCCGAAGTGCGGATCGCGAGGTGCGCGTACGCGGTCAGGCCGAGGAACTCGGGGTGGACCGCCGCGACCACGTTCAGCGAGCCGTCGGCCTTCAGCTGCTCCAGCCGGGCCGACACGGCCGACCTCGAAGCCCCGACGCGTTTGGCCAGATCGGCGACGCTCATCCGGCCGTCCGTGCGCAAAGCCGCGACCAGCGCGTCGTCCACGACGATTTCTCCTCTGCTGAATTTCCGACGGCGGGACGCACCATATCACCGGCAAGAACAGCTCCAGAACAGCCGAGATAGCGCGTTGTGTTCATGATCGTGCACAGATCGATCGTGAACACCGTCCGTGCACGACCGATCTGATTGCGCCCGGAGTTTTCGTCGCTTACCTTCGCCCCACTTCATCGCCGAAAACCCAGGAGTCCGCCCGATGCGTCTGTTGCCCCTCGATCGTTCAGTCCTCGACGCGCGAGCGACGATCCTGCGTCCTGATGAGCTGGTGACCGTCGACGACACCACCGAAGGCGCGGAGGCGGTCCTCGTGTTCGGCGAGGAGATCGCCGCGGTCGGTTCCCTGGACGAATGCCGTACCCGCGCGGCGAGCCTCGGCCGTCCCGATCCGGAGGTGCGACGGCTGGCGGGCACGCTTCTGCCGGGCTTCATCGATCCGCACGCGCATCCCTTGATGTACGGGCAGATGATGACCTGGGTCGACTGCGGCCCCGAACGCGCGTCGACCATCCCCGCCATCGTCGCGCTGCTGCGTGAGGCGGCCGAGAACACCCCGGCGGGCAGGCCCGTCCGCGGCTACGGCTACGAGCACCGCAACCTCGCCGAGAAACGCCACCCCCGCAAGGAAGAACTGGACGCGGTCGCCGACGATCGCGAGGTCTACCTCATGAACGCCAGCGGGCACGGCGGCGTGGTGAACAGCTTCACGTTGCGGCGCAACGGCGTCACCCGCGACACCCCGGATCCCGACGGCGGGGTGTTCTTCCGCGACGAGCACGGCGAACTCACCGGCGAACTCTCGGACGCGGCGTGCAACATCCTCACCGGCGTCGCCGGGGTGAAGGTCGGACGGCACGGGCCGAACTTCCACCTCGAGGACGAACCGGAGGAGCACGCTCGGCAGCTGGCCGCGGCGCAGGAGAAGTTCCTCGCCGCCGGGGTGACCGCGATCGGCGACGCCCAGGTCACGCGCCGCGAGTTCGACATGTACCTGCGGCTGGACGAGGCCGGGCAGCTGAAGACGCGCGTCCACATGTACCTGCTGTCCCATCTGCTCGACCAGGCCCTGGAAATGGGACTGCACGGTGCTTTCGGCACCGCCCGCCTCGCTTTCGCGGGGATCAAGTTCTACGCCGACGGCACGCTCGGCGGGTGGACCGCGTACTTCCCGGACGGCTACGTCGGCGATCCCTGCCGCACCGGGCAGCTGTACCACGACCCGAAGGACTACGCCGCGCTCATCGACAAGGCCCACGAAGCCGGGCTCCAGACCGCGACCCACGCCCAGTCCCCCGACGCGATCGCCATGGTGCTCGACGCCATCGAGGACGCGCAGCAGCGTAATCCCCGGCCCGACGCCCGGCACCGCATCGAGCACTGCGGGCTGCCGTCCCCGGAGCAGATCAAGCGGATGGCCGCGCTCGGCGTCCATCCGGTCAACCAGCCCCAGCACTACTACAACTGGGGTGAAGGCGTTACCGACGCCGTCGGTACCCCCGGCGAGCGGTTCAACCCGCTCGGTGAGTTCCAGGCGGCGGGTGTGCCGGTCACGCTGAGCTCGGACGCGCCGGTCGCGGAACCGAATCCGCTCGAAGCCATCCAGACCGCGGTGACCAGGACGACCCGCCGCGGCCACCGGCTGGGCGGGGACGAGCTGCTGATCGACGTCCGGTCGGCCGTCGCCGCGCATACGATCGCCGGCGCCCGGGTGCTCGGCCGGGACCGCGACCTCGGTTCGATCACCCCCGGCAAACGCGCGGATTTCGTGCTGCTCGACGAGAATCCCCTCACCTGCGACCCGAGCCGGATCGCGGGCATCGGCGTGCTGGAAACCTGGATCGACGGCGAGGTGGCCCGATGACCGTCCGAACCGACACCCAGTCGCTCCGCCGGGCCCGCCGGGCCGGGCTCGCGGCCTTCGTCGGCACCACGATCGAGTGGTACGACTTCTACATCTACGCCACGGCCGCGAGCCTCGTCTTCGGCACCGTGTTCTTCCCCGCGACCGGCGACCGGCTGACCGGTGTCGCGGCGGCCTTCGCGACGTACGCCGTCGGGTTCTTCGCGCGGCCGCTCGGCGGCATCGTGTTCGGGCACGTCGGTGACCGGGTCGGCCGCAAGACCGCGCTCGTGGTCACGCTGACCATGATGGGCGTGGCGACCTTCCTGGTCGGCTGCCTGCCCGGCTACGACGAGATCGGCACGTGGGCGCCGATCCTGCTCGTGGTGCTCAGGTTCGTCCAAGGGCTCGCCGTCGGCGGTGAGTGGGGCGGCGCCGTGCTGATGGCCGTCGAACACGCGCCGCCGGACAAGAAGACCTTTTACGGCGCCTTCGCGCAGGCGGGTAACCCGGCGGGCGCGCTACTGGCCACCGGCCTGTTCAGCCTCCTGAGCACCGGCGGCACGGAATGGCTCGCCACCTGGGGCTGGCGGATCCCGTTCTTCGCCTCCGCACTGCTCATCGGGGTCGGCCTTCTCGTGCGGCTGAAGGTCGAGGAGTCACCGGTCTTCGAGGAAACCGCCGAAGAAACCGGCGTGCCGATCCTGTACGCGGTGCGGACCAACTGGAAGCCGATCCTGCTGGGCATCTGCGTGCTGCCCGTCGCGGTCGGCGGCTACTACCTGGTCACCACCTTCGCGACGGCGTACGCGACCGATCCGGCCGTCGGCGTCTCCGAATCGCTGGTGCTCAACGCGCTCACCATCGCCGCGTTCGTCGAACTGGTCGTCAGCTTCGGCGCGGCCTGGCTCGGCGACCGCTTCGGCCGGGTGCGGGTGGTCGTGATCGGTCTGGCCGGTGTCGCCGTGCTCGCGGCCCCGCAGTTCCTGGTGCTCTCGACCAAGAACGCGGTGCTGATCATCGCGGCGTTCGTGGCGATGCGCCTGGCGATGACGGCGACCTACAGCCCGATCGCCGCCATCCTGTCGCAGATGTTCCGGCCGCGGGCGCGCTACACCAGCATCTCGCTGTCGTACCAGCTCGCGGGCGCGGTGTTCGGTGGCCTCTCGCCGTTGGTGTCGACGCTGCTGTTCCAGGCGACCGGCAGTGTCTGGCCGGCGATCGGCCTGCTGATCGGGATGTGCGTGCTGAGCATCGCTTGTGTGCTGGCCGCGCCGCAGCACACCGACGAGGTTTAGCGGATGCGCAGCCGCCGCATGAGTTTCAGCCCGGACAGCATGCCTTCGACGTACTTCTCGTAGGTCTGGCCGCCGCGGGGACCCATGACCTGCTTCTTGAGCACCGCGACGTTCTTGACGTCGGTGTACTTGAGCAGGCCCTGGTCCCCGTGGCGGGCGCCGACGCCGGAGTTCTTGACCCCGCCGGACGGCGTCCCCTTCGAGGCGTACGCGGTGGCCAGGATGTCGTTGATGTTGACGTTGCCGGACTCGATCCGCGCGGCCACCGCACGCGCGGCGCCGACGTCACGGCCCCAGACGGAGGCGTTGAGGCCGTACTCGGTGTCGTTGGCGAGCGCGATGGCTTCGTCGACCGTGCGGTACTTGTGCAGCGCGACAACGGGTCCGAAGGTTTCGGTGACGCCGCAGAGCATGTCCTTCGTGACCCCTTCGAGGATCGTCGGCTCGAAGAACGCCGGGCCGAGGTCGGGCCGCGACTTTCCTCCACAAAGGACGGTCGCGCCCTTGGCCACGGCGTCGTCCACATGGGATTTGACCCGGTTCATATGGTCGACGGAGACGAGCGAACCCATGTCCGGCCCGAAGTCGTACGCGGCGCGGACGTCGAGGGCCTTGGTCTTGGCCACGTAGGCGTTCTTGAACTCCTCGTAGCGGGATTCCGGCAGGTAGATCCGCTCGATGTGCATGCAGATCTGCCCGGTGTTGCCGAAAGCACCGAAGATCGCGCCCTGCACGGTCTCGTCGAGATCGGCGTCTTCGAGCACGATCATCGGGTTCTTGCCGCCGAGTTCGAGACAGCAGCCGATGAGGTTGCGGCCCGCCTGTTCGCCGATCACCCGGCCGGTGGCGGTGGAACCGGTGAACATCACGTAGTTCGCCTGGCCGATGAGCGTCGGGCCGACGTCCGGGCCCTCACCGCACACCACCTGGAACAGCCCCTTCGGCAGCCCGGCCTGCTCCAGCAGCTCGACGCCGTAGAGCGGGGAGAGCGCGGTCTTGTTGTCGGGCTTCAGCACCACCGCGTTCCCGGCCATCAGCGCCGGGACGGCGTCGGAAATACCCGTGGCGAACGGGAAGTTCCACGGCGCGATGATCCCGACCACGCCCTTGGGCTGCCGGATCTCCGTCGACGTCGTCAGGAACGGGACCGGTCCCCCGCGTTTCGCCGGCGCCAGCAGTTTGGCGGCGCGCGTGAGGTAATGGCTCATCACCATCGCCGGATCGCAGGTCTCCTCGATCGCCATCCGGCGGTTCTTGCCGCTCTCGACCTGGATGAGGTCGGTGACGGCCGGCGCGTTGTCGACGAAGAGCGTGTGCGCGCGTTTGAACACCTCCAGCCGCTGCTTGAGCGGGGTGGCGGCCCATTTCTCCTGCGCGGCGCGCGCGGTGGCGAACGCCTGCTCGATGTCGGCGGGGGTCGACTGCGGCAGCTCGACGAGCACTTCGCCGGTGTAGACCTCGGTGAGTTTCCAGGTCGCGCCGGACGAGCCCGGCACGCGGGCGGCGAGCCGTCGGAGGAACGCGTCGGTCACCGACGCCGGACGGGTGAGCGCGAGCGGTGTGACGGTCATGGCCCTCTTTCCGTCAGTTGTCCGACAAGACGAGCTGCGCACCCATCTCGCCGATCATGATGGCGGGCGCGTTGGTGTTGCCGCCGGTGATCGACGGCATGATCGAGGCGTCGCAGACCCGCAGGCCTTCTACCCCGCGGACCTTGAGGTCGGGACTCACGACCGCGAGTTCGTCCACGCCCATCCGGCAGGTGCCGACACCGTGGTAAACCGAGGTCGCGCGGTTCAGGATCGCGTCGCGCAATTCCTGTCCCTGCAACGCTTTGCCAGGGTGCAGCTCCTCCTTGATCGAGCCGTTGAACGCCTTCGACGCGAAGATCTCGCGGACCATCTCCGAGCCCTCGCCGAGCACCTCGAGATCGGCCGGGTCGGACAGGTACTGCGGGTCGATGAGCGGCGCCGCGGTGGGATCGGCCGAAGCGAGCCGCAGTGTGCCGCGGCTCCTCGGGTAGATCAGCGTGGTGAGCACGGTGAGCGCGGGCCGTTTGTCGACGTCGTGCCGGATGGGCGCGTCCTGGTTCGGCGTCACGTACGCCCACGGCAGGAGATGCAACTGGAGGTCGGGCACCTCGGCCGCCTGGGAGGTCTTGAGGAAGGCGACCGCCTCGAAGACCGAGTTCGCCAGGAACGTCGTGCCGGGCCGCATCAGTTCGCTGACGAGGCCGCGCGCGAAGTACGGCGGCGTGCCCCTGTTCTTGCTCGACGACGCGCGGAAGGTCAGCGCGTGGAACATATGGTCGTGCAGGTTGTCGCCGACCGGCAGATCCGCGACCACGTCGATGCCGTGCTCCTTCAGATGCTCGGCGTGGCCGATCCCGGACAGCATCAGCAACTGCGCGGACCCGACGAAGCCGGCCGAGAGGATGACCTCCTTGCCCGCGCGCAGGATGCGCTGGCCCCCGTTCGCGTCGACGACCTCGACACCGACGGCACGGCCGTTCTCGATGACCACCTTCTTCGCCAGCACGCCGGACTGGACCTGCAGCGTGGCGGGTGCGAGATGGTGGATGTAGCCGCGTGAGGCGCTGTAGCGGAGGCCGTCGGCGGCGTTCTGCTGCATCCGGCTGACGCCCTCTTGGGACTCGGCGTTGTAGTCGTCGAGGATGTCGCAGCCGATCGCGTCGGCGGTCGCCTGGAGGAACTGGAGCGTGCCCTCCTGCGGGGTCTTGTTGCGGGTGACCCGGATCGGCCCGCCCGCGCCGCGGAAGTCGTTCTCGCCGTCTTCGAAGTCCTCCATCCGCTTGTACGCGGCGTTGACACTGTCGGCGTCCCAGCCCTTGTTGCCCTCGGCGGCCCAGGAGTCGAAGTTGGCGCGGTTGCCGCGCACGTAGACCATCCCGTTGATGGAACTGGAGCCGCCGACCACCTTGCCGCGCGGCACCGGCATCCGGCGATCGAGAACGTGTTTCTGCGGCACCGAGTAGTAGCCCCAGTCGAACGGCTTCTTGAGCTGGGGCACCGCGTGCATCGGGCCGACCAGCCCCGGCTTCTTGACGAGCATCTTCTCGTCCGTCTTACCCGCTTCGAGCACGATCACGCTGGCCCCGGCCGCCGCCAGCCTGCCCGCGATCGCGGCACCCGAGCTGCCCGATCCGACGACCACGTAGTCGGCCTCGTCGCCGCGCGCAGCCCTGTTCGCCATGTCCGCTCCTCGGTCAGCCCACCGTGCAGAACTGTAACCTGTTCTAGTTCTGTCACCGTATAGCGAGACCGGCCGGTTCCGCAACGGGCCGTCGCTCCCCGGCCGGCCTCCGAGACCTCAGCGCAGCGGTTCGAGCGCCTTCGCCAGCGGCTCCAGCACGGCGGGCGTGTGCGGCGGCGGCAGGTAGATGATCGCCAGGTCGAGGCCCACCTCACCGAGCGCTTCGGCCTCCGCGGCGACCTTCGCGTAGTCACCGTCCGTGCCGAGGCGCACGTGCGAGGACAAGGTGATCTCCTTGGGATCACGGCCGATGTCCGCGCAGTGCCGGTGCAGCACCTCGCGCTTGCGGGCGAACTCCTCCGGCGTGCCGCCGACGAAGTTCCAGTGCTGGGCGTACTTCGCGGTCGTGCGCAGGGTGCGCTTCTCGCCGCTGCCACCGATGCAGATCGGCGGATGCGGCTTCTGCACGCCCTTGGGTTCACAGCGGGCGTCGGTCAGCTGGTAGTGCTCGCCCTGGAAGGTCGTGGTCTCCTGGGTCAGCAGGCCGACGAGGATCTCGCAGGCCTCCTCGAAGCGGTCACTGCGCTCCTTGACGGTGCCCAGTTCCATGCCGTACGCGCCGGATTCCTCTTCGTTCCAGCCCGCGCCGACGCCGATCTCCAGCCGTCCGCCGGAAACGATGTCGAGGGTCGCGGCCATGTTCGCGAGAAGCGCCGGGTGACGGTAGTGGATCCCGCTGACCAGCGTGCCCAGCCGGAGCCGTTTCGTGGCCTGAGCGAGCGCGGTGAGCGTCACCCACCCTTCCAGGCACGGACCGGTCGAATCCGAGAAAATGGGATAGAAGTGATCGAAGGTCCAGCCCGATTCGAAGAGTTCGATCTCGTCGGCGGCCTGCCAGACGGCGAGCATGTCGGACCAAACGGTGTCCTGAGGCGAAGTCTTGATGGCGAATCGCATGATCTCGAGCGTAAACCTGGAGTTCCTCCAGACGCTCCCGGAATTCAGCGGGCGATACCGCGGCGAAGATAGTCGTCGGCGTCCACTCCGGACTCGACGAGCAACGCGCGCGTGTGCTCTCCCAGGGCCGGGACGTCGCCCATGCACGCCTCGAAATCGTCGAACGTCACCGGTGGCAGCAGGGCGTCGACTCGAGCGAATTCGGTGCCGATCTTGCGCCAGCGATCACGCGCCCGCAGCTGGGGATGATCGGCGACTTGGCCGACGTCCTTGAGCTGCGCGGCGGGAACCCCCGCCGCGGCGAGCCGTTCGTCGAGTTCGCTGTTGGTCCACAGCGATGTCCTCGCGGCGACAGCGGCGTCGCACTCCGCTCGATGAGCGACCCGCCGCACGTTGGTGGTGAAGCGCGGATCTTCGGCGAGATCGGGCGCGTCGAGGACCTCGGTGACGAGCGTGCGCCAGCCGGTGTCGTTCTGGACGCCGACGAGCATCTGGCCGTCACGCGTCGGGAAGGCGTCGTACGGCGCGATCGAACTGTGGCTCAGCCCCATCCGTTCGGGCTCGGTACCGGCGTACATCCGGGTGTTGAGCGCGTATCCCATCCATTCGACGGTGGCTTCCAGCATCGAGACCTCGATCGTCGCGCCCTCGCCGGTGCGCCAGCGGCGCAGCAACGCCGCCAGCACCGCCTGCGCGCAGTACATACCCGAAGCGATGTCGGCGGTCGGGATCCCGGTCTTCGCCGGCGCGTCCGGGGTTCCGGTGATCGCGATGAGCCCGGCCTCGGCCTGGATCAGCATGTCGTAGGCCTTGCGCCGCTCCATCGGCCCGCCCGCGCCGAACCCGGACAGGTTCACCACGACCAGCTCGGGGTGATCCGCCCGCAGATCACCGAAACCGAGCCGCTCCGCCGCGCCGGGGGCGAGGTTCTGCACGAACACGTCGGCCTTCGCGACCAGCCGGCGGACGACGTCACGCCCCTCGTCGGTCTTGAGGTCGACGGCGAGCGATTCCTTGCCCCGGTTCAACCAGACGAAATGCGCGCCGCTGCCGTGCACGGCGTGGTCGTAGGCGCGGGCGAAATCCCCGCCGTCGACGCGTTCGACCTTGATCACCCGAGCGCCGAGGTCGGCGAGGTTGCGGGTGGCCAGCGGTGCGGCCACGGCCTGTTCGACGGCGACGACGGTGACCCCGTCGAGTGGCCGCGTCATGCCTTCTTCTTCTCGGCCCGCACCAGCCCGCCGCCGATGATCAACCGCTGGATCTCGCTCGTGCCCTCGTACAGCCGCATCAACCGGACATCGCGGTAGATGCGTTCGACCGGGACTTCGCGCATGTAGCCGCTTCCGCCGTGGACCTGCACCGCGAGATCCGCGGCCTTGCCCGCCATCTCGGTGCAGAACAGCTTCGCCGCCGACGGCGCGATCCGCCGGTCCTCCCCCGTCACATACGCCCGCGCCGCTTCACGGGCGAGCGCGCGACCGGCGAGCACACCGGTCTGCTGATCGGCCAGCATCGCTTGCACCAACTGGAAATCCCCGATCGGCGTGCCACCCTGGGTCGCCGTCGCGGCGTACGCCACCGACTCGTCCAGCGCTCGCTGCGCCGTCCCGACGGCGAGGCCCGCCATGTGGATCCGGCCACGCGCCAACGACGTCATCGCCGCCTTGTAGCCGACGTCGCCGTCCCCGCCGACCAGCGCGTCGGGCCCGACGCGGACCTGCGAGAACGTCACGTCCGCGGTCCGCGAACCCTCCTGCCCCATCTTCGCGTCCTTCGCCCCCACCGTGATGCCCGGCGCGCCGGCGGGCACGAGGAACACCGCGATCCCGGTGTCCGTCCGCGCGAACACCACGAACAGTCCGGCCTCGGTGGCGTTGGTGATGAACTGCTTCCCGCCGTCGATCACCCAGCCGTCACCGTCCGGCTTCGCGCTGGTCCGCAACCCGGCCGGATTCGACCCCGCGCCCGGCTCGGTCAGCGCGAACGACGCGACGACCTCCCCTGACGCGATCCCCGGCAACCACTGGTCCTGTTGTTCCCGGGTACCGAATCCGACCAGCACCTGCCCGGCGATCCCGTTGTTGGTGCCGAACATCGACCGCAACGCCAGCGACGTGTACCCCAGCGCCATCGCGACCTCGACGTCCTGGACCAGGTCGAGACCGAGCCCGCCCCACTCCTGGGGGATCGCGTACCCGAACAGCCCCATCTCCGCGGCCTGCGCCCGCAAATCGGCCGGAATGGCGTCCGTGTTCATGATCTCCAGCTCCCGGGGCATCACCCGGGTGCGCACGAAATCCTTGATCTGGCCGAGAACGTCCGCGAACACGTCGTCGGGGACGTCGGGGTTGCCGGTGTACATGCCCTCACTATCGATCACCGTCCGGGTTCGGTCCACTCCCTCGGGTGGACCTCGCCGCGGGACCTACCGGAGATGTTGATCACCGTCCTAACGTCGAACCATGCGTACACGAACCGCTTTTCTTTCCCTTGCCAGTGCCGTCGCCCTCTGCTTCTCGATCCCGGCCGTGGCCTCAGCGGCCGAAGGCGAATTCACCTACCGCTATTACGACGAAGACGAAGAGCTCCAGGTCGGCACCCTGGTGGATCCACCCAGCGGCGAATGCATCGAAATACCCGAAATAGCCGACTGGGACGTCGACGCGTTCCGCCCGCGCAACGACACCGACTCGACCGCGGTGGTGTTCCTGGACGACGACTGCTCGAGCGATTCCTACTTCTCGCTGCGCCCCAACGGCGGCCGAGGCTCGGACAGACTTCTGCTCCGCTCGGTCATCTTCAGTTAGGCCGAGCGGACCTCGACACCACACTCCGCGCGGCGAAAGATGAGGCGCGGGGGTGGTCGTCGTGGCACGACGCGGACTGGTCTTCCTGGCTCTGCTCACGATCTTTCTGGGGCTGGTGGTGCCCCGCGCCTCGGCCGGCGGCCAGGTCACCAGGTACGAGGGCGAACTCGACGGCGCACGCTATCTGGTGCTGGTGCCGGAAAACTGGAACGGCACGCTCATGCTGTGGAGTCACGGGATGTACTCGCTGGCGTATCCGGAACCCGATCGGATCGCGCTGACGTCACAGCCCGCGACCGAGTCCTTCCTGCTGGCGCAGGGATACGCGCTGGCCGCGTCCCAGTACCGGACCGTGCGTGGCTGGTCGATCGAGGAGGCGCTCACCGACCAGACCCGGCTGCACGACTGGTTCACCCGCACGATCGGTTCGCCGCGGCGAACCATCGCGGCGGGCGAATCGGTGGGCGCGATCACCGCGACCCTGCTCGCCGAGCGGAATCCGCGCCGGTTCGACGGCCTGATGACCTTCTGCGGCAACCTCGCCGGCGGGGCCGCGCACTGGAATTCGTCGCTCGATCTCGGGTACGCGCTGAACACCCTGCTCGACGCGCGGCTGCAACTGGTGCGGATCACCGATCCCGCGGCCAACGTGGGCAGATTCGTCGACGTGGTGCAGGCCGCCACCGCGCACCCGGAAGGCAGGGCGCGGCTCGCGCTGGCGAACGCGCTGGCCGAGATCCCCGGCTGGCTGGACGCCACGCAGCCCCGCCCGCCGAGTGTCGCGGATCAGGTTTTCTGGCAGGGCGTATGGGATCGCTTCTACCGCGCCGGCGCGTTCGGCGTCGACAGGGTCGCGCTGGAACAGCGGGCGGGCGGCAACCCGGGCTGGAACGTGGGTATCGACTACCGGCGGATCCTGGCGAACTCCGGCGAACGGACGCTGGTGGAACGTGCCTACGCGGAGGCAGGGCTCGACCTCGGCGCCGACCTCGACCGGCTGGCGAAGGCGCCCCGAATCACTCCGGATCCGGCCGCGGCGGTCTATCTGGCCCGCTTCGGGCTGCCGCTGGGTCTCACGCCGGTCCCGGTGCTGACCATGCACACCGTCGCGGACGGCACCGCACCCGCGGCGCACGAACGCGCCTACGCCGAACGAGTGGGGCCGGGCGACGAACTACGTCAGCTGTTCGTGAACCGCGCAGGTCACTGTGTGTTCACCGCGTCCGAGGAGATCACCGCCCTGCGCACACTGGAACGGCGGCTGGATCGCGGACACTGGCCGTCGACCGGCCCCGCCACGCTGAACTCCGAAGCAGGCACGCTCGCCCCGGAACTCCAGACGATCTTCGACATCGTCCGGGAATCCCGGGTGACGACCACCCCGGCGTTCGCGCGGCATTCCCCTCCCCCGTATCCGAGGGCGCTGCCGTTCTAGGTTCCGGCGAGGATCATCAGCCCATAGGCCGACAGGACCCGGTTGACCGGGGCGAAGAAGGTGGAGCCGCCGCTGGAGCAGTTGCCGCTGCCACCGACCAGCACACCCTGGGCCTGCGTCCCGCTGACGAACGGCCCGCCGTTGTCCCCCGGCTCCGCGCAGACGGAGGTCCGGGTCAGGCCGGTCAGCGTCCCCTCCGGGAAGGTGATCGACACGTTCTTCGCCTGGATGATGCCGCACCGCCAGCCGGTGGTCGCGCCGTACCGGCACACCGACGCGCCGACCGGAGCCTCGACCGACCCGGTGATCGTCACGCGGGGCTCGGTGGGCGGGATGGAGGCCACCAGCCGCCAGTCGGTCGTGTTGGTCACCCGGATGACGATCGCGCCCGTCGGCGGCGTCTGGGCGCCCACGACCACCCCGACCACCCGGCCGGCGCTGCGGATCGTGTCACCGGGTCTGCCGCAAGCCGAACTCGCGATCAGGTAGCCGGTATTCCCCGAGACGGCGGCGAACCCGGCCGTGCACCGCGTCGCGGCGCTGCTCTGCAACACACTCCCGCCGCCGAGCGGGGCGGGAGCGCTCGCGTGCGCGGTCGACGGCAAGGCCAGGCCGAGGGCCAGGACCAGGCAGGACAGGGATCGGGGCAGTCTCACGGGACCCTCCGATGGCCGGGGATGTCCCGATCGTAACGAGCGGGACGCCCCGGCCCATCCGCCGAATCGCGCATTCTCAGCGCCAGCCGAGCTCCGGCGCCACGTGGGTGAGGATGCTCTCCAGCACGTGCGCGTTGTACTCGACGCCGAGCTGGTTCGGGATGGTCAGCAGCAAGGTGTCCGCGGCCTCGATGGCCTCGTCCTCCTTGAGCGCCCGCACCAGCTCGTCCGGCTCGGCGGCGTACGACCGCCCGAAGATCGCCCTGGTCGTCTCGTCGATCATGCCGACCTGATCGCGCGAGTTCCGGTCGCGGCCGAAATACGCGCGGTCCAGGTCGTTCGTCAACGCGAAGATGCTGCGGCTGACCGACACCCGCGGCTCACGCGAGTGGCCGGCCTCCTTCCAGGCTTCGCGGTAGGCCTCGATCTGCTTGCGCTGCTGGACGTGCAGCGGCTCCCCCGTCTCGTCGTCCTTGAGGGTGGAACTCTGCAGGTTCATGCCCTGCTCCGCCGCCCACACCGCGGTCGCGTTGGAGCTCGACCCCCACCAGATCCGCTCGCGCAACCCCTCCGAATACGGCTCGAGCCGCAGCAACCCCGGCGGATTGGGGAACATCGGCCGCGGATTCGGCTGCGCGAACCCCTCGCCCTCGAGCAGCTTGAGGAAGACCTCGGTGCGCTGCCGGGCCATGTCCGCCGCGGTCTGCCCCTCCGCCGGCCCGTACCCGAAGTACCGCCAGCCGTCGATCACCTGCTCCGGGGATCCCCGGCTGACCCCGAGCTGGAGCCTGCCGCGGGAGATGAGGTCGGCGGCGCCCGCCTCCTCGGCCATGTACATCGGGTTCTCGTAGCGCATGTCGATCACGCCGGTGCCGATCTCGATCTTCGACGTCCGGGCCCCGATCGCCGACAGCAACGGGAACGGGCTCCCCGCCTGCCGCGCGAAGTGATGCACCCGGAAGTACGCGCCGTCCACGCCGAGCTCCTCGGCCGCGACCGCCAAGTCGATCGACTGATGCAGGAAGTCGGCCGCGGACCGCGTCTCGGAGTGCGCGCTCGGTGACCAGTGGCCGAAGGACAGGAAACCAATCTTCTTCACGCCCGTGTAAGCGCTCCGTGACCAGGATTGATTCCCTGCCGGCAGTGCACACGGCCATAACGCAAAAGAGCGGACGGTCGCTATGACCATCCGCTCCACCCCGTAGGGTACTGCGCGTGTCCGAGGGGGGACTTGAACCCCCACGTCCGTTAAGGACACTAGCACCTCAAGCTAGCGCGTCTGCCATTCCGCCACTCGGACTTGCTGATGTGAGAAGAGTATACGTCCCCTGAGAGGCCTCGATCAGGGGGGTACGTATCGTCACCATGACTCACATTGAGATGATGTTCGGTTACCGTCTGGCAGCGATCGCGCCTCTCCGCGAGCGACTCCCGTAAGCAAGTCGCAGGCCATAGGCCGGTCAACAGAAAGCGACGGCTACTAACTCCCAGTGTTCGGTCGCCTCGCGTCGCAGTCGTTCGCCGTCGGGGCCGACAACACATGGCACGCCCGGCCTCCTTGGCGAGCTCACGCCACAGCGCCTCGCTGCGCCGCGACGGTCCCGACTGGGACGTGCTGGGGTTGCCGTTTGCGAGGTTGACCGAGCCTGCCGGATGTAGGCAACGCCGTCCTGCAGGATCCCCACACCGGAACGGTCAAAGTCGGCGTCGGCAGACAGCCGGATTCGACCACGACACCGGACTTCGCGTCGGCGCCGGTCGCGATGCGGAAGCAGTACTTGACCGCGTCGCCGTCCGGGTCGGTCACCGGCTTCACAAGGTCGAGGTGAACGAGGTCGACACGGCGAGGGTGGCGTTGAGGTTCTCGTACGTCCAAGCTCCGCGTTTCGGCGCCGATCAGCATGAAGAACACGCTGCCGCCGCGGGCGTTGACCCGGTCGCGGATGAACCGGTCAGCCCCTCTCCGGCGAAACTGCCGACGTCGCCGACGAGGGGCGCCGGTCACGTACCCGCCGACGCCATTGAAAGTGAAGGCGGACGCGAACGCCGAGCTGTCGTTCTCGATTGTGTTCTCCCCGCGCGATCGAGGCTGGCCCCACATTCCGTGGGGTCAGGGCTTCAACTATGTCGTCACCGCGGGATGAAACCCGGTCGCTCACGAGGACTGTTCCTTCTCCACGGCCTCGAGCAGCGACCTGGCCTCTACCGGAGCAGCGGATAACCGTTGCGGAGGTCACGGCCCACGCGACTCGGACGCCTTACGGCCATTGGAGCATGCCCTCGTCGTTGACCACGGGGTGCTTTTCGCCGTTGGGCAGTTCGGCTTGGCTGGCGTAGGCGTCCAGTCGTTCGGCGATTTCGCCGAGCATCTCGGTTACGCTGCCCCAGTGGGTCGCGCTGAACCCGTCCCCGGGCGCCATCATCATGATCATGCCGTGGTCGGTGCCTGGGCGTAGGTCCACGCACAGTGTGGTACCCGTGATGTCACGGCAGATGGGGACGAGCGCAGTGCAGAAGGGGCCTCCGTCATCACCTGCTTGGCTCTGGTGCATCTGACCTGGACCGCAGCATGTCGGATCCGTCGCGGTGGACTCCGACAACCGCTGGTATTCCTCGCGAACTCGTCGAACCGCGAGGGGGACGAACGCCGGCGGCACCAGATCCCCAGCTCGCTGGTCGTAGCGATCGACGATGCCATCCATGAGCGTCCACCAGCCGACGAGATCATCCGGGAGTGTGAGTCCGACGAGGCGCTGAAGCTCCCGGATATCGTCTGCAGGGCCGGGAAGCCGGATCTCGCGGGCGGCGGCGGGGGCGTGTTCGCGCAGCAGGTTCATGATCTGCTGCCACAACTGGTTCACCGGTGCGGTCACGAATACCCACCTTCTCGTCGTCGTGCGTTCGGGCTCGGCGCAGGTGAGGTGCGCCCGGTCTTCCGGACACACCTCACCGATGTCAGTTCGGACAGGCCAGAAAGCTTGGCGCACAACATAATTAGGAGGCAAGACCAGAGGAGGTTGCGCGATACTCCCTGGGTGATCACGATGCAGCCCGTCCTGGAGGCCCACGCGACAGGTGGCTTTGCCCTCTGGCCTGTCGCCGAGGTCGAATCGTTCGGGTATATCCCGCTCAGCGGAGAGCTCACGTCCCGCGAGGTCGGTACGGCGGTGATGTGCATCGCCGCCTGCAATGACATCGACCCTGAGGACGGCGTCCGCCCGCCCCGCCCCGCCGACCCGCTCGGGTCGTTCCTGCACGGCTTGCTCACCTTTGACACCCTCTTCGCGGCTGGCGGATTGCGGGTGACTGACAGTGCCACGGGCGTGGCGTTCATGCCGGGCTGCTGCAACGGCCTGGAGGACTGGCGCGAGTGGCACCACGTCCTCGAGGACAACGGCCAGGTCTGGTTCGGGCACGATCCAGATCCGCGCGCCGAACGCTGCGGCGATACCGTCCGGTTGACCGTTGACGCCGAACAGAGCGCGAGCCCGGTGATCGAGTTGCCCGTTACCGATCTTCGAAACCTCCTCGCTGGGGCCGAGCATGACCTCGCAGGTTTCCTCGCGCTGGCAGTCGGCTGGGCCGAGAGGAACCTGGCGAACCATTCCGCCGTCCCGGTCATCGGGGCCCTCGCACGCGCATTGGACCTCCCGACACCCGCCAAACCGCCCGCCGGGAACGCGTGAAGTCCTCGCGCGACGACTCGCGCCGACACCCAACGCCGTCGGCATACATCCGGAATTCTCAGTAACCCTGCGCGAGCATCGCAGCAGCGCCGCGACCGGTACGGGATGACCAACATCCGAGGCGGCGGCTATTGAGGACAGTTGGAAGAACAAACCGGCGGATACGAACGCCGGTCATAGGAGCCTTTCGACACGCTCCCGATCACAGACCACCCGAACGCCATCTTTACTGTCTATCTGACAGTAAGTACGGTCAGGACATGCCTGACGACGACTGGACTCCCCCGCCGGTACTGCTGGCCGTGGACCTGGTGATCTTCACCCTGCGGGAGGCGGTGCTTCACGTGCTGCTCGTCGAACGGGGCATCGAGCCTTTCCAGGACGCATGGGCGCTACCGGGCGGATTCTTGGCCAGTGACCGGGAGGACGTACTCGCCGCGGCCCGTCGCGAGCTACGGGAGGAGGCAAATCTTGATGCGTCGCAACTACATTTGGAGCAGCTGGGTGCCTATGGAACACCAGACCGAGATCCCCGCGGCCGCGTGATCTCGGTGGCCTACTTGGCCATCGCTCCCGGTCTACCGGAACCACTGGCAGGCACTGACGCCGCGCGTGCGGCGTGGACGCCGGTGCCGGACATCCTACGCGGGCGGGTTCGGCTGGCGTTCGACCACGACGAGATCCTCGATGACGGCCTGGAGCGAGCGCGAACGAAACTCGAACACTCGGCGCTGGCAACGGCTTTCTGCCAAGAGACCTTCACCATCAACGAACTACAGCAGGTCTACGAGGCCGTGTGGGGCTGCCCGCTCGATCTGCGGAACTTCTACCGGAAGGTCCAGGCCGTCGCCGGTTTCATCGTGCCCGCCGGCGACCAACGCCGCACCGGCAAAGGCCGCCCCGCCCGGCTGTTCAAGGCCGGTGATTGCACGACACTTCACCCGCCACTGGTACGACCCGCCACGACGACAACACGAGAGGGGAACCCATGACCGACGACCTCGTGGTGATGCTGACCGCCTTGAATCCCGAATACGAGGCGGTCCGGAACCGGCTCGAGAACCTGCGACCGCACCGGCACGATCGCGGTACCCGTTTCGAGGTCGGCACCGTTCGCGGTACATCCTGTCGCGTCGCACTCGCTCTCACCGGCAAGGGCAACCACTCGGCCGCAGTACTGGCCGAACGCGCCATCTCACACTTCTCCCCGGACGCCCTTATGTTCGTCGGTGTCGCCGGTGCTCTGTGGGGCACCCCGCTCGGTGACGTCGTCTTCGCGACTCACGTCTACGCCTACCACGGCGGCACGAGCGAGGACGATGGTCTCAAAGCCCGCCCCAGGACGTGGGAAACCTCGCACGAGGTGGCCCAGATCGCGCAGCATGTCGCACGCATCCGTGACTGGACGCGAGACGTCCCCGACGGCACGAACGCTCATTTCGGCCTCATCGCCGCCGGTGAGATCGTGCAGAACTCGACCATTTCCGCCGAGGCGCGATGGATTCGCGACCACTTCAACGACGCGCTCGCGATCGAGATGGAAGCCGCGGGCGTCGCGCAGGCCGGCCACCTCAACGGCGCCCACGTCGCAATCGTGCGCGGCATCAGCGACCAGGCCGACGGAACGAAGAACTCCGCCGCAGACCGGAACTGGCAACCACGGGCCGCCGCGAACGCCGCGGCGTTCGCGACCCACCTCGCCACCGAGCTACTCAAAGAAGGGGAACACGTCACCATGCGGAACTCGAACGCTTCGGGCGGGCCGCGCACTGTCCACATCAGTGGGACCGGGACGGTCGGGATGCAGGCCGGGACCATCACCGGCAGCACCGTCGTGCAGAACGTCTCCTCCCGTTCCGAGGGCGCCCCGGATTTCGCGACCGAGTTGTCGCGCCTGCGCCGCGACCTCGAACGAGAGCACTCGCGCGGACAGCTCGACGACGACACCTACGAAGATGTTCGTTGCCAGCTCGACATAGCTGACAAGGCGATCGCGTCCGACACGCCGGAGGGCAGGAAGACCTTTGTGTTGGCACTCAAGCGGCTCGGCGGGCTGATCTCGGAGCTCGCCGGTCCCGCGGCGAAAATCGCCGCGCTCGTGGCGGTGGCGAAGGGGCTCTTGTGATCCCGCCGACTCAATCCACGTTCACAGCTGAAGCCGGCTCGACGGTCGGGATGCAGGCCGACGAAATCCACAACTCGACGGTCTATCAAGTCCTACCCGACGCTCCACCCGAGGAAAAGTACAAGGTCGGCATCGCGTATCTGCGGGACGGCGTCCCGTCCCGTGCTCGCGAACTTATCGACGAAGCACGCGCCCACGGATACGACAACGCCGAAGTCAGGTTCCACTGGGTACTCGCGATGCTCAGCAAACGCTCCTATCGCGATCTCACCCCGGACGAACGGCAGCGCCTGGCATCCGAAGTGCACTGGTGCGACGACCTCTCAGGCAGCAAGTGGGCGCGCTCGCTCTCGGCAATATACGATCTGCTCGACTACCTCATCGGCACCGACAAAGATCCCGAGCACGCGCTCACGCAGCTGGCCGACTTGCCGTCACCGCAACGCGGGCAGGTCATCCACCACCTGGACCTGGTACTCACCGGCGGCCTGAAAGACCGGTTCTGGGCGGACATCCGTCGGCACGCGAAAGAAACACGCACAAGCCACGACCGGCAGAACCGTGTCTGGGCCTACTTCGAGCCGTCCCCGATCCGCCCGAGAACCCGACAGCCGACACCCGCCACGAGCACGACACGCGATCGCGTCCGAACCGGATTCGCCACAATAGCGGCAGCCCTCGGAGCCGGCTACCTGGCCAAAGCGGTCATCCTGACCGCACAGCCGCTGCCGATAGTGGCGTATCTGGCCGCGCTCGCCCTAGCGTGCTTCGCGATCCGGAGTGGACTCCAGTGGCACTACCTCAGCGGACGCCTCGCCGAGCACGAACGGCGATACGCGGGCCGGAACGGAACCACAGAAACCTCGGACCAGGGCTTTGCCGCCGGCGTGACCCGGCAATTCGAGTACTACTTCAATCGGTACCCGCCCAAGGGCATGGATCGGACGCACTGGACGAAGACAACCGCCGGTATTCGATCGTGGCTGCGCAACGAAATCGTCGATCTCTACCGCGAAAGCAGGGTCCCCGCCGGCCGGGTCAAGTGGCTCGTCCGCTTCCTCGCGCGAGATGTGCGCGACAAGTGGCACAAGGGTGAACTGTTCGAGTACCGCGAAAGGTACCAGGTCACCCTCTCCGTGAAGGTCATCTGCACACTGTCCACAATGGCCTTTCTCGGCCTCGTCTCCTACACCGTCTCAGCAGCGCTCGAAACCGAACTCCTGGCCACCGTGGCCGCGACTCTCGCCATGCTCTTCGGAACGGCCTACGCACTCCACGGCTGGTCGGACATCATCGGCGAACGCCGACGAGGTGCGGAAGACCTGCTCGAACGCGAGAGGGTACACAAAGCACGCGAGGACGAGTACCAGCGCTGGAAAGACAAGCTGGACGCGGTCCGGCCATCGGAAACCGAAATGGAGACCTGGCTGACTGCCGACAAGACGATCGTCGTCGAACGGGCACTGCACCACTACCGCCTCGCTTGGCGCGACGTACTCACTCACGCAGTCCTTCAGACACCGGTTAAGAACAGCAAACACGCGCGAGTCCGCGGTGGCCCACGACGATACGCGAAGTACGACATCCGCCTTTTCCTCATCACCCTCGACGGCGTGCGCGAGTTGGGCACCTCGATCGACTTCGAACACATGGCCCTCACCGACATCGAACGCAACAACTTCCGCTTCGACGCCGTCTCCTCGGTCTACGTCGCGACGCCGACCGACCTCAGCTGCGACCTCGAACTCACCCTCATGAACGGCGAACCCCGCGGCATCCACATCACCGACCCCACCAGCGACCAGACCACCCCCGATGAAAGCCCGGACGTGGTCGCACAGATGAACCTCGACGTCACCGGGTTCACCCACACCCTGCACATCCTGGAAGGCATCGCCGCCGAAGGAAAACGATGGATCGAACGCGACCCATACCTCACCAAGCCTCTCGAAGGGCTCGCGGACGAGCTCAATCGCCCCGAACCCGTCGAGCGCTAATGGCCGAAAGCCACGGCGGGTCAGAAGACCCGGGTGGTGACCGAGATCCAGGCCGAGATCGCCCAGTTCTGCCGCAGCGGGTCGTCCGGCATTTCACCCGATTGCCCTGCTCCGCACCCGGCGGGGTTCAGAGCGCCGAACCGACATGCGAAACACCGTGATCGTCGCATCGGCCCTGGACCTCGCCGAGGAGGACCCGTAGCAGTGAGGAGAGCTGGGCGCGCTGCTCCTCGCTCAGCCCGGAGATCAGGTCGAGTTCCCGCTCCAGCACCCGATCGACCGTCTGCTCCACCAAGGCGTGCCCGGCCGGGGTCAGTGTCACGTGCACGCTGCGGCCGTGTGGTTCGGTGTGCCGCTCGACCAGCCCCTCGCGTTCCGCGCGGGCCACCCGCTGCGAGATCGCCCCCGCAGTGACCAGGGTCAGCCTCGCCAGCTCCCTGGTCGTCAGCGAGTAGGGCGGTGAGCTGCGCCGAAGCACGCTGAGCAGGTCCAGCGTGGCCGAATCGACGTCGGAGTCCAGCAGGACGCGGCGCCGGTCCTCACCGAACAGCTTCGCCAGCTGCCACACCCGGGTCACGATGCCGATCGACTCGGTCGACGTGCCGGGCCGTTCGCGCTGCCATGCCGCCTCGATCTCGTCCGCGGCGTCCGGCGTGGGGTCCATTTCGGACGCTGCACTCATCCCAGACCTCCACCGCGGTTGTCGGCTGCACGACGGACAGCCTATCATTTAGCCCTAAACGTGAGTGGCCCGGCGAACACGAAGGAGGCTAGATGACCCGGACGATCCTGGTCACCGGCGGAGGTACCGGCATCGGCAGGGCCGTGGCGGCGAGATTCGCGGCGTCCGACGCCGTCGTGTACATCACCGGCCGTCGCAAGGACGTACTGGTCTCGGCGGCGGCCGACCTCGGCCCGTCGGCCCGGCCGCTCGTCTGCGACAGCACCGATCCCGAACAGGTGACCGCCGCGCTGGACGCGCTGGACGGGCCGATCGACGTACTGGTCAACAACGCGGGCGGCAACACCGACTTCGACCTCCCCGAGCAGGACGGGCTCGCCGGGGTCCTCGCGCACTGGCGGGCCAACCTGGACGCCAATCTGATCAGCGCGGTGCTGACCACCACCGCTGTCCAGGACAAGCTGGTCGAAGGCGGATCGGTGATCCACATCGGGTCCATCGCTGCGGACCAGGGCGCCGGATCGTACGGCGCGGCCAAGGCAGGACTCGCGTCGTGGAACGTCGACCTTGCCAAGCAGCTCGGGGCCCGCAAGATCACCGCGAACGTGGTTTCGCCGGGCTACATCCGCGAGACCGAGTTCTTCCGGGACAAGCTCCCCGCCGAGCGGGCCGAGCAGTTGGTCGACGCGACCAGCACCGGCCGCGCCGGGATTCCCGCCGACATCGCCGAAACGGTGTACTTCCTCGCTTCCGCCGGCGCCCGGCACATCACCGGGCAGACTTTCGGTGTCAACGGCGGCGCCCACCCGACCAGATAAGGACGGCGCAGGCGGGACCCCTTCAGTCCCCCACCCGGCCGGTGTCGTACGCCCACATCGCGATCTCGACCCGGTTCCGGGCGCCGATTTTGGTCAGCAGGCTGGCGACGTGGGTCTTGGCGGTCGTCAGGCCGATGAAGAGCTCGGCGGCGATTTCGGCGTTCGTGCGGCCGCGGGCGACCAGCGTCAGCACCTCCTCCTCGCGGTCGGTGAGCGGCTCGATCGGTTGGATCCGCCGGCTCGAGGGTTCCCTGGCGGCGAGCGTCGCCAGCAGCCGCCGGGTGATGTTCGGCGCGATCAGGGCATCGCCGACGGCGGCGGCATGGACGGCCTGGACGAGCAGGTCCGTCCCGGCGTCCTTGAGCAGAAAGCCCCGGGCGCCGGCCCGGAGCGCGCCGTGGACGTACTCGTCGAGGTCGAAAGTCGTGATCACGACGACCGCGATCGGGTCCGGGACGCCCCGCCCGGCGAGGAGCTTGGTCACCTCGATGCCGTCGAGGCCGGGCATCTGGATGTCGACCAGGCACACGTCGGGACGGAGCCGATGCGCCAGCTCGACGGCGGCGTGGCCGTCGGCGGCCTGGCCGACGACCTCGATCCCGGGCTGCGCGGCGAGGATCATCGACAGGCCGGTGCGCACCAGATCCTGGTCGTCTGCCACCAGCACGCGCACCGTCATCGGCGTACCCTAGTCGGCAGTTCGGCGTCGACCGTCCACCCGCCCTCGGGCGCCGGTCCGGCGCGCAGCGTGCCGCCGAGCAGATGCACCCGCTCGGTCATCCCCAGCAGCCCGAACCCGTGGTTCACCGACCGTGCCGGATCTATCCGTCCGTCGTCGGTCACGCGTAGTCGCAACGTTCCCGCGCCCTCGACGACCCGGATCTGCACCCGCGAGGCGTCGCGGGCGTGCCGCAGGGCGTTGGTCAGCGCCTCTTGCGCCAGCCGGTAGACCGCCGCGTCGATCTGGGGCGGAAGTTCGTCCAGGCCTTCCGGCAACTCCACGTCGATGACCGGGACCGGGGTGCGTCTGGCGAGGGACACCAGGTCGGCGACGCCGGGCTGCGGGCCGTACCCTGCCGGCGCTCCGTCACGCAGCACGCGGACCATCGCCCGCATCTCCGCGAGCGTCCGCGACGCTTCCCCTTCGATCGTCGCCAGCACTTCGAGTGCCGCCTCAGGTCGCAGCCCGGCCATCGCCCGGCCCGCCTGCGCCTGCACGGCGATCGCCGAGACGTGGTGGGCGACGATGTCGTGCAACTCGCGCGCGAGACCGACCCGCTCCTGGCCGCGGATCTGGTCCAGCTCCCGGCGCCGGCTTTCGGCGCGGTAGCGGAACGCCGCTCCCCCCGCCGCTGCCGCCGCGAGGATGGCGAACCCGCCGAAGACCTCGGTCGGCCCGACGTGGTCGGGGACCATGCCGATTCCCGCGGCGACCGCCACCACCGCCAGCCCGATCACGATCTCGCGCCCCGAGCCCCAGCGGACCAGCGCGTAGACGAGCAACAGGACGTAGATCATCGTGTCGAGACCCACGCTCGGGCCCAGCAGGCTCGCCAGTCCCAACGCCATCGCGGCGCCGAAGGCCACCACGACACAGGCCAACGGGTGGGTACGCCGCAACAGCAGCACCGGCGCGAGTCCGACCGCCACGATCGTCGCGAACGGCCGCCAGGTGACGTCGTCCCGGAGGGCTCCCTCGAGCAGCGCCGCCACCATCAACGCCCCGACCAGCACCCAGTCGCGCGGCATCCGTCCGGGAGCGTCCGTGGCGCGCGGCTCGGCCCACAGCGAGCGCAGAACGTTGGTGGTCACGCACCCAGCCTAGGGACCGCCTAGGCGCCAGGGACCGACCGAAAGAACGAGACGCCGCTCATCCCCACGGCCGGGACGGGTCCGGCCTCGACGACGATGTGCGCGCCGCCGGGCTCGGCGATCGTTGGCCCACCGATCCTCACCACGACAACGGAGCCCACGATGAGAACACGTCAACCCACCACCACTTTGGAAGACCCGCGGATCCCGGTGAAGGCCAAGCTCACCGCGGCGTGGACAGGCGTCATGTTCCTGTACGCCTACGTGGACATTCTCGCCTTCTTCAAACCCGGCGTCGTCACGGACATCCTGGCGGGCGTCGTCTTCGAGTTCGACATCAGCCAGCCGTTGTATGTCCTCTTCCTCACGCTCATGGCGATCCCGATCTTCATGATCGTGCTGTCGATGACGCTGCCAGCCAGGGCGAACCGCGTCACGAACCTCATCGTGGCCTCGGTACAGATCCCCTACGCGGCATTCAACGTGGTGGGCGGGTCCTGGACGTACTTCTACGGCCTTGGCGTCGCCCTGGAGGTGATCCTTCTCGTCTGCATCCTGCGGTACGCCTGGACCTGGCCGCGCACCACGCCATCGGCGACGGAAAGCGCGCTGCGGTCGCATCTGACGGACGAAACCAAGTCACACAGCGCCGCGACCAGATAAAGCTCATCGAGAAACACATGACCGCTGTCCAGCACACCAGCCAGTACCGATCAACCAGACACATCCCTGCCGGGCAACGACAGCCCGACGGCCGACCCAACGCGGTAGCGAGGCGCCGGTGCCTCATCCACCCGGAATCACGAGGGTGGGACATGGAAGGTTCGCGGACTGGACCTTCCGATGACGTCGAAATTCTGCGCCCACCCGGCGCGATGCAGATCATTCAGATCGGATGCCTGCCGCCACGGGCGCCAGCCGGTCGATTCCCAGTTGTAGTAGTCGTAGATGCTCACCTGATAGGTGATGTCGTAACCGCCGTCGCTGGTCGGCGTGACGACACCGCTGATCTGGAAGTCGAACCAGCCGAGCGCGGCAAGCCAGTCCGGGTTGGATTTGTAGTCCGCTCGATAATTGTTCGAGTAGCCGGTTTCGAAGGCGAAGGACTCGCGATGACCGGACGGGAAGCCACTCCACACCTTCATGGCCGCATCGAGGGCCACCCGCTCGACTTCGCTGTTCTGTCGCAAACCCCGCTCACCAAGCGCAGGGCAGATCCTCGCCGCGGATCACAGGGCGGCGCCGAGTTCCCGAGTGATCCGGTGCGCCGCCTCCGCGACGGCGCGGCCGTGTTCGTCGAACACCGCATCGACCATCCGCACGGTCGGGCCGGACACGGATACGGCACCGATCGGGGGGGGGGGGGCGTCCGCGTCCAGGATCGCCGCGCCGACGGCGACGATGCCGTCACTGAGGCGTTCCTGGTTGAGATACCGGCCACGGGCCCGAATTCCCGCCAGCCTGGCACGCAGCGCGTCCGGATCGACGATGGTGCGCCGGGCGGAGGCGTCGAGCGGGATGCGGTAGCCCAGCGGCAGGAACACGCGCAGGGAATGCGTGGTGTCGAGTCGCTCGAGGAGCACCAGTTCCCGGCCATCGGCGGCGGCCAGGTGGATGGTCTCTCCGGTGCCGGGCTGCAGTTCGTACAGGATCGGCAACGCGCGTTCCCACAGCCCCCGGCGCCGCGACCGCGGACTCCCGGCGCGCCTTCGTCAAGTCCTTTGTGGACAAATGGCTGAGCGCATTCCCTGCCGGGCTGGTCGACGGATTCGACGTCGACTGGGAGTTCCCGGTCTCCGGAGGGCTGCCCAGTATCGGCAACTCGCCGGCCGACCGCGCGAACTTCACCTAGCTGCTCAAGAAATTCCGGGCACAATTGCAGCGCTATGCCCGCGAACACGGCAGGCCCGGCCGCGCCATGAAGCTGTCCGCGGATAACCCCGCGGGCCGTGTCCAAGACGACGGACCCGGGACCGGGGGCGCGCCCTGCGACGCGTCCAACAGTTTCGACCTGCGTGAAGTCGGCAGGCTCGTCGACATCTTCAACCTGATGACCTACGACTTCTGCACGGGCTACTCGAAGTTCTCCTGCTTCACCGACCCGCTGGTCAAGCGGCCCGGTGATCCGAACGACGAGTACAACAACAACGTCGGCGCGCTGAAGTACATGACCGACCACGGTGTCCCGCGTGAGAAGATCGTCCTCGGCGTTCCCTTCTACGGCCGGGCGGTTCCTCGACTACAAGGTCCTCATGGGCCCGGAGTGGGCCGGGGACCCCGGATTCCGCAAGGGCTGGGGCCCGATCGTGCGCTCGCCGTACCTCTGGAACCCGGGAAAGAAGATCTGGGTGAGCTACGAGAACCCGTGGTCCATTCAGGCCCGCTCACTGTTCGCGAAACGCCACCGCCTGGCGGGCATGATGATGTGGGAGTTGGGGGCCGACGATCCGCAGCACGGTCTTCTCACCACGATGACCGGGCCCTGGCTCCGGTCCTGATGCAACGGCCGGCGTTGAGGAATCGTCCTCACCGGCGCACGACGTTTCACCTTCATGGCCCACACAACCCAACACAGGGCATGAGGTTCGGCCACACTCCCCCCCCCCCGGTCACGGTTTCCCCTCCGCTCGAGGAACGTGCGTTGGCCGGACCCAGTCTGGCCAACGCACAACCATCCGAACCGCTCAGCCGAGCCGGGCCCGCACCTCCCTTGCCTCCTTCAAACGTGGCGCGTACGCGGGATCGGCCGCGGCGAGCTGCTCGTACAGGTCCACCGCCTGCTGAGCGGGCTGTTTCGCCTCCTCGTTCCGGCCGGCGGCGATGAGGAATTTCGCCAGCTGGAGGGCCGCATCGGCCAGCTGCGGGCGGTACGCACCGCCGCCGTCGAGAAGTGCCTGGTAGATCTCTCTCACTTCCTTCTGCGCGACCGCCGCGTCGGCGGGTTCGCCCGCCGCGGAGAACCGGAACGCGAGATTGTTCAGTGCCCAGGCCAGTCCCGGTTTGTCCCCGAGTTCCCGATAGACGGCGACACCGTCACGGGCGGCCTGGATCGCCTCCTCGTGCAGCCCCGCCTGCTGGGCGAACGACCCCAGGATGACGTACGCGGAACCCAGCAACGGCTTCTGCGCCGGATCCGCCGCCGCCAGGACCCGGTAGAGATCGCGGCTCTCCCGCTGCGCCACCACCGCGTCCGACGCCTTGCCCGCCGCCGAATACCGGTAGCCCAGGTTGTTCAACGCCCACGCCAGACCGGCCCAGTCCCCGAGTTCCCGATAGACGGCCACGCCGTCACGGGCGGCCTGGATCGCCTCCTCGTGCAGACCCGCCTGCTGCGCGAACGACCCCAGGACGACGTGAGCCAAGGCCAAAGCCCGGCGTTGCCCGGGATCCGCCGTCGCGAGGTCCCGGTAGAGATCGCGGCTCTCCCGCTGCGCCACCACCGCGTCCGACGCCTTACCGGCGGCCGAATACCGGTAGCCCAGATTGTTCAACGCCCACGCCAACCCCGATTTGTCGCCGAGAGCGCGGAACCGGGCGACACCGTCCTTGGTCACGCCGATCGCTTCGTCATGCCCGCCCGCATTGGTGAGGAACGAGCCGAGGACGACCAGCGCGCGGGCCAGGTCGGCACCGGAATCCGCCAGCGAGCGCCACAGGGTCACCGCCTGGCGCTGCGTGTTCACCGCGTCGGTGGCCTTGCTCTCTCGGGAGAACTGCACCGCGAGCCTGCTCAGGCGGCCGGCGAGGGTGACCATGCCCGCGCGTTCGCCAGGACTGGGCCGGTACCCGGGTTTCGGCCACTCGGTCGTGGTCACCGGTCCACCGGCGATCGCCTTCCTCAGGAACCGGTTCTCCGACGGCCGCACCACCGCGGGATCGGCCTTCCCGTCGCCGTCGTAGTCCGCGGGGACCGGCAGGTCTCCGGTGCGCCCGAGGTTCGTCGTCCGCTCAGGCCCGCCGGTGGACGGCCGCACGGTCCAGGTGCCGTCCTCCGGCCGCCAGAAGGCGGCGTCCTCCTTGCGGTCTCCGTCGTAGTCGGCGTCGACCGCGATCTTCGCGGGAATGGGGTCGACCGGCGGGCCCACCTCGGCCGTGGGATGAATTGTCTTCGTGACCAGCCACAGGTTCCGCACCTGGTCACGGACATCCGGCAAGGCCTCGTCCGATCTGTCCTTGCGGCCCTTGAACGCCGCGGCGTAGCGCTCGGTCAGTTTCGCCAGCCTGCCCCTGCCGTCCTCGGCAAGGCAGGCAAGCAAAGGGTCCTCGGTCCGGACGCCCTCGGGCTTGGCGCACGGCGCGTCCCGTTCGGATAGCAACTCCTGTTTCCAGGCGGGGATTCCGTGTGCCAGATTCGACGCGGCCGTCTCGTAGATCCGCGACAGCTGGTTCGGCACGACTTCGTCCGCGGAGTTGGTGAAGACACCGAACGCGCCGTAGAGCAGACCGCGCAGCGTCATATCCGATTTCAGCGATTGCGGCAGCCCGAGTTCGGTGTACGTGCGCAACAGCATGGCCCGCAGGTTGAGGATCGCGGCCCGGTTCGCGGTTTTGAGGTAGTTCGCGTTGTCGAGGTAGTAGTTCGTCCTGGCCTGCTGCAGGAACGTGGTCATCCGGTCGACCGCGTCCTGTTCGGTCTCGGCCCGCTCGCCGATCCGCACGTTCGTGTCGAAGGCTTGGTACAGACCGGTCTTCCAGCCCTTCACGACTTCCTCGAACGGGTTCGGCCGCTTGGTGCAGAAGGCGGGACCGTTGTGGATGTCCTTGCAGTACTCGAGTTGCATGTCCTTCTTGACCGTGGCGGTGCCCCACCGGCTGGGTTCCGCGGGCTTGTCGGACCATTTCAAGTCCTGGGCGAAGTGGACCTCCAGATCGCCGTAGGTCCACTTTTCGGTACAAGGCTGCGGCCTCGGGTCGGCCTCGCACAGACCCGTCCGCTCGGTCACACGCTCGTCGACGAACCCCGAGTACCAGCAGACACCGTACTTGGGTGGGTCCACGTGCACGTTCCTGGCCAGCATCTGGGCCGGGCCCAGGAGCCGCCCCTTCATCTTCTCCGGAACCTCGATGTACTCGTCGAGGTTGCCCGAATTGCACTTCATCACCTTCGGGCCGCCGTCCAGGCCGCTGCGCTCGATGAGCGCGGCCTGCGTCGGCCCACCCCACAGGTTGTAGGCGCTCTTCGTGACGTCATGCTCGCGGTCCTGCGCCTCGTTGACGAGCCCGTTGAGCGCGGTGCCGTACTCGCCGAGCAGACTGGAGAACAGCGTGTTGATACCGCCGTCCGGCTTCGGCGTACTGAAGGTCTTCGCGGCTTCGAGGATCGCTCTCCCCTGCCCGATGACGTGGCCGGGCCGTTCCCAGCGATTACCCGGTTGCCCTGGGGGATTCACGCCGGGTTTGGCCGCCCAGTTCGGGTTCTGCGCGGAGAGCAGGGTATACGCGGTCGCGCCGATCTTCCACATTTCGGGGTTGCCGGTCGGACCGACCTCCGGCACACCTTCGTTCCAGCCCTTCCGGACCATGTAGCGCGACAGGTAGCGGATCATCCCGAAAGTCCCGAAATCGCGCAGGTTCTGCAGTACCGACCCATCCTCTGTGGACGTTCGTTCGGACGGTACGTAGGCACCCTCGGCCTTCGGCAGATCGACACCCGCCGGGTGGAACTCCTCTTCCGCCTGTTTGTACATGTCGTAGGTGAACTCGTCGCCGGGATGGTAGCGCAGGTAGTCGATCTTCGAGTCGGCCTGCTTCCAGGCATCGTCGGCGTACAGACCGGCCAGCGCGGCGGTGACGTTGACCCCGATGTTGTCCATCCGGTCTTCGATCCTGGTGAGCTGACCGGCCACGTCCATCAGGTTGCCCTTCACCGTGGCCACGTCGCCGGTGAGCCGCTTCAGCTGGCCGACGATGTCGGTGTACATCGCGCTGAGCCGCCGGTCGATGGCGTCGAAGCGCTCGTTCATGTTCTCCTTGAGCTCGTCGAGCTTCTTGTGCAGCTCCTCGATCTCCTTGAGGATCAGCTCCTCGACACTCGGCCCGGCCGCGCCGAACAGCCCCACCAGCGTGCTGACGGCGCTGAGCACGTTGCCGGTGAACGCGACCGTCGCCATGGAGAACACCGCGTCGATGGCCTTGAAGGCGGTGATGCACTCGTTGACCGCCGTGGCCACCTGGAGCGCGCCGCTGGCGAACGCCTTGAGGTCTCGCTCGGCCCCGGGATCGCCCACCGCCCCGAGGAAGAACGCGTAGCCGTCGAGAGCGCTCTTCGCCCCGTCGATCCACTTCTGGCGTTCCTTTTGCTCCGCCTCGAGGTCTTCCTTGGGCTTGGTCGGTTCCGGCTTCGCGTTCTTGAGTTCGTTGAACCAGAGGTTGCGCTGCTCCACCGTCTTCTCGATGGTCTTGGCCATGGCCTCGTCGGTCACGATCCGGAGCTGGTCCGGATTGGTCTGCACCTGGAGGAACGGCTCGATCTTCAGATGGTGCTGAAGCACGGCGGTGTTGCTCAGCTGCACCGCGGTGGACTTCGCGCTGACGCCGATGTCCTTGCCCAAGCCTTCGTCCCAGGCCGCGGTGAACTTGGCGTCGCCCCGCGCGGTCTTCCCGACACCGGACCACACGGAGGCCTGCGCCGACTCCAATCCGGCCCGCCAGGAGGAGATCTGCAGCGCGCTGCCCAGCCGGTCCCTGACCGATCCGGTCGGCGGCACGACGTCGCGCGCGATCAGGGCCGCCAGCAGTTTGCCCACCTCGGGGCCGCGCACGGCCGCGTCCTTCACCGTGTGCAGCACCGACAACGCCGCACCCGCGATCTCGTGGTCCTCGGTGAGCGACGTCCGCTCCGGCAAGGCGTCATGGATCGCGCCCTGAACCAGTTCGAAGTGCTCGGTCAGGGTCTTCTGGTCGGCACCCGGATGGGTGGCGTGCCAATCGAGCAGTTCCGCACTCGCCACCAGATGCTTGGTGTAGGTCTTCGTGTCGTCGACGGTGCGCACGTAACCGGCGAGCAGCACATCGGCCAGCTTCGCGGTGTCCACGAGGGATGCCTCGGCGATCGCGGGCGGCGCGGTGACCAGAGTGATCCCGGTCGCCATCGCCACGATCGCGGCGAGCAACCGGCGTCCTGAACGAACCCCCATGTGTTCCCCCTGTGCCTGCCACGTTTCCGGACCAGCACAGCTTGTCCCGGTGATCGATTTCAGTGCCACACCGGCAGGACGGCTTTGCGGGCCATGATCACCGCACGAAAGGGCATGGTGGAGGCTTCGGCGCGTTACGAGACGCCGCCCTCCGGCGCCGCTAAGTCTCGGCCTGACCGCCGGCCGGGAACAGGATCGGGCTCAACAGATATCTGGCGCGCTCCGGGGTGGCCGGATTGCGCAGGTACGGAAGGATCGCCGCACGCAGACCGTCGATCAGGCTTCCCACTTCCGCACGATCGAGCCACACCGCGTGTTGCCGGTAGCCGACCAGATCGGCGGCCGGATCGGCGTCCTCACGGTCGAGATACGCGTTGAATTCGGCGAGCAACGTGACCATGGCCAAGGCGAAGACATCGCGGTGGTCTTCGGGCTTCGCCGCGGCCACCGCGTCGGCGTCGATGATCGCGCGCTCCGGCCGCAGGCGGTAGCTCCGCTCCACGGCCCCCCGCACGCGGTGCTCGGCGGCGACCTCGAGAACACCCGCGTTGGCGAGCAGGTCGACGTGTCGATACACAGTCGCCTTCGACACGTCGGGCAGGTGTGCGCACAGCTGCGCGGTCGTGCGTGTCCGCCCGCCGGACAAGGCATGCACGATCCGCAGCCGCACCGGGTGCGCCAGCAGCTCCAGGGAATCCATGAAGCCATGTTCTCATTCGTGATACTGTTCTCAAAGTTGAGAACAGTGGAGTGGAGGACAGCATGACGCGGGACGGATCGGTCGACGAGAACCTCGAGACGTGGCAAGCGCCGGAGTACGCGGACCCGGACCTGTTCGACGAACACGCGGTGACCGTGGGGTCAGGCGCCTTCGCCGTGCCTGGCACAGTCGCCGTCCCTCACGGCGAGGGCCCGCACCCGGCGGCCGTCCTGCTCGCCGGCGGCGGACCGTTCGATCGGGACGGCACGGCCGGGCCGAACAAGAACCTGAAGGACATCGCCTGGGGGCTGGCCAGCCGAGGTGTGGCGGTATTGCGGTTCGACAAGGTCACGTACGCGCACCGCGAACTGGTCGCCGCCACCCCGGAGTTCACCCCGACCGGGGAATACGTCCCCCATGCCGTCGCGGGAATCGAGATCCTGCGCGGCTGGCCGACGGTGGACGATGATCAGGTCTTCGTGGTCGGGCACAGCATGGGCGGGAAGTTCGCACCCCGGGTGGCCGCCACCGGTTCCAAGGTGGCCGGTCTGGTCGTTCTCGCCGGCGACACCGTGCCGATGCAGTGGTCGATGGTTCGCGTCATCGAACACCTGACGAAGATCGATCCGGCGACCGCCGCCCTGCTGCCCACCGTCGAGGTGGCCACCGGACAAGCCGAACTGGTGGACAGCCCGGATCTTTCACCCGCCACACCCGCCGCGAACCTGCCCTTCGGAATGCCCGCACGGTATTGGCTGGACATGCGCGCCTACGATCCGGTGGCGGTCGCCTCGACGCTGGATCTGCCCATGCTCTTCATGCAAGGCGAGCGCGACTACCAGTTGACCATCGACGGCGACCTCGCCGGATGGCGCACCGGCCTGGCCCACCGGCCGGATGTCACCTTCCGCACTTACGCCGCCGACGACCACATGTTCTTCCCCGGAACCGGCCCCTCGATGCCCGAGGACTACGCACATCCACACCACGTGGACCCCGAAGTCGTCGCCGACATCGCCGATTGGCTCCGTACCGTTTCGGCCGCACCAGGGCGGCGGGGCCCGGCCGGCGTCCCAGCCTAGCCCGCGAAGGTGAAGCCGCCGTCTCCCCGGCGCGCTGTTCCTCGTAGACGACCTCACCCCGCATCGCCGATCTTCGTCGCACCCCGGAGATCAGGTGAAGATGACGTCCGAGCAGGAGCAGAAGGCCTCACCGGAATCGGGCCAGTGGCGTTGCCAGATCGAGTAGATCAAATGCCTGCCGGTGCGCCCGCCGAACGACTCCGGACGGAGATCAAAGGCTGAAGTCACAAGAACACGTGATCGTGCGCGGTTTCAGCGACGAGCCGGCTTCGCGGGCGTCAGCCATTTCACGGTAGGGCCGGCGCCGATGCCGTGCAGCACCACGCTGCCCAGGACCAGGGTGACGGTGATGAGCAGGATGGTGTCGGCGACCGGTCCCTCGGGGAGGCGATTGAAGGCGAGGAGCCCGAAGACGACCGACGTGGTGCCGCGTGGCCCGAGTATCCCGACCTGCAGTCGTTCGCGGTGGGTCAGCGCCGATCCGGCGAGGGACAGATGGACCGGGATGATGCGGACCACGGTGATCGCCGCGAAGCAGAACAACGCGACCACGCCAGAACGGCACTGACGCCCACGACGAACCACAGCGTCATCGTCAACAGCGAGGTGAAGTCTTCCAGCAGACGGAAGTCCTCGTCCAACGCACCGGCGCGCACCAGGTCGCGCCCCGCCGGGGAACGATGGATCTGCCTGGCCTTGGCCAGCCGGTGAACGTAGCGGAATGTGACACCACAGACGAAGGAGGCGACGAAACCGTTGCCGTCTATCGCGACGGTGGCGGTGTAGGTGAGGAACGGCACCAGCAGCACAGCGACGCGCCCGGACTGTTCGGTGAGCCAGCGTGCGCGGTGGGCGGCGGTCAGCAGCAAGGCCAGTCCCGCGCCGAACAGCACGCCGACTATCAGGGCTTTGAGCGCGAACGGCAGCACGGTCCCCAGCGCGTCCAGCGGTGTCCGTTGCTGAGTCCGATCACGGGCGAGGATCAGCGCGAAGAGGAACAAGGGAGAGATGATTCCGTCGTTGTAGCCGCTTTCCACGTTGAGCACACTGCGCACTCGCGAGGGCAGGCCACGGTCGCGCACCACCCGTTCGGCGGGAGCGAAGTCGATCGGCACGACCACCCCGGCGAGCAGAATCTCTGAGCCGGTTTCATCGGACCGATGGCGAACCCGCTCTGCCTCGATTCACGTCTCGGCCACAGCGAGACCTATTTGACCAGGGATGTCCCCGGCTGGATCAAGAAGACCCTGCAAGTCGACCCGGACAATTCGAAATGGGCCGTAGCGGGTTATTCCTATGGCGGAACGTGCGCACTCCAGCTGGCCTTGCGCAAGCCGGCGGTGTTTCCGACCTTTGTGGACATCTCCGGCCAAGACGAACCGACCCTCGGCTCGCGGGCCAGAACCGTCGAAGAGGCCTTCGGCGGGGACGAGCAAGCGTTCCGCCGGTTCAACCCGGTCGATCTGCTCACCACACACAGGTACCCCGGGTCCGCGGGCGTCGTCAGTGTCGGCAGGTCCGACTCGGTTTTCCTGCCGCAGCAGAAGCGCGTCTTCGAAGCCGCTCAGCGCAACGGGATCAACGTGACCTGGCGGGAAACGCCGGGTGCGCACAACTGGCAAGCATGGTCCGCCGGGCTGAGCGATTCACTCGCTTGGCCGGCCGGCCGGATGGGACTGGTCAAGCAGTGAAGGCATGGTTCGGCAAACTCGCCCGGATTGCGCTGGGTGTCCCCTTCACCACCGCCATGGTGGTGCTGCTCTGGCTGATCGGGCTCGCGACCGGGAGCCTGTGGTCCGGGCTCGCCCAGTACTTCGGGAACACCGTTCTCGTCGCGGTTCTGTGCGGATTCGCCGAACGGCACCTGTCGACCGTGCGGACCATGTCGGTCTTCCTGCTCACCCAGCTGCTGGGCACGACGGCGACCGCGGTGATCGTCATCGGCTCGGGCGCCGACGAATGGTGGTCCGCCGATCTGCTGTCGGCGGTCGAGGTCGGCCCGTCCGTCGGTGCCGTCGGGGTCCGCTGCCGCGATGAAGGCTCCGAGTACCTGAGTCTGTCGGGCGCACCACTCGCGCGGCTCGACCGGGACGAGCGGACCGTGCTCCCGCAACGACTGCTCGACGTCGTCGGCAAGACGCTGGAACCCGTCTACGGATTCCGGTCGCTCCTGGCCTACCCGCGGGTGGCGGCGTTGCCGAGCGTCGGCAACGCCATCGCCAGGGCGTATCTGCCGAAGATCACGTTCAGGCAGGCGTTCCAGCTGATCGGCAAGGTGGTCACCCGCCGCTAGGCCGGACGGGCGTATCGAGCGGCAGTTTCCGCGCTTTCTGTCCCGTTGGCGAGCGAGGTCACATAGTTTGCAACCGGCGCACTTGTCCGTCCACAAGTAACCGAGGAGAGCCGCTGGTCACCCCGGCGCCGCCTCGATCGTGGGTGGCCGCGTGCTCCCGCTGACCGACACCACTCTCCTTGCCCAGTAAGGGATTCAGCATGCGCAAGTGGACGACCAGATTACTCGTGGCGGGCGTGCTCGCCACGACCGCCGCGGCCGCCCTCGTGGCCGTCAACCCGGCCAGTGCGGCCGACGGTGTTTCCACCACGGCCGCCGAGTCGACGTTCCCCCTCGCCGACCCGGACACCGTTCAGGCGAAGGACGGCAAGTACGTCACTTACGGCACCACAGTCGGCGAAGGTGTCGGCGCCCGGTGCGGCGCGACCGGCAAACTGTTCGTGCCGGTGCTCGTGCACGGCTCCGGCAACACCGTCGGCGTGGGCACCTGCGCGTCGGCCGACGCACTGCCCAACGGGCCGGGTAGCTGGGCGGAGGGCAATGTCTGGGCGCCCGGCGTCGTCCGCTTCGGCGACACCTACTTCATGTACTACACCGCGTCCAGGCGGGGCTCCGGCCAGAAGTGCCTCGGCCGCGCCGTCTCGGGCAGTGCACGAGGACCGTTCACCAACCCCGTCGAGTGGGCGTGCCCGGGCAACGGCCGCTGGGCCATCGACGCGAACCCGTACGTCGCGGGCGGCGCCATGTACGTCGCCTACCGGGACGACGCGATCACCTCGTACCCGGAAACCGGCATCTCGATCGTGCGCACCCATGCCAACGGCATGGCCGACTGGGATACCCGGCGGGACGCGTTGAAGAGCACCGACATCGGCTGGGAGACCACCCGGATGAGCGGCGGCACCCACGTGGTCGAGAACCCGTCGATGTTCAAATCCGCCGACGGTTACTGGTATCTGGCCTACTCCGGCAACAACTGGGACAGCGTGCGGTACGCGACCGGCATCGCCAGGTGCGGCACCGGCCCGATCCCGTCGACGCGCTGCACGCCGCGGCAGAACGGGGCCGAGCGGCCGTACTTCGGGTACACCGGCACCGGCGGCCTCAACCCCTACCGCGGCCTGCCCGGCAACCACCCCGGCCCGGGCGGAATGGACTTCTTCCAGGCGGCCAACGGCCAGTACCACGCGGTGTACCACTGGTGGAACGGCACCAGGCGGTTCCCGATCGTCGCGGTGGTCCTCCGCAACGACGGCGGCTTCTACCTCAGTTAGGGTCCTGATCCCAGCCCGGCCGGCATCGGTCTCCGACACCTTTGCCGGCCGGGCCACGGATTTTCAGGTGAGGATCACGTCCGAGCAGGAGTAGAAGGCCTCGCCGGAATCGGGCCAGTGGCGTTGCCAGATCGAGTAGATCAAATGCCTGCCGGTGCGCCCGCCGGGCAGGTTCGCCCGCAGCGGGTAGGCATTGCCGGCGATCGGCGGGTTGTCCTGCTTGTAGAACGGGGTGTCTTCCAGATCGGACCACTTGAGCGGTTTCGTCGGGTCGTAACCCGGCTTGGTGACATACAGCTCGAACGTGCCCGCGTGCGGGGCGGTCAGCTGATACCGCAAGGTGTACGGCCCGCTGCCCGGCATCGTGGTCGCCGGCCAGTCGGCACGGGGCAGATCGAGCCCCTTGTACTTGTCCCGGCCGGCGCTGCACAGCTTGCCGTCCGGGATGATCTCGCGGCTACGGCCGCCGGCGTCACCGATGTTGACCTCGTCCCAGTCGTAAATCGGCCAGCTGTCACCCACCGCGATGGCGGCCTTGCACGCGGCGGACCGCGGGTTCTCCGGACCTTCCTGGAAACAGCGCATGATCCGGCTGATCGGATCGCCCATCGAGCCGTGCGCGAGCGCCGGAACGGCGGTGAACACCGAAACCGCGCCGAAGACAGCGGTCAATACGACGACTTTCACTGCGGAGCGGGAAAACTTCATCGCGAAGTCCTCTCATAAGAGGTCTAGACCATGCCACGGTAGGCGTCCGGCACACCGGCGTGTAGGACCGAAAGTCGGGCAGGTGCTCCGGCACGCGAGTTCGGCAAATCGGTTGATCACCAGGCAGAGGCCATGAAACGCTGCCGCCATCGATGGCGGGAGTTGCCCTTGACCGTGAAAACCACCCCGGTGATCGACGCCGCGTTGGCGAGGCGTCTGGTCGCTACGCAGTTCCCGCAGTGGGCCGGGTTGCCGTTGCTCCCGTACGCTCCGGCGGGCTCGGATCATGTGATCTACCGGCTGGGCGAGCAGTTGTCCGTGCGGCTTCCTCGCCACGACGGCGCGATCGGGCAGGCGAAGAAGGAAGCCGAGTGGTTGCCCCGGCTGGCCCCGCACCTGCCGCTGGCCGTACCCGTACTGGTGGGAGTGGGAGCAGCGGACTTCGGCTATCCGTGGCCATGGGCGGTGTCGCGATGGCTGGACGGCGAGGTGGCGACCGTGGACGCCCTGTCCGGCTCGCACGAGGCCGCTGTGGCGCTGGCCGGGTTCCTGACCGCACTCCACCGGATCGACGCCGGAACGACCGGGGATCTCACCGGCCGCCCGCTCGCCTCCCGGGACCCGGCGACGCGGTCCGCCATCGCGAAAGTCGGCGATGCCTTCGACTCCGCAGCGATGACCGACCTGTGGGACACCGCCCTCGCCGCCCCCGGCTGGGACGCTCCCCCGGTCTGGTTCCACGGCGATTTCCACACCGGCAACCTGTTGACTACCAACGGACGCCTCAGCGCCGTCATCGACTTCGGCGAGCTCGGCGTCGGTGATCCGGCTCGCGATCTGATCGTCGCCTTCACCCTCATGTCAGCCGAAACGCGAGCCACCTTCCGCGCCGCGCTCGACGTCGACGACGCGACCTGGACCCGCGGTCGTGGTTGGGCCTTGGCCACCGGTTTGAACGCCTATGTCTCCTACGCCGCCGTGAACCCCCGCGTCGCCGCGCAGACCGCCCGCCAGATCACCCAGGCCCTCTTCGGTTGAAAGACGGCGGCGGCTCGGGCAGCACGGCGGTCATCGCGCCGTCCACGGTGACGGTCTCACCGGAGACGAACCTGGCCTGATCGCCGAGAAGGAAGGCGATCACGCTCGCGACGTCGTCCGGCCCGGCGAGTTCGCCGGACGGCTGAAGCCCGGTCAACGCTTCGCGGGTGCCCGCGTCCCGCCAGCGATGCGCGTTACGCGGCACCATGACGAACCCCGGCCGGACGGTGTTGCACCGCAACCCGCGCGGTCCGAGTTCCACGGCGGCCGCGCGGCCGAGCGCCTCCAACGCGGCCTTGGCCATCGCGTACGGGGCCTGTCCGCCCCAGGCGAGGCCCGCGTGGATCGAACTGACCAGCACCGCGGCGCACGGCCTTCCCCCGGCACGGGAGACCAGTTGCTGCAACGGTTCCAACGCGGACACCGCGCCGATGTCCAGCACCTTGCGCACCGCGTCCGGCGTCTGCTCGGGGAAGGGGGCGCGATACTCGCTCAGCAGGCAATGCACCAGACCGGTCACGTCGCCGAGGGTGTCGAACGCGGCGCCGATCACGGCCGGATCGGTCGCGTCACCGCGGATCCACGGCACGCCGTCGTGTTCCGGTGGGTTCGGCGCGATGTCCACCACCGCCACCGGCCGTCCCTCCGCCCGAAGCGCACGGACCACGGCCGAGCCGATGCCGCCCGCGCCGCCGAGTACCACCACACCGCTCATGACCACTCCCCACTGGTGAAGAAGGCACGCACGACGAGTCCCGCCGCCGCGACGACCAACGGATTGCCCCGAGCCAGTGGCCGGATCAGCGCCCGGGGCGGAGCCGTCTCGACGCGATCGCGCACCGCGCCGAGCCAGCGGTCCGACGGCGCGCCGCTGCCGCCGAGGACGATCAGGTCCGGCCGCATCAGGTCGTACACCGTGTCGGCCACCAGGGCCACCTGCGCGCTGCGTGCCTCGAGAAGCCCGGCCGCGGCCGGATCCTTGTCGGCCAGGCGGATCAGCTCCGCCAGTGAGGTCGCCGCGACCCCGGCGGACCGGGCGGCGGCGAGCAACGCCACGTCCGTCCCGCACTCGCCGAAGCGCCCGTGACCGCCACCGGTGAGCTCGGGTACGAGGAGGCGGCCGAAGTCGCCCTGAACGATGCTGTTCGAGCACGCACCCATCGGCCTGCCGAGGAATCCCGTCTCCGTGACGTTGCCGATGAACAGATACGACACGTCGTGCCTGCCGAGCCCCGCGCCGAAGGTGAGTTCGGCGCCCAGCAGGGCGGGCACGTTGCCGTCCACCACGACGTCGAGCCCGGTCCGCTCACGCAACACGCCGTCGACCCGGACGCCGGCCCAGCCCAGCACGTCGTTGCGCACGACCCGGCCGGTCGCCCGGTCCACTTCGCCACCGGCGGTGACACCGAGGCCCAGCACCGGTCCCGGCGCGGCGTCCGCCATCCCGGCCGCCAGTTCCGCGGCATGCCGCAGGGTGGCGGCGCTGTCCGCCGGATCGCGGTTCTCGGCGTAGGTCTTGACGCAGTGCCCGGACAGGTCGGTCAGCCCGACCGTGGTCCGTTCGAGGCCGAGGTGCACACCGACCGCGTATCGGCTGGACGAGTCGAGCTCCACCGGCACCCGCGGCCTGCCGACACGGGCGACGGTGGACCGTCCGGTGAGTTCGCGGACGACACCGGCGGACAGCAGGGGCTCGATGATCCGGCTGACGCTGCCGTGGTTGAGGGACAGTTCCTTCGCGATGTCGGCTCGCGCCAGCGGACCGCTCCGGAGGAGCAACTGGAGCACGGCGGCCGTGTTGGCCTGCCGGGCCTGACGCGGCCGGCTTCCGGTGTGGCCGGGCTGGTTCGTCTTCACTCCGGCTTCCCGGACTCGACGCTGTTGGTCTCCTCGAGCTCGACACCTGTGGTGGCCAGCCAGGGCGACACCAGCACGATCACCGCGCTCACCAGGAACGCGCAGGCGTACCACGCGACGACCGCGATGCCGTGCTTCTGCGCCAGCATGGGGGCCAGGAACACGTTGAGCGCGATCGCGAGCCGGGTCACGCATTGCGCGATACCGGATCCCAGGCCCCGCAACGCGGTGGGGAACGCCTCGGTGCTCCACACCCAGGACAGCACGCCCGGGCCGAACCAGGTCAACATGGCGTACACGACCCAGAAGGCCACCAGACCGACGCCGGCGCGGTCACCGGTGAAAGCTATGCCGAGCCCGGCGGCGAACACCCCGAGGCACGTCCACACGCCCAGCCAGCGCCGGTTGACCCGGTCGATGATCGCCGCACCCGCCACCACGGCGATCAGCCCCACCACGAAACCCAGCAGCGAGAAGTACAGCGTGTTGGAGACCCCGATGCCGGTGCTGCTGATGATCAACGGTCCGGCAACCGTCGCCACCGCGCCACCGAAGGCCTGGATGGCGAAGAAGGCCGTGACCGTCGCCAGCCGCCGCCACGCACCGCCGGACACCAGCATCCGGTAGCTCCGCCGCTCCGACACCTCCCGTTTCGGCGGTTCCAACCCGAGCGCGTCGTAGATCCGCCGGGCCTCCTCCACGCGGCCGCGCGCGCTCAGCCACCGGGGCGACTCCGGCAGGAACTGCCTCGCCACCAGGACCGCGGCCGCGGGCAGCGCGGCCAGCCCGAACAGCCACCGCCAGGTCTCGTCACCGAACAGCGGCTGGAGCGCGAGCGCGAGCAACACCGACGTGATGGCGCCACTCAGCCACATCATGTTCGGCAGGCTGCCCGCGATCCGGCCCCGGCGGGATCGGGGCGCGATCTCGGTGAGGAAGGCGTGGGAGGTCGGGATGTCCATCCCCACCGCGAGACCGAGCACGAACCTGGCCGCGACCAGTTGCCACACGTCCTGCACGAACGCCGCGGCCAGGGAGGCCACCACGAAGACCACCAGGTTGATCATGAAGATCACCCGGCGGCCGAACCGGTCGGACAGATCGCCGAAGACCACCAGGCCGAGCGCCGTGCCCACGAACGCCGCCGCGGTCACGAGCCCGACCTGGGCGGCGGTGAGGTGGAAGGAGGGCTTGAGGAACAGGACGGCGGCGCCGATGACGAGCAGGTCGTAGCCGTCGATGAACTCGCCGAACGCGACCAACCTGCCGGTCCAGTTCCGCACGAACCGTGCCCGTCTCGGCGACATCGTCGACCGGCTCGCCATCGCTGACACCATCAGGATTCCTCCCCGCCCCGCTTTTTGTGCGACGAACACCAAATTAGGAGCGGGTCCGCCTTCCCTGCCGGTATCCGGCGGCTTCGGGGACGATCGGCCTGCCGAGTCAGGCCGATCGGGCAAGCGCCCGAAGGCGGCGGAGTGGTTGCCGTCCTCGGGCGGCGGGTCGAAGGGTGGCTTATCGAACGGCGGTCACCGCTCCCGCGTCGAAGACCCCTCGTTGGCCATGATCTCCTTGCCGGTCTCCTGGGTCGCTACGCGCAGGTCAGGGACGACGCAAACCCCTTGAACTACCTATGTAGCCTTAGCCAGGCTACCTATGTAGGATAAGTGCCGTGAAGAGAACGAGAGCGCTCGCCAACGTGGCGGCCGCGTTCCTGGAGGACCCCAACGGGCGCCACTGGGGCTATTCCCTGAGCAAGGCGTCCGGCGTGGCGTCCGGCGTGCTGTACCCGATGCTGACCCGTTTCCTGAGGGACGGCTTGGTGACGGATGGCTGGGAAGACCCGAACACCATCACCGAGAAGCGACCGCCGCGCAGATACTACGAGCTGACCGACAAGGGCCGGGTCGAACTAGCCGCCGTGGAGCAGGCCAAGAACAACGCCTTCCCGAGCAGGAAAAATCGCTTGAGGTGGGCCAATGACTGACCTACTGGAAGCCGTCGCCTCCTGGGAAACCTTACTGGTCGCACTGGCCATCTACGGTTTCGCCCCCGGATTCGTGTTACGCCTTCTTGTGAAGCTCTACCCGAAGAACGACCCTCGCCGACGCGAACTCATAGCCGAGCTCTACACGGTGAGACGACTCGAGCGCCCCTTCTGGGTGGCTGACGCGCTCGGCGCTGTGGCAGTGGAAGGCCTCCCCCGCCGCTTCGGCGAATACCGCCTCAAGCGGGCCATGCGAGTCGTGGAAGATCTGGAAAGACGACGCGGAATCAGGCCACGCTGGGCCAGTACCGACCGATATGGTGTCGACAGGTTTCAGGTATTCGTAGCGAAAAAAATCTCGACCGACGAACCGATCACGAAATCAGAGATGACCATGTTCGCCGACGAACCGTTCTCCGCGGAAGAATTGAAGCGTTACGTCAAGGCAAAAAGATTCGTCGCAAAACATCGTGCTCGAATCGAGGGTGGACGGGAATTCGCGTGAGCGGTGCAAGTCTCGCGGCCCGCCGAAGTCAGCCCCGGTCGAGAGTCCGCTTGATGACCTTCAAGCCCTGCGACATCGCCTCGGCCATCGGTGCGGCCAAGGCGTCGGGGAGGACGTCGCGGGCCCACACCAGCCGGCACCGTCGTCCGCCGTCGGCGAAGACCTGCATGGAGGCGTTGTCGTGGTCCGGCCGGACGGTGCCGCCGACCACCGAGTAGACGATCCGGCGTTTGTCGTGGTCGACGGAGACGCACCGCTCCCGGACCACCGTGCCGTCGGCGAAGGTGACGACCCGGCAGCCGTCCTCGATGCGGGTGTCTTCCACGAACCCCGGTGCCATCCGCGAAGGCCCCGTACTGAAGTCGCCGATCACCTTCCACACCGCTTCGGCGCTGGACTCGACCATGATTTCGTTGCTGATGGACGCCATGTCCCAAGGCTGCCCCGAACCTGTCCCCGGGTCTTGAAGATCTTTGCGGAACTGTCGGACCCTCGGCCTAGCCTCCGCGTGTGCTCTCCTTCCTCGAACTCGCAGCCCGCCCGGAGTTCGCGGTCGCGGCGGTGGACTGCCGCGACGATCACCGCGGCTGGACGGCTGAGCGGCCGCGCGAGGACGTGCGGCTCGTGTTCGTGCGCCGCGGCGGGTTCCGCAGGCGGGTCCGTGGTGTCCGCGTGGACCTCGACCCCACCGTGGGCTACCTCGGGCTGCCCGGCGACGAGGAGTACTTCGCCCATCCTGACGGCGGCGACACGTGCACCTCGATCAGCCTGACACCGGCGCTCTGGCGCACGATGGCGGGCGACGCACCACGACTGGAGCGCTCGTCGCTGTACGTCGACGGCCGGCTCGACCTCGCCCACCGGCGGCTCCTGGCCGCCACCCGTGCCGCCGACACCGACCACGCGGCGACCGAAGGACTGATCGGTCTGCTGGCCACGGTCGTCCGGCAGATCGTGACCACGACCGTCCCGGACGGCGACCGGGCAGCCACCGGTGACCGGACGCTGGTGGCCAAGGCACGGCGCCTGATCGGAGACGGTCATCCCGCCACGGCGGGCCTGGTTCCCCTCGCCACCCAGCTGGGTGTCTCGCCGTACCGGCTCAGCCGGGCCTTCACCCGCGAACTGGGAATTTCGCTGACCCGCTACCGAAACCGCGTCCGCGTAGCCCACGCGCTGGACCGGCTGGAGGCGGGCGAGCCCAGCCTGGCCGCCCTCGCCGCCGACCTCCGGTTCGCCGACCAGGCGCACCTGTGCCGGACCATGCGCGAGCATCTGGGGCACACTCCGACCGCCCTGCGCAGACTGCTCACCTGAGAACTCCCAGGCCGTGTCAGGTGTTCAGGTCTCTGCGCTGATAGCCGAGGACGCCCAGCACGATCAGCGCGCCCGACACGAGCAGGAGCGAAGTGGTCGCGCCCCAGTCCGGCGGCGTGCTGGGGACGGCAGCCAAGTAGGTGTACGGGGA
>NZ_LQMT02000009.1:0-531 GCF_001620365.2 Amycolatopsis keratiniphila subsp. keratiniphila
GTCCTCGTCACCTGCGGCGGCGACTACCTGGGCGGGACGGACGGCTACCGGGACAACCGGGTGATCGTCGCGACCCCCGTTTCCGGTCCGCCCGCCTGAAGTCGGTGCAACCTCTCTCGGCTCGCGTCGCGTGTCTAGCGACACCGGCTAGACGCGAGCAAGGAGTAATACCCGATGGTGGGACAGTTCGACGTGGACGACGCGGCGCGCGAGGAGCAGCCGAAGAAGCGCTCCAGCCTGGGGCTGGTCCTCATCGGCGCCGCGCTCTTCGTGGTGGCGGCCGTGGTCGCCGTGGTGGTTTTCACCGGAAAGAGTGATCCGGTCGTCGCGGCCGCGCAGGACCAAGCGACCACTTCGGCGGCGCAGGCGCCCCAGACCCCGGCCGACCTGGGACAGGCGCCCGGCACGGTCAAACTCCCCGGCGGCGGAACGGCGAAACTGATCCGCAAGGAACTGACCGCGGACGGGACCCTCCCCATCCCCGAGGGCCTCGACGAAGCCACCTGGTGGGGCGCGAAACTGGGCGCCGAC
>NZ_LQMT02000009.1:637-2327 GCF_001620365.2 Amycolatopsis keratiniphila subsp. keratiniphila
AGATCGTCACCGTGCACAAGACGAAGCTCGCCGAACAGTCGGAGAAGCTGTTCGGGCCGGACGGGCCGCATCGGCTGGTGCTGGTCACCTGCGGTGGCGAGTACGTCGGCGGGACCGACGGTTACGAGGACAACCGCATCGTCACCGCCTCGTTGGTCAGCAGGCCCTGAGCGGTCCGACCTCGCCGGAGGTCGCGCGGGGACGGGCGGTTAGTCTTGTCCTTCTAGCCCATACCCGTCCCCGCATGCTTCGGAGCGTGGAGTGCCCGCCAACACCATTGAGACCGTCGTCAGCCTGTGCAAGCGTCGAGGCTTCGTTTTCCCGTGTGGAGAGATCTACGGCGGTACCAAGTCGGCGTGGGACTACGGGCCCCTCGGTGTCGAACTCAAGGACAACATCAAGCGCCAGTGGTGGAAGACCGTCGTGCAAAGCCGCGACGACGTCGTCGGCCTCGACTCGTCGGTGATCCTGCCTCGCCAGGTGTGGGTCGCTTCGGGTCACCTGGACGTCTTCACCGACCCGCTGATCGAGTGTCTCTCCTGCCACAAGCGGTTCCGCGCCGACCAGCTCGCCGAGGACTTCTCCGCGCGGACGGGCAAGGAGACGACCGAGGACGACCTTTCCGAGGTCCCGTGCCCGAACTGCGGAAACCGTGGCGAGTACACGGCGCCGCGTGACTTCAACATGATGCTGAAGACCTACCTCGGCCCGGTCGAGTCCGAGGAAGGCGTGCACTACCTCCGCCCGGAGACCGCGCAGGGCATCTTCATCAACTTCCTCAACGTGCAGACCACCGCGCGGAAGAAGCCGCCGTTCGGCATCGGCCAGATCGGCAAGTCGTTCCGTAACGAGATCACGCCGGGCAACTTCATCTTCCGCACGCGCGAGTTCGAGCAGATGGAGATGGAGTTCTTCGTCGAGCCGGGCGAGGACGAGACCTGGCACCAGTACTGGATCGACGCGCGCACCGAGTGGTACAAGGACCTCGGCATCAAGCCGGAGAACCTGCGCCACTACGAGCACCCGAAGGAAAAGCTCTCCCACTACTCGAAGCGCACCGTCGACATCGAGTACCGCTTCGCGTTCAACGCGGGCCAGGAATGGGGCGAGCTCGAGGGCATCGCGAACCGCACCGACTTCGACCTCACGACGCACTCGAACCATTCCGGCGTGGACCTGTCGTTCTTCGACCAGGCTTCGAAGCAGAGGTTCCGCCCGTTCGTCATCGAGCCCGCGGCCGGGGTCGGCCGGTCGATGATGGCGTTCCTGGTCGACGCGTACCACGAGGACGAGGTCCCCAACGCCAAGGGCGGCGTCGACAAACGAGCCGTGCTGAAACTGGACTACCGGCTCGCGCCGTTCAAGGTCGCCGTGCTTCCGTTGTCCCGCAACGCCGATCTCACGCCGAAGGCGCGCGACGTCGCGGCGATGCTGCGGAAGCACTGGAACGTCGACTTCGATGACGCCGGCTCGATCGGCAAGCGGTACCGGCGTCAGGAAGAGATCGGGACGCCGTTCTGCGTCACCGTCGACTTCGACACGCTCGACGACCTCGCTGTGACCGTGCGGGAGCGCGACACCATGGCGCAGGAGCGGGTCGCGATCGACAAGCTCGAGTCGTACCTGGCGGGGCGGCTGGTCGGCGCCTGAGCTCCGCCGCCTCGTCGGGCCAAGTGTCATGAAAGGGTCG
>NZ_LQMT02000009.1:2452-64049 GCF_001620365.2 Amycolatopsis keratiniphila subsp. keratiniphila
ACCGTTCATGGCATTCGGCAGCGGCGCACCCCTGACAACTGTCACCCTCAGGTCATGACGCGCGGCCCACGGCCGCGACGCCCCCGCGCGACATGCTCGAAGCATGCGAGAACAAGACATCACCGCGGGGGCGGCGGTCCGGCTTTCCGGGTTGCGTAAGCACTATGGCGACGTTCACGCCGTCGACGGCGTGAACCTGACGATCGCGCCGGGCGAGGTGGTCGCGCTCCTCGGCCCCAACGGCGCGGGCAAATCCACCACCGTCGACATGATCCTGGGCCTGAGCGTGCCCGACAGCGGCACGGTGACCGTGTTCGGCCGCGAGCCGGGGGACGCGGTCGGCGACGGGATGATCGGCGCGATGCTGCAGGGCGGCGCGCTCGTCGAAGATCTCACGGTCGCCGAGACCGTCGGCATGGTCGCGGCACTGCACCGCGAGCCGATGCCCGTGCGGGAGGCGTTGCGCCGCGCCGGGATCGAGGACCTCGCGAACCGCCGCTCCACCAGGCTTTCCGGCGGGCAGAAGCAGCGCGTGCGGTTCGCCGTCGCGCTGGTGAGCGACCCCGATCTGCTGATCCTCGACGAGCCGACCGCCGCGATGGACGTCGGCACGCGCCGCGAGTTCTGGAAGTCCATGTACGAGTACACGAACACCGGCCGCACGGTCCTGTTCGCCACCCACTATCTCGAAGAGGCCGAAGAATTCGCCGACCGTGTGGTGCTGATGCGGTCGGGGCGGATCGTCGCGGACGGTTCGGTCGCGCAGGTCCGTGCGCTGGCCGGGGGACGCACGATCCGCGCGGTCGTGCCCGCGGCGGCGGAACCGGTGATCGAGGGGCTGCCCGCGGTCACCGGGTTCGAACTCCGCGGTGGCCGCGCCGCGATCTCCAGTTCCGATTCCGACGCCACGCTGCGCGCGCTGCTGGCCGAGATCCCCGGAGCGCGCGACATCGAGATCAGCGCCGTCGGCCTCGAAGGCGCGTTCCTGTCCCTGACCACCAAAGCCACCGAGGAAACCGTCCGATGAACCCGACCTATCTCAAGACCGAGATCGTCCGCACCTTCCGCTCCACCCGGTTCGTGCTCTTCGCCGTCGCCTTCCCGGTGCTGATGTTCCTGTTGCAGGCCAACGTTTTCGCCTCGGGGCAGCTGAACATCTCCGGCGTGATCATGGTCAACATGATGGCCTTCGGCGCCTTCTCCGCCGCCATGACGAGCGGCGCGAAACTGGCCATCGAGCGGTCCACGGGCTGGCAGCGCCAGCTGCGGCTGACCCCGCTGACCGGCGCCGGCTACCTCGGCGGCAAGGCGCTCTCGGCGATGCTCGTCGCACTCCCGTCACTGTTCCTCGTCCCGCTGGTCGGCGTCCTGGTCCAGGGTGTCCACCTCGACGCCGCGGGCTGGCTGCGGCTGGTGCTCGGCATCTGGCTGGGCGCGATCCCGCTGGTACTGCTCGGCCTGCTGCTGGGCCAGTTCGGCACGCCGGAGTCGATGCAGCCGCTGAACATGATCGTCATGATGGGCATGGGTTTCCTGGGCGGCCTCTGGATCCCGATCGACGGGATGCCGTCGTGGATGGCCGATCTCGCCCAGGTGACGCCGACGTACTGGCTGATCCAGCTGGTCCGCCCGGTGGTCACCGACCAGCACACGGTGAGCCTCCCGGCCGCGCTGGGCGTGCTGGCGGCGTGGACCGCGGTCCTCGGGGCGCTGGTGATCAGGCGTTACCGTAAGGACAGTGCGCGGGTCTGAGAAATGGGTGAACCGGTGAGCGACTACCCGGGCAGGGTCGAAACGGGCTTGAACACCCGGGAGAACTGGTGGGCGGACATGCCGCCGCGAACCGGCCGGGGGCCCCGGCCGAGGCGGTGGGTGTTCTTCGGCCTCGCCTTCATCGTGCCCGGCTGCGTCCCCGCGGCGGTCGATCTGGCCACGGACGGGGCGACCGCGAAAGAGCTGGTGATCGCCGCTCTCCTGCTCTTCTACGGCGCCTGCTACGTGCTGTTCCCGCTCAGCCTGCGGCCTTCGCGCCGGAAGCTGACCTACGTCTTCTCCGCGCTGATGCTGCTCGTCGGTCTCACCCTGGTGTTCCTGCACGACAACAACCCGTACATCCTGATCTACGCGACGGCGGTGCTGGCCTTCACGCTGCCGCCGGCGTGGGCGCTGATCCTGGACGGCGGCGCGCTGCTGCTGGTGCTGGGTGTCCACCTCGCCATCGGGAAGGACGACTTCGGTGACCTCGTGGCGGTCGCCTCGATCACGGCGGCGATGTTCTTCATGGCGAACCTGGTCCGCGCGGTGCGGAAACTTGAAGCGGCCAACCGGGAGATCGCCACGCTCGCGGTGGCGGGTGAACGTGAGCGGCTGGCGCGGGATCTGCACGACATCCTCGGCCACAGCCTCACCACCATCACGGTCAAGGCCGGGCTCGCCCGCCGCATCCTGGAGAGCGGCAAAGACGACTCCCGCGCGCTGCAGGAGATCCGCGAGGTCGAGAGCCTGACCCGCAGCGCGCTTTCGGACATCCGCGCCACGGTGTCCGAATATCGCGAGGTGTCGCTGTCGGCGGAGGTCGCCGGGGCGCGGGCGGCGTTGCGGGCGGCGGAGATCGACGCGGATCTGCCGCACGCGGTGGACAACGTCGACCCGGCCCTGCAGCGCACTTTCGGTTACGTACTGCGGGAAGCGGTCACGAACGTGCTCCGGCATTCCGGCGCGAAGCACGTGAAAGTCCGTCTCGGCAAGACCTGGCTGGAAGTCGAGGACGACGGCGAAGGCGGCGAGGCGATGGCGGGGAACGGTCTGCAGGGCCTCACCGAACGGCTGGACGCGGTCGGCGGGACCTTGACCGCCACCACGCCGCCTGGGGGAGGATGGCTCGTCCGCGCGGACGTACCCGAGTCCGCCCTGCGGAGCGACGCGACCGCGCCGCTCTCCGAACCCGCTGGAGGCTGCGCGTGATCCGGGTCCTGCTCGCCGACGACCAGGCGATGGTGCGCGGGGCGTTGGCCACCGTGCTCGGCCTCGAAGCCGACATCGAGGTGGTCGCCCAGGTCGGCTCGGGCGACGAGGTGCTTCAGCGGGCGAAGGAGACCGCCCCGGACGTCGCGCTGCTCGACGTCCAGATGCCGGGCAAGGACGGGCTCGAAGCCGCCGCCGAACTGCACGGCGCGCTCCCGTTGTGCCGGATCATCATCTGCACCACCTTCGGGCGGCCCGGCTACCTGTCGCGGGCGATGGCGGCCGGTGCCGCGGGATTCGTGGTCAAGGACGCCCCGCCGGAGCAGCTCGTCGACGCCGTCCGCAGGGTCCACGGCGGGCTCCGCGTGGTCGATCCCGCGCTCGCCGCCGAATCGCTCGCGACCGGCGCGAGCCCGCTCACCGGACGCGAACACGACGTCCTGAAAGCCGCCAAGGACGGCAGCACGGTGGCCGACATCGCCCGCTCGCTGCACCTTTCCGAAGGCACCGTGCGCAACCATCTTTCTGCCGCGATGGGCAAGACCGGGGCGAGGACGAGGGCCGAGGCGGTGCGGCTCGCGGAAGAGCACGGCTGGCTCTGAGATCACCCCGCCGCTCTGCGAGAATCATCCCCGTGAGTACCGCCGAACGGACCAAACCCACCCGTGCGAACTGGGTGCGCCGGACCTTGGCGGGATTCCTGCTGATCGTCGTCGCGCTGATCGGCGGAACGGCGTTCCGGGTCTGGCAGGTGGCGCGGGAGGACGTGCGCGACCGGGCCGACGTCATCGTGGTGCTCGGCGCGGCCCAGTACAACGGCAGGCCGTCGGAGATCTTCCGAGCCCGGCTGGAGAAGGCGAAGGCGCTGTACGACCGGGGCGTCGCCGAGGTGATCGTCACCGCGGGCGGCAAGAAGGCCGACGACAACTACACCGAGGCGCACGCGGGAGCGCAGTGGCTGCGCAAACGGGGTGTGCCCGTGTCGGCGACCCTGCCGGTCGGTGAGGGCAGCGACACCCTGCGCAGCCTCCGCGCGGTCGCCGAGCAGGTGCAGCAGCGGGGCTGGAAGACCGCCGTGCTGGTCAGCGACCCGTGGCATTCGTTCCGGGCGCGGGTGATGGCCGACGACCTCGGGCTCGACGCCTGGACGTCGCCCACGCACCGCGGCCCGATCGTGCAGGCCCGTGAGACGCAGGCGCGCTACATCGTCCGCGAGACCGGCGCGCTGCTGTACTACCGCCTCACCAGGTTCCCCGCGGAGGTCTGAACCCGATAAGTGTCGGTGATCGCGCTTAAGCTTGGCTGGTGAGCGACACCTACACCGAGGCCGACAGGGCGCGCCTGCTGCCCGAGCGGCCCAAGGGCGCGGCGCTGGAGGGCGCGGAAGACGGGCGGAGCGCCTTCGCCCGTGATCGCGCACGCGTGCTGCACTCGGCGGCCCTGCGGCGGCTGGCCGGCAAGACCCAGGTGGTCGGCCCGGGTGAAGGTGCCGAGGTCAGCGGCGTCCCGCGCACGCGGCTGACGCATTCGCTGGAGGTCGCCCAGATCGGCAGGGGGATCGCGGACGAACTGGGCGCGGACCCGGATCTGGTGGACACCGCCGGTCTCGCGCACGACATCGGGCATCCGCCGTTCGGGCACAACGGCGAGCGCGCGCTGGACGAGGTCGCGCAGCCGTGCGGTGGTTTCGAGGGCAACGCGCAGACCTTGCGCATCCTGACCAGGCTGGAGCCCAAGGTCCTGCTCGAAGGCGGGGCGGCCGGCGGGCTGAACCTCACCCGCGCCTGTCTCGACGCCTCGACGAAGTACCCGTGGCTCCGTGAAGAGGGCAATCCGAAGTACGGCGTGTACGCCGACGACGCCGAGGTCTTCGCGTGGGTCCGGCAAGGCGCGCCGGAGCGTCGCACCAGCCTGGAAGCACAGATCATGGACTGGTCCGACGACGTCGCGTATTCCGTGCACGACGTAGAGGACGGGGTGCTGGCGGGCCGGATCTCGTTGCGGGTACTGGCCGACGCGGAGGAACGCGCGGCGGTGGCCGAGGCGGCGCGCAGGTTTTCGCACCAGTCGCAGTCCACTTTGGAAGGTGCGGCGAAGGAACTGCTCGACCTGCCCGTGGTCGCGGAACTCACCGAACCGGGGCTCGACGGATCGCTCAAGGCGCAGGTCGCGTTGAAACGGCTGACGAGTGAGCTGGTCGGCCGGTTCGCGACGGCGGTGGTCGGCGCGACGAGGGAGGTGTACGGCGAAGGACCGCTGAGCCGCTACGCCGCGCGTCTGGTCATCCCGGAGCAGGTCGCGGCCGAGGTCGCGTTGTTCAAGGCGCTCGCGCTGCGGTACGTGATGAGCGACAAACGACGCCTCGCGATGCAGGACGGTCAGCGTCAGACGCTCGCCGAACTGGTCGGCGCGCTGTGCCGCCGCGCGCCGGACGCGCTGGACGGCCTGTTCCTGCCCGCCTGGGAGGCCGCCGCGGACGACGCGGCCCGCCTGCGCGTGGTCGTCGACCAGGTGGCGTCGCTCACGGACGCGCAGGCGTACGCGTGGCACGCCTGGCACACCGGCCGCCACGGCTGAAGTCCTCGTGAGTGGTAAGGAAGCGGTAGGGCTCGGCCGTCGCCGAGGGGGTTGTGAAAGCCACTTTCGCAACGTCGGCTGTGGCCGGGCAGCGGCCGGAAGCCGGTAGGTGGCCAAGACACCCTCGGTCAGAACCGTCCTTACCGCTCACGAGGACCTACCTTCGGACAGGAGACGGACGGGCCCGTGCACGGTACGGTCTGCGGCATGGGAGCTGTCGAAAGCCACCTCCGGTTTGGTCTGGACCTCTATCGGGTGCTGGCGAGCCGCGCGGAGAACGCGTGCTTCTCGCCGTACTCGATCGCGAGCGCGCTCGGCCTGGTGATCCAGGCCGCCAAGGGGAAGACCCGCGAGGAACTGATCGCGCTGCTCGGCGACCCGGACGAGCTCGCCGACCTGCTGGGCAAGGCCTCGTCACTGCTCGAAGACGGTCCCGAACTCGCGGTCGCGAACACGCTCTGGGCCTGGGACGGGCTCCCGCTCGAAGACTCCTTCCGCGAGGAACTCGCCACCTGGCCGGGCGGGAAGGTCGAGAGCGCCCCGTTCGGCGACGATCCGGAGGCCGCGCGGCGGCTGATCAACGCCGACGTCGCGCAGGCCACCCGCGAGCTGATCCCCGAACTCCTGAAGCCGGGGACGGTCGCGCAGGACACCGTCGCCGCGATCGTCAACGCCCTGTATCTCAAAACCGCCTGGACCAATCCGTTCTCGCGTGACAACACCGCGCCCGCGGACTTCCACGCGCCGTCGGGCACCCGTACGGTGCCGACGATGTGGCTCGAAAAACAGCTCGACCACACCCACGAGGACGGCTGGCAGGTCGTCCGCCTCGGCGCCGAGGGCGGGGTGGAGGCGATCGTCCTGCTGCCGGACGGCGACCTCGACGACGCCGACCTCGACGCGGGGAAGCTCTCGGGCCTGCTGGAGAACACGCGGTCCAAGACGATCGCGCTGTCCCTGCCGAAACTCGACCTCGACGTCGACAGCCCGCTGACGGCGAAACTCCAGGAGCTCGGCGTGCGGACGATGTTCACCGCCGACGCCGACCTCACCGGTCTCGCCGACGACGACCGGCTCGAAGTCTCCGAGGTGCTCCACCAGTCCGTGCTCCGCATCGACGAACAGGGCCTCGAAGGCGCCGCCGCGACGGCGGTGCTGATGCGGCTGACGTCGCTCATCGTCGACGAGCCCCTCGAAGTCGCCGTCGATCGCCCCTTCCTTCTGCTCGTCAGGCATGCCTCGACGGGTGTGATCTACTTTCTCGCCCGCGTAGTCGAGCCGTGAGGACGGTCAGTGAGTCTTTTCCAGGCTGAGACGGCGGAGACGGACGCCGGGAAGACTCCCACGAGACCCCGCCGGTTCGCCGCCGCCGACGCCGCCATCATGGGCGGCTTCCTGCTGTTCGCCTTCCTGCTCTACAACGGGCTCTGGCTCGACCTCGAGGAAGGCTATCTCTGGAACAGCGCGTCGGATCAGAACCTGTGGGAGTGGTTCTTCTCCGTCACCGCGGACAACGTGCTGCACCTGAGGAACCCGCTCAGTTCGCACTACCAGAACCATCCGCTCGGCGTGAACCTGATGGCCAACACGGCCATGCTCGGCATCGGCATCCCGCTTTCGCCGATCACGCTCACCTTCGGCCCGACGCTCACCTGGGCCATCGCCCTCACCGGCGGTCTCGCCGGCACGGCGGCGGCCTGGTACTGGGTCTTCTCGCGGCATCTGGTCACCCATCGGGTCGGCGCGGCCATCGGCGGCGCGTTCGCCGGTTTCGCCCCGCCGATGATCTCGCACGGCAACGCGCACCCGAACTTCGTCGCGTGGTTCGTCCTGCCGTTCATCGCGCTGAAGGTCTTCAAGATCGCGCGCGGCGAACGCCCGGTCCGCAACGGGATCTTCCTCGGCCTGCTGGCGGCGTACCAGATCTTCCTCGGCGAAGAACCGCTGCTGATCTTCGCGATGGCGTTCGCGATCTTCGCCATCGCCTACTTCGCGACGAACTACCGCGAGTTCCCGCCGATGGCGAAACCGCTGGGGATCGGTGTCGGCATCGGGGTGCTCGTGGCGCTCGTGCTGTGCGCTTTCCCGCTGTGGTGGCAGTTCTTCGGCCCGCAGAGCTATCAGGCGATCGAGCACGGCCCGGTCGGGAACGACACCGCCGCGTTCACCCGCTTCGCGACGCAGTCCGTCGCCGGGCAGCCGCAGGCCGCCGCGGACGTGTCGATGAACCGCACCGAAGAGAACGCCTTCTTCGGCTGGCCGCTGATCGTGCTGATGGTGGTCATCACCGCCTGGCTGTGGCGCGAGGTGTTCGCGCGGGCGCTGGCGATCTCGATGTTCGTGATGGCCTGGCTTTCCCTTGGCGTGCAACTGATCGTGGTGCACGAGGAGACCGGGATCCCCGGGCCGTGGAAGCTGTTCTCGGAACTGCCGTTGTTCGAGTCGCTGCTGGAATCGCGGCTGGCGATGGGCTGCATCCCGCTCATCGCCGCCCTGCTCGCACTGGCGACCGAACGCGTCTACACGGTCGCGTCGAAACTGCCCGAAGTGCCGGGGGAGCGGCGGTTCCCGTTGCGGCTGGTGTGGATCGGCGTGGTCATCGCGGTCCTGCTGCCGATCGCGCCGACCCAGCTGATCGTCAAGGACCGGCCGCCCACGCCGAGGTTCCTCGCCGACGGCACCTGGCGGAGCTACGTCGCGCCCGGCGGGACCGTGGTGCCCGTGCCGTTGCCGAGTTCCGGCGAATCCGAGCCGCTGCACTGGCAGATCGACGCGGGGCTCGGCTATTCGATGCCGGAGGGCTACTTCGTGGGCCCGAGCGGGCCCGACGACAAACGCGGCCGCTACGGCGCCATCCAGCGGCCGACGTCGGTCATCTTCGACCAGATCAAGCAAACCGGCGTACCGGCGACGATCACCGAATCGCAGCGGGTGCAGGCGCTGGCGGATCTGCGGTACTGGAACGCCGACGTGCTCGTGCTGATCCCGCGCGAACACCAGGACGCTTTCCGGACCACGGTGGATCTTCTGCTGCGCAAGCCCGCCGAATTCGTCGACGGCGTCTGGGTGTGGGACGTCCGCACGATCACTCCGTGAGCCCGGCCCGGCTCGCGGACCACCGCGAGCCGGCGAACGGCTCGCCGGCGCGGTGTTCGTTGACCCGGACCGTCGCGCAGGCGAGCCGTGCCGCGACTTCGGCGGCGTGTTCCTCGTCCGCGCCCCACACCGATCCGCACAAGCCGGGCGCCGTGGCGTTCGCGAGCCCGACGGCTTCGTCCACTGTGGAGCATCGGACGACCGGAAGCACCGGCCCGAACTGCTCCTCGGTCACCACCCGCATCCCGTCGTGCGCCTCGGCGAGGATCGCCGGTGCGAAGAAGTACCCCGGCCCGTCGAGCGGTCCGCCGGTGACGATCCGCGCGCCGCTCGCCCGTGCCTCGTCGGTGAGACCGATGACGCGGTCGTGGCGTGGCCGGTTGTTCACCGGCCCGATCTGCGTTCCCGGCGTCCTTCCGTCGCCCACCACGACTTCCGCCGCCATGGCCGCCAGCGCCTCGACGACGCCGTCGTAGACCGGCCCGACGGCGTAGACCCGCTCGACCGCCACACCGATCTGGCCGCAGTTGGCGAAGGCGCTCCAGAAGAGCCGTTCCGCGATGGCGGCCGGGTCGGTGCCGGGCAGGACGATCGCGGGGTCGTTGCCGCCCAGTTCGAGCGCCAGCTGCCGCCATTCCGGCGCGGCCGCCATCCGCTTCCCGGTTTCGGCCGAGCCGGTGAAGGCGACCTGCCGGATCGCGGGATGGGCGATGAGGAGCTCGCCGAGGGGATCCTGGCCGGTGAGCACGGTCAGCACGCCCGGCGGCAGCACCTCCGCCAGCATCCGCCCGAGGTGCAGCGTGGTCAGCGGCGTGCGCGGCGAAGGCTTGAGCACCACCGTGTTCCCCGCGGCGAACGCCGATGCGAGCATCGCGACGGCCAGCTGCACGGGGAAGTTCCACGACGTGATCGCGGCGACCGGCCCTTCGGCCGCGACTCGGGATTCGGTCCGAGACCCGGCGAAATGCCGGAACCGCGCCGCCGCTCCGGCGAACTCGGCTTCGGCTTCGCGAAGCGGTTTCCCTTGCTCCTCGGTGAGAACGGGGGCCAGCACGGGCGCGGCCTCCTCGACGACGACCGCGCACGACATCAAGGCCGCGCGCCGGTCCGCCGCGCGCCAAGCGGGGGAGGCGACCTCCGCCGCGCGTACCGCTTTGTCGACCTCGGCGGGCCCGCAGTCGGGGACGGTCGTGATCCGTTGTCCGGTGGCGGGATCCTCGACGGCGAGCATGGTCCTCCTCGGTGGAAGGAAAAGTGCCGGCTCACCAGCGTAGCGTCGATGATCGACTGGCGGTTCCGGCGAAAAGGCGAAAGACGGCCCTCCCGCCGCGTGGCGCACGTCACCGACAGTGCTGTCACGTCCGCGCGGGCCGCCTCGTCCAGTCGGTGAACGCACTCGCACGAGGAGGACACCATGCCGCGCATTCCCGCCGTGAAGACCGCCGAAGCCGGTTTCCTGCTGAAGCTGTTCTACAAGTTCGCAGGCAAGCGTTTCGGCGCCGTGCCCGAGCCGATGGCCGTCTACGCGCACCACCCGGCCCTGCTGCGGGCGAACGGCATGCACGAGATGATGGCGGAGAAGGCCAGCAAGACACTGCCGTCGAACGTGCGCGAGCTGGCCGTGTACCGCGTCGCGACCCAGCTCGGCTGCTCGTGGTGCATCGACTTCGGGACCATGCTGCAGCTGCACGAGGGTCTCGACATCGAACGGCTGAAGAACATCGACGACTACGCGAAGTCGCCCGCTTTCACCGACCAGGAACGGCTCGCGCTCGCATACGCCGACGCGATGACCGCGAGCCCGGTGACCGCCACCGACGAGCAGGTCGCCGAACTGGAACGCGAATTCGGCCGCAAGGGCGTCATCGAGCTGACCTACCAGATCGGCCTCGAGAACATGCGTGCCCGGATGAACAGCGCGCTGGACATCACCGCGCAGGGCTTCACCTCGGGCGATGCCTGCAAGATCCCGCTTCCCTGAGATTCCCGCGTTTGGTCCTCTGAATGCGCATTCAGAGGACCAAACGCGGTCAGAGGCCGGCGCGGGTCCGCGCGGTGGTGAGCTTGTCCGGGTTCGCCATGTCGTAGATCGCCACGATCTTCCCGTCGCGGATGACGAACGCGTCGACGTGCTCGTCCAGCGCCCGGTACCGCTCGGAACCGGGCTGCGGCGGCAGATAGACCCCGAGGTCGCCGTTGACCAGCGCGAGCCTCGCCTTGTCCATCCCCGCCGGGTCGTACATCCGCATGAGGCCCTGGAACAGCCGGGTGACCTTGTCGAACCCGGCGACCGTGCGCACCGCGGTGCGTGCCTTGCCGCCACCGTCGCCGACGAGGACGACGTCGGGATGCAGGACCTCCGCCACCGCCTGGATGTCCCCGGTGAGCATCGCCGTCATGAACTTCTCGATGATCTGCTGCTGCTCGGCGAGCGCCGTCCGGGGCGGCGGATCGGCGTCGGCGACCGCGCGCCTGCCGCGGGAACCGTGCTGGCGGGCGGCGTCCGTCGTGCAGCCGAGGATCTCGGCGATCTCGCCGAACGGCACCGAAAACGCGTCGTGCAGGACGAACGCGACCCGCTGCTCCGGCGTCAGCCGGTCGAGGACCACCATCGCGGCCATGCGCATGCCGTCGTCGCGGACGGCGACGGCCAGCGGGTCCTCCGACGAAGGGGTGCCCAGCGGGCCGAGGACCGGTTCGGGCAGCCATTCCCCGACGTACCGTTCGCGGCGCACCACCGCCGACCGCAGCCGGTCGAGGCAGATCCGGCTGACGACGGTGGTCAGCCAGCCCTTGTGGTCTTCGATGGCCGCGCGGCGGCGTTCGTCCATGCCGCTCAGGCGCAGCCACGACTCCTGGACCGCGTCCTCGGCGTCGGACAGCGTGCCGGTGAGCCGGTAGGCGACCGACACCAGATGAGGCCGCAGCGCGGCGAAGTTCCCGGCGAGTTCGTCCAGGGCGGTGCTCATTCCCCGAGTGTGCCGCACAGCGCTCGGGGAGCGGGAACTAGAGTGATGAGCGTGGCAGGACGGATTCGGGAGAGCGACATCGCGGAGGTGCGCGAGCGCAACCGGATCGACGAGGTCATCGGTGATTACGTGGCGCTGCGCAGCGCGGGCGGGGGCAGCCTGAAAGGGCTTTGCCCGTTTCACAACGAGAAGACCCCGTCGTTCAACGTGCGCCCCACGCACGGCACCTTCCACTGCTTCGGCTGTGGCGAAGGCGGTGACGTGATCAAGTTCATCCAGAAGATGGACCTGATCTCGTTCGTGGAGGCCGTCGAGCGGCTCGCGGATCGCGTGGGTTTCCGGCTGACCTACGAGGGCGGTGGCGGAAGCGTCCAGCGTGATCGCGGCACCCGCGCCCGGCTGATCGAGGCACACCGCGCGGCCCAGGAGTTCTACGCCGAGCAGCTGCTCACCCCGGACGCGCGTGCGGCGCGGGACTTCCTGTCGGAACGGGGTTTCGACTCCGCCGCCGCGCAGACGTTCGGCTGCGGGTACGCGCCGGCGGGCTGGGACAAGCTCACCAAACATCTGCTCAACCGCGGGTTCGAGGTCAAGGAACTGCTCACGGCCGGGCTGGCCAAGGAGGGGCAGCGCGGGCCGATGGACCGGTTCAACCGGCGGCTGCTGTGGCCCATCCGCGACGTCGGCAACGAGGTGGTCGGGTTCGGCGCGCGGCGCCTGTACGACGACGACCGCGTCTCGGCGAAGTACCTGAACACCGCGGAATCGCCGATCTACAAGAAGTCGCAGGTGATGTTCGGCCTCGACCTGGCCAAACGCGAGATCGCGAAGCGGCACCAGGTCGTCGTCGTCGAGGGCTACACCGACGTGATGGCGATGCACGCCGCCGGGGTCCCGACGGCCGTCGCGTCGTCGGGGACGGCGTTCGGCGAGGACCACATGAAGGTCCTCCGGCGGCTGATGATGGACGACGACGCCTTCCGCGGCGAAGTGATCTTCACCTTCGACGGTGACGAAGCCGGCCAGAAGGCGGCGTTGAAGGCCTTCGAAGGCGACCAGACCTTCGCCGGGCAGACCTACATCGCGGTCGCCCCCGACGGCATGGACCCGTGCGAACTGCGGCTCGCGAAGGGCGACACCGCGGTGCGCGACCTGGTCGCGCGGCGGATCCCGCTGTTCGAGTTCGCGATCAAGAGCATGCTCAAGGCCTTCGACCTCGACTCCGTCGACGGCCAGGTCGCCGCCCTGCAGAAAACCGTCCCGCTGGTGGCGGGGATCAAGGACCGTGCCAGCCGGGACGGTTACGCGTCGAAACTCGCCTGGTGGGTGGGCTGGCAGGACGCGGCGCAGGTGGTGAACCGGGTGCGCGGCAGCGCCGGGGCGGCGGCGAAACGCTCCGCCACCGTCGAGGTCCGGCGGCCCGCCGCCGCGACCACCGCCACCGCCGAAGAGGACCTGCCCCGGCCCGCGCCCGGCGACCCGCGGTTCATCGCGCAGCGCGAGGCGCTCAAGGCGGCCCTGCAGCAGCCGATGCTCGCCGGAGCCGAGTACGACGCACTGCCCGAGGACGCGTTCACCCATCCGGTTTACGTCGCCATCCACAAGGCGCTGCTGTCCGCCGGGGGAGCGGGCTCCGGGCTGACCGGGCCCGCCCTGCTCGACGCGGCCGCCCCGCACTGCCCGCAGGGCACGGTGCGGCGGGTGCTGAGCGAGCTTTCGGTGGAACCGTTGCGCGCCAAGGGCGAAGTCGACTCGCGCTACATCTCCGCGCAGCTCGCGGCGGTACAGGAAAGCCTGGTCGGCCGCCAGATCAACGAGATCAAGTCGAAGCTCCAGCGGCTTTCCCCGGTCGAGGCGCCGGACGACTACCGCGCGCTGTTCGGCGACCTCGTCGCGCTCGAGCAGTACCGGAAGGCGCTGAAGGAACAGGCCATCGGCGGATTGGACTGAGCATGGGCTGGCTGCGTCACCTGCTGGGTGACCGTGTCCCGGCGGATTTCGACGGCTCGCTGGACGACGGCGAGCACGTCGTCGGGAGCGCGGCTGTCGAAGGCGGCGGATATCTGCTGGTCACGCCGCTGGGACTGTGGATCCCGGGCCCGCGCCGGGTCGGCTGGCATCTGGTCGGCAAGGCGGCGTGGTCCAGCGGGGTGCTGACCCTGACCGAATCCGAGGAGACCGGCATGGCGGGGGACGCCGTGCTGCTGGCCGACAAGACCCCGGTCCGGTTCGAGCTCGGCCGGCCCGGCAAGGTCCCGATCCTCGTGCGGCAGCGGGTCGACGGCTCGGTCCGCGGGCGGTACCGCAAGGACCTCGGGACCGGGGGAGCGTGGTTCGTCGAACGCAAGGTCCCCGGTCAGGACGGCACGGTGCTGCAGGTGCGGCCCGATCCGGGCACCGACGTCGACCTGGTCAAGGCGATCGCCGAGGAAGCGGCCAGGAAGCTGGCGAAGCCGGACAGCTAGCAGTACGCTCGTACTGTGTGGGATCCGGTCAAGTACCTCGACTACGCCGACCTACGGGCCCGGCCGTTCCACGACCTCGTCGCGCGGATACCGGCCGAGGCGCCCCGTCGCGTCGTCGACCTCGGCTGCGGCCCGGGGAATCTGACCGCCGGCCTGGCGGAACGCTGGCCGGACGCGATCATCGAGGCGAGCGACAGTTCACCCGAAATGGTCGAAGCCGCGCGATCACGAGGTGTCGACGCGCGAGTACTGGACGTCAACGACTGGGTGCCCGAGCCGGACACCGACGTGGTCATCTCGAACGCCGTGCTCCAGTGGGTCCCGGAACACCGTGAGCTGCTCCGCCGCTGGGTGGACCTCCTGCCGTCCGGGGCGACCCTCGCGTTCCAGGTCCCCGGCAACTTCGACGCCCCTTCGCACGCCCTGACCCGTGCCCTCGCGCGCACCGGCGAGTGGGCTCCGCGCCTCGCCGGCGTCGTCCTGCGCGAGAACGAGGCCGTCGACAGCCCGCTCGGCTACGGGACCCTACTCGCCGACGCGGGCTGCGCCGTCGACGCCTGGGAGACGACGTACCTGCAGCGGCTGTCCGGGGAGGACGCCGTACTCGAATGGATCACCGGCACCGCGCTGCGACCGGTCAAGGAGGTCCTCCACGGGGAGGACTGGGACCGCTTCCGCGCCCAGCTCGCACGCAAGCTGGACGAGGCCTACCCGCCGCGCCCCGACGGGACCACCTGGTTCGAGTTCCGGCGGATCTTCGTGGTCGCCGTCGTGGCCTGACGCGGCGGAGGGTCAGCGCTGAGGCCGCCCGAACCGCTCACCGACCTTGGCGCGAGCGACCCCGGCGGCGCCCTGCACCATGGGGTGGTCGGCGACCTTGCGGTAGGTCCGCACGATCTGCTCGTACCGCCCGCGGCCGGCCTTCGCGCCCAGCACATAGCCCGCGGCCGCACCCAGCAGGAACATCTTCATCCGAGTCCACGCCTCCCGTTCGATCTTGCTCCGGCTGTCATTGTCCCTCAAAACGCGAGCTTGACGAGGTGATGTCGAAAGTGGGGGGTGGGTGCACGGCCGCCGGAGGGCATGGGCTAAAGTTCTCTCATCGGTCGGAGCGATCCGGCCGGTACGGAGCACGATCCCCTGTAGCTCAACTGGCAGAGCATTCGGCTGTTAACCGGAGGGTTCTTGGTTCGAGTCCAAGCGGGGGAGCACAAGGCCCAGGTCATCGACCTGGGCCTTCTTCGTGTCCGGACGGGGCGCTCGCAGACCGTCAACCGCCGCGGCTTCAGCGCAACGAGCCGTGCAGCGTGACGGCGGATCGGGAGTACTTGGTGGACAGCTTCCGGACGGGATCGGATGCCGAGCAGTCGTTCTGCTGGAGCATCGAATTACCTGAGCTGACTGCTGAAGAGGCATCGCAAGCGGTCTCGGCCATCAAGGGTGCAGGGTTGGCTTCTGATCCACTACTTGTCGACCCGGCTGTCTTCCTGACCCTTCATCTGGATCGTGAATCAGTCGAAACTCTTTTGGCTGGCTTGGCCGTAGGTCCTGCCAACGCGGTCAGCGACAGTCTGAAGGAATCGTTCGAAGAGTGGTTGGCTTGGCGCGGCGCGGACCCGGCCAGTGACGGTGAATAGTTCGGTTGGGTGATGGAGGCCGTGGTCGCCTGGTATCGGCGCCGTCGTCGTGAGACGACAGAGGACACCCGAATGACTGATTCTCTTGGGAACTATCGCTATTCGGCGACTCTGGAAATCAAAATAGGGGCTGCGGGTTTCGCAACGGCCGGAAACCGACCCAGTCGCCTACCGGAAGGCCCGAAAAGACGTGTCCAACCTCCGCGTAATGGCCACTCTCTGCTCGGCAGCGCTGGTCGCCGGCCTGCTGACCGCCCAGCCGGCCTCGGCGGCGATCGAGTCGCCCATTGTCAGCGCGCTGAACGGCCAGTGCCTCGACGCGCACGGCAACGGGGCCAAGGTCACTCCCAATGGCGCGCCGGCGATCCAGTGGCCCTGCCATGGGGACACCAACCAGCTCTGGCACTTCTCCCAGGACTTCAACCGGGAGAACACCTTCCGGCTCCAGGTCGGAAGCGGGAACTCCAAGTGCCTTGACGTACCCGGCAAGAGCAGCGCGGCCGGGGCCGAACTCCACCTCTGGGACTGCCAATCCGACTCCGGCGGCAGCCAGTTGTGGCAGTTCCGCCACATCCGTTCCGAGAACGGCTGGCACTACCACTACATCCAGAACATTCGGTCCGGTAAGTGCCTGGACATCCCTGGCGGCTCCGTTCGTAGCGGGGTCCAGCTCATCCAGTGGCCGTGCAGCCTCGCGGCGCGCAACCAGGTCTGGCGCAACCGGGCCTGACCAGAGCCCGCCCTACCCGTCCTCATCAGAATGAGCACAAGCAGAGCAGTGACCTGGGAAGGCTTCTTCAACACCAGGGACCTCGGCGGACTGCCCACCACCTCCGGCGACATGACCGGCTATGGAGCCTTCTTCAGGGCAGCGGACCTTCGTTTCGTCACCGGGACAGGCTGGGCACAAGCGCGTGAGTCCGGCGTCCGCACGGTTATCGACCTCCGCAACCCGGACGAGATCCGGCCCGCTGAAACTCCGTTGACCGCACAGGCGGGCTCGGCGCAATTCGCTGCCGCCTCAACAGGGCCTGCCATACCGACCGGCGTCGACCGGCTCGAAGTCCCGCTCGACGACATCGACGACGTCGAGTTCTGGCAGCACGTCAACCGTGAGCGGCTCAACGGCACGCCGCTCTACTATCCGGTCTTCCTGCAGCGGAAGGCCGAGCGTTGCGCAGCCGTCATCAAGGCGATGGCCCACGCCGATCCCGGTGGGATTCTGTTCCACTGCGGCGCCGGCCGAGACCGAACCGGGGTGATCGCGCTGCTGTTGCTTGCGCTTGCCGATGTCGAACCCCAGGCAATCGCCGCGGACTACGCCCTGTCCGCCGAAGCCCTCAAGGCCCTGTTCGCCGCGACGGGAACTGCCGACCAAGAGCCGCTGATCCAGGCTGTCCTCGCGGACCGGGGCACCACGGTCGAAGAGGGCGTCTTGGCGACCCTCGAAGGCTTCGATGTCGAGCAGTACTTGCGCGCAGCCGGCGTTACCGGCAGAGAACTCCACGACGTTCGCAGCAGACTCTCTTGAGACTGGTCGCCGGCGGTTCAGGCGGCGAAGACGGTGCGGACGACGGACTCGTCCCCGTCGATCTCGACCAGGCCGAGCGCGCGGGCGTCTTCGAGGGTGAGGGCGCCGGCGGCCAGGCCGAGGACACAGGCGGGGACGGCGCGAACGGTGGCGTCGAGTTCGCGGCCGTCGTGCGGATCGACCTCGAAGCCGGAGCGTGTCGCGCGGAGCTGGTAGGGCGGGCCGCCGATCTCGAGGCCGATCGTCATCGCGGAGCGGACCTTCACCCGGGCGCCGAGCAAGGCGGGGACGGCGAGTGCGAGCCACTCCGGCCGGAACGAGTCGTCGCCGGGGCCTCGGGTCATCAGCGGGGTGGACCAGCGGATCAGGCTCTCGATCGGCTCGCGAAGTTCGGCGCCCCATGGCGTGAGGGCGTACTCGACCACGCTGCCCGAGCCGGCCAGCCGCCGCTCGACCACGCCCGCGGACTCCAGGTCGCGGAGCCGGTCGGCGAGGAGGTTGGTCGCGATGCCGGGCAAGCCGTCGAGCAGCTCCCGGTAGCGGGCGGGGCCGATGAGGAGCTGCCGGACGATGAGCAGATTCCACCGATCGCCCACGACTTCGAGGGAACGGGCGAGCCCGCAGTACTGGCCGTAGCTCCGCATGGAATCCCTCAGCTTGTTTTTCTCAAGTGTGCGTGACAAGCTCAAGTCTACCGGAAAGGGGTCGCCATGTCGGATGTCACCGCGAACGTGAGGCCCTCCTGGGTCGACGACGACTTGTTCCCGTTCGAGAGCCGTTTCGCCGACATCGACGGGAACACCGTGCATTACCTCGACGAGGGATCAGGTCCCACGCTTCTGTTCCTGCACGGCAACCCGACCTGGTCGTTCCTCTGGCGCGACGTGATCCGCGCGCTGCGTGAAGATTTCCGGTGCGTCGCCCTCGACTACCCGGGCTTCGGTCTGTCGACACCGAAGCCCGGATACCGCTACTGGCCCGAGGAGCACGCCGACGTGGTCACCGCGTTCGTCGACGCGCTCGGCCTCGAGGACGTCACTCTGGTCGGCCAGGATTGGGGCGGCCTGATCGGCCTGGCCACCGTGCAGCGACGGCCGGACGTCTTCACTTGCCTGGTGCTCGCCAACACCTGGGCCTGGCCGGTCAACGGCGTCTTCCACTTCGAGTACTTCTCCCGGATCTTCGGCGGCCCGCCCGGCCGTTTTCTGGCCAGGCGGCTGAACTTCGTCGTCAACATGTTCGTCCCCTTGGGGCATCGGCGACGCAAGCCGACGGCACTCGAAATGACCCATTACCGGCGGCCCATGGACAACCCTGAGCGACGCCGGGCCTCCGCCATGTTCCCTCACCGGGTCCTCGCCAGCCGAGCCTTCTTCGCCGAGATCGAGGCGGGGCTTCCGGGTATCGCCCACTTCCCGACGCTGATCGTGTGGGGAGACAAGGACATCGCTTTCCGCCCGCAGGAACGAGAACGCCTGGAAGCCACCTTCGACGACCACACGACCGTGATCGTCGAAGGTGCCGGCACCTACGTGGAATCCGACGCGCCCGAGGAGTTCGTCACCGCGTTCCGCGATTGGGCGGCGTCTTAAACACGGTCGTGGAGGGTGATCCGGTAGCCGTCGGGGTCGGCGAAGGTGAACGTCCGGCCGAAGGGCCCGTCGATCGGCGCGGAGACGATGGTGCGCCCGTCGGCGACGAGGGCGTCGTGAATGGCTTGGACGTCCGTGGCGTGCAGCCAGATCGCGGCACCGATGCCGGGCTGCGGGACGGAGTCGAGGTCGGTGCCGGGGATGACCTCGCGGAGCGCGAAAGCGATCGGCTTCGTCTCGAAGACGACGGCGTGCGGAGGTCCGGCCGGTGAGCGGACGAGGCCGAGGTACTGCTCGTAGAACGCCTGCGAAGCGTCGAGGTCACGCGCCTGCAGTGAGATGAAGTCCGGGCCGGTGGCGGGCAAGGTCGTGCTCCTTTTCGTCGTGTCAGCATCCTGACATAGGCGAGAGTATGTCAGGATGCTGACACGAGTCAAGGTGGTTGACCTCCAGCCGGGTCGAGGTTGGGGCCATGACACTCGAAGCGGACGAAATGCTCCTGTTCCGGAACACCATGCGGATCACCGACGGCCACCTGGAGGAGTTCACCGCCGCGGTCCTCGAGCACTGGCGGATTTCCGAGGATCAGATCAGGGTTTCGTGCGCGCCGCGGTCAGCCCTTGAAATAGCCCTCGAACAGGATCTCGCTGATCTTGGTGGTGGTCTCCTGGCCGGTTTCGTAGCCGTTCTGGATGACCTTGGTGTTGTTCATCAGCGCGAGGGTGTACCGCTCGTGCGGCCCGACGAAGCCGACCGAGTTCATGATCCAGGAGCCGTCGTCGTTGTCGTCGGACCAGCCGTTCTTGTTGCCTGGGCGAGCGGCGGGGCCGGCACCCCAGACGCCCCACTGCTGGTTGACGTCGACGGTGCGCATCTCGTGGACGATGTAGTCGCGGTGATGACGGGGCAGCTTCGTCAGGACGTAGTTCACCAGCCGGTCCAGGTCGTTCGCGGTGGTCAGGATCCAGCCCCAGTGATGCGGGTGCTGGTCGGTGAAGCGCATGTCGGTCATCCCGTAGGACGGGAAGCGTTTCGCGAACTCGGCCTCCCCGCCGTAGCGGGTCCAGAGGGTGTGGGCGGCGGCGTCGTCGCTGGAGTCGAGCATGCGGCGCATCAGGTCGCGGTCCTCCGCGGTCAGCCGGACGGCGCCGGAGTCGTTGCGCAGCAACAGATCGACCACCATGGCCAGTTTCGGCGTGGAGCAGGCCCAGATGAGCGTCCCGGCGTCCGCGCTCCGGTAGACGGCGCCGGTCCAGCGGTCCCGCAGGACGATCCCGGTGTCACCGGGCCTGCTGTCGGCGTAGGCCTGGGCGCGGGCGATGCGGGCTTCGAGCTCCCGGCCGAAGCGGGTCGTCGCGCCGGCGGGCGTGGCGGGTGTCAAGGCGAGCATCACCAGTATCGCGGTCAGGATGGCGGAAAGTCTCTTCATGCGTTCCCCAGGTTTTCCAGTGGTTCTTCCTGAGGTGCAAGACGTTCGCGGGCGGCGGAGGTTGTCATGAACAGGCGTTCGGTCACGGGCGGGCGCTCAGAGGGACATCGGCGACACGGGGTCGGCCTTGCGCACCAGTGCCGCGCCGAGGGTGCGGGCGGCGCGGGCGACGGTGTCGGACAGCGCGGCGAGTGGCCGCGGCGGTGCGAGGACGGCCGCGATCGAACCGACCGTCCGGCCGGTCGGCAACGTGATGGCCGCTTCGGCGGTGACGAGTTCGTGTTCCGCCTGCCATATCGGGCAGAAGCGGCCGATGCGTTGCGGCACGGTCGATCCGGGGCGGAAAAGGCGGTGATCCTCCGGCCGGGTGAGGCTGGCGGCGGCGATCAGGATGTGCCCGTCGCAGGGCACGGCGAGCACCGAACTGGCGCGCGTGGCCGCGGTCAGGCGCCGGAGCTCGCCGCGGGCAAGCTCCAGCAGGCGCGGATAAGGCTGCCACGATTGGCCGAGCCGGAAAGCCTGCGCGCCGACGCGATAGCGGCTTTCGCTGCGCTGGACAACCTCCAGTTCGGTCAATTGCTCGAGTAATCGATGTGCCGTCGCTTTCGGTATCGAGCACGAATTCGCCAGCTGGGTCAATCCCGCTTCACCTTGATGCCGTACCAAGGCATCCAATAGGGTGAAAGCACCTTCGAGGACGCTTCTCGGTCTTCTCTTGGTCTCCATTGAAATCCCCTCGCGCGGTCCACTGGACGGAAACCTTGCTGACAAGGCCATCCCGTCGGTGTCAGGGTGGAACGGTCCCGGTGCGTATCTTCGGTCAAAAAGCGCGAACTGGGAAGAGTGCATCCACCGAACGGAAAGAGGTTCGAGCAAAATGCGAAGATCCATTCGGCTGGGGACGGCGTTGGCCGGTCTGCTCGCCGGTCTGCTCGTGGCGCCCGGGGCGGCGGCGGACGAGGGCGATTTCCGTATCGCCGCCTCGCCCTCGTCGCAGAAGACCGCCGCGGACTTCGACGGCGACGGGTTCGCCGACAAGGCGGTTTGGCGCCCTGGTAACGGTGTCTGGTATGTGATCCGCAGCAGCAACGGCAGCGTGGTGACGCAGCAGTGGGGTGTCTCGGGCGACGTTCCGGTCGCCGCCGACTACGACGGTGACCACCGGGCCGACTTCGCCGTTTGGCGGCCGGGTAACGGTATTTGGTACATCATCCAGAGCAGCAACGGCGCGGTGGTGACCCAGCAGTGGGGTGTGGCCGGCGACGTTCCGCTGACCGGCGATTTCAATGGTGACGGCCGCTCCGATTTCGTCGTCTGGCGGCCGAGTAATGGGACCTGGTACGTGCTGGGTATCGCCACCGTGCAATGGGGCGTGGCCGGTGACGTTCCGGTCGCGGGGGATTTCAACGCGGACGGACGCGCCGACTTCACCGTTTGGCGGCCGAGCGACGGCGTCTGGTACGTACGGGGAATCGCGACCCAGCAATGGGGCGTCTCGGGCGACATTCCGGTGGCGGGCGATTTCAACGCGGACGGCCGCTCCGATTTCGCCGTTTGGCGGCCGGCTAACGGCGTCTGGTACGTGCTCGGTATCGCCACCCAGCAATGGGGTGTGGCGGGCGACGTGCCCATGGGAGGCGACTTCGGCGGCGACCCGCGGGCGGACTTCGTGGTGTGGCGCCCGTCGAACGGCACCTGGTACGGCCTGAACCTGTTCACCACCCAATGGGGGACCGCGGGCGACATCCCGGTCTGAGCGCCGGTCCGCCGCCTTCCGGGCGTGAAAGGCGGCGGACCACTCGACCGGGTGACGCCTTGACCGGCGAAGGGTGACACTTCTGCTCGAAGTGGCACTTGGGGAGTGCGGCTGCCCTGAACGTGGTGAATGTGTGTGGCGACCGGGGGCCGGAGCGCCGCGTTGGAGGCGGGTCGGCTTCGCGAGCTCACTCAAGTGTCAGGAAAGGGGCGTTCAGGACGAAAAAGGTCCTGAACGCCCCTTTCCTGACATCCGGGACCACCCGCAGGCAACAGAAATGGACCGTCCCTTTCGAACAGCGACCGGGTGATCCGGACAACCGGAGCGGGTCGTTCGTCAAGACGACCGGACCGCGTCCGCCGGCGACAAGCTCGTCGTCTTCGGTGCTCGTCTGCGAGGCGGGCGGCGTGCTCACCGGCTACGACGCCGCCACCGACGACGTCGGCGTGGTCCCGGCGCTCGTGAGCGAGTACGCCGGGATCGGGGTGGGCGAAAACGGGGCGCCGGTGGCCTACCCGGTCAAGAAGTGACCCCGGCGTCGAGAAGATCGGGCATGTCCCTCAGCTGCCTGCGCGAGGTGATGCCGAGCTTGCGGAAGATGTTGCGCAGGTGGGCGTCGACCGTGCGGGGGCTGAGGAACAGGCGCGTCGCCACCTCCTTCGAGGTCGCGCCCGCGGCGACCTGGCGCGCGATATGCGTCTCCTGCATGGTCAGGTGGTCATAGGAACGTCCGGTGCGGCTGCGCGCGACCTCCCCGGTCGCGCGCAGCTCGTCGGCGGCCCGACGGGTGAAGGCCTCCATCCCGATGTCCGACAGCCGCTCGTGCGCGGTGCGCAGGTGTTCGCGTGCCTCACGACGGCGTCCCTCGCGGCGCAGCCACTCGCCGTACCGCAGATGCGTCCGCGCCAGATGCACCGCGAGCGGACTGTTTTCCAGATGCCCCAGTGCTTCCAGGTGGTCGGCGTCCGCGTCGCTGACCAAGGCCCGCGCGGCCGCCGCGATTCCGAGGGCGAAGGCGGTTCCGGCGGGCTCCGTCCGTTCGGCCAAGGAATCCAGCGCCGACCGGGCGACGGCGGGTTCGCCGCACCGGACCGCGGCTTCCACGAGTTCGGGCAGCGCGATGCCGGTGAGGAAGAGATCGCCGCTCGCCACGGCACGGGTCGCCGCGTCCAGCGCGGCCGGGTAATCGGCGAGACCGTTGTACAGCACGGCCGTCGCCCAGTGGGCGTTCGCGGTCAGCTGGCCGTTGCCCCGCGTCGTCGCCTGGGCGAACAGGTCGAGCACATCCTCGCGGCGGCCGCGCATCGCCGCCAGATGCACCCGCGGGTAGAGCTGCGGCGCGTCGCCGACGGCGTCCGCGATCGCCTCCTCCTCCGCGATCGCGGCCATCGCCCGGCCGAAGTTCCCGGTGAGCACCGCGTGCAGCGCCACCTGGGACAGGCCGAGCCGGATGGTCATCGGCGATCCGGTGTCGTGCCCGGTCCGCACGAGCCAGTCGACGATCGTCGCGTGCAGCTCGATGTCCCACAGTTCGCCCGCGAGCACGGTGGCCAGGGCCGGCGTCCTGGCCCAGCCGTCGTCGTCGCCGGTGAGAACCCGGCGAAGCGCGGGCACACCGGCGTGATGCCCTTCGGTGGTCAGCCGCACGAGCGCGTCGAGGAGGTCCGGCGGTCCCGGAGGCGCCGAGCGGGCCGCGTCGAGGACACGGTCCAGCACTCCCGCGGCCCTGCCGACGACGAGCCCCATTTCCAGTGCCGCGACGAAGAACTCGCGCGATCGTTCCGGATCGACGGGGGCGAGCCGTTGGGCCGCCCGCAAGATGAGCTCCGGCCCCCGCACGGCTCCCTCCGCGCCTTGGACGAAGGCGATCCGCCCGCGCAGCAGTTCGACGGAAGCGTGCTGCGGCACATCCAGTGTCTCCGTGTCGACGCTGGCCAGCAGATCCGCCGCCGCGTCCGTCCCGCCCGCTTCGAGCGTCGTCCGCGCGGCCGCGAGGGTGCGCTCGGCCTGTTTCGCGGGGTCGAGCGAAAGTGCCGCCGCCCGTTCGAGGAACGCGGCGGCGGCCGCCACGCCACCGCGCGCCTGCGCCCGCGACGCCGACAACTCCAGCTCCGCCGCGACCTCTTCGTCCGGCCCGGTGGTGGCCTGGGCACGGTGCCAGGCCCGCCGGTCACCGGCGGTTTCCGGGTCGGTGACCTCGGCCAGGGCCCGATGCGCGGCATGGCGCTGCTCCGGTGCGGCCGCGCGGTACGCGGCGGACCGCGCCAGCGGATGGCAGAAGCGCGCCCGCGTGTCGAACCGGATCAGCCCGGACGCCTCGGCGGCGGCGCTCGCGGCGGGCACCGCGATGTCCAGCCGCCGCGCGGCCGCCCACAGCAGGGCTGGGTCGCCGGTGGGATCGGCGCTCGCGAGGATCAGCAGCCGTCGCGCGTCCACGGGCAGTTCCGCCATCCTGGCCAGGAAACTGCGCTCGATCCGGCTCGCGACCGGCGACGGCTCCGGCAGCGCGAAACCACCCGCCTTCGGCAGTTCGATCAGGGCGAGCGGGTTGCCGCGTGCCTCGGCGAGCAGGCGGTCACGCACCCGCTCGTCCAGCGTCACGGTCTTCTCACCGGCCAGCACGGCACGCGCGTGCGCGTCGCTCAGGCCGCCGACCGTGAACCCGGGTAGTTCGTCCAGCCCACGGACCGGATCCCGGTCGCGGGCGGCGAACACCATCGCGATCGGCTCGGCCGCGATCCGCCTCGCCAGGAACGTCAACGCCCTCGCCGACGCGGTGTCGAGCCAATGCGCGTCGTCGACCAGGCACAGCAGCGGACGCGTCCCGGCGGCGGTCGACAGCAGTTCGAGCGCGGCGAGCCCGACCCGGAACGGATCCGGCGAGCCGTCGGCCAGCCCGAAGGCGACGAGCAGGGACTCGCGGTACGGAGCCGACAGCGTGTCGAGATGCGCCAGCGCCGGAACGCACAGCTGATGCAGCGCCGCGAACGGCAGTTCGCCCTCGAACTCGGACCCGGAGGCGCGGATGAGCTGGAATTCCCCCGCGGCCGCCTCCCCGACGTGGTCCAGCAGCGTGCTCTTGCCGATCCCCGGCTCACCGCGGAGGACGAGCACCCCGCCCTCGCCCCGGCCCGCCGCGCGGACCAGGGCGAGGAGGCGATCGATCTCGTCGCGCCTGCCGACGAGCGGGCGGGAGGACGTCGTGGGCATGGTCCGAACCCTAGCGAGACGAACTAGGTGATTGTCGCCGACGCGAGCGAAGGCGGGCCCGCGCGATCGTTGCGGCATGACAGTACGAGAGACGAGAAGGATCTCGCGCGGGGTCGCGATGGCAGGCCTGGCGAGCGCCATGTTCCTGGTCATCCTCGATGCCGCGATGGTCAACCTGGCCGGATCCAGGATCCGGCAGGGCCTGGGGCTCACCGCCGCCGAGCTCACCGTGGTCGTGGACAGCTATCTGGTGACCTTCGCCGGTCTGCTGCTGCTCGGCGGCCGCCTCGCCGACGTGCTCGGGGCCAGGAAGGTGTTCATGGCCGGAATGGCGGCCTATCTCGCGGCGACGGCCTTCTGCGCACTGGCCACCGGCGGCGGGATGCTGATCGCCGGGCGGATCGGGCAGGGGATCGGGGCCGCGGTCCTGATGCCCGCAGCGCTTTCGCTCGTGCTCGGCCTCTACCCGTCGCCCGCGGAACGCACCAGGGCGATGGGGATCTGGGGCGCGGTCGCGGGGGCGGGCAGCCTCGCCGGTGTCTTCCTCGGCGGAACACTGACCGAACTGCTCGGCTGGCAGGCGGTGTTCGTGACCCCGGTGCCGTTCGGCGTCGTCGGCGCGCTCGTCGTGTGGCGGGCGGTGGCGGCAGTGCCCGGGAGACCGGGCAGGTTCGACGCGCTGGGCGCCGTCACGATCACCGTCGGGATCTCCGGGCTCGCGCTGGGCATGGTCTCCGCCTCCGACGCGGGCTGGACCGCGCCCGGCACGATCATCGGACTCGCCGCGGGCCTCGTTTCGCTGGCGGCGTTCGTGGTCGTCGAGCGGCGTTCCGCGCGGCCCCTGGTCCCGCTCGGGGTGTTCCGCCGGAAACCGGTGGTCACCGCGAACCTGGTGATGGTGCTGATCGGTGGCACCCTGACGAGCCTGTTCTTCTTCCTGCCCCAGTACCAGCAGGACGTGCTCGGGATGAGCCCGCTGGCGACCGGGATGACCCAGCTCCCGCTCGCCGTCATGATCATCGTCGGCAGTGTCCTCGCGCCGATGCTGGCGAAACGCGTCGGGCCCGGCCGCGCGCTGCCGACCGCCCTGACCGTCCTGCTCGCCGGTTTCCTGTGGCTGGCCTGGGATCCGACGACCAGCGGCTTCTCGGCGAGTTTGCTGGGCGCGTTCCTGCTGATCGGCACCGGGCTCGGGCTGGGCGCCGTCAACGCCACCGCGATGGCGGTCCGCGACAGCGCGGACGGCGAAGCGGGCCTGCTCAGCGGACTGGTCAACGCCGCCCAGCAACTGGGCGGCGCGGTCGGTCTCGCCGCGCTCGCCGGAATCGCCATCGGCGCCGCCGGAACACACGGCGACATCTCGTTCACGACCGCATTCCTCGGCGAAGCCGCCTTCGTCGCCATCGCCCTCGCGGTATCACTCGTTTCAGCGAAACGTTGACCTCCACCAGGAAAGGAAAATCCACAATGGACACCGTGTTGGTGACCGGCGCGACCGGAACCGTCGGATCCGCATTGATCCCCGCCCTGCTTGCTCGCGGAGTCGCCGTCCGCGCCATGACCCGGAACCCCGGACGTTCCGTTCCCGGCGCCGAAACCGTCGTCGCCGACCTGCGAGACCCGGAATCCGTTGCGGCGGCATTGAAAGGCGTCGACGCGGCCTTCCTCAACAGCCCCTCCGCGGCCGACGCCGCCGCACACCAGATCCGGTTCGCCGACCTGGCCCGGGACGCCGGCGTGAAGCGGCTCGTGGTGCTCTCGCAGTACGCGGCGAACGCGGACTCGCCGGTGCGATTCCTGCGCTGGCACGCGGAAGTCGAGGAATACGTCCGGGAACTCGGGATCGATCACACCGTGTTGCGTCCCAATCTGTACCTGCAAGCACTGCTCGGCTTCTCGCGCACCATCGCGCAAGGCTTCATCGCCGCGCCCATCGGCGACGCCGCCGTCAGCGCGATCGACACGAGGGACATCGCGGACGCCGCCGCGGTCGTGCTGACCGAGACGGGACACACCGGCCGGACCTACACGCTGACCGGCCCCCGCGCCGTGACCCACACCGAGATCGCCGACGCACTGTCGACGGTCATGGGACGGAGCATCGTCTTCCACGACACGTCGGCCGATCAGTTCGCCGCCGCGCTGAGCGGTGTGCTCCCGCCGTGGCAGGTCGACGGTCTCATCGAGGACTACGCCCACTACGCCCGAGGCGAAGCCGCCGAAGTGCACACGTCCGTCGCCGACCTGACCGGACACCCCGCGCGAGACGTCACCGACTTCGCCCGCGACCACGCCGCCGCCTTCGAGACAGCCCGATGATCTACCACTGCATCCGGTTCACGCTCAAGCCCGGAGTCTCCGAAGAAGAGAAAGCGGCGGGGCTCGCGCAGATGGGCGAACACATCAACGCGATTCCCGCGATCAAAGCGCGCGTCGTCGGCCCTGATTTCGGTGGTGAATTCGACTACGGCGCCGTCACCGTCCTCGAAGACATCGAGGGGTATGAGCAGTACATGAATCACCCGGCGCATCTCGCGATGGACCGGGCCGGGTTGCCGTTGATCGACCGGTTCGTGTCGTACGACGTCACCGACGACCCGGATCCGCACATCGGCGCGAAGATCGCCGATGTGCATCGGAGGCGGTTCGAAAACGTGCCGGATGTGGCGGAGTTGGTCGCGGGGCTTGGGGAGTACAGCGGTAGTGCGGCTCCTGGGCGGCATGGGAGTTGATGGTTGTTTTGTCGGTCTGGTGCTGTCGGCCTTGTCGGTCCGCCGAGTTTCGCCGAGGGTGAATGGGATTCAGGGCTGATTCACCCTTCGGTGTTGTTCGCGCGGTTTTGCCTGTTACGTAAAATTACGAACACGTGTTCGATTTCTTGGTGTATTATGGAGTCGTGTCCGAGATCTTTCTCCCCGAGTTGCCGCAGGAGCTGTGGCGTGCCGGCAAGCTGGAGCTTGCGCATGGTGTGCAGCAGTTCTTGCAGGTGATTCGCATGGCCGCTGCCGGGTTGGGGCAGTTTCTGGCGGAGATCGAGAATCGGGGCGCCAAGGACTTGTATGGGCATGGCACTACGGCGAGCTGGTTCGCGGAGCTCGCGGGGTTGTCGCGGGGCGAAGCCGGGGCGGTGGTGAAGCGGGCCCTTGCCCTGAACCCCACCCTCGCTCTGGATGGCACGGAGATTCCGCCTGTCGCTCCCTGCACTGCCGCGGTTGCCGCTCAGGGGTTGGTCGGGGATGAGCGGATCGATCAGATTCTGGAGATCTTGAAACGGCTCCCTGCCGACACCTCTGCCGAGGATCGGGCCAGTGCGGAGAAGATCCTCGGCGAGCTTGCCCCGCACGCCGGTCCCCGCCAGCTCGCCGAGGCCGAGACGAAACTGCTGGGCTGGCTGGACCCGGACGGCAAGGAACCGAAGGATCCCGAGCCCAAGGAACCACGCCGGGAGATCACGCTGGAGCGCCGGAAAGACGGGTTCTGGAAGCTGACCGGTCTGCTCGACGATGAGACTGGGGCCCGGACCGCGGCCGCTTTGGAGGCGCATGCGCAGCCGCGGCCGGTGGACGAGTTCGGGCAGGCGGATCTGCGGATGAAGTGCGAGCGCATGGGCGATGCCTGGGCCGAGCTCCTCGATCTGGCGATCGCGTGTCCGGATCAGCCGGGAACCAGTGGCTACCGGACCTTGGTGAATGTGACCGTCGGGCTTGAGGAACTCAGATCGGGTCTCGGGACCGCGTGCCTGGACTTCGTGGGGACGATGACTGCTCGGGAAGCGCGGCTCGCGGCCTGTGATTGCTTGATGCTGCCGGTGGTGATGAGCGGCTCGGGTGAACCGCTGGATATGGGGCGCCTGAGACGGTTCGTCACCCCGGGCCAAAGACGGGCGTTGAACATCCGCGACGGCGGCTGCGCGTTCTCTGGCTGCCACCGGAAACCCAAGAATTGCCACGCTCATCATATCGAGCACTGGGCAGACGGAGGTCCCACCGATCTCCGGAATCTCGTGCTGCTCTGCGGTTTTCATCACCGGCTGATCCACCACGGTGACTGGAAAGTACGGATGGCAGCCGACGGATTACCGGAGTTCATCCCACCCCAATACCGGGACCCGCTCCGAAAACCCCGACGTAACACCCTGCATCACGTCTAGGCCCCGAGGAGCCCGTTAGCCACCCGGCGACGGGCCCCTCGCCATGCCCGAGACCGGGCACGGGCTAGGAGCTGTCCTGTAAGTCAACGGAGCCAGTGGATGATGGCGGCGATGGTGAGTTCGGCCTGGTAGTGGGCGGCGCGTTTGGCGTAGCGGGTGGCCAGGTCGCGGAACTGTTTGAGCCGGTTGAAGCACCGTTCGACCACGTTGCGCTGCTTGTAGACCTCGGCGTCGAAGGCTGGTTGTCGCTCGCCGCGAGAGCCTTTGGCGACGCGGCGGGCGATCTGGTCATCGCGTTCCGGGCTGACAAACGTGATCCGCCGGTCCCGCATCGCCTGGCAGGTCGAGGGATGCGAATACGCCTTATCAGCGATCACCGTCTCCGGCCGGCACCGCGGACGCCCCGGCCCCCTGCGGGAGACACTGATGTCGTCCAGCAGCGGAACCAGCTGCGGATTGTCCCCGGCTCGGCCCGGGGTGAGCAGGAACCGCATCGGCAGGCCCGGCCGTCGACGGCCAAGTGGATCTTGGTGCTCAGCCCGCCGCGGGACCGCCCGAGCCCTTCCCCATCACCAGCGAGGGCGTCGATTCCGGCGCTGCATCCCCCTTTTTCCGGGCGCCGGCGGCATGCTGATGCGCCCGGACCACACTCGAGTCCACCGAAATGATCCACTCGAGGCCGCCGACGGCGTCTTCTTGACGATCACCCGGTCGATCACCACCCATGCCCTGTCCGTCAACTCACCGCGACCAACCACATCCGCAATCCAACCGAACCGCAGCTAGATCACCTACAGGACAGCTCCTAGGTGACCGTGTGGGTTTTGGGACATCTGACGTCCCAAAACCCACACAGTCCCTCACACCCCGAAGCCATCCCTGACCGACGACCCCCCGTGACCGGACCGGTCACGCACGACCATGTGGGTGCCCCAGTCCGCATAACCCCGCAACCAGCAGAAATCCCCGCCCGGTTCTGCCGGGAAACCTGCCTGGCCCCGCCCCGCGCATCGGCCTACGTTGGTGCCAGTCGCTCAGCGGCGACACGGAACCGAGGGTCCCGGACACGCCCATCGGTCTCCGGACCGACGTCGTCCCCGACGTCACGCACGCCGAGGCCGGCGGGATACCGGCCGATCGGCCGCTGCCCCCCGATCCCCATCCGGCCTCGGCGTGCCACACGGTTCACGGGAGTTCGCCGAGCCGATCACCGAGACCACGAGCGCGTTCGCGGTCCGCGCGGGCCGACCCCGGATCGCCCATCTCGTCGGCCAGCGCCGCTCGTTCGCCGAGCGTGTCGATCTGAGCCTGGGTCAGCCCGATGCGCTCGTAGAGTTCCTCGGCCTCGGACAAGCGGCGGTGCGCGTTCGCGTGGTCGCCCTGGCGGCGCAGGAGCCGCCCGGTCTCCTGCAGCGCGCGGGCCTGACCCATGGTCGCTCCGTGGCGCCGGAACAGGCCGAGCGCCGTTTCGCACTGGGTGAGCGCCCGATCGGGCGCGTCGAGCGCGGCCAGGTTCTGTGCCGAACGCAGCAGCACGTACGCGTAGTTCGTGTCGTCCACCGGGGTCCGCGTGCCGCCGTGCTCCTGCGCGAAATAGCGGACACAGCCGTCGAACTCCTCGGCGGCGTCGGCGAATTGGCCTTTCCTGTACCAGTAAGAGGCCCGCATCGTCCGTGCCACATGGACTCCGAGCGGGTAGCCGGCCTCTTCGAACAGTCGCACGGCTTCGTCGAAAAGCTCCGGCGACGTCGTGCTGCCGGTGTCGCGGGCATGGGCGCTCGTCAGGTAGACCCGTGCCCAGCCCTGTTCGCGCGGGTCGCCCGCCTCCACCGCGGCGTCCCACGCCAGCCGGGCCATCCGGATCGACTCTTCCGCCCGGTCGCGCAGCGAAGCCTGCACCCAGGACAGATAGTTCCGGTGCACCGCCTCGTCCCGTTTGCTGCCGAGCGCGATGGCCGAGTCCACGGCGAGTCCGAACACGTCGTACCAGACGCTCGCGGTCCCGCCGATCTCCGAATACCAGTGCATCGACTCGGCCAGGTCGAGGACCGGCTGGTGTTCGCCGCGCGCGGCGACGCTCTTGACCGCGGCGAGCCAGTTCTTCAGCTCGACTTCGAGCCATCTGCCCGCGCCGGTGTGGTCGCCGAACGACGGCGTGGCGACCGGGAGCGGGCTCACCCCGTCGCTCGGGTGGAAGTAGCGGCCCGCCGCCGTCGCGGTGCGCACCAGCCAGCCGGCCAGCCGCTTCTCCGCCGCGGCGACGACTTCGGGGGATTCCTCCAGCGCGAGCCGTTCGGTCGCGAAGACCCGCAGGAGGTCGTGGAACTGGTACCGCCCGTTCTCCTGTGACGTCTGCAGCAGGCTCGCGTCGGCCAGTTCCTCCAGGAAGACGGCGGCGTCGTCCTCGTCGGAGGCTTCGACGAGTGCCATCGCGGCGCCCACCGAGAAGTCCGCCGCCGGGACGAGCGACAGCCGCCGGAACACCACGGCGGCGTTCGGGCTGAGCTGGCGATACGACAGTTCGAAAACGCTGCGCACGCACAGATCCCCGGCGGTCAGTGTGGTCAGCCGCCTGCCACGGTCGCGGAGCTGGTCCACCAGACGCGACAGCGGCCACGTCGGACGGCTCGCCAGCCGGTTGCCCGCGATCCGCAGCGCCAGCGGCAGCCTTCCGCACAGTTCGACCAGTTCGAGTGCCGCCTGCCGTTCGCGCGCGACCCGGCCCGCCCCGATGATGGCCGACAGCAGGGCGACCGCGTCGTGTTCGCCGAACACGTCGAGCGGGAGCCTGCTCGCGCATTCCAGCCCCACCAGCATCTGACGGCTGGTGACCAGGGTGAGGCAGCGCGATCCGCCGACCAGCAGCGGGCGGACCTGGGCTTCGTCGGCCGCGTCGTCCAGGACGATCAGGGCCGCCCGATCCCGCAGGAGCGACCGGCACAGGCCCGCCCGGTCTTCCGGATCGGCGGGGATGCGGACGGCCTCGACGCCCAGCGAGCGCAGGATCAGGTGCAGCAGGTCCGCCGGGTTCGCCGGGTCGGCGGACATACCGCGCAGCTTGAGGAAAAGCGTCCCGTCGGGGAACTCTCCGGCGAGGTTGTGCGCCACGCGGACCGCGAGGGTGGTCTTGCCGGTCCCGGGTGGTCCGCTCAGGATCGCGACCCGTCCCGACCGGCGCCTGCCGTCGCCCAGATCCGCGGAAAGGGCGCGCAACGCGTCGAGATCGCTCTCGCGTCCGGTGAGATCGTCGACGTCCGCCGGGAGGACGCCGATCAGATACGTCTTGTGGATCCCGGGCGAGGGGGCGCGGCCCTGCCTCGCGGCCTTCTGCAGGCCGGTCAGCTCCTCGTCGGTCAAGGACAGCGGCGCGGCGAGCGCTTCGATCGTCCGGCGTTGCGGGCTTTTGGCGATCCCCCGCTCCATGTCGCTGATGGCGCGGACGCTCACCCCGGACCCCTCGGCGAGCTCCTCCTGCGTGAGGTCGGCGCGGACGCGGTAGCCCTTCAGCAGCACGCGGAAACTCGTGGCTGCCCGGTCCGGGGCGGCGTTCGTCATGATCGGATTATCCCGCCCCGACCTGCGGGCTCAACTTGACTTTGGTCTCACGGGGTACCGGGCCGTGATCGCCGCCGCCCTGTCCCGCAAGGAATCGCGTAACCAAGACGGGCCAAGGGCTTCCGCGTCCGCGGCGAGCTGCCACAGTGCCCATTCGGCGTGCCGGGCGTCCTGGAAGGTCACCTCCAGCCTCAGCCTGCCGTCCTCTTCGGTTTCCTCCGCGAGGACGGCCAGCGCGGTGCCCACCAGCCGGTCACGCCGAGCCGGGTCCACCCGCACCTCGACCGCGACCTGCTTCCCTCCGGAGCGGAACCGCGTGCTGCGTTCCTGCCAGGTCCGGTCCAGATCGACCCGCTCCGGTCGTTCCGCTGGCTCGGGGAGTTCCTCGGCGGCCCGCAGGCGGGACAACCGGTAAGTCCGGTCCTCGCCGGATCTCGTGGCCAGCAGGTACCCCTGGTCCCGGACGGTGACCAGGCCGATCGGATCCACCGTGCGCCACCGCGCCGCCTGGCCCGAGGCCGCGTAGTGGATGCGCAGCTTGTGCCCGGCGAACACCGCGCGCCGGACCTCGGCGACGATGGCGTCGGGCACCTCCTCGGCGACCACGCGGCGCGAGAGGAGATCGGTCTCCGGGTCGATGAGCAGACGCCGGGCCGCGCCCGCCGCAGTGTCCCGCTGCCCTTCCGGCAGCGCGTCGATCACCTTGAGCATGGCCGAGGCGAGCGCGGAGCCGAGGCCGAACGCCTGCGCGCCACGCCGGGACCCGGCGATCAGCAGCGCGAGCGCCTCGTCGTGGTTCAGACCGGTGAGCTCGGTCTGGAAACCCGGCAGCAGCGCGAAACCGCCGTTCCTGCCACGTTCGGCGTACACCGGGACACCCGCCGCGGACAACGCTTCGATGTCGCGCAGCACGGTGCGGGTGGAGACCTCCAGCTCGCGGGCGAGCGTGGTCGCGGACAGCCTGCCCCGGTGCCGCAACAGCAACACCAGTGAGACCAGCCGGTCGGCGCGCATGGGAGAACTTTAGCGGAATACACGACACAGGATGTCGTGATTCGCTGCGAGACTGTCGTCATGACAAGCAGGACTGTGGCCACTGAGCCGAACGATCTGGGCAAGCTCTTCATCGAACGAGGCAACGCGCGCGATGTCGACGGGCTGGTGGCGTTGTACGAACCGGACGCCGTACTGGCGTTCCCGCCCGGCAACATCGCGACCGGGCACGCGGAGATCCGGAAGGTGTTCGAGGAGTTCGTCGCGGCCGCGCCGGAACTCCTGCCGGGCAGGCAGCACCCGGCGATGGTGAGCGGCGACCTGGCGCTCACGGCGTCCACGCTGACCAACGGTGACGTGACCGTCGAGGTCGCGCGCCGTCAACCGGACGGATCGTGGCTTCTGGTGCTGGACCAGCCGGTGTTCGTGCCGTGACGCCGGCGGCTCGCCGGTGACGGGCCCCGTCACCGGCGAGCCGCGCACGGGGTCAGACCGTGCAGTTCCTGGCCGTGCCCGTGTTCACCTTGGCGCCGGTGAACTCCTCGATGATCGCGATGTTCTCCGGTGCGTAGTTCTTGGCGACGATCTTGGCCACGTCCGCGCTGCCGAGTTTGGCGGCGTGGGGCGCGGACTGATCCAGCCAGTAGGCCGTCCGAAGGAACTCGATGAGCACGAATTGGCGCAAATCCGGCTGTGCCTTGATCTTGGCCCAGTAATCGGGATGCTTCGTCTTGGCGACGCGCAGGTACAGCTGGAGATAGCGCAGGTTCGTGGCCGCGATGTCGCGGGAATTGCTCGCGCCCACTCCTTGGATGTACTCGGCGACGACGGTCGCCGCGGGCAAGCCCATGAGCCCGGCGTTGAGTTCCGCGACGACACCTTGCATCCGGTACGACCCCTGCTGCTGGTCGCGAAGGTAGATGTCGTCCATCGACCGCGTGAGATCGTCCGTGATCAGCGGGAGTATTTCGCGGCGGGGGAATCCGCCGTGGATCGGGACCTTCATCGCCTTGCGGGAAGCGTCGATCCAGGCGGAGACATGGACGTCCCACGAGGTTCTCGACGGATCCAGGTCCCACATGTGGGTCTCTTCGTGGATCGCCACCATCAGGGATTCGGCGAGCGCGTTGAAGCTGGTCTTGTTCACGAACTGGCTGAAGTACTTGTCCTTGGCCTGGGCGATCGCGAGGGCTTCACCGCTGGGCCAGCGCCGCTGGTACACGGCCTGGATCGTCTGAAGCCACTTCGTGGACTGGAAACCGGCCTTTATGTCACTTACATCGGCTTTCGGTTGGACGGGTTCTTCATAACAGAAGGGGGCCGCCGTCTCTTGCGCGGCGGCGGGGACGGCGAATGGGGAGAGGGACAGGACGAGGCACGCGGTCAGCACGGTAATGCGATTTCGGCGCATGAATTCCTCGGTTCACGGTAGGGTTTTCCGTGGTCGGACGGAAGTGTCCCCTACCGATCACCGTCACTTCAATGATCCGGCCCGTACTGCGGCTGGACAGGCTAGGAATTATGGCGGCGAACGGGCTATCCCGCGGCCAGCCGGGATCGGCGCATGCTGTAACCGAAGTAGATCAGCAGGCCGAGCGCCATCCAGCCGGCGAAGACGATCCAGGTGGCGCCGTCGAGGCTGAGCATCATGTAGCCGCAGCACAGCACCCCGAGGATCGGGGTGACGGGGGAGAACGGCACCCGGAACGAACGCGGCGCCTCCGGTTGCCGCTTTCGCAGCAGCAGTACGGCGACGTTCACCAGCCCGAAGGCGAAGAGCGTGCCGATACTGGTGGCGTCCGCCAGCTTCCCGAGCGGGACGAACGCGGCCAGCGTCGCGACGAATCCGGACACCACCAGGGTGTTGATCCGGGGTGTGCCGCTTTTGGGATCCACTTTGGACAGCGAGGCGGGCACCAGGCCGTCGCGGGACATCGAGAACAGGATCCGCGTCTGTCCGTAGAGGACGGTCAGCACGACACTGGAGATCGCCACGATCGCGCCGACGGCGAGCAGTCCGGCCCACACCGGGTTGCCCGCCACGACGCCGAGCACATGCGAGAGCGCGGCTTCCTGGCCGTCGAACTCCTGCCACGGCAACGCGCCGACCGCGGCCACGGCGACAAGGCAGTACAGCACGGTGACGATGGCGAGCGAGAGCAGGATCGCCCGCGGCAGGTCACGCTGCGGGTTCTTCGCCTCCTCGCCCGCCGTGGACGCCGCGTCGAAACCGATGTAGGAGAAGAAGAGTTTCGCGGCGCCGGCGCTCAGCCCGGCCAGGCCGAGCGGCAGGAACGGGGTGAAGTTCGCCGCCCGCACCGCCGAGAACGCGATCGCGCAGAACAGGATCAGCGTGCCGACCTTGACCACGACCATGATCGCGTTGGCCCGCGCGCTCTCTTTCGCGCCGGACAGCAGCAGGAACATGGCCAGCAGCACGACGACGATGGCCGGGACGTTGACGATCCCGCCCGATCCCGGCGGCTGGCTCAGCGCGTCGGGGATGGCGAAACCGAACGTCAGCCGCAGCAACTCGTTGAGGTACTGCCCCCAGCCGACCGCGACCGACGCCACCGAGACGCCGTACTCGAGTACCAGGCACCAGCCGCAGACCCAGGCGACGAGCTCGCCGAGGGTGGCGTACGCGTAGGAGTAGGACGAACCGGACACCGGGATCATGCCTGCCAGTTCGGCGTAGGAGAGCGCCGAGAACAGCGCGGTCACACCGGCCAGCACGAACGACAGCACGACCGCGGGACCGGCCACGGGCACCGCCTCGCCGAGTACGACGAAGATCCCGCTGCCCAGCGTCGCACCGATGCTGAGCATGGTCAGCTGCCCGAGCCCTAGGGAGCGCTTCAGCGCGCCGTGATCACTCTCGGTGATCAGGTCGGCGACCGGTTTACGCCGCACCGCCGCGGCTCGCAAATTCATGACGACGACCGTATCTGCCGCCTCGGGAGGCCAAGGGCCCGGCTATCGCCCGGCCAGCTGACGGTCGTGCGTTCCGCGCCAGACCAGCAAAGAAAGCACCGCGCCGCACAGGCAGAGGAACATGTCCCACTGGGTGTCCCAGACATCCCCTTGGGTACCGAGGAAGTCGTCCGCGCCAGAACCGGCGACGAGTGCGCTGGACCACTCCACCAGTTCGAAGCCGACGGCGATCGACAGGCAGACACAGACGGTCAGGAAGGCGACCCAGCCGCCGGGGCGCAGCGGTGTGCGCCGCAGCAGCACCTCGCGGACGGCGATCGCGGGGACGAAACCCTGGACGAAGTGGGCGAACCGGTCGTAGTTGTTCCGCTGGGTGCCCATCCAGGCCTGAAACCACTCCCCGGCCGGGGTCTCGGCGTAGGTGTACTGCCCGCCGTAACACAGCACGAACGCGTGCAGCACCAGCAGCCAGCAGAGCAAGCGGGTCAAGGGAAAGCGTTTGCGCAACGCCACCACCAGCGGCAGGCCGATCAGCACCCAGACGACTTCCAATAGCCACGTGCCGGGGGATTTCGCCTGGACGCCGGTCGCGACGAGTACCGCGAGCACCGCGCCGGCCTGCAGGGTCCCTTCCGTCCGGCCGACACCGCGCACCATGGAAGGGACCCTACTTCGACGGGCTCCGGCCCGCTCAGTTCAGCTTGCGCATGTCGGCTGGCAGGCCGCCGCCGGCGTAGACGTCCTCGGTGAGCTTCGCCAGCGCGGTGAGCGCGACGTTCTGGCTGAACGGCCCGTAGGACACGCGGGAGACGCCGAGCTTCTGCGCGGTGGCCAGCGGGATCGAGCCCGGGACGCCGATCAGGTTCACCTTGCGCTCGCCCAGTGCCTCGACCAGCCTGCCGACCTGGGTCTCGTCGAGTTTGCCGGGCACGAAGACGTTCGACGCGCCCGCGTCCAGGTACGCGCGGCCGCGGGTGATCGCGTCGGCCAGCACCTCCTCGGGGTCGCGGTCGCCCGCCCGGAGGAAGGCGTCGGTGCGGGCGTTGAGCACGAAGTCGACACCGGCGGCCTGAGCGGCGGCGACCGCGGCCTCGACGGCCTTGACGGATTCGGCCAGCGGCTTCATCTGGTCTTCGAGGTTGCAGCCGACCGCGCCGACCTCGATCGCGCGGGCGACCGTGCCGCCCGGGTCGCCGTAGCCCGCTTCCAGGTCGGCGGTGACCGGCAGATCGCCGGCCACCCGGACGATGAGGGCTACCTCGGAGATCATTTCGTCGCGGGGGATCACCTCGCCGTCCGGGTAGCCGCGGGCGGCGGCGATACCGTGACTCGGCGTGGCGAGCGCCTGGGTGCCAGGGGTTTCGGCGACGACCTTCGCGGTGATCGCGTCCCAGACGTTGACGACGAGCAGCAGTTCGGGGGCGGCGTGCAACTCCTGCAGCCGCGTGGCCTTCTCGGCGGTGGAAACCATGTCGCCAATCTAGAGGTTTCACCCGCATCACGACGAGGCGTTGAGTGGGCCGAACGTGTTACGCGCCGGGCCGGGGCCACGACTGGGAGGCGTGGCACGTTCGAGGGAGGCCCCATGGAGCTGACGATCAACGCCGCCGGCGACGAACAAGCGCTGACCGAGTTCTACAGCTGGCTTCGCGACGACGTCGACGTGGCGCGGTCCGCGACGATCAACCTCGCGGGATCGCCGGACTCGGGGGCCTTCGAGGTCATCTGCATGTCCATCGGTTCCCTCACCGGGCTGGCGAATCTGGGGATCGCTTGGGGCGGCTTTCTGCGCTCCCGCGAGGAAACCCCGCCGTTCACCATCACCGTCGAGGGCGAGCTGACCGCGGAACAACGCGCCATGCTCCGGAACCTGGATCTGCCGTTCTCCTGACGGCTCAAGCCCCGGTTCCCAGCCACCGCAACGTTTCCAGCGCGACGGCCACGTCAACCGCGTTCTCCGCCAACGGCCGGGGGAGCAGTTCGTCGGCCCGCGCCAGCCGCCGGACGACGGTGTTGCGGTGGGTGTAGAGCCGTTCCGCGGTCCGCGTCGTGTTGCCCAGTTCGTGCACGTAGGTCCGCACGGTCTCCCGGGTCTCGGTGTCGGCGTGCCGGAGTTCGCCGAGGGTGTCGGCGATGAACTCGTCCGCCTGCGCCGGATCACCGGTGAGCAGCACGAGCAGCTGGATGTCCTGGTACCGCGCGATCTGCCGCGGCGAGGTGAGCCGGGCGAGCATCCGCTGGGTGGCGGCGGCGTCCAGATGGCTGCGGCGGAACCCGTCGATGCCGCTGCCGGGCCGCCCGAGCGCGACGCGGACGTCGGGATGCGGTGCGAGGTCTTCGGCGAGCCGGTCGGTGTGAGGCGGTGTCCGGCCGGGCAGCCAGACCCACAACGCGGCGGCGCTCGCGACGACAGTCAGCCGGTGTGAAGCGCCGCTGGCCCGCATGAGCGTTTCCGCGGCGGTTTCGAGCTGCTGCGACGACGGGGTGACCGAGCCGCTCCAGACGATCGCGGCCGTATGCGGGCCGGCGAGTGGGTAGCCGAGCTGGGCTTCGGCGCGCGAGCGGCTGATGGGCGCACCTTCCAGCAGCAGCGTGACGGTCGCCCGCCGTTCGGCGTGGGCGCCGCGGGTCAGCTCCGTGCGTTCGGCGGCCATCCGCTCCGAAACCGCGGAGACGGTGTCCTCGATGAACGTGGTGATGGACAGCGACGAGACGTCGAGCAGTTCGCGGAGCAGCACCGGATCCGACGTGAGGTCGAAACAGATCTCGATCCACCTGCGCCAGGCCACCCCCTGCGCCCGCCGGTAGGCGTCGAGGCCGCCGGAGTCGAAGCCGCGGCGCACCATGTCGCGGGCGCCGTCGAGCACCTCCTGGTTCAGGTTGGCGGAGACGCGTTCACCGGGACGCTGCACGTTGGCGGCCGCCCAGTGCAGCAGATTGGCCAGGTTCGCGCGTTTGGTCCCCTCGGTGAGCACCGGGTCCTCGGCGACCGCGCGCATGCTGTCCCCGCCGAGGGAGGCTTCGTGCAGCTCCTCGATCCATTCGGCGCGCGGATGCAGCACGATTTCCGCACCCTGGCGGAAGAGGTCACGGGCCTCGGGGGACAGCGTCGGCCACGGCGATGCGGCACTTTGCACCATGAATGCATCATGATGGTGCAGATAGTGCTAGCGCAAATCCCCGCCGGACCCGCATCGTGGAGAGAACCGAGACGAGGCTGGAGTACCGCATGACGACGAGCACACCCGTCGAGCACCTCGACGTGGTCATCATCGGTGCCGGGATTTCCGGGATCGGGGCCGCGCGCTACCTGAAGACCGAGAACCCGGGCAAGACGTTCGCCATCCTGGAGGCCCGCGGCACGTCCGGCGGCACCTGGGACCTGTTCCGCTATCCGGGCATCCGGTCCGACTCCGACCTCCATACCTTCGGCTACGAGTTCAAGCCGTGGCGGGACAAGCAGTCGATCGCCGACGCGCCCCGGATCCTGTCGTACCTGCGCGAGACGATCACCGAGAACGGCATCGAGCCCAGCATCCGCTACCACCACAAGCTGCTCTCGGCCGCCTGGTCGAGTGACGAGGCGCGCTGGCTGCTGGAGATCGAGCGGACCGACACCGGCGAGCGCACCCGCCTCAGCGCGGGCTGGCTGTTCAACGCTGGCGGCTACTACCGCTACGACGAGGGCTTCACCCCGCGCTTCGAGGGCCGCGACCGCTTCGCCGGCACGATCGTGCATCCGCAGCACTGGCCCGAAGACCTCGACTACGCGGGCAAACGCGTCGTCGTGATCGGCAGCGGCGCCACTGCGGTCACCCTGATCCCGGCGATGGCGGGCACCGCGGCGCACGTGACGATGCTGCAGCGCACCCCGACCTACGTGATGCCGGTGCCGCGCGAGGACAAGATCGCCAACGGCCTGCGCAAGATCCTCGGCGAAGAGCGGGCGTACGCGCTCACCCGCCGCAAGAACATCCGCAAGGGGCTGGCGGTCTGGCAGTTCTGCCAGAAGTTCCCGAAGACCGCCCGCGGGCTCATCCGCTACGTCAACAAGAAGCAGCTTCCCAAGGGCTATCCTGTCGACGAGCACTTCAATCCGCCGTACGACCCGTGGGACCAGCGGCTGTGCGCCGTGCCCGGCGGCGACCTGTTCGCCGCGATCCGCAAGGGCAAGGCCGACGTCGTCACGGACAAGATCGCGACCTTCACCGAAAAGGGGATCCTGCTCGAATCCGGGCGGGAGCTGGAGGCGGACATCATCGTCACCGCCACCGGCCTGAACCTCCAGGTGTTCGGCGGGGCGACGCTCAGCGTCGACGGTAAACCGGTGATCCTGCCGGAAACCGTCGCGTACAAGGGAATGATGCTCTCCGATGTGCCGAACGCCGCGTTCGCGATCGGCTACACGAACTCGTCGTGGACGCTGAAGATCGGCCTGCTGTGCGAGCACTTCTGCCGTCTGCTGACCCATATGGACACCCACGGCTACGACGTCTGCCGTCCCGTCCTCGCCGATCCGGACATGCCGACGAAGCCGTTCCTGGACTTCGCCGCGGGATACGTGCAGCGCGCTCTTGACCAGCTCCCGCGGCAGGGTGACCGCATGCCGTGGCTTACGTCGATGAGTTACCACTCGGACATCAAACTGCTGCGCGCGGAGGACATCACCGATCCCGAGCTGCACTTCTCCCGCGCCAAGGTCCGTGAGGCGGTGGGCTCGTGACCGACAGCTTCGCCGACCTGCCCGGCGGCCCGCGGCTCTGCTACCGCGAGGACGGCCCGGCCGACGGGGTGCCGCTGGTGCTGATCGCCGGCCTGGGCCTGGACCTCACGTCGTGGCCGAGGGAGATGATCGACGGTTTCACCCGCCGCGGCTTCCGGGTCGTCCGGTTCGACAACCGCGACGCGGGCTGTTCGGATCGCATCAAGGCGCCGAACCCGGGCAAGCTCCGGCAACTGCTGGCCAAACCGCTGCCCGGCGCATACGACCTGGGCGACATGGCGGCGGACACCGTCGGCCTGCTGGACCACCTGGGCATCGAGAAGACGCATCTGGTCGGCATGTCGATGGGCGGCATGATCGCCCAGACCGTCGCCGCCCGGAACCCGGATCGCGTCCTGTCGCTGACGTCGATCTTCTCCACCACCGGGCATCGCCGCGTCGGACAGCCGGCGAAGTCGACGTTGGTGCGCATGGCGAGGCGGCCCGCCCAGACGGTCGAAGAGTCCGTGATCGGGCACCTGTCGCTGATGGGCCACCTCGGTTCGGCCTCGTTCCCGCTGGACAAGGACGTCGAAACGGCCTGGGCCGAGGGACTGTGGGAACGCGCCGGGGGACGGCGCGCCCGCAGCGGTATCGCCCGCCAGATCGGCGCGATCCAGGCAAGCGGCGACCGCACCGCCGAACTCGGCCGCATCACCTGCCCGACGGTCGTGGTCCACGGCGACACCGACCGCATGGTCCACCACAGCGGCGGACGGGCGACCGCCAAGGCCATCAGCGGTGCCCGCTACGTCGAAATCCCCGGAATGGGGCACCACATCGCCCCGGACCTCGTCGACCGGCTCGTCGAGCTCACCGCCGAAGTGGCCCTCGATCCGGCAGGAGAAACCCGATGAGCGGCGTTCGCGGCAAGGTCGCCGTCGTCACCGGCGCCGGTTCCGGCATCGGCCGTCAGCTGGCGCTCGAACTCGCGCGGCGTGGAGCCCGGCTCGCGGTGTCCGATGTGGACGAAAGCGGGCTGGCCGAGACCGTCGCCGAGGTCAAGGCTCTCGGCGCGGAAGTGCAGGGCGCGACGCTGGACGTCAGCGACCGCGCGGCCATGCGGGAGTACGCGACCACCGTCGCCGGGCAATTCGGTGTGGTGCACCAGATCTACAACAACGCGGGGATCGCCGGCGGCGGGCAGACCGTGCTCGACGCCGAATGGGAACTGTACGACCGCACACTCGCGGTCAACCTCTTCGGCGTCATCAACGGCACCAAGGCCTTCCTGCCGCATCTGATCGACTCCGGCGACGGCCAGGTCGTGAACATCTCCAGCCTCAACGGTTTCCTGGCCCAGCCGACGCTCAGCGCCTACTGTGCCAGCAAGTTCGGTGTCCGCGGGTTCACCGAGGCGCTGCGCACGGAGATGATCGCGGGCAGGCATCCGGTGCGGGTCACGGTCGTCCATCCGGGCGGCGTCAAGACCGGCATCGCCTCGGCGGCGTTGAAGGAAGCCGAGGCCCGTGGTATCGAGCCCACCCCCGAACAGCGGGAACGTGTCCGCGTGTACAACGAAAAGCTGCTGAAGATGCCGGCGGATCAGGCCGCTCGCATCATCGTCGATGGCGTCGAAGCGGGGAAACCGCGTGTGCTCGTCGGAAACGACGCGAAACTGGTCGACCGGCTCGTCCGGCTGCTCCCGCGGCGGTATCCGAAACTGATCGTCGACTTCGAGCGGCGGCGTCTCGCCCGCTAGCCCTCGACGCTCCGGTGCCCGAACAGGCCGAGCAGCCAGGTGTAGCGGACGGCTTCGCGTGCCTGCTCGTAGGCCTCGGGAGTGCCGATCCAGATGGCCTGCGTGATCAGCTCGATGGTGGCGGCGACGACCGTCCGCGCGGTGAACGGCGGCGGTGACGGCAGCGCGGGATCGGTGGCGCGCAGCCATTCCGCCGTCCGGTCGAAGACGGCTTCCCCGGCACGCAAGGTCTTCTCGCGTGCTTCGAGCCCCGCGTCGCCGAGCGCGTAGATCTCCAGCAACGCGGCGCGGACGGCGGTAGGACGCCGATGCACGTAGTCGACGAGGAAGTCGCAGCAGACGGCGACCGCGTCCAGTGGAGTGGCGGCCTTGGCTCCCGCGGCGACACCTTGCGTGATGAACTCGGTGGTGATCTCGCGGTAGGCGGCGAGGAACGCGTCCTGTTTGCCGGTGAACTGCTCGTAGAACGAGGTCCGTGACACGCCCGCGGTGGTGGTGATGTGGCCGACGGTGGTGGCGACGTAGCCGCGTTCGCCGGTGTTCTCCAGAACCGCGTCGATCAGCCGGGCCCGCTGGGTTCCGGCGACCTCGTCGCGGCTGAGGTTGTGCGGCCCCTTCGGCAGCTTGCGGTGCTCGGTCACGTGCGGCACCGTACCGGTCCCCGAAATCCGTGAAGGCCTCCTTGAGGGACCCAGAGTCCCTTAAGGAGGCCTTCACGGACCGAGCGGTCAGCTGACCGGCACCTCCGGGGCGAGGGAGTTGCCGGGCGCGATCTTCCCGCAGCTGGACGGCGCGGCCTTGCCCGCGAACCGGTCGTTGAGCCAGCCGATGGCCTGCGGCGCCCAGGCGACGGCCGCCCCGACGTGGCTCAGCAGGTTGTACTGGTCGTACTTGATCGACTTGTTGCCGGTTTCGCAGTACTGCCGGGCGAGCGATCGCACGTCACCGGCGACCATCACGCCGTCACCGGTCCCGATCCCCGGCGGATTGCCGAAAGTGCCTTCCACGACACCGTTGTTGCCCTGCGCGATGTAACCGGGCACGGTGGGCGTCGGCGCGGAACCGAGGTTGATCTTGTTCACGGCCTCGACGTACGGCAGCACCTTGTTCGGGTTCGTGTACTCGGGCTTGACGAATTTCTCCCACGTCAGGCCCGGATAACGGCCGAGCGCGTCGACGATCGACGCCTTCTCCATGTCCTTGAGCACCTGGAGCCCGTACGAATTCGCGTACGGCTTGAGGTCGATGCCGAACGACCGCGAGACCCCGATGAGCGCCATCGGAATGACCCCGGTCCACGCGACACTCCCGTTGACGTATTTGAGATTGTGCGACGGTTTGACGAGCACTCCGCCTTCGGTGAAACCGACGAGGTTCTTGTTGACCTCGGGCGCGTAATCCGGCGCGAGCGCGGCCGCCCAGCCGGTCGCGATGGCACCGCCCGAATAGCCGATGAGACCGAACCGGGTCTTGTCGTTCATTCCCGTCCCCGGCGACCTCGTCGCGGCGCGGATGGAATCGAGGGTGTTCGTCCCGTATTCCGGCCCGGCGGCGAAGTTCGCCTTCTGGCCTTCGGTGTCTGGGATGACGACGTTGTAGCCCAGCAACAAGGCGGGCGCGATGAACAGCGACTCCGCGTTGGCGATGAGTCCGCCGAGCGAGACGCCGCCGGCGATCGCCCTCGACGGGCCGTGTTCGGGATTGAGCGAATCGTAGAACGATTGGTACGAAACGGCTTTGGTGCTGTCGCCGGTCAGGCTGCGCAGCACCGAGGTGACGTTGGCGGACGGCTTCCCCTGCGCGTCGGTGGACCGGTAGAGCAACTGGGTCACCTTGAGCGGCGTGGAAATACCGAGGACGTGGTAATTGAGCGTCCTGGTCTTCAGCACGGTGCCGGGGCTGTACGAAGACAACGGTTCGCTGCCGTCGTAGCTGTAGAACGGGTCGGTGGCGGGGGCGGCGGAGGCGGCGGGCGCGGCGGCGAAACCGACGATGAGGGCGATCGCGACGGCCAGCAGACGAGCGGGCTTTCGGGTCATGACTCCCCTTTGAATCATGAAGTGGATCACGTTTGGATTCCCGGAACCTACCAGCCGGTAACCGATGGTGTACAGGGCCGTACATCATTTATTGGCGCGACATTGACACTTCTTTCGCTCCGGTTTGGACGGAGCACGGCTCGGACAGGGTGCGGGTTGTGATCCAGCACAAAAGCGGCAGCGCGATCAGTGGGATCAAGGCCGTCCGCAGAGACGTGTGGTCGGCGATCGTCCCGATGACAGGGCTCGCGAGACCGCCGATGCTGACCGTCAGGCCGAGGGTGACGCCGCTGGCGGTGCCGACCCGCGTGGGCAGATAGTCCTGGGAGAGGGTGATCTGCAGGGAGAACGGGATGTACAGGCTCACCGCGGCCAGCAGGACGAACGGGAAGAACGCCGGGCCGGGTACGAACACGACTCCCGCGACCGTGACGACGGTGGCCAGATACGACCAGCGGACCACGGTGACCCGGCCCCGGCGTCCGGCCAGCCTGCTGCCCAGCAGGGTGCCCACGGCGCCGCCGAGATAGAGCAGGAACAGCGCGGCGCTGCCCGTCGTCGTGCCGCCTCCGGTCCGCTGTTGGGCGTAGAGCGAGACGAACGTGCTGAGCCCGACGAACACGATCGACCGGAAGACGACCGACACCGACAGTTTCGCGAACGACCTCCAGTCGTCGACGCCGACGACGTCCGATCGCGAGCCGCCGGCGCCTGCCTTCCGCGTGAGGGCGCGCAGCACGGGCAGGCAGAGCACGGATCCGGCCAGCGCGGGGACGACAAGCAGCGGTGACATCCGGAGCCCGCCCAGCGCCATGACCGCGGCCACGAGTACGGGGGCGGCCGCGAAGCCGATGTTCCCGCCGACGGAGAACCAGCCCATGGCCTTGTGCCCGCCGCCGCCCGCGATCCTCGCGACCCGGGCGGCTTCGGGGTGATAGGCCGCCACCCCGATTCCCGACACGGCGACGAAAGCGAGTGTCAGTGTGTACGAATCGACCAGCCCGCCGAAGCCGATGCCGAGTCCGCCGAGGAGCGTGGCCGACGGCAGCAGCCACGGCATCGCCCAGCGGTCGGTCAGCGCGCCGAACAACGGCTGGGCCACCGACGAAAGCAGCGAGGCGGCGAGCACGATGCCCGACACCGCCGCGTATCCGTAGGCGCGTTCGGCCGCGAAGAACGGCACCAGCGCGGCCACCGAACCTTGATAGACATCCACACAGGCGTGCCCGGCCGAGAGCAGGGCGATCGCTTTGATCTTCGGCATTCCGCCATGCTCGCCGCGGGCCTCGGTGTCGCGCTTCCGATAAAATGACAAACAATGACGGAAATCCGCCACCTGCCCGAAGCGCCCACCCAGGTCCGGTCACTGGCCTCGGGGGCGATCGTCGACGCGCACCGCCACGACGAGCATCAAGTCGTCTACGCCGCCCGCGGCGTACTGGCGATCACGACCGACAAGGGCTCCTGGGTCGCGCCGGCCACGAGGGCCATCTGGGTGCCTGCCGGGACCGTGCACGCCCATCAGGCGCACGGCGACCTCGAACTCCGCCTCGTCGGCCTGCCCGCGACCGTGAACCCGTTGCGGCTGAACGAACCCAGCGTGCTGGCCGTCGGCCCGCTCCTGCGTGAACTCCTCCGCGCGTACACCGATCCGCCGCACGACGACACCCCGGAACGCCGTCGGCTGCGCGCGGTCCTGCTCGACCAGCTGCGCGCGTCGCCGCAGCAACCCCTGCACCTGCCGACGCCGGACGACCCGCGGCTGCGCGCACTGTGCGAGATCCTCAGCGCCGATCCGGCCGACAACCGGACACTGGCCGCCCTCGGCGCCCGGGTCGGGGCGAGCGATCGCACCCTGGCCCGGCTCTTCAAAGCCGATCTCGGCATGACCTTCCCGCAGTGGCGCACACAATTGCGGCTCTACCGCGCGTTGGCCCTCCTGGCCGAAAACACTCCGGTCACCGCGGTGGCGCATGCCTGCGGCTGGTCGTCCACCAGTGCCTTCATCGACGTCTTCCGTCGCGCCTTCGGGCATACGCCGGGCACGCACTACGACCGGTGAACACCAAAGCGGGGCCGGTCCACAATGGACCGGCCCCGCTTCGCTTCGCTTCTTACGCCTCGCTACGGCGACGGCGCACCAGCAGCACCATCAGCACACCCGCGCCGAGCAGCGCGCCGCCGATCACCAGCGGCATGGTCGCGGAGGCACCGGTGTTGGCCAGCTCGTCGCCGCCACCCGACTCGGCACCACCGGGGGTGGTGGGCGCCGGGGTGTCGGTGGCGGGCGCGCCACCCTGCTTCCAGGCCGCGGTCGCGTTCGCGACGACCGAGGTCTTCTCGGATTCCGCCACGATCAGGGACTGCGCGGGCACCTTGGCGTAGTTCTCGCCCACGAACAGGCGACCGGTGTCGAGGTGGCCGCTCACCTTCAGCGAGAACGAGCCGTTGCCGTCCTTGGCGTCCTTGGGAACGTCGACGTAGACCTTGGTGCCGTCCTTGATGGCGGCGGCCTTGATCTCCTTGCCGTCGGCGTCGGTGACCTTGACGCCCTCGGGCAGCTTGCTCGTCATCTCGGTGATGTCGCCGTTGGTGGCGATGCTGAACGGACCGATCTTGGAGCCGGTCGCGCCCGAGGCCTTGGCCGGGCCGATGTCGAGGGTCGGCTTCGGCTGTGCCCCGATGCCGACGTTCTTCTCGCCGGTGAGGTAGTCGTAGACGGCCAGCACGTCGGCGGACTCTTCGGCGCTCTCGAACGGCAGCGGCTTCTTGCGGTCGAGGTTCTTGCCGTCACTGAAGTGCCAGACGGCGGCCTGCGTCGCGGTCACGGCTTCCTGGACCGACAGGCCGTCGGTCAGCTTGACGTCCTTGCCGAGCGCGCCTTCGAGCGCCTTCACGGCGACGGCCGGGTAGCCGTGGTGCAGGACCCAGTTGATCTTCGAGTTGTTCTTGTTGAACGGCGAAGCGGCGTCCGGGTACTTGTTCCACGGACGCTCGATCATGTCCTGATCGGTGCGCATGCCGACCTCGACCTGCACGCAGTACATCTTGAGCTTGCTGCCGTCGGAGAGCTTCAGCCCGAACAGCTTCGTGACGTAGTGCTGCCCGCCCTCGAAGTTGACGCTGAAACCCTCGGTGCCGGAACCTTCGACGACCCGGCCCCGCGCCGCGCCGTCGTCGGCGAGGGCGGCCGGAGCGGCCATCGTCAGCGCGACGGCCGCGGTGGCGACCGCGATCCCGCCGCGAACCAGAACTGACCTGCCGTGCATGTGTCTCCCATCCGAAATACGGACCACGAATGCCAGTGCCGCGTGCGACCACAGGCCCCGACCGCAACGGCTCGCCCGGATGGGGGATGACTAATCCCATCGAGCGAGAGCGGAGCATACAGAAGTCACACAAGTGGCTACTCGGGGGTATGGCTGATGTCCGAATTGCCCTGAAAGAAGGGTGAACGGCAAGAAAACGATCTTGGGCGAGTAGACGACCGCGGGCCCGGTGGTGGTCACGCTCCGTGTGAGGGGTCCGCGCTCGATCGCCTGCCGGAAATCAGGTGAGTGCGGGCCTTCGGATTATTTCCGGTGCTATTCTTCCGCGGCGGCTGATTTCCGTTCTTGATTTCCATTGTCGCGGTAATGGAAGTGGTGGAGATCACTGTATGTGGCGACGACGTCGGCGCCTCCTGCGAACAGGCGTATCCGGGGCTCGGAGGGCCGATGTCTTGGTTCTTTCGGGTAGATGTTCCGTGCGCGACGGGAGCGACGCCGCTCGGCGAGGTAGACAGGGAGGTTCGGGCATCGCCGGGAGTTCGCGGGTGAGGCGATTGCGCGGACGAAAGAAAACGGTCGTGTGGGGAGGCACGAGCATGCGATCTTCGACGCGTGAACCACGATTCTGTTCATCGTGGATTTCCGTTCTCGAACGGGATGAATCGCGGCCGCGCAATTCGCGCCCGGATCGCCGCCCGCCGGGGTGCGGTCATGGGAGATGACCTCGGCACGGTGGCCGTCGCCCGGTCACCCTCCGACACCCCCGTTCCCCGTCAGTTGCCTCCGGTACCCGCGTATTTCACCAGCCGGACCGCGGAACTCGAAGCGCTCGACTCGGCCGCCGCCGGTCAAGAGGACGACTCGGCCGACCGGTCGCCCGCGGTGACCGTGGTGGTCGGGCCCGGCGGCGTCGGCAAGACCGCGCTCGCGGTCACCTGGGCGGTCCGGAACGCCGGACGGTATCCGTCGGGTCAGCTTTACGCGGATCTGCGCGGGTTCTCACCGGAGACGGCCGTGCCGCCCGAGGAGGCGCTCGGAGCGTTCTTGCGCGCGCTCGGCGTCCCTCCGGAACGGGTGCCGGTCGGGCTGGCCGAGCAGGCGGCGCTGTTCCGGACCACCACCGCGGGGATGCGGCTGCTGCTGGTGGTGGACAACGCGATCTCGGCCGCGCAAGTGCGGCCGTTGATCCCGGCCTCGTCGGGATGCGTCGTGGTGGTCACCAGCAGGCTGCGGCTGGACGGTCTGCACGCGGAGGGCGCGCGATTCGTCGACATGGCGCCACTTCCGGAGGAACACGCCGTCGAGCTGTTGACGCGATCGGTGGGCGAATCGAGGGTGGCGGGCGAGCTTTCGGACGTGACGAGGCTGGCGGCACTGTGCGGACGGCTGCCGATCGCGCTCCGGGTGGCGGGCGCGAGGCTGGCGTCGCGGCCGAAATGGCCGGTGGCCAGGATGGTGGCGGAGCTCCGTGACGAACGGGTGCGGTTGACGAAGCTGTCGCCGGTGGGTGAAGCGTCGTTGACGGCCACCTTCGACTCGTCCTATTCGGCGTTGTCCTCGCACGCGGCCAGGCTCTACCGGTTGCTCGGCGAGTACCCGGGACCGACGATCGAGGTGGGAGCGGCGGCCGCGGCGGCAAGGGTCTCCGAGAACGAGGCCGCGGACGGGCTCCAAGAACTGGCGGACGCCAGCCTCCTCGAGGAAGTCGGAGAGCGCGGTTACCGCTTCCACGATCTGGTGCGGTTGCACGCGCGGGCGCTGCCGGACGACGAACGGCTCGAAGTCGTCGCCCGGATCGCGGACTGGTATCTGCACCGGATGACGCGGGCGAACCTGGTGGTGATCCCGATGCGCTGGCGGGTCGGCACCGTGCGCGCCCGGTACGAGGGCGCGCCGGCGTTGTTCGACACGGGCGCAGAAGCCCTTCAGTGGCTGGACGAACGGCTGCCGGACATCATCGAGGTGCTCGAAGAGACGTCCGCGCTGGGGCAGGACGAACTCGCCTGGCAACTGTGCGAAGCCCTCTGGGAACTCTTCCTCTATCGCAAGCACTATCAGCTGTGGCTCCGGACGCACGAGGTCGGCGTCGCCGCGGCACACCGGTGCGGCCACGCGGTCGCCGAAGCCCGGTTGCGCTGCCAGCTGGCCCGCGCCCACCTGGATCTGGGACGGTTCGAAGCCGCCGAAAGCGAATGCCTGAAGGCCGCGGAGCTGGCCAAGGGCGCCGGAAGCCGGCACAACGAGTCCGTCGCCCTGGACCAGCTGGGCATGGCGGCGCAAGGCCGTGGCGACTTCGAGCGGGCGGTCGAGTTCTTCGGCCAGAGCCTCGTGATCGAAGGGGAACTCGGGATCGACCGCGGCGTCGCCCAGCGGCACCGCCGGATCGGCGAGGCGTTGCTGCAGGCGGGCCGGACCGCCGACGCCGCCCGGCATCTGCGTCTCGCGCAAGAGCTGTTCGACGACATCGGCGATGTGAAGGGCGAGGCCGAGGTCACCCTGTCGCTCGCGCGGATCGACGCGCGGGCGGGCGAGATCACCGCGGCGAAACGGGAACTCGCCCGCGCCGCCGCGGTGCTCGACGAGTCAGGTTCGGCCGCCTATCAGTCCGATGTGCTCGTGGCGTTCGCCGAGGTCGCTGAGCTCGAGGGTGATTTCGGTGCCGCCCGTGCCCGGCTGACCAAGGCTCTCGACCTCTGTGGCCCGACCGGCGGGCTGCGGGCGGAGCGGGCCCGCGCTCGGCTGGAGGCCTTGGCCGCGCGGCGCGACCATTCGCAGCAGCCGGAGCCGACGGCCGGCGAGTAGCCACAGATAGGCCCCCGCGCCCGCCAGTTCGGCGGACACGCACGCGACGACGACCACGTCTCCCGTGCGGTCGCCGACGAGACAGCGGCCGGGGGAGTACGCGACGGCGACGATCGTGAGTCCGGGCAGCCGGTCGAAGTCGCTCGCGATCACGGCGCGGGCGTCGGCGACCGCACACGGTCCTGAGTGGACGAGCACGTCGGCGAGGGACGCGCGGGTTCCGCCGTTCGCATCGGACAGGAGGAACGAGCTGCCCGCTACAGAGGCCGCCACGGCAGCACCTCCGCCATCCGCACCGGGGACACCGGGACCGCCCTGGTGGGCTCGGGCAGGCCGAGGAGCCGGTACATCTCGGTGCGCAGGATCGCGCCGGTGCGGCCCGGCCGCGACGAGAGCAACTCGCGGACCTGCCCGGCCACGCCGATGGATTCCGCCTCGTGCAGCAAAGGCAGAAGGGAACTGCCGGGCGTCCACCGGGGCGCGTGCCCGGCGACGACCGCGCTGGGCGTGCCCGGCAGCAACGGTTCGGTGCCGTCCCCGGCCAGGAGCACCGGTTTGCCGATGCCCGCCGCGTAGCCGGTCACGGAACCGTAGTCGCCGATGACGTGGTCCGCGGCGATCAGGGCGGCCCGCCAGCTCCCTTCGGGGCGCAGAAGCTCGAGCCCGGACCGCAGGCAGTCGGCCAGCCAGGTTCGGATCTGCCAAAGGCTGTGGTGCGACCAGATCTGGGGGTGAAGGACGCCGAGTACCCGGAAGTGCTCGGGCGGGAGTTCGCCGAGTACCCGCTCGAACAGGTCGTGGTGACGGCCGAAGGCCGACCGGTCGGACCAGGTCGAGGTGACGACCACCAGGCGCCGGTCGTCGGTCACGCCGAGCCCTCGCCGGTAGTGATCGCGAAAGGGAAGGCTGGCGGTGAGCCGGTCCAGCGCGATGTCGCCCGCGACGACGGCGGCGGGCACCGCGCGAGGGCAGGTCTCGGCCAGGACGTCCAATTCGCGGTCGTGGACGAGCACGATCGAGTCGGCGCGTACCCGCCCTTCCCGCATCAATTGGCTCGCGTCGAGCCCGACCTCGGGGCTCCAGCCGGGGCCGGCACCCGGAGGCCGCAATGGCCGGTACTGGCCGAAACCGCCGCCGTGCGGAACCAGCAGGACCGGTCCCGAGACTTCGTCGATGCCGCGCTGGCTGGCGGCGAGGACGAGGTCGTACGCGCCGCGCTTCGCCTGCGCCCAAGGGAGGACTATGCCGCCTTGCGCCTCCACGAAGTCGTGCGTGGCACGCCAGGATTCCCATTCCGGGACGGTGAACACCGCCTGGACGCGGTGGTCGGCTTCGAAGAGCGGCAGCAGATCGAGGAGCCGGTTCCCGGCGACGATATGCGGGATCATCACCAGCACGGATTTGACGCCCTTGCGTGTCGCCCAGTGCTGATCGGAATCGCCCACCGGGCCGCGGACCCACGATGACTCGGTCATGAAATTCCCCTCGCTCGAACTCCGGTATCCGCAGTCAGCATGGGAGCGAGCGTGGAGAAAACGGCTTCGGCGGGTGGTCAGTTCATTGACAGATGATCAACGGTGATCGCCGAAGTTTGACAATTAAGCCGGTGACCTGGCCTTATGCGCGAACGGGTGGAAAAATGATCCGGCGGGACAGGGGTGGCGAACCCGGGTTCGCCATGGGGAAGGGGCGCACTCGTGGAAATCGCTTTCGGAATTCTCGGGCAGACGGCCATGCTAATGCACGGGAATGTGGATGTGAACTGGGCGGGGCCTCGGCCGAGGCAGGTGCTGACCGCTTTGCTGACGGCGCCGAACCGCCGATTGCCGCTGGACGTCGTCGTGGACTGGGTGTGGCCGGAGCACGAGGGCGCGCCACAGGACGCGCATTCGACACTTCACCAGAACGCTACGAAGCTGCGCCAGGCTTTCGACAAAAACACTGTGCCCGCGAAGGTGAGTGTAAGCAAAGCCGGTTGCCTGCTGGAGATCGAGCCGGCATTGATCGATCACTTCGGCTTCCAAGCCATGATGGACAAGGCCCGCCGGTTCCGTGAACTCGGACAGCACGATCGCGCGCTCGTCGAAGCGCTTTCCGCTGTCCGGTTGTGCCGGGACGAACCCTTGGCCGATCTCCGGACCGAGCGTGCCGACGCATGGCGTGCCTTATGGGAGCGCACTGTGTGGATACCCGCCAACGGATTCGTCGTGGCGGAGCAATTGGCGACCGGAAAAGCCGACGCCGCGGTGCGAAAACTGGCGGAACTCGAACAGGCGCATCCGGGAGAACTGAGTTTCGAGAAATTGAAGATCCGGGCGCTGGCCGAAGCCGATCAGCCCGCCGAAGCCGCCGACTTCTTCCGGGTGACGTATGCCCGTTACCGGGAGGCGGGGGAGACGAGCGCCGCGGACGAACTGCGGGCGGTCAACGACAAGGTGCTGATGCGGCCGGAACGGGTGGTGCCCCGGCGCAAACCGGCTCCGCTCGATCCCGCGAACCAGAACGAACACGTGATCCGGCATTTGCCGCCGGACGTCGACGATGTCGCGGGAAGAGTCGATCTGATCGCGCTGCTCGACGCTTACACGACCGATTCCGCGGGTGCGCCGAAACGGGCCGCGGTGGTGGTGACCGGAGGACCCGGGGTCGGGAAGACGACTTTGGCGGCGAAATGGGCCCATCGCGCGGAACGACGGTACCGGCACGGCGCGGTCATGCTGGATCTGCGCGGGGACAGCCAGGCCGCGAAGGCCGACGCCGGCGAAATAGTCGACACACTCTTGTCGTTGCTGGACTTCCCGGTCGACCAAGTGGTCAACCCGATCGCCCGCGCCGCGAAACTGTCCGCGCTGCTCGCCCGGCGCTCGATGCTCGTGATCCTCGACAACGTGCGCAGTTCCGATCAGGTCGCGCCGCTGCTGGGCGTCCTGTCGTCGTGCACGGTACTGATCGTCTCGCGATGGCGCCTGAAATCCTTGTCGGCGAAGCTGACTCCGCCGGTGATCACGGTGTTCCCGCTCGCCGACCAATACTCCTCAGCTCTGCTGACCCGGCGAATCGGTCACCGCGCGCGAGACGACGCGGAGGGAGTCGAAGAGCTGGTGCGGCTCTGCAACGGTAATCCGTTGGCGCTGACCCTTGTGGCCGAACGGGCCATCTCCCGGGCGGGCACGCGGATGCGGACCTTGGCGAGCCAGTTGCGCGACGCCGACCTGTTGCTGGACCTCGGCGACGAGGGGGACTGGCCGGGGATGAGCCTGAGGTCCGCCTTCGCTCTTTCGTATCAGGACCTCGAACCCGCCGAGCGGCGTGTGTTCGCCCTGATCGGCCTGCACCCGAGCGCCGAGATGACCACCGCGGTGATCGCCGCCGCGGACGGGCGCCCGGCATCGGAGGTGCGGCGCTCACTCGACATACTGGTCGCCGCGCATTTGATCGAACATCCTGCCGACCTCGACCGCTATCGCGTACACGACCTTCTCCATCTGTACGCCGCGTCCCTGGCCACTCAACTGTCCGATGTGGACGCTGCTATACGGAGAATGTCCGAATACTACTTGCTCATGGTTTTCGACGCGTATCGGCTGCAGTATCCCCACAAGGTCCCGCCTGACCTGCCGGACATTTCCCTGGAAGTGGCTCCGCCCGGATTCGGCGACGCCGTCGAGGCGCGGCAATGGGTTCTGCGGGAAAGAGTGGCGTTGCTCGCCGTGGTCGCCATGGCCGAAGAGTTTCACCTGTATCCGATAGCCTATACCATTCCGGCGCTGGTCACGGAATTCCTGCTCATGCAAGGAGATTTCCCCGAGGCCGTCGAAGGTTTGACCATCGCGGTCCGGTCGGCGGCGGCTCAAGACGAGGTGGCGCCATGGGCATCGTGTCTGAATGACCTGGCCGTGGTGCACATGCTGGCGGGTGATGATGACAAAGCGGAAGATTGCCTTCTGCGAGCGTTGGAATTGGTCGACGCGCACGGGATCTTGATCGGCAGGGTGACGGTCTTGCTGAATCTGGCACGCGTTCATCTGCACGCCGGACGCGCGGCCGAGGCCGCCGGAATGTATCGAGAAGCGCTGCCGCTGACTCGCAAGCTGGGAGAGCCGACCCTTTGTGCCAGCGCCGAACACCGGCTCGCCGACGCGCTGAGCGAAATGGACGGCCAGGAGCAAGAAGCTCTCGATCTGTATCGGAGCGCCTTACGGAGCCGGGGCGCGGCGGGTGACGCCACAGCGCTGATGCGAACGCATATCGCACTGGCAGCCCTGTTGGTTCGCTTGGGGCGACTGGCGGAGGCGGACAAGGAGTGCCGCGCGGCCTCGGCCCTGATCGACAAGAGCCAGGACCTCCCTGTGGTCATGAAACTGAATACGGTCCTTGCCCGGCTGCGGCACGCGGAAGGGGACGATCGGGCGGCACTGCGGCATGCGCACAAGGCGGTCGGGTTGGCGGATCGATCACAACACGCGACGGGGCAGGCGCGTGCGCTGTCCGTCCTCGCGCAGATCGTTTGCGACCACGGGAATCCTGAGGCCGCTCGGAGCCTGTGGGAAGAGGCCGCGGGGCTGTATCGCGGTCGAGCCAAGTGGTCCAAGGCCGCGGCGATCGAGGCCTTGCTGGCGGAACTCGACGCGCGTGGGCCGCTTGTCCCGTCGGCTCGTGAAGGGGACACCGTGGCGATGCCTTCTCCGCATCTCCGGATCCTGCCCGGAAGACGGAGTTGAGAGGGCGGCGAGTAGAGCTACGCCAGAGATACTGCGCAGTAGGCACTAGATGGTGTGAATAATCTGCCTTGCTTGCTACGTGGAGACTCTGAATGCCTGGGTGTCGGCACTCGCAAGTATGAATTCACGGCGGTTGGCAGGGCCTTGTCGTCACCTTCTGATCAGGTCGCGTGCGTCTGCTCGCAGGCAAGGCGGATGAGGTCATGGCTGTGGACCCCCGTGGCGTCGGCGCGGTCCACTTCCGGGTCCCCGTTTGCGGCCCGGATAATCCGGCCGCGCAAGGCAAACCTGCTGTTCAAGCCTTCGTGTGGCGTGTCGTTGAAGTCAACGGGACCGGGGAGGTCGGGTCGGCGCGTACGGGTGATCCGCAGCCGCTACGCTGCTGTCGTCTCATCGCCCCACGGATAGGTCAGATCGAACGCGCGCCGGTGATCCGGCCTTTTTTCGGAGCGTTTTGATCCGCCCTCGTCCGAGCTTTGAGACTTCCATTAACGCAAGCCGAGTGAGGAGCGGTCAACCTATGCCGAACCACATGGACTGGTGGATCGTTTACAGCACGTTGCGGGGGCAGTAGTTCTCGTCGCGAGCCTTGCTGGTTCTCCGGGCGGATGTACCGCTCGGAGAACCAGGTGAGCGTGGCTAATGCCGCCCTCTCGGGCGGAGGACCACGCCTTCTGCCAGGAGAATCCGCCTCGTCTGGCTGTAGGTCATGCCATAGGTCTCCGCCAGCTGCCGAATGTTTCGGCCCGACAGATAGGCGTGGACGAGTCCCGGCGGTGTCGGCGGTAGCCGGACCTTCGGCGGCCGGAGTGTGACGCCGGCTTCCAGCAGGGTGGTGCGTACCTTTCGGTAGCTCACGCCGAGGTCTTCGGCGAGGCCTTCGATCGTCTCGCCCTCGTGATAGCGGCGGACAAGCTCCGCGGGGGCGAGTGGAGCGCCCCCTTGGGCAGTATCCTCACCGGCTTCGTCATCGGTCACCAGATCATCGCCGCCCCGTACAGCTGATCGGTTGTTCTCCGACAGGACGAGTCCGGTGATCCAGGCCCGCCCGATCTTTCTAGACAACTGCACGTCACCACAGGGCTGCACCGCTACTTGTGTGTACTTGCCCGGATGTGGGCAGGTTCACCTGCAGGACGGGTGATGTGCGGTCACGTGCGCGCCGGAAAGAAACCAACGAAAACCTCGCGGATGGAGGTACCGCCGCTCCGCCGACCGCTGTTGAATTGGACCAGACCATTCACTGGCGATTGGAGTCCTCATGACGCGACGGCACCTCCGCCGGGGGTTGTCCCTGGTGGCCGGGCTCGCCTTGGCCGGGACGCTGCTCCCGGCCGCGAGCAGCGCGGAGACCCAGGAAGCGCGGGGTGTTCCGCTCGGCGAGCTGACCGCCACGGCGACCAAGGTCGCGTCCGGGCTGGTGAACCCGACCGCGATCACGGCGCTCGACGACGGGAGCGGCCGGATCCTCATCGTGGAGAAACGAGGGGTCGTCCGCGCCTACCACCCCAGGACCGGGCTCGCCGCCAAACCGGTCCTCGACATCAGCGACAAGGTGAACGGCGCGGACGTCGAGCGCGGGCTGCTCGGGCTCGCGATAGCCAAGGACAGGCGGGCTTACGTCGCGTACACCCGCAAGTCCGACAGCGCGGTGACGTTGTCCCGGGTCCGGTTCGACACCGGCGAGCTCACCGAGCTGATCACCCAGCCGCACGCCGAGTTCCCCAACCACAACGGCGGACAGCTGGCGTTCGGTCCGGACGGCTACCTGTACTGGGGGATCGGCGACGGCGGCGGGGGCGGCGATCCGCTGGCCAGCGGGCAGCGGCTGGACACGCTGCTGGGCAAGATCCTGCGCGTCGACGTCAACCGCGCGTGCCGTCCGCTGAAATACTGCGTGCCGCCGGGCAACCCGTTCGTCGGCGTCGCGGGCGCGCGGGCGGAGATCTGGTCGTACGGGTTGCGCAATCCCTGGCGCTTCTCCTTCGACCCGGCCGACGGCTCGCTGTGGATCGGCGACGTCGGCCAGGGCCGCTTCGAGGAGGTCGACCACCTCGCCAAGGGCAAGGGCGGCGCGAACTTCGGCTGGTCCTGCAAGGAAGGGCCGGTCGTGTTCGACGAAACGCGGTGCAAGGAGGGCGTGACCTACACCGAGCCGGTCTTCCACTACATCTCCGGCGCGGAGGGCTGCGCGGTGATCGGTGGGCACGTCTACCGCGGCAGGAAGTACGCCTCGCTGGCGGGCGGGACCTATCTCGCCACCGACTTCTGCCAGGGAACGGCGTGGGCCGTCCGCAAGAAGACCGACGGCACTTATGAAAGCGCCAAGATCGGCCAGTTCCCGCTCGACGCCACCACGTTCGGCACCGATCAGAACGGCGAGCTGTACCTGGCCGACGAGACGCCCGGCGGGCTGCACCGGATCTCGTTCGCCCGCAAGGGCTGAACCGGCTTCCCCTGCCGCGTCCGCCCGGCGCGGCAGGGGGTCTTCCGGCGCACCGGATCGCGTTTCATCAAGTTTTCATCCTTCCTCCATAGCTTTGGGTTCGTTCGATGAATTCAGTGATGGAGGGCGACGTGGAGCAATCATTCCCACCCCAAGGCGCGCAGTGGCCGCCGCCGCAGGGCTGGGTCCCGCAACCGGTACCGGCGCCGCCCGTCCGGAAACCCCGGTGGCCGCTGTTCGCCGGGATCGCCGGGCTGGTGGTGGTGCTTCTCGCGGGTCTGACGACCTGGTTGCTGTGGCCATCGAACGCCGGTCGTGAACCCTTCGAGCAGGCACTGGCCGGGCTTTCCTCGGCGCCCGCCGTCCGGAACAGCACCTCCGCGGTCGGCGGGATGATCGAGACGGACGTCAAGACCACGGCGTACGGCGAGACGTCCGGCACGATGTCCTTCCAGGGCAAGAAGATCGAAATCCTGGTCGTCGGCGGCAAAGTGTTCTTCAAGGCGCCCGACGGGATGCTGCCCGGGGCGTCCGCGGACTCGGCCGAGGAGCTCAAGGACCGGTGGATCACCGGCGAGGACGAGCTGTTCGGCCCGGTCCTGCAGCAGTTCGAGTCCCCGGAGAAGCTCGCGAACCGGTTGCGCGAGGCGCTGGAGCGGGCGGACGAGATCACCGAGGGCCCGAGCATCCGGGACGTCCCGTCGCTCAAGGCGAGCACGCCCGCCGGTGATCTGTACGTGTCGAAGGAGGCGCCGCACCGGCTTCTCCGGTACTCGGTGAAGATGCCCGGTGGCATGCCTTCCCTGCCCGGCGCGGGGTCGCAACCGCAGCTGCCCTCGGGTGCCGGCCTCGGTGACTCCGATGTGGACGCCTTGTCGCCGCAGGAGACCGACGCCGTCTACGAGGAACTGACGTCGAACACCAAGAAGCTGACCGGTGCCGTCAATACCGGCGTGCGGTTCGACATGGACGGTGCGGCCACGGTCGCGTGCAGTGCCTCGGGCTGCACGGTGACCGCGAACGTCACCAGTTCCGCCTCGGCGAGTGGCGGGAAGGTCACCGGCCAGGTCAACGCCACGATGACCGCGAACGTCACCATCGGCGGCCGCTCGGCGGGCAGTTGCCGGAACACGGCCACACTGCCGATGAACGGCTCCGGCTCGATCAGCTGTGTCAACGGCGGGGCCGGCGGCGTCTTCTCGGCCGTCGAGGCGGAGAAGAAGGCGGACGCGGAGGCCCGGTCGCGAGCGTCGGGCGGCGTTCCCGTCCAGTACCAGATCGAGAGCATCGCCTCGGTTTCCGTGCTGGCCGAAGCGATCGGGCAGGTCGAGATCACCCGGCTCGTGGACGAGTTGGGGCAGCGGAGGTCCCAGCTCGGCGGCAAGTAAAAGAAACAGCGCCGGGCGTACGGCTTCGATGCCGCGCGCCCGGCGCTTTCGCGTCCCGTCTATTCGGGTCAGTCCGTACCGGATTCGATCGCGGCGTGGTCGAGCAGTTCGTCCTCGCCCGAGGCCTTGCCGCGCGAGGCGATCGCTTGCGCGCCGCCCGCGTCCATCGCCCCGATCAGGCCGGTCGACGCGGCCTGCGCGGCGCCGATCAGCGTCGGGTGCCCGCCGCCGACCATGCCGAGCCCGGCGTACTGCTCGAGTTTGGCGCGCGAGTCCGCGATGTCGAGATTCCGCATGGTGAGCTGGCCGATCCGGTCCACCGGGCCGAACGCCGAGTCCTCGGTGCGCTCCATGGACAGCTTGTCCGGGTGGTAGCTGAAGAACGGGCCGGTGGTGTCGAGGATCGAGTAGTCCTCGCCGCGCCGCAGCCGGAGGGTGACCTCGCCGGTGACGGCCGCGCCGACCCACCGCTGCAGCGACTCGCGCAGCATCATCGCCTGCGGATCCAGCCAGCGGCCTTCGTACATCAGCCTGCCGAGACGGCGGCCCTCGTTGTGGTAGCTGGCGAGGGTGTCCTCGTTGTGGATCGCGTTGACGAGCCGCTCGTACGCCGCGTGCAGCAGCGCCATGCCCGGCGCCTCGTAGATCCCGCGGCTCTTGGCCTCGATGATCCGGTTCTCGATCTGGTCGGACATGCCGAGCCCGTGCCGTCCGCCGATGGCGTTGGCCTCCAGGACCAGGTCGACCGCGGTGGCGAACTCCTTGCCGTTGATCGTCACCGGGCGGCCCTGCTCGAAGCCGATCGTGACGTCCTCGGGCGCGATCTCGACCTCGGGGTCCCAGAACCGGACGCCCATGATCGGGTTCACGATCTCGATGCCGGTGTCGAGATGCTCCAGCGACTTGGCCTCGTGCGTCGCGCCCCAGATGTTCGCGTCGGTGGAGTAGGCCTTCTCGGTGCTGTCCCGGTAGGGCAGGCCGTGGGCCTGCAGCCACTCGGACATCTCCTTGCGGCCGCCGAGCTCGCTGACGAACGCGGCGTCCAGCCACGGCTTGTAGATCCGCAGGGACGGGTTCGCGAGCAGGCCGTAGCGGTAGAACCGCTCGATGTCGTTGCCCTTGAAGGTGGAGCCGTCGCCCCAGATCTGGACGTCGTCCTCGAGCATCGCGCGCACCAGCAGGGTGCCGGTGACCGCGCGGCCGAGCGGGGTCGTGTTGAAGTAGGTGCGGCCGCCGTTGCGGATGTGGAAGGCGCCGCAGGACAGCGCCGCGAGACCTTCCTCGACCAGCGCGGCCTTGCAGTCGACGGCACGCGCGATCTCGGCGCCGTAGGCCTTCGCCCGGCCCGGGACCGACGCGATGTCGGGTTCGTCGTACTGGCCGATGTCAGCGGTGTAGGTGCACGGCACTGCACCCTTCTCGCGCATCCACGCGACCGCTACCGAGGTGTCGAGGCCGCCGGAGAAGGCGATCCCGACGCGTTCGCCGACAGGCAGAGAGGTGAGTACCTTGGACATGATGGAAGTATATGCATAGGTGTGTATGACCATGCAAGCCGGGGTGAGCGGCGCAACTCGGGTGGGTGGTCGCGTGGGTCGTGAGTGGCGATT
>NZ_LQMT02000009.1:64314-96870 GCF_001620365.2 Amycolatopsis keratiniphila subsp. keratiniphila
TTCAGGGTAGGCAAGGAGGCCTTCACGGACCCGACCCGCGATCAGCCACAGCCAAATCCAGTAGGTACTTAAGGCACCGTTCGCCCTAACCCCGATCGCCACTCACGACCCACTCGACCTGTCCGCAGGGCCGGCCGCCTCGAATACCCGGCATGGAGACTTCGCGGACCGCTCGGGAACCACGCCTCCCCGTCTTCGGGGCCGCGCTGATCGGGGTCGTCGCCCTCGCCGCGGCACTGGCGGCCGGTCATCTGGTGGCCGGGCTCATCAGCGCCAACGCCTCGCCGTACCTCGCGGTCGGCAACGGGGCGATCGATCTGACGCCGGTCGGGCTGAAGGATTTCGCGGTCCGCACCTTCGGCGTCTACGACAAGCTCGTGCTGCTCGGCGGGATGGCCGTGGTGATGGTGCTCGCCGCCGCCGTGGCCGGGATCGTCTCGCGCCGGTCACCCGTTCCGGGCATCGTGCTGATCGCCGCCTTCGGCCTGCTGGGCGGATTCGCGGTGGCGCAGCGGCCTGACCTCTCGGCGGTCGCGCTGCTCGCGCCGCTGGCCAGCCTGATCGCCGGGGTCGGCGTCTTCTTCTGGCTGCATCGCCTGGCCTCGGCCACGCCCCAGGCCGAAGTCGCGGGCGCGTCACGCAGGTCGGTGCTGCTGGCCGGGGCCGGTGCCGTCGTGGCCGCCGGGGCGGCGGGGGCCGGAGGCCAGCTCCTCGCCGGCACGCGAGACGCGGAGTCCTCGCGGGCGGCCGTCGGGCGGCTCGTTCCCGCCGAGCCGGCGCCGCCCATTCCGGCCGACGCGGATTTCGCGAAACTCGGCACGCCGACGTTCCTCACCTCGAACCGCGACTTCTACCGCGTCGACACCGCGCTGTCGGTGCCGCAGGTCCGGGCCGAGGACTGGAGCCTCCGGCTGCACGGCATGGTGCGCGAGGAGAAACGGTTCAGCTACGACGACATCCGCGGCAGGCCGCTGATCGAGCGCACCATCACCATGACCTGCGTGTCCAACGAGGTCGGCGGGAACTACGTCTCCACGGCGAACTTCATCGGCGTGGACCTCGGGGACCTGCTGCTTGAGGCCGGGATCCTGCCCGGCGCCGAGCAGATCTTCTCCACCAGCGTCGACGGCTGGACCGCGGGCAGCCCGGTCGTCGCCGCGCTCGATCCGGAGCGGGGCGCGATGCTGGCGATCGGGATGAACGGGGAACCGCTGCCGGTCGAACACGGTTTTCCCGCGCGAATGGTCATCCCCGGTCTCTACGGCTATGTTTCGGCGACGAAATGGGTCAAGGACCTGGAGATCACGACGTGGAAAGCGCGCCGTGCGTACTGGCTCGAACGCGGCTGGGGTGAGCAGGCCCCGATCAAAACGCAGTCCAGGATCGACAGTCCGAAAGGATTCGAAACGGTACCCGCCGGCAAGGTCCGGGTTTCGGGTGTCGCATGGGCACAGCACACCGGGATCGAGCGGGTCGAAGTCCGGCTCGGCGCGAACGGAAGCTGGTTGCCCGCAACGCTTTCCCGTGAGGTGGGGGTGAACACCTGGCGGATGTGGTGGACCGAATTCGACGTTCCGGCGGGCAGTCACCAGGTCACCGTCCGGGCGGTCGACAAATCCGGCTACACCCAGACCGACGCGCGCGCCGGAACCGTTCCCGACGGGGCGACCGGCCGGCACGTCATCAGTTTCACCGCACGGTGATCGGCGTCACTCGAATGGGTGGCAATCCGATTTCGTCGTGGTTCCGAATACCCGGTAAGAGTCCGAAAACAAAATGGAGTGATTTTCCGTGAGCAAGCTTCGCGTCGCAGGAATCGGTTTCACCGCGGTCACCGCGCTGGCCCTGGCCGCCTGCAGCAGCAACGACAGCGCTTCGTCCGGCAGCTCCAGCAGCGCCCCCGCGCCCGCCCCGTCCTCGTCGATGTCGGCCCCGATGTCGAGCGCCGCTTCCGGTGACGGGGTCACCACCAACGCCGACGTGTTCGGCCCGNNGGGTGACGCCAAGTTCACCGAACTCGCCGGCAAGCCGGACCAGCTGGCGCCGATCCTGCAGTACCACGTCGTCGGCAAGCGTTACGACGCCAAGGGCCTGGAGTCCGCCAAGTCCGTGGAGAGCCTGAACACCGCGGGCGGCCCGGTCAAGATCGAGGGCTCCGGCGAGAACATGACCGTCAACGGCGCGAAGGTGCTGTGCGGCAACATCCCGACCAAGAACGCCACCGTCTTCGTCATCGACAAGGTGCTGACCCCGGGCACCAACAAGAACTAGGTCCCCGCCCCGAGATCGCGGTGGCCACGCCTTCGGGCGCGGCCACCGCGATCTTCGTGTCAGGGAACGAGCGCGGCGGCGTCCACATCGGTCACCACGAGCCGCAGACTCGCGTTCTCCCAAGGGGTTCCGGTCAGCACGGCACGCAACGCGGCGCCGGCGACCTCCGTGAGCGGCGGGATCGGCACCTCCAGCGCGACCACGCGGATCTCGACGACGTTCTCGGAGATGTCGACGGCCATCACGTCGAGATCCCACGGCACCGCCGACGCGGCGGCCGTGGTGGACGGCGTGGCCGCGCGCAGCCCCGGTATCTCGCGAAGCGCGCTGAGCAGCGAAGCGGTCAGTTCGGATCGTGCGGTCACAACAGTCCTCCACGGATTTCGATGTCCAAAATGGACACCGAGACGGCCGACGGGGTGAGCCCGGTCGCCTCGGTGACCGCTTTACCCACGGCCCGCTGCACCGCCTGCGCGGTCGCGGCGGCCTGGTCCAGGCCGGAGAGCGAGAGGTCGATCTCCACCCGCACGTCCGGCGGGTCGTGCTCGACGAACGCGCGGACCCCTTCCGTGGGCGCCGGTTCGAGGCCCTTGATCCGCTGCCGCGCGATCCTGGTCAGCGAACCGGCCAGTCCGCGCAGCCCGGGTTCCAGGCGTACCACGCCGGGGACCCGGGCCGCGGCGTGCGCGGCGACCGCCGCGATCACCGGCGGGGCGATCACCGTCTCGACCAGTTGCCGGGCCGGGGCCTGCTCACGCGTCATAGAGGTCCTCCACCACCAGATCGAGCCGGGCCAGGCGGACGCCGACCCTGGCGCCCGCCGCCGCGGTGACCCGCTCGCGGACGACGTCCAGGGAGTCACCGTCGAAATCATGCGCGATCGCCAGGTTCAGTTCCACGTTCACGGCCAGCGGGTCGGTCACGTCCGGTGCGGGCAGGACCCGGCAGCGGCGCGCGCGGACGCCGTCGACGGAGTCCGCGGCGAACCGCAGCACGGCCGCGACCGCCTGATCGCTCACCTGGACCTCGCCCGGCTCCGGGCTCGCCAGCGGCACCAGATCGCGACGCCGCACCTCGGCGCGGATCGCGGACATGATGCGGCTGGTGAGGTCCGGCGACGGCTCGGCGTCGTCTTCGGCCAGTTCCCTGGTCAGCCCGCGCAGCACCAGAAGGCTTTCGCGGGTCGCCCGGCAGTGCGGGCAGTCGAGTTCGTGCGCGTCCGCCCGGCCGGCGTCGACCTCGTCGAGCCTTTCCCAGACCTGTTCCACATCACGGCCGCACGGCAGCAGGTAGTCGCGGGTCGCGTGGTTCATCGCCATGGCGCCATCACCTCCGCCAACTGTGCTCGTGCTCGCGCGATGCGTCCGCGCACCGCGGTGGTGGTCGCCCCGATCGCCTTCGCGATCTCCTCGTAGGAGCGACCGTGGACCTCGCGCAACAGCCAGCAGGCCCGTTGCTCGGCGGTCAGCTGGTCCAGCGCGCCGGTGAGCGCCGTCATCTGCGCGCTCGTCTCGGCCGCGCGCTCCGGCCGCCCCGCCGAACCGGTGGACTCCTGCTGGTCCAGTTCGACGTCGGCCACCGGTTTCCTGGCGCGGATCACGTTCAGGCACCGGTTGGTCGTCATCCGGTACAGCCAGCCGACGAACGCCGCGTCCTCCTGCAACTGGTCGAGCCGCCGCCAGGCGACGAGGAACACTTCCTGGACGACGTCCTCGGCGTCGCCCTTGTTCCCCAGCATCCGCACCGCCAGCCGGTACATCGGCCCCTGGAACCGCAGGACGAGCTGCTCGTACGCGCGGATCTCGCCGTCGCGGGCGCGCGCCACCAGCGTCGCGTCGTCCAGCACCGTTTCGCCGGCCGCGAGCGGCTCTGTTCTCGCCGAAGCCGTCATCGAGCGCACCTGTGCAGCGCCGTCATGCCGAAGCTCCTTTCACCCCACCCGGGCAGGTGGTCACCCGTTAAGACACGGCTTCCCCGGAAACGTCACGCGGGAAACTCGATCCAGCCGACCACGGCACGGCGGATCGCGCACGGCGAAGTCAGGTGATCGCCCGGCGGCGGAACGCACGGAGACCCGCGGGGGTGAGCACGACCAACGCGAGCACCAGCGCGAGCACGCAGAGCCACGCGGGCAGATGGGCGACCTCCGGGGTCAAAGCGCCGCGCAGGCCTTCGCTGACGTAGGTCATCGGGTTCAGCGCGCACAGGGCGCGGAACCAGGGGACGGCGGCGAGTTCGGGGAACGGGAACTGGGCGGAGCCGGTGAACAGCAACGGCGGCATCACCAAGGAGAAGGTGATCCCGATCCGGGCGGGGGAGACGAGTGAGCCGATCGTCACCCCGGCCGCGCCGCCCGCCAGCGCGCCGAGCACGGTGTACCCGAGCGCCGCCGGGAGACCGGACGGCCGCCAGGACAGTTCGCCGAGTACGAGCGCGCCGACCGGGACCATGAACACGGCCGTGACCAGACCTCGCGACGCCGCGGCGAAGATCCGCTCGACGACGATCCAGGCGAGCGGCACGGGTGCCCGCAGCCTGTTCTCGATGGTGCGGGTGGCGAACTCCATGGCCAGCGGGAAGGACGCGTTCTGGGCGGCGGCGAAGAACGCGTTCAGCGCGACGAGCCCGGGCAGGAGCAGCCGCGCGTAGCCGGGTGGGGTGTAGCCGAGCGCGCCGAGGACCTTTCCGAACACCAGGAGCATCAGCAGGGGTTGCATGAGCACCTGCGCCAGCACTCCGCCGAGCTGCTTCCGGGTGATGAGCAGATCGTGTTCCAGCAGCCCCCAGAACACGCGCCACGGACTCGGGGTCATATGCGAAGCTTACGCTTACTTATATTCGCCCGGCTCAGCGAGTTTGATGTGGAATCGGTAAGTGTTAGCGTTGCATCATGAGTGAAGCCACGCAGGTCGCCGAGTCGGTCCGCTGGGCCGTTTCGCGGCTGTCGTCCCGCCTGCGGGCGGAGCAGCCCGGCGATGACCGGAGCCTGAGCAGGCTGGCCGCGTCGGTGCTGGCGAACCTGCGGCACAGCGGGCCGTCGACCGTCAGCGCGCTCGCCGCGATCGAGGGATTGCAGCCGCAGTCCCTGACCAGGGTGCTGAACGCGCTCGAAACGGAAGGCCGTGTGGTCCGGCGTCCCGACGAGCACGACCGGCGGGCCCAGCGGATCGCGATCACCGACGACGGCCGCGAAGCCCTGCGCGCACACGTCCGCGACGGCAACCGCTGGCTGGCCGGGGCCCTCGGCGAAACGCTGACCCCCGCGGAACGGGAGATCGTGCGGGTGGCGGCGGGACTGCTGCTCCAGGTCGCCGAGCACGGAGCCGGGGAAGGCCGCGGGCACGGGGCCGCGCCACCGCTCTGAATCACCCCTGCCGGGTGAGCGCGGGGTACTCGTCGAGGGTGATGTCGGTGGCGAACTTGTCGGTCACCCACAGCATCCCGCGCAGCAGGAGGCGCCGCTTGAACATCTGGTCGCGCAGCTTGATCCGCAAGGTGGTCGGCGGTGCGAGGAACGGCCCGGCGTTGGCGTTGCGGGCGATCTTGGCGTAGCCGAGGAACTTCTCGTCGTACCGGCGGAAGGCGAGTTCGTGGTCGCCGTCCGCGGCGGCGAGTTCGCCCGCGATGACGTACGCGGCCACGACGGCGAGCCCGGTGCCGAAGCCGCCCAGCGTGTTGCCGTACGCCGCGTCGCCGAGGAGCGCGACGCGGCCGGTGGAGTAGCCGTCCATCGTGACCCGGGCGATCGAGTCCAGGTAGACGTCGTCCGCGCGCTTCACCATCTCCATCAGCTCGGGCAGGCGCCAGCCGCCGCCCTCGAACGCGGCGGCAAGGATCTCCTTCTGCCTGCCGGTGTCGTAGCGGTCGTAGTCGATCTCGGGCGAGGCGAACACGAAGAACGCGTTCGCCTTGGGCCCGCCGGTGGCCGCCATCCGGCCGGGCTCGTTGTACATCACGGCCGGGCCGCCGTCGGTCTCGTCGGTCTCGACGAGGGCGTAGTAGTGGCCGAGGTGCTCGACGTAGCCGGCTTCCGGGCCGAACGCCAGCCGCCGCACGGTGGAGTGGATGCCGTCCGCGCCGAAGACGAGGTCGAACCGCCGAGGGGCTTCACGCTGGAAGGTGACATCGACGCCGTCGGGGGTCTCGGTCAGCGAGGTGATCGAGTCGCCGAAGACGTACTCGCAGTCCGCCGAGGTCCGGTCGTACAGGATCCGGGCCAGATCGCCGCGCCGGATCTCGACGTCGCCGCCGGTGAACTCACCGGGCAGGACGGCGAGCGGCCGTCCCTCGGCGTCGACGATGGTCTGGTCGAGCCCGCCGGTCTGCTGCCGGTGGATCTCGTCGAGGATGCCCATCCGCTCGAGCACGGCGCGGTGGGTGGCGCCCTTGAAGTCGACCGCCTGGCCACCGCTGCGGAGTTCCCGCGACCGTTCGACCACGGTGACCGCGTAACCCTGGCGGGAGAGCCAGAAGGCGAGCGCGGGACCGGCGATGCTCGCGCCGGAGATGAGGACTGTCCTGTTCGTCATGGCAGGAGCTTCGCGGCCGGTGTTGACGAAGCGCTGACAGTCCGCTGACCGCCGTCCGTCAGCTCCAGCCGGGCAGGGGAAGGGTCAGTTGCCCAGGCGCTTCCGGCGGCGCCGTCTCGTAGCGCGGTGGTGTCGCCGACAGCCCGATCGGGTTACGGGTCAGCCGCACGGACGTGCCGTCGGGCCGCGGGAGATCGACCGTGGGGCTCAGGCCGAGCCGTTCGGCCAGCGCGAACGCGCCCGCGACGTCGTTGACCTCCCCGGCGGGCACGCCTGCCGCGCTCAGCTCCGCCGCCCAGCCGGCCGCGGGTCGTTTGCCGAAGTGGTCTTCGAGCAGTGCGCGCAGTTCGGTCCGGTGCGCGACCCGGGCCGGATTGGTCGCGAACCGGCTGTCCTCCGCGAGGTCCGGCAGGCCGATGACCTCGCACAAGGCCGCGAACTGCCGGTCGTTGCCGACGGCGAGCGCGAGTTCGTGATCGGCGCAGGGGACGAGTTCGTACGGGGCGATGCTGGGATGCCGGTTGCCCATCCGCGCCGGGACCGTCCCGCCGGAGGTGTAGGCACTGCCCTGGTTGACCAGGGCGGCGAGCAGGCTGGACAGCAGGTCGATCTCGACGCGCTGCCCCTGCCCGGTGCGGTCGCGGTGGCGCAGGGCGGCGAGGATGCCGACGCTCGCGAACAGTCCGGCCAGCACGTCGACGAGCGCGACGCCGACCTTCTGCGGCTCGCCGTCCGGGTCGCCGGTGATGCTCATCAGCCCGCCGACGGCCTGGATGAGCAGGTCGTAACCGGGCAGCGCGGCACCGCCGCCGGAACCGAAACCCGTGACGGAGCAGAGAACGAGGCCGGGATTCGCCGCCAGCAGCACCTCCGCGCCGAGGCCGAGGCGCTCCATCACGCCGGGCCGGAAGTTCTCGACCACGACGTCGGCCTCCAGCGCGAGCGCGCGGGCCTTGGCGAGATCGTCCGGATCGCCGAGGTCCAGCGCCACACTCGTCTTGTTCCGGTTCACCGACTGGAAGTACGTCGCCTGACCGGCCGCGTCGTAGGGCGGGCCCCAGCTGCGGGTGTCGTCGCCGGTGCCCGGCCGCTCGACCTTGATCACCGTCGCGCCGAGGTCGGCCAGCAGCATGGTGGCGAACGGGCCGGCGAGCACCCGCGAGAAGTCGAGGACGCGAAGCGGGCCGAGTGCGGTTTCGGACATGGCCCCGACCCTAGGCGGCCGCTGGCGTCCTCGAAGTTGTGATCGCGCTCACGAACCCAATACTTTCCTCTAGGTACCTACTATCCGAGGGAAGGTAGCTTCGGTCGCGTCAACGCAACGCGAATCGAGGAGAGACCATGATCGTGGTGACCGGAGCGACCGGGAACGTGGGACGGCTGCTGGTGGAAACCCTTGCCGCCGCGGGAGAAGAGGTGACGGCGGTGTCGCGCCGGATCTCGGCGGCGGACGTGCCCGACGGTGTGCGCCCAGTGCAGGCCGACCTCGCCAGGTCCGACGGATTGAAGAAGGTCTTCGACGGCGCGGATCGGATTTTCCTGTTGACCTCAGGGGAATTCATGGCGGCCGGCGGCGACGTCGCGGAGATCGTCGCGGCGGCCGGGGGAGCCGGGATCGTGCTCCTGTCTTCCCAAGGCGTCGGGACCGGGCGGCACGCGCCCGCGTTCGAAGAGGCGGTCAAGGCGTCGAGTCCGGAGTGGACGGTGCTGCGGCCGGGCGGTTTCGCGTCGAACGCCTTCCAGTGGGCACCGGCGATCCGGGCCGGCCGGGTGGTCGCCGCGCCGTTCGGCGACGTCGCCCTGCCCGTCATCGACCCGGCGGATATCGCCGACGTCGCGGCGGCCGTGCTGCGCGAACCCGGCCACCACGGCCGGACCTACGTGCTCACCGGACCCGAGCCGATCTCGCCCCGGCGGCAGGCGGCGGACCTCGGCGAGGCACTGGGCGAGCCGCTGCGGTTCACCGAACTGAGCGAAGCCGAGGCCCGCGCCGCGATGTCGGAGTTCATGCCGCCGGTGGTCGTGGAGGCCACGCTTTCGATCCTCGGCACGCCCACGGAGGACGAACTGCGGGTCAGCCCCGACGTCGAAAAGGTGCTCGGGCGGCCGGGACGTACCTTCGCCGAATGGGCGGCGCGGAACGCGGCGGTGTTCAAGTGACCACTTGAACACCGGCGATCGCGCCATCTGCTTGGAGGCGGGTCGTCGTCCCTGGCCGGTGGCCAGGAGGGCACACCGGGACGCCCCGAGTCCGCGTTGGGGCCCCTGCGTTTAGACTGCAGGCCTAATTAAGGGGCCCCAAGTGGACCAACTCACGCTCGGCGTCATTCATCACTCGCGAAAAGAAAACGAGTGGCGGCTTCCGATCCATCCGCGACATCTCGAACGGATCGACCCCGGACTCCGAAAGCGCATATTTCTCGAGAACGGCTACGGCGAACGTTTCGGCGTCCCGGACGCGGATCTCGCACCCCTGGTCGGGGGAATGCGTTCCCGCGAACAGCTGACCGCGGACTGCGACGTCATTCTCCTCGCCAAACCGCTCGCGCGAGACCTGGCCGAACTCCGGCCGGGGCAGACCCTTTGGGGCTGGCCGCACTGCGTCCAGGACCACGAACTCACCCAGCTGGCCATCGACAGGAAGCTGACCCTCATCGCCTTCGAAGCGATGAACCACTGGCGCCGTGACGGTTCCTTCAATCTGCACGTCTTTCACAAGAACAACGAATTGGCAGGATATTGCTCGGTGCTGCACGCGCTGCAGCTGGCCGGTTCGACGGGCGATTACGGCCGTCGTCTCCGCGCCGTCGTGATCGGTTTCGGCGCCACCGCGCGTGGTTCGGTGACGGCGTTGAACGCGCACGGAATCCACGACGTGCACGTCCTCACCCACCGCGGCGTCACCGCGGTCGGTTCGCCCATCCATTCGGCGAACATCGTGCACCTCGACCACGATCTGAAGGGCCCGGCGGACCTCCGCCGCAGCCACGCGATCACGGAGGACGGCCGTGTGCCGCTGGCCCGGTTCCTCGCCGGGCACGACATCGTCGTCAACTGTGTACTGCAGGACCCCAAGGCACCGTTGACCTTCCTTGTGGAGGAAGACCTTGCCGCGTTCCGGCGCGGGAGCCTCGTCGTCGACGTTTCCTGTGACGAGGCGATGGGCTTCAGCTGGGCCAAACCGACGACGTTCACGGAGCCGACCTTCGAGGTCGGCGGACTCACCTACTACGCCGTCGACCACAGCCCGTCCTACCTCTGGGACTCGGCGACGTGGGAGATCAGTGGTGCCCTGTTGCCGCATCTGGAGCGAGTGCTGGCGGGGCGCTCCGCGTGGGCGGCCGACGCGACGCTCAGCCGGGCGATCGAGATCAGCGAAGGCACGATCCGGAATCCCGACATCCTGGCCTTCCAGCACCGCTCGCCGGAGTATCCGCACGAGCATCGGTGAGCCCGCGGATGAGAAAGTTCTCATCGAGCCCTCATCGGTGACTCACCGGTTCGGGGCAGCCTTGGTGGTATGCGAGTCCGAATCATCGTCCTGGCCGGGGTCGCCGCCGTCGTGGTGGCGGCCACCGGCACGTTCGCCGTCATCGCGGCCACCGCGGTCTCACCGCCCGACCTCGGCCCGGCGGTCGTCGCCCCGGCCGGGCAGGCCGTCACCGGCCCGGGTGAAGCGGGGGCCCCGCCCGCCGTCGTCCCGCCCCGGCTGGCCGGGCACGACGACGACGTCGATGATGACCTTGATGACGCCGATGACCACTTCGACCTCGACGACTGAGCGGAGCCGATGAGCGCCCGCGCCCGGATCCTCGCGTGGGTCCTGCTGGTCGTGCTGCTCGCGCTCGCCGGGTCGCTGCTGGCCACCCGGACCGTCCTGCACAACCAGCTGGACCAGCGTCTCGACAACGAGATCGCGCACGAGACCGGCAAACTCCGTGCCTTCCTGGCGTCACCGGACGCCCGCCCGGCCGGGCAGCCCGCCACCGTTGAGGCGGTCCTCGGCCGTCACCTGGAACGGAATCTGCCGGAGAAGTACGAGACGTTCTTCTCGATCAGCGACGGTGCCGCGTCGAGGCGGAGCGCGATCGAGCCGCCGGTCCGCCTCGACACCGATCCGAAATTCGTCGCCGAACTCTCCAGGGCCACGAGCCCGGCGTACGGCACGGTCACCACCGCGGTCGGGTCCGCGCGCTACGGCGTCGTCCCGGTGACCATCGAGGGCTCGCCGGGCCGCGGCGCACTGGTGATCGTCGAGTTCGTCGACCACGCCGCGGGCGAGATCAACGACGTCGTCGGCGTGATGGCCGCGATGTCCGGGGCGGCGCTGGTGCTCGCCGGGCTGATCGGCTGGCTGGTCGCCGGCCGAATCCTCGCGCCGGTGCGGGAGGTGCGCCTGGCCGCCGAGCAGATCGGCGAAACCGACCTCTCCCGCCGGATCGAGGTCCGGGGTTCGGACGACGTCGCCGCGCTCGGGCGCACCTTCAACACGATGCTGGACCGGCTCGAAAGCGCCTTCGCCGGGCAGCGCGACTTCATCGACGACGCCGGGCACGAACTGCGCACCCCGATCACGATCGTCCGCGGCCATATCGAGCTGATGGGTGAAGATCCCGAGGAGAACGCGGCCACCCGGCGGCTGGTCCTCGACGAACTCGGGCGGATGCAACGGATCGTGGACGATCTGCTGGTGCTCGCCAAATCCGGCAACCCCGGCTTCCTCGCCCCCGGTGAAACCGATCTCGCCGACCTCACCGTCGAGACCCTGGCCAAATCCCGTCCGCTGGCCGACCGGGTCTGGCGGCTCGACGCGGTGGCCGAGGTGAAGGTCCGCGCGGACGGGCAACGGCTCGCACAGGCCTTGCTGCAGCTGGTCTCCAACGCCGTCCGGCACACTTCGCCCGGCCAGGAGATCGCCCTCGGCTCCGAGGTGACGGCGACGACGGCGCGGCTCTGGGTCCGCGACACCGGCGAGGGGGTACCGCCGGATTCGAGGAGCCGGATCTTCGAACGGTTCAAACGCGGCAGCAACTCCAGCGGCGACGACGGCGCCGGGCTCGGCCTCGCGATCGTCGCCGCGATCGCCGAAGCGCACGGCGGACGGGTGCTGCTCGACACCGTGCCCGGCGAAGGCGCGACGTTCACCATGGAGATCCCCGTCGCGGAAGGTGCGGACCGGTGACCAGTGTGCTCGTGGTGGAGGACTCCGCCAGGATCGGTGCCTTCGTCGAGAAAGGCCTGCGGGCGCAGGGTTTCGCGACCCGCTGGGTCAAAACCGGCTCCGAAGGGCTGACCGAGGCGCTGACCGGCGCGCACGACCTCGTCGTCCTCGACCTCGGTCTGCCGGACCTCGACGGCTCGGATCTGCTGCGGGCCCTGCGCGCGGCGGGCCGGACGGTACCGGTGATCATCCTGACCGCGCGGGACAGCGTCGTCGACCGGGTCGCCGGACTGTCCGGCGGCGCCGACGACTACCTGGCCAAACCCTTCGCGTTCGAGGAACTGCTGGCGCGGATCCGGTTGCGGCTGCGGGGGAATCCCGAAGCCGAGCCGGCGGTGCTGCGTGCCGGGGACCTCTCGCTCGACCTGCGTACACGGCGGGTTTCGGTGGCGGGGGAGGAGAAGGACCTCACCGCCCGCGAATTCGCGCTGCTGGAGACGTTGCTGCGCAACCGCGGCCAGGTGCTGTCCCGCGAGCAACTGCTCGGTGGGGTCTGGGGTTTCGATTTCGACCCCGGCTCGAACGTGGTGGACGTCTACATCCGTTATCTGCGCGGGAAGATCGGCGCCGAGCGGATCGAAACCGTGCGGGGGATGGGCTACCGGCTCGGTGAGTCCTGATGAGACGGTTCTCATCGGGATCTCACGACGGTCTCTTTCTCGGGCCGCACAGTGGTTTCCATGACCACGACACTGCTTCATCTCACCGTCGACCTCGTCGCCGCCGTGATCCTCGCCTACGGCATCTACGCCCGTCGTCATCACCGCGGTGACCTCGCGTGCGCCTACCTCGCGCTGAACGTCGGCGTCTGCGTTTCGGTCGCCGTGCTGCTGTCCGTGTCGACCGCGAGCGCGCTCGGGCTCGGCCTTTTCGGCGTGCTGTCGATCATCCGGCTACGGTCCGATTCGATCAGCCAGCAGGAGGTCGCGTACTACTTCGTCGCGCTGGTGCTCGGGCTGGTGAACGGGCTGCCGTCCGCGGACTGGCGGATCGTCGCCGTCTTCAATGTGCTGTTGCTGGCCGTCATGTACGTCGCCGACCACCCGTCGCGCACCCGCGGCCCGCAGCGGCGGACGGTCGTGCTCGACACCGTGTACCCCGACGAGCAGACGATGCTGATGGAACTGCGCGCGCGGCTCGGCGGAACGGTCGTGCGGCACAGTGTGTCCGAAGTGGACTATGTCCGCGAGGTCACCGTCGTCGACGTCCGGTTCCGGCCGGACACCGCCGCGGTCGTCCACGGAGCCCCGGCGGGGCACCGGTGAGCGGGCGCGGGACGGCCACCGTCGCCGCGGTGGCGAAGAGGCTTCCTTCGCTGTCGTTGGCCGAAGTCGTCGCCACCAGCGGGCTGATGAGCCGGACGGACCGCAAGTACGTCCTGCCGCTCAACGACTTCCTTGCCGTCACCGAGGTGCTGTCGCTCCGCTGCCTGGAGATCGGAGGGCAACGGGTGTTCGGCTACTCGTCGACCTATTTCGACACGCCGGATCTGGCGATCTTCCGCGCGCACCGGCAGGATCGTCGTCGCCGGTTCAAGATCCGCACGCGGACCTACACCGACTCGGCCGACACCTACTGCGAGCTCAAGGTCAGCGGACGGCGGGACGAAACGGTCAAGGTCCGCCGCCCGCATCCGGCCGAGGCGGCGCACGGCCTGACCGCGCCGGCGCTGACGTTCCTCGACGACGCCCTCACCGCCGCCTACGGCCGCCCCGCGCCCCGGCCGCTGCTCCCCGCGCTGGTCACCGACTACCGGCGGACCACCCTCGTCACCGCCGACACGCGGATCACCTGTGACACGTCGCTGGTCTGGCGCTCCGGCCCGCGCAGCCTGGCGGCGGGGGACGACCTGGTGCTGCTGGAGGTGAAGTCGGCTTCCGAGCGCAACAGCGTCACCGAGGCGCTGGCGAAACTGCGGATCCGGGAGCAGTCGGTGAGCAAGTACTGCGCGGGCCTGGTGGCGCTGGGCCTGGCGACCGGCGGGAACCGATGGCGTCCGGCGCTGCGACGGCTCGGGGTGGCGTAACGCTCTCGGCGCGGCCGCCGACCCTTGCTTTCGGGTTCTGAGCGAGGAGGACGAACATGAGGACCAGGGAGAAGGCCGCGCTCGCCGTGGCGGGGCTGGCCGTCGCCGCGGCCGGAGGCACGGTGTTCGCCGGGACGTCCGGCGCCGTCGGCCCGTCGCCGGCGCCGAGCGTGCAGGCCGCGGAGACGTCGTGCGTGACCGACGGCGCCGGGATGTGCACCGTGCAGCACGCGCTGGGCGCGATTCCGGCGGTGGTGGTCGTCTCGGCGAACACGCCGGGACAGTTCAACGGGTACATGCTGAACACGGTGCAGGGCTCGTACACGGCGACCACGTTCAAGGTGCGGGCGATGTTCGACCAGACCACGCCGAAGGTGGGCGGGGCGATCTGGTTCAGCTATGCGGCTTATGGCGGGGCGACGGCGACGACCAGTCCGACTCCGACGAAGCTTCCGACCACACAGACCACGCCTTCGGCAACGCGACCGCCCACCACGACACAGCAGCCGACCACGACGCCTCCTGGAACGACCACGACGGGCGCGCCACCTGGTGGTGGTTCGGGGTTGGGCGGCTGACCGTCCAAAATGGACCGGTAATCGGCTACCGGGGCCGCGGCGGCCGGTCGTCCAGCTCGTCGGACAGGATCGCGTCGATCCGAAGACCGGCTCGCCGCAGTACCCGGATGCTCGCCCTCAGTGACAACACGATGCCGATGACCGCCACGACACCGAGCCCGATGGCGACCGGATTCGCCACGAGCGCCTCCCTGCCCGACGGGGCCCGGACGGCATGCCGCCCGGCGCTGGCCCCTGAAACCTAGACGAGCCGGCTTTGCCCCGCGCCGGAAACCAACTGATCGGCCTAGGCGATCGCGGCAGGTGAACGCTGTGATAGCTTGGAGCGAACTGGGACTTCTGTGCGTTCGCAAACCCGCTGTTCGGGTGGGGACGGCTCCCGCGGAGGTGTCAGGACACCGTTGGGGCCGGTAGCTCAGTTGGTTAGAGCAGGGGACTCATAATCCCTTGGCCGTCGGTTCGAGCCCGACCCGGCCCACAACATCAACATCACTGCTGACCTGCAGGAATGTTGGCCCTTCGATGTCAATTTCGCCTCGGCGTAAATTTCGACTGGGCTCCGTTATGTCTCCGTTTGCTCCGGTGTGCCAATAGCAGGCGAAGTGCTCCGCGGAGCCGGTTGGTGGCGTAGCAACTTTTGCCTCCTCGCCACAGCCGTCGCGGTGGGGACTTCAGCAGGTCCGGAGTTCTTTGCTTCCACAGCTGGACAAGCTGGGTGTGGTCGCAGTCGGCTGGGTGTGATCCGTGTTCTCAAGCAGGAGGCCAGTGACGTACACGGTTTTAGTGGGGCGACACTGACCGCGCCGATCCTTTGGCAGTGTCTACCGACTATGTGCAACCAATAGTGATAGACCTCGATCAGTACTTTGTGCGTGCCGTCTTGGATGCTTTTAGCGCGATGTCAGCGACAGCACCTGACCTGCAAGAACAGCACTCGTGACCCCCTCACTGCCAGTCTGGTTTGGACAGTGCCTCTGACCTGCGGTTATGGAGAAACCGCAGGTTGGTCGATGTGATTGGCTGCCCCTTATCCGCCGTTCGGCGTTGTTGGCTGCGGTTCTGGCTGCCATTATGCCCCAGGTTTGCCCCAGGGAATTCGTGTGAATTCCTGGTGATCGGTGTGAGTGGTCCAGAGTCTTCTGATTTCATTGCAGGGTAAAGGGAATCAGGGGTTCTGGTGGCGGAGTGTCCCCTTTGCGGTGCGGGCCGGTTCGGCGTGGGCGGTGATGGCGAGGAGAGCGGCGGCGAGCATGGACAGGGTGATGTGCTGGTACCAGGCGTGGTATTTGCGGACCTGGTAGTGGTCCGTACAGGCCGGTCTCGTTCCTGGCGAACTGGAACGTTTCCTCGACCACCCAGCGAGATTCGGCGACCCGGACGAGCTTGGCGACCGGCACGGGGGTAGGTGGAGTGGCAGATGTAGTAGGCCGGCTCGGTGGGTTTGCTGATCGAGCGGCGGACCAGCTGATGCCCGTCAGCGGTGGCGGGTCGACCAACAGCCAGTCGTGGAGCCGGTGACCTTTGCTGCTGATCCCGGCGGAGAGGCGTTGTCAGCCCTGCGCGGTGCCGCGGCGGCGAATGCGTCGGCGCCCGTCGTCCCAGCCGGGGCGTCGAAGCGGCGGTCGCACGAGATGGCCATGACGTAGTTGAGACTGGCTTGCTCGCACCAGCTCCACAGGCCGGGGTTGTCGCCGTAGGACTCGCCGGCGGTGAACCATTCAGGTCGGCGCCGGTCGAGCAGCCGTTCCAACATCGGCTGGACGGGTGAGGTTGCTATGTCCTGTTGCGCTGATTAGCGACGAATGATCGGTCGGAAAAATTCTGACAATGGTGATTACAGGGTAGCTGGCGTCATGTCGTGCATGTCACATGCTGACTGGTCTAAACCTTGATCGTTCACTCTGGTGGAGTCTTTCTTCGCTCGTTACTCTTCGTGAAGAGTCATGGTGACTTTGTGGGTCGCGTGGCGTCGGGGGACGCGTGCTGACCGGGCCGAGGGGGTCCTTTTCAATGGTGCGTCCGTCAGTGATGCGTGGTTTCAGGCTGCGCGCGTTACCCATGGTGTTCCTGATGCTCGTCGGCGTCGTCGTGGTGACGGCGAGCTCGCCGAAGAGTTCACTGCCGACTCCGGTCGTTCCTGTCGCGGAGGCGCCGGATGCCGCCAGCGCGTTCGCGGCGGCGCGGTTACAGGGCAGCCCGGTTGGAATCGCGGATCAGACCGCTGAGGCGAAGAAGGTGCTGGCGAACCCTGACGGGACGTTGACCGCGCAGTTGTCGCCGCAGCCTGTACGGGTCCGCAAGGGCGACGGTTGGGTGCCGATCGATACGGCGCTGACCTCCGTGCCGGGCGGCGCGATCAGGGCGAAAGCGGCTGTGGCCGACGTGGCGTTCTCCTCCGGTAGCGAGGGGCCGCTGGTCCAGTTCTCGCGCGAGGGCAAGCGTCTCGCGTTGCGGTGGCCTGGCGCGTTGCCGAAGCCTGAGCTCGAGGGCAGCACGGCGAGGTATCGGGAGGTGCTGCCTGGTGTCGACCTGGAGATGCAGGCCGAGGCGGAGGGATACAGCCAGCGTTTCGTGGTCAAAACTCCGGAGGCGGGACGTAATCCGGCGTTGGCGTCGATCAAGCTTGCGCTTGAGACGGAGGGCGTGGAGCTCAGCTCCGATGACGCTGGACGGGTCCGCGCGGTCGATGGCGACGGTCGGGCGGTCTTCGTCGCGCCGGCGGCGACGATGTGGGACGCCAGGGGGCGTGAAAGCACGAGCACTCCGGTCGGGGTCAAGGTCGATCGTTCTTCGATGACGTTGACGCCAAATGCCGCGATGTTGGCGGATCCGGGCACGCGGTACCCGGTGGTGGTCGACCCGGACATGCGTACGCCAGGACAGAGCATGTGGGCGAAGGTCTTCCGCGGCTATCCCAACGGCTCTTATGTCAACGGCACTGGTGACGGGGACGCGTGGGCGAAGGTCGGCAAATGTACGTGGAGCGAATGCGGCAGTATCGACCTTGCGCGCACGTACTTCCAGTTCGACACGTCTTTCCTTGTTGGGAAAGAAGTGTCGTCGGTGAAGTTCAACACGGTCATGGTGCACCGGCCGAGTTGTAGCTTCAAAAATCAGAAACTCTTCGTTGCGCAGAGTAATATATCGTCGAATCTGACCTGGAATAGCCAGCCCGGCGGGCGGGATATCGGCACGACCTTGGTGCCGGCGGACGACAAATCGCCGTGTGAGGGTTACAAGGCGATCACTTTCGGAGTCGGTGGCTACTATAACCCCAGTGGGCCTACCACCTATTACCTGCAGGCGGAGTCGGAGTCGGACTCTGATGCCTGGCGCAGGTATTCCGTGCCCGACACGAAACTGGAGATCCGCTACAACACGAAGCCGAACCCGCCGTATGACATGAAGACCGATCCGCCGCTGCCCGTGCCGTGCAGGTGGTGTGACGGTGTGCCGTATGTCGGTGGTAAGTCGATCAGGCTGTTGAGCAGGTTGTCCGATCCGGATGCCAATGACCAGCTCCGCCCGGTCTGGAATATTTATGGCGGAGCTCCGGATCAGCGCGCTCCGGTGATTTATCAAGCGTCGGGTGCCTACCACAGCACCGATGTCGATCTGACGACGCGTAACGGGCAGCGTGTCACCTGGACGGTGTGGGGGCACGATTCCGCGGACGGTGGTGCCTTCCGGAACGGGCCGGGACCGTTCATCGTCGACCGGACGGGTATCGGTATCAAGCCGACTGTGACTGCGCCGCTCTACAAAGCGGATAATGCTTGGCACGGTGGTGTCGGCGTGCCGGACGTGTTCGAGTTCAACGCCAGCGATGCGACCACCACGGTCCCGGACGTCGATCACTACCTCTACGGCTGGACCGATCCGCCCACGACGAAGGTCGATGCGGTCGCTCTTGGCGGTAAGGCGTATGTGAAGCTGACCCCGCCTGGTGACGGACCGCGGGATCTGTTCGTGCAGAGTGTCGACCGTGCCGGGAATCCCAGCCCGACTCAGGTACACCATTTCTATGTGCGGGCGGGTAACGGCCCGTTGGCGCAATGGTCCCTGGAAGGCAACACGAAGGACACCGCGACCCTCGGCTTCCGCGACGCGACGTTGCACGGCGGCCCCGTCTACGTGCCGGGAAGTACTGGTTCGGGTCTCAAGCTGGATGGTGTCGACGACTACGTGACGGCGCCGATCTCGGCGAGCACGTACCCGAGTTTCTCGTTCTCGGGCTGGGTCAATCTCGGAGAGAAGAAGCCGGGCTGGTCGACGTTGCTGAGCCAGAACGCGTCGACGACGGCGATGGTGAAGCTCGGGCACACCGGCACGGCGACCGATCGCTGGGCGTTGGAGTTCCGGCCCGGGAACGACCCTGCGTCGACTCCGGCCACGGTGTCCTCGATCAGTGCTGCGCAGACGAACACGTGGACTCATCTCGCCGGTGTCTACGACTCCGGCGCACAGCAGATCCGGTTGTATGTCAACGGCGATCTCCAAGGCAGTGCGCCGTGGACGAACCCCTGGCCTGCGACTCATGAGTTCGCGGTCGGGCGCGCGATCGTGAACAGCGCGGGGTCGGACTACCTGGCCGGCGCGGTCGACGAGATCCGCACGTATGACCGGGTGCTGACCGACGCCGAGGTCAAGTCTGCGGTCACGCGGGACAACGTCACCGCGGGCTACTGGAATCTGGATGACGCGGACGGGACGACCGCGCGCAATGCCGCCGCGGGCGGTGAGATGGCTGTCCTGCAGCCCGGTGCGAGGTTCGTTCCCCAAGGAGCGGTCAACGGCGCGGCCACGTTCGACGGTGTCAAGGGCTTCGCGGCCACGTCGGGGCCGGTGGTGCGGACCGATCAGAACTTTGCGGTCACCGCGTGGGTGAGGCCGGACAAGCTCGGGGACATGGCCGCGGTTTCCCAGGACGGCACGGCGGTGAGTGGCTTCTACCTGAAACAGAACAACGGTTCTTGGGTCTTCGGCATGAATCCCGGTGATGCCACCGGTGGTACGGCGGCAGAGGCCAGGTCGGGGGCGAACACAGTGCAGACCGAGCCGTGGACGCATCTGGCCGGTGTGTACAACGCGACCGCCAAGACCCTCACGCTGATGGTCAACGGAAAGCAGGTCGCGAGCGTCCCGGCTCCGGCGTCGCCGTGGCACGCGGCCGGTCCGTTCGCTATCGGGCGGGGGAAGTACGGGACGCCGCTCGGGTACTGGTCCGGTGGCATCGACGAGGTCCGGGCCTACAGCCGCACGCTCGATCTCGCGGAGATCCAGGGCATCGTCGCCCAGAACAACGTCACCGCCGCCACCTGGAAACTCGACGGCGACGCGCAGGACACCTCAGGTTTGGCGAAGCACGGCGCGGCGAAGAACGGTGCCCAGTGGGTCGCCGGGCAAACCAGTTACCCCGATGCGACGGATCTCGCGGTGAATCTGGACGGCGTCGATGACTACGTCAGCGCTCCCGCGCCGGTCGACAGCAGCATGAGCTTCTCCGTCGCCGCCTGGGTCAAGATGACCACCAAGACCCCGGGCTGGGGTGCTGTGGTGAGTCAGAGCGGGCAGAACGTGTCCGCGTTCAACCTCGGTTACACCGGCGCCGCCGATGACCGGTGGGCGTTCGCGATGCACGGCCCCGACAGCACCGCCCCCGCCCAGGTTGTCCGGGCGCGTTCCGCGCAGCCAGTGCAGACCGGTGTCTGGACACATCTCGTCGCGAACTACGACAGCAACACCGGTGAGATGCAGTTGTACGTCAACGGCACGCTATCGGGGACCGCGAACTTCACCGCCAGGTGGAACGCCACCACCGAGTTCGACATCGGCCGCGGTAGGTGGAACGGCACGTGGCTGGACGCGTTCGGTGGCGCGGTAGACGACGTCAAGGTCTACAGCCGCACCCTGTTCACCGACGAGATCCGCACCATGTCCGGCCAGGACCTCACCCTGGTGCACAACTGGCAGCTCGACGAATCCAGCGGCACCAAGGTCGCCGACTCCACCGGCGCCCGCACCGGAACACTCGAGCCGGGCGCGCAGTTCGCACCCGGGCGGGTCGGGAACTCTGTGCAGTTCGACGGCAAGACCGGTGCCGTGGGAACCACGGGTGTCGACCTGCGAACCGACGACAGCTTCAGCGCGTCGGCGTGGGTCTACATGGACCGCAAATCCGACATCGTCTCCAAGCTCACGGCTCTGAGCATCGATGGCGAGCGAACCAGCAAGTTCCGGCTCGGGCATGTCGCCGATGAGATGAACGCGACCTGCTTCGACGGAGTCTTCGACAATCCCAACGCCTGCGGCAAGTGGGTGTTCGAGATGGCGGAGACCGATACGGATACCCCGGTCGCGAGTGCGGCGGTGTCCACATTGCCGGCCGAAATCAACACATGGGTACATCTTGCCGGCGCCTATGACCGGCAGACCAAGAAGACCTGGCTCTACGTCAACGGAAAGCGCGTCGGGGACGGAACGTTGAACGCGAGTTGGCACGCGTCGGGCGCCGCTCAGGTTGGGCGCGGCCTGACCGGGGGCAAGCCGAGTCAGTTCTGGACCGGCAGGGTCGACGATGTTCGCCTCTACACGACTGCTCTGGACAAGGAATGGGTCAATGGCCTGTACAAGTCCTATCCTGCCACCGATGGTGGTACAGCGACGTTGCCGGTCGCGGATGCGGGGCAGTGGCGGTTCGACGAGAACGCCGGCCAGGTGGCGATGGACGCGAGCGGTCGTGGATCGACCGTGGCGTTGAAGAACGGTGCTGGGTGGGGCGGCGGGATGAACACGCCGGGGTTGCGTCTGGACGGGACCACCGGCTATGCACAGACTGCTGGCCCGGTGCTGGATACGGCGAAGAGCTTCTCGGCCGCGGCCTGGGTGCAACTGACGAAGTCCGACGGCGGCTACTACTCGGTGTTCGGGCAGGACGGTGCTCGGGTCAGCGCGTTCCAGGTCCAATACGACGGGGGCGCGAAGAAGTGGCGTGTCGTCGTACCCAGCGAGGACAAGGACAACCCCCCGATTGTCGCGCTGTGGGCCGGCCAGGCTCCCCAGGCGTACCAGTGGACGCACCTGGCCGTGGTGTATGACGCTCAGTTCCGGCAACTGAAGCTGTACGTCGATGGTGTGCAAAGCGCGGTCCAGGTGGGAGTCACGGTGATTCCGTCGGCCGGGGCCTTCTCGATCGGCAGAGCGTGGTGGAACGGCGGGAACGCCGGCTTCTTCCCGCAAGGAATCGACGACACGCGGGTCTTCTCGCGAGCACTCACCGACGCCGAAGTGCGCAAGGTGCACGACGACATCCCTCGGGGTGACGGCGGCGCCTGGCGGTTCGACAACGGCACCGGTAAGGACTACAGCTGGCGCGGAAATGCCGTCGTCCTGACCGGCGGCGCGTCCTTCGCGCCAGGTGTGAGCGGTACCGCGCTCAAGCTGAACGGCGCTGACGGACAGGCCACCGCGCCGGAGCGGGGATTGGCCATGCAGGACAGCTTCACCGTGTCCGCCTGGGCCAACCTCGCTCGTACCGATCAGGTCGCGACCGTTCTCTCACAGGACGGCGCGCGGATGAGCGGCTTCACCCTCCAGTACCGGCCTGAAGCCGGGCGGTGGACGTTCGGCGCGACCGCGCAGGACGTTGACGCGTCACCGGTCTCCTACGTCAGCTCGTTCGACCCCGCGGTCGTGAACCGGTGGACACACCTCACCGGGATTTACGACCAGGCGGCCCACCAGCTGCGGCTCTATGTCGACGGACAGTTCGCGGGCAAGAAGGACGGTGTCGTCCTCTGGCACGCGAACGGGGCCTTCGCCATCGGCCGCGGCAAGACCAACGGCAAGGCAGCCGAGTTCTTTCCCGGCATGATTGACGAGGTCTACGCCCACTACGGCATGGCCTCCGACGCAGCGATCAAAACCTACGGCAGCTTCCCCGCACCGGACGCCGGCCAGTTCGGCCGCTTCCGCGACGCAACGGGCGAGCGGAGGAGTGCGAACACCGGCGAGGCACCGCCTGCCGGAAGTCACTTCGAGAAGAGTCTCGGCATGCTGGTGCCGGCGACACATTCCAATACCCGTGTTCTCTATTCTTGTCGAAACGGTGAAGAGTTCTTCACCTCAATGGACAGTGCCTGTGATGGCCACGTCAAGCTCGGTGACATCGGATCGGTATACACCGCCCAGCCGAGCAACCTTCCCACCATGGCGATCTATCGTTGTGCTTTGGCTGAGGAACACTTCGACAGTAGCGACGAGAATTGCGAAGGCGCGACCCGGTTGGGCGTGCTGGGGTACACGCTCGCCTACGCACCATTCGTGCGGTACTACAACGAGAACGCCTATGACCATCTCAGTACGACGCACGGAGCGCGGCCCGGCTATCACCAGGAGTTCCGTCATGGCTACGTTCCTCTGATCCCGCAGCAAGGTACGCAGCCCTTCACCGCGTGTGTGAACGACACGGACCAGTTCGTCTCCCTCGACACCGCCTGCGAGGGCAAAACAGTCCTCGAAACGATCGGCCATCTCTGGACACAGAAACCCGACGACCCCACCGCGAAACCTCTCTACCGATGTGGCAGCAGCGGGACCGAGTCGATGACCAGCGACGACGACAACTGCGAAGGCCTGCCCAAGGACCGATTCCTTGGCTACGTCATCACCAAACTTCCCCAGGTCGAGCCGGCCTTCGCCGCATCGGGCAGCGGAACGACCGGAGGGCGCGAACCGGCACCGCCGGCAGGAACCGGCGGCGGGTAGGCCCACCGGCAAGTCCGTGACCCGATCGACTTACAGCCACTGAGGCGCTCCCAGAACACGGGCAAAGCCTCACCACGTCCAGCCTGGAGAACCGATGCGACAAAGGTCGTCCACACGCCGCACTTCGAGAACCCTCACGGTCACGCTGATCTGCTCACTGGTCGTGACCGGCGTCAGCACCTCGCAGGTCGCGAACGCGGCCAACGGCTGGAGCGTCGACCCGCCGGTAGTCGACTCGACTCCGGTGACGAACCAGACCATGAAGGGCCGTGAGCTCGACGAAGCGAGCCTGAAGGCGCTCACCGGTAACCAACCCACTGGTTCCACCACGCCCGACGGAGGCGGAACCAGCAAAGCGACCTCGCTTTCGCCCACGGCGACCTGGGATGTGTCGACGCAAACGGGAGACTTCTCCTGGTCGTACCCACTGCGAGTTCCTCCCACCCCCGGGAACTTGACACCCAATCTCGCTTTGTCCTACACGTCGTCGGCGGTTGATGGGCGCACGAGTGCCACGAACAACCAGGCATCATGGGTCGGGGACGGCTGGGATCTGCACCCGGGATTCGTCGAACGGGCTTACGGCGCTTGTCAGGACGACAAAGAGAACGGAACGACACCGCCGAAGGTCGGCGATCTCTGCTGGAAGAGCGATAACGCGATCGCGTCCTACAACGGTTCCGGTGGCCGGCTGGTTTACGACGCCACAAAGAAGACATGGCGACAGAAGAGCGACAACGGCTCCCGCATCGAGCACCTCACCGGCGCCGCGAACGGTGCCCGCGACGGCGAATACTGGAAGATCACCACGGTCGACGGCACCCAGTACTTCTTCGGGTCCGCACCGACGTCAAAGTCGACCTGGACATTGCCAGTCTACGGCGATGACGTCGGCGAACCGTGCCATGCGGCGGACAACACGTTCGCGAACTCAGCCTGCGTCCAGGCGTACCGCTGGAACCTGGACAAGGTCGTGGACCGCCACGGCAATCTGATCCTCTACACCTACGACATCGAGACCAACAACTATGGCCAAAACCTGAAAGACACCCCGGTGTCCTACGTCCGTGGCGGAACACTCAAGGAAATCCAGTACGGACTTCGTGACGGTGACTCAGCGCCCGCGACTGGCAAGGTGACCTTCACGACCGAGGAACGGTGCGTTCCCGGCAGCGTGTGCACCCTCGACAAGCCAGAGAACTTCCCCGACGTCGCTTTGGCAGACCGCTGCGAAGGCACGACCTGTAAGGACCACTACAGCCCCACGTTCTGGTCGACGAAACGCCTCGCCAAGATCACCACCCAGGTCCGCAAGAACAACAGCTACGCGGATGTCGACAGCTGGACTCTGGAGCACCAATTCCCGGATCCCGGTGACGGCCGGAAAGCCGCTCTCTGGCTCAAGAGCATCATCCATACCGGTCATGTCGGAACACCGATCGCGTTGCCCAAGGTCACCTTCGAAGGCATGAAGCTCGCGAACCGGGTGGACAAGGGCGACGGGCCAGGCCCCCTGAACCGGTATCGGCTCTCCGCGATCGTCTCCGAAGCCGGTGGTGTCACCAGCATCAGGTACGCACCCGCCGACTGCACCGCGACCTCTCTGCCAGATAAACCGGAAACCAACACCAAACGTTGCTTCCCAGCCACGTGGACACAGCGCGACTTCGCCGAACGCACCGACTACTTCAACAAGTACGTTGTCGAATCGGTCGTGGAGTCCGACTGGATGAGTACCAGCAGTGAGCAAGCCACCAGCTACTCCTATCCCGAAGGTGCGGCGTGGCACTACTCCACAGCTGATTTCGAGTCCGAGAAAGACAAGACCTGGAACGAGTTCCGCGGGTTCGGCAAGGTCATCGTCCGCACCGGCAAGCCCAACGACCCCAGCGGGCCGATGGGGTTCACCGAAACCCGCTACTTCCGCGGCATGCACGGGGACAAGCTCCCCAACAACGGCTCGCGGACGGCGAGCGTCCAGGACAGCGAGGGCGGCACTCACGTCGACGAGGACTGGCTCCAGGGCTTCACTCTCGAGACCATCATCAAGAACGGCGAAGCCGGGGCCATCGTCGGTAAGACGATCACCGAACCTACCTGGCAAGGCCCGACGGCCACTCAGGGAGCCTTGAAGGCATACCTGGTCAACATCGGTGTCAAGCGCGGGTTCGCGGCACTGGCCTCGGGTGGCTGGCGGGTCGCGAAAACCACGACGGACTATGATCCCAACGGCCTGCCCATCAAGGTCAACGACTTCGGCGACATCAACGTCTCCGGTGACGAGCACTGCACGTCCACCACTTACGCGCAGAACACCACGCGATGGCTGTTGAGTTTCCCGTCACGGGTCGAGACACTCTCTGCGCGCTGCGGCCTGCTGCCGGTCTATCCGCGAGACACCATCTCCGACGTCCGGTTGTCCTACGACACGCTCGCACATGGTGTTCCGCCCACTGTCGGTGACGTCACCCTGGCTGAGGAAGTCGACAGTTACAACGGCTTCACTCCGATCTACCGGACCACAGCCAAGACCAAACTTGATGTCTATGGTCGTCCGCTCGAGATCACCGACGCCGACGGCAACACCGCTGCTTCCACCTACACGCCGGCCGTCGGGGGCCCGGTCACTCAACTCGATACCGCCAACGCTCTCGGGCACAAGACGACCACCGTGTTCGAGCCCGCGTGGGGGTCCCCACTGACGATCACCGATCCCAATAGCCGCGTCACGGAGATCAGCTACGACGCGCTCGGGCGTAAAGCAGAGGTCTGGCAGCCGAACCGCCCTCGAGCAGAGAACGCGCAAGGCACCGCCCGCTTCGCCTATGACGTCCGGAAGGACGCACCCAGCTCGGTTACCACCACGCAGATCGGCCCCAAGGGGAACTACACCACCTCGACCGCGATTCTCGACGGCCTCTACCGAACCAGACAGGTCCAGGCACCAGCACCCGGAGGCGGCAGGCTGCTGGTAGACACCCGTTACGACTCACAGGGCCGTGCCTACAAGACAACGCAACCGTTCTACAACGACCAGCCGGTCGATACCTCACTCTGGGTGGCCAGCGACCTCGAAGTCCCGGGCCTGACCTTCACCGAGTTCGACGGCGCCGGCCGGGCCACCGCATCGATCTACCAGGTCGGTGGACACGAAAAGTGGCGAACCAGTACGGCCTATAGCGGAGACTCGGTCAGCGTCACGCCACCGGAGGGCGGTATCGCGACCCGCACGATCACCGATGCCCGTGGCCGTACCCGCAGCGTCTGGCAGTACCACGGCGCCCAGCCGACCGGCGACTACGACGAGACCAAGTACGACTACACTCCTTCCGACAAACTCGCCACCATCACCGACTCGAGCGGTAACCGCTGGTCCTACACCTACGACATCCACGGCTCGCTGATCCGCGCCGACGATCCCGACCGCGGTGCCACCACCTACACCTACAACAAGCTGAACCAGCAGACCAGCAGCACCGACGCCCGCAACGTCACCCTCGCCTACGGCTACGACAAACTCGGCCGCAAGACCGGCGTCTTCAAAGACAACCTGTCGGGGACCAAACTCAGTGAATGGGCCTACGACACCGCGCACAAGGGCATCGGGCAGGTCGCGTCGTCAACTCGCTGGGTCGACGGCAACGCCTACGTCAAGAAGGTCAACGTCTACGGACCGCTGTACCAGCCGACCGTCCAGTCGATCATCATCCCGCCGATCGAGGGCCCGAAGCTGGCCGGTACCTACCAGTCGTTCTTCCAGTACAACTGGGATGGAAGCCTTGGCGGCGCCGGTATTCCGAGAGCTGGTGACCTGTCAGTCGAAAGCATGCTCTACGTCCACGACGATCTCGGATACCTCCAGAGCACCGAAGGCGGCGTGGATGACGACTACCAGGACTACGTATCCGAGACCAGCTACACCCGCTACGGCGAACCGCAACGGCTGCAGCTCGGCGGCGAGAGCAGCACCAGCACCAACGGGAAACGGGCCTGGCTGTCCTACTACTACGACACCAACACCCGCAGGCTCGACCGCACCATCGTCGACGCCGAAGTACCGCAGCCGATGCAGACCGACACCCACTACACCTACAACCCCGCGGGCAACATCACCTCGATCGCCAACACCCCCCTCGGACAGCCGGTGGACAAGCAGTGCTTCGGCTACGACTACCTGACACGTCTCACCGAAGCCTGGACGCCCGCCAACCCCGATTGCGGCGCGCCTCCCGGTTCCAGCGGTCTCGGCGGTCCAGCCCCGTACTGGCAATCCTTCACCTATGACAAGTCCGGCAACCGGACCGGTGACACCCAGCACCTGCCCGGTGGCGACCTCACCCGCAAGTACAGCTACGCCGCTCCCGGGACCACCAAACCGCATGTGCTCAACTCCGTCACAACAGAAGGACCGGCGGGCGCCAAGACGACCCAGTACACCTACGACCAACTCGGCAACACCAAGACCCGCCCCGGTGTCTCCGGGCAGCAAAACCTCGAATGGAACATCGAGAACAAGCTCGAAAAGGTCACCGACGGCACTTCAGACACGACGTTCCTCTACGACGCCGACGGCGATCGGCTGATCCGGCGTGATCCGACAGGCACGACGCTCTATCTTGGGCAGCAGGAGGTTCGCCTCGACAAGGCGAGCGGGAACGCGACCACGACGAGGTACTACACCCACGGCGGGACGACAGTCGCGATGCGGACCGGCGGCGTCTTGACCTGGCTTGCCGGTGACCACCAGGGCACCACACAGGTCGCCATCAACGCGAACGACCTCATGGTCAAGCAACGACGCCAAACCCCCTTCGGTAGCCAACGGGGCCCAGACGTGGTCATGCCGGGTGAGCGTGGCTTTGTGGGCGGCACGATCGATGCCTCGACCGGGCTCACGCATCTCGGCGCCCGTGACTACGACGCCGACCTGGGCCGGTTCGTGTCGCTGGACCCGCTTCTCGACCCGTCCAGCCCGCAGCAGATGAACGGCTACAGCTACGCCAACAACAACCCGATCGCGCTGAGTGACCCCACCGGCCTCGCCCCTGAGGACTCGCCCGGCTATTGCGTCGGCTGGCGGGGCGATTGCGGGATCGACCCGGTCGCCGGAGCCGGCGTTCACGGTCACTACAGCGACCAGCAGCTCACGAACATGAACGTCAAGCGCGGCCAGCCGGGCGCTAACGAGAAACGCCGGCAGTTCGAGCAGTCGCGAATGAACGGTGGGAAAAAGCCGAAGCGCCGCCCTCAGACGCCCCTGGAGTGGGCGGACGCCGTCGCGGTGCCCTGGACCGGTCTAGGCGCGGCCTGGCAGTTGTTCAGGTCGGAAAGCCTCTCCGACGCCGCACATAACAGCCTTGACATCATCGGCTATCTACCCGGGCCCGGCGAGGCTGCTGATATCATCAACGCGATAATATATCTCGGTGAAGACGATCTAACTAACGCCGCGTTTTCTGCCGGTTCCGCTATTCCCATCGCCGGCTGGGTGGCTGCAGGAGCCAAGGCTGCTGCTAAGCAGGGAACGAAGTTGGCCGGCGACGCGGGCCCGGCCGCGGCTAAATGTGCCACGTCGAACAGTTTTGTCGCGGGTACTCGGGTGCTGCTTGTCGGCGGGGTGACGAAGCCGATCGAGGAGGTCGAGGTCGGTGACGAGGTCGTCGCCACAGACCCAGAGACCGGCCGCACCGAGCCGCGCCCGGTAATCGTGACCATCGTCGGTGAAGGCCAGAAGAACCTGGTCGAACTGACCGTCGACATCGACGGTCCCAGCGGGGACAAGGTCGGCGTGGTCATCGCTACCGATAAGCACCCGTTCTGGTCGCCAGGTCGTGCGTCCTGGACCGACGCGACCGACCTCAAGGCCGGTGACACTCTCCGGACGGATACTGGAGCGGTCGTCACCGTGGTCAAGGTCGACCGATGGCAGACTCAGCGTCAACGGGTCTACAACCTCACCGTCGACACCGACCACACGTACTATGTGCTGGCGGGCGAGACGCCAGCCCTGGTGCACAATGCAAACTGCATTGTAGGAACCCAGCAGTTTGACCACGCTTGGGACCAGCATTCACCTGGAGGGGTCTACGATAAGGCTGGAAAGGTGGAGAATGTATTTGCCGAAGGTATCGACAAGGCCCGATTCCGGGGGATGGTGGATGAGGCGATCAAGAATGGGACGGAAGTTCCTAGGTCCAAGTCCGACCCTCGCGGCGGATATTACATCGACTACAATTTCGGCGATGTGGAAGTCGGTGCGATGGGCCAGAACGGCATGAGAATAGCCGTTGATGGTGCGGGGAACTTCGTCACCGCGATGCCGAAGTTTATGTACTAGGAGACGAAGTGATCTCGTTTACATTCCTACCTCGCATCGAGGATCCATCCTGGGATGCCGACGGCCTGTCGGGGCTCTCGGCTCGCACGCTAACGGCCGATGACCTGACTTTTCACTACTTCAGTTCCGATGTAGTGATCGGCGATGGGTGCAACGAGATTCAATTGAGGACGCCTGGCCTCCCCGTCGTGGACTTTGTCTTGATGCTTGTTCAGCTGTGTCGCGAAGTCGTATCTTCCGGCGCGTCAGTTGTAGAATCCTCGCAAACTCAGGATTCAATTACAGCTGTGATGGAAGGAGGCGCGGTGGAGCTCTCCTATAGCTTTTCCGATGTGGTTTCAACGATCCCTCTGTGCGATTTGAAGGAAGCCCCGAATATGGCTCTTCAATCGGCCTTTGGGGTGCTTTTCTCCGCTCATGATGACTTGAGGTTTAACGAGTATCTAATCGAACTTGCTGACCTCGTCCGATCGGACTGATCGGATTTCTCGCCTTTTAGGAGAGCGGAAACGGGAGTCCCACCGAGCTGTGCTCGGTGGGACTCCCGTTTCGTTGGCGGTGACGGCAACGTCAGCGGGTGACGGCCACGGTAGACGGGTCGTCGTTGCCGTCGTCGGCTCGGCTGAACCGCCCCGGGTTTGATGGAGGCTCACTCGTTGAGTGAGGATGTGGTGAACCGCCCCGGGTTCGGTAGAGACTCGTAGTTGGGGTTAGGCGACCAGGCTGAGCCACGGCGAGGTCCGGATCGCTCACTGGACGCTTGCCGGTAGTCCGATGGCTGCCAATATTCCCGGACATGCCTCGCTGGCGCGGCTTCTCGGCGGCATGATTTCGGCAAGTCGAATTGGTCCCGGTTCGGCACTCCGATCTGGCCCCGGAGGCTGGGTTGCAGGATCGGCCGGCATCTTGTTGTGGCCCCGCCTGTTGTTGCCGAGGCGGAGTCGGCACTCTGATTTGGCCCCACCTCGTTCGCGTGTTTCTGCTGGTCGGCCTGCGTGCTTCGGTGGTGTGCTGACTACTGATCGTCGACGTCGAGTCGGCTCAGTGCGGTGCTGAGGAATGCGTCCCGCCGTAGTCCGAGAAGGTCAGCGTCGAGGTCTGATCTGCCCTGGTCGTGGAGCGCCGGAACGCAGAACGCCATGTCGGCCAGGGTGCCTAGCGCCGCCACGACGTCCCAGTAGGCGACCTGCTCGGCTCGTCGGCAGGCAGCGTGCTGCCAGCCCTCCAGGACCTGCTCGGCGGCGGGTAGCCCGAACATCAGGGCAGCGTCGAAGCGTGCGCCGCTGAGGTCGATTCCCGGCGATCCGGCGCCGGCGCAGTCCCAATCGACGAGGCCGGTGCAGCGGTCACCGGACCAGAGGGTGTTGCCGAACCACAGGTCGCCGTGCACGAGGACTGTCGGGCCGCCGGGCGCGGGCAATTGTTCGAGGCGTTCTTCTGCGGCCGTCAGCAGCGCGGTGGTGCCCTTTTCTCGTCGTTGAGCAGCGAAGTCGACGTCCGCGATCGGACTCGAACGCGAACTCGGCCGGCAACTCGTGCATCGCGCCAGCCCGCCGAAACCGATGGCCGGACTCACCGATCACGGCCGCGCTCTCGCGGCCGCCATCGCTACCGCTCTCGAACTGACGCCTAGCTTGGCCCGCACCGAGATCACACAGTTGCCAGGCTCAGTCACCGGCGGGCATGAACGTCCCGGCGGTGGCTAACGAGTTGGAGAGCGATGTAACCGCTTGTAGCTCGAATACCGCTAAAAGGCTGAAGCTAGACTGGAACACCAGGCTGGGTAGCGAGACTGCGTTCGTCGTCGCAGTCATGCCTAACCGGTACACAGGGCATCAAACCCATCGTCGGACGGCTGAGCTTACAGAACAGCTACGGAAGCGCGCTGACTATCTACGGTCCGCGAGGTCAGCTTCGCCGCCGACTCGCCGTATGTCGCCTGTTGTGGATCGAACCCTCATCTTAGAATCGGCCGTTCGAGGATCGGAGATGGCTCTGTGGTCGACCAGCAGTGGGCAGTTGATCAGCTTCAGGCGTTCGTGGCAAAGATCGAGCAGATGGCGGAGCTCTACCGCACGATCCACACGATCGGTAGTGACCGTCCCGAAGCTGAGGACTTTGAGCGAGAGATCAGCGAGCTGGAGGACGAGCTGTGTCGGCTGGAGCCAGCGGTACAGATCGTGATGGATGCCGTCGACCCCGAGCTCCGGAACTACCAGCGTTTCGACCCGGATCTGCCCGTTCCTCTTGGCGGTGTCTCCTGGACAGAACGGTGGTTCCCAGCAAGGATCGCTGCGCTGAGGGCAGTAGGGCTGCACACGGTAGGGGTCGAGGCCAAGCGGAGGATGCAGGAGGACTCGGGTCGAGGGTCCGCTCTGGCCGCTGACGGATATGGCGGGGCGGATTTCGAACTGGTGTGGCCGCGGGAGCTGTTCGTCAGGGAAGGCGAGGCGCTGATCGCGCGTGCCGGGCAGGACTTCAACCAGCAGTGCGAATGGTTGCTTACCGAGGCCTTCGCTGGCACTTCCGCGATCGATGCGATGAGTGCGAACGGTTCCTCCAGCGACTCGTGGGGCAGCGACCCGTTTTCCGATGCGTTACGTGGTCCGAGGAAGTTCTTGTCGCGGCTCGTAGAAGATGCCGGCCAGCTCAGGGAGGCGTCTGTACGTACGCCGTACTGGTCGCAGCGGCGGCGCGCGACTGTGCCGAGCCGTCTCGATATGCCGGCGGTCGCACGTGAGTTCGTGCGGATGGTCGACTCATTCAGGGTGAACGGCTACTTCGGTAAGGCGTTCCCCGACACCTGCGGGCCCTGTCATGATTTCCGT